>CAVTVI010000001.1:0-63815 GCA_963738175.1 uncultured Verrucomicrobiae bacterium
CGGCCACGGCGCAATCGGAATGGGCGCGCAACCACTGGACGGCCAGGAACAAGGCGTCCGGTTCCGGGCGGGCGTCGGAATTGAGCAGGAGCAGAAATTCGCCGGCGGCTTCGCGGGCGGCCGAGTTGCACGCGTGGGCGAAGCCGAGGTTCTGGCCGGGGCGCAGCAATTTGATTTGCGGAAATTCGCGCGGCAAAACGCTCGCTGTCTCGTCAGTCGAGCCGTTGTCCACGACGATGATTTCCACGGCCACTGAGCGGTTGCCGCCGAGCACGGAGCGCACAGTTTCGGCGGTCAGCGCCGAGGTGTTGCGGGTGGGGATGATGATTGAAATGTCCACGGCGGCCAAAACCAATCGTTGTCAGACGTTCATAATTTTCGCGCCTGGATGATGATGGTGTTTCCGCCCAGCAGCACGTTATTGGCGGAAGTTTCCGGCAAGAGATACTTGGCCTTCCGCTTGGTGGATTGAAGTTGCAGAAAAATTTTCATCGCGAGCCACAGCGGAAAAAGAAAAACAACCTGCCGCCATTTGATCCGGTCTTTTTCCACTCGCTCGACTTGAAAGCCGGCCCAGTCCAGCACCTGCCGCAATTCCACATATCCGATGAGGTTCTGATGATCGAAGCCGCTGCCGCGTCGCGTCACTTCCGCTTGGGAAATAAACCGGTAAAACGTGCCGCGCACGAGAAAATTAAGCCGTGCTTCCAGACTGCAGATGTTCGGCGTGGAAATGATCAGGTGTCCCCCGGGCTTAATGACGCGCCCCAACTCGCGCAACATCAGAAAATGATTTTCGACGTGTTCGATGCCCTCCAACGACGTCACCAGATCGAAGGAGTGGTCGGGAAAAGGCAGTTGTTCGTTGAGATTACACGTCTGGCGGATGATTTCCGGCGGCAGACTGCTTGACTGTTGCACGTCAATGTCCGCGCCCGTCACGGCGTAGCCTCGGTCGTGAAGTTCCCACGCCATGGCACCCGGACCCAGGGGCACGTCCAAAACATTTTTATTCGCCGCCGGTCCGAAAGCGGCGATCAAGGCCAGAACTTTTTCGTGAATTTGTGGCCAGGCTCTTGGTTTCGGTCTTGCGGGTGTGGTCATAAGGATGTCGGCTGATAGTTTTCGGTTTTAACAGGCGGAGTCGGGTGATGCTGCAATTCCCACAGCTTGGCATATTTGATAAAAGTGTAGTAGGCGTGCAGCGCGGCGATGAGAAATCCGTGCATGCCTTCGCGAAAGCCTTGCTGGAAAATATATTTTTTGATGAAACCGCCGACCGGATGCAGCGCGAGTTGCACGATGCCAGCGCGGCGGCCGGCGGCGAAATAGCGTTGCGCCATCAGCGAAGTGTATTTTTCATTTTTGGCCATCACCACGGCCAGCGTCGGGAACGGATGCTGCCAGATGGGATTCTGAAAATACCCGGTGCTGCCGTCGCACTCATAACGCTCATGCACCAAATCTTCGCGGTAACGGAACTGGCGGCGGTTGAAGACCTGCGGCTGACGGTAGTCGGGATACCAGCCGCAAAACCGGATGGGCCGGCCCAGAAAAGTATTGCGGCGTGGGACAAAATACGCCGCGTGTTGCGGCGCGGTGAGCGTGCGGCGGACTTCGCTGGCGAATTCCGGCGTGCTACGTTCGTCGGAATCGATGCTAACGACCCAGTCGTGCTTCAGCAGCGCCAGCGCGTCGTTGCGCAGTTTGCCAAAGCCCTCGAATTTGAGGTTCACATGCCGCGCGCCGAACTGGGCGCAGACCGCCGCCGTGTCGTCGGTGCTGAACGAGTCCACGACGACCACTTCGTCCGCCCACAAAACTGTCGGCAACACTTCGCGAAGATTTTGCGCTTCGTTGAATGTGATTATGTAAAGGCTGACGGGTGTTGGCATGGGTTTTTTCCCGCCAATAATTCTACTAGGCGAAAATGTTTATTCAAGGCGCTATCCGCACAAATTCCGGCAATATTTCAACATCGGCGGAGTTTTCCGCACTGGCGGTAAATGGAAAGACCGTAGAAGTGGCAGAGCCGGTAGCGCCACTGCCATTCGCTCGTGTATTTTTCAAACGAGGCCACCTGGTCGTCCGGCTTGAAGCCGGTGCGTTCGCAAAATTTCGGGAAAATCTCCTTGATCGCAAAATCGTAAAGCGCAAGGTCGAGCTGGTTGTGTTCGCGCGCGAGTTCGACCATGCGCGGGTCGTCGGTCAGCGGCTTGCGGATTTCGTTGTGCGGCGCGGTGCGGCGGCGCAGGTAATTCAAGTTCATCGGATACGGCGAAAGTTTTCCGAGCATATGGAGCGAGAGGTTGAATTTTTCCGTCAGCCCCACAAAATCGCAGCGTTCGAGGTAGCGTTTGGCTTTGTCGAGGTTGCGCTCACCGGCCATGAGCTTGACGTGGAGGTTTTTCAGGTATTCGTTCTGCCGCAAATTTTCCTCGAAGCTCAACCGGTTCCCACCTGACAGCACGGAATCCTGGTAATGCGAAAACACCCGCGCCACCGGCTCCCGCAGAAACGTGACGTGAAACGCGTCCGGGATGTTCAGCGATAGCGGATCCACAAGGTTGTGGCCCGCCAGGCTTTTCATAAATGGGAAAAACATTTTCGCAAAATCAAAGTCGTCCCGGCGGAAAACGTCCTTCTTCGCGTGGTTGGAATGGCAGGCCGAAATGCCGAAATTATTTTCCAGGATGAACTGAAACGTGGAGCCGGCGGTTTTGGGGATGTGCAAAAAGACAATCATGCAAATGCTGCGGACATCATTGGCGGCTGTCCCGACAAAGTAAATCCAGATTTCGCGCTGAAAACAAAACTTTCACTTTGCGCCGCCGTCGGCAAAATAAAGGCGAATGATTGATTTTCTCCGCAGCCTGTGGCGTTTCGTCCGGCCTTACCGGGGACGTTTCTTCCTCGGCCTGCTTTGCGGCGTCTGTTACGGCCTGACCAATGGCATCCTGCTCGCCGTGGTGAAAGTGGTCATGGATTTGATTTTCCACGGCGCGACCAATTTCCACGACCAGTTGGAGAAGGCTCCGCAATGGATCCGCCCGTTCACGCACTGGCTCGCGTCCGCGCTGCCGGAAATTTCCGCGCCGGTGTCGTCACTTGGCTGGGTGCTCGTGGTCAGCGCCATCCCCGCCGTGATGTTGCTGCGCGTCGTGCTGGCCTACTTGAGCATTTACCTGACAAATTGGGCCGCGCTCCACGCCATCGCCGACATCCGCACAAAATTATTCGGCCATCTCCAAAACCTCTCGCTCGGATTTTTCAACCGCAGCAGCACCGGCGATTTGATCGCGCGCATCACCAGCGACACCCAGGTTCTTTTCAGCATCATCGGCGGTTCCTTCGCTTCGATGGTCAAAGACCCCGTGACCATTGCCACCTTGATCGGCTATCAGCTCGCGATCCAGCCCAAGCTGACGCTGGTGTCCGTCATCGTTTTTCCCGTTTGCCTTGTGCCGATCATCATCTACGGGCGCAAAGTGCGCAAATCCGCCCGCGCCGTGCAGCAATACAACGCCGAGCTGACCAACCTCATGCACGAATCGTTCACCGGCAGCCGCGTCATCAAAGCCTACAATCTGGAAGACACCGTCATCGGCCAGTTCAAAAACACGACGCAAAAATACGTCGGCCAGGCGATGCGCGTCATCCGCGCCAACGAAATTCCCAGCCAGCTCATGGAATTTTTCGGCGGCGCGGGCATCGCGCTGGTTTTTCTTTACGTCCGGCTTTACCTGCCGAAAGACCAGCAGCCAAGGCCGGAGGATTTTTTCACCTTCATCTTGAGCGTCGTGATGATTTATCCGCCCATCAAGTCGTTCACGCGGCTGCACAACCAGATTCATCAGGCGCGCGCCGCCAGCGAGCGCGTTTTCCAACTGCTCGCCACGAAAAATTCCGTGCCCGAACCCGCCGCGCCCAAAATGTTCCACGCCGATCACGCCGACATCGTCGTCGAAAACCTTGATTTCAACTACGGTGAAAAACCGGTGCTGCGCAACATCAACCTCACGGTCAAGGCCGGCCAGCTTGTCGCGCTCGTCGGGGCCAGCGGCTCCGGCAAAACCACACTCGCCAACCTGCTGCTCCGCTTTTTTGACCCCGAGCGCGGCGCGGTCAAAATCGGCGGCGTGGATTTGCGCGAGGTGCGGACGCGCGACTTGCGGAACCAGATCGCCGTCGTCGCGCAGGAAAATATTTTGTTCAACGACACCATCCGCCGGAACATCGAGCTGGGCCGCCTCGGCGCGACGAACGATGAAATTGTCGCCGCCGCGAAGCACGCCTACGCCTACGAGTTCATCATGCAAAAGCCGGAAGGCTTCGACTCCGTCATCGGCGAAAAGGGCGTTTCGCTTTCCGGCGGCCAGCGCCAGCGGATCGCCATTGCCCGCGCCGTTTTGAAGAACGCGCCGATCTTGATTTTGGACGAAGCCACCAGCGCGCTCGACACTGAATCCGAACGCGCCGTCCAGGCCGCGCTCGACGAATTGATGAAAGGTCGCACGACAATTTGCATCGCGCACCGGCTCTCGACCATTTTGCACGCCGATCTGATTGTGGTGCTGGATCAAGGCCGCATCGTCGAGACCGGCACCCACGCGGAATTGTCCCAGCGCGGCGGCGTCTATCAAAAACTCTATGAACTTCAGTTCTCGAACTGAAGCCAGCGCCCGAAATGTCATGCCGACGGAGAAGCCTAAAAAAATTCTGGCGATCCAGTTCAAATACTTTGGCGACGCCGTGTTGATGACGCCGTCGTTGCGCGCGCTGCGCGAACATTTTCCGCAAAGCGAACTGCACGTCCTCGTGCCGGAGAAAATCGCTCCGCTCTTGCAGCAATTGCCGTGGCTCGATCGCGTCTGGGCGATGCCGCATCATCGCGGGAGCGCAACTTTGAAACAGACGTGGCCGGTCATCCGCGCGCTGCGCCGCGAACGGTTCGACCGCTCGGTGGATTTCGCCAGCAACGACCGCGGTGCCATTGCGAGTTTTCTCATCGGCGCGCGGCAGCGCCTCGGCTGGACGGAACCTGGCGGTTTTTGGGGACGCCAGTTTTGCTATAAACAGCGAGTCGAACCAGAAAATAAAAAGCTACATGAATCCGCGCGGCTGGCGAGCCTGCTATCCGTGTGGAACATCGCGCCGTCATCCCTCGCCACCGAAATCCGCGCGGATCCGGCCTTGGCGGCGAAGGCGAAAGAATTGGTGCCACCGGGAAAAATCATCTGCCACATCGCTTCGAGCCAGCCGAAAAAAGAATGGCCGTTGACGCATTGGGCGGCGTTGCATCAAATGGCCACTGCCGCCGGAATCGAATTAGTATTCAGCACCGGTGTCGGCGCGCGGGAAGAAACGCTGCTGACCGATTTCAAACGGCTGGCTCCGAGCGCGCCGATTTTGGAACCGATTGCCGACCTCGGCTTGTATCTGGCGGTGCTTGCGCGGGCGGAAATTTTTGTTTCCGGCGACACCGGCCCGCTGCATTTTGCCGCCGGACTGGGCGTGCCGACACTGGCGCTGTTCGGTCCGAGTTCGCCAATACAATGGGCACCGGTCGGCGCGCAACATCGGTTTCTTACCGGCAGCGCCTGCATTTGCGGCAATGTCGGCGTTTGTGAAAGCGCCGAAACATTGCCTCGCCGCCATCACGCCAGAGCGGGTGTTCGCGGAAATTCAAAAGATGATTTGATAACTCCAACCGATCGCCTTTGAACGTGATAATTGAACTTTTAATTTTCGGGTATCAGGATTAGCCTGAAACTCCAATGGCTGACAAAATCCCATACCTCGATTTACCGGCGCAAATCCGCAGTGTCCGCAAAGAGCTCGACGCCGCGATTGCGCGCACGCTCGACAACTGCTCGTTCTGCCTCGGCCCGGACGTCGTGCAGTTTGAAAAGGATTTCGCGAAATTCTGCGGCGCGCAACATTGTGTCGCCTTCAACAGCGGCACTTCGGCGCTGCATATCGCGCTGATGCTGCTCGGCGTCGGCGCGGGCGACGAAGTCATCACCACGCCGTTCACGTTCGTCGCGACGAGCTGGGCGATTTCTTACGTCGGCGCGAAACCGGTTTACGTGGATGTGGAAGACGGCACGATGAATCTTGATCCGAAATTGATCGAACGCGCCATCACGCCGAAAACCAAAGCCGTCCTGCCCGTGCATCTTTACGGCCAGCCGTTCGACATTGATCCGATTCTCGCGATCTGCAAAAAACATAAACTGCCACTGGTCGAGGACTCCGCGCAGGCGCACGCGGCGAAATACAAAGGCAAAATCATCGGCACGTTCGGCGAAATTTCCTGCTTCAGTTTTTATCCCGGCAAAAATCTCGGCGCGTGTGGCGAAGGTGGCGCGCTCGTCACGAACAACGCGGAATTCGCCAAACGCGCGCGGAATCATTGCGCGAACACGGCTCGACCGTGCGTTATTATCACGACGAAGTTGGTTTCAATTATCGCATGGAAGGCATTCAAGGCGCGGTGCTCGGCGTGAAATTGCCGCATCTGCAAAAATGGACGGACGAACGCCGCCGCGTCGCGCATCGCTATCACGAATTGTTGAAGGACACGCCGCTGCAATTGCCGCGCGAAGCCGCCTACGCCGAAAGCGCCTACCATCTTTACGTCGTGCGCCATCCGCAACGCGACAAATTGAAGGAGCATCTCGACGCGAACGGCGTGGGCTGCGCGCTGCATTATCCGCTGCCGCTGCATTTGCAAAAATGTTACGCGAGCCTCGGCCACAAGCCCGGCGATTTTCCGGTGGCCGAAAAAGCCGCGCGCGAATGTTTGAGCCTGCCGATTTATCCCGAACTGACCGACGCGCAAATCCAGCGCGTGGCGGAAGTCATCAAAGATTTTTTCAAAAAATAATTTTCGATGTGAACCTTTATTTTCAATTTCTCACGCAAAATCAATCAGTAGTCGCAATTGATCTCATCCAATTGCCAGCGTTGCTGGTTTCGGGACAAACAGTTGCTGGGAAAATAAAAATTTCCACCGGCGGAAAATTATTGCATTCCAAATTTTCGCGCATTGAAGCTTTGTCTACCAAACTGGCCAAAACTCACTTCAACGAATTGGAGGTAATTTACGACATTAAGAAATTGAAGATTGGGACAATAACTGCACAAGTCAAAAATTTGAACGGAGTTTTTTATCCGTCGGCCACATGCGAGTTATGGTTTCCATCGAAGGATTTTCCTCTTTTGGAAGATCGTCGTAGCCGCCAAAGGAAAAATAACGCAAAGGCCAAAGAAAAAAGTATTGTTTCCGCCGGTATTGCTCAAAAACCGTCTGTGTTTGAAGTGGCGCTGGAGTTGAAAACTTCAGACTCGGAAAACAATGTTCTTGATAATTGCGCAGAATGGCTTGCAACCGTTTTGAATAAAATGTCTGGAAAGCTCGAAGTATTCGGTTGCTGTAATACTGGAGGAAAAGAGTTTTTTGTTCGCTTGGAATCTAACGTGTTGATGATTCAGAAATTCATAATCAAGAGCAAAGTGTTTCCAAAGGCGTATCCAGAGCTTGGCGAGAAATTTGATGATTTGCATCCCGTAATGTTCGGCGCAAAGCAAGTGTGTTCTGAACTTGCTGCGGCGTTAGAAAAATACGCAAAGTTAATCATTGGCACAAGCGCGTCCGATTTTGCCGTGATTCGATTAAATCCTAAATGTGATATTGCCGCCGCAAAAGAACAGGCAAAAGATTGGCTTTTGCCAACTATCCGATGAAAAACTGAATTTGATTTCAGGCTCAAATTAAAGGGCGGTTATCCAATCTCAAATTGCGCCACGCTGATTGAGTGAAGTAAAGTTGTTTCATGTCGCACGCGGACTTTGTTCATCTTCATCTGCACACCGAGTATTCATTGCTCGATGGCGCGTGCCGTCTCGACCGGCTCGTGGACAAGGCGCATGAACTGAAATTTTCCTCGCTCGCCATCACCGACCACGGCGCGATGCACGGCGCGATCGAGTTTTACCAGGCCGCGCGCGCGAAGGGCATCAAGCCCATCATCGGCTGCGAGGTTTACGTCGCGCCCGGTTCGCGGCTGGAGAAAAAATCCGGCGGCGGCGGCGGCACGCGGGATGTTTATCATCATCTCGGTCTGCTCGCGAAGGACGAGGCCGGCTACAAAAATCTCATCAAGCTCACGACCGCCGCGCATCTGGAGGGTTATTATTACAAGCCGCGCATTGACAAAGAAATTCTCGCGGCGCACAGCGAAGGTTTGATCGCGATGTCCGGCTGTCTCGCGAGCGAAATCCCGGATTGGATTCTCAAAGACCAGATTGACAAGGCGCGCGACGCAGTGGATTTTTTCAAGCAGACGCTCGGCGCGGAAAATTTTTTCCTCGAACTGCAAAACCACGGCATTCCCGAACAGGCCAAGGTCAACAATTTTTTGATCAAATGGTCGAAGGAATTCGGCTTGAAACTCGTCGCGACGAACGACGTTCATTACATCAACAAAAGCGATTCGCACGCGCATGACTGCCTCGTCTGCATCGGCACGCAGGATTTGTTGAGCAATCCAAAGCGCATGAGCGCGAGTTACGTTCCCGAACAATTTTTCCTGCGCTCGGCGGAAGAAATGAAAGCGCGCTTCGCCGAAACACCGGAAGCCGTGACGAATACTCTCGAGGTCGCGGAGAAGTGCAATCTGGAAATCGAGTTTGGCAAATTACATTACCCGGTTTTTCATCCGCCGGAACATTTCACGCGCGAAGGCTATCTGCGCAAGCTGCTCGCCGAAGGTTTGAACAAGCGTTACAGCATCCACGCGCGCGCCGAAGGTGAAAAATTCGTTGTTGAGAAAATTGACGATCCGAAATTGCTGCCGACATTTTCCGGAAATGAAAATTCCGACGCCGCGCTCAAAGCCGTTCTCGACCGTTTGCAACTTGAACTGAAAGTCATTGAGAAAACCGGCTTCTTGAGTTATTTCCTGATCGTCGGCGATTTCATCCGTTACGGCCATGAACACGGTATCGCATGCGTCGCGCGCGGTTCGGCGGCGGGTTCCATCGTCACTTACCTGCTCGAAATTTCCAACGTTGACCCGATCCGTTACGGACTTCTCTTTGAAAGATTCTTGAATCCCGAGCGCGTCAACCCGCCGGATATTGACATTGATTTTGCCGACGACCGCCGCGCGGACGTGATCAAATACGTTTCCGAAAAATACGGCAAAGATTCCGTCGCGCAGATCATCACGTTCGGCACGATGGGCGCGAAAAGCGTCGTGCGCGACGTCGCGCGCGTGATGGGTTTGCCTTACGGCGACGGCGACCGGCTGGCGAAAATGATTCCGTTCGATCTGAAAATGACGCTCGAAAAGGCGCTCAAGCAATCGCCGGAACTCAAGGAGGCTTATCAAAACGAAGACGTTACGCGCGAGCTGATTGACACCGCGCTCATCCTCGAAGACATCACGCGCAACGCTTCGGTTCACGCGGCGGGCGTCGTCATCGGCGACCAACCGCTCGTGAATTTGCTGCCGCTGAAATTGGACGACAGCGGTTCGCTCGTGACGCAATACGCGATGAATCCCGTCGGCGATCTCGGCCTGTTGAAAATGGATTTTCTCGGGCTGAAAACTTTGACCGTCATCCGCAACACCTGCGAAATGGTCAAGCGGACGCAGGGAATTGAAATTGACATTGACCATCTGGCGCTCGACGACGCGAAGACTTATGATTTGCTGAACAAGGCGGAAACGCTCGGCATTTTTCAATTGGAATCCGGCGGGATGCGCGATTTGTGCCGCAAATTTCAGATCAGTTCCATCGAACACATCACCGCGCTCATCGCGCTCTATCGTCCCGGCCCGATGGAGCTGATTCCTGAATTCATCAAGCGCCGCCACGGCGAGGTGAAGATCGAATACGAGCATCCGCTGCTTGAACCGATCGCAAAAGAGACTTACGGCATCTTGATTTATCAGGAGCAGGTGATGCAGGCCGCGCAAATCCTCGCCGGCTTCACGCTCGGCGCAGCGGACATTCTGCGCCGCGCGATGGGCAAGAAAAAAGTCGAGGAAATGCAGGCGCAACGCGAGAAGTTCGTCAAAGGCTGCGCCGCGACCAATAAAATTCCCGCCGCGAAAGCGAACCAGATTTTCGATTTGCTCGAAAAATTCGCCGGCTATGGTTTCAACAAATCGCACGCCGCCGCGTATGCCATCGTCGCGTATCAAACCGCGTATCTGAAGGCGAATTATCCCGTGGAATTTTTCTGCGCGATGATGACGAACGACATGGCGAACACGGAAAAGTTGAGCGAATACATCGCCGAGGCGCGCGAATTCGGCATCGACGTTTTGCAGCCGGACGTGAACGAGAGCGAAATATTTTTTGCGCCCGCGCGTGAAGGCAAAGCCATCCGTTTCGGCCTCGTGGCGATCAAAAATGTCGGCGAAGCCGCCGTCGAGGCGATTTTGAAAGCGCGCAAGGAAAATGGAAATTTCAGATCGCTGTCCGAACTGTGCGAGCGTGTGGATGGCCGGTCGCTCACGCGAAAAACTATCGAAGCTCTTGTTAAAACCGGCGCGTGCGACACTTTCGGCCAGACACGCGCGACGTTGTTCGCGCAGATCGAACGCACGCTTTCCCGCGCGGCGAGCATTTTGTCCGACAAACAAAAAGGACAAAGCTCGCTCTTTGGCGCGCTGGAAGAAAAAGCGCCGCCGATGCCGGAAGCGATTTCCAATCTGCCTGAATGGCCGCAGCACGAATTGCTCGCGCACGAAAAAGAGCTTTTGGGATTTTACGTCACCGGCCATCCGCTCACGCCGTTCGCGCCGATTTTGGAAAAATACACGCTGACCAATCTGGCGAAGCTCGGCGAACTCCCGAACCGCAGTTTGACGCGCGTCGGCGGGATGATTTCAGCGGTCACGCACGGCTTTTCCAAAAAATCCGGCAAGCCGTATTCAATGGTCACGCTCGAGGATTTGGAAAGCTCGGTGCAACTGCTCGTGATGAACGACTACGACAAATTCCGCCCGCTGCTTGAGGCGAACAAGGCGATCCTCGTCATCGGCGAAGTCAGCACCGGCGAGGACAAGCCAAAGATTTTTCCGCAGGAAATAATGCCGCTCGCGGACGCGCCGAAAAAATATACTAAGCAGGTTCACTTGCGGCTGCACACCGCGCATTTGCAGCCGGAGGATCTGGCAAAAATCCAGGAACTCGCCGCCGCGCATCCGGGCAAATGCCCGCTGCTGCTGTGTTTCATGTGCCCGGGCGGCGGGACGGTTTTCGTGGACACGAACGAGCGGTTCAACGTCGCGCCTTCATTGGAGCTGGAGCACGCGGCCAACAAATTGTTCGGCGAGGAAACTTACTACGCGAAGGTGGACACGAGCCTGCCGGAAAAAACGCGGCGCAGTTGGGAAAAGAAAAATGGCTCCGCCAGTAACGACGAATAAATGTTATCGCCGTCGGCGTTTTGAGAAACGCTGGCTGCCGCTGGATTTGATCAGCGGGCGTTGCGTGGTGGAAAACTTTGAGCCGGAGGTTTGAAACATGGCCGGCTTGGCGTTTTGCGGACGTTCGTCTGACCGGCGGGCATTCTGTGATTTGCCCGGACGCGACGACGGCGGACGTTTTGAATCTCGCCATGAATCTGGCTGGCGTTTTGCGTGCGGTTGATATTGCTGCGGATGCGACCCGGTTGGCCGCATCGAAGATGCTTTGCCTTCTTCGGCTGCGAGACAAAAATCCACCTGCTTTTTGAAACTATCTACTTTTGCCACCTGCACGGTGAGCCGGTCGCCGAGCCGGATCACGCGGCGCGTGCGGCGGCCCACGAGATTGCTGCGCGATTCGTCGAAGACATAAAAATCGTCCTGCATCAACGACAACGGCACGAGGCCGCTCATCGCGAGGCCGCTCACGTCCACGAAGAAACCGAAATTCCGCACGTCGGTCACGAGCGCGGGATATTTTATCGGCTCGCCGGATTCCAACTGCGCCTTCAGAAATGCGAACAACTTCACGTCCTTGCTGTCGCGCTCGGCGTCGGCGGAATTTCTTTCGGTGACGGAAATATGTTCGGCGATCGGTTTGAGCGCCGCTTCCTTCAGCGCGTTCTTGTCGAACAACGCGCGATGCACCACGAGGTCGGCGTAGCGGCGGATGGGCGAGGTGAAGTGCGTGTATTTTTTCTTGGCCAATCCGTAATGGCCGAGCGGCTCGACCGCGTAACGCGCCCGCATGAGCGATTTCAGAAATCCAATCTTCAACGCCGCGCCGATGGGCAGCGTGCCGAGTTTGTGGAGAAGTTTTTGAATTTCGGCGGGCTGGCTCAAGTTGCCGCATTGCACGTTGTGCGCCAAAACTTCCTGCCGGTATTCCTGCAAACGGCGCGCGTCCGGTTCCTCGTGGATGCGGTAAATCGCCGGCGAGCGCAAATGCATCAGGCGCGTGGCGACGGCTTCGTTGGCGAGCAGCATATATTCCTCGATCAACTGGTGCGACACGTCGTTCTCGTTTTTTTCGATGCGCAAAATCTTTCCCTGCTCGTCCAAGCGGATTTTCATTTCGGGAAAATCCAGTTCGAGCGAACCAGCCTTGAAACGCGCGCGGCGGATTTTTTGCGCGAGCTGATGCGCCGAATGCAGCATTTGCTCAATCGGGTCGTCCGTCGGCGCGCGTTGCAAAATTTCCAGCACCTGCGCGTAGGCGAAACGTCGTTGCGAGTGGATGACGGCGGAGTGAAACTTCGTGTTCAGCACGCGGCCGTCCTGCGACACGAGAAATTCCACGCACTTGGTCAGGCGGTCCACATTCGGCTTGAGCGAGCAAAGTTCATTGCTCAAAGCCTCCGGCAGCATCGGGATGACGCGGTCCACGAGGTAGGTGGAGTTGCCACGTTTCTCGGCCTCGATGTCAAGCGCGGTGCCGGGCTTGACGTAGTGCGACACGTCCGCAATGTGAACCCACAAGCCGCCATTGCTCCGGCGAAATTTTTTCGAGACAAATCGCGTCGTCGAAATCTTTTGCGTCGTCGGGATCGATCGTGATGACTTGATGACTGCGGCAATCCACACGACCGGCAAAATCTTTTGCGTCAACCCTTGAGCCGATGGCGTGCGCCTCGGCCAAAACTTCCTTTGGAAAATGCAGCGGCAAATCGTATTGGCGCAGCACGGAAAGCATGTCCACGCCTTCCGCATCCGGCGCGCCGAGGACTTCGACAATTTCGCCTTCGGGACTGGTGTGACGCGATTCCCATTCGCGCAACTCTACGACAACTTTATCGCCCACGCGCGCGGGACGGCCCGTGTCGCGCGCCGGCGGCACATAAACATCGTGCGGCATGCGCGGGTCGTCGGGAATGACGTAGAGCGAATTGCGACCTTGCGCCAGCGTGCCGACGAGCTGCGTGCGTTTGCGTTCGAGGATGCGGACGACCGTGCCGGTTTCCTGATCGTCTTCGCGGAAATTTTTCCGGCGCACGTCGCGGCGCACCAGCACGCGGTCTTCATGCAACGCCGTGCCGGTGGCGCTTTCGGGAATGGCGATTTCTTTGAGGCTTGCATCGTCCGGCTGGAGAAAACCTTTGCCCGCGCGGTTCATGCGGATGCGGCCGGGAATCAAATCGGCTTCGCGCGGGCTGACGTAACGGTTGCCCTTGATGCGCGCGACTTCGCCGGATTGTTCCAGCTTTTGGAGAACGGCCTGCAACTCCTGCTGGCGGTTTGGGGACAGGCGCAGCAAGCGCAGCAACTCCGGCACATTCGCCGGAACATAATCCTTTTGCGCGAGCAGGTTCAGAATCCGTTGTTCCATCGGTTCACAGGATGGACTCGAATCGCTTCGAGAACAATAGCATTGCTCATCCCGGACCGAGTTTGCCTTCGAGTGCGCTGAAAACCATCTGCACCGCCACCGCCGAGAGAATCAAGCCCATCACGCGGCTCAAGATGTTTGCGCCCGAACGTCCGATCAATCCAAGAATCCGGTCGCCCAGCAACATCAGGATCAGCGTGGCCGCCAGCACCAGCACCAGCACGCCGCACGTCAGGGTTTCCTGAAAAAAACTGTGCGTGTTGTTGTCCGTCAGCACCACCACTGACAACAGCGCGCCGGGCGTGGCGATGGACGGCATGGCCAGCGGAAAAACCGCCACGTCATGGCCTTTGTCCGCCGGGGCGTCGTTGGGATTTTCCTTGGCGAAAATCATCGTGAGCGAGAAAAGAAATAAAATAATTCCGCCAGAGATTTGAAATGAAAGCAGTTCAATCCGCATCACATTCAACAAATACTCGCCAAGATAAAGAAACGCCGCCAACAGCACGAAGGAAATGATGGTGGCGCGCACCGCCGCGCGCTTTCGTTCCGCCGCCGGCAGATGTTTGGTCACCGACAAATACAGCGGCACGGTGCCGAGTGGATCAACCGTCACCCAAAGCGTCACGAAATCGAAAAATAATTCGTTCCAGGTCATGATGATTTTACCGTTTGCCTGCAAACTTCGCCGTCGGCAGAACGGTTCAATTCAACTTCTGCTTGATCTCGCCGACCGCGTTGGTCGTGAACTCGCCGACTTTTTGCGCGCCCACTTTGACATCGGCCGCCACATTGGTCGCGACCGTCTCAACCTTTTGCACGCCTTCCTTGACGGCGTCGCCGGCTTTTTCGGCGTCCGTCTGCGCCTGGGTTTCAATTTTTTGGGTTTTGGATTGCTTTTGGAAATAAATGCCCAATCCAATTCCCACCGCCAGAACAATAATTAACAGAATTATTTTTTTCATAAATATGATGTGAGCGAACTAACGCTTCGTTTCTAATAACAATGAGCCTGAACAAATGCAACGCGTCTTCTTGCGCCCACCACTCTTTTGACTTCCGGCAGAAATCTGATACGACTTCGCCATTCAATTTCGCGCCGTCATTTTTTGGGCGTGAGCGGCGTCAAATAATAAACTACCGTGTAAGTGGCTGGAACCTTGCCGGGATTGCGCAGTCGCGTTGTCGCATGGCTCGCAAAAAAAATCACCGAACCCGCCGGGGCGATTTCCGTTTTGCCGTCGTGAAACGCCTCAATCGTGCCTTCCTTGACGATGATGACTTCCTCCTGCAAATGCAGGCGCGGCTCGCCGCTGACTTCGCCCGGATTGAGCGTGGAAATGTGGCAATGAAGTTTGTCCACCGTCGCCGTCGCGCCGTCGAACACCGCGCGACGCACGCCGTTGGTGACAGCGACAGGTTTCATTTTTTCCCATTGATAAACTGCCGAAGTCAATTTTTCCGGGCTGGCCGGCGCGAGTGAATTGGTTTGAGCCATAAGATTAAAACCAAGAGTGGCGAAGATTATGGGACAGAAAAGTTTTTTCATAATGCGCTTAATTTGCGCGGCGTTCTTTAATCGCCGCCAAAATATCCGCCACGACTTCGCCCTTCGGTTTCGCGCCGACGTTGCCTTTGCCGTGCAGTCGGACAGACACCGCGCCCGCGTCCATGTCGCGGCCGCCGATGACGAGCATCGTGTGGACTTTGGCTTGCTCGGCCTCGGCGATTTTCGCCTTGATCGGGTCGTTGCGGAAATCGGCTTCGCAGCGGACAAAATTTCCGCGCAATTCGTCCACGATGGATTTCGCGTAGGCGATCAATTTTTCGTCCTCGCCCAGCGTCAGCACGCGCACCTGTTCCGGCGCGAGCCAGAGCGGGAAGTTGCCGGCGTAATGCTCGATCAAAAAGCCGATGAACCGTTCGTGCGTGCCGAGCGGCGCGCGATGGATGCACAGCGGCGTCTTCTCCGAGTTGTCGCGGTCGCGATATTTCAGGCCGAACTTCGCGGGCACGGCGAAGTCCACCTGGTTCGTCGCCAGCGTGAACTCGCGGCCGATGACGCTCCACACCTGCACGTCAATCTTCGGGCCGTAAAACGCCGCCTCGTTCGGCACTTCGACGTAGGGAATTTTTGAATCAATCAAAACTTTGCGGACCATGTCTTCGGTCTGTTTCCACAAAGCCGGTTCATCAACGTATTTTTTGCCGAGACCTTCCGCGCTGTGCGTGCTGAAGCGCATCACATATTTTTCGATGCCGAAAATTTTGAAATACTTCAGATACATTTCGTTGACCGCATTAAATTCTGCGGCGAACTGTTCTGGCGTGCAGTAAATGTGCGCGTCGTTCATGTTCAAGGAACGGACACGCATGAGGCCGAACAATTCGCCCGACTGTTCGTAACGATAACAAGTGCCGTATTCCGCGAGGCGCAACGGCAAATCGCGATAACTGCGCGGTTCAGCCGCAAAAATGCGGTGATGATGCGGGCAGTTCATGGCTTTGAGAAAATAACGCTTCGCCTGACCTCGACTTTCGTCAAACGAATCAAATGCTGAACAAATTTCACCTAAAGATTGCAAAAATTCCAAATTTTCAGTAGGCTAAATGATTTCTAGCTTCAAACCCAATTTCGTAGCTGAGCGCGTCACTAATGCTTTCTACTTTTGTTGACGAGCAAGAATTTGCAGACGATCATTGTAAGAATTCTTTTTTTCAAACTTCGTTCAAAGTTCATTGTCGCAGATGCTTTGCAATTCTTCTTGCTAGCAATACGTGTATTTCATTTTCATCGCACTATCATCGGCGGAAACATTGACTCCGCGTAATACGGCAAATGCCCGCTCGTTTTATACATTTTTTCGCGCGCGATGTGCGGCGTTTTCACGCGCACATAACCGGCGGCGAATTCCGTTTCTTTCGCCAGCTTTTCCAGTTCTTCCACGATGGCCGTGCCTTTCGGCAGCCACAGCGGCAGTCCCGGCCCGACGTATTCGGTGTCCAGCGCGAATAATCCCATCTCCGCGCCGATCTTACGATGGTCGCGGCGCTTCGCCTCTTCGAGCATCGTGAAGTAGGCGTCCATCTCGGTCTTGTTCTTGAACGCCGTGCCGTAGATGCGCTGGAGCTGCGGGTTGCGCTCGTCGCCCTTGTAATACGCGCTGGCCACGTGCGTGAGCTTGAACGCGCCGATGTTGCCGGTGCGCATCACGTGCGGCCCGGCGCAGAGGTCGAGAAAATCGCCGTTCTTGAAATACGAGATCGGCTCGCCGGCGGGAATGTTCTGGACGATGTCCAGTTTGAATTTACTCGGCGTGCCACGCGGCTTCAACGCGGCGAGGCGGCCTTCGTTCGCGTCGGCCAAAGCCTGTTCGCGCGTGACGACGACTTTTTCAAACGTGTTGTTGGCCTTGATCTCCTTTTTCATCTCGGCCTCGATGGCGGCGAAATCTTCCGGCGCGATGCGATGTGCGAGTTCCACGTCGTAATAAAAACCGTTCTCGACCGGCGGCCCGGCGGCGAATTGCGCGTCCGGCCAGAGGCGCAAGAATGGCGGTGGCGAGGACATGCGCGGCGGAATGCCGGATGCGTTCGAGTTCGGTCATCTTCGCGCGGTCGTCGAGGGTTTTGCGCTGCGGCTGTTGATTTTCGTCGGGCATAAAATCGGAAACAAAGGTTACAAGATTGACCGGTTTAGGAAAGAATTCTGTGGAACACAAGTCCGGCTTTGAGCGCTGCTTCAACAAAATCCAATCGTCCGGTTTTGGTGTTTGTGTCCATCTGCGAAATCTTATCGCGCGCAAATCGCGAAGAGAATTCAAATCTCTTCGGTTTCCGCAATGCCGGTTTGACAATCGAGCTGAACCAAATCTTTGGAAGAATCGTTGTCCCCATTCCTGCCAGCCGAACGCTTTAACCAAACCATGAGGATGCTGATGTCGGCGGGCGACACACCGGAAATCCGCGCTGCCTGGCCAATGGTCGTTGGACGAATTTTGGCAAATTTTTGGCGGGCTTCGAGGCGCAAGCTCGGCACAGTTGAAAAATCAAATGTCTCAGGAATTAATTTGTCCTCAAATTTCTTAAATTTTTGAACTTCCAATTCCTGACGATCAATATAGCCAGCGTATTTCACCGCAATCTCAACTTGCTGGATGACTTCGTCAGACAAGGATTCATTTTTATTTGGCAAATCTTTGTAGGAAATCTCCGGCCTGCTCAAGATTTTTACCAAGATATTACTTTCATAATATGTTTTATTCAAACGTGTTAATTCATTTTCAAAAGCAAGTTTCTTTGCATAGAATTTCTGATAGTTTCGCTCCGGTAGCAAGCCGATATTGTAACCAATCTCCGAAAGCCGCATATCGGCATTGTCCTGTCGCAGTAAAAGCCGATATTCAGCGCGTGAGGTAAACATCCGGTAAGGCTCGGTCGTGCCCTTCGTAATCAAATCATCAATCAAGACACCGATGTATGCCTGATCGCGCCGGAGAACAACCGGCTCCAGTTTTTTGACTCGACGAGCCGCATTGATTCCAGCCATCAATCCTTGCGCACCAGCTTCTTCATAACCAGAAGTGCCGTTAATTTGTCCGGCCAAAAACAGATTTCGACAAATTTTTGTTTCGAGCGATGGGAGCAATTGTGTTGGATGAGAAAAATCATATTCAACCGCGTAAGCCGGGCGCATGATTTCGGCGTTCTCGCATCCAATGATTGTCCGAACCAAATCAACCTGCACCTCAAACGGCAGGCACGTTGAAAAGCCGTTCACATAAATTTCATCGGTTTCTATACCTTCAGGTTCGAGAAAAATCTGATGCCGTTCCTTATCCGAGAATTTAACAATTTTATCCTCAATTGAAGGGCAATATCGCGGTCCAATTCCTTCAATTACACCTGAATACATGGGTGATTTATGAAGATTGGCACGAATCAAATTCGCTGTGGCTTCGGTTGTGAATGTGATGAAACAGGGCAATTGTTCATTGATTTTATCAAGCACAGAGCCATGCGGGTATTTACCTTTTGAATTTCCAGCTCCAGCAAACCTACCGCGATTTTGTTCCACATGGAACAAATCATCTTTCCAATAGGTAAAATAAGGAATTGGCTCATCACCAAATTGAGCTTCAGTTTTTGAAAAGTCAATTGATTGACGTAGTAATCGAGGCGGTGTTCCGGTTTTAAGCCTGGCGAGTTCTAATCCAATCTCTTTGAGCGAACCTGAAAGACTCATCGCCGCCGAATCTCCAGCACGACCTCCCGCTTGCTGGTTTGATCCAATGTGCATCAATCCACGCAAAAAAGTTCCGGTTGTGATAACAACCGTCTGGCCGTGATATTGAACCTCCAAATTGGTTTCGACGCCAAACGCATGGCCGCCCCTGTGTAAAATCTTGGAAGATTGTCCTTGTTTTACATCAAGATTTGGTTCTGACTCACATATCCATTTAAGCCTAAATTGATAAGCCTTCTTATCGCACTGTGCGCGCGGAGACCAGACTGCCGGGCCTTTCTTCGTATTTAACATTCGAAATTGCAGTCCGGTCATGTCCGTTGCTTTACCCATTTCACCGCCAAGCGCGTCAATTTCACGAACCAAGTGTCCTTTCCCAAGCCCTCCAATCGCAGGGTTGCAAGACATCTGCCCAATCGAATCTACATTCATCGTCAGGAGCAAAGTCTGACAACCCATCCGGGCAGAGGCTAACGCGGCTTCAACACCGGCATGACCAGCACCAATTACGATGACGTCGTATTTTTTTGGGTAGACAAACATGAAATTCGTAATAAAAAAACTATGATAGCTTAAGCGGGAGAATGCATACCGATCTTGATTTTATAATTTTGTTTACATTAAATTGCCATTAAATTCAATTTTTATGATATAAATAAACAAAAACACATCAATAATTTTGACTTTAACGTTATCTATCTAATTTCAATCTGATTCAATTTTACAGTTGGATTTTTTCTTTGAATCGCAAGATTACAATTGTGCTTGTGCAGCGACTCCATTTCAAAAAAACTCAAATGAGTATAAACTAAAGTCGCTCTTGCAACCAGCATTCAATTTTGCATTTCTTTAGATTAAGGATTTTCACGACGATGCAAAAACAAAATCGGCTGCAGAGCCAGCAAAATAAAATTAAACGCGTCGAACGCGCATTCTGACGACAGCGAAACGTGGAGAGGTTGAGCGGGAGCAACGCAATTCAAATCATGAAATTTTGAGGACTATTTTGAGGACTAGTATGGCAGACAGTTTCTGCGGCAGCCTCTTATTGAACGGGTAGCGTGATGACAATTGAGGTGCCGCGTCCGATTTTGGACTTAATGCAGATGTCACCGCGGTGGGTTTCAATGATGCGACCGACAATCGCCAGGCCGAGTCCGGTTCCCTTGGCCTTCGTGGTGCTTAAGATGGCGGTGAAAGCGCGTTTTTGCAATTCTGCGCTCATGCCCTTCCCAGTATCCTTGAATTCCATCGCGATATGAGCGGGCTGCGCGCCGGTTTGTGGCAAGGAGATCCCATGGGACTTGATTGTGAGTGTGCCGCCGTCAGGCATGGCTTCGGCGGCATTGAGAATCAGATTCAGAAAGGCTTGTTCCAATTGTGGGGCATCACCCATGATCAACGGCAAGTCCGGCTGCAAATCACGGACGAGCCGGACATTTTGATTGGCCAGCTTGTGACGGACGAGCAATCCCAGTTCGTCAACCAATTCATTCAAGTTCACCGGCGCGAGTTCCGGCTCGGTCGTGCGCGCGAAATCCAAAATCTGCTCCACGATTTTATTCAAGTGATCAATCTTTGATTCAATGATGCGCGTGTCTTTCGCACGCGGATCGCTCGCGGGAAATTTCAAATCCAGCGAATGATAAAGCAATTTCATCACCGTGAGCGGATTGCGGATTTCATGCGCGACCTCGGCGGCGAGCAGGCCGAGCGCGGAAAGTTTTTCGTTTTGGCGCAATTGTTCCTCCACGTCCACGATGCGTTCGTAGAGGCGCGCCTTTTCAATCGCGATCGCCGACAATTCCGCCAGCGCGCTCAAGATTTTAATTTCCTCGTTGGAAAAATTATAAGGCCGGCCCGTGTAAACATTGAGTGTTCCGATGGATTGACCGGCGAAAAGCAACGGCACGCTCAATAGCGAAACCAATCCTTCCTGGCGCGCGACCTCGACGTTTTGATAACGGCTTGAAGTTTGCACGTTGGCGATTTGCAGCGGTTTTTTACGACGCGCAACAACTCCCAAAAAACTTTCTTCAACACTCAAACGCGGTTTTTTAATGTAAGTGTCGCTTGCGCCGTAGCTCGCGCGCAGATCAAGCCATCCACGGCTTTCGTCAAGCATCATCAGCGAACACATCCGCGCGCGCATGAGTTCGCACGCCTCGCGCGTGATGACGCGCAACGCCTCGTCCAGGTTCAACGTGGAATTGATCGTGCGGCTCACGCTGGCGAGCGACTCGAACAAATGCACTTTCAACCGCAATTGTTCGTAGAGCCAGGTGTTGTGAATCACCTTGGCCGCCTGCACGGCGAGTTGTTCGAGCAAATCCTGGTCGTCCGCGCTGAAGGCATCCGCGCGATCCGAATCCACGTTGATCACGCCGCGCGTTTCGCCGTTCACTTCGAGCGGCACGGCCAGTTCCGACTTCACGCCGCGCCGCGCCGCGACATAACGCGGATCCCGCGTCACATTGCCCACGCGCACCGGCTTGCCGTGGCGCGCGACCCAGCCGGTGACGCCCTCGCCGATGCGCAATTTTAATTTGGTGGCCGCGCTCGGCAGGTTTTGCGACGCGGAAATCTCCAGAAAACCGGAAGTGGGATTTATCAAAACCACCGAGCCGGAACTGGCGTTCATCAGGCGGACGGCTTCGCTCACGATCAATTGCAGCGCCTCCTGCGCCTCAAGCGTGGAGTGGATGACGTTGCTCACCTGATAGAGCAGTTGCAGCCGCTCGTGGTGCTTCGTCAATCTGGCCAGTTCGTTGATCACGTTGTTATGAATCAAAATTATCGCACGCGCATCATCAACGCCAGACCGAGCGCGCCGAAAATTAAATTTGGCAGCCACGCCGCCAGCCACGCGGGCAGATAACCGCCGGAGCCGAGCGCAAGGCCGATTTGTTGAATTACAAAATAACCGAAGCAGATGAAAATGCTGCCCGCGACACCGACAAAAAGATTCCGCCGTCCCGTCGCCGCGCCAAACGGAATCGCGATGAGCACCACGACCAGACATGTCCACGGTGCGGCGAGCCGTCCGTGAAATTTAGTGAACAGCCAGCCCGAATCCGCCGCCGGCAGGTTCGGGTGCAGTCGCAGATAGGCGAAAATATCCGTGAGCGGAATGTCCGAGCTGCGGTTTTTTTTAAGGCTCTGATAGCTGCTGATCATGATTTCACTTCGGATTTGATTGGGTGTTTCGTCGAACTCCGGCATCGCCAGCACGTTCGTCAGCAGCGACGGCACGAGCGGCGCACCCGCGTCAGCCTGCGAATATTCCGCCGCGTTGTAAAAAGTCCAGACGCCGTTCGTGCGCACGGCGCGATCAGCCCGCAGCAGTTGAATCGAGCCGTCTGCCGCATACCAGTTCACCTGCGGCTTGAACATTTCGGCGGTCGCCAGGCGATATTCGCCGATGAACCACGCGCGATGGCCGCGCGCGTTGGTGAATCCGAAATTGCGGAATTCGTTTTTTGATTCGATGTCGCCGGGCTTTTGGACATAACGAGTCAGAATATGATTTTTCCAATCCGAACTGCGCGGCACTAACAAATTCATTCAAGATGAACAGCGCCACGCTCAACGCGCAGCCGACAAAAAAATACGGCGCGCAAATCCGCCAGAGGCTGATGCCCGCCGCGCGCATGGCGGTGAGTTCGTTGGAACGCGAAAGATTGGTGAGCGTGTAGAGCAGCGCCAGCAGCAGCGTGATGGGCAGCACCATCACCAAAAATTCCGGCGTGATGGCCAGGCTGTATTCAAGCACGTCGAGGAAATGCAGTTTGCGTTCCTGCAATTTTTCCAGTTCGCCGAACAGGCTGAAAAAATTTCCCAAAAGCACCAGCCCGCCGAGGCAATACGCCAGCGGTGTGAGCAGTTCGCGGAACAGGTATCGGTCGAGCAGCCGCATGGGTCAGATTAAACGGCGCGCGTTGCGCGGGGCAAGTTTTGTTGGCGACGAAGAATGGTGGGTTGGGAGAGACTCGAACTCTCGACCAATGCCTTAAAAGGGCACTGCTCTACCGACTGAGCTACCAACCCATGTAAAATATGCCGGCGGGAACTTGAAACGCCTGAAACATCGGGCGTGTATTATGTCTTTGGGAAGCGTAACGGCAAGCAATTATTAGTGCCGCGACGCGCTTGGATAAGCACAAATGCCCGATAAGATTCAATAAAAGTTTTATCGCGCAAAAATCTGGCGGATGACGTCTTCAATCGGCACTTCCTGGATGTCAATGTCGCTCACCGACAAATCGTCGAGCAGCGATTTGCAAACGGGAATCACGCGGTCGCGTTTGACCTTGAACTTGACCGCTTCGGGAGTTTTTTCAACCACTTCGCCGTAACGCGCCAGATTTTCGGTTGAAATTTCGTTCGCCTTGTCGCATTGAATCGTGACGAGCTTGAAATCGGCAAAGCGGTCCACGATTTCGCTCAACTTGCCGTCGAAGAAAGTTTTGCCGTGGTCAATGATGATGACGCGCTCGCACAACGCCTGGATGTCGGCCATGTAATGGCTCGTGAGCAGAATCGTGGTCTTGCGCTCGGCGTTGTGTCGGCGGATAAAATCGCGGACGGTTTTCTGCGAAGTCACGTCGAGGCCGATGGTCGGCTCGTCGAGAAAAAGCACCTTCGGTTCGTGCAGCAGCGACGCGATGAGTTCCATTTTCATGCGTTCGCCGAGGGAAAGCTCGCGCACGCTGACGTTGAGTTTTTCTTTGACGGTCGAGCAGTTCGGTCATTTCGGCGACGGTGCGTTCAAAACGGTCGGCGGGAATGCCGTAAATTTTTGCGTTCAGTTCGAGCGATTCGCGCGCGGGCAAATCCCACCACAATTGATTTTTTTGTCCGAGCAGCAGCGCGAACTGGCGGCGATAGCCGTCGGCGCGTTCCCATGGCGTGTAGCCGAGAACCTTTGCCGAGCCGCTGGTCGGATAAAGCAAACCGGCGAGCATTTTCAAAGTTGTCGTTTTGCCCGCGCCGTTCGGGCCAAGAAAACCGACAAGTTCGCCGGGTTCAATCTTGAAACTGACTTCGTTGACGGCGACGGTCTGCTCGTATTGACGGTGAAACAGTCCTTTGATTGCGCCCGCAAAACCCGGCTGCTTTTTGTAAGTGCGGAAGGCTTTGGTGAGATTGCTGACTTCAATGACTGCCATTGCAGCAGTTTCGAGTTTCAAGTTTTCAGTTTCAAGTTCTAAAACTGAACGCTGAAAACTTCAAGTTCATCTCATCAACTGTTTTTCGAGATAGTGGACTACCTGACGGACGTTGGCGTCCACTTCCATGCGGTCTTTGACGAGGCGGCAGGCATGCAACACCGTGCCGTGGTCGCGTCCGCCGTAGGCTTCGCCGATGGTGTTGAGCGAGCTTTCGGTCATCTGGCGCGACAGATACATCGCGATTTGGCGCGGGAAGGCGATGTTTTCCGGGCGGCGTTTGCTGGTCATGTCGGCGAGGCGGATGTCGAAATGTTCGGCGACTTTTTTCTGGATGACCTCGATGCTGATGGAGAAACGGCCTTCTTCGTGCAGAATTTCGCGCAGCAAACCTTCGACGACTTCGATGGTGAGCTTCTTGCCGGTGAGCGAAGCATAGGAAGCAACCCGGATGAGCGCGCCTTCGAGCCGGCGGACATTGGTGCGGATGCGATTGGCCAAAAAGCTCAACACTTCATCCGGCAAGGTGACACCCATGGTCTGGGCTTTCTTGTTCAGAATGGCCTGGCGCATCTCGACATCCGGCGGTTGCAAGTCCGTGACCAGACCCCATTCAAAGCGCGAGACGAGACGGTGCTCAAGACCCTGAATTTCACTGGCCGGCCGGTCGCAGGTCAAAACGATTTGTTTGTGTCCTTCATGCAGGGCGTTGAACGTGTGGAAAAATTCCTCCTGAATGCGCTCCTTGCCGGCGAGAAACTGGATGTCATCAATCAACAGCACGTCGGTCTGGCGGTATTTTTTGCGGAACTTGACAAGCTGGTTGTTCTGGATGCCGTCAATGTATTCGTTCGTGAATTTTTCAGACGAAAGGTAGGCGACGCGCGCGCCTTTTTTGTTTACCGAAACGTGCTGGCCAATGGCGTGCAGCAAATGGGTTTTGCCGAGACCGACACCGCCGTAAAGAAAAAGCGGGTTGTAGGATTTGCCGGGCGCCTCGGCGACGGCTTTGGCGGCGGCGTAAGCGAAATTGTTGTTGTTGCCGACGACAAACGAATCAAACGTGTTCTTGGGATTGAAATGGGTGTCGCCGTTGGCGATCCGCTCGTGAACTACCGCCGGGGTTTTTGCTTTCATCGGCGCGGCGGCGGTTATCGGTGTCGTTCCGGGCGTTGATTTGAATTTGATCTGTAACTGCCGGCCGGCGGCGATGGCCAGCGCATCCTGCAACAAGCTCAAATAATTATCCTTGAGCCAGACTTCGCAAAATTCATTCGCCGCTTCCAGCGTGACCTGCTGGTTGTCAATCGCCCCGGCCCGTAGCGACGCAAACCACATATTGTAGGTGTCGGCACTCAATTTGGAACGAAGATGTTCCTGCGCTGAACTCCAAATTTTTTCCGCCGAATGTTGCATATGCTTTCCGTTAAACAGTCCGTTATTAAAGCGTTTTATTCACCGCGCCGAAAAATCTGATTTTGCCGTCCACTTTCCGAGACAATCTCTACGCCAAGTGACCCCCGCTCGGCCAGACTAAACAACCACTTTGCGCTGCCCCTAAAAAATTTCATTCAAAACAAAAATTAAGCAATTTGTATTCAACGACTTACAATCCGCCAAGCGAACTCTGCCAGCCTCGGTTTGCTCAAAATGGTGAAACGCCACGAACAACTTTTGTGGGCGTGACTGTTTTAAACAAACGGGCCGGAAATTTCGAGGACAACATATTAACTTTTGTTCGCAAGTTATTCACAACGCTCTTTCAGTCAATATAATCAATGTTTCCCATCATTTTTGCAGCGCCGGCTGCGCACTCTCAATCAAACCGCCTGTTCGCCCGTTTCCCCGGTGCGTATGCGCAACACACTTTCCACCGAACTTACAAAAACTTTCCCGTCGCCGATCTTTCCCGTCTTGGCCGATTTTACAATCGCATCCACCACGGCGGCAACCTGCGCATCCGCCAGAACCACTTCAATTTTAATCTTCGGCAAAAAATCCACGGCGTATTCGCTGCCGCGATAAATTTCCGTGTGTCCTTTCTGGCGTCCAAATCCCTTAACCTCGGTGACGGTCAGTCCTTGGATTCCCAAATCCGCCAGCGCTGATTTTACGCCGTCCAATTTGAAAGGCTTGATGATGGCTTCAATTTTTTTCATGCGTTCTCACACCGTCTTTCTTGACGGATGCTAACAGCCGGGGATTTTCTGTAAACAGGATTTTTTTGTGAATCGGGAACACAAACAAAAATCCCCGTCACCCGCCCAAACGAATTTCTGAAACCATGTTCTAATTAAGCAACGCCCAAATAAGCAGTATTTCTTATACTTTTGAATCTGTGTTGACTAAAATAAGAAACCATGATTTACTATCCACAGTTGCAACGCGAAGATGAAGGAGTTGGTTGCACAATGATCTTTGAATTTTAGGTTTTCGATTTGCGCTCCAGTAAAGGCGCAGATTGGAGTTCTCCGTGATCCCACGTTTTACTCATTCTAAATTCCCCGGGCCTCTCGGTCATCTTCTGACCGCTTGGCCCGGTTTTTTTGTTTATGCCCCGATTTCATCAAAATCAATGCCCCGCGCGTTCGTTGACACTCAAATTTCCCGCTGCTACCGTCTGCGTTCCTAAAAATGGCGACGGACTATAAAAACACACTGAATCTGCCGCGAACCGACTTCGCGATGCGCGCCGACCTCGTCGCGCGCGAACCGGAACGCCTCAAGAAGTGGGAATCCGCGCGGCTTTACGAAAAAATCCAGCAACAACGCGACAAGGAGAACGCGCCGAAATTCGTCCTGCACGACGGCCCGCCGTTCGCCAACGGCGATGTCCATATCGGCACCGCGCTAAACAAAATTCTCAAAGACATCATCGTCAAATATAAAACGCTTCGAGGATTTAGCGCGCCTTACATTCCCGGATGGGATTGCCACGGCCTACCGATTGAGTTCAAAGTCTCCCAGGAAATGCGCAAGGCCGGCGACACCAGCGCCGATGCTGCCACGATCCGCAAAGCCTGTGAAATCTACGCGCGCAAATATATTGATCTCCAGCGCACACAATTCAAACGCCTCGGCGTGCTCGGCGATTGGGAAAATCCCTACCTTACGCTCAACAAGGAATACGAAGCCGATGAACTCCGTTTGTTTGCGGACATCGTGGCCAAGGGTTTTGTCTATCGCGGCAAGAAGCCGGTTTATTGGAGCATTCCGTGCCGCACCGCGCTCGCCGAAGCCGAAGTCGAATATCACGACCACGTCAGCCAGAGCGTGTTTGTGAAGTTTCGAATTGATGTTGAAAAATCTCATCAAGACACCAGAAATTTAATTCCGCAAAATGCTTTTGTCGTCATTTGGACAACGACGCCTTGGACATTGCCTGCAAATCTAGCAGTGGCATTTAACAGCAATCTTATTTATTGCTTTGTTCAGCATGAAACTGAAAGCGGTGTAGAATACCTTTTAGTTGCAACTGATTTGGCGCAAAAACTGATTGAAAAAGCCGGGCTAAAAAACGCGAAAATTTCAAAGACGAACTATCCAGGTTATTCATTTCAGTTTCTGTGCTACGAGCATCCGTTTATCAAGAGGTTTGGCCAGTTACTCGCAGGTGACTCTTTTGTTACTGCAGAAACGGGCACCGGCTTCGTGCATATCGCGCCCGGTCACGGCTTAGACGACTACAATCTTGGACGCCAAAATGGCCTGCCGATTTACTCGCCCGTTGATGATGATGGAAAACTTGCCTACTCAAACGAATTGCCCGTCGAGCAACAGATGCCAGCCGAGATGATTGGCAAATCCATTTTGGAAAAACATGGCAAGAGCGACGCGAACGAAATTGTTCTTCACGAATTGCGCGTCCGTCATGCGCTGCTGCATCAGGAAAATTATCATCACAGCTATCCGTATTGTTGGCGTAGCAAGACGCCAATCATTTTCCGCGCGATGGATCAATGGTTCATCAGAATGGATCATTCAATTCGCTGAATTTAGAAAATTTGGTGTCCGGCTCAAAATGATCTGAAGGTCACTTTGTTCAGATTTTTGAAGCTCCTTCAAAAAGCGTGAATCGTTGGGTGCATTCGTCGGCGTGCATTAAGAGCAATCGCAACTGAAGTTGAATGGGTTCCCGATTGGGGAAAAAATCGAATTCAAGGCGCAGTTAACAACTCGTCCCGACTGGTGCATCAGCCGTCAGCGCACCTGGGGCGTGCCGATTCCCGCATTTTACGACGCCAATGGCGAACCAATTCTCGACGCGCAAATTGTCCACAACGCCGCCGACTTCATCGAGAAACACGGCTCAAACATGTGGTTCGAAAAATCCGCCGAGCGAACTCTGGTCGCTCGTGAAGCCCGCGAATTGGAAAGGTGCGGAAGCCGTCGCCAAATCCATCGACACGCTGGATGTGTGGATTGATTCCGGCTCGTCTTCGCGCGCCGTTTTGAAACAACGGAAGGAATTGCAGCACGCTGGCAAAACCGGCGATGAAGTCTGGCAGGCCGACGTTTATCTCGAAGGCAGCGACCAGCATCGCGGCTGGTTTCAATCGTCGCTGCTGCTCTCGCTCGCGGGCAATGGCGCGGCGCCGTTCAAGACCGTTTTGACGCACGGCTTCATGGTGGACGCCGACCGCGAAAAAATTTCCAAGAGCAAGCAGGGCGCTTACGAAAAACCGCAGACCGCCGAAGCCTACGTCAAAAAATACGGCGCGGACGTCGTGCGGCTGTGGGTGGCGTCGCAGGATTACCGCAGCGACATCGTCGTGAGCGAGGAACGCATCAACAAGGTGGGCGAGACCTATCGCGGCATCCGCAACGCGCTGCGCTACCAGCTCTCGAACCTCTACGATTTTGATCCGGCGAGCCACACCGTGGCGGACGACAGACTTGACCGGCCTCGACCGCTGGATTCTCGGCGAATTCGCGAAGCTCGAAGCCGAAGTCCTCGCCGCCTACGACCAATACGAATTCCACGTCGTCTATCAAAAGCTCAGCCAGTTCATCGCCGTGGAACTCTCGTCGGTCTATCACGACGTCATCAAAGACCGGCTCTACACCGACGCCGCGAATTCGCCGCGCCGCCGCTCCACGCAGACCGCGCTGCACCGGCTGGTGACCGGCCTGTGCCAGATGCTCGCGCCGATCCTGGCGTTCACGGCCGACGAAGCGTGGGAATTTGTGCCGGGAAAAAATGTGAATTCAGTTCATCAATCACAATTCGATATTTTCAAATTTCAAATTGACAGCCTCGAACAACATTCCTACGAAATGCTTTTTGCCGTTCGCGAACGTGTATTGCCAGACCTCGAAAAAGCGCGCCAAAATAAAACGATTGGAAAAGCCCTCGAAGCAAAAATTATTTTGTCTGGAGAAACAAGTTCCGCCGAGCTTCTCTTGAAGAATTGGGATATGCTTCGTGAGTTATTGAATGTTTCTCAACTAGAAAATGGTGGACTAAAAGAACCTCATCTCGCTTCGGACTTTGGAGCGCCGAGTGTTGATGTTGGAGTTGTTAAAGCCGATGGCCAGAAATGCGAACGCTGCTGGCATTGGGAAACGGACATCGGCCAGAACGCCGAGCATCCGACCATTTGCGCCCGCTGCGTAGAGGCCGTTAAACAATCCAGTGCGAAATAATTATCGTCGGTGAATCGGCAGCCTTAAAACTTCCACCATTTTCCGGGCAATCAGGTAGCGACGTTCTTCAGTAACATTGCCTTTTCTATCGTCGAAGCGTGCCTTGGGCAACAGATGAATCTTGTCGCAACGCACCATTGTTTTCCAATCCAGCCCGTCGGCCTCATCCAAAACTTCCTCGGTTGACTTCGCGCCGCGATTCACTTTGGCTGAACTGCAAAGCAGGGCGTTGACTTCTTCGATGTCAGGGTTCTGGCAGGTTTCGTCGTTGGAAATGATGACGGCGGGATGCCGTCGTTCCTTGCTGAACGGAAACATGAAAACATCCCATTGTTTCATGGCGTTCCTTTATTCAAGGTCTTTGGGCGCGCGAATCACCGAAGATTTGGCGAGACGATTCTCTTCTTGAATTTCTGCCTTGCTGTAAGCACTGGAAAAAAATCCGGCTGGCCGCATGGGGATTGGCTCGATTTCTGGAACTTCCTGCAACAGGAAACGGCGATGGCCGCGAACAATGTAAATTGTTTCACCGCGACTGGCTTTTTCCATCAAACGGCCCAAATAGGTTTTGGCGTTGCTTAACGAGAACAGTTGGGATTGTAGATTGGCTTTTGATTTTCTGGAACGAGAATGACTGGCAATTTTCATAGGCTGAATTTAGACTACTTTCAGGCTATTGTCGAGCATTATCTGACTAAGATTATTTCAAACCGGCTGCTGCTGCGTGAGGCAGTGCAGGGAGCCAAAGCCCCAGACTAAATCCACGGCGTGAATGCCGACGACGGGACGGTCGCGGAACAGTTCGCCCAAAATGCCGAGCGCGACGCGATCGTTCGGGTCGTTGAATGTCGGGACGATGACGACGGCGTTGCCGATGTAAAAATTCGCGTAGCTCGCCGGCAGCCGCACGCCGTCAAAATACAGCGGCGACGGCATCGGCAACTCCACGACTTCCGGCTTGCCGCCGTCTTCGAGCCGCAAATCTTTGATGCGCTCCCAATTTTCCGCGAGCGGCTTGTAATTTTCGTCGCGCGGATTTTTTTCGCGCACGAGCACGAGTGTCTTCTCATTCACGAAACGGCAGATGTCGTCAATGTGGCCGTGCGTGTCGTCGCCTTTCGGCCCTTTGGCGAGCCAGAAAATATTTTTGACGCCGAGATAATTTTTCAACGTCGCCTCAATCTCTTTTTTGCCAAGGCCGGGATTGCGCACCTGGATTTTTGGGTCGAGATAGCATTCCTCCGTTGAAATCAGCGTGCCGCGGCCATTCAATTCAATTCCACCACCTTCAATCACAAACGGTTTGCCGTCGCATTCTGCGTGAAAAAGTTTTTTTCCAAGGATGCGCGCGGCGGTTTCAGGAACTTTTGTGTCTTTGCGCCAGTTACCGTATTTCGCCCAGCCGTTGAAATGGAAATGGACTATGGCTGTCTCATTTTTGCGCTTCACAAAAATCGGCCCGGTGTCGCGCGTCCAGCCGCGATTCGTCGGATGCGTGACGAATCGGATTTTCTGCAAATCTACGCCGACGCGTTTGAAAATATGCCGCGCGTGCGCTTCATCTTTTTTGCGGCGCACGATCAGATTGATTTTCTCACCGGCAGAAATGTGCCGCGCCATCTCGCCGTAAACCCACGGGATGATTTCAAATTTTCCCGGCCAATCGCTCGCGTTGTGCGGCCAGCCGAGCCATGTCGCCTCGTGCTTTTCCCATTCGGCTGGAAATGAATAGCCGAGTTCGGCGGGCGTGGCGGCGTGGGCGATTTTCAGTTGCGGCATAAAAGTCGCGCTGAAAATAACCGCTTAAATTGAAAACCAAAGAAATTTTTACCGCGGAAACGCGCGAGGCGCAGAGCTGCGCTTTCAAATTTCAAAAATTCTGCCTTCATTTTTCCCTGCAACTCTGCGACTCTGCGGTTGATAAATTTATGGCAAAGAAAAAATCAACCCAACTTTCCGGCGGGCCGGTTTCGCGATTCATCCAGCATCACTATCGCCACTTCAACGCCGCGTCGCTCGTGGATGCTGCAAAAGGCTACGTCGCGCATCTCGACAAGGGCGGCAAGATGATGATCACGCTCGGCGGCGCGATGAGCACCGCCGAACTCGGCCTCTCGCTCGCCGAAATGATCCGCCAAGACAAAGTGCATTTGATCACCTGCACCGGCGCGAATCTGGAAGAGGACGTTTTCAATCTCGTCGCGCATGATTATTACGAACGCGTGCCGGGCTATCGCTCGTTGACCGCCGAGGACGAACAGGCGTTGCTCGACCGCCATATGAACCGCGTCACGGACACCTGCATTCCCGAAGGCGAAGCCATGCGCCGCATGGAAAAAGCCATGCTCGAAGTCTGGACCGACGCCGACAAAAAGGGCGAACGCTATTTCCCGCACGAATTTTTCTACAAGGTTTTGCTGAGCGGCAAATACGAAAAGTATTACCAGATTGACCCGAAAGATTCCTGGATGCTCGCCGCTGCGAAGAAAAATCTGCCCATCGTCGTGCCCGGCTGGGAAGACGCCACGCTCGGCAATATGTATGCCGCCGCCGTCATCCGCGGCGACGTGAAGAACGTCCACACCGTCCGCACCGGCATCGAATACATGACGTGGCTCGCCGAGTTTTACACGCGCACGGCCACGAAGAAAAGCACGCTCGGCATGTTCCAGATCGGCGGCGGCATTTCCGGCGACTTCCCGATCTGCGTCGTGCCGATGCTGCATCAGGATTTGCTGCGCACCAGCGTGCCGCTCTGGGGCTACTTCTGCCAGATCAGCGATTCGACCACGAGCTACGGCAGCTATTCCGGCGCGGTGCCGAACGAAAAAATCACCTGGGGCAAACTCGGCGTGAAGACGCCGAAATTCATCATCGAATCGGACGCAACGATTGTCGCGCCGCTGATTTTTGCCCACGTCCTCGGCTGGTGATATGAAAAGGCGTAGATCAATTCCCGATTAATTTTTTTGATCAGCATAATCTTTTGCCAATTTTTTAATATTCTCAATTCCTTCTTGGGCTTTTGCGGTAATATCAGCATCCAGATTTAAACGAGATATTTTTTCGAAGAGCGGGCGGTAGATTAGTTTTGGATCAACAACCAAAGGTGTGAGATGTGAAAAAATCTCGCTTTTTTCAGATGGCGATTCGTCTAATAGCGCTTTCAAATAATTAAAGTTGTTTAGATTATAAACCCACAAGGAATATCCATCGGAAAATGTATATTCTGAAAACGTATTCACACAACTTTTCAAATTTACTTTTTGATCGAACAGTTCTTTTAAAATCTTATTCTTTTGAGCTATTCGATAAGCATTGTTGTAATCATCAGTATTTTTTTTAACTTTTCAAGGAATATGAAACCGAACGATTTTTCCGATGCGCGCGTCCTCGTCACCGGCGGCGCGGGCTTCATTGGCAGCGCGCTTGTCTGGTCTTCTTAAACAAAACTTGAAAAGCCCCGTTCGCAAATGCTAGAATTTGCTTATGAGCAAGGTTCAAGAAATCGAACAAGCCGTCGAGCAATTGCCGCCGGAAGATTTTGCGGAATTGGCCTCATGGATTGACCGGCGGCGCGGCGCGCAGCCGTTGCGCAACCACAGCGCTTTCTTGAACAGCTACGCTCCCGAAGACGAAGGACTTTACGATAATGTCGCGGCCCGGTGAAATCTGGCTGGCCGAAATTCCGTTCACGAACGGCGCGGCGTCCAAAATCCGTCCGGTTTTGATTCTTTGGATTGATGCCGGAGACGCAGTCGTCGCTGCCATAACTTCGGCAACCCCGCGTTCACTGACCGATGTTTCTCTGGCCGATTGGAAAGCGACGGGATTGCGCGTGGCCTCAACTGTCCGGCTTTCACGATTGGATTGTCTTGAACAAATTCTTTTGCGTCAAAAACTCGGCACTTTGTCCTTGAACGACGCGCAAAAGATAAAACAAACTTGGACAAATCAAATTCGATTGCAATTTTGATTTGATTTTTGAAATGAAACCAAACGATTTTTCCGACGCGCGCGTGCTGGTCACCGGCGGCGCGGGCTTCATTGGCAGCGCGCTCGTCTGGGCGCTGAACCGGCGCGGCTGCGACAACATCGTCGTCTGCGACATCCTCGGCACGAACGAAAAATGGCGCAACCTCACGCCGCTGCGTTTCGCCGATTACGTCGAGGCCGCCGACTTGCTGCCGCGTTTGCAAAACGGCGCGCTGGGAAAATTTGATTTGGTTCTGCACATGGGCGCGTGCTCGGCCACGACGGAAAAGGACGCGACGTATCTCATCAAAAATAATTACGAGTTCACCAAGGACCTCGCCGTCTGGTCGCTCGCGAACAAAGTCGCGCTTTGTTTATGCGTCATCCGCCGCGACTTACGGCGACGGCTCGGCGGGAATGGAAGACGACGATTCGCAACTCGACAATTTGCGCCCGCTGAATATGTATGGCTACTCGAAACATCTTTTCGATCTGCACGCCAAGCGCGCCGGATTTTTGAACAAAATCGTCGGCCTGAAATATTTCAACGTCTTCGGCCCGAACGAAGACCACAAAGGTGACATGCGTTCGCTCGTCCACAAAAGTTTCGCACAGGTGAAAAATGAAAACTTGATCCGCCTATTCAAAAGTTATCGCAAGGATTTCCGCGACGGCGAACAGAAGCGTGATTTTCTTTACGTCAAAGACGCCGTGGCGATGACGCTGCATCTGGCCGCGAGCAAAAAAGCTGGCGGACTTTTCAACATCGGTTCTGGCGAGGCGTGCACTTGGATTGCTTTGGCAAATTCAGTTTTCACAGCGCTCGGTAAAAAACCGAAAATTGAATTCATCGAAATGCCTGAAATAATTCGCGACAAGTATCAATATTTCACGCAAGCGGACATTTCGCGTTTGCGCTCGACCGGCTACAAAGAAAAAATCACTTCGCTTGAAAACGCGGTGAAAGATTACGTCCGCAATTATCTCGTGCCGGACAAGCGGCTTGATCCATTGGTGGATTAATCTTCCGAAAATAGATATTCCAAATCCGTCGTCGTGAGGCTGCGGGCGAAGCCTTCTTCGCCCAGCACGTCGGCGATGGTTTGCGCTTTGCTTTGTTGTAGCTCCCAGATTTTTTCCTCGACGGTGCCAGGCGCGATGAGCCGGTAGGCATTCACCGTTTGTGTTTGGCCGATGCGATGTGAGCGGTCAATGGCCTGCGCCTCGACCGCCGGATTCCACCACGGATCATAAAGCACGACATAGCTGGCGTTGGTCAGATTCAAGCCGGTGCCCGCCGCGCGCAAACTCAACAGGAACACGCCCGCGCCCTTGTCGCCTTGAAACGCATTCACAACCGACTGCCGGTCTTTCGTCTGGCCGGTGAGGATGTGCGTCGGAATGTTCCGCGCCAGACATTCTTTTTCGAGGATGTGCAGCATCTGCACAAATTGGCTGAACACCAAAACTTTTTGTCCGTCGGCCACGAGCGGGTCGAGCAGTTCAAACAACGTCTCGGTTTTGCCGCTCGCCGTGTCGTTGCCGACGAGCGACGGATGACAACAGACCTGCCGCAACCGCGTGAGCGCGGCGAGGACGTGCATCTTGCTTTTGTTGAGGCCTTGCTCCGCGACGGCGTGCATGATCTGGTCACGACTGCGACGCAATTCGGCGAGATAAAGTTTTCGCTGTTCGTCGCCGAGCGGACAATCAAGCCGTTCCTCGATGCGGTCAGGCAAATCTTTCGCGACGTGTTTTTTCAAACGACGCAACAGGAGCGGGCGCAATTTTGCCGAAAGCCGTTTGCGCGCGATGCGCTGTTCGGACTCGGCGTTTTCGCCGCGCGGCTCGTAGGTTTCCAGAAAATGTTCCTGATTGCCGAGATAACCGGGCTGCACGAAATCCACGATGCTCCACAAATCGAGCAGCCGGTTTTCCAGCGGCGTGCCGGTGAGCGCGATGCGGTTTTCCGACTTGAGCTGCTTGACGGATTGCGTGACCTGCGCGCCGGGATTTTTGATGAACTGCGCCTCGTCGAGAATCACCGCGCGGAACGCAAATTTGTTCAGCTCCTCCAGATCGCGCCGCAGCAGCGCGTAATTCGTGACGATGATGTCGTTTTGCGGAATCTGTTTCCGCAAATTGTGCCGCGCCGCGCCGCTTTCCAGCACGAGCACTTTCAGGTTCGGCGTGAACTTTTCCGCCTCGCGCCGCCAGTTGTGCAAAACGGAAGCGGGACAGATCACCAGCGACGGCTTGGGATTTTTTTTGTTCTGTTCCTTGAGCCACGCGAGCCACGTCAGGGTTTGCAAAGTTTTTCCGAGGCCCATGTCGTCGGCCAGAATGCCGCCGAGCCTGATCTGCACGAGGTGCGCGAGAAAATCGAAGCCGTCCTTTTGATACGGACGCAATTCCGCCTGCAAAATTTTCGGCAAATCCACGGACGGAACGCCTTTGAATTCGGAAACGCGCTTTCGCAATTCCTTCGCTTCCGGCGAATCCGCAAAGCGCGAAAATTCCCCGTCATCCAGATGCGCGACATTTTCGAGGCCGACTTTCTGCGGCACGGCGATGAGACCTTCGACGCCCATTTCGGCCATCGCCTCATGCGCGCCCTGCACGGCGGCGGTGTCGAGTTCGACCCAGCCGGAATTCGGCAACTTCACAAAACGTCCGGTCGCGCTCGCGAGCCGTTCGAGGTCGGCCTTGGAAAGTTTCAAGCCTTCCTGTTCCCATTCGGCGGAAACGGCGAGCCAGTCAATGCCGCTGCCCTTGACGATCAATTTCGGCTTGAGCAAACGCGGCGTGAGGAACAGGCGATGGAACGCCGGGTTGCCGAGAAATTCCGCTTCCGGCGGGCGCGCGGCCCAGGCGCTCGCGAGTGAATCGAGAAAATTTTCGTTCGCGTCGCCGATCCACAAACCGGATTCCGGCGTGAACCAGTCGAGCCGGCGCAGCCATTGCGTCGCGGGTTCGAGGCGCGGGTCGTCGAGAATTTCCGGCTTGTCGCCCGGACGGATTTTCCGGTCGTTCGGCATCCACTCTTGTCCATTCCAAAACCAGAGGCTCTTGTCGCGCACACTTTTCGCGAGCAGGCGCAGCCGGACGGTTTCGTCGAGCAGTTCGAAAACAAACTGCGGCGTCGCCGGGTGCGCGATGCACAAGCTTTCCCAATCCACGCCGTGATTCGACTGCGTTTTGCGCAGGTGCAGCAGCAGGCGGTGGCTCAATTTGCGGACCGGCACGGACGGCTGGTTGACCAGATGTCGCAGCACCGGCGATGGCGGCGCGTTGCGCAGCAGAAAAAAAGTATTGCCCACGAGCGCGAGCGGCGGCTGGTGGTTGAAAAATTTCACGTTGCCGACGGAATGATTTTCACCGCCGGGCAGCGCGATGCGGTGCGTGAACGAAAGTTCCTTGTCGCCGTTTTCGAGATGCGGCGTGAGCGCGACGACCTGTCCTTGGAAATGCAGCGGCTGGCCGTTCTCCGCGAGTTCGAGACGATTCGTATGGCCCCAGCGCGCGAGCCATTGGAGCAGTTCCGCGTCTGATAAAATCAGTGTGTCGCGATCCGTCATTGCGATTGCGATGCGTGTCGGCGATCCACTGGATGAATTCCCAATCGTCCGGCGGAAACAATTCCTGCTCGTGCGTCGCGCGGACAATGAGGTCAATCATCTCGCGCAACGTGCGCGCCTTCTCGCCCGTGCGCGGACGTGACAAAAGAAATTGCACCGCGAGCCGGTGATGCGACGGCTCGTCCTCGCCCGCCTGCACACGGCAGACGACGCGGAGCGTGGCGCGCGGCGTGTCGAGCAGCGGCAACGCGGACGGCGCGAGCCAGCGCTCCAGTTCCTGCACGAGCTTCACTTCCTGCTCGGCCTCCTCGGCCTTGGCAAAACGTTCGGGGCTGGCGTGCGCCGACAATTCCGGCGGCACGGAACGTTTTGCGCGCAAAAATAAAAACGCCAGTTCTTCCAATCGCGTCTTGCCTTGCGCGTTCAATAATTTCGGCCACCAATTCGTGTCGGGGAAATCTTTGCGCGAGAGCAAAAGTTTTTCAAAATAATCCTCGAGCAACAGCCACGCGCGCTGCGAATCGGGGCAGGCCGCGAAGCTGCGCAACAGTTCCTCGCGCTCGTTGACGGTCGTCTTGGAATCGGAAAGTTCCCGGCGCAAGTCCGCGAACGCGCCATAGGTTTGCGACAGCACCTTGTGGTGCGCGTCGTATTTCGTCGTGCCCGCCCGCGGGTTGTTTCCGTTTCTATTTGCAGCTTTCGGCATCTGAATAAATTTAGCCTTACCATTTCGTCATACGCGGCGGCGCTGGTCAATCATAAATCAAAAGAAAATGTGTTGTGCCCCGGCTGGCGACATTGACGCAAGGGCGCTTTCTGGTATATTTCGCGCCCTTTATGAACCGAAACCCTCATGTGGCCGTGGTCGGCGCGACCGGCGCCGTCGGCATCGAAATGATCAAGACGCTGGAAAAAAGAAATTTTCCCGTGGGCAAACTCACCTTGCTCGCGTCGGCGCGTTCGGCCGGCAAGAAGCTGAAATTTCGCGGACAGGAAATCGCGGTCAAGGAACTCACAAAGGATTCGTTCGCAGGAATTGACATCGCACTCTTCAGCGCGGGCGGAAACATCTCGAAAGAATATGCGCCGATTGCCGCGAAGGCCGGTTGCGTCGTCGTGGATAATTCCAGCGCATTCCGGCAGGACGATTCCGTGCCGCTCGTGATTCCCGAAATCAACGCCGCCGATGTGAAGTTGCACAAAGGAATTATTGCAAATCCGAATTGCACCACGGCCATCACTTTGATGGCGTTGTATCCGCTGCACAAAGAATTTGGCGTGAAACGGATTTTAGCGTCGAGTTATCAGGCCGTTTCCGGCGCGGGCGCGCAGGCGATTGAAGAATTGAAGCGGCAGGTCGGCGAGATTGTTTCCGGCAAACCGGCGACGAGGGAAACTTTTCCGCACCAGATCGCGTTCAACGTGATTCCGCAGGTGGATTCATTTCTGCCGAGCGGCTACACGAAGGAAGAAATGAAGATGGAAAACGAAGGCCGCAAAATCATGCATCACGAAAAGTTTTGCGCGAGCGTGACCTGCGTGCGCGTGCCGGTTTATCGCTCGCATTCCGTCGCCGTGAGCGCGGAATTTGAGAAACCGGTTTCCGTCGAAGCCGCGCGCGCGGTTTTGAAAAAAGCACCCGGAGTTGATTTGGTTGACGAGCCGGAAAATAAAAAATATCCGATGCCACTGTTCACTTCCGAAAAGGACAATTGCGAAGTCGGTCGCATCCGCCTGGACTGCGCGCTGGACAACGGCCTGTGCTTTTGGGTCAGTGGCGATCAACTGCTCAAAGGCGCGGCGCTCAACGCCGTGCAGATCGCGGAAGAACTTTTGAAGTGAAATTTGTAGGGGTCGAGGTGACGAGACTCTGACCAATTTTAGTTTCCGCTTTTGAAATGAGCCTCCTCACGTCGGCTCCTACGAATTTATTTACGGCGTTTTGAGCCGGTAGAAGCCGCTGCTGTTGGACGGCGACAGCGTAATTTGATTTTGCAGGTTGGTGAGATTGAGCGCGGGTGAGTTCGTTACGTCCGCCCACGAAGTCAGGTCAGAGCTTTGTTGCAGCACAAAATTCGTAGAAGGAATTGTCCATGAAAGCGCGAGGTTGCTACCAGAACCAGCAAGATTTAACTTTGGTACTGGTGTGGTTTGTAAGGAATAAATGCTGCCCGGTCCGCTATCATTGTTTCCCGATTCAGACGCTGCCACCAACTTGCGGCCATCGGCTGAAGAAGCAACACACCTCCAAACTTGGCTGGGCAAACTATTTGAAACCCAATTTGCGCCTGAATTGGTTGAACTGTAAATGATACCGGTTCCTGATTGATATCCGATAGCTACTAATCGAGTTCCATCCGAAGACGAGGACACACTCCACCACTCCGCTGCTGGAACGTCATTTGATTTCCAAGTCATACCCGAATCAGTCGAGGTATAAACTGAACCCCACAGAACGGGGTCCGTTAATGTTACCGCATTTGCTGCCACCACTTTACGTCCATCTGCCGATGAAGCGACGGACCACCAAGCAATATTCGTTGGCGCATCGCTCATAATCCAAGAGGTTCCCGAATTAGTTGATATGTAAATGCAATTTCCGCTCGGCGAGTGTTGGTTATTACTGTGAACAGCCGCCACCAGTTTGCTGCCATCCGCCGATGACGCTACGGCTACCCAGTTATTAGTGGGTGCCTTGGTTTGACTCCAAGTCATTCCCGAATTCGTCGAGATACAAATCGGGCCGTTGACATTTTGTGGGGATCCTGCCTGCCCTGATGCGACCACCAATTTGGTGCCATCCGCCGACATGGCCACGGAGGAGAGAACCGTTGCGCCTGGCACATTGTTAGACGACCAAGTGTTTCCAAAATCAGTCGAAACCCAACATGCGGTGCCACCCACGCCGACAATTTCCGTTGCATCTGCGGATGTGGCGACTGACAGGAACGTAACACTTGAACTATACACAGGCTGGTTGTTTGTAGCCCAAGTAGCTCCTCCATTGGTCGAAACGCAGAACTGCCACGGAACAAATGTGGCAATCAACTTACTTCCATCCGCCGATGAAGCCAGTGAATTCCAAGCTTCGCTTGGCGAACTGGTCGGTGTCCAAGTCTGGGCAAACGCAAAGTCAGTAACCAGCAGCGTGGCTGTGACCATCAGCAGAGCTTTGACAGCTTTCATAATCCTCCCGCTTACACTACCATCGGAGAGAAAAAGTTCAAATCAGTATTTGACTCACGGCTTGGCCGTTTCCTTCGCTGCCGTCGTGGAGGCGCTGACGGATTTGATCTTCAATTCCCTGGCGATGTCCATCACGTTCACAATCCGGTAGAACGGCGCGTTCCGGTCCGCGTTGATGGCGAGCTTGAGTTGCGGGTTTTTAGCGACTTCCTCCTGCAACCGGGCCTTGAGGTTGACGAACTCGATGGGCATCCGGTCGCGTTCTAAAATGATGGTGGCGTTGGAGGTGATGTTGATCATGAACGGCGGCTCGTTGGTGGTGAAACCTTCCTTGCGCGCCTGCGAGGATTCCGGCAGCGCCAGCCGCAGCGCGGGCTGCTGCTTGAACGTCGTCGTGACCATCAGAAAAATCAGCAGCACGATCAGCACGTCCACGAGCGCGACGATGATGATCGTCGGCGTGTTGCGGCGTTTGCGGATGCGGAAGCGCATGGTCAGGATTTTTTGGCGGCGGGTTTTTCCGCGTATTGCCGCCGGATGAAATCGTCGCAGAGCGCCTCCATCTCGACGGCCAGCACCTCGACTTTTTTGCTGAAATAACTCCACGCGATGAGTGCCGGGATGGCGATGAGCAAACCGATGAGCGTGGCGCGCAGGATGAGCGCGATGCCCTGCGCCAATTTTGCGGCGTCGCTCAAGCCGGTCTGGCCGAGGTCGCCGAACACGGTCATCATGCCCGCAATCGTGCCGACAAGACCGAGCAGCGGCGCGATGCCGATGATGATCTCCAGCACGACCAGGCCGCGTTCGAGCCGGACGATTTCATGGCGCGCGGCGGTCTGCAAGGCATCCACGTTCTCGGCCTTCGGCCAGTCGAGATGATCGGCGGCAAGCGTCAGCAGCCGGCCGAGCGACGACGGTTTTTCCGCGCACACGCGGCGCAATTTTTCCACGTCGTCGCGCGTCTTGCACGCGGCGAGCGCCGCAGTGATTTCCGGCGGCACGACTTTGCCCCAGCGCAGGGCCAGCCCGCGTTCCACGATGAACGCCAGCCCGACAATCGAAGTCAGCGCCAGCAGGATATAAATAAGTGCGTCCATAAATTTTTTTAGACCGCAACGCGCGGTTCGGTTTCAATAATAGTAGAAGGTGAAGGTGATTTCCCGAAAATTCGCACCGACCATGTGCCGCATATCCGACGGCCACGGCTCGAACGTGGGGTCGGTGATCGCTTCCTGGCAGACGTAACCGAGCAAGTCGCCGACGGTGTTCTCCAAAACTTCCATGTTGCTGATGGTGCCGTCGTAGTTCAAATGAAACCGCAGCGTCACCTTGCCGCTGCGATCCTGCGAAAATTTCTGGCTGTCGAGCAAATCATACCAGCGTTGCGTCACGGCATCAATGAACCGGCGGTCGTAATCGCCAAACGGCGTCGCCTTCGCATCCAGCGACGGTAAAAGTGCGATCCGCCGCGTCCCGCCGTCCTGGTTCATTTCCATGCTGGGAAAAAGATTCGACTGCTGGGCGCGCGCCTGCTTGAGCGTGCGCGGGCGCTCCGGCGCGGAATCGCTTTTTTCCGGCGACGTTTCCAACTTCGCCAGCTTCGTGTCGCCCGGCAGTTCGGTCGGCTTCGGCTGCGCTGGTTGCGCTTCTTTTTGGGGCTGCGGTTCCGGCGGCGGTTGCGGTTTGGCATTTTGCGTGCGCGGCACGTCGCGGGTCTTGGGCACGTCAGTTTGTTTGCCGGTCAACTTGGGCTGGTTCGAATCTTTATCCGCGTCGGGATTCGCGGCGCGGGAATTTTTGCTGGAATAATATTTCGCGTCCTTCGGCGCATCCGGCGTCGCCTGATCCGGATCCACGTCCAGAAACACCGTCGGCTCGGATTCTTGAACCACCGGCGGCGGCAATTTTTTTTTCGCGAGCAGCAGATGCGCCGGCCAGTGCAACCGCTGCCACAAGCCGGATTTTTTGCCGAGTTCGTAACCGCCCCAGACAAAAAAATGCAGGGCCAGCGACAACGCCAAAGCCCACGCCAGCCGTTTCGTTTCAAAACGGTTGAGTCGCAGCGAATCCACTTTTTCGACGGCTTCAGCCATGTCAGGTAATCTTGCCGCAGGAAAACGAACCGGGCAACTGTCTTTGCACGGCGCGCAGAATTAGCTCTCTTTTCGCAGCAAAAGGCGATACACTGGAAAAGTCGAAAGACATTTTATGTCCACAAAATTATTTTCCGAACTCGGCCTGTCTGCTGAAATCCTCAAGGCCATTGACAAACTCGGCTTCGAAAAAGCCGCGCCGATCCAGGCCGAAGCCATCCCCGTTTTGATGAGCGGGAGCGACGTCGTCGGCCAGTCGCAAACTGGTTCGGGCAAGACGGCAGCGTTTGCAATTCCCGCGATTGAAAAAACCGACGCGAATTTGAAGGCCGTCCAAGTTTTGATTCTTTGCCCGACGCGCGAACTCGCCGTGCAGGTCGCCGAGGAATTTCACAAGCTCACGCTCTTCAAACGCGGCATCACGTCGCTGCCGATTTACGGCGGGCAATCTTACGAGCGCCAGTTTTGGGGACTCAAGCAAGGCGCGCAAATCGTCATCGGCACGCCGGGCCGCGTGATGGATCACATGCGGCGCGGCACGATCCGACTTGAGAAAATCAAGATGGTCATTCTCGACGAAGCCGACGTGATGCTCAACATGGGTTTCCGCGAGGACATCGAAACCATTTTGAAAGACGCGCCGAAGGAACGGCAGACGGTTTTCTTTTCCGCAACGATGCCAAAACCGATCCGCGATTTGATCGAAAAATATTCGCGCAATCCGCAGAACGTGAAGATTGACCAGAAGGCGATGACCGTCCCGACCGTCGAGCAAGTTTATTACGAAGTGGACCGCCGTTACAAAGTGGATTTGCTCACGCGGCTGATTGACATTTACGATCTCAAGCTCGGAATTATTTTTTGCAACACCAAGCGCATGGTGGACGACCTCGTGGATCATCTCGAAGCGCAAGGCTACATGGCCGACCGCCTGCACGGCGACATGACGCAGGCGCAACGCGACCGCGTGATGGGAAAATTCCGCAAGTCCGGCCTGGAATTTCTCGTCGCCACGGACATCGCCGCGCGCGGCATTGACGTGGACGACATCCAAGTCGTCTTCAATTACGATTTGCCCTACGACGGCGAAGATTACGTCCATCGCATCGGCCGCACCGGTCGCGCGGGACGAACTGGCCGCGCAATTTCATTCGCGTCCGGCCGCGAACTGTTTCAAATCCGCAACATCGAGCGCTACACGAACATGAGGATTCAGCGCGCCAAAATTCCGACCGTGGACGAAGTCCACGAAGTCCGCGCGAGCCTGTTCCTCGACAAACTCCGCGCGACGCTGACCAGCGGCGAATACAAAAAACAAGATCACCTCATCGAGCGACTGCTCGAAGAAGGTTTTAATTCCACCGACATCGCGTCCGCGCTGATCCATCATCTGCAAGGCGGCGACGCCGCGCCCGCCAAACCCGCGCCGCGCGAAGAAAATTTTGAGCGCCCGGACGTCCAAATTTCCGCGACCGAAACGAAGGCCGCGACAATCGCGGCGGCCGTTTTGAAGATCGCCCGCCGCGCAATGCTCCTTTTCAGATGACGACCGCCGCGAGCGCGCGCCTTATCGCGACACGCGCGAGCAACGTCCAGCCCCAGCGCACATTCGCAACGCCGGTCGCAGGCACGGCTGTTCCATCGCGTTCCGAAAAAAATTATCCCGCCGCCGCCAAAGCGCGTTGTGAAACCAGTTTCATGCCGCGCCAGTCGCCGATCGCGCCGCCCGTTGGAACGCCGATCTCCGGATCGGCCAGTCCAAAAGCTGTCGCGCCAAAAAAATTTTCCGACGCGGAAATTTTAGCGTCCGTTAAACCCGTCGCCACGCCAAGGCCGATCAGGAGATCGGCGTTCCGAAAGCGACGCCGTTTTACGCAAAAGTCGTGGCGGAATCCGCGTCCAAAAAAAATCGCGTGAAAAGCCCGAACGCAAAACTCCGGCGGATCAGACGCGCCTGCACATCAACGTCGGCGAAGAGATGGGCGTCGTGCCGATTGACATCGTGAATTCCATCGCGGGCGAAACCGGCCTGCCCGGAAAAGTCGTCGGCAAAGTGGACGTCCGCGAGCGGCATTCGTTCGTGGATGTCTCCAGCGAACACGCCAACGCCATTCTTGCCAAACTCAACCGCGCGGAAATCAAAGGCCACAAGGTGAAAATCAAAGCGGCGTGAACGGTTTTATTTTTCGCTGGCGGATTTGACGGCTTCGAGTTCTTCCCAACGCGCATAAAGCTTCGGCACGTTTGCCTTCGCCGCATCGAGTTCGGACGTGAGTTGGTTCACTTGCGCGGCGTGTTTGCGGAAAAATTCCGGGTCGGCGAACAAGCCTTCGATGCGCGCGACTTCTGCCTCGACGGCGTGAATTTGCGCCTCGATGCCTTCCAGTTCGCGTTGTTCTTTGAACGAAAGTTTGCGTGGCTTTGTTTTCGTAGCGGCATCTCGGGAGAGTGCCGCTGATTTTTCGGCTTTGTTCGTCGCAACGATGGCGGCGCTCTGCCGCGACGCCGCTACTTCCGCCTTTTTTTTCTTCTCCAGATAATAATCGTAGTCGCCGACGCTGTGATGAATTTTCCCGTCGCCTTCAAACGCCAAAATATCGGTGCAGACGCGGTTCAGAAAATAGCGGTCATGGCTCACCACAAGCACCATGCCGGGAAATGCAATCAACGCTTCTTCCAGCACGCGCAGCGTCGGCAGATCCAAATCGTTCGTCGGTTCGTCGAGAATCAGAAAGTTGCCGCCGCTTTTCAAAATGCGCGCGAGCAACAGCCGACTGCGTTCGCCGCCGGACAATTTTTTCACCAGCGTCAGGATGCGGTCGTCGGAAAATAAAAACCGTTTGAGATACGAACGCACGGAAAGTTTCGCATCGCCCCATTGCACGAACTCCGTGCCTTCGGCTACTTCGTCCATCACCGTGCGCTCCTCGTTCAATTGCAGCCGGCCCTGGTCCACATAATTAAATTTCGTGAGCTGGCCGGTTTTCACCGTGCCTTCGGTCGGCGGCAACTGGCCGATGATCGCCTTGAGCAACGTGGTTTTGCCGAGGCCGTTCCGCCCGCAAACGCCGATGCGCTGGCCGTTCGCAAAGTTGAAAGTGAAGCCGGAAAATAATTTCTTCCCGCCGATGGTCATGCCCAAATCGGCAACATCCACCGTGCGATTGCCAAGTTGCGGCGGCGGCGGAATGCAAAGCTCCACGTCTTCCTCGATCACCGGGCCGGACTTCGCGGCTTCGTCGTAGTAGCGCTCGAAGCGATCTTTCTGCTTGCTGCGTTGCGCGCGCGGGCCTTGGCGCACCCACGCGAGTTCCTTTTTCAGAAACATCTGGCGCTTGTGCTCGACGGTCGCGTCGGCGGACTGGCGCTCGGCTTTCGCGAGCAGGTATTCGGTGTAATTGCCGTCGTGCGAGAAAAATTTTCCGTCGGACAACTCGATCATGCGCTTCACGACGCGGTCGAGAAAATAACGGTCGTGCGTGACGACGAGAAACGTGCCGTGAAATTCCTCGAGAAATTCCGCGAGCCATTCGATGGATTCCGGGTCGAGATGGTTCGTCGGCTCGTCGAGAATCAGAAAATCGGGCAGCGAAACAATCGCGCGGCACATGGCCACGCGGCGTTTCTCGCCGCCGGAAAGCGTTTCGATGCTGCGGTCGCCGGCGGGACAATTCAAGTGCGCCATCGCGATCTCGATGCGCGTGTCGAGCGTCCAGCCTTCGAGCGCCTGGATGCGATGCTCCAAAAATTCGTGCCGCTTCGAGTCGTGCGGCAGCGATTCAAATTCCGCGATCAAATCCAGCACCGGCTTCGCGCCGTCGCGGATATTTTCTTCCACGGACTTCGTCGCATCGAGCATGAAATCCTGCGGCAGATAACTGACGACAAGATCGCGTTGCCGCGCGACTTCGCCGCTGTCGGGCGATTGCAGGCCGGCGAGGATGCGCAGAAAAGTCGTCTTGCCCGCGCCGTTGCGGCCGACGAGACCGAGGCGTTCGCCCTCCTGAATGCCGAGCGTGGTGGCGTCGAGGATGGCGCGGTCGCCGTAGCGAACGGTGATTTCAGAGGCGGAAATGATGGTGGGCATGGGCGGCGAATGAGGAATTAGGAATTATGAATGAAGAATAACTTCATCAAAGAACCGGTGCACTTCTTCTTCACTTGCATCACGAGGCGATGGTTTCCACCAGATTTTCTTCAAGTGCGTGCGCCGACAAATGCGTGTCCAGCGTGACCAGCCTGCCTTTGTTTTTCCGCGCGACCTCGACAAGCCACGCATCATTGACTTGTTGATGTCCCAAGGCACGCAGATAAATCGCGGGTAAATCGGCGGCGGGTGAATTCCAAAAACGATGCGCCTTGTGCCGTGTCCATTGTTCGAGCAGCGTGGCAGCGTCCTGCGGCGAAACCGCATCGCGCGAATAGGCCGGGTTGGACGAAAGCCGGACAAAACCAAGCTGCGTGAACGCGCACGTCGCCCAGCCGCGTTTCGCGTGCGCGGCAAACCAGGCGTGCGCCTTGGCGTGATGCTGATGGTTCGGCCACGCCAGCGCGAGCAGCACATTCGTGTCGAGCAGCGGCAGCTTCACGTCGCGTCCTCGTCCAGCAACGCTTTCGCGCGGCTGCTCGGAATGACCGGCGCGTTGCCTTGGACTTTGAAAACCGGCAGCCCGTTTTTATTCGCCGTGTCCGCCGAGGCGCGCAACCCGCGCCGCGCCAGTTGCGAGATGACTTCGCCAAGCTTTTTGCCCGAAGCCTGCGCCTGCGCCTGCGCCGCCTCAAAAATGTCGTTGTCCACCGTGATGGTTGTTCTCATACGCTGATACTTTGATACGGTGATACAGAAATGTCAACTTTTCATTCCTTCGCCGTCTGCACGGGCAGCGCGGACAGCGGCGTGTTTTTGTTCGTCTCGCCAAAATAATTCGCCGACCACTCGTTCTGGAAAAGCACGACAGGATTTTTTCCGATGTCGTAGGCGAGCTTCGCGCCGGTCGGCAGCGAAAGCGCGTCGAGTTCTTCTTCCTTGATGTCGGTCGGCAGCCAGCGGACGACGCTCCATGGCGCGGCTTCGAGACGGGATTCCGCGCCGTATTCGCTTTCTAGCCGGAATTGCACGACTTCGAACTGCAACGGGCCGACGGCGGCGAGCAACGGCGTCTTGACGGAGGAATTGCGCAGGTAAAGCGCCTGGATCACGCCTTCCTGCAAAAGCTGGTCGAGGCCCTGGCGAAATTGTTTGTATTTTCCCGTGTTCGGATTGTGCAGATACGAAAAGGCTTCCGGCGTGAAGCGCGGGATTTCCTTGTAGAGAATTTTTGGATCGGTCGTCAGCGTGTCGCCGATGCCAAAACTGTCGTGGCCGACGAGGCCGATGACGTCGCCGGGATACGCTTCGTCCACGGTCTCGCGTTCGTTGCCGAAAAAGTTTGTGCGAGCTGGAGAGCCGGACTTTTTTTTCCGAACGCGAATGATGCACCGTCATGTCGCGGTCAAATTTGCCGGAACAGACGCGGATGAAGGCGATGCGGTCGCGATGCTTCGGATCCATGTTCGCCTGAATTTTGAAGATGAAACCACTGAACGCGGGATTTTCCGGCGCGATCTCGATGCCGCCCATCACGCGGGATTTCGGCGCGGGCGAATGTTTCAGAAAACCGTCGAGCAAAAGCTGCACGCCGAAATTATTCACGCCGCTGCCGAAAAAAACCGGCGTGGTTTTGCCCGCGAGCACGGCGGCTTCGTCGAAGCGATTCGCCGGCGTGTTCGAGCATTTCCAGTTCTTCGAGGGTCTTGCTAAATTCAGCTTCGCTCAGATTGCCGCGGACTTCCGGGTCGTGCAATCCGCCGACGACACCGGCGCGCGATATTTGCCGCCCACGACGCGCTCGAACGGGTGCATCGTTTTCGTCTGCCGGTCGTAGACGCCTTGAAATTCCGGGCCGTTGCCGATCGGCCAGTTCACCGGAAACGCGCCGATGCCGAGCACGCGCTCCAGTTCGTCAATCAGCTCCAGCGGATTTTTCATCGGCCGATCGCACTTGTTCATGAAGGTGAAGATCGGCACGCCGCGCTGACGGCAGACTTCAAAAAGTTTTCGCGTCTGCGGCTCGATGCCTTTCGCGGAATCAATCACCATCACGACCGCGTCCACGGCGGTCAGCACGCGGTAGGTGTCCTCGGAAAAATCCTTGTGGCCGGGCGTGTCGAGCAGATTGAGACGATAGCCGTCGTAATCAAATTGCAGCACGGTCGAGCTGATGGAGATGCCGCGCTTCTTTTCCAGTTCCATCCAGTCGGACGTCGTGGCGCGCTGATTTTTGCGCGCGGTCACGGAGCCGGCGAGCTGCACCGCGCCGCCATAAAGCAGCAGCTTTTCCGTCAACGTGGTCTTGCCCGCGTCGGGATGCGAAATGATGGCGAACGTGCGCCGTCGCTGGATTTCTTCGGTGATGGTCACAAACGAGTCGCAGAGAATAGCAGAACTTCGCGCTGGAACAAGCCGAGAGCGTCAGCCCTTCAGAAAAATGCACTTCAAATAATTTGCCTCGGCGAACGTGGCCGGATGATCCGGTGGATGGCCGGTCGTTTCAATTTCAACAAATGTTCGTCCGGAATTCCGCGCCGATTGTCGCACCGCTTCAAAAAATTCTGTTGCTGAAACGTGCGCCGAACAGGATGCGGCGACCAAAATGCCGTCGCGGCGCAATGCACGGATGCCGTTTGCCGCCAATTTTCCGTAAGCCTGGATTGCACCGGCGCGCTCGGCCTCGCGCTTGGCCAACGATGGCGGGTCAAGAATTACCAAATCAAATTTCTGCGCGGTGTTTTGTTCCAGCCACGCGAACGCATCGGTTTGAATCGTTTCGTGCCGACAGGACGCGATGTTTGCATCAGCTTTGTTCAAAGCAAAATTCCGTTTCGCGCTTTCAAGAGCGTGCGCGCTGATGTCGAGGTCGGTCACGGATTTCGCGCCGCCGCGCGCGGCGTAAAGCGAGAAGCCGCCGGAAAAACTGAAGGCGTTCAAAACGTCACGACCGTCCGCGAGAGTTTCGACGCGGCGACGATTCTCGCGTTGGTCAAGAAAGAAGCCGGTTTTCTGTCCACGCAATACGTCGGCTTCGAAATAAATCCCGGTTTCAAGAAAAGTGATGCCGCCCGCCAGTTTTTCGCCGAATAAAATCTGGCCGTCTGCAAAACGAAATTTTTCGCGCGCGGTTTCCTGAATGTTCCGGCTCAAACGCAACACGAGATGTGCTGGCTGGAGTAGTTCGCGAATCAGCGCGGTCACTTCACCCAAGCGCGGCAGCCACGCGGCGGTGTAAATTTTCAGCACCAGCGTTTCGGCATAGCGGTCGAGCACGAGTCCCGGCCAGCCGTCGCTCTCGCCGTTGATCCAGCGAAAGCCGTTTGTGCGTTCGTCAAAAAGATTTTTGCGCCGCCGAATCGCCTTGGAAAAATTTTCGTGCCACCAGTTTTCGCCAATGTTGACAGGCTTGCCCGCGTGCAGCACGCGCACGCGCAACGGTGATTCCGGATCGAACAAACCGACGGCGAGAAATTTGTCCTTGCGGTCGTAGATGACGGTGAGTTCGCCGGGCTGGCCATCGCGGTTTTGCTCGCGGATGCTGTCGGCGAAAAGCCACGGATGGCCGCCGCGCAAAATCGTTTCTGCCGTGGCGGTGACGCGCAGGCGCAGGCGCGGAATGTTCGTTGATTTTTCGGGCTGCAAACTTTGTTCATCCGCCGACGAGACGTTGCATCGGTCAGATGAACGATAGAACAAACAACGTTTGAAAATCAAGGATGAGGAATGATCTCAATGCCGTTGATCTCGGGATTGTCAACGTTGGGCGTGAACGTGATGTCCAGCTTACCGGCGGTGATTTCCACGTTGACGGTTTCGATGTAGGCGCGCAGCGGGCCGCCGGCTTTTTCCCAGACATCAAAATCCTTGAAATCCTGACCCTGGACATTGAAGGAAAAGACGCGCTGTCCGGGCCCGGTGATTCCATCGTAAGTTTCGCAGAAATGGAGTTTCACGGTGTATTTGCCGTTGGGGACATGGCAGGAAAATGCGCTCATGCCGTAATGTTCGGTGTGATAAATGGCCGGGTCTTTCGTGTTGGCGATTTGCAGACTGCTGTCACGTTCGGCGGTGTCGCCGTCGGCAAAACCTTGATCAGGCAGCCAGACATCGCCTTCGGAATCGGTGTAAGAATTAGTGGAACCGGCATCAATGCGGATTGTGGGCAGAGCCGAAACGGGCGCGGTGGCAGGCGCGACCGTAGTTTTGGTTGCGGTCGTATCCGATTTGCAGCCGGTGAATACAAGGACGGCCAGGATTGCGACAAAAACACCGACGGACGATTGCATCAAGCGATTTGCAGTTTGCATAATTTTTTTGTGGTTTGGGTTCCGACAAAATTGTTGCAGCGCCCCGCACAAAGCAAACTAAAAATTCATTTACGTTTCCAGCCTTGCGTCCAGCGTGACCTTCGCATTCAGCAAACGCGAAATCGGACAGCCAGCCTTCGCGCCGTTCGCGATGGCGGTGAATTTTTCCGCATCAATGCCGGGAATTTTCGCCGTCATGTCCAGATGCGATTCCGTGACGGTGAAACCCGCGTCGGTTTTATCCAATGTAACCGTCGCCGTGGTGTTGATGGACGTGGGCGTGAAACCGGCCTTGCCGAGTTCCGCCGAGAACGCCATCGAAAAGCAGCCCGCGTGCGCCGCCGCGATGAGTTCCTCGGGATTTGTGCCGACGCCGTTCTCGAAGCGCGTGCTGAATGAATATTGCGTTTGCTTGAGCGTGCCGCTTTCAGTTGAGATGCTGCCCTTGCCGCTTTTCAGATCGCCCGACCAGACTGCCGATGCTTTGCGTTTCATAAAATAAATTTCCTTTCAATTGTCCGGAGCGGGAATTCGCCTTCCAACGTCGGAAAGGCTAGCGTGCGGCTTCGTAACAATCTCAAGGCCGTCGAATGAATCGGGGCTGTGCGGATGATTCCAGGACGTTAAATTTTTCACGAAAGGGCTGGCGGGATTCGTAGAGCCGAAGCTGCGTTTGCAGAGCGGAAATATTTTCCTTGTCGTTCGCAGTCGCACAATTGAGCGCGGTTTGGGCGGTTTTACTGGCGTCGTCGAAGCGACCGGCCTCCGCATACGCCATCGCTAGCGTGCCCAGCACAAACGATTGTGTCCCGCCGGTGAGGTGGTTTGCTTTTTCTGCCAGCGCAACAGACATGGGCCCGTTGCGGATCTGTGAATTTTCATCCGAGGCAAGCATGCGCGCCAAAAATATCAGGCTCGGGATGTCATCGGGGTCAAGACGCAATGCGTTTTGAAATTCTGTGACCGCCGCGTTGCCTTGTCCGCGACGAAGCCACGCTTTGCCCATGAGATAGAATGGTCGCGGATCGGCCGGAGCCAGGCGCGCGGCTTCCTGATATTCCCTCATGGCGTCGTCAAACTGGCCAAGTTTGGCAAGCTGGATCCCAAGGTTTTCATGCACAAGCGGCATGTCCGGCCGCAAACGCACGGCCGATTGATAATGCATGAGTGCCTCGTCCGGCTTGCCCATTTCATCAAGCAGATTGCCCAGATTATTGTGCGCCTCGACCAAATCCGAATCCGAATTCAATGCTTGCTCATAATGTGAAATCGCTTCACCGGTCTGGCCTCGCTGTTCGGTGGACTGGCCCAGCAGAAGCTGGACTTGCGCGGCCAGCGGTCTTTTTTCCCCGCCCGCCACCTGCACGATGAGCGAGGGTGCGTATTTCAAGGCCGTTTGATATTGTTGCAGCGCTTCTTCCTGCCGGTGCTGCCGTTCAAAGGCGACGCCGAGCATCATGTGCGCCGGACCGTTGTTTATTGTCACCGCGAGCGTGTGGTGGAAAAGTGTTTTCGTGTCACGCCAGAACCGCAGTTGATTTTCCGTGGCCGCCACGCACGCGGCCAAAATCAAAACCGCCGCAATCCACACGGGCGTGGCCGGAAATTTCAACCGCGCTTGCAACCCGGCGGTTCCGAACGCGACCGCCACGAACAAGCCGACCGCCGGCAGGTAGGTGTAACGGTCGGCCATGGACTGTTGGCCCGCCTGAACCAGACCGATCACCGGCACAAGCGTTCCTAAAAACCAAAGCCAGCCGGTTAAAAAACAACGATTGTATTTTCGCCAACGCCAGGCGAACAACAAAACTGCCGCCAGCGCCGCCGCCGATGGCGCGACTTGGACTGTGGAAAATTGCGCGGGCAACGGATAAAAAATCGCGAGGTTTACTGGCCAGATGGCTTTGAAGATATAATCCGCATAGGAGGTCACCGCGTTTTCCAGCCGCAGGTTGAATGCATATTGCTGCAAAGAGACGACCGCCTGTTCGCGTTGCGCCAAAAACGTGACGACGCAAGAAATCGCGGCCAGCAGAAAGAACGGCCATTTTTCCAACACCAGATGCCAGCCTTCGGCGAGCTGTCGCCCGTCGTTTGTTATCCTCTGCAAGGGCCAATAATCCAGCAGGAGCAATATGAACGGCAGCGTCACGAGCATCGGCTTGGCCAAAAGTCCCAGGGCAAGGAAAATCACCGCCAGAAAAAAATCTTTTTGCCGCACAAAGCCGTTCCTTTCCGCCGCCGGTCTGTTTTTGGCAAAACGCGCATAGGACAGCAGGGCGAGCAGTCCGAAAAAAGTGCTGAGCACGTCCTTCCGTTCGGCAACCCAGGCGACGGATTCCACATGCAACGGATGCCACGCAAACAGCGCCGCCACGAATGCGCTGGGCCAAAAGGCATTCGTCAGCCGCAACCATAACAGAAGCAGCAGCACCGCGTTGACGGCATGAAACAACACGTTGACCAGATGATGCGCACCCGCGTTCAGTCCGAATAACTCGCAGTCCAGTTCATGCGACAACCACGTCAATGGATGCCAGTTGCCGGCGTGCCACCCGGTGAAAGCCCATTTCAATCCAACCCACGTCAGGCCATTTTCAACGATGGTGTTGTCGGAGACATAACTGGGATCATCAAAATAAATATAGTCGTGAAACCAAACCGGCAGATAAACCAGCACCGTGACCAGCGCCAGCAACAGACACGCCAAGCGGGTACTCGGACGGGGCAGGAAATCTTGAGGGCTGGCTGGTGCCGCAGATTTTTTTGAAGATGACTTCACAGGCGGATGCTATTCCAACGCGGCCATTGAATGAAATCAATGGCAATTTCAACCAGACAACGAATTAAACGCCGAAAACAGGCTCCGCCTATTGCCTGCCCGCCGATTCCGCCACCGATTTCATCGCGGCCAGCCCCTTCTCGAAATCTTTGCCGCATATGTCGTCGCAGTTCATGAACAGGCCGAACACCTTGAAGAAAAAATTACTTTTACCAAACATCATCCACGTCACGACCGTCTGGCTGCCTTCGGGCTTGAAATTGAATTCCGCCGTGTTTGTCGCTTGAAATGGCCGGATGAATTCCAATTTGAAGCGAATCAACTCGCTTGGCTTGCTTTCGATTATGGTCATTTTTCCCGCGCCGATTTTTTTGTTGCCGTCCCACGACATCGCCGCGCCCGTGCCGGAATCCGTGCCCGCAAATGAATTTTTCGCGTTCGGGTCGAGCTTGGTCCAAGGTGACCATGCCTGCCATTTATGAAGATCGTTGACGTGCGGGAAAACTTTTTCCTGCGGCGCGGAAATTTTCGTCGAACGTGAAACAACAAATTCATCCGGTCGCCCGGCGATGACGATGAAAAAGATTATGGCGATGAACGCGATGGCGAGAAGGATCGGAAGCATAATTTTCCTTTCGATTTGATTTCAATTGAGCAGGCCGGAGAATTTTTTCCGCGCGTCCCACAGCAAATAAAGCGCGCAGACGATGATGATGTCGAGCATCGGGTTGATTAGGTGTTTCGGGTCATCCACCAACGTGTGGAACGCGATGATGTTCACGATGACCGGGCCGAGCAGCAGCAGCCCGATGTTGCGCAGGCGCGGAATCATTACGACGATGCCGCCGGTGAACTCGAATATTTTCACAAACTTCACATAGCCCGTCGGAAAAAACGCCGCCATGAAATGCGCGGCGGGCGTGCCTTCCGGCAATTGCGGGATTTTGATGAGGTTGAACAGGATCGGGACGCTCGCCGCGAGGAAACAAAGTCCGAGCAGAACACCCGCGATGCAAGGCAGATATTTTTTCATGTTTGGTTTGGACTGTTTTTTAAATTTTATCCGCCCGCCATCGCACCGACAATGAGAAATGGCTCGTCGCCGTTCGCGACTGCCTCCGGCAATGGTGTCTCCGGCGGTTCAAGTGACAAATCTTCTTTGCACGCAAAAAAGCGGACGAACGGACGGCGTTTCAACGTGCCGTGGTCACGAATCGTCCCCTGCAAAACAGGAAATTTATTTTCAAGCGCATCAATTACCGCGCGAATTGTGACCGGGCTTGCGACCTCAAGCTGCACTTCGCCGTCCACACGGGCGAGATTGCGCAGATGAAATGGCAGCACCACGCGGATCATGGCAGCATTTGCACTTCCACCGAATAAACCGCCGGCAGGTCGCGGACGATGGCGTTCCATGAATTGCCGCCGTCGGGCGAGCAATAAACCTGTCCGCCGGTCGTGCCGAAATAAATGCCGCATTTGTCGAGCGAGTCCACCGCCATCGCGTCGCGCAACACGTTCACGTAACAATCTTTTTGCGGCAAACCTTTTGTTAGAGGCTCCCATTCGTTGCCACCGGTCTTGCTGCGATACACGCGCAACTTTCCTTCCGGCGGATAATGCAGCGAATCGCTCGTGATGGGCACGACGTAAATCGTTTCCGGCTCGTTGAAATTCACATCAATCGGGAAACCAAAATCGCTCGGCAGGTTTCCGCTGACCTCGCTCCATTGCTCGCCCGCATTGTCGCTGCGCAGCACATCCCAATGCTTTTGCATGAACAATATGTCCGGCTTCGACGGATGCAGCGTGATGCGATGAACGCAGTGGCCCACTTCCGCGTCCGGGTCGGGAAGTTCGTAAGGTGATTTGAGACCGCGTGTGATGGGTTTCCACGTTTTCCCGCCGTCATCCGTGCGGAAACAGCCGCCCGCCGAGATTGCGACGTAAATTCGTTTTTCATTTTTCGGGTCGAGCAGGATCGTGTGCACAGCCATGCCGCCCGCGCCGGGCTGCCAGAGCTGGCTTTTGGCCTGGCGTAATCCAGAAAGTTCTTTCCACGTTTTGCCCCCGTCGGTGGTTTTGAAAATCGCCGCGTCCTCCGCCCCGGCATAAGCGGTATCGGGATCGGTGAGCGACGGCTCGATATGCCAGATGCGCTTGAATTCCCACGGATGCGGCGTGCCGTCATACCAGAGATGCTTGCCAGGTTCGCCTTCGTAAACAAACTTGTTGCTCTCGCCCTTGGGAAAACCTTCCGGGCCTTTCAATTCATCGGGGCTGCTGCCCGGCGTGTTCCAAGTCTTGCCGCCGTCGTCCGAGCGCTGGATGATTTGGCCGAACCAGCCGCTCGACTGCGACGCGTAAATGCGGTTCGGGTCAACCGCCGAGCCTTTGAGGTGATATATTTCCCAGCCCGCGAAATGCGGGCCGGAAATTTTCCAGTTCTTGCGCTTGCCATCCGCGCTCAAGATGAACGCGCCCTTTTTTGTGCCGACCAATACTCGGATTTTGCTCATGGCTCTCTCCCGTTTTAATTTACTTATAGCGATTGTGTTTCCTGCTTGATATGCCTTTTTCAGGGTTTTGATGTCAAGTATTCCGCGAGCTTCTCCAGACTTTGCGTCATGCCCGCTTCGAACCCGCCGATGTATTTGTTCGCCTCGTCGGTCGTCTTGGTGACGCGCGAGCGCAAGGTGAGTTTTGTTTTCCCGTTTTCTTCAACGAACAATGCCGTGTGCAGAAACTCAAACAGCATCTCGCCTTTTTCGTCCAGCGCGCCGCTCGTGAACACCAGTTTTTCCGGCGCGCCGACTTCGCGGAACTCGCCGCCCATCGGATAGCGCGCTCCGTTGGGCGCGCGCATGACGACGTAAATTTCCCGGCCCGGCCGCGCGTCCCATTCGCAGACCGGATTCGTGAACCCGCGCGGCCCCCCACCATTGCGCCAAATGTTTCGGATCGGTCCACGCCTTGAAGACCAGTTCGCGCGGCGCGTCAAACTCGCGCGTGATGACAAATTCTTTTCCGACCAGATTTTCGCTTTCCGTTTTTGCCGTCATATTTTTGCAACGAATTTTCCGAGCGAATCAAGACAACGAGTCCAGCCTTCGTTGTGGCGGTCGCGGCTTTCGACGGACGCAAATTTTTCATGCGTCAAAATCAATTCAGTCTGCTTCCCGCGCGCTTTGAATTCCAACGTCACGAGCATTTCGGGCGGTTCGACTTCGCCGAATTCATCGCCGCTGCCGTCCTTTTCAAACGCCCAGGTGAACACCAGGCGTTCCGGCGGCTTCACTTCGCGATAAATCCCGACGGTCGTGAAAAATTCGCCGTCGGTTTTTTGCACTTGCAAACGATATTTACCGCCGGCGCGCGCGTCCACCTTCACGGATTGCAACGACCCGCCGTCGCACGCCGCCGCGCCGAACCACTGCTGGAATTGGTTCGCGTCCGTCCACGCCTTGAAGACCAGTTCGCGCGGCGCGTCGAAAACGCGGGTGAGTTGAAGTTTGATGTTTTCTTTTTCCATGGTTGCTGTTGTGTTCATTTTGTTTCCTTTTGTTTGTATTTGTTTTAGGTATTCGTCCAAACGGTCAAAACTTTCTTCCCAAAATTTCCGATACTCCTCGATCCATTGCTGCGCCTTCTTTCATCGGCTTGGCCTCCAATTTCAGCGAATGCACGCGCCCGCGGCGGCGGCGGCTGAACCAATCCGGCATTTTCCAGAATGCGCAAATGTTTCGAGACCGCCGGCAACGACATGGAATATGGCCGCGCCAGATCGGTGACGCAACGGTCGCCGTGCGCGAGATGCTCCAGGATGCGGCGGCGCGTCGGATCGGCCAGCGCGGCAAAGGTGCGGTTCAACAATCTCGGCGAACATTTAACCATATGGTTAAGTATTAACGCAACTCGAAAAAGTCGCTTGAAATGGCCGGATGAATTCCAATTTGAAGCGAATCAACTCGCTTGGCTTGCTTTCGATTATGGTCATTTTTCCCGCGCCGATTTTTTTGTTGCCGTCCCACGACATCGCCGCGCCCGTGCCGGAAACCGTGCCCGCAAAGGAATTTTTCGCGTTCGGGTCGAGCTTGGCCCAAGGTGACCATGCCTGCCATTTATGAAGATCGTTGACGTGCGGGAAAACTTTTTCCTGCGGCGCGGAAATTTTCGTCGAACGCGAGACGATGAATTCATCCGGTCGCCCGGCGATGACGATGAAAAAGATTATGGCGATGAACGCGAGGGCGAGAAGGATCGGAAGCATAATTTTCCTTTCGATTTGATTTCAATTGAGCAGGCCGGAGAATTTTTTCCGCGCGTCCCACAGCAAATAAAGTGCGCAGACGATGATGATGTCGAGCATCGGATTGATTAGGTGTTTCGGGTCATCCATCAGAGCGTGGAACGCGATGATGTTCACGATGACCGGGCCGAGCAGCAGCAGCCCGATGTTGCGCAGGCGCGGAACCATCACGAGCAGGCCGCCGATGAACTCGAACAGTTTCACGAACTTGATATAGCCTGTCGGGACGAACGCCGCCATGAAATGCGCGGCGGGCGTGCCTTCCGGCAATTGCGGGATTTTGATGAGGTTGAACAGGATCGGGACGCTCGCCGCGAGGAAACAAAGTCCGAGCAGAACACCCGCGATGCAAGGCAGATATTTTTTCATGTTTGGTTTGGACTGTTTTTTAAATTTTATCCGCCCGCCATCGCACCGACAATGAGAAATGGCTCTTCGCCTTTCACGACCGCCTCCGGCAATGGTGTCTCCGCCGGTTCGAGCGACAAATCTTCTTTGCACGCAAAAAAGCGGACGAACGGACGGCGTTTCAACGTGCCGTGGTCACGAATCGTCCCCTGCAAAACAGGAAATTTATTTTCAAGCGCATCAATTACCGCGCGAATTGTGACCGGGCTTGCGACCTCAAGCTGCACTTCGCCGTCCACACGGGCGAGATTGCGCAGATGAAATGGCAGCACCACGCGGATCATGGCAGCATTTGCACTTCCACCGAATAAACCGCCGGCAGGTCGCGGACGATGGCGTTCCATGAATTGCCGCCGTCGGGCGAGCAATAAACCTGGCCGCCCGTCGTGCCGAAATAAATTCCGCATTTGTCGAGCGAGTCCACCGCCATCGCGTCGCGCAGCACGTTCACGTAACAATCTTTTTGCGGCAAACCTTTTGTTAGGGGCTCCCATTCGTTGCCACCGGTCTTGCTGCGATACACGCGCAACTTTCCTTCCGGCGGATAATGCAGCGAATCGCTCGTGATGGGCACGACGTAAATCGTTTCCGGCTCGTTGAAATTCACATCAATCGGGAAACCAAAATCGCTCGGCAGGTTTCCGCTGACCTCGCTCCATTGCTCGCCCGCATTGTCGCTGCGCAGCACATCCCAATGCTTTTGCATGAACAATATGTCCGGCTTCGACGGATGCAGCGTGATGCGATGAACGCAGTGGCCCACTTCCGCGTCCGGGTCGGGAAGTTCATAAGGTGATTTGAGACCGCGTGTGATGGGTTTCCACGTTTTCCCGCCGTCATCCGTGCGGAAACAGCCGCCCGCCGAGATTGCGACGTAAATTCGTTTTTCATTTTTCGGGTCGAGCAGGATCGTGTGCACAGCCATGCCGCCCGCGCCGGGCTGCCAGAGCTGGCTTTTGGCCTGGCGTAATCCAGAAAGTTCTTTCCACGTTTTGCCCCCGTCGGTGGTTTTGAAAATCGCCGCGTCCTCCGCCCCGGCATAAGCGGTATCGGGATCGGTGAGCGACGGCTCGATATGCCAGATGCGCTTGAATTCCCACGGATGCGGCGTGCCGTCATACCAGAGATGCTTGCCAGGTTCGCCTTCGTAAACAAACTTGTTGCTCTCGCCCTTGGGAAAACCTTCCGGGCCTTTCAATTCATCGGGGCTGCTGCCCGGCGTGTTCCAAGTCTTGCCGCCGTCGTCCGAGCGCTGGATGATTTGGCCGAACCAGCCGCTCGACTGCGACGCGTAAATGCGGTTCGGGTCAACCGCCGAGCCTTTGAGGTGATATATTTCCCAGCCCGCGAAATGCGGGCCGGAAATTTTCCAGTTCTTGCGCTTGCCATCCGCGCTCAAGATGAACGCGCCCTTTTTTGTGCCGACCAATACTCGGATTTTGCTCATGGCTCTCTCCCGTTTTAATTTACTTATAGCGATTGTGTTTCCTGCTTGATATGCCTTTTTCAGGGTTTTGATGTCAAGTATTCCGCGAGCTTCTCCAGACTTTGCGTCATGCCCGCTTCGAACCCGCCGATGTATTTGTTCGCCTCGTCGGTCGTCTTGGTGACGCGCGAGCGCAAGGTGAGTTTTGTTTTCCCGTTTTCTTCAACGAACAATGCCGTGTGCAGAAACTCAAACAGCATCTCGCCTTTTTCGTCCAGCGCGCCGCTCGTGAACACCAGTTTTTCCGGCGCGCCGACTTCGCGGAACTCGCCGCCCATCGGATAGCGCGCTCCGTTGGGCGCGCGCATGACGACGTAAATTTCCCGGCCCGGCCGCGCGTCCCATTCGCAGACCGGATTCGTGAACCCGCGCGGCCCCCACCATTGCGCCAGATGTTTCGGATCGGTCCACGCCTTGAAGACCAGTTCGCGCGGCGCGTCAAACTCGCGCGTGATGACAAATTCTTTTCCGACCAGATTTTCGCTTTCCGTTTTTGCCGTCATATTTTTGCAACGAATTTTCCGAGCGAATCAAGACAACGAGTCCAGCCTTCGTTGTGGCGGTCGCGGCTTTCGACGGACGCAAATTTTTCATGCGTCAAAATCAATTCAGTCTGCTTCCCGCGCGCTTTGAATTCCAACGTCACGAGCATTTCGGGCGGTTCGACTTCGCCGAATTCATCGCCGCTGCCGTCCTTTTCAAACGCCCAGGTGAACACCAGGCGTTCCGGCGGCTTCACTTCGCGATAAATCCCGACGGTCGTGAAAAATTCGCCGTCGGCTTTTTGCACTTGCAAACGATATTTACCGCCGGCGCGCGCGTCCACCTTCACGGATTGCAACGACCCGCCGTCGCATGCCGCCGCGCCGAACCATTGCTGGAATTGTTTCGCGTCCGTCCACGCCTTGAAGACCAGTTCGCGCGGCGCGTCGAAAACGCGGGTGAGTTGCAGTTTGATGTTTTCTTTTTCCATGGTTGCTGTTGTGTTCATTTTGTTTCCTTTGTTTGTAGTTGTTTTAAGTATTCGTCCAAACGGTCAAAACTTTCTTCCCAAAATTTGCGATACTCCTCGATCCATTGCGAAGCCTGCTGCATCGGCGCGGCTCCAATTTTAGCGAATGCACCCTTCCACTCCTTCGCCGACGAATCAAGCCCGCTTTTTCCAGCACGCGCAAATGCTTCGAGACCGCCGGCAACGACATGGAATACGGCCGCGCCAAATCCGTGACGCAACGGTCGCCGTGCGCGAGATGTTCCAGTATGCGGCGGCGCGTCGGATCGGCCAGCGCGGCAAAGGTGCGGTTCAACAATCTCGGCGAACATTTAACCATATGGTTAAGTATTAACGCAACTCGAAAAAGATGCAAGAGAAATTTTTGAAATATTTCAACGCATTAAATAGAATAGGCGAACTTGCAGAATAAACAATCTTCGTATCACGTCATAACCGCGCTTCATTCGGATCTTCACAGATTGTCATAAAACCAGTAATGTCGGAACCATGCCAATCGTAGTTGGTTCTCCAAAATTGTGTGCAATTGAATTCCGTGACATAAAAAAGCTGAGTGAATATCAATGACATGAACATTCGGATGTTTTTACGAGCGCTACGGCAACAATCGCATCATTGTAAGCGTTAAGAATTGTTTCGGCAATCCTTCACATTCGGAGCAAGCGGGCTCTAGTTGTATCGCCGATTCCATCTGTCGGATCAAAATCTTTGCCAGATAAATTTGGCGTCCGCCGGAAATTTGGACTTCAATTTGCTGAACCATTAATTCGATTCAGTTGCTCAAAGTCGTTAATCCACGGCTTTGCTTCATCCAACGTTGTCCATACATTCTTTTGTTCAAGAGTCAGGCACGAGATTGTAATCAAATCGCCTCACATTTCAAGCTTTCAAAACGACAAAATCTTTTACAGCTTCGCAAATGACGCGCGTCATCCAATTTAATAAGCGGCAACTAAAACCGTATGAAACTATCGTCTGTTGGATTTTCCATCGATCGGTCAAATAGAATATCCAACTTTCATCGTACCGACGCAGTCACACTCGTCTCCGAGTCCAACACATCATTCCGCTTGTCCATTTATTTGAAATTTTCGCCTGATTGACTGCTGCGAGATTCAATGTTGGCCATAAAGATGAAACATGCATTTCGCTGTGCATGAAAACGATTTATGACGTGAAAAAAAATTACAAAGTTATTTGAACAGTTGATCAATTTTCTTCTTCACCGCTTCATCCATCTTGATGAGCGGCGGCCAGGCGCGTTTGAAACCTTCGCCGGGAATTTTCTTCGTCGCGTCAATGCCCATTTTGCTGCCGCTGGCGATTTCGCTCGTCGCGTGGTCGAGCACGTCGGACGGGCCTTTGGTGAAGATGCTGTCGCGCTGCGGATCGGTGTTGGCCGTGAGATGGAACAGCACTTCGCTCGTGTTGTGGACGTTCACGCCGGCGTCCACCACCACGATGTATTTCGTGAACATCATCTGCCCCATGCCCCAGAGGCCGTGCATGATTTTGTAGGCCTGCATCGGGTAGGTCTTCTTGATGCTGACGAACACGAGGTTGTGGAACACGCCTTCCGCCGGCAGCGCGATGTCCACGATCTCGGGGAAATTCATCTTGAAGATGGGCAGGAACAATTTCACGCTCGCGCCGCCGATGTAAAAATCTTCCATCGGCGGAATGCCGACAATCGTCGCCGGATAAACGGCGTCCTTGCGATGCGTGATGGCGGTGATGTGAAACACCGGATACGGCTCGGGCAACGTGTAATAGCCGGTGTGATCGCCGAACGGCCCTTCGTCGCGCAACGGCTCGGTCGGGTCAATGTAACCTTCGATGACGAAATCGGCATTGGCGGGAACTTCCAGATCGTTCGTCTCGCACTTCACCAGTTCGACGGATTTTTTGCGGAGATAACCGGCGAGCAGAAATTCATCCAGTCCGTCCGGCAACGGCGCGGTCGCGGCGAAGGGAAACATCGGGTCGCCGCCGATGAAAATGCTGACGGGCATGCGCTCGCCCTTTTCGTAATAACGACGGCCATGGCGCGCGGCGACTTTCTGCAACTGCCAGTGCATGCCGGTGGTTTTGTCGTCGTAAATCTGGATGCGATACATGCCGACATTGCGCTCGCCCGTGTCCGGGTCGCGCGTGACGACGCACGGCAGCGTGATGAACCGTCCGCCGTCCAACGGCCAGCATTGTGAGAATCGGAAGATTCAACAGAGTTGACGAGTTGCAGGTTGACGAGTTGACAGGTTCGTCCACCGTCGGGCGCTTTCGGCCAACTTTCAACTTTCAACTTTGGACTTTCAACTAAATGAATCACTTCCTTGCACGCACCGGCTCTTCACAATTTTCGGTTTCGCGTGGCGCAAATCCAGCGCTTGGCCAGAGCAGTTTGATGGCTTCACGAAAACTCGTCGGCGGCTTGGCTTTCATCAGCGCGCCGAGTTCGTTCGCCACTTCGTCCACAGAATTCGCGCCCATGCTCATGGCCATGCGCTTGTGCGAGCCGAGCGTGTTGATGGCCACGGGAAACGGCGAGACGACGCCGTTGACGGTGGGCTTTTCAAACAGCAGCGCCTTGCCGCCGCCGGGCGATTTCATTTCGCGGTCGGCGATCTCGGTGATTTCGAGTTCGGTGGCGACGGGCTGGGAAATGCGTTTGAGTTCGCCCGCGCTGGTCGAGGGCGTTGACGAAATCGCGGA
>CAVTVI010000002.1:0-23628 GCA_963738175.1 uncultured Verrucomicrobiae bacterium
TTAGCAAACCATCGCCTTCAGCCACTCGGCCATCTCTCCACCGCACACAGTGAAACCTGCCCGGGTTTCTCACTCAAGCTAATTCTCTCCAATTTGGCCTCGTTAAATAAAAGCAATGGTCGAGGTGAAAACTAAATTCTAAAAACGGTGCGGTCAATTCGCCGGGACGATTTTTTGGAATTCAGGCAGGTTGCGGATGAGGCTGAAGCGCGCGTCGCTGCGGGCATCGGTGAGCAGGTTGCGCGCGGCGGCGTTGGTCAAAATGCGTTTGGAACTTGCATCAATGCAAATGCGGAGATCTTTCAGGGCGTCGTCCGTTTTGCCGGTGACGGCTTCGAGCGCGGCGAGGTCGTATCGCGCTTCGGGCTTGTCAGGATTGAGCGCGACCAGTTTTTTTAAAACGGCTTCCAGCTTGGTCAGGTTGTTGAGCGTGACACAGATTTGGGCCATGGCCAGGACATTCTCCGTCTGGGCGGCCGGGTTGGTCAATTCCTGGTCAAACAGCGCGGACGCCTGGCTGAACAGTTCAAACGCGCGGTTGGTGTCCTGCATTTGCGTGTAGAGGTTCCCCAAGGCCAGGATGTTTTGGAAGTTGCCCGGGTGGGCGGCGGCCTCGGTCTGCATCTTTTGCAATTGTTCCTGAAACTGGATGCGGGTGGCGGATTGGTTCTTGATTTCGCGCAACTGGCTGACAAGGTTTTTGGCCTGATCATTGTAAGGGTCAAGCTTGAGGCAGGTTTCCGCAACGATCAGCGCATCGTCAATGCGGTTCAATGGCATCAGGAAATTGACGTAGCGATAGACGGCCTCCGGGCTGTAGGGACAAAAGGCGAAGGACTGTTTGAAGGCGAAGTCCGTTTCGCGGATGAGCGCGTTCTGGGCGGCTTCGGATTTCTGGCGGAATTCCGGCGGGCATTCTATCATCCTCGTTGACGGGTCAGGGAAGGCGCAACGCCAAAAATACATTCCGGCGATGGAACTGCGAAGTTTGGAAAAGGCTTTTTGGGCGTCGTCGTCGCGGATGAATTTGCGGTCGCCCGTGAAGCCGGCATAATTGTTTCCGAGATAAACTTTCTGGGCAAAGTCGGCGATTTCCTTGACGCTGGTGTCGTAGGTGATCCAGTTGCCGATGAGTCGGTCGGAGAATTTGCTCCAGAATTCATGATCCTTTTTGAAGACGGCGTCGGACAATTCCGGCAGCGGGTTGCGGTTGATCTTCATGATGATGCCCGACGGTGTTTCGTAGGGATACATCCAGTCCAGCGGAAAACTTTCCTCGACGTAAAATTCATTGGTCGGGTTGTGGTCGAAGATAACTTTGCAGAGCAGGCCGTTGATCATCATGACCGCGACATTGCCTGAAACCTGCACACGGCCGCTGGAGTCAACACTGACTTCTTCGCCGGGCTTAAGCTGGTTCAGTTGGCGGCGGCGGGCGACATCTTCCGTGTATTGTTGAAAGCAATCTTGTGAATCCTGCGGCGACGGGATGTAAATTTCGCTGGGCGGATAGACGCCTTCGGCGCGGCGGCGCGCCTCGATTTTTGCGCCGAGTTTGGTGAACGGCACATCAAGAAGATGGTAGGACGCTTCGGAGATGCCGCGAACGAAAGAGCTGTTCTCGCCGAACGGGATGCCCAAGACATATTTCAAAAATTCCCGGAAGAACGGCGGGTCTATCTGCTGGCTGCGGTTGTATTGGGCGCGGAGGTAATCCAGATACGTCCCGTCGGCGAGCGCATTTTGGGTGATGAGATAGCAATCGCGGCGGTTAAAATTTTGATCCTGCTTGGGTTGGCATCGGGGCGGGATGAAGCTCTCGCAAAAAATCATGTAAGTCGGGCAAAAACGTCCGGGATCGGTGCCGCCGAAAACGATTGAATCGCGCGCCATTTCGGGATAGACGAGGTCGCCGGTTTTTGGATCTTTCATCGCTTCGGCGCGGAGCTTGGCGTCGTAGCTGAATTTGCCGTCCGGCGCGACGAACGGCGGCGTGAACATATCATGACCGAACCAGTAGCCGAACCAGTGGTTGCGCTGCTCGCTTTTATACCAATGCGAGAGTCCCGACCAGACCGGCAGGGTTGTGATCAGGCAGAGTAAAATCAAAACCGGCCCGCGCTGGCGATACATCAACAGTGCGCCAATAAAGATGATTGGAACGGCCACCAGAATAAGGTTGGCAAAGACCGGCAGCCCGTATTGGTCTTTGGTGAAAGCCAGCTTGATCCAATGGGGAAGTTCAAAAAAACCGACTTGCCCGGCGGGGCCAAAATAAAGTTTGCCCGTGGCAACCACGAGGGAATACAAAGCCAGCACCACGGCAACGCCGCCGCCCAGCAATCCCCAGCGCCGAAAGTTTTGATAATGCGTGGCCATGTAAGCGGCCATCAGCGCCAGCCCGTAGCCGATCATGATGACCACCACCGCGTGCGAGGCGGTGAAAAAGACCTTGGCTTCTTCCGACCCCTGGCGGTCAATGGAGATGTTCATGATGATGGTCAGCAGCACGCCGATGCAGAGGTAAATCGCCGCCAGCCCGATGATCCAGGCACGTTCGCGGTTTTTCATCTTGAAGATGAAAATGAACGGCAGCAGTGCAATAAAGATGCAAACCCAACTGAACGAATCGGCCAGCCAATTGACTTGCAGTCCCAGCTGCATCATGAAACGCATCGGGTCGTGGATGATGTCCGTCGGATTGGATTTTTCATACTGGCCGCGAGACAGCGCGTGGAAAAATCCTTCCACCGTGCGCGGATAACCCCATTGCATCGGCGGGTCGGTCATGCCCGCGAGCGGTTCGTAAAAATAAAACGCGGCTCCGACCGCCCAGAGCAATCCCATGAACAAAACAGGTTTCCACTCCGTGCCGATTTTTTTGGTCTTGAGGCTTAACCAAAAGCAGGCGGCGATGGACCCGAGTCCGACAACGTAAAAAATGCCTTTGAACATCGGAGCTAGATCATTCAACGCAGGCACCTTGTTCGTGCTCATCCCGATCAGCCCCAGCACGAACATGATGCTGTTGCCCAAAAATAAATCGCGGCCAAGCCGGGGCAGGGCAACGGCGACGCAAACTTCAATGCCCATGGCGGCCACCAGCATCGTTTGATGAATCGTCGCGCACAGGCCGAAGAAAAACATCCCGATGTAAAGGTAGCGCAATTGGTGCGGCGCATAAATCCATCGCAAAAGACAAACGGCCACCACCATGAGCCACGGCACGTCGAACAGCGAGATGCGGTTGATGACCACCGATTCCTTCCACATGAAACCGTCGAAGCCCAGCAGCAATCCCGCAACAACACCCGTGACCACGCAGATGGCATTTTCCCATTGGCGGCTCATCGTTTTCAATTCCTCAATGCCCTCGATGAGCATGCTGCTGCCGCGTGAAACCAGAAGGCCCACGAGCCCGCAGGCCATCGCGGCGGCGAAGGATTCGCCGACTTCAACGCGCCAGGCCACATTGCCAATCGGCAAAATCACCGTCCAAACCCAGGAATATATCGCCCAGAACGGATAGCCCGGCGGATGTGGAATGCCGGCGTAAAACGATGCCGTGCAAAGTTCGCCGCAATCCTCCAGTGTCAGCTCCGGTGCCAGCGTCAGCAGATAAACCGTCCACATCACCGCGAAGCTGATGCCCAGCACCAGCCAGTCAATTCTTCGGAACAGCGGCGGGACTTTTATCGGAACGGGTTTGGCGACCGGCGTTTTGGCCGGTTGAGGTTTGGCATTAGGCGCTTTGTTTTTGTCTTTGCTCATTTGTAAAATCTGGTCAATGCAACTTGACCGGTTAAAAAGGAGGTATACTAGAAGTGGAAAAGTTGTGATTTGTCCAATCAAAAGTGACGGCGGACAAATTATTTTGCGACCCAAGGAAGTCATTCACGGCGTAATTCTGGTTGCTCAAAATCATCGCGACCGTCCGTTCGTGTCGTGATGAATGGCCTGTGTTTCCAGTGTTAAAAATGGAAAAGGTGAGCAATATGCACGCGGTTGCCGGCACCAGCGAGCCGAGCAACCACGCCATTTTCGGCCTGAATCTTGACGGCGCGCCAAACAGCCGTCGCTCAAGCTCCGCCGACGGGCGTCGTGGCTGCCAGGAACGCAAGCGGTTCTCCAGTGAATCCGTCTCTTTCATAAACCAATCCTTCCAGTTGAGCTTTTATTTTTTGCAAACCATACCGATAACGACCCGCCGCCGTGTTCGGGGAGATTTCCAGCAACCCGCCGATTTCCTCGAACGTGTATTGATTCCAGATTTTCAGCACGACGGCTTCACGTTGCTCCAACGGCAGTTCAGCGAGGCAGCGCATGGCGGCGCGCTCCGCCGGACTTTCCGAGGGCGATTTCTCAAACCAGCGCTGCGCTTCCAGTTCGCGCGTCAGCCGCCGCCACAGCGAGCGTCGGTGATTCAGCGCGCGATTCCTGAAACTGCGCAGGCAGTAATGCTCCAGTTCGCGGGGCAGTTCCGGTTTTTGCATCAATGTGAGAAAGGTTTCCTGCAAAACATCCTCGGCCTCGCCATGGCCCAAGCCCAGCGCGCGGCCATAAAGAATTAGCCCCGCCGCTTTCGTTTGGTAGAACTTTTCAAACCAATCGGAATGTTCTTCGCCGTTCACGGTTTTACTGGATAGACACCGCGACCGCCAAATTTGTATAAAATTTCGGCGGTTGCCTTTTGTGACAGGTGCTTAATAGACGGTGGAACAGTTGATTTGTTCAATATGCCGGATCACCACCGCGTCGTTTTTAATTTCCATCTTCAATCCGTTTGGGCAGGATGCGGCGGATTTCGGAAGCAAATTATGTATATTGGAAAAAAAGTTGTCGTGGTCATGCCGGCTTATAATGCCGCCAAGACTGTCACCATGACCGTGGACGAAGTGCTCCAGCAGGGCATTGTGGACAAAATCATCCTTGTGGACGACCGCAGCCGCGATGAAACGGTGCAGGTGGCGTCGCAACTGCTCGGCGTGCGCGTCCATGTGCATGAGAAAAACAAAGGCTACGGCGGCAACCAGAAAACCTGTTACCGTCTCGCGCTCGAAGCCGGCGCGGACATCGTCATCATGGTTCACCCGGATTATCAATACACGCCCAAGCTGATTCCCGCGATGGCTTCCATCATCGCCAACGACCTGCATCCGTGCGTGCTGGCCAGCCGCATTCTCGGCGGTTATTCGCTGCAAGGCGGAATGCCGGGTTGGAAATATATTGCCAACCGTTTTCTGACGGCGGCGGAAAACGTCCTGCTCGGCGCGAAACTGTCGGAATACCACACGGGCTACCGCGCGTTTTCGAAGGAGGTTTTGCAGAAGCTTGACCTGTCGAAAAATTCCGACGACTTCGTGTTCGACAACCAGATGCTCGCGCAAATTTTCTGGCACGGCTTCACGATCGGCGAGGTAAGCTGCCCGACAAAATACTTCAAGGAGGCGTCATCCATCAATTTCCGCCGGAGCGTGAAATACGGCTTCGGCTGCCTGAACGTCGGCATGAGATTCCGGCTGGCGAAAATGGGCTTGTGCCGGTCGGAACTGTTTCCCGACTTGGGCAAGCAAGTGAAAGAAAAAAACCGGGATTGAAAACCCCGGTTTTTTAGATTTTGCCTGAATTTAATTCAGTGCCGTTGCGAGCCGCGATTTCTTGCGGTTGACGGTGGGGCGGGTGAGTACGCCGGATTTGACGGCTTTGTCGAGGGCGGAGTGGACGGCGGGCAGGGCTTTTTTGGCCTCGTCTTTTTTCCCGGCGGCGACCAGCGCGCGGTAGTTTTTTTCCACGCCGCGCAGGCTGGATTTGACGCTGCGGTTGTGCTGGTGCTTGCGTTCGTTTCCGCGCATCCGGCGTTCGGCTGATTTGGTGTTCGGCATAAATTAAATTTTATTCGGCGTAAAAGGGCGGCGAATTTAGCCAAACGCAGCCGAATGTCAATGCCGAAAACCATCTGTTTTAAGACGTTTGGTCATTTTGTTGTGGCGCAACATTTGCTGTTTCTTCAGTCTCAATCGGTCAGCAGGTAACGCAATGAATAAAGACAAACGCCTGAACATTCTGCATCTGGAAGACGAGCCGGATTTTGCCGAGCTCGTCCGCTCGCTGCTGGAGCAGGGCGGCGTGAATGCCGAGGTGAAGCGCGTCGGTGACCGTCTGGCTTTCGCGCAGGCGCTGGAGGTTGGCGGGTTTGACCTCATCATTTCGGATTATCATTTGCCGTCTTTCACGGGGCTGGAGGCGATGGCGCTGGCGAAGAAAAAATTTCCGCACACGCCGTTCATTTTGGTTTCCGGCACGATTGGCGAGCAGGCGGCGATTGAAAGCCTGAAAGCAGGCGCGACAGATTATGTGCTCAAGCAGCAGCCCGACCGCCTGCCGTCCGCCGTCCGTCGCGCCGTGCAGGAAGCGGAGGAACGGGAGAAATTGCGCAAGGCGGAAATGGAATTGTCCCGCCGCGAAAAATATTTCCGCACCCTGACGGAAAATTCGCTGGACGTGGTCACCATTTTGGATCGCGAGGGGATTTACACTTACGCCAGTCCGTCCGTTGAACTTGTCATGGGCTACGCGCCGCACGAGTTGATCGGGCAAAAGGCTTTTGCGCGCATGCACCCGGACGATGTGCAGCAGGTGGCCAAATCATTTCAAACGGCATTGGAAAATCCCAGCCAGCCCATCAGGGTTCAATATCGCTATCAACACAAGGATGGCGGATGGTATCACCATGAAGCGCATTACCAGAACCGTTTTGACGACCCGGACATCCACGGGCTGGTGGCGCATTGCCGCGATGTGACCGACCGCTGGCGGATGGAGGAGGATTTGCGCCAGAGCGAAAAACAATACCGCCTGCTGTTTCACAGCAATCCGAACCCGATGTGGGTCTTCGATCTGGAAACGCTGAATTTTTTGGAGGTCAACGAGGCGGCGATCCAGCATTACGGTTACTCGCGCGAAGAGTTTTTGGCGATGACCATCATGGACATCCGTCCGCCGGAAAAGGGCGGCCAGTCCAAGGCCGCTATTGTGAGCAGCGCCGGTCGCGGCCTCGTCTGGCGACACCGCCGCAAGAACGGCAGTCTGATTGATGTGGAAGTCGTCTGGAGTCCGATGGCGTTCCGCAACCGTTTCGCCGCCTTGACCATGGTGACGGACGTGACCGACCAGCGGCGCGTGGAACATCGCAACACCATTTTTTCCAAGTTGAGTCATCGGTTGAGTTCGGTCACCACCGCGCCGGAGGCGGCCATGATCATTTGCGAGGCGGCGGACGGGTTGTTCAAATGGGATGATTTTGCGCTCGACTTGTATTTTGCCGAACGCGACGAGGTTTTTTCGCTGCTCAACATCACCACAGTCGAAGGGCAGCGGGTGGAAATTCCCCCCGCGCTCCAGCCCAAGGCGGCGAACGCCCTGATCCGGCGGGTGGTCAATCGCGGCGCGGAATTGCTTTCAGCCACCGAGGCCAAGGATCATTCCTCCGCCACGATGCTCGCGCCCGTCCTCAAAGGCACGCAAGTCATCGGCGTGTTGCTTGTCCAGAACCATGTGCCCGGTTCTTATGCGCAAAACGATCTGGAAGTGCTGCAAACTCTGGCCGACCAGTGCAGCGGCGCGCTCGAACGTGTCCGCGCCGAGGGCCAGTTGCGCCAGACCGAACAGCGCTTCCGCGACCTGTTTGAAAACTCGCCGGACGCCATTTTTGTCGAGGATTTGGCCGGGAAAATTCTGGACGTGAACCTGGCCGGGTGCGTGTTGCACGGGTTGACCCGCGAGCAGTTGATCGGCAGGAATGCCGTGGAAGATTTGCTGCCCGCCGAGCGCCGCACGGACGCCCGGGGAAAATTTCAGAAGCTGGCGGCGGAAAAATTATCCTGGGTGGAGGACGAAAGCGTGACGGCGGATGGCCGCGTCATTCCCGTCGAGGTGCGGGCCGGGCGCGTGGAATACAACGGCCATCCGGCCTTGCTGCTGCATGTCCGCGACATCACGCAGCGCCGCTCGGCGGAGTCCGCCTTGCAAAGCTCCGAAATGCTTTTCAGTTCCGTCTGGGTGAATTCCGTGGACGGGATGCGTTTGACCGACGAAAACGGCGTCGTCATCGCCGCCAACGACGCCTTTTGCAAACTCGTCGGGATGGAGGCCTCGGCGCTGGAAGGTCAGCCGTTCACCATCGTCTATGGTGAATCGGAAAATCCGTTTGAGATGATCAAGGACCATCGCGAACGATTCCGCAACCGCAGCGCCCGGCAAAAGATTGAACGCCAATGCGTCCTGCACAACGGCCAGACCGTGGTGCTGGAGACCACGCATTCGTTCGTCGAAGTTCACACCCAGAGGCCGCTCATGTTAAGCCTGTTCCGTGATGTCACGGCGCAGCGGCGGCTGGAGGAGCAATTCCGCCAGTCGCAAAAAATGGAGGCCATCGGCCAGCTCGCTGGCGGCGTCGCGCACGACTTCAATAATATTCTCACCGTCATCCACGGCCACGCTTCACTTCTCGGCATGTCCAGCCTTGACGAGGCGGGCGCGCGTTCAGCCAAGCAAATCACCCAGGCCGCCGAGCGGGCGGCCGGGTTGACCCGCCAGTTGCTCGCGTTCAGCCGCCGCCAGCTCATCCAGCCCAAGCGGCTGGACTTGAACAAGACCGTCGGCAAAATGAGCGAAATGCTCGGCCGGCTTTTGGGGGAAGACGTGGCGCTGCAATTGAATTATTCCCAGATACCGGCCATCGTTGAAGCCGATGTGGGCATGATGGAGCAGGTGTTGTTGAATCTGGCCGTCAATGCGCGCGACGCCATGCCGCGCGGCGGCCAATTGGGCATCCGCATCGCCATCGTCCAGGTGGATGAGGCCCACGTCCGGCGCCAGCCCGAGGCGCGGGCCGGTCGTTTTGTCTGCGTCAGCAAATCCGACACCGGCTGCGGCATTCCGCAGGAAAATCTTCCGCGCATTTTCGAACCATTTTTCACCACCAAGGAAATCGGCAAGGGCACCGGCCTCGGCCTGGCAACCGTCTATGGCATCATCAAACAACATCAGGGCTGGATTGAAGTCGAGAGCACCGTGGGCAAAGGCACCACCTTCCGCATTTATATTCCGTTCATAAGAGAAGCGGAAGCGGAAGCGGAAAAGGCCACGACCAATATCATTGTCCGTGGCGGCACCGAAACCATCCTGCTGGTCGAGGACGAGCGCCCCGTGCGTGAACTCGTCGCCCGCGTCCTCCAGAAACACGGCTACAAAGTCTGGCAGGCCGCCAGCGGCAACGACGCGCTTGGCGTCTGGCAGGAATACAAAAAGGAGATTGTCCTGCTGCTCACCGACCTCGTTATGCCCGGCAACATGAACGGCCATGACCTTGCGGAAAAACTCCGGATCGAGCGCCCCGGATTGAAAGTAATCTTCACAAGCGGTTACAGCGCCGACATCGTCGGCAAAAATTTCAAACTGGAGCCGAACTTGAATTTTCTCCAAAAACCCTACCAGCCGCAAACCCTGGCCCTCACCGTGCGCCGCTGCCTCGACGGCAAGGTGGATTAATCTTCCAACTTTTCTTCGTCCGCGCGTTTCGTCTATACTCCGCCCATGATTATCGCGCCCTCGCTGCTCGCCTCCGACCATGCCTGTTTCGGCAAAGGCGCCGTGCGCGCGGCCAAGGCCGGCGCCGACTGGCTGCACCTCGACATCATGGACGGCCATTTCGTCCCGAACATTTCCTTTGGCCCGCAGGTGGTGAAGGCGATTCGTCCGCTGACAAAATTATTTTTCGACGTCCACCTCATGTGTTCCAAACCGGAAATCCTGTTGGAACCGTTTGCACAAGCTGGCGCGGACGAAATCATCATCCACGTCGAACTCGACGGACAGGTCGAGCCGCTGATCTGGAAAATCAAATCCCTCGGCAAAAAAGTCGGCCTCGCTGTCAATCCGCCCACGCCGATTTCCTTGGTGCAGCCGTTTCTGGATAAGATTGATTTATTGCTCGTAATGACCGTCAATCCCGGATTTGGCGGGCAGGAATTCATCCACGAAACGTTGCCGAAAATCCAGCAGGCCGAGACCTGGCGGCGCGAGAAAAAACTGCCGTATCGCATCAGCGTGGACGGCGGCATCAATTTTCAGACCGCCGCCGAATGTGCCCGCGTCGGTGCGGACACCTTTGTGGCCGGCACAAGTCTGTTCGGCCAGCGCAGCTTGAAGGTGGCCATCAATCGAATGCGGAAAATCGTCAATGCCCACGATCCCGCTTTTGCGGATTTGAAAGTCTGAAGTTTCGCCATATGACACAAATCAAATTCGGCACGGACGGCTGGCGCGCGGTCATCGCGGAAGATTTCACGTTTGCCAACGTCGCGCGCGTCGCGCAGGCCACGGCGGACTTTTGGAGATCTGAAAGCTCAAATTCTAAATCTGAAATTTTCGGGTGGAAATTAAAAGTTATCGTCGGTTACGACCGCCGGTTTTTTTCGGACAAATTCGCACAGACTACGGCGGAAGTTTTTGCCGGGAACGGTTTTCAGGTCGTCCTGACGTCCGAACCGACGCCGACGCCGTCAGTTTCCTTCGCCGTGAAACATCTGCACGCCGTCGGCGGCGTGATGATCACCGCCAGCCACAATCCGCCGAGCTTCAACGGCTTCAAGCTCAAGTCGTATTACGGCGGCTCCAGCGATTCGAAGACGTGCCAAGCCGTCGAAAGTTTTCTCGACCGCAACCCGGTCAAATCCATTCCACTGGCCGAGGCCGTCAAATCCGGCAAGATAAAAATCACTGACATTCGCCCGGCGCATTTTACCGCGCTGAAAAAACTCGTGGATTTCAAACTCATCGCAAAATCAAAATTACGTTTCGCGCACGACGCTTTGTTCGGCGTCGGCGCGGGCTGTTTTGACACAATTCTTGCGGGCACGACTTGCAAGGTTACGACGCTCAATGGCGTGCACGACGTCATGTTTGGCGGCATCAATCCCGAGCCGATTGAGAAAAATTACGCGCGCAGCCAGAAATTTTTGCGCGCGCATCCGCACGACATCTGCCTCGTGACGGACGGCGACGCCGACCGGGTGGGCGGCATGGACGGTCACGGCAAATATCTTTCGACGCACCAGATCATTTGCCTGTTGCTGCATCATTTCATCGTCAATCGAAAACAAACCGGCCGCGTTGTGAAAGCGCTGACGACGACTTCGATGGTGGACAAGATGTGCGCGGCTTACAATTTGCCGCTCGTCGAGACCGGCGTCGGCTTCAAATACATTTGCGCCGAGATGCTCAAGGGCGGCGTGCTGCTTGGCGCGGAAGAAAGCGGCGGCATTGGTTTTCCCAGCCACATCCCCGAGCGCGACGGCATCGCGGCAGGGCTGATGCTTTTGGAATTGCTGGCGGCGGAAAAAATTTCCGTGAACAAGATGCTGGCGCAACTGGAAAAACAATTCGGCCCGCACCGTTATGGACGGATTGACATAAATTTTCCGCTGGAGAAGCGCGGCACGCTGATGGAATTTCTGCAAAAAAATCCGCCGGCAAAATTGCTGCGCTCGCCGCTGGCCGGGATGAAGGCATTTGATGGGGTGAAATATGTCGCGGAAGATTCGTCGTGGCTGATGCTGCGCGGTTCCGGCACGGAGCCGATTTTGCGGATTTATGCCGAGGCAAAATCAGACGCGGATGCGAAAAAACTTTTGCAGTCCGGCGTAGCGCTGACGCGGAACAAAATTTTCAGCTAATCCGGCAGGCGGCGTCAATTTTTTTTGGCTGTCGCGGTCTGTTGGGCGGGTGCCGCCAGCCGCAGCGCCTGAAGTTGCGCACGCATGGCGACTTGGGAAATTTCCACCAACTGCAACTGCGTCGCCTGCAACCGTTCAACGACCACGCGCGCCGTGCGTCTCATCAGTTCGTCGCCGAGGCCGAGATCCTGTTCGCAGCGTGCGCGCAGCCGGGTGCCGTAGAAAAATATCGCCTGGGTGGGCTCGACGGCGCGGGCGCTGAACCGCCAGATGTGCGGCGGGAACAGCCATGACCAGCCCAGTGTGTCGCCAGCTCCCAAAGTCTGGATGGGAATTGTGCCATGTCCGGGCTGTTCGGTTTGCAAGGCGACGGAGCCGTGTTCAATGAGATAAAAGCGGTCAGCGACATCGCCCTGTTGAAAAATGACATCGCCGCTGCGGAATTTTGTCTGCATCGCGCACTCGGCCAGGATGTCCAGCTGGCTTTCACCCAAAAGACGGAAGAAAGGATGACCGGCAATGGCCGCGCGCAGTGCCGGCACCCCGGCGACGTGGGACTTATTTTCTTCCTGATCGTTTTTAATTTTCATAAGCGCGGGCCGTATTCCCGCATCCGTGGTCATCGTGATAATTAAATCCACTCCTTCCGTTCCGGCTCAACTTGGGTTGGCGAAAACTTGGCTTTTTTTGTTGCTTGCCGAACGGGCTTTGCCATGTAACTTGTGTTTGTGCCGCCGCCAGACAACAAGCATTTGATTGAACAGCTGTCGCGCTCGCAAATTTTTCAGGATTACGAGAAGGCGTTCAGCCATGCCACGGGACTGCCGTTGAAGCTGCGCACCACCGAAGTCTGGCAACTGGTGCATCACGGGTCGAAATACGAAAACCCCTTTTGTTCGATTCTTTCAAAGCACAGCCGTTCCTGCGCGGCCTGTTTGCAGGTGCAGCAAAAAGTCGTCGAGTCCCCCGGCGGCGGAATCCAAAACCGTGACGTGTTTCGCCGGCCTGTGCGACACGGCCGTGCCGGTGAAGGCGGGTGAAAAGCTGATCGGCTTTTTGCAAACCGGCCAGGTGCTGCTCAAGAAGCCGACCAAACGCCAGTTCGCCAAGACCAGCCAGCAGCTTGTGGATTGGGGGTTGAAGGTGAATTTGAAGCAGCTTGAAGAATCCTACTTTCACACCCGCGTGCTGACGCCCAAGCAATACAACTCGATGATCAGCCTGCTCACCATTTTCGGGCAGCACCTTTCCTTTGTGTGCCATCAGATTTTCGTCCAGCCGCAGCGTGTCGAACCGCCGGCCGTCAGCCGCGCCCGGCAGTTCATCCAGGATCATCAAACGGAAGATCTTTCCCTGACCGGGGTGGCGCGCGCGGTGAACACCAGCACGTTTTATTTTTGCAAACTGTTCAAGCGGGCGACCGGGCTGAATTTCACCGAATACCTTTCGCAAGTGCGCGTGGAAAAGGCGAAAAGCCTGCTGCCGAATCCCAATCTCCGCGTCAGCGAAATCGCCTATCAAATCGGATTTCAATCGCTCACGCACTTCAACCGCGTGTTCAAGCGCATCACCGGCCAGTCGCCGACGGGTTATCGCAAACGGTTGCCAAAGTTCAGCCCCGTCTGACGGTACGTTGGCAAATTGGAAAACCGCACTTGCCGGCGCAGGACGAGCGGAGGATCAGCCGTTATGCTTCCGTCAATCACGAACTCTGCGCTTGCGTTCGGCAAAATCTTTCTGATAGTTTTAGGTTTTAATGACGACAGTGACCGGTTTGAATTTGAACGATCACCGAGCCTTTCCACCGCACTTCAAGCTGTGAAACTGGCGTCTGGTCATCTGATTCTGCAATTTCAATCTTGAGAGCTTTTGTGATTAACAGTCGGCTGGGTAGCTCAGTTGGTAGAGCAGAGGACTGAAAATCCTTGTGTCGGCGGTTCAATTCCGCCCCCAGCCACCACTTTCGATGTTTGGACTAATGGTTGTGTTTCAGCAACGCCGGACAAGGCAAAGCTCTTGAAGTCCCTGAACAATATGATAGAGAAAAAACGAGTTGTAGAAAAGGACGCTCCGCTGAAAAAGGACGATTTGATCGTCATCACCGGCGCGGGCGGCTTCATCGGCGGCAACCTGGCGCTGCACTTCAAGAAAAAAGGCTTCACCAACATCCGCGCGGTGGACAAGAAACCGCTTTACGAATGGTATCTGCACGTTCCCGGCGTCGAGAACATCTGCCTGGACGTGAGCAGCGAGGATAATTGCAAACGCGTCTGCGAAGGCGCGGTGGAAGTCTATAATCTCGCCGCCGACATGGGCGGCATGGGTTTCATCGAAAAATTTCGCGTGGAATGCCTGCGCTCCATTCTCATCAACACGCACATGATCGAGGCCGCTTACAAGGCCGGCACGCGCCGTTATTTTTATTCGTCGTCGGCCTGCGCTTACAACACGCTCTTGCAAAAAGATCCGAAGGTTCGCGCGCTCAAGGAATCCGACGCTTATCCCGCGATGGCCGAACGCGGTTACGGCTGGGAAAAATTGATTTCCGAAATGTTCTGCGAAGAATACTGGCACGAACGCGGCATGAAAACTTTTATTGCGCGCTTCCACAATGTCTACGGCCCGAACGGCACTTGGGACGGTGGCCGCGAAAAAGCTCCCGCCGCGATGTGCCGCAAAGTGATCGAGGCGATTGATAAAAAAGATTTGAGCATCAACATCTGGGGCAGCGGCGAACAGACGCGCAGCTTCATGTATATTGACGACTGCGTGAAGGGCATTGACATGATTACGCATTGCGACGACTTGATCGCGACACCGATCAATCTTGGTTCGAGCGAACTCGTTTCCATCAATACGCTGGTCAGCAAAGTGGAAAAAATCGCCGGCGTGAAATTAAAGCGCAGTTACAATTTGAACGCGCCGCTGGGCGTGGCCGGGCGCAACTCGGACAACACATTCATCAAAAAAATCCTCAAATGGGAACCGGGTACGAGCTTGGACAAAGGGCTGGCCGAAACTTACGCGTGGATCAAGAAACAATATGATCACCGCAAGGCCGGCAAACGCGTGGGTGTCGGCTGATAAAAAACTCGCGTCGTCCGGCGGTAAAAAAACAGCATTGCAATTTAATTTTTGATTTGCATAATGCCGCTTCCAAAAAACGAAACATAATTTATGAAATCCATCTTATTGATGTTGTCCGTGATTTTTTCCGTGGGACTGGCCGCGCCGCTGTTCGCCGACGGCACGAACGTGCTGGCGGACGACCGGTCAAAGGTGAGTTATGCCATCGGCATGATGCTCGGCAACAATTTTTTCAAGCGTCAGGGATTGACCACGAATGAGGTGGACATTGACATCGCCGCGCAAGGCATAAAGGACGCGCAGTCCGGCGGCGCGACCCTGCTGACCCCGCAGGAAATGCAAAGCACCTTGAAGGCTTTTCAACAAACCATGATGGCCAAGCAGACGAAGATGCGCGTGGAGCTGGCGGAAAAAAACAAGGCGGCGGGCGCGGCGTTTCTGGCCACCAATAAAAATAATCCCGGCGTCATCACTTTGCCGGATGGTCTGCAATACAAAATCCTTGCGAGCGGCATCGGTGCGATTCCGGCGACCAACGACACGGTGACGGTGAATTATCGCGGCACATTTCTGGACGGCACGGAATTCGACAGCTCCGACAAAGTCGGCCATCCCATCCAGCTTCAGGCGGACCACGTCATTCCCGGTTGGACCGAGGCGCTGGCGCAAATGAAGGTCGGCTCGAAGTGGCGGTTGTTCATCCCATCCGAACTTGCTTACGGCGAGCAGGGAAGCCGCGGCATACCGCCGAATTCCACATTGATTTTTGACGTTGAACTTCTCGATACGCAAGCCACGCCGCCGCCGGCCCCGATGCCGCCCGCCCAACCGCTCACCAGCGACATCATCAAAGTGCCCTCCGCCGACGAGATGAAAAAAGGGGCGAAGATCGAGACGCTCAAGGCGGAGGACGTGCAAAAAATGCAGTCGCAATCAAACACGAACTGACCGCGCCTTTTGAACGTTCGCGCTGCTTCGGCTGTCAATTTCTCCGAAGCTATGAAATCAATCTTTAAGCCGGTTGCGGGATTTTTGTCTGCGGTTGCGGGCGCGCTGCTGGTGGTTGCCGTGTTCCACCTGACGCTTTGGGGCAAAGATTCCGCGCCGAACATCACCGTCTCATCCACGCCCGTCAGCCGCGATGCCCGGCTCGGCACCAGCTACGCGCCCGTCGTCAAAAAAGCCGCGCCGAGCGTCGTGACCATTTATTCCTCGCGCACCGTGCGTGAACAACCGGTGCAAAATCCTTTTCGGAACAATCCGATGTTCCGGCAGTTTTTCGGCGACCAGTTTCCGCAGGACGACCAGCCGCGCGAACGCAAGGAAAAAGGCCTCGGTTCCGGCGTCATCATTTCGCCCGACGGTTATATTTTGACCGCCAACCACGTCGTCAGCGGCGCGGACGAAATCAAGATTTCCATCGCCGACGACGATAAAAAAGAATACACCGCAAAAATCATCGGCACCGATCCGCAGACCGACGTGGCCGTTTTGAAAATTGACGCGACAAATTTGCCCGCCATCACGCTCGCCGACAGCGACCAGTTGGAGATCGGCGATGTCGTCCTCGCCATCGGCAATCCGCTCGGCCTCGGCCAGTCCGTGACGATGGGCATCATCAGCGGATTGGGCCGTCATTATAATGGAATTAATGGTTATCAAAATTTCATCCAGACCGATGCGGCGATCAACAAAGGCAATTCCGGCGGCGCGCTCGTGGATGCGGAAGGCCGGCTCATCGGCATCAACACCTGGATTGCTTCTCTTGGCGGCGGAAATGAAGGTCTTGGGTTTGCCGTGCCTGTCAACCTGGCGCGTCGCTCCATGGAACGCCTCATCAGCAGCGGCAAGGTGACGCGCGGCTATCTTGGTATTGCGCCGCAGGACATCACGCCCGGTTTGCAGCAGGAATTTAATCTGCCAGATCAGAACGGTGCGCTGGTTGGCGATGTTTTTCCCGGAACGCCCGCCGAAAAGGGCGGCATCAAATCCGGCGACGTGATCATCGCCTTCAACGGAACGGATGTTGCCGATGCGCACGGCCTGCAGCTCGCGGTTTCACAATGCGAACCCGGCAGTCCGGCCACGGTGAAACTGCTCCGCGACGGCGTGCAAAAAAATTTCACCATCACGCTCGCGCAATTGCCCGGCCAGCCCGGCGAAAATTCCAATGACCAAAACAGTCCCGACGCGGACAGTTCAAAAACCGACGCGCTCGACGGCGTGACCGTGGCCGATCTGGATCACGACGCGCGGCAACAGTTGGACATTCCCGACAGCGTGCAGGGCGCGATTGTCACGGACGTGGATCAGGATTCCAATTCCGCCGACGCCGGTCTGCAGAAGGGCGACATCATTGTGGAAATCAACCGCCAGCCGGTAAAGGACGCGGACAGCGCGGTCAATCTTTGCAAGCAGGCCAAGGGCGACCAGATTCTCGTGAAAATCTGGCGGCGCAACGGTGACATGGGCGGCACGCGCTACTTGAGCGTGGACAACACGAAAAGGGACACGAAGTCCAAATAATTTTCCCGGCAAAATAATTTTGCCCGCTTGTGGTTTTGACAAAATTCCAGAAGCGGGCAAATTCATTTGCGACCGCCGCCCGACGGCAAGCCAAAATGCCCGTTCAATACAAAGATTATTACCAGACCCTCGGCGTCCCGCGCACCGCGAGCGACGACGAGATCAAAAAAGCCTTCCGCAAACTCGCGCGCCTGTATCATCCCGACGTTGCCAAGGACAAAAAGAAGGCCGAGGAAAAATTCAAGGAGATCAACGAGGCTTACGAAGTCCTCGGCGATCCCGCCAAGCGCAAAAAATTCGACGAGCTCGGCGCGGACTGGAAATCCGGCGCGGAATTCCGTCCGCCGCCCGGTTACGGCGGGTTTGGCGGCGGCCAGGCTTTTCGCGGCGGGCGCGGCGTGAACACCGAGGAATTTGAGACGCACTTTGGCGGCACGGGCTTCAGCGATTTCTTCGAGCAGATTTTCGGCGGCGCGCGGCGCGGCGCGGGCGGCTTTGGCCGCGGCGCAAATCTGGGCGGACAGCAATTCGCCGAACGCGGCAACGACATCGAAGGCGACATTCTGGTTTCGCTTGAGGAAGCCATGCGCGGCTCGGTGCGCGAGGTCAACGTGCGCCATCCCGTCGGGCGCACGGTCAAAACCGAAACGCATCAGGTGAAAATTCCGCCGGGCGTGGCCGAGGGACAGAGACTGCGGCTCGCCGGACGCGGTGAACATGGCGAGAACGGCGGCGCGTCGGGCGACCTCTATCTGCGCGTGCGCCTCGCGAAGCATCCCGACTTCGACGTGGACGGCCACAATCTCGTCCACGAACTCGAGCTTGCGCCGTGGGAAGCCGTGCTCGGCGCGGCGATTTCCGTGCCGACGCTCGACGGGCCGGTGAAGATTAAAATCACCCCCGGCACGCAAAACGGCCAGAAACTCCGCGTGCGCGGACGCGGCCTGCCGCAGCACGACGGCCCGCGCGGCGATTTGATCGTTGTCGCGCAAATCGCCGTGCCCGCAAAAATTTCCGACGCGGAGAAAAAACTGTGGGAACAGCTCGCGCGCGAATCCAAGTTCAATCCGCGTGATTGATTGGGAATGCCGGCGCAGTTGGAAGCGATTGACAGTGTCAGACGGTAAATTGGCCGTGTGAGCGACCGAAAAGCTCGTGTCAGGTGATGAAAAGTCCGTGTCAATCAGCCAAAAGCTCGTGCGAGGTGCTGAAAAGTGCGTGCGAGACGGGGAAAAGTTGGTGTAAACCGTCGAAAAGCGCGTGTCATTGGCCGAAAAGTTGATGTCAGACGGCCAAAAGTGCGTGTAAATCGCTGGAAAATCGGTGTCAAATGGGCAAAAGTGCGTGCGAGCAGGTCAGAATCTCAAATAAAAACGGCATTTTTCTCAAATCAGGGTGAGAATTATCCCGCGCCGCGCGAATGGGCAAAAACCGCCGCGCCATTTCTGTTGAAAATAAATTCCGCTGACAACGGCAGGCAATTGACCGTGCCGGTTTAGAAAAATTTGACAGCCGTTGATGAATAAATATTATTTGCCGGTAAATTTTTAAGGATATGAAAGAAACTCAAGATACATTGAAGGTCATCAATCAAATGCGAGATGCTGGCGTCATCGGTAAATACGCCATTGGAGGAGCTGTGGCGGCAACGTTTTATATTGAACCTACATCCACTTTCGATATTGATATTTTTATTCCATTTGAAAATATTCCCGGAAGTTCTTTTGCCTCACTCGGCAAGATTTATGACTATTTGCGCGACTACAAAACTCAAGGCGCACACTTTTTCATAGGGGGCTGGCAGGTGCAGTTTCTTCCTGCTGAAGATGCCCTGTATAAAGAGGCTTTATCGCAGGCCGTTGAAAAAGAAGTTGGCGGGATCAAAACTTGGGTGATGACGGCTGAACATTTAATGGCCATAGCACTTAAAACAGGACGTGGAAAAGATTATATTCGCATTGAACAATTTGTTCGATATAATAAATTCAACGCAAGCGAACTGAATCAAATCCTAGCACGCCACAATCTGGTTGAAAAATGGCAACAATTCAACGATAAGTATATTGGGAACAACAAATGAGTGAACTAATGGAAAAAATTTTGGCGGACAAGCTGGTCGAGCGCAAACGCCTCGTGTCACTTCCGTTTGAAGAGAAGCTCACTCTCATGGAAAAAATGCGAGACCGAACTTTGTTAATACAGCGCCCTACGGTTGTGATGGTGTCTGGAGATGGGGTGGTATTAGAGGAAGCTGATGTACATAAAATGGGAGTGATGCCTCTTGCCTCCCATCAACTGCAAGATCAATCGAATATTCGCCAAAATTCTGTAACTTTAATTGCGAGATTATTGAAACAACCTGCGCGCTGGCAGTTGGACCCCATGGTGGAGGCGGGATGCGAACCGGAATTTGAGTTTCGATAACAGGCATAATCGGATTTCCATCAGCATCAACGAAGGAGATTTTAATTTTCTTTGTTCCTTCTTCAATTCTGTCAAAGCGGATTCTTACCGCTAGAGCGCACATCCCATAAGAAATTGGGGTTTCTCTTGCCCAAAGAGTGTCGAAAACTCCGATGATGTTTAATTTTCCACTCGCATCAGCGGAAGCAAAATCACAAAGATTAAATATTTCAACTTTCATAATGTTATTTTGATAAATGGTAGTTTGGATTCAAATTAACAATTACTTTGTAACTCCAAACGTGATCACTGATACCACCTTTTATCACTGGCGTCACGCATAAGGTTTGCGCCAGCGGCTTGACCGAGTTGGACGCGGGCTTTGGGCTGGATTGATGTCGAACGCGTCCAAAAAAGCATTGATGACCGGCGTTTGATTCCGACGGCCACAAGCAAGTGGAATTGGTGCCATTAAAACCTTAATTCACGGAGCAACTTTGTCGGTAAAATCCGCGCCCAATTGAAGCGTGGCTTTCTGCCGGATGTCGCGTGAAGAGGCACCAATGCCAATTTCGTAGCCGCCAGCGTCCGCCTTCCATTGTTTTCCGGGAGCATCGAAGTAGGCCAAGTCGCGCGGGCGGACGGTGAATTGGACGGTCTTGCTTTCGCCGGGTTGCAGCGCGATTTTGGAAAAGCCCTTCAGCTCGCGCACCGGCTTGTCAATCTGCGGATGCAAATCGTGGATGTAAAGTTCCACCACTTCCTCGCCCGCGCGTTTGCCGGTGTTGGTGATGTCCACGCTGGCGATGACGCTGCCGTCCGGCGCGAGTTGCGCCTGTGAAAGCTGCAGATTTTTATAGCCGAACGTGGTGTAGGACAAGCCGTAGCCGAACGGAAAGAGCGGCTGGAGGTTGTCTTTGTCAAAATGCCGGTAGCCGATGTAAATGCCTTCGGCATAATCCACCTGATGATTTGCGCCGGGATAATTATTGGCGTCGGGATAATCGTTGCGGTCAGCAGCCAAAGTGTCGGGAAGTTTGCCGGACGGATCCACGTCGCCGAACAAAATCGCCGCCAGCGCGGTTCCGCCTTCCTGTCCGGGAAGCCAGCCTTCAACAACCGCCGGCACTTTTTTCAGCCAGTCTTTCATGGTGACGGGTGTCCCGTTGTTGATCACGACGATGGTGTTTTTGTTGGCGGCGGCGATTTTGCGGATCAACTCCGCCTGATGCGCGGGCAAATCCATTGACGGACGGTCGTTGCCTTCACCTTCCATGCGGTGGGTGGAAACGCAAACGATGGCGACGTCGGCTTTTTTCGCGGCGGCGACGGCCTTTTTGTCCAGCGATTTTCCCGGCGGCTGCCAGTTGAGTTGCGCCATAAAACCGCCTTCGGCTTGAAAATATTCGGCGCGCAGGTCGTAGGTTTTTCCGGCAGCCAATTTGGCTTCAAACGTGACGGGTGTCGGCGCGTCTTCGACCCAATGGTCAACGAACACTTTATCATCCAGAAAAATGCGGAAACCGTCGTCGCCGGTGAAAGTAAAGGCATACTTGCCGCTTTTCGGAACGGTCAGCTTGGCGGTCCAGCGCACGCTGAAATTGGTTCTGGGAAAACCGCGCGCCGGCCGGTGCGTGCCCTCCAGATCAATTTTTTCATCCGTGCGCACGAGCGCAGGCTGGCCCGCCAGATCGCGGTTCGTGAAATATTCCGCTTCAAATCCATGGGCGGTTCCGTCAGGCGTTGTGATGACTGACCCGGAGACAAATTCTCCATAAGCGTCGGCGGGGACATAATCAATGGTCATGCCGCCGGCGCGGGCCTTGATGCCGTCGAGCAATTCAACGACATGGGTCGGATGAACTTCAGGACTGCCCAAGGCATCAATCTGCAAGTTGTCCGCCGGTTCTCCAATCAGGGCGATGGATCTGATTTTGGTCGAATCCAGCGGCAGAATATTTTTTTGGTTTTTTAGCAAAACGATTCCTTTTTCCGCCACTTCCAGCGCAAGGGCGCTGTGTTCGGGTGAATTCACCTTGGTCGCGTCCGGGTGCATCGGGCCGTCGAGCAGGCCGACGCGGATGATGGTGCGCAAAATGCGATGAACCGACTCGTCCACCGCCGCCTGCGTAACGGTGCCGTCGGCCAGTTCCTCTTTAAGTTTGGGGACGGTCATGTATTTCCCCGTGGGCATTTCCAGATCGTTTCCGTCCTGCACGACGTCGGCTTGGTGGACGCCGCCCCAGTCGGACATCACTAACCCGTCGAAGCCCCATTCCTTTTTCAAAATTTCATTGAGCAGATAAGGATTCGCGCTGGAATGCTGGCCGTTGACTTGATTGTAAGAACTCATGACGGCATGGACGTTCCCTTCCTTGACGCCCGCTTCAAACGCGGGCAAATAAATTTCCCGCAGCGCGCGTTCGCTGACGCTGACATTCACTTCCATGCGGTCGCTTTCCTGGTTGTTGCAGGCGAAATGTTTGATGCAGGCGGAGATGCCGTTGCTTTGCATGCCCCGGATGTAGGAAACGGCAAGCCGCGCCGCGAGATAAGGGTCTTCGGTCATGTATTCGCCGTTGCGTCCGCCGAGCGGCGTGCGATGGATGTTCACCGCCGGACCGAGCAGGATTTGCACGCCCGGACCTTTGTTGCGCGCTTCTTCGCCGATGGCCTGTCCGATTTGACAAAGCAGATTTGTATCCCACGTCGAAGCCATCAATACGCCGGCGGGAAACGCCGTGGCCGGTCCCAGCGTGTCTTCCGGTCCGCCGCGCACGCCCTGGCCGGCATCAGCCATGACCATCTCCGGCACGCCAAGCCGCGGGATTGGTTGAGTGGCAAAACCCGTGCCGCCGAGCAGCGACAGTTTTTCATCTTGAGTCAGGCGGCCAAAAAGATCGTCCACTCGCTGTTCCAACGGCGCGGTGGTTTCTTTATACAATGGCGCGTCTTCTCCAAAGACGGCGTTGGTGATGAGAAAGCTAAAACTAATCAGGGTAAAAAGGCGGATTGATTTCATTTGGTGTCGTGGGTGCGATAAAATGCCTTTCCTGATTGTTTTGTCGAGGAAAAATATTTTTACATTTGCGCCAACGGCTTGACCGCGTCGGACGCCGGCTTTAGGCTCAATTGATGTTGAACGCGTCCAAAAAGAAAATGGCCCGGGCGGTGATGCTCGGCGTCGGCCTGGATTCCGACGGCAGCAAGCGGCTGACGACCGGCCCGAATTTCGCGCTCGTCGGCGGCTCGCGGGAAACCCACGAGCAGATGACCGAGAAGGCCGTCAAGATCAACGAAAAACTCAAGGCGCGCGGCAAACGGCTCGAAACCGTCACGCGCGAGGAGTTCGACGACATCGCGCAGGAAGTCGGATTGAAGAAACACAACCCGAAGCAATCCCGGCACGGGCAAAATGATTCGCTCGGATCAGGCGGCAATTGAACTTCGCAACTCCATTGTGACTCTCGGCACCGGCATAGACATCATCGAAGTGGCGCGCGTCCGGGCGTCGCTGGAAAAGTTCGGCGAACGGTTCGGGCAGCGGGTTTTGCTGCCGGACGAAATCGCGTATTGCCTTTCGCACAAGGATTCCGCGCCATTCGTAGCCGCGCGGTTTGCGGCGAAGGAGGCGATCTCCAAGGCGTTCGGCACGGGCATCGGCGCACAACTGGGCTGGCAGGACATGGAGATCTGCAAAAAAGAATCCGGCGAGCCGTTCGTGGTGTTGCACGGCAAGGGAAAAAAACTTTTTGAAACGTGCGGCGCGAAGCGGCTGCTCGTCAGCTTGAGCCACACGGAAAATTATGCGGCGGCCACGGCGGTTTTGGAAAACTGAAACGTGCTTCAAATTTTTTTGCCGGTTCGATTCGCTCAA
>CAVTVI010000003.1:0-18472 GCA_963738175.1 uncultured Verrucomicrobiae bacterium
AGTCGCCGGAGCCAATCACCTTTAGCGTAGTTCACTTCCAATAATTCCAATCCACGTCGGGGAACAGATTGTCGCGCGCCTCGATTTCGGCCAGCCATTTTTCGTCCACGCTCGTCGCGGTCAGCTGGTCGTGCAGCGCGATGAACCGGAGCAGATGGTCTTTCACGCGGCGGCGCGCGTAGTCGGGACTCGTGCCGGCGCGCAAAATGAACGGCCAGTCGCTCGCCTGCGCGAGGAGCAGTTCGCGCGCAACCTGTTTCAACGCGCGCTTTTGAAGGAGCGTGGTGGTTTTCCGTTTGGAAAATTTCTTCACCAATCCGGTCATGCGCTCCTGCGCGACCTGCAAGTGCGGATAAATCCATTCGTTTGATTCGTTCAGCCACGCGCGGAGATGTCCTTCCTCGCCCCATGTCGAGGCGCTCGGCGTGGCAATCTGGTTGGTCGGATGCCGGTGGAGATATTCGCCGGGCGTGATCAGCTCGACGGTTTTCTGGTCGTTGAAAAGTTTGCGCGCAAAAAAATCCAAAAACTCCGGGCCTTCATACCACCAGTGGCCGAACAATTCGGCGTCATACGGCGCGACGATGAGCGGCGGACGATCCAAAATTCCCGCGAGCCGCTCGATTTGCGTGACGCGTTCGCTGAGAAAATGCTGTGCGTGTTCGCTCGCGGCCTTGAGCGCATGGTCGCGCTTGTAAATCTCCTTCGGCCCCGCGCCGCCGGTGATGCGGAAATATTTCATGCCGGTGAACCCGCGATTTTGCGGCGACGGCAGATGCGGTTTGACGTAATCCAGATCAAGGTCGAAGCCGATGTCGCGGTAGAAATCGCGGTAACGCGCGTCGCCGGGATAGCCTTCGTGTTTGCTCCAGACCTGCCGCGACGAATCGAAGTCGCGCCCGAACGCGGCGATTCCGTTCGGCGTAAAAATCGGCGCGAAGGTTCCGTAGCGCGGACGCGGACGCGCGTGCAGCACGCCGTGCGTGTCGAGGATGAACCAGCGGATGTTCGCCTCCTGCAAAAAAGTTTCGACGCCGGCAACGTAGGCGCATTCCGGCAGCCAGATGCCGCGCGGGTCGCGCCCGAAACAACTGCGGTAATGATCGCGCGCCGTCAAAATTTGCGCGCGGATGGACGGCGGATGATTGGCGAGCAGCGGCAGCAACCCGTGCGTCGCGCCGGTCGTGGTGATTTCCAGCGAGCCTTCGTCCTGAAATCGTTTGAACGCGGTGATGAGATTGCCCTCGTAATAGCGCCACGTTTCGCGCGCGAGGGAAAATTTATGGTGATACATCCACGCGAGTTCGCGGAACGCGCGATCCCAGTGCGTGCGGTGGATTTCTTTTTCGGCGAGTTCGATGAGGCTGTTGAGATGTTTTTCGTAACGTCCGCGCAGCAGTGGGTCGAGCAGCATCGTGCAAAGCGTGGGCGAAAGCGAAAGCGTCAGGCGCGCGTTGATGCCGTCGCGCTGCCAGTTCTCAAAAATCTGGATGAGCGGGATGTAGGTTTCGGTGACGGCCTCGAACAGCCAGCTTTCTTCCAGAAATTTTTCGTGCTCGGGATGGCGCACGAACGGCAGGTGCGCGTGCAGGACGATGGAGAGGTAACCTTGCATGTTCAGCGGGGTTTGACCCTCATTCGTCCAGTTTGTTCGAGATCCATTCCGCGAGAGTTTTGGCCTTGATTAAAACGACGATGCCCAGCACGGCGGGAATTGATTTCAAAATGCACGGAAAAATTTCCAGCGCGGTATGATTGTGCTCGGCGATGACCCAATACAAGGCGAGTTCCACCAGCGTGACACAAATTAGTGAAACGGCGATGAACCGGACCAACATCAAGGCTCCACGGTCGGGCGCGTCCATAATCATCACAGGTTTTCCGGCAGCGGCGGCTTGAGCGCGGGGTCTTGCGGATGCGCGCCGACATCGCCGAGATATTCCGTCTCGCGGCTGAATTTCAGGTTGGCCGCGCGCGCGTCGTCGCCGTCGGCGGAAACGGCCACGGCGGGAAGGTCATATTTCCCGTCGGGCAGTGAAAAGCGGTAGCTGAACGAACCGTCGGGGCGCAGTTTGATTTCGTGTCCGCCCAAAGTGACTTTCGCGTCCGGCTCGGTCGCGCCGTAAATGATGAGTTCGGCGTTGACGTTGAACCAAAAGCCTTTCGATTTTTCCATTCCGCCGAACGGACTGGACAAACTGGAGACGCCGAAACTGGAAACGCCCAGCGAAGAAATTTCATGCGCGAGCTTGCGGCGGATGAGTTCGGTGATTTCGAGCGAACCCATCCAGACGCGGCGCACCGCGTCAATGTTGATGATTTTAGCGAGCGCCTGTTCCTGCGCCGGCGTCCAACTGGCGGGCAACGGCACCGTCGCCGCCGCCGTGACGCGGGGCAGGTCGGGATAACCGTGGCGGCGCAATTCCTCAATCGCCTGCGCGAGCGGAAGGTTTTCACATACGGCGGCCTTGATGAGTTCCAGCAATTTGGCGAACGGAAATTCAAACGGGATGGTGGCGAAATCGGTGTCGGTCTCGGAAGAAACCGCGTCGGGCGGCGTCATCGTGCCGCTTGAAGTGGAGATGCGCGTCCATTTGCCGAGCGCGGAATAATAGCCGAGTTCGGCGACGTAGGAATTTCCCGCGCGCTCGACGTGCGTGAACCAGTGGCGCGATTCCGGGTGGACGTGGATTTCGTAGGTCGGATGGCCTTCAATCTTGTGCGCGTAAATCCGCAGGACAAGATGGCCGTCGGAGGATTGCGCGTTCATTTTCAACTGCTGCTCGCGCGTCAAATCCCAGTGCGCGTAGAGCCAGTGCGGATCGCGCGCGGTGAGAAATAATTTTTTTGTGCCGTAGGATTCGGGCAGTTCGGTTTCCGGGGTCGGAAAATTTTGCGGCGGCGGAACCGGGCCGAGGGAATATTTTTCACCGGGGCCGCTGGCCGCCGGCAACGCGGGCGCATCGCTTTCGAGCAAAATGGAGGGGACTTCGAGTTTTTTGCGGCGGGTGTAGGTGCGGCGGACGAGGGTTTCGGCGGTGACTTCGGTTTTGGCGGCGCGTTTGGATTTTGGCGGCGCATCGGGTGTTTCGGCGGGGGTGGTTTTTTTCCCCGGCGATTTTGCCGGACGTTCGGAAGTTTTTTTCTTGGCTGACATGGGTGCTGGTTTCTCTTTCATAACCGCGAATCCCTGCTTTGAAGCGACGTGGTATATCGCTTGGGCGAAACCTTACTCCGACAGTTTCCGTGATGCAATGGTAATTTTCCGGCGCGGACGGGTTAATTTTGCCCAAACGGTGCTTGCCAGCAACCTTGCGCGGGTGTTTCTTGTTCTGGGAATTTATTATGGATCAGGCCAAGCCCAGCAGCGGTGCCGGTTCGCCCGCCACGATTTTTGTGGTGGACGACGAGCCGATGTTGCTGGATCTGGCGGTGGCCATCCTCAAACCGTCCGGCTACGATGTGCGGACGTTCCGCGATCCGCAGCTGGCGCTGGCGGAATTTCCCGCGGCCAAGCCGGCGGTGCTCGTGACGGATTATGCGATGGGCGGAATGAACGGCATGGATCTGGTGCGCGAATGCCGGCGCATCAACCCGCGGCAAAAAATCCTGCTCTTGAGCGGCACCGTGAATGAAAACATTTACGCGGACGCCACCGCCAAGCCGGACGCCTTTTTGGCCAAGCCCTATCAGGTCGGTGAATTCATCGAGTCGGTGCAAAAGCTGGCTGCCGGTTAAGGCCGGTGCAATTTTGCTGGCGTAAAAAAGTTTCCGGTTGTAAAAACTCCGCCTATGAAAAAAATACTCTGCATCGGGGGCATTGGGTTGATTGTTCTCATCATCATCGCCGCCATCGTCGCGGTCCTGTGCCTCGACGGCATTGTCAAAATGGGCGTGGAAACCCTCGGCCCAAAAATCACCGGCGTCGCCATCACATTGGACTCGGTGCACATCGGCCTGCTCACCGGCTCGGCCAAGGTCAAGGGTCTTGTCGTCGGCAATCCCGCAGGCTTCAAGGCACCCAGCTCCATCAGCGTCGGTCTGGCGGAAGTCGGCGTGAATCCGTTTTCGGTTTTGTCCGATAAAATTGTCGTGCATTCCGTCCATGTCATCGCGCCGCAAATCACCTTTGAGGGAAATCCACTGACCGGAAACAACAATTTCAGCAAGATCCTGGACAACCTGAACGCGGCCAGCAAATCCAGCGCCACCGCCACCAACCAGACGGCAGCGGCTGCCGGCAAGCCGGCCAAGAAACTGGAAGTGGACGATTTCCTCATCAGCGATGCGCAGGTTCATTTCAACGGGCTGACCCTGCCGCTGCCGCCCGTCCACCTCACCAATTTGGGAACCGGCGCTGACGGCATCACCGCCACTGATTTGAGCAAGCGCGTGTTTTCCGAGCTGACCGGCGCCATCATCAAGACTGTCGCCAGCTCCGCCACCGACCTCGGCAAAGGCGCTGGCAAAGGCGCGGTCGAAGGCGTGAACAAAATCAAAAGCGGACTTGGCAGTTTGTTCGGCAAATAGAGTCTCCTGGAAAAATTCCGCCGTGCCTGCGACTTTTGGATTGCAAGCGCGGCGGATTGCTTTTACACTCTCGCCACAACCCGAGCGTTACCTATGTATTTTGGCGTTGATTACCATCCCGAGCAATGGGTCTTCCCTTACGGCGGAACCGCCGAAAATCCCGAGGCCGCGTGGGAACAAGACGCTCAACTCATGGTCAAGGCCGGCGTCAACGTGGTCCGCATCGGCGAGTTCACCTGGGGACTTTGCGAGCCGGAGGACGGCAAATTCGATTTCGACTGGCTCAAGCGCGTGATGGACATTTTCGGAGAAGCGGGCATTCAAGTCGTGCTTGCCACGCCCACCGCCGCGCCGCCGATCTGGCTCACCAAAAAGCATCCGGAAATTCTCCCGCTCGACGAACATGGCCGCGTCAAACACGAAGGCACGCGCCGCGCCGTCTGTCTCAACAGCGAGGCCTTCTGGAATTATTCCAAGCGCATCGTGGAAAACATGGCCAAGGCGCTCGGTCGGCATCCCCAGTTGATCGCCTGGCAGATTGACAACGGACTCGGCGGCAATTTCACCGAGGCATCCTTCAACGAGGCCTCGTGCCTGGACTGGCACGGATGGCTGGAGGCCAAATATCAAACCATCAAGCGTCTGAACAATTTGATGGGGCTGCGCCATTGGGGACAGTCGGTGACAAGCTGGGATCAAGTGCCGATGCCGATGCACGCACCCGCCGCGCACAACCCGGCGCTCGTCCTCGACTGGTGCCGGTTTTGCAGCGACACCATCGTTCAATTTGTCAAAATGCAGGCCGAAGTGCTGCACGAATTGACGCCGAATTGTCCGGTGACGACGAATCTGCGCCCGCTCATCCATCGTTTCGACCATTTTGATCTGGCCGAGGTGATTGACTTTGTTTCCGTCGAAAGCACGGCGTCCGTCAAGGCGAAGTCGTCGGACCTTGCGTGTGAAATTGATATGCTCCGCTCGCTGAAAAAAACCGGCATCCGCACGCCGGATGGCGACACGGGTTTTTGGGTGATGGAACAAAAGGCGGGCAATGTCAACTGGCAGGATGTCAATTCGCTCGTGCGCCCGGGCGTGTTGCGGATGTTCAGCTACCAGCTGGTTTCGCGCGGCGCCACGGCCATCCTTTTTTTCCGCTGGCGTCAGCCGCGGTTCGGCACGGAAAAATTTCACGGCGCGGTTTTGCCGCATCACCTCGAAGGCTCCACCCGGATTTTTCAGGAGATCAGCCAGATCGGCGAGGAACTGAAGCTGCTTGCGCCCGCATTGCAAGGCACAAAAGTCGTCCCCGAAGTTTGCATCCTTTTCAGCCACGACAATGAATGGATGCTGCACCAGCCCAACCAGCCCAACAAACATTTCAGCCTGCGCGAACACATCCAGCTCATTTACAACGCGCTGCATGACCGCAATATCCCGGTGGATTTTGCGCGGCCCGCCGAGGATCTGTCGCAATATAAAATCGTCATCGCGCCGTCGCTGCACCTGCTTTCCGCCGGGGAAGCCGACCGCCTGAAACTTTACGTCCAGAACGGCGGCACACTGGTCGGCACCTTCAACACCGGCCTCGTCAACCAATACGGCCTCGCGCCCGACACCGGTTATCCGAACGACCTGACCGAATTGTTCGGGCTGGAAGTTTTGGAATTTGACCCGCTGCCGCCCGGCGAGGAAAATCACCTCACATTCAAGGGCACCTTTCCGACGAGCCATGTGCATCCCGCAAAAATCTGGTGCGACCTCATCGAGCCGAAGGGCTGCCAGGTTCTGGCGACATATGGGAAGGATTTCTACGCGGGCCGCCCCGCCATGACCGTCAACACCTTCGGCCTCGGCAAGGCCATTTACATCGGCACGATGAGCCATCAGCATTTTTACAACGACCTCGTCGTGTGGCTGCGCCAGACATGCACCCTCCATCCGCTGCTCAAAGTTCCCGAAAGCATCGAGGTCAGCATGCGGGAAAAGGAAGGCACGCGCGTTTATTTCCTGCTCAACCACCAGAACTCGCCCGTCCGCATCCAGTTTTACAAGCCGATGCACGACTTTCTCACGGGCAACACTTTTTCCGGCAACTACGACCTGCCGCCGCATGGCGTGCTTGTCCTGGACGAGCATCCCGAAAACAAAATTTCCGGCGCGGAAGCATGAGTGAAAACTGGTGGGCGATGAGGGATTTGAACCCCCGACCGTCTCCGTGTAAAGGAGCTGCGCTACCACTGCGCCAATCGCCCGTTGCAGAATGTTAGTCGTTACATCGTGAATCGTTCAATGTTAAATCAGTTCACATTGCAACGATGCAACGATTCCCGATTCAACGAATCTCGCCCTTGAATCCCTGCTGCCGCAACGCCTCGAACAAAACCAGCGCGACGCAATTCGACAGATTCAACGAACGCGATTGCGCGTTGAACATCGGAATCCGCAGCCAGCGTTCGCGGTTTTCTTCCAATATTTTTTTTGGCAAACCCGCCGTCTCGCGTCCGAAAATCAGATAATCATCCGGCGAAAATTTTGCGTCGCTGTAAATTTTCGGGCCATTTGACTCAACAAACCACAATCGCGCAGTTGCCGGAAGTTTTTCTTCAAATGATTTCCAGTTCGCCCAGCGATGCCACTCGACTTGCTGCCAGTAATCCATGCCCGCACGTTTCAACTGCGAATCGTCCAGCTTGAAACCGAACGGCTCGATCAAATGCAAAACCGATTTCGTCGCCGCGCACAGCCGCGCCACGTTGCCCGTGTTCGGCGGAATCTCCGGTTCAAGCAAGACGATGTTCATTTGTTTTTGCCACAGAGTCGCAGAGTCGCAGAGATTTTATTTTTCTTTTCGCTCTGTGTCTCTGTGCCTCTGTGGCCGATAAAATACTTTCCATAAAACCAAACCATGCGCCGGCGCAGTCATGCCCGCTACGCGCCGGTCGCGGCTCGCGAGGATATTTTTAATTTCAGTCACCGCGAATTTTTCCCTGACCTACCTGAACCAAAGTTCCCACGATGCCACGACACATTTTGTAAAGAAAACCGTCGCCTTCGATGACGAATGTGATTTGTGAACCGGACTTTTTGATGTCGCAGCGCGTCAACGTGCGCACATTGGATTCCATTTCGTAACTGCGCGTGCCGGCAAAGGATTTGAAATCGTGCTTGCCCAAAAACAATTTCGCCGCCGCGCGCATTTTTGCCAAATCCAGTTTCATCGGAAAATGCCATGCGCGATTTTGCAACAACGGGTTCATTGCCGCATGATTCCAGACGAAGTAACGATACTGTTTTCCTTTCGCATCAAAACGTGCGTGAAATTTGTCCGGCGCGCGCACTGCCGACAGCACGCGGATGTCATCCGGCAGAAAGGCGTTAAGCGCGAGCGCGAGCCGGGCGACGGGCATCTTGAATTCCGCGCGTGGAATCTCGACGTGCGCCACCATGCCCAGCGCATGGACGCCGGTATCCGTGCGGCTGGAGCTGTGGATGCGCTTGACGCTTGGAAACATCTGGCCGAACGCCGCCTCGATTTTTTCCTGCACGCCCGTGCCGATCTTCTGCACCTGCCAGCCTTGATAAGCCGTGCCGTCGTAGGCAATGACGAGTTTGAATTTCATTTCGAGATTCGTTGAATCGTGAATCGTTGCATCGTTACATCGGACGATTCACGATTCAACGATGTAACGGGGTAACGATTTATCACTTCACATTCCATCCAGATAACTTTGCAACAAAATCGCCGCCGCCATTTTGTCCACTTTCTCTTTGCGTTGGTCGCGGCGCACGCCGCCTTGGATCAAAATCTTGTTCGCCTGCGAACTCGTCAGCCGTTCGTCCCACATTTTGATGGGAACGGTGATGGCGGTTTTCAACACGCCGACAAACGTCTCCACTTTTTGCGCCGCCGGGCCGTAACTGCCGTCCATGTTGCGCGGCTGGCCGACGAGGATGAGGTCAATTTGCTTCTCGATGAGGATTTTTTTCAGGCGCGCCAGAAAATCCGCGAACGGTTCGGCGAGGATGCATTCCAGCGGCTGCGCGATGGTTTTGGTCTCGTCGCTCACCGCGACGCCGATGCGCTTGCTTCCATGATCAAGGGCGAGGATTCTCATTGCGCGCGGAGTTTTGCAACAAAAGCCCGGCGTGGCGAGCCGATTTCAATCGGGCTGCGGCGTCGTTGTTTTTGTTGGCTGCCCGTCTCAAAAAAATCCAAAGGCAGGGCGCGATCACGGTTGACGAATCCACCGGCAAGGTGTTCCATAGCGTGGGCAGTTTGGCGCAGTCAAACTGGACGGCGGGAAAACTGCAAATTTTCACCGGGCGTATTTTTACCGGTCCGGATTAAATTCGATATGAAAAAAAAATGCCTTTTACTCTCGCTTGCCGGAGCCGCCCTCCTTTGCGGCTGCAACAAACAGACAAAGATCAACGCCGAAAAGATTGAAGCCCTGTCGCAGCGGGTGGCCCAACTCCAGCAAAGCGAAGCCAGACAACTGGCGGCGATCCAATCGCAAATGGCCGCGCTGGCGCCCATGCTGGACAAGATGAACAGTTCCTACTTTGAGAAGAACCACGAGGATGAATTTTTCTACCACACCAACACGCTGTTCCTGCTGCTGACGGTGGACAAAAAAATCGAGGCGCACCTGCAGACCGCCGACACCGAGCGCGAGGCGGAACACGCGCTGGCGTATTATTACCACACCAACCAGACGGACACGATGTATTTCTGCATCGCGCAAATTGAGGACGCCCTGGCCGGCCAGGGAAAAAACATTGAAAATAATGTGAATGCCGAAACCAGGCGGGTCGGCGCGGCCTTGGGCGAAGAATTGGTGCAACAAATCAAATTGTCCGCGCCGGATGAGGATGAAATCGCCCGGCGCAAGGAATTGGCGGCGGATGTGGCCCAAATCAAACGCGACATGGAAACGATCAAAGTGCGGCTGGGAATCACCAACCAGCCCGCCGCACAGCCTTGATTTTTGGAAGATGGTAGGGCTGCGTTGCCGCGCAGCCCAAATTAAAATGGGCGGCGCAGCAGCACCGCCCTACCAGATCAATACTGCACGCCGACGCGATAGAAGTATGGGCCGCCGTTGGTCGCGGTGGTGTCCGTGTAACTGGTCGTCCCGGCTTGGCCGGTGATGTTGCTTTGAATGGAAGTGAAGGCCGGGAGATTGGTGCTGCTTTGCAAATAATAAGTCACGCCGCTCACGCTTTGCCACGTCACCGTCACGCCGGAAACGCTGTTGGAAGGTGATGTGAGTTCCAATACGGAAGCTGCGTTGGTGGGAATTGTTCCGGCCTTCCATTCCTGCCAGTTGTTCAGGCCGTCGCCGTCGGAATCCGCGTAATCAGCGGTTCCGTCCGTGGGCAGGCCGTATTGCTGCGCCCAAGCATAGGAAAGAATCGAAGCTGGGCGTTTGATATTCATAAGCGCCGATGTCAACCGTGCCGCCAACAATGCGAGGGTTGCCGTCAAGATCGTTGGTAGCTGTGACATAAGAATTATTTCCGGCATTGATGCAAGGTGAGTTGGATTGCAAGTGAAAATCGCCATTCATCCAATCAACTAAAACAGGTTCGTTGGTGATGTTGCCAATGCCGCTTGGCACCGGCGTCGTGCAACAATAATTCAAGCTTCCTCCGTAATGGAGATAATAATTGGTTTCAGATGGAGCGTTGTTGTAATAAATTACACAATTCTTCAAAGTGCTGTCTTCTATTCCACCGCCGCCCGATGTAGCTGAATTGCCGACAATCGTGCTATTGTTTAGGCTTCCTAAGCATGCTCCCCCGCCGTCAGATGCCGAGTTACTTACAATTAAGCAATTGTTCAGTGTGCTGGCGTATGCTCCCCCGCCGACGACGGCCGAGTTGCCGGTAACCAAGCATTCATTCAGAATGCTTCCACCTGCGCCGCCACCAAAGGATGCCGAGTTGCTTACAATCAAACAATTGTTCAGAATGCCTCCAGATGCGCCGCCACCACCGTTTGCTCCTGCGGAATTTCCAATAATAACACAATTAGATATCACAGCCGTATTCGCGTAGCAAAACACACCACCACCCATACCGTTTGGACTGTTACCAGCGAAGCTCCCACTACTCGTTGCTCCGTTCGTCAAAGTAAAACCCACCAACATCGCATTGTTCGTCAGATAAACGCACCGCACCGCATTGGTTCCAAGAATTGTTCCGGGAACTTGGTAACCCTTTATCATGGTCGCCGAAGGACCGTTCACACTTTGCACCATCAACGCTTTGGTCACAGCCACACGATTGGTTACTGCACCAATCGCGACACGTCCACCCGTCTGATAAATCCCATTCGTTACCAAAACCAAATCACCATTCGTGGAAGCATCAATCGCGCTCCTGAATATTCGTCGCGGCGGTGCTCCAATTGGTGTAAGGCGGCATGGGGTTGGTGCTGTTCAAATCCACATAATGCACCGAGGCGGGAGCGTTGAAGATAAAAAGCATCCAGCAGGCTGCGCTGAACAGGATTGGATGCCCTTTCATGTTTTCCTTCTTGAATTTTATGGAGGCTAACCGTTCTGCATCCGCGTTTCAACCAGAATCGGCAATCAACCGGAAGGCAAAACAAAATCCCGCGGTTTTTCCATGTTTGGAGTGGCCGGTCGGGACGCGCGATTTAACATTTAATGTGCGGCGGCGAGTTGCTATTTTAACCGGGTGAACCGCGCGAAATCCGAAAAACTTTTTGCCGAGGCGTTGAAATATATTCCCGGCGGCGTCAATTCGCCCGTGCGCGCGTTCCGCGCCGTCGGCGGCCAGCCGTTTTTTGTGGACAAGGCCAAAGGCGCGCGCATTTGGGACGTGGACGGAAATGAATTGATTGATTACGTCGGCACCTGGGGCCCGGCAATTCTCGGCCACGCGCATCCGAAAATCATTTCCGCCGTGAAAGCCGCCGCCGACCACGGAACGAGTTTCGGAATTCCAAATCCGTTTGAAGTGAAAATGGCGAAGCTGATTTGCGAATTGGTTCCGAGCATCCAAAAAGTCCGCATGACGAATTCCGGCACGGAGGCGTGCATGAGCGCGATCCGGCTGGCGCGCGGATTTACGAAGCGCGACAAGATCATCAAGTTCGACGGCTGCTATCACGGCCATGTGGACTCGCTTTTGGTCAAGGCCGGCTCCGGCGCGCTGACGTTTGGCCATCCCGACAGCGCCGGAATTCCGGCGGCGTTCACGCAGCATACGATTGTCGCGCCGTTCAATGATTTTGAAGCGGTGAAAAATATTTTTGCCGCGAACAAAAATCAAATCGCCGGAATCATCGTCGAGCCGGTGCCGGGCAACGCGGGTTTGTATTTGCCGAAGCCGGGCTACTTGGAATTTCTCCGCGAAATCACGAAAACGAATGGCGCGCTTTTGATTTTTGACGAGGTGATGACGGGTTTCCGTCTGGCCAAAGGCGGCGCGCAGGAACGTTTCAAAATTTCGCCCGACTTGACGTGTCTCGGAAAAATCATCGGCGGCGGACTGCCGGTCGGCGCGTTTGGCGGGCGCGCGGAGATCATGGATTTGCTCGCGCCGCTCGGCCCGGTTTATCAGGCGGGAACGTTGAGCGGCAACCCGCTGGCGATGGCGGCAGGCATCGCGAATCTGGAAGAACTTGGTGGGGACGCCGCGATGCGGCGTCCGGACAGCGCAGCGCGCTGTCCCTACGCAAAAACTTGAAAAACTCGGCGTGCAGCTCGCAAGCGGAATGCGCGACGCAGCAAAGTCCGCCAACGTGCCGGTGCAATTCAATTTCTGCGGCTCGATGTTCTGTGCTTATTTCACGGGCGAGCCGGTTCATAATCTGGCCGGCGCGATGAAAAGCGATCGCGGGCGTTTCAAAAAGTTTTTCCATGGGATGCTCGACGAGGGAATTTATTTCGCGCCGTCGCAGTTCGAGGCGGGATTCATTTCGGCGGCGCACACGGCGGCGGACATCGAACAGACGGTCGGCGCGGCGGCGAAAATTTTGCGCGGGCTGTAACCTTGCGTGGCTGCCTGCGTCTCACAGGGTATCCCGCCGCTCTTGATTGCGCGGTGGAAACAAACAAACAACAACTGAACGAAGTATATGAAATCAACGAAAACAATATTAATTGCCGCACTGGCTGCGGGCGCTTTGCTCGTCGGCGGTTCGTCGCTGCTTGCCCAGGATTCCACCAACACGCCGCCTGCCGGCGGTCCACCCGGAGGCACAATGAGAGGCCGCGGTCCCAGTCTGGAACAGCTTTCCAAGTCACTGGATTTGACCGACGCACAGAAACCGCAGGTCAAGGCGGCGCTGGATGAACAGAGGCAAAAAATGAATGAACTGCGAAAGGATCCTGATTTCGCCGATCTTTCGCGCGAAGATAAAATGGCCAAGTTGAAACCCATTCGTGATGCTTTTGTGGCAAAAATGAAGGAGATTCTCACGCCGGAACAGTTCGCCAAATTTCAAAAGATGGGTCCGGGCATGCGCAACCGCCCGCCCGGCGGCGGCAATGGTGCAGGCACTACACCGCCTGCCGGCTCACCGCCGCCGCAGAACTGATTTGTTGGGGACATAAAACGCAGGGACGGCCTCGAGCCGTCCCTTTTTTGTTTTCACGAGCAAATTCATTTGAGCAAAACCTCGCCGGCCTGTAACGTGGATTCGTGTCGCGCGCGTAGCTCAATTGGATAGAGCGTCGGCCTCCGAAGCCGAAGGTTGTGGGTTCAACTCCCGCCGCGCGCACCATTTATCGGGTCTTTCCCCAAACCTGCCCGCACTTAACCGGACATTTTATTTGGACGGAGACTGGTGTTCTTGAATTGATGCGGCGATGGTGTTGACGGTTTGCATCGTTTTGCGCGCCGTCTCCGTGTCGGAAAGTTTCAGTTGGTAGTTTTTTTCCAGGGCGACGACCAGTTGCAGCGCGTCCACCGAATCCAGTCCCAGGCTGCCCGGCCCGAACAAAGGCTGGTCATCCCCAATCTCCGACGCGCTGATTTTGAGCATCAGGTTTTCCACCAGCATCTGTTTGATCTGCGCCTTGAGTTCCGTTGAATCGTTCATTGAAAATAAAAAAATCCGCCGCCGTTTTCCGGCGGCCAAGCCTGTGACTTAAACCGTCGGCGCGCAAGCCAGAAAACGCGCGCCGATCGCCTGCTGGTTTGCGCCCACCACGCTGGTATTCACGGCGGAAAACCGGTCGCGCGCAATCGCCTCGCACGCGGCGACGCACTGCCAGGCGACCGATGCCGCGAACGCCTCGCCGAGAACCGTCTTCGGCGCGAGCCGGCTGCCAGACCAGTCGCGCCACGCCAGATTTTCCGCCGCCGTCGGCTGGCTTTTTTGAGCACTCAAGCAAAGCAATTCATCCGGCTTGAATGGCGGCAACTGCCTCCGCATTTTTCGCGCAGCTTCAACGCGGTTTTGGTTTTGCGTGAATAAAAATGAATCCGTGATTCCCGCCAGTTCCGCGTGGACAACGGGCGTCTTCTCCTTCTTCAAGTAAATCGCGCCCGCGCCGGCGCTGTGGATTGCGTCGCGTTGGAACAATTTCATCGCGTCGGTGACGACCCAGTCAACCTCTTCCGCGCCGATGACGACCACGCCGTCGGCGCGGTCATCCAGCAGCCAGTCCGCCGCAACCGCCAATCCTTGCAGAAAAGTTCCGTCGTCGCCCACAAGCGTGTAACTGGCCGCAGGCGTGTCGAGATATGCCGCGAGGTGGCTTGCGGGTGCGTTGAAGACGGTTTCGGGAAAAACCAGCGGACTTGCCGTCGCCGGTTCGCGCAACACCTCTTCGTAAAACCGGCGTGAATAAGCGACGCTGCCGGCCATCGTGCAGACCACGATGCCGAGCCGCAACGCGCCGGACTGGACCAGTGCGACATCGTCGCCCAATGCTTCAAGCGCGGCGGCCACGGTGTGCTGCGTGATGGCGCTCGCACGGCGCAAACGCGGATGAGTAAAAAATGCCGGACGCGCTTCCGGCGGCGGCACGGTGCGGACGCGCAACGGCTTTTCCAAACCCGGTCGTGCCAAAGCTTGCGTGGGAATTGATTCGCCTCGATCCAAGGCGGAAAGCAGCGGCGAAACACCCCAGCCCGCCGGTGAAACTGCGCCGACGCCGCAGACGAAAATCCGGTTCACGACCACCTCCGGAAAATGAGCGTGGCGTTCGCGCCGCCGAAACCAAACGAATTTGAAAGGGCTGTCTCAATTTTTGCATCCGCCGGTTCGCGCGCAATTTCAAAATGGCACGCGGAATCGGTCGTGCCAATTGCAGTTTGCGGCGGCAGCCATTGGCCGCGCAAGGCCATGAGGCAAACGACCGCTTCAACCGCGCCCGCCCCGCCGAGCAGATGGCCGATGCCGGCCTTGGTCGAACTGACGGACATTTTTTTTGCAGACGTGCCCGCCCAACGGTTGATTGCGGCGGCCTCGGTCGCGTCGTTGTGCGGCGTGGCCGTGCCGTGCGCGTTGACGTAATCAATTTGCGCCGGTGAAATTTTGCGCGCACGCGCACGCGGCGGTCATCGCGGCCAAGAGCCGCGTTGCCTTCGGGATGCGGTTGCGTGAGATGATGCGTGTCGGTAGCCGCGCCGTAGCCGGTAATTTCGCCGAGAATTTCCGCGCCGCGTTTTTTTGCGTGTGCGAGCGTTTCCAAAGTCAGGATGGCCGCGCCTTCGCCGAGCGTCAGTCCGTCGCGTTGCGCGTCAAACGGACGGCACGGCGTCGGCGAGAGCGCCTGAAGCGAATCAAATCCGGCAAACGTCAACTGGCACAACGTGTCGTAGCCACCAGTCAAAACTTTTTCCGCGCGCCCGTTCCGCAACATTTCCCACGCATGGCCGATGGCATTCGCGCCGGAGGCGCAGGCGTTGGAAATGGTTGTGAGCGGACCTTGAAAGCCAAGCGCGCTGCACAAATTGAGTCCCTGCTGCTGCACCTGATAATGCACGACGCGCGTCGGTTGCCGTTTTTTCAGCGAGCGGCGAGGCGATGGCTTGTTGAAGATATTTTTCGCCCAGCGACATTTCGCCGCTGGTCGTGCCAAGAACCACGGGCAAATCTTCCGCCGGCTCCCAGCCGGCCTGCGTCCACGCTTCATGCGCGGCGTGCAACAGCATTTTAGTGGCGCGGTCCAAACGGCGCGAAGTGTTCGCGGAAAGTTTTGTCGGCGGTAATTCAGACGGCAGATCAATTTCCGCCGCGATTTTGGCGCGTTGCCGCGAAACATCGAACAACGTCACGGGACGGAACGCGCGGCGGCCGGCGCGAAACCCATCGGCATTTATTCGCCAGCCAAGGCCAAGCGCAGTGATGATGCCCGCGCCGGTGACGACGACGCGATTTGGTTCTGCGGCGGAAGATTTTTGCGGAGGAAACAGCACACGCGCCTCACGCTTGAACTGCGGTTTCGGAAAATTTTTCAGTCGCGGCGCCGTGGGCCGCTTTGTCGCGATAAAATTCCGCAAGTCCCTGGCTGGACGGTGCGAGTCCTTCGGCGGAAATGGCGTTCAACACGCGCTCCTCGGTCATGATGAAACGGTCGCGCTTGTAGATGACATAGTCGCCGCGCACGTCGGTCGGCGTCAGATTGATCGTCACGAGGTTCGCGCCCGCGCGCAGGCCGCGCCGGTAGCCGTCCTGCGCCGCGAGGTTGAACGCGCTGACGGCGGGAATCACCCAGTCCGGCCGCATCAGGCGCAACGCGCTCACGCAATTAAAAGTCCAGTCAGGATTGGCCGTCGGATTTTTCGCGAGCGGCGTGTCTTCGCCCGGAATGAACGGGCTGACGCTGCAACCGCTCAAAGGCAACGAACGCGCCAGCTCAAAATTTTTCAGCAAATCGCGCGGCGTCTGGCCCGGCAATCCGGCGATAAAGCCGGAACTGACGTTCCAATTATTTTCCGCGAGCAGACGGATATGCCGCAATCGTTCCGCCAGCGTGCCGGGCGCTTCGAGCTGCTCATATTGCGCGGCGTCGGCGGTTTCATATTTCATGATGAAAATACCCGCGCCGGCGGATTGCAGTTCGGCGTAAAGTTCCGGCGACAAGGTTCCGAGGCAAACGCTGATGCCGAGCGAAGTTTCGCGCCGCAAGGTTTCGATGAGCGGCAGCACGATTTCGCGCACGGCCACGGGGTCTTCGCCGGCCTGGATGTTCACGTCCGTCACGCTGGCGGGGCGATGCTCGACCAGCAATTTGGCGATCTGTTCGTGCCGCGCGCGGTAGCGCGCAAGGTTGCGATTATCGCGGCGCATCCCGCAATAGGCGCAGTTTTCGCGGCAGAAATTCGAGACCTCGACGACGGCGCGCACAAAAACTTTTTTGCCAAATTCTTTGCGCGTCGCAGCACCGGCGCGTTCGTGGAACGCGATTTGCGACGCGCCGTTCAAAGCGAGTTCCGACTCCGTGGGAAAATAACCATGACTTGCCACTGGCAAATGATAGTAGGCGAAACGCCCCAACGCAACCAGTGGGGTGAACACCCCATGGCATAAACTGAAAATTGACTTAACATCCGGACGTGGGCATGGTGTTTTGTGCGGTTCACCGGAAAGTTTTGAACATTGTTCCCGACAAGGCATCCAACTAAAATTATGACTATGAAAATTGAGCAAAAAAATTTCTTGCGAAAAATACCCGTGACGGCGGCGGTCATGATATTTGCCGCCACGCATCTGGCGCTGGCCGGCGGGCCGACGGCATTTCAACTGGCCAAATTAGGCGACCAATACGTCGGCGTGCAGTCCAAGGACAAGGTCGTGCAAATCCGCTCGGAAAGATCCATCGCCAGCCTTACGCCGGACATCTGGTATGTGGTCTATTACGATCCCGACGCGACGTTCAAGGCGGTCGAGGTGAAATTTGGCGCCGGGCAAAAACTGGACGTGTCGCATCCGGGACGTCTGTTGGAAATGTTGGGTGACGACAAGGAGCAGTTGGATGCAAAAAAATTGAAGATCGATTCCGACCAGGCGATCCAGATCGCCACGACGCAGCCGCTCCTGAAAAATCTCACGCTCAAGGCCACGCAGCTCAAACTCGAACACGGCGACACCGGCCCGCAATGGCGTGTCAGGCTCTGGGCCGCCAAGTTGAAAAATCCCGATGACAGCGCGGACATCGGCGAAGTCATTATTTCGAGCGACGACGGCTCGCTCATCAAGGCGGATCTGCATCCGAACAGCGTGGATTAATTCGGCGCTCGATTAGCTCAAGAATTTTTTTTCCGCGCCTGCAACACGATGCGCGCGCCGTAATATCGCCACACGCTGGCTCCGGGAATCGCCGCCTGTGCCGCCAGTTCCCGCCATTCGTTCAAACGAAAGCCGCGCCGGACCGAAATCAAACCGTCTTCAACCACGGTTGGATTCGCGCGCAGCAAATGCAATGTCAGCCAGAGCAGCGCGTAAAGCCCGGCGTTGCGGTGCAGATCGCAGATGAAAATCGCGTCGCGCGTCACGCGCCACGCCTCGCGCCAGTGCGTGACGATCTGTTCGTCTGTCAGGTGATGGGTCATTTGCGAGGCGATGACCAGATCGAAGCTGCCGTCGGCGAACGGCAATTGCAGCGCCGAACCCACGACGTTGTCCGGCCGGTTGCCGATTTTCAGCGCAAGCGGGTTTGTGTCCAAGTTGGTGAAGCGCCACTGCCAGCCGCGCCACCGCGCCCATTCCGTCAATTTTTTGCCGAGCAACCCGGTGCCCGCGCCCACGTCGAGGATGTCCAGCCGCTCGCAATTTTTTCTGCCGAGCCAGCGGGGCAGCACCGCTTCAAACGGATGGGAAAAGCGGAAGAGCGAATTGACGCGGTTGAGGTCACGGAACGAGGCGGCGATCTCCGCCTCCGTGCGGCCGGGTGAATCAAAATATTCTGCCTGCGTGGAACGCTGACGCAAAAACATAATGTCAGTTAAGGGAAAC
>CAVTVI010000004.1:0-9142 GCA_963738175.1 uncultured Verrucomicrobiae bacterium
CAGGGTCAGGTGGAATGGGCGGATAGCCAAAGTCATCTGACAATTTGATTACATACTTTACGACACTTAAGGTTCAAATATCTACAAGTCTCTGAAGACTGCGGCCGCGGCATTGTGTCAATAATGCTTCTAGTTTTGACCTACTGTTCATCTACTCCTTATGGGTTGTATTCGACGTTGCTCCCTTAACTAGACCAAAAGCGTGCAAACCATTTCGCGCCTTGCATTATACTACTTGACACTTCTCGCCAAAAAGTGTTTTAGTGGACTTCTATGAGTTCTATCACAAGTCTATCGGTTCAACAGTTGCGCAAGGCGGCTGGGTTGAAGGAAAAAATCCAATCACTGGAAAAGGAGCTCGGTAAGCTGCTGGGTTCGGCCTCGGCTTCCGCAGCCAGCCCGGCACCCAAGAAGAAAAAGTTCAAGATGAGTGCCGCAGCCAAGGCCAAGATTTCCGCGGCGGCCAAGGCGCGCTGGGCGAAAATCAAGCGAAAAAAGCCGGCGGCCAAGGCCGCACCCAAAGCCAAGCGCCGGGGCAAGATGAGCGCGGCGGCCAAGGCCAAGCTCTCGGCCAAAATGAAGGCGTTGTGGGCGGCGAGAAAAGCGGGGAAAAAATAATCCGCCACCAACAATTGTTTCCGCGCAGGCCGGAGTTGTCATTTAACTCCGGCACTTTTTTTTGCGAATGACAGGAGAACTACTGGCCGGGATATTTCAGTGCTTGAGCATCGGCGCACTATTCTACTTTCGCCGGAGGTACAATTCAGTTTTTTGAAACGCATAGTCGAACCATCACACTTATCGCTTGCAACAAGCCTTTGCAGTCCGTAATTTTTCCCGCGAACAGGATGGATGTTCAGCCCAAATAAAAAAATTAAATTCATGAGAACCAATCATCACCCGAAAGACGGCGCGCCGTTCCAGACGGCCCGTTCGATCATACAGTCCGCATTTTTGGTTTGCCTGTGCGCCGGCTTGGCAGGCTGCGCCACGCCCGATACCGCCATTATTTCACAACCGCCCGAAGCGTTGATTGCGATTGACGGGGCTAATGTCGGAAAAACGCCGCTGCGCCACAAATTTGACTTCAGCCAAACCCGCACTTCCGTCGTCACCGCCTCCAAGGAAGGCTACATTGACGAACAACTGGTGCTGGATAAAAAATCAGCCGCCATCCACGACGGCCAGCTTTCCATCTTCCTGAATGAAGACGAAGCCTACAAAGTGACCGCCACGTCCGACGCGGCCAACAACTGGCTGCGGGTGCAGGTGGATCCTTCGCTCGCGCCGGACGTTGTCTGGCAAAAACTTGTGGATTCAGTGACCGGTCGTTATCCCAGCCTGGAGATGATAGACGCCGCATCGGGTTATATGCGCAGCGTTTATACGATCAAAAAATTCAAGGGGCCCAGGGGAGAATATGAAATCCGCACCCGCTTCATCTGCTCCATTTCCTCGAAAACTCCGCTCGTGTATAAGATTAAAATTGAATCGGAGATGTCTGACGGGCAACAAGACTGGAATCCTTACGATCGCGTGTTCAAAGAGGACGCCCAGCTCATCGAAGAATTGCAAGGCCGCTTGGGCATCAAATAAACTTCGCGTCAACGGTCTGCTGTCCAAAATTTCCTTCCCGCGCTCGACGTGCATCACGTCTATGCGGCGATGAAGCGATTAATTTTTTGTCGGCGCGTTCGTTGAAATTGCGCTCGCCTTGATCAAACCGGCTTTCACGAACGGCGCGAGATATTGGCCGTAGCCCGCTTTTTCCATTTCTTCCACCGGAATGAATTTCAGCGACGCCGAGTTGATGCAATAACGCAAACCGCCCTTGTCCGCCGGGCCGTCGTCGAAAACGTGGCCGAGATGCGAATCGGCGTCCTTGGAGCGGACTTCGGTGCGCGTCATGCCGTAGGAATTGTCCGTGTGCTCGACCACGTCCGTGCTGTTGAGCGGCACACTGAAACTCGGCCAGCCGCAGCCGGAATCAAACTTGTCCAGCGAGCTGAACAACGGCTTGCCCGACACGATGTCCACATAAATGCCCGGCTGATGGTTGTCCCAAAACTCGTTGTGGAACGCCGGTTCCGTGGCGGCTTCCTGCGTGACGGCAAATTGTTCGGGCGTCAGTTTCTTTTTCAATTCGTCCGCGCTTGGTTTTTTGAAATTGCTCATGTTGGTTGGTTGATAAATCTGGTTGGTTGAAATTTCTGTCTGCTCGGCGCGACTTGCATTGTGGATCATCGCAAAAATGCCCGCCGCCAGCAAAGCCGTTGCCGCAATGCCCGCAATTTTTATCGGTCGCATACTGTTCTGACTGTTCTGCGGCGGCTTCCGTTCAATTCCCCGCCATCGCGCGCCCGGCAATCCAGCCGGTCGTCCACGCCGCCTGAAAATTAAACCCGCCGGTGACGCCGTCAATGTCCAAAACTTCGCCCGCGAAAAACAGTCCGGGACAAATCTTGCTTTCCATCGTCTTGAAATTCACTTCGCCCAACTTTACGCCGCCGCACGTCACGAACTCGTCCTTGTTCAAACTTTTCCCGGTCACCGAAAATTCCGAACGCAGCAATTGTTGCATGAGTTTATGTTGCGCCCCGCCCGAAAGCGCCGCCCAGCGCGTGTCGCGCGCGATGCAGGAAGCAATCACGAGCTGTTCCCAAAGTCGCGCGGGCAGCGGAGCGATTGGGAAATTAACAGTCAACTTTGCCGGTTGCGATTTTCGCCGCGCCTGAAATTCCGCCGCCAATTTTTCTTCGGTCAAATGCGGCAGCCAGTTGATTTGCAATTTGAATTGATAATCTTTCTCGTGCAATACGCGCGCGCCCCATGCGGACAAGCGTAAAATCGCCGGGCCGCTCAAGCCCCAGTGCGTGAGCAACAGCGCGCCGCGCTCGCGAAGTTTTGTTTCGGGAACGGATGTTTCAACAATTTCAACTGAAACTCCGGCAAGTTCGCGCAGCCACTTGGTCGCAATGTGAAACGTAAAAAGCGACGGCACGGGCGGTTCCAGCGTGTGGCCGAGCGAGACGGCAAGTTGGCCAAGCGCTGGCGTCCGGCAACCGCCGATTGCGAGCAACAATTTGTCGCATGACAAAATTTCGCCATTTGAAAGTTTTAATTCAAATCCGCCGCCGGATTTTTTGGCGGCACTTTCGACGCCGCAATTGGCTTTCAATTTTATTCCGGCCTTTTGCGCTGCGTTGACTAAACAATCAATGATCGTTTGCGAGGAATCCGTCGTTGGAAACATTCGCCCGTCGCTTTCAATCTTCAATTTCACGCCGCGATTTTCAAACCATCCAACGGTGTCGGCGGCTGAAAATTTTCCGAACGCGGAAATCAGCGCGCGTTCGCCGCGTGGAAAGCGTTTGGAAAATTCACGCGCATCGAAATCGGCGTGCGTGACGTTGCACCGTCCACCGCCAGAAATTTTTACTTTGGAAAGAAACTGCGAAGTTTTTTCGAGAATGAGAATTTCCGCGTCATGCCGCATTTCGGCGCAGGTGAGCGCGGCAAAAAATCCCGCTGCCCCGCCGCCGACAATCACGATGCGTTCCGAATTCATTCGCGTGACGATACCAAACACGCCGCGTCAAAGAAATTCCCACTTATCAAACATCGCCGCCTGGCCGCAAGGTTGGCCGTTTTCGGAAATCAAATTCCAGACCGTCGCGCGGGAAATTTTGAAACGCCGTCCGGTTTTGGAAATGCGGACGCCGGAATAATCGTCAATGAATCCGCGCTCCGTCACTGCCGCCAGCAGACGTGCCCGCTCCTCGCGGTTAGGAACTTCGGCGGTGAGGCGCGACGGCGTGCGCGTGAATTCTTCCCACGACATTTCCCAAAGCGACAGTGCGGCGGCATTGCCGTAGTTCAAGACCGGATCGGTTTCCATGCCGTGCGAAACAAGGATAAAAGGCGCGGCAAAAAATTTTTGCGCTAGTTTCGCCTGCTCAAAAACACCGGGTAACAAATCGCGTCCCGTCCATTTTTTCAAACTGCGCGCGAGAATTTGCGTTTGTGCGATGACAAAATCCGTCTGCCAGATCAAACCCATTGAAGCGGCGGGCTTCATGCCGCGCTGACGCGGGAAGTCAACCGGAATTTCCCCGAAGCCGCCGGCACCAAGACCGGCATCGCCTCGGTTTTGATTTCGGCGGAAAGTTTCAGAACGTCCTTAAGTTGCGAAGCCACGCGATGCAATTCTTCTTTCGTCGGGCCAGCTCCGTCCGGCACGAAACGCAGGACGCAATCGCCGTTTTCACTTTGCCGCAATTCGTAATGCGCGATGCCGCTCGCACCGGTGAAACATTGATCCACCTGCCACGTCGTCACGCGTTCGCCGTCGCGTGCCATGAGCACATCGCGGGCGCGACCGTGAACGGTGAAATGATTTCCGTAAGGCTGGACATGTTGCTCGACGAGATCGCCGATGCGATAACGCAGTAACGGCATATAATCATTGGTCAAAGTCGTGACGACCAGTTCGCCCACGCCGCGTGCATCCGCATTCACGATTTCAAGAAATGCTGTGTCATAGCTGGGTTTCATTTCGCCACGTTCGTTTTCCATGAGCAGATGGCCGGTCTCGGTCGAGCCGTAAAGATTGAAAACCGGCACGCCAAAAACGCGCGCCAAAATTTTGCGATGGACGGTGCTGACGAATTCGTAGCTGCACAAAATGAATTTCAGCGACGGAAATTTTATCCCGTGCTGCTCGCAGTAAAGCGCGAAGTGCGCGCCGTGGACCGGATCAACGTCCAGAAATTGCGGCGACCAGTCCGCAATCTCCGACGCCATGTGCAGCAGTTCCGCCTCGCTCACAAGAAACGGGATGCGCGCGAGGTTCACAAACAGCGCGTTCCCAAACGTGCGCTGCTCGCGCGACATCCAGACCGTCGGACAAGTCAGGCCGTTGCACGCGGGCGAAGTGATTGTGGCGCGGCGGGCGGCGGGAAATTCGTCGAGAATTTTTGCGACGAAATTGTTTAGCCGCAGCGCGCGTTCTTCCTGCGTGTTCCACCAGCCGCGACCGAAAATCACCGGCAACCGTTCCGACGAAGTGCCGGACGTGTGCTCCAGTTCGATCAGATTTTTCTCCAGCAACAGTTCGATGGTTTGTCCGGCGGGCAGAAAATTTTGCGGGAAATTGTTCCGCATCTCCGGCTTGGCCATCAAAGGCAGTCTTTGGAAACAATCGAAGTTCGCGTGCCGGCAATTTGCCTGCACAAATGACTCGCGATAAAGCGGCACTTCGCGCCAGCGCGGAAGGAGTTCTTCCAGTTGCGCGAGTTGACTCGTTTCGCGGATGGTTTCCGGCGTCGCCAGCATGGCCGCAATATACACGAAATCGGGAAAATGCAAATCAACGCGGCGCGGCGCGAAAATTTTAGCGCGCGTTTTCTGATGCGCGGGCGGCGCAAATCCCGCGATAAAATTCGCCGACGCGCGTCATTTTGCGCGGAAGTTTTTCGTCGTTGAAATCCACGGACAACAGGCCGAATTTTTTTGAGTAGCCGAATTGCCACTCGAAATTGTCCAGCAACGACCAGTAAAAAAAACCGCGCACGTCCACGCCGTGGTTGATCGCGGCGTGCAGTTCCAGCAGATGCGCCGTCAAATCGCGGATGCGAAAATCTTCGTCGCTCGACGCCGCGCCGTGTTCGGTGATGTAAATCGGCAGACCGTAACGCGCGTGAAATTTTTTTAAGATCTTTCCGAAACCCGTCGGATGCCGCTCGAACATATCGTCGCTGACGATGCCCAGTTCTTTCAATCTTTCCGGCGACACATTGTTCGTCGGGACCAGCGCTTGAAAATGGTTCAGCCGCGCGCGTCCGTAATAATTGACGCCGAGAAACGTGGAGTCTTCGTGCCGTCGTCCGCCCAAAAATTCGTCCAGCACAAAACGGTTGAAGGCGTGGTGGGAAATTTCCGCGAGCAGATGATCCCACAACGCAAATTTCTGGAATGCGCCAAACGAGGTCCAGTTCTTCGCGATGCCGATTTCCGGCGCGCGGGAAAATTTATTTTGCCGGATGGCGCGGCTCGCCTGCGCGTGCGCTTCGGCCATGTGTTTGATGACTTTTCGGTAGGAACGAAAATGCCATTTGTGAAATGGCGGAAAGCCGCCGAGCAGATACGTCAGCGACGCGTAAGTGTCCGGCTCGTTAAATGTGTTCCACAAATAAACGCGCTCCTGCAAGGCCGCCGAGAGTTTCGTCGCGTAATCCACGAACGCCGGAATCGTCGCCGGATTCAGCCAGCCGCCATTTTGGGTAATCCACGGCGGGTTGGAAAAATGATGCAACACGACCATCGGCGTGATGTTCGCGGCTTTTAGCAAATCGAGCAGATGAATGTAGCGCGCGAGTTCCTTCTGGTTCAGCGGCGCGAACGGCGCGGATTGCAAGCGCGACCATTCGATGCCCATGCGGTAGGCGTTGACGCCGAGATCGGCCATCAATTTCACGTCCTCCTCGTAACGGTGATAATGGTCACACGCCACGCGGCAGTTGCCGCCGTCGGAAGCGACATAATCCGTCCACTCGTTGACGACATGGCCTTCCACCTGCGTCGGCGACGTGGCCGTGCCCCAGAGAAAATTTTCAGGAAATTTCAAATCGCCGGACATGACTGCGAAACAATATCAGGCAGAACCGATAAAATTTACAGAATTCAATTGTTAAAACTTTTGCGATCTTTTTATCCTCCACTCATGCCAAAGAAAGGCCCGCGCTTGAAAATGACTTGCGTTGTCGCGTTATTCGGCGCGGCGTTGATTTTGAATCCGGCGATGGCGGCGACGCCCACGCGCGATCCGAACACGCCGGGATATGTCACGGCCAAAGAATTGTCTGATGGCGATGTTCCGTCACCGGATGCCGACGGAAATTTCATCATCGGTCCGACTCACAACCGCGCGCCGGAAAATTCACCACCAATGCGCTGCAAGGAACCGTGTTTAACTTCACCATGGGTTCCGCCGGCAGTAAAATTTATCCTGGCATCGCGCGTGACACCGGCACGTTCGGCACGCCCGATCCGACCGATCCCGCCAAACTGATTGTGACCACGAGTCATCCTGCTCCTTACACGCGCAAGATTTCTGTTTATGTTCCCAAACAATATGTCCCCGGCACGGCTGCGCCTTTCATTGTCGGCGCGGATGGCCCGGATAAAATTTTATTCACGGCCCTGGACAATTTGATTGCCGAGAAAAAAATTCCCGTGATGATCGCTATCTCCATCGGCAACGGCAGCGGCGACGCCCAAGGCAGCGAACGCGGATTGGAATACGACACCATGTCCGGCCGATATGCGGAATTCGTCGAGCAGGAAGTTCTGCCGCTCGTGGAAAAGCAATGCAACGTGACCTTGACCAAAGACCCCGACGGTCGCGCGACGATGGGCGGCAGTTCCGGTGGCTCCTGCGCGCTCATCATGGCATGGTATCATCCTGCACTTTACCATCGCGTACTGACTTATTCCGGCACTTATGTGAACCAGCAATGGCCCTACAATCCTGAAACGCCGGGCGGCGCGTGGGAATTTCATAAAACCATCATCCCGAACAGCCCGGTCAAGCCCATCCGCATCTGGATGGAAGTCGGCGACCGCGATCTTTTTAATCCGAATATCATGCGCGACAACATGCACGATTGGGTCGTTGCCAATGAAAACATGGCGAAGGTTCTTGCGGCCAAGGGCTATCACTACCAGTTTGTCTTTGCCCGCAACGCCGGGCATGTCGACAACAGAGTGAAACAACAAACCCTGCCCGAAGCTCTGGAATGGCTGTGGCAGGATTACAAGCCGGTGGCGAAGTAGCGCGGAGAAAATAATTGATTATTTTAATCCGTCAGTTCTCGCGAGGTTGACTCAATTCGAGAGTTCCGTCGCGGAGCAGCGAGTAACGGCGGCCAGCCCAGAAAATAGTTTTGCCGAAATAAGCGCCGAAAAAAGTGATTCCTTCCACAACATCCACGACCGGCAGCAGCCACCAGGCGCGCGGCCAGTCCGGCATTTTTACGACCGGCTGCAATCCGGCGGCGAGCAACCAGCGAATCAAAATCACCGCCAGCAGCGCGCTCCACGACCACCACGCGAACGGCTGGAGCAAGGCCAGAATCAGTGCCCAAAAAACCGGATAAGTGATGATGACGCCGAGAAATTGCGCGCCGCGCGAACGGCGGATGGTGCGTTTCCAGCGCTGCATCCGGGCGAATGCTTCGCCAAATGATTCGCGCGGCATCACGCAATCCAGCAGCAACGGCGGCACGATGACGCGCAGACCGAGCTGCGAGACGCGATGGCCGAGTTCGTAATCGTCGGCCAGATGGTTCAGAAAATGTTTGAAACCGCCGAGTTTTTCCAGCACCGCGCGCGGAACCGCCATCGTGTGGCCGATGGCCCAATGGATTCCGGTCGTCTGCTGCGCGAGCATCCATTGCGGCAGATAATTAAAACCATAATGCAACGCGATCAGCTTGCCGCCACGGTCGTGCGCGCTTCAATGCCGCGCGGCAGACAGGTGAGGCAACCCACTTCCGGTTGCGCGAGTCGCGGCATGAGTTGTTGCAAATAATCTTTTGGCGCAACGACGTCGGCGTCGGAGAAAAACAGAAACTGCCCGGTCGACTTTTGCCATAAAGTTTCCATGATGCTCGTCTTGCGATTGGTGCCTTTTAGTTCCGCAAATACCAGCTGGATTTTGCGTTTTGGAAATTCAGACTGCAATCGCTGAACCATTGCCACCGCCGGATCATCCTGCCGGATGGTGCCGACGATTATTTCCACGTCACCGGGATAATCAATCAGGCAAAACGAGGCAAATGCCTCATAAGTTTTTAGTCCGGCACCTTCAACCGGTTTCAAAATACTCACCTTCGGCGTGGGTTCCGGCAGCGCGGGCAGGATTTTTTTTGCGAAATACTGGCGCGTTGCAAAATGACCCAGTAGGACGGAAATCAGTCCCATCAGAACCAGAATTCCAACGAGTACGGTCGCGGCCTGCCAAAGTTGCATCATGGAACTTTCGCCTGCGTTACCGAGCGCGCGATGAAGAAGACGCCGAGGATGATCAAAAAAATTCCCAGCCAGCGCATGGCGTTCACCGGCTCGCCGAGCAGCCATTTGC
>CAVTVI010000005.1:0-169625 GCA_963738175.1 uncultured Verrucomicrobiae bacterium
GACCGGAAATCCGTCGCCGCCTTGCACGCCGTTCCAGTAGATTTTGATGTAGCTGGCGTGGCCGTCCACAAAGCTCATCACGTTGCGGGCGTCCGGGAATTGCAGCGGCTGGCGTCGGTCGTGGCTGCTCAAGCCGATGCCGCCGGAATCTTCCCCGATGAGTTCGGTCTTGTCCGGTTCGCGCACGGAGGCGAACGGCTTTTGCGCCATGTCCAGTTCGTTGGTGTTGTCGTTGAACACGCCGCCGTTGAACCAGTAGCTGGAAAAGTGCGTATCGGGCCAGTTGCAAAAGCCCCGGCAGTTGAACGGGCCGAACAGCCATTCGCCTATCGGGCCGGACAAATCGAAATCATCGGCGGGGCAGACAAAGACGGCATTGCTGGATGACGAGTTCCTGTTCGCGCCCAGATACGGCAAAATGTCGTCCTTGTAATCGAAGTAAATGGAGTTGGTGTAATAGGCGATGGCGTCGCCGTGGTCGTCCGCATACATATGGACGGCGAGATTGATCTGGCGGACGTTGCTGGTGCACGTGATTTGTTTGGCGGAGGACTTGGCGCGGCTCAACGCGGGCAAAAGCAACGCCGCCAGAATGGCGATGATGGCGATGACGACCAGCAGTTCGATCAATGTGAACGCGCGTTTCATTTCATTCGCCCCATTCGCCGGTTTGCAGCTACGGCTTGAGTTTTTTCCTTGAGCGTTTCGGGTCGCGGCAAACAGCTTGGATGAGCCGCTCCATCTCGTCGTAAAAACGTCCGCCAAGTTCCGGGTCGGCCTCCGAATAATATTTTGCGGCCTGTGCGTATTCCTCCGCCGCTTCGGGATGGAAGGCGTGCGGTTTCACCGCCCGACAATTTTACGGATGCGGCTGCTGACAATTTCACCGGGAACGGCTTCAACTTTGCCGTTTTCCAGTTCGGCGAGACGACGGCGGGTTTCCTGTTTCCAAGATTCTTCGATTTCAGGCTGAATCTCATCTGCAAGAGGAAGACGCTCGATGATGGCGTGCCGGAACTCCGTGCGTTCCGATTCGGAGAGTTGTTCAACTTCGTCAAGAATATGCGCGACTGCCTGCGTCATGTTGGAAATATAACAATTCTCCCTGATTCGGGCAAGTGTGATTGGCGCAACTGAAGTTTCATTCCGTCCACCCGCCGGTTTGCAGATGCGGCTTGAGCGTTTCCCGTCCGCGCGTCCCGCCGCCGGTTTTTCGTTCTTTTGTTTCGCCCGAAAATCAGGCCACGGGCTGCGCGCTCGCTTCGGCGGGCAATCCGTTCACGACCGGCGCGGCGGTTTTTGCCGCTTCGATCCGTTCGATGCGGAGCCGGCGTTTGGTGCCGTGCAGTTCAAATTCCACCTCGTCGCCGACCTTGCGGTTCAGCAACGCCTGGCCGATGGGCGTGAGATAGCTGATGATGCCGTGGTCGGGATCGGAATCCCACGCGCCGAGGATCGAGAACGACTCGGACTGGTTCGTCTCCAGATTCGTGGCCTGGACAATCGTGCCGATGTTGACGACGTCGGTCTTCGCATTGGAAAAATCCATGCCGCGTGCGCGCATCATCTGCGCCTCGAGTTCTTCCTTCTGGCGCATGAGAATTTTCTGCATCTCCTTCGCGGCCTTGTATTCGTGGTTTTCGCGCAAGTCACCGTAGCTGCGCGCGATGGCGATTTCCTTGGAGTTGGCGGGAATTTTCTTCTGCACCAATTCCTGATATTCGAGGCGGCGGCGTTCCAGACTTTCCCATGAAACCTGGATCGTGCTGTCCTGCTTGGTCTGTTCGCCGCTGACGAGCGATTGCACGGCGGGATGTTTTTTGACGAGGCGCGCAAGGAGCGAACGCTTGTCCATGTCGTCGAACACGGGCGACAATTGCAACGCGCGCGTCAAATCCTTGACGACTTCGATGTCGGCGGTCGCGGTGAGTTCATTGAGCAACTCATGGTCTTCCAGAATAAAATCGCGCAGACGGTTCGAGCGTTTTTCGTTGAACTGGTCGCGTTCCATCGCTGTGAGCATCGCGCGGAAAACTTCCGGGCCGAGGATGTCCACGAAATCTTCGTTGCGTTCGCGGCCAAACCAGAGCAGCAGTTCGCTGCTGGCGGTGTGCTGGCGGATGAGCTTGGCGAGCGTCTCCTTGAGCAGTTCCATTTTGCCCTCGGCAATGAGCAGGCTGGCGAATTCCTTGGCGAGCTTGGCGGAGACGAAGTTCAGCGAGCCGCGCAGAATTTCCTGCCAGCGGTCGGGGTTCGCGGTCTTGAACGACGCGAGCGCGCGATGATGTTTCGCGGCGGGGATCAATTCCAGCATCGGGCCGAACTTGATGTCCTGACCCCAAATCTGCGCGGCGGAAATCTCAACGGTGGTGGGCTGGAGTCCGGCGGCTTGGGCCAGTTCGTCGCGGGCAAAAACCGCCTCAAGCGCGACCGCCGGCTGCGTGCGCAGATAAGTGGCGATGTCCGCGTTCAGCGCGGCGATGATTTCGCCCGCCGCCGTTTGCTTGTCCGGCAAATCGGAAATGACCTTGATCAATTCCGCGACGACGAGGACGCGCGCCTTCAAACCTTTCGCCGCGCGAAAATCCGCGAGCGTGCGATCCTGCAACGACGTTTCCTGCGCCTGAAAAACGACCGCCTCGGTTTTTTTCAGCGGCACGATGAAGTGGCCGTCCTTTTTCATTTCGCGCTTGGCGGTTTCCCACCATTTTTTCCAATCGTCGCGGATGACATCGGGCGTGAGCACGGCTTGGATTTGATCCGCCGTCGCCTTGCCGCCAAAACTGTTCAGCACCAGCTTGATCAAATCCAGATGATGCGCGGCGAGGTGGCGCACGCTTTCCAGATCGTTCGCCTTGCGCGCGAGGATGTGATCCTTCGGGATCGGCTTGAGATTGTCGGCGGCGAAGGACAAATCCATCGTGTGCCCCGGCTTGCCCGGAAAATCAATCGTGAAGCGCGCGAATACCGTGTCCACCGTCTTGATGCGCCCGAAGCCCCAACTGCGATGCGTGCAACAGCCGCCCTCGGCCAGCTTGGTGAGCGGTTCGACGTGTCGGCCTTCAATTTTTCCGGCGGCGGCTAGTTTTTCAAATTCTTCTTTCATAAAAAAATCGTAATTCTGTCGTCACGGATTCACTATAGGCTCCATTAAACGCGGTGAACGAACAAAAACCAAGACAAATTGCGGCGCGCATTCTGGGCCAGCGCCGCGCGAACGGTCCCTTCGTCGAAGACCTGCTCGAAACCGCGCTGGCCAGTGCGCAACTTTCACCGGCTGATCGCGGGCTGTGCCAGGAAATTGTTTATGGCGTCGTCCGCTGGCAGGCCGCGCTGGACTGGCTCATCCTGCGCAAGACCAACGGCCGCGAACAAAAACCCGCGCTCCAAAATTTGCTGCGGCTCGGCCTCTACCAGATCTTCTGGCTCGACCGCATTCCCGACCACGCCGCCGTCCACGAAACCGTGGAACTTGCCAAACAAAACGGCTTCGGCGCGCAAGCCGGATTCGTCAACGCCATTCTGCGCGGTTATCTGCGCGAGTTTAACGAAACAAAAAAAAATCTCGTTGAATTAAAAGTTTCAAATCCGGCAATCGGATTTTCCCATCCGCTATGGCTTGTCGAAAAATGGCAGAAACGATTCGGCATGGAAAAGAGTTTGCAACTGCTCGAATGGAACAACACGCCGCCGAAAACTTTCGCGCGCGTCAACACCTTGAAAACCGACGCGGGCAAGCTCGTCGACAAATGGCGCAAGGAAAATGTCGAGTACGATTTTGTCCGCCGCGACTGGCTCGAAGAAAATCTCGTCTTCGAGTTAAAATCACATCCACCTTTGAATTCTTTGGTGAGTTTCCGCGACGGATGGTTTTACATTCAAGACCCCAGCACGCTGCTTGCCGTGCGCGAACTTGCGCCGCAACCCGGCGAAACAATTCTGGATTTATGCGCTGCGCCCGGCGGCAAAACCACGTTCATCGCGCAATTGATGAACAACGAAGGCAAAATCGTTGCGTGCGATATTTCCGAAGAACGAATGAAATTGGTTCAAGAAAATTGCCAGCGGCTTGGCGTTACTTGCGTAGAAACAATTCAAAGCTCAAAGTTCAAAACTCAAAACTTGATTTTCGACCGCATTTTGGTTGACGCTCCCTGCTCCAACACCGGCGTCATGCGCCGTCGCGTGGATTTGCGCTGGCGGATTTCGCCGGAGGAAATTTTGCGATTGCGACAAACGCAACTCGATCTGCTCAAGCTCGCCGCGACGAAATTAAAACCCGGAGGCGTTTTGATTTACAGCACATGCAGTTTGGAGTCGGAAGAAAATTCCGAAGTCGTGAAAGAATTTTTGCGCGAGCACGAAAATTTCAGATTGGAAAACGAACGCGAATTATTGCCGTTTGCCGACAACGTGGACGGCGCGTATGTTGCGCGATTGAAAAAATTATCATAATTTCCGCAAATGATTGAACTCGATTTGGAAAAAGAATTCGCCGAACGCGCGTATCCGCTGCTGGTCAGTCTGGTCACGCCGCGACCGATTGCGCTGGTCACAACGATGAGTGCCGACGGAAAAATCAACGCCGCGCCGTTCAGTTTTTTCAACGTGCTCGGCGCGAATCCGCCCATCTGCGCGTTCGCGCCCGGCGACCGTGAAAACGGCACGCCCAAGGACACCGCGCTCAACGTCCGCGCCATGCACGAATTCGTCGTGAACCTCGTGGACGAAAAAATTGCCGAGGCGATGAACCAATGCGCCGCGTCGCTGCCGTTCGGCGAAAACGAATTGGTTCGGGCCGGCTTGACCGCCACGCCGTCGTCCCTCGTGAAACCGCCGCGCATCTTGGAATCACCCGCGAGTTTGGAATGTGTCGAATGGGGAACGTTGCAAATCGGAAAAAATCGCGTGGTGATCGGTTTGATCAAGCGGCTGCATGTGCGCGATGAATTGTTCGACGCGGAGAAAAAACGGATTCACACGGACAAACTTTTTACGATTGGGCGCATGGCGTCGCCGGATTGGTATTGCCGCACGCGCGACCGGTTTGAAATGAAACGCCCGGATTAAACAGATTACATCCCCATGATCTGGTAGCCGCCGTCCACGTAGATGACCTGGCCGGTGATGGCCGCCGCGCCGTCACTTGCAAGGAATGCGCCGGTCTGGCCAAGTTCCTCGGTCGTGCAACTGCGCTTGAGCGGCGCGTGCACTTCGTAATGTTTCATCATGTCGCTGAAACCGGCGATGCCGCGTGCCGCGAGCGTCTGCACCGGACCGGCGCTGATGCAGTTCACGCGAATTTTCTTCGGACCCAAGTCGTAGGCGAGATAGCGCGTGCTGGCTTCGAGCGCGGCCTTGGCCACGCCCATGACGTTGTAGTGCGGCACGACTTTTTCCGCGCCGTAATAACTCATCGCCACGATGCTGCCGCCGTCGGTCATCAACGGCGCGGCGGCGCGGGCGAGCGCGACGAGCGAATACGCGCTCACGTCGTGCGCGACGCGAAAAGCCTCGCGGCTCGTGTTCACGAATTCGCCTTCAAGCGCGTCTTTTGGTGCGTAGGCGACGGAATGCAGGAGCAAATTCAGTTTGCCAAATTTCTCGCTGGCGGTTTTGAATACGTTGGCGATTTCGTCATCCTTCATCACGTCGCACGGCAAAATCAAAGTGTCTGCGCCAAAAGTGCCGGCGAGTTCGGCGACATTTTCCTTCACGCGCTCGCCTTGAAACGTGAATGCGAGTTTAGCGCCCTCGCGCGCCCACGCCTGCGCGATGGCCCAGGCGATGGAACGTTTGTTGGCGACGCCGAAGACTATTCCAGTTTTTCCATCGAGTAGTGGCATAAGTGCGTAATTCGTTGAATGGTTGAATCGTTAAATCGGAGAAAGGTTAAAACATTTTCGCGGCGCGCAAAGAAAATTCACAGCCTCGACTCGCGACCGCAAATAAATTAACCTGCCGTAGATGGATTCACACATCGCTGACGGACTCATTTTTTATTTGGAACTGGTCGTGCTGCTGACGTTCCATGAATTCGCGCACGCGTGGACGGCGTGGAAATGCGGCGACGACACGGCGCGATTGCAAGGCCGTCTCTCGCTCAATCCCATCGTCCATATTGACCCGATTGGCACGGTGCTTTTGCCCTTGGTCATGATTTTTGCGTCGCCGACCGTCGGCAGATTTCTGGTCGGCTGGGCGAAACCCGTTCCATTCAATCCGGCCAACCTCCACAGCCGATGGCGCGACGAAATGCTCATCGCCATGGCCGGTCCGGCCATGAACATCATTCTGGCCGTGGCACTTGTCGCCTTTGCGCGCGTCGCCGTGATGTTCGGTTCTGATACAGCGACGGAATTATTTTTGCAAATGGCCGGATTGAGCCTGTTGCTTTGTTTTTTCAACCTGATTCCGATTCCGCCGCTCGACGGCTCGCATGTCATGCGGAATTTAAGCGGCATGAGTTACGAAACCTATTTTAATTTATCCCGCTTCGGTTTTATCGGAATCATCATCGTGATCAATCTTCCGTTCGTTCGTGAAATTCTTGGATTCGTCACTTACGGCACGCTCGACGCATTGATGTTCTGCTTCGGTTTTCCGTCGTAGTAAAATTTATTTCTTGAAATAAAGCTCCTCGGCATTCCAACTCACGCGATAATAACTCAATGCCGTTGGCCGAAGATTTCCGATGTCCGACCGGGCGGCGGCATAATAAAATGGCGTGACGGTGAAAATGAACGGCTGTTGTTCGGCCATGATTTCCTGAACTTCATCGAAATCCTTTTTTCGTTTCTCAAAATCGAGCGTTTTGCTCTGGTCGTTCATCAAAAAATCCAAGCGCGCTTCCCAATCGGTCGAAGGCGTTTTCTCTCGCGGAAACCAGAAGTGCGTGAAACCACTGGATTTGACGACATTTGCCGATGCGGAAGGCTCGGCGCTGCCATACAATCCCATGAGGATGCAATCGTAATCGTGAGTGTCATCTATTTTTTGAACGAGTGTGTTAAATTCCACCGGTTGAAAAATGACTTTGAAACCGAGCTTCCGCAAATCTGCTTGAATGAGAATCGCCGCCTTGTTGCGTGAATTGTTTTCGATGTTCGTGTTGAACACAAATTCAATTTGATTTCCGTCGTCATCTTCGAGAATTCCGTCGCCATCGCGGTCTTCAATTCCGATTTCCTTCAACAGCTCGCGCGCTTTGGCCAGATCGTGCGGAAATTGCGCGGTGTTCGGATTATACCATTTCTTGTTTCCCTGCGTCACAAAGCCATAGTTCGGAATCGCGCGCCCGGAAAAAATGGATTTGATGATGCTGTCGCGGTCAATCGCATACGCGCAGGCCTGTCGGAATTTCACATTACGAAACCATTTCAATTTTTTTGGATCAACGTAGGGCTTGCCGTTTTTATCCACATTCGTGTTTTCGTTGAACCAGAAAAAATCCGTTTCCAGGCCGATGCCCGGTTCCAGCAGTTGAAATTTTCCATTCGCCGACGCGGTTTTGAACTCGTCGTATTCATTTGCGTAAATGAAATCATGCACGTCGCACTCGCCGCTCAAAAAACGCAGCGAGATCGCATTCCGGTCCGGCACGATGGTGAAAACAATGTTGTCGAAATACGGCAGGCGCTGGCCTTTCTTGTCCACTTCGCAAAAATATGGATTACGCTCTAGCAAAACATAATTTCCCGATTTGTAATCCTTGATGCGAAACGGCCCGCTGCAAATGATGTCTTCCGGCTTCCAATTGATGCCGTATGCCGAACTGAACGTGCCATCCGCAACGGTTTTGGCCAGAATATGTTTTGGCAAAATCGGCACACCCGCGCCAAATGTCTCCGCAAACGACGCAAAAATTTCCGGTGTTACGACTTGGATGGTCAGGTCGTCAATCTTCGTCACAATAAATTTTTTCCCGTCAACTGAAAGCGCGTCGCGTGTGACGTTGTCAATCGCCGGATTGTAAATCACATCATTGCACGTGAACACCACGTCGTCCGCCGTGAGCGGTTCGCCGTCGCTCCAGCGCAGATTTTTTCGCAACTTGAACGTCCAAGTCTTTCCATCCGCCGAATTCGTCCATGATTCGGCCAGTCCCGGCTCGACATCTTGTTTGATCGGATCATCGCCGAGCAATGACGCGAAGAAATAACGGAAAATGTCCTCGGACGACGATTCGTTCGCTGTGATCGGATTGAATGTTTTTGGATCGCCCGGCTCGGCAATCACAAGCCGTCCGCCCAGAATGCCCGGCTCACAATCCGCGACGAGCGGCGGTTCGGGCAGCGGATAACTCGCGGCGGGTTTTTCCGGTTTCAGATTTTTTCCCGCAACCGGAGAAACAAAAAATTGCGGAGGCAAAAACTGCAAAGGCTTGAACAAAAATTTTCATGCGCGGCATTTTAACATTTTCCTTTCCGCGCCGAAAGTGTCCTTTTCACTCGCCCACGCGGAGATTTTTTGCCACGTTTGCAACGCTATTGCGATGTGGCGATTTATTCTCAAACGGCTGCTGCACATGATTCCGCTGTTGATCGGCGTCTCGCTGCTCACGTTTCTGCTCATGTCGCTCGCGCCCGGCAATTTCTACACCGCGCTCCAGCAAAATCCGCAAATCTCGCCGGACACAATCGCAAAACTCAAGGCACAATTCCATCTCGACCGGCCGTGGTATGTCCAATACTTCTTCTGGCTCAAAAGCATTTTGCACGGCGACTTCGGTTATTCGATGGCCTATAAAATTCCCGCCACGTCGCTCATCTTCGCGCGGCTGTGGAACACATTCCTGCTTTCGTTTTTCGCGATGGTTTTTGCGTGGGGCGTCGCCATTCCGTTGGGAATTTGGGCAGCGGTGAAAAAAGATTCATGGGTTGACCGCGCCTGCTCGCTGATTTCGTTCGTCGGATTGTCCATCTCCGACATTTTGCTGTCGCTGCTCGCGCTGTGGTTCGCGGCGTCAACCGGCTGGTTTCCTGTCGGTGGCGCGCAAAGCCCGATCCACGATCTGATGTCGCCGCCGCAACAATTCTGGGATTTCGCGCACCACCTGATTTTGCCTGCGCTTGTTCTCGCCGCGTCCGATCTGGCTGGCATCATGCGCCAGATGCGTTCCAATCTGCTCGACACGCTCCGCGCCGAATACGTCACCGCCGCCCGCGCGCGCGGGCTCGGCGAAGGCTGGGTGATTTACAAGCACGCCCTCCGCAACGCCATCAATCCGCTGCTCACGATTTTCGGCTACTCGCTCGCCGCGATTGTTGAGCGGCGCGTTCATCGTCGAAAACATCATGGCGTGGCCCGGTCTCGGCCGGCTGACGATGGAGGCATTTTTCGCGAAAGATTCTTATCTCGTCGTGGACTGCGTCGTCATGGCGACGGCGCTGTTCGTGATCGGAAATTTCATCGCCGACATTTTGCTCGCGTGGAGCGATCCGCGAATCCGCCTTAAATAAAAATGACAGGCGCGAAACAATTTGATTGGGGAGCGCACGCGCCCTCGCGCCGAACTCGAACGTGGTTGCGCGTCCGGATGTTCAACGAGCACCGCCCGATGCCAACGACGAGGGCGTCGTTGGCCGCACGCGAGGCGCGTGCGCTCCCCGAAATGAATTTGCAAAACAAATAAAATGGAAACCGCCGCGCCAATTCCAAACGCCGAAGCGCAAATCGCGTTGTCGCCGTGGCAGATTTTCTGGCGGCGATTGAAACGCCGCCGCATCGCGATGATCGGCGGCGCGATTTTGATTTTCCTTTATCTCGTCGCGTTGTTCGCCGGTTTCGTCGCGCCCTATCATTACGAACGCATGGATCGCGACCGCTATTTTCATCCGCCGATCTGGCCGAAAATTTCAGGTTTCCGAATCGTCGTCCCGCGTTACGAACAATTGCCCGGCGATTTTGTTTATCGCGAAGTCCCGGAAGACACGCAACCAATCCACTTTTTTGTTCGCGGCGACAAATATCAATTGTTCGGTTTCATTCCCGCTACAATCCATCTGTTCGGCAGCGACGACAATCATCCGGTTTATCTTTTCGGCACCGACCAGTTCGGGCGCGACATTTTTTCGCGGCTGCTTTACGGCTCGCAAATTTCACTTTCCATCGGCGTCGTGGGAATTTTTCTATCATTTACCTTCGGCCTCATCATCGGCGGCATTTCCGGTTATTTTTCCGGCGCGACCGACACCGTCATCATGCGATTCTGTGAACTCATCATGTCCATTCCCGCGTTGTATCTCATCATTTCACTGCGCGCGACGTTTCCGCCGGGCATGAGTTCGTCGCAAGTTTATGCGATGATAATAATCATTTTGAGCTGCATCGGCTGGGCAAGCATGGCGCGCGTGATCCGTGGAATGACGCTTTCGCTGCGTGAACAACAATTCGTCCTCGCCGCGCGCGCGCTTGGGCAGTCGAATTTCAAAATCATCGTGCGCCATATTTTGCCGAACACGCTGTCGTATGTCATCGTCGCGGCGACCTTGAGCGTGCCGTATTACATTTTAGGCGAAGTCGTATTAAGTTTTCTCGGCGTGGGAATTCAAGAACCGCAGGCGAGCTGGGGAAATATGCTGACCGCCGCCGAAGACGTTCAGTATTTGCAAAATTATCCGTGGCTGCTCGCGCCGAGCGCGGCGATTTTCATCACCGTTCTGGCTTTCAACTTTCTCGGCGATGGATTAAGAGACGCGGCGGACACGAAATCTTTATGAAGACAGGATTAACAGGATTTTTCAGGATGAAATCTGGCTTTTCCAAATTTGTTTTCAATCTTGTTAATCCTGTCAATCCTGTCTCAAGAAAATGAATTTATTGGAAATCAAAAATCTTAAAATGGACTTCGGCAAAAATGCCGAGGCGTTGCGCGCGATTGACGACGTGTCGTTCACCATCGGCGCGGGCGAAACCGTCTGTCTCGTCGGCGAAAGCGGCTGCGGTAAAACCGTCACCGCACTTTCCATCGCGCGACTCGTGCCAACGCCGCCGGCGAATTATGTCGGCGGAGAAATTTTGCTGAACGGCCGGGACACGTTGAAAATGTCCGCGCGCGAACTGCAACAGATTCGCGGCGGCGTGGTCAGCTACGTTTTTCAAGACCCGGGCGCGTCGCTGAATCCCGTTTTCCGCATCGGCAACCAGATCAAGGAATCGCTCAAGCTGCACAAGCCGGAAAAAGCGAACGACGCCGAAGTCATCCGCCTGCTGAAACTCGTCGGCATTCCCGCGCCGGAATCGCGCATCAAAAATTATCCGTTCGAGATGTCCGGCGGCATGCAGCAGCGCGTGATGATCGCGATGGCGCTGGCGAGCGAGCCGAAATTGCTCGTCGCCGACGAACCGACCACCGCGCTCGACGTGACGATCCAGGCGCAGATTTTGGATTTGTTGAGCGAGCTCAAGCAACGGCTGGGCATGGCGATTTTGCTCATCACGCACAACCTCGGCATCGTCGGCGACATGGCCGACCGCGTGGCCGTGATGTATGCCGGGCAGATCGTCGAACTCGCGCCGGCGAAGGAATTGTTACGCCGCCCGCTGCATCCCTACACCCGCGCGCTGATGAATTCCGTGCCGAAACTGCGCGGCGACGCCGACCGCCTCTCGGCCATTCCCGGCAACGTCCCGCGCATCGGCAATTTCCCGCCCGGCTGCCGGTTCGCCCCGCGCTGCCCGATTGCCAAACCGGAATGTTCCGAAAAAATCCCCGAACTGCTCGAAGTCGAACCCGGACGTTTCGTGAGATGTCCGTTTTGGAAAAATGAAATCTAATTGTCATCAATTCAAATCATGAAAACGAAATATGGATTTGTCGTATTGCTGGACGCTCTTGGAACGAAAACGGATTCCATCGAATCTTCGAAGCGATATTTAAGCGTTATTTCCGAAATTGAGAGTGATATAAAATCTTCCCACAACACTGTAATTCATATGAGAGAAAAAGGAGATCCAAATATCTTTGATAAATTATCCATTCGTTTCTTTGGTGACACGCTTCTAGTAACATATGAAGTCAAAGACAAGAACCGTGAAATTGATTATTTTGACGGACTTTCTTTTATTTTGGGTGGTTTTATCTGCACAGCTTTAAGACTCGGATTGTTGTTTCGTGGAAGCATTGCTCTCGGAGATTATTTGGAAGAAGGAAACATTGTCCTTGGCCCCGCTGTGTTCGATGCGGCTGTTTGGTATGAAAAACTTGAGATGATAGGGGTCATCGCAACGCCGAAAACGACATTGTCACTCAAATCAATTTTTCTTAACAAATACAATGCACTTGATGTTGCATGGAATGATGGGGTCTTTGTGAAGCCGCCACTAAAAAACAGTGCCGACACAGAATTGTTCGTTTTTAATTGGCCGATTGCTTTAAGCTATGGCCAGAATGAGAACACTGAAAAATATTTTTATCAACTGATACGAAATTTTCAAATTCCTTTGGGAGCTGAATCTAAATTGCAAAACACAGAGGTTTTTTTCCAGTCAATGTGTGAATCCGAGACATGGAAAGAAATGCCATCAACACAGAAGGAATCTGACCCGCCTAAATCTTAGAATTAAATGAACCTGCTCGAAGTCAAAAATCTGAAGGTGCATTTTCCCGTGAAGCACGGGATGTTCAGCCGCGTCCGCGAATCCGTGAAGGCGGTGGACGACGTGAGCTTCAGCATCGCGCCGGGCGAAACGCTCGGGCTCGTCGGCGAAAGCGGTTGCGGCAAGACGACGCTCGGCCGCGCCATCGTCCGGCTCGTCGAACCGACGGCGGGGGAAATTTCGCTCGACGGCGAGGACATTTTGAAAATGAGCGGCGCGGCCTTGCGCGCGCGGCGGCGCAAGTTCCAGATGATTTTTCAAGACCCTTACGGCTCGCTCAATCCGCGCATGACGGTCGAGCAGATCGTCGGCGAGGCGCTGGACATCCACAAATTGACCGACAGCAAATCCGCGCGGCAGAAACGGATCTTTGAACTGCTCAAGGATGTCGGCCTCGACCCGGTTTATGCGCAGCGTTATCCGCATGAATTTTCCGGCGGGCAACGCCAGCGCATCGGCATCGCGCGCGCGCTGGCGGTCGAACCAGAACTGATCATCTGCGACGAGCCGGTGAGCGCGCTGGACGTTTCGGTGCAGGCGCAAATCATCAATCTGCTCCGCGATTTGCAGCAGCAGCGCGGCATCGCGTATCTCTTCATCGCTCACGATCTGGCGGTGGTCGAGCACATCAGCCATCGCGTGATGGTGATGTATCTCGGCAAAATCGTGGAAACGGCGGACGCAAAAGCCATCATCCGCGACCCGCAGCATCCTTACACGCAGGCGCTGATTTCCGCCGTGCCGGAAGTTGATCCCGGAAACGAAACGAAACGAATTGTGCTGCCCGGCGACGTGCCGTCGCCGATTCATCCGCCAAGCGGCTGTCCATTCCATCCGCGTTGTCCGATTGCGGAGGATGAAATGCAAAACCGAAGTTCCAGTTTTGCGCGAAGTTTCAAAAAATCATTTTGCGTCGTGCCATTTTGCAGGAAAGAAAATTGACGCGCACAAAACTGAAGCTGCAACCACGTCGTAAATTTTCAGTTGGCGGCCTTGACTTCAAAGTCGTGCTGGCCTTTGGCTTTTCCGGCGGTAAGAAAGAGGCGGTAGGTGACATCGGGCTGGAGCGGTTCGGCGTGCGCGCCGGGCACTTCCGGCTTCAGCCCGCGAATCCGCTGGCCGTAGACAAAGAATTTTATCGGCACCGAATTCGTGCTGGCGACCAGATGCCAGACCGGAAGCACGTTCTGGTTGGTTAGCCAGGCGGCAAGCGGGACGACTTTGATCTCGGTGGGCTTGCATTGCGGTTCCAGACCGAAAGTGATCGGAACCGTTTCCGGACTGGCGGCATTGTTATTGTGCAAACGCAGGCGGTTGGGCCGGCTCGTGTGGGTAATATGAATTATTTTCGGTCTGAACCAGCCGGTGAAACAAAAAATATAGACGCCCGCGAGGACAATCAGGACAATCATCAACAACCAGTTCTTTTTTGTCATAAAATATGAAACGTGCAGGTGTCGGCGCGCGTCCATCCATCAAGACGTGAAGATTGAACCAAAGGTTATGAAAATAACAGCGCGCAAAAATGTTGCGGGCGCATTCACCTTGATCGAACTGCTGGTGGTCATCGCCATCATCGCGATCCTGGCGGCGATGCTGCTGCCCGCGCTCGCGCGCGCGAAGGAATCCGGCAAGCGCATCTCGTGCCTGAACAATCTCCGGCAGTTGAGCCTCTCCTCGCAGATGTATGTCAGCGAGAGCCAGGGTTTTTATCCGCCGCGTTCCGGCACCGACCGCTGGCCGGACAGGTTTTATGACGTCTACGGAAAAAATTTGAAACTGCTGCTTTGTCCGACCGAAACCACCACGCCAGTGAGCAACGGCACTTCCATTTCAAACAACGTGGCCGACGCCGCACCGCGCAGTTATTTCATCAACGGCTGGAACGACTATTATTATGACACGTTGAGTCCAAGTGATTTTCAAAATTTATACATGAACGGCACCTATCCGACCGGTTTGAAGGAAAGCATGATTGCACACGCCAGCGACACGATTGTCCTCGGCGAAAAATCTTCCGATCAGGGTGATTTCTACATGGATTTGCTTGAAGGTGCCGGAAACGATTTTGTCGGCATTCTTGAACAAGCCCGCCACGACGGCCACTCCGGCTCGAACTACGCCTTTGCCGACGGCAGCGCGAGATACATGAAAAGTTATGCGGATTTGTATCCGTTGAACCTCTGGTGCATCAGCGATGCCGACCGGTCTTCGCCAAATTATGTCGTCACTCCATAAATCGCCAATTTCATTTTTCCCGGCGATTCGATCTGGTTCGTTTCAATTTGGAATGGCGGACAAAATGTGAATCGCGTTTATTTGGAAGGGAAATTCACGATTTAGAAGTGGTGCCAGCGGGAGGATTTGAACCTCCGACCAAAGGCTTATGAGTCCTCTGCTCTACCACTGAGCTACGCTGGCCACCGAAAACGGTCTTATATTTTGCGGACATTTTGCGCCCTGTCAAATCGGAACGGCAAATGGTGGGGCGAGCGTCCCCGCGAGCCGAAATTATTTCAATTGGATTTCGGCTCGCCAGCAGTCTCGCCCCGCCAATTAACTCACCACGCCAAATAAAAATTCACAAAAAAAGCGGGGCCTGGTTTTACCCAAGCCCCGCCGTGAAAACCGATTCGCGATTAGTAGCGTTCGCGACGACCAGCGCCGCCGCCGCCGCCGAATTCACGACGACCGCCGCCACCGCCGCCGGGCGCGCGTTCTTCACGCGGCTTGGCCACGTTGACGGTCAAGGCGCGGCCATCCAACTGCGCGCCATTGAGGGCGGCGATGGCTTTCTGCGCTTCTTCCGCCGTGCTCATGGTGACGAAACCGAAACCGCGCGGACGGCCGCTCATGCGGTCCATCATCAGGTTGGTTTCCGTGACCGTGCCGTGCGCCGCAAAGGCGTCGTTCAGGTCGTTCTCGGTGGTATTGAAGGAAAGATTTCCCACGAATAATTTATTGCTCATTGATGTTTTACTGTCCGACTAACACTGCACTCACCAGACTGTTTCCGACTATCGGATTTCAAATCATCACTGAACGGAAGTTCACTTGAAGATTTACCATGCCGTGGGACTGACAAGCTATCTAACAGATACTTCAATAGTGGACTGCTGCGCCGGAATAGCAAGGTTTTTCTTTGGCGACCTTTTGCTATCCTGCCGCCATGCGAAAACTGCCGCGCGCATTTTACGACCGGGACACGATTGTCGTCGCGAAGGAATTGCTCGGAAAATTTCTGGTTCATCATTCGCGCGGCATGAAACGCGTCGGCAAAATCGTGGAAGTCGAAGCCTATCTCGGCCCGCACGACCTCGCCGCGCATTCGGCCAAAGGACGAACGAAACGAACTGAAATCATGTTCGGCCCGCCGGGCCACGCTTACGTTTATCTCATCTACGGAATGTATCATTGCATGAACGTCGTCACGGAACGCGAAGGCCATGCGTCGGCAGTTTTGTTGCGAGCGATTGAACCGGTGAAAAATGTGGAAGGCCGAACGTGCGGCCCCGGTTTGCTTTGCCGCGCCATGAAAATTGACCGACGATTGAATGCGCACGATTTGTTGAGCAATGATTTTTACATCGCCACGCCGAAAAAAGCTGAATCATTTACCATCGTCAAACGCCCGCGCATCGGCGTGGATTACGCAAAGCATTGGGCGAAACGCCATCTGCGATTTTATATCAAAGACAATCCATTTGTTTCACGAACCTGATTTATGACAAATCGCGAAGTCAGCTTTGTTTCTGTCTGGCCGCCGCGATGAAATTTTTCACCAGATCGGTTTCAGATTCCTTGCGCCACACTGCGCCGACGACAATCGGCGGCAACGTCGGCTTCAGCGGAATCAATTTCACCCGCGTCCCGACGATGCACGCCAGGCTGCTCGGCACCAGCGCAATCCCCCGCCCGGCTTCAACAGCGGCGATGATGCCCGTGCCGCCTTCGTGCTCCTCGGCAAAATTCGGCTTCAATCCGACAGCCGCAAAAAGTCTCTTCGTCTCGCGGCAAGCTTCGGGATAATCCTTGCGGTTCAAGCCGATCAAAGGTTCGGGCGCGACTTGCTGGAGGGTGATGGCTTTTAGTTTTGCCAGCGAATGGTCGGGCGCGACCGCCACCACCATCGCGTAGCGGGCAAGCTCCACGAAGGAAAGTCCGCGCAACAGTTTCGCCGGCGGACGCACGGTGAGCGCGACTTGCAATTTCCTGTTCCCGAGCTGTTCGAGCATTTCTTCGGAAGACAAATCGTGCAGCGACACGCGGACGCGCGGAAACTCGCCCTGAAACGCGCGCAACAGCGGCGGCAAAATCTGCACCGTGAGCGACGGCGCGTAACCGACATGGATTTCGCCCTGCGCGCCACCGGCGGCGGCGCGGGCTTTTTTCACCGCGTCCTCGGCGTGTTGCAGAACGGCGCGCGCCTCGGTCAAAAAAGTTTTTCCTGCCGCCGTCAAGCGCAACGCCTTCGCGCTGCGCTCGAAAAGTTGAAAACCGATTTCGTCCTCGAGATCGCGGATCTGCCGGCTCAAGCCCGGCTGCGAGACGTGCAGCTTCAACGCGGCGCGCGAAACATTTTCCTCCTCGGCGACGGCGACGAAATAACGGAGATGGCGAAGTTCCATGCGATTTTCAGTATGCCTAAAAACGATAGTGAGGCAAGAAACATGGTATTTCCGCCGGAACAAAAATGCCGTTAAAGTTTTGCCATATGAAAATACTTAAAGCCAATGAACGGGGCCACGCGAATCACGGGTGGCTGGACAGTTATCACACCTTCAGCTTCGCGGATTATTACAATCCCGACTGGATGGGTTATCGCAGCCTGCGCGTCATCAACGACGATCTCGTGATGCCGGGCATGGGTTTCGGCGCGCATCCGCACCGCGACATGGAGATCATCACCTACATCTTGAGCGGCCAGCTCGAGCACAAGGATTCCATGGGCAACGGCCGCGTCATCAAGACCGGCGACATCCAATACATGGCCGCCGGCAAAGGCGTTCAGCACAGCGAATTCAATCCGTCGAAGGACGAGGCGGTCCACCTGTTGCAAATCTGGATCCAGCCGGACGCGAAAGGCGTGACGCCGCGTTATGCGGAGAAGTCGTTCAAGGACGCCCCGACCGGCGCGCTGAATCTGGTGACGAGCAAAACCGGACGCGATGGTTCCATCGCCATCCATCAGGACGCCGATTTGTGGCTCGCCAAACTTGACGCGAACAATCGCGTCGCGCACAAATTAAATGCCGGTCGTCACGCGTGGGTTCACATCGCCGAGGGTGAAGTGAAAGTGAACGGCAAGTCGCTGCTTGGCGGTGACGCGGCGATTGTTGATAATGAAGCGACCATTGAACTTGTCGGCGTAAAGCCGTCGCAGGTGCTATTGTTCGACTTGAACTGAATCATGAAAAAGATTCTGCAACTGCTGGCCGTGTTGGTGCTGCTGGCCGCCGGGGTAACCTGGCTGGCCACCGGTGCCAACCGCGGCTGGACCAAAACCAGCGTGCCGGTCAAAACCCTTGATCCCGTCACCGAGATTGAGGGCATCACTTACCAAAAGAAATTTCTGCCGGGCGTGGATTTTCTTGGCGCGGCTTTTGTCGTCGCGAGCGCGCTGGCGGGAACTTCACTTTTTTTCCGAAACAAAAACAAAAACCAAAACACAAAATAAAAACATGAAACTGACTCACATCATCCCACTCGTCTGTCTGGCCACGGCAGTTTATGCCGCGCCGCAAACCTTCGACTTCAAGGACCCGAAAGGCGTGAACAACGCCGTCTTTAAACTCGACGCGCCGCTCGAATCCGTCAACGGCAGCGCCAGCGGCATCAGCGGCATCGTGACGTTCGATCCGGAAAATCCCGGCGCGACGACCGGAAAAATTGTCGTCGCGAGCGAATCGTTGACCGTTCCCAATCCGATGCAGAAGGAACATTTGCACAGCGAAAAATGGCTCGACGTCGCGAAGTATCCTGAAATTACGTTCGAGACGAAGTCGCTCGCGAACGTGAAAACCGCCGACAACGTCACCACCGCCGATGTCACGGGGACGTTCACATTGCACGGTGTTGCGAAGGACATCACCGTGCCGGTGAAGTTCACTTACTTGAAAGACAAGTTGAGCGCGCGTGTGCCGAGCATGAAAGGCGATTTGCTGGTCATCCGCGCCAATTTCACCATCAACCGGAATGACTTCAACATCCAGAAAGGCCAGTTCGAAGACAAAGTCGCCGACGACATCGAACTCACATTGAGCATCGCGGGCGCGTCCCCGAAGCCGTAAGCGAGTTTCAGCCGGTGGAATTCAAACCGCCCACGCCGGCGGTGGCGCGGTGAATTCCATCGGTTTTTTCGTGAGCGGATGCGTGAAGGAAATTTTCCACGCGTGCAGACATAATGGCGAATCGCCGACGGCCAGCGTTTGCGTGTCGCCCGTTTTTTTGCCGGGCAGATAAACGGAATCGCCGCACACGGGAAAGCCGAGATGCCAGAGATGGATGCGGATTTGATTCGTGCGCCCGGTCAGCGGCCGCGCTTCAAGCAGCGTCGTGCCGTCGGAATTTTTCTTGCGCACGCGAAATTCCGTGCGCGCTTCCAGACCCTGATTCAAAATCCACTTCGCGCGAACCGAGCTTGCCGGACTCGGCGCTGATGGGCGCATCGCAACTGAAAACATTTTCCGTCGGCTGGCCTTGCACACGGACGAGATAAAGTTTTTCGATTTGTCCCTTCGCAAATTGCGGTTGCAGCTTTCCGGCGAAATGCCGCGTGCGCGTGACGAGAACAATACCGGTCGTGTTCGCGTCGAGCCGGTGCGCCGGGTGCGGTTTCTGCGGATGGTAAGCTACGTTGAGAATGTGCTGGAGCGTGTTGCGATAAAACCGTCCGCCCGCGTGCATCGGCAGCGGCGCGGGCTTGTTCAGCACGATCAACGCCTCGTCCTCGTGCAAAATTTCCACGCAGTCCGTTCACATCCGGCTCGGTCACGCCGGGAAATTTGTGCAGATAACGCTCGCCCGCGCGGACGATTTGCGTGGCGGCCATCACTTCGTGCTTCAAATTTACCAATAGACCGCGCGCGCATTCCGTTTCCCAATAACTTGCGGGAACGTGCGCGACAATCCGGCAGAGCGTCTGCAATAAAGTTTTGCCGTCGCAATCTTCGGGAACATTGACCGGCTTGAAATTATCGTGCGGCTGGCTGCCCGGCAGCGGTGTGATGGCGCGCGCAATCGCCGCGTGACGTTGCGCGATGTTCAGCGCCATTTGCTCGGCGGGTGATTTGAAACAATACGGACACGACTGGCCGGAAACGTAACGCGCGTCTTTTTGGTCGGCCTCGGTCAGCGGCGTCAGGCATCGGAAACATTGCGTGGCTTCCGTTTCCTGCAAACTCGGATCGAGGCCGACGCGCTGATCAAAGACAAAACATTCGCCGTCGTAATGCGCGCCGCCGCATTGCTCGAAATATTTCAAAATGCCGCCATCAAGTTGAAAAATATTTTTGAAACCTTCGCGTTCCATGAACGGCCCGGCCTTTTCGCAGCGGATGCCGCCGGTGCAAAACATCACGATGGGCTGCTCCTTCAATTCCGGTGGCAGCTTCCGCACGGCGTCGGGAAATTCGCGGAAATGATCTATGCCGATGGCGCGGGCGTTCTTGAACGTGCCAAGCTTTACCTCGTAATCATTGCGCGTGTCGAGCAGTGTCACCGGACGGCCTTCGTCGAGCCACTGTTTCAATTCTTTCGCGGCAAGTTTCGGCGAAGTTTTTTGCGCGGGATTAATTCCCTCGACGCCGAACGCGATGATTTCTTTTTTGATGCGCACGAGCATCCGCGTGAACGGCTGATGTTCCGTCTCGCTGATTTTCGGCGACAAATCTTCGAGGCCGGAAATCCCACGCAATTCCGCGAGCAGCAGATCGATTTTCTCCGCCGCGCCTGCGACAAAAAGATTGATGCCTTCCGCGCTCAACAAAATCGTGCCTTTGAGTTCCCAGCTTCGGCACAACGCCAGCAATCGCGCGCGCAGCGAATGTAAATCCGGCAGCGAAACAAATTTGTAGGCGGCAATATTGACGATTTTCTTCATCGAAACGAGATGCAGGATAGCAAACGCGACGGCGGAAGCCAGCGGCGGAAAATCATTGCGGCGATTCTTTCAAAAGCCCGTCCAAATCCAGCGCGTGCGAGAACATCGCCAGTTCGCCGCCCGGCGTGCGCGGCCATTTTTCCTTGGGACGATCCCAATAAAGTTCCACGCCGTTTCCATCCGGGTCGCGCAAATACAACGCCTCGCTCACGCCGTGATCGGACGCGCCGTCCAGTTCAATTCCGGCGGCAATAAGGCGGCGCAACGCATCCGCCAGCGCGGCGCGCGTCGGATAAAAAATCGCCAGATGATAAAGTCCCGTGCTGCGCGGCGGCGGCGGGGAACCGCCCGCGCTCTCCCAAGTGTTCAGCCCGATGTGATGATGATAACCGCCCGCCGAAATAAACGCCGCCTGCGAACCGAACCGTTGTTGCAATTCAAAACCGAGCACGCCGCAATAAAATTTCAGCGCGCGGTCCAGGTCGGCGACTTTCAGATGCACATGGCCGATGCGGACAGCGGCGTCAATCGGTTTGATTGTCGGGTTTTCTTTCATGGCGTAATGCTAACTCAAATCACAAGCGAGCGCGAGAAGGCCGGATTGGAAACGGTTGCGGTTTTCCGGCACGCCAAAAATGCGCCATTTCCATTTTCGGCGGTGTGGTGTAGGTTCGTTGCGCATGGATTCGGACGCGTCAAAATTTATTGGCGAGTTATGGCAGTATAAGCCGGTTATCATCATTCTGGTTGTTGCCAGCTTGATTATTTTTTGCCTTTTGGTGATTGACACCCATCGTCACCGGAAAAAAATTCATAAAAAGCGGCATCGGGACAAAGACCACTGACAACGATGCGCGATTCAAATTAGATCTCCGCACCGTTTTCAAATCACCGAGGGCTGAAACGTCGGACATGACTTTGTGTGCGTCCGCTGAAAGGCCGTTCGTTGCCGCCTTCACGATTACCGCTGGCTGGCTGTTGCGGACGATGACCGCCGCCATGTTGAGGGCGGCCACCTTGCGACGAACGCGGTTGCGGTGAGGAATGTTGGGAACGTTGCGGCCCGCGCTGTTGCCCGCGTTGCTGCGGATGTCGCGGACGATCTTCGGCCACATGGGGAACAACGGCGGCGTAATTAAATCCCTCCGCCTTTTTTCGCACGATGCCGCGACCAATAAATCTTTCCAGCGCGCGCAGTTCGCCCTGATCTTCGTGCGTCACAAAACTGATGGCGTCGCCCACCGCATGCGCGCGTCCGGTGCGCCCGATGCGATGGACGTAATCCTCGGAGTGCATCGGGAAATCATAATTCACAACGTGTGAAATGCCGTCCACGTCAATGCCGCGCGCCGCGATGTCCGTCGCGACCAACACGCGCACGACGCCGTCTTTGAAATCTTTCAACGCCCGCAACCGCTGGTTTTGCGAGCGGTTGGAATGAAGCGTCGCCGTGCGGATGCCGGCTTGTTCCAGATTGCGCGCGACGCGGTCGGCAGCGTGTTTCATGCGCGAGAAAACGAGCACCATGTTCATCGCCGGGTCTTTTAACAAATGCAAAAGCAGCGACGGCTTGAGGCTTTTCGGAACTTCATAAACGAGCTGCGTCACGGTCTCGGCGGGATTCGCGCGGCGGCCAATTTGAACCAGTTTCGGCTGGTGTTGAAATTCGTGCGTGAGCGTTTCGATTTCTTTTGAAAGCGTCGCGGAAAATAAAAGCGTCTGCCGTTTTTGCGGCAGCGAGCGGACAATTTGCCGAATGGACGGAAGAAAACCCATGTCGAGCATCCGGTCGGCTTCGTCGAGCACGAGATATTGCAACTGCGAAAAATCGGCGTAACGGCGTTGCATCAAATCCATCAGGCGGCCGGGACAGGCGATGATAAGGTGCGTACCGGCGCGGAGCGCGTTGATCTGCGGATGCTCGCCGACGCCGCCGAAGACGGTGGCGACGCGCAGCGGCAGATGTTTGCCGTAAGCTTTTACATTTTCCTCAATCTGCAAAACCAGTTCGCGCGTCGGCGCGAGCACAAGCGCGCGGGTGCCACGCTGGCGGCCATCGCCGATGACAACGGCGAGCTTGGTCAGCATCGGCAAAGTGAACGCGGCGGTTTTTCCCGTGCCGGTCTGCGCGATGCCGATGAGGTCGTGGCCGGCAAGGATCGGCGGAATGGCCGCCGCCTGGATGGGCGTTGGTTCCGTGTAACCGGCTTCCTTCACCGCCTGCAAAATTTTTGGATCAAGGCCGAGTGCGCTAAACGACATAACGGGCAGCATAACGGAGTTGCGCGCAATAGCACGCAATTAACTTGGTTCCGCGCGCCAAAAGATTTCGTGTCCGCCATTTACAATGGCCGCGCCGGGAAGCATGATGCCATCGCCTTCGGAGAAACTAAAATTCCGCCGGCCGGTCAACCTGTCGAAAGATAAAATTATGGCCACAAAATCCAAAGCGAAGAAACCCGCCGCGAAAAAGCCCGCCGCCAAAAAAAAGAAAAAGTAGTCATCCGCTTAAATGCTGTCTCCTTTGACGCAAAAATCAGGGGAGGCAGATTTTTTCATCCGCGCACGCATGAAACTCCGCCAGGGCCAGGTTTGGAAATCGGGCAAGGAATACATCCGCATCGTCCGGCTGGAACGGCTCGAGGTGGAATACAAGTCCATGCCCAACCTCGGCAACAAGGAAGGCACGAAACACGTCACCAGTAAAAAAGATTTCTGCCGCCTGCTCAAACAAGCCAAATTATTGCAACCCGCCAAAGCCTCTAATTCGTGCCTGCCTTCAGACCCTTAACGAGCCGCGGAAACCCCTGCCGGCATAATAAGACTGCGCACCGTTGTGACCCACGAAGACGCGGCCGTAGCGGCGATCACCATAGAGCGCGCCGCCGAGCTTTCTGATGTCAGCCGGTGTTGCAATCCAGCTCGACGTCTTCGTATCGAACTCGCCCAGCTTTTGCAGTTCGAAATATTGTTCTTCCGTCAAAAGCTCGATGCCCATGGCCGCGGCCATATCCATGACGCTGTTTTTGGGTTTATGTTCTTTTCGGGAATCCAGCGCTTCGCGGTCGTAGCAAAAACTGACGCGGCCCTTGGGACTTTGCGCGGAACAATCCATGAAGACGAACTCGCCCGACTTTTTATCCTGACCGACCACATCCGGTTCGCCGCCGGTGCGTTCCATTTCCGCGAGCGACCACAACTTTTCCGGCCGGACCTCCAACCGCGCCTGCACCTTGGCCCACACCAAACCTGGGTGACGGGCCTTGTTCGCGTCAAACCGGGCTTTCAACGCGGCCAGCAACTCGTCGCGTAGTTTTGGGGACAACTCTTTTTTGTTGCTGGTGCTGTGCTTCATGCTTTTACTTCACGCTATAGATTTTTAGAAGTTCCTTAGCTAAGTCCGCCTTAGCCTGATTCTGCATGTCTTTATTCGCACCATCTAAAGTATCTATGATCTGCAATGACATTCCAACAGCGTTAATCCGTTCTAACATCGAAACGTAGTCTTTAGCTTGGGACATCGTTGATTTATAAATAAAGAGGAGAGTTCCCCCCAAAAAAGTAACTAGAATTCCAGAGATTGATGAAAGAACGCTTGCGTTTAGTGCTTGAGGATTCTTGTAAATTAAAATTGCCCCGCTCGCGATAAGAACAAAGCCAAAAAGCATAACAATAACACAGAGCCAGTAAATCGAACGAACCTGCGCGAGGTTTCGGTCTAGATAATTCTCTAATTTCTCTTGCGCTAAATCCCATGCAGCGCGCGTTTTTTCTGGGTTTTTCTGAACCTCTTCCTCTTTTACCTTAAGTCGCTCTTGGCGACCTTTTTGCTCAATTACACTTTGGTAAGCGCTAAGTATAAGTCCAATCAAGCCCGCCGACATCCCAAAAACCACCGCCACATTGTCCGCAATTTTCGGCTCAAGGACTTTTGTCGCTTCAAGTATTCCGAATACACACGCAAGAACCACACACACAAGTGCCGCAATGAAAAACGGTCGGCTTTTGGGTTTTCGCCGATACAGTTTCCAGAGATTTCTTAAAATGCCTTCGTATGATTCTAACATGGTTATTTTCTATCAAACTCACGCCTTCGCGTAAACCTCGCTGCCCTTTTCGGCAAACTCCTTTGATTTTTCTTCCATGCCCTTTTTCAACGCCTCTTCCTCGGCGATGCCTTGTTCGGCGGCGTATTTGCGGACGTCTTCGGTGATCTTCATCGAGCAGAAGTGCGGGCCGCACATGGAGCAGAAGTGCGCGGTCTTGGCGCCGTCCTGCGGCAGCGTTTCGTCGTGGAACTCGCGCGCGGTCACGGGGTCGAGCGACAAATTAAATTGATCTTCCCAGCGAAATTCAAAGCGCGCCTTGGAGATGGCGTTGTCACGGTATTGCGCGCCGGGATGGCCTTTCGCCAAATCCGCCGCGTGCGCCGCGATTTTGTAGGCGATGACGCCGTCTTTCACGTCTTTCTTATTCGGCAGACCGAGATGTTCCTTCGGCGTGACGTAGCAGAGCATCGCGCAGCCATACCAGCCGATCATCGCCGCGCCGATGCCGCTGGTGATGTGGTCGTAGCCGGGCGCGATGTCGGTGGTGAGCGGGCCGAGCGTGTAGAACGGCGCTTCGCCGCACCATTCGAGCTGCTTGACCATGTTCTCCTCGATCATGTGGATGGGCACATGGCCGGGGCCTTCGTTCATCACTTGCACGCCTTTGGCCCACGCGCGTTTGGTGAGTTCGCCTTGCATTTCGAGTTCGCCGAATTGCGCCTGGTCATTCGCGTCGGCAATCGAGCCGGGACGCAAACCGTCGCCGATGGAAAATGAAACGTCATACGCGGCCATGATGTCGCAGATGTCGTCCCAGTGCGTGTAGAGGAAATTTTCTTTGTGATGCGCGAGACACCATTTGGCCATGATGCTGCCGCCGCGCGAAACGATGCCGGTCATGCGATTCGCGGTCATCGGGATGAAACGCAGCAACACGCCGGCGTGAACGGTGAAATAATCCACGCCCTGCTCGGCCTGTTCGATGAGCGTGTCGCGGTAAATTTCCCAGGTGAGTTCCTCGGCTTTGCCGCCGACTTTTTCGAGCGCTTGATAAATCGGAACGGTTCCAATCGGCACGGGCGAATTGCGCAAAATCCATTCGCGCGTGGCGTGGATGTTTTTTCCCGTGGACAAATCCATCACCGTGTCCGCGCCCCACTTGGTCGCCCAGCGCATTTTTTCAACTTCTTCTTCGATGCTCGACGCGACGGCGGAATTGCCGATGTTCGCATTTATTTTCACCAGAAAATTCCGGCCGATGATCATCGGCTCAAGTTCAGGATGATTGATGTTCGACGGAATGATCGCGCGACCGGCGGCGACTTCGGCACGGACAAATTCTGGCGTGATTTCTTTCGGAATGCGCTGCGGAAATTTTTTGAAAACGGATGGCGTGAAATCATTTGCGATTTGCGATTTGCGATTTGCGATTTGCGAACTGCCAGCGTGCTGTTTATCCAAATCATTTCGCGCGATGTCGTTCGTCATGTCAGAAATTTTTGCGGCGCGCATATTTTCTCGAATCGCGATAAATTCCATCTCCGGCGTGATGACGCCCTGCTTGGCATACCAAAGCTGGGTGACGGGATGACCTTTGCCGGCGCGCAACGGTTTGCGGCGCTGGCCGAGCAAGCCGGGAAATTCCACGAGGCGGTTTTTCTCCGCCGCGCTGGCAAACTCGGCGTGTTTGCCGGAGAGATAGCCATTGTCCATCGGCTTGACTTCGCGACCGTCGTATTCCTCGACGTCGCCGCGCTCCAAAATCCAATCCGCGCGCAACGCGGGCAGACCTTCGTCGGACTTGCCAGTGAAATTCGGGTCGCCCCACGGACCGCTGCAATCATAAACGCGCACCGGCGCATTTTTCTCGACCGCGCCGGTATAAGACTTGGTGTCGCTGACTTCGATTTCGCGCATCGGCACGCGGATTTCGGGGTGCAGCACGCCAGCGACGTAAATTTTTTTACTGGCGGGCAGTTGTTCACTGCTATGCGGTTCGAATGAGTCTTTGGATGCGATCATAATTTTATTTACGCCCAAGAAATGCCGGAAGAGATATGGCCACAGTGGCCCTCCGCAAGGAGCTTCCTACGCCAGCATTACCTGGATCAGGTTCACGGGTCTTTCGCGTTCCGCGCGAAACTCTCAGCCTTGCGCCGACTGCGACGCTGGTTGGCTCCCCGAACGGTTTCAAAGCTAAAGCGATTTGCTCCGGGCGTCAACTTGCGAAATTCTTTTTCAAAAAAGTAACGAGCCAAAGCTGGCAAACGAATTTCGTCCATAGTATTTTTACATCCGAAATTTTCGCAATAATTGATTTATGCCCAATCCGAAAAACTCCGCGAATCAAAAATTTTCCGATGCCGTCCACGACGCCGCGATGCAGGAAGTTTCCGCTGTGCTCCAGCAATTGAACACATCGCCGTCCGGCTTGAGCGAGACGGAAGTTGCCGCGCGGTTGGAAAAATACGGCCCGAACGAAGTCGCGCAGGAAAAAAAACACGGTTGGCTGTTGCGGCTCTGGGTGGCCGTGCGCAATCCGCTGGTCATTTTGCTGGCCATCATCGCCACCATCACGTTTGCGACGGCCAACGAAACGAGCGATTACATCGGCGGCTCGGTGATGGTGGGGATGATTTTGCTGGCGGTGATGCTGCGACTGATTCAGGAAACTAAGGCCGACAACGCGGCGGCCAAGCTCAAGGCGATGATCAAAGTCACGGCGACGGTTTTGCGTGACGGCCAGCCGAAGGAAATCCCGCTCAAGGAACTCGTGCCCGGCGATGTGGTAAAACTTTCCGCCGGCGACATGATTCCCGGCGACGTGCGTTTGATCGCCGCAAAAGATTTGTTCGTCATCCAAGGCACGCTCACCGGTGAGTCGTTGCCGGTGGAAAAAACCGACGCGCGCGATGTGCGGCAGAACATCTCAATCATCGAGCACACGAACCTCTGTTTTCTCGGCACGAGCGTGGAAAGCGGCGCGGCGACGGCGGTCATTGTCGCCACGGGCGCGCAAACGTATTTTGGCAAAATGGCCAGCAGCCTCGCCGACCAGCAGCCGGACACGGCGTTCGACAAAGGCGTCAAAAGATTCGTGTGGTTGATGATTGGTTTCATGGTGGTGATGTCGCCGATGGTTTTTTTCATCAACGGTTTCACGAAACACAGTTGGGGCAAGGAAACATTTCTCTTCGCGCTGGCGATTGCCGTCGGGCTGACGCCGGAAATGCTGCCGATGATCGTTTCCGTTTGCCTTTCCAAAGGCGCGCTGGCGATGTCCAAGAAAAAAGTCATCGTCAAAAAACTTAATTCCATCCAGAACTTCGGCGCAATGGACGTGCTTTGCACCGACAAGACCGGCACGCTCACGATTGACCACGTCATCCTGGAAATCCACTGCGACGTTTTCAAAAACGAAAGCGAAGAAGTTTTGCGCGACGCCTATCTCATCAGCCATTTCCAGACCGGCTTGAAAAATGTTTTGGATCGCGCGGTTTTGAAATACTCCGAACTGCACCGCGAACTCGGCGTCGAAAAAATTACCAAGGTGGACGAAATCCCGTTCGATTTTTCGCGCCGCATGATGTCCGTCGTCGTGGAAAGTTCCGACGGCGAGCGGCAATTGCTGACCAAAGGCGCGCCGGAATCCGTTTTCAAAAAATGCACGCATTTCGCGAGTGCCGGTGAAATTTTTCCAATGGAGCCGATTCTCGTCGGCAATCTGATCGAACAGGTCAATTCGTTGAGTGAAGACGGTTTTCGCGTGCTGGCCATCGCCAGCAAGAAAATGGAAAATCGCGGCGCGTGTTCCAAAGCCGACGAGGAAAACCTTGTGTTGACGGGCTATCTGGCGTTTCTCGATCCGCCGAAGGATTCCGCTAAAACCGCCATCGCCGCGTTGCGCCAGCACGGTGTGACGGTGAAAGTTTTGACCGGCGACAACGATCTGGTCACGCGCAAAGTCTGCACCGAAGTCGGCATCAACGCGGAAAAAATCCTGCTCGGCAACGACGTGGAAAAAATGTCGGACGCGGAACTGGCCGCCGTGATTGACTCCATGGACGTTTATGCGCGACTTTCGCCCGCGCACAAAAAACGCGTCGTGCAGGCGCTCCAGAAAAAAGGCCACGTCGTCGGCTTCATGGGCGACGGCATCAACGACGCGCCCGCATTGCGCGCGGCGGACGTGGGCATTTCCGTGGACACGGCGGTGGACATCGCGAAGGAATCCGCCGACATGATTCTGCTCGAAAAAAATCTGATGGTACTCGAAGAAGGCGTGCTCGAAGGCCGCAAAGTTTTCGCGAACATCATGAAATACATCCGCATGGGCGCGAGTTCCAATTTCGGAAACATGTTCAGCATGCTCGGCGCGAGCGCGTGGTTTCCGTTTTTGCCGATCCAGACGATCCAACTGCTCACGAACAACCTGCTCTACGATTTTTCGCAAGTGCCGATTCCGACGGACAACGTCACCGCGCAATACATCGCCAAGCCGCGACCGTGGCAGATGGGCGAAATCGCCAAGTTCATCATTTTCATCGGGCCGATTAGTTCGATTTTCGATTACACGACCTTTTGCGTGATGTGGTTTTATTTCAAATGCAACCACCTCGGTCTCGTGCCGCCGCCGGAACTGGCCGCGCGTTTTGCCCATGCCACCGACCCCGACCACACCTACGCCGCCGCGCTGTTCAACACCGGCTGGTTCGTCGAATCGCTGATGACGCAGACGCTTATCATCCATGTCATCCGCACAAGCCTGATTCCGTTCGTGCAATCACGCGCGAGCTGGCAGCTCACGATGACCACGATTCTCATCATGGCCATCGGCGCGTATCTGCCGTATTCACCGATTGCGAGCGGACTACGCTTTGTGCCGCTGCCGTGGGAATACTGGCCGATTTTGCTGGCGACTTTGTTTTGCTACGTCGGCCTGACGCAGCTCGTCAAAATGTGGCTGGTGCGGAAAAACTGGATTTGAGTTTGAAAACAAAAAGCCGTTCAGCATCACACTGAACGGCGTTGTTAGGCTCAATCGGGTTGATCGTGTCCGCTCAAGCCTCAAAGGATTTTCCGCAACCGCAGCTTTGCTTCGCGTTCGGGTTGGAAATTTTGAAACCGCCCGCCGTCAATGCGTCACTGAAATCCACCACGGTGCCGCGCAGATACTGCGCGCTGACGGGGTCAACCACAATTTCCACGCCGTGCTGTTCCGACGCCAGATCGCCGTCGCGTTTTTCGTCGAAGACCATGCCGTATTGCATTCCAGAGCAGCCGCCCTGCTCGACATAAACCCGGAATTTTTTGCCGGCGTTTTCCGGCAGCGACAGCAGCGACTTGCATTCCCCGGCGGCGCGTTCCGTGAGTCCGACGATGGTTTCGGTTGAAGTTGTTTCGGTCATGGTTGTCACGATTGAAGCTAGACTTGTCCGGCACGCGTGTCAAACCACGCATCAATTTTTCACCGCCGGCAGACGCGCCCGCACGGCGGCGATTTTCCGTTCCAACGAATCTTTCGCCTGCGGGAACAGTTCTTCCAAATGGGCATACACGTTCGTGGCGACTTCAAAATTGCCGAGCGCCTCCGCAAGACCCGCCGCCTGCATGCCGGCTTTTTTTCTCCAGAACGAATCCGGCTGCTCGCCGTCGCGCAGATTATTCTTGTAAAGCACGTCGGCGTAATTTTGCAAGGCGAGCTGGAACAGCGCGATTTGGTTGGTTCCGGCCGCCAGCGCCGCCTTCTTCTCCAGCACGATGCCAAAACCTATCTGCGCCTGGCTGCGCGCGGAATTGTTTGCGAACGGGGAATTGAAAACCTGCGCGTAGGCATTCGTGGCGGCGTCATAATTGCCAAGCTGCCCGTTGCATTCACCGACGTAGAACCACGCGAGCGCGCTTTGCTCGTTCGTGGGATTCAATTGGACGATCTGGAAAAATTCGTTCGTGGCCAGCGCGAAATTCGCCAGCGGATTGTTCGTGTCGGCGGAATCCGAAAACATCAACGCCTTGCCGTGCTCGAAGGTCGCCTGCACCCGCAGATCAATCGGACAATTGGTGTCCTCCTCCAGTTTTGTGAAATAATCGCGGATGGCGTCCGAATAACCCAGCCGCGCGAAGGCGGCGCGCCCGGCCATCATGCGCGCCGGATACGCAAGGTCGGACACCGGCCACTTTTCAAAAACCGATTTGTAATTTCTCTCGGCGTTGGCGAAATCTCCCGCCCGGAAAAAATGCTCGGCGACCCAAAATTGCGCCAGCGGCGCGTTGGTGTCCGTTGAAAATTGCGCGACGAAATTGGTGAACCGCACAAACGCATTCGTCTCATCGCCCGCTTGAAAATACGCCCGTGCCAGTGAATAAGTTGCCTGCGAACGCAAATCACTGGCCGGGAAATTTTTCAGCCAGCTTTCGTAATTCGTGATGGCGGCGGGCCAGTTGTGTTCCCGTTCGTAGGTGCGCGCCACGGCCATTTCCACCTGTGGCCGCAGCGGCGAATTCGTAAAGGCTGTCTCAAAATTTTCCAGCAACGCCCGCGCGTTCGCCGGCTGGGTCAGGTCCGTCTGGCTTTCCGCGACCAGCAGCGCGCCGCCCTGCGCCAGTTCACCGGCGGGAAATTTCTCCAAAATTTGCGCCAGCGCATTCGTCGCGCCCGCCATGTCCTGCAATTCCAGGCTCGCGCGCAGGCTTTGATACAACGCCCGGCCGCCGAGCGTCGCGCTCGCCCCGGGAAACAGTTTCAGGCTGTCCAGCACCGCGCGGTAATTTTCCAGCGCGCCCGCGAAATCCCCTTGCGCGAACTGCGCGTCGCCCATCTTGAACCACGCCACCAGCAAATCCTCCGACGGCGGCAATTGCAGCGCGGCGATTTTTTGGGCGGCGGTCTGGAAATCGCTGAAACTTTCCGGAACATTTCCCGCCAGCACCTTGCACCAGCCGCGATCCAGATACGCCTTGCCCATGAGCGAACTGTTCGTGAACGTGCTGATGAACTCATCAAATCGCGCCTGCACTTCGGGCAATTGGTTCGTCGCCGACGATTGCGCAACATAATTTTTCAAATGCAATTCGGCCAAGGTCAGAAACGCGATGTCCGCCGACGGCGAATCCGGGAACTGCGCGAGAAAATTTTCCAGCGCGTTCGTCGCGACCGAAAATTGTTTTTGCGCGATGGCCAGTTCCGCAATTTTCAGAACCGCCTCGCGTTGCCGATCCACCGGCGCATCCGTCAGATTTTCCTGATACGCGGCGATGGCGTCCGTCGCGCGCCCCAGTTTTTCCAGCGCATCCGCGCGCAACGCCACGCCCTCGGCGACCCAATCCCCGTTCGTTTCCGACCGCGCGATCTGGAGCAGATTCGTCGTGACGGCCAGCGCTGCGCCCGTTTCTCCCGCCGCGAGTTTGACCTGATAAAGCAGAAGTCCGCACTGCCGGCGCAGCTCCGGTTTGAGCGTCTTTGAATCAAGCGGCGGCTCCAGAATCGCCGACGCGCCCGCAAAATCTTTCAGTTCAAACTTCGCCTTCGCCCATAATAATTCCCCGCGCGTGACCAGTTCGTTCTTCGGATCCGTTTGCAAGGCGCGCTGGAACACGCCGTTCGCTTCCTCCAATAACGCGACGGTTTGCCGCCATTCGGCAAGCTGCGCGAACGCCGATGCCGCGCCGACCACGGCCTGCAACCGCAAACCCGATTCAGGAAATTTTTGCGCGAGCGCAATCCACGTTTCTGCCGCGTCCGAATAATTTCCTCCTTGAAACTGCGCCTCGCCGATCCAATAAAAATATTCGTCAGCCAGCTTTCCGGCCTGCGCCAGATTGTCCGCGTCCGTGAGTTTCGCAACGGCCTTCGTGAATTCCCCCTGTTTTAATTCCGCCTGCGCCTGGAGCAAAACCGCCTCGGCGACGCGACCGGAGTTCGGATATTCCTCGACGAACCGCGCGAACGCCGTCTCCGCGCGATCATACATCCCGTCCTGAAATGCGCCCGCCGCCGCCGCGTAGTCGCGGTTTTCCCGCCCGCTGGCGGCGAAAAGCTGTCCGCCACCCAAGACGAGCGCGAACACAATCAAAAATAATTGCCGCAAGAAAGCCATTCCTTTGAATCTAAACGACATCACGAAATGAAAAAAGCCGGAAATACCAAATGCGTTAATTCTTAAAAGCTCGAAGGAAAAATGGGTGGGTTATAATTTGGAGGAATGCCGATAATTTTTGGGCCACGCTTTTTTCCAACCATCAAATCTCTGCGGTTCAATTCAAAACCGATTTCAGATACTGTCCCGTGAAACTTTCCGCGCACCGGGCAATTTTTTCCGGCGAACCTTCCGCGACAATTTTCCCGCCCGCGCCGCCGCCTTCCGGGCCGAGGTCAATGATCCAGTCCGCCGTTTTGATCACGTCCAGATTGTGCTCGATGATGAGCAGCGTGTTTCCCGTGTCGCGCAATTTGAAAAGGACTTCGAGCAATTTCGCCACGTCATGAAAATGCAGTCCGGTCGTCGGCTCATCTAAAATGTAGAGCGTCTTGCCCGTCGCCTTCCGCGCCAGTTCTGTCGCCAGCTTCACGCGCTGCGCCTCGCCGCCGCTCAACGTCGTCGCCTGCTGGCCGAGATGGATGTAGCCCAGCCCGACTTCCGCGAGCGTCAGCAGCGGGTCAAAAATTTTCGGCACGGCGCGGAAAAAAGCCACCGCCTCGTCCACCGTCATGTCCAAAACGTCCGCGATGTTTTTTCCTTTGTAGGAAATTTCCAGCGTCTCGCGATTGTAACGTTTGCCGCCGCAAGCCTCGCACGTCACATAAACGGCCGGCAGAAAATTCATTTCGATTTTGAGGACGCCGTCGCCCTCGCATTTTTCGCAGCGACCACCCTTGACGTTGAAGCTAAAACGTCCCGGTTCGTAGCCGCGCACCTTCGCCGCCGGCAGCTTGGCAAACAGGTCGCGGATATGATTGAACATTCCGGTGTAAGTCGCCGGATTGCTGCGCGGCGTGCGGCCGATCGGCGACTGGTCAATCACGATGACCTTGTCGAGATTTTCAAAACCCTTCAAGGCGCGATGCTCGCCGGGCCGTTCCTTGGAGCCGAAAAATTTGCGGAACAGCGCGCGCTGCAAAATGTCGCTCACCAGCGTGCTTTTGCCGGAACCGCTCACGCCGGTGACGCAGGTGAACGTGCCGAGCGGAATCCGCACGTCAATGTTCTGCAAATTGTTTTCCGTTGCGCCGATGACCTCCAGCCAGCCCTTTTCGGAAGGCAAAATTCTTTTCTTCGGAATTGGAATCAAAAGTTCGCCGGTCAAATATTGCGCGGTCAAAGATTTTTTGTTCTGCAAAATTTCCGGCAACGTGCCCGCTGCGACGAGTTCACCGCCGTGAACACCCGCGCCCGGCCCCAAATCCAGAATGTAATCCGCCGCGCGAATGGTGTCGGCATCATGCTCCACAACCAAAACCGTGTTGCCCAAATCACGCAAGCCTTTCAACGTGTGAAGCAAACGATCATTGTCGCGCTGGTGCAGGCCGATGCTTGGCTCGTCCAAAACATAAAGCACGCCGACGAGCGCCGCGCCGATTTGCGTCGCGAGCCGGATTCGTTGCGCCTCGCCGCCGCTCAACGTGCCGCTCTCGCGATCCAGCGTGAGATAGCCCAGGCCGACATTTTTCAAAAAGCCGAGGCGCGCGCGGATTTCCTTGACGACTTCGTTCGCAATTTTTTGTTCGAACTCGGTCAGCTTGAGTGCGGCAAAAAATTCATCCGCCTTTTCCACGGACAGCGCGCAAACGTCCATGATGGACAAACCGGGGATTTTGAGAGTTTTTAGTTTTGAATTTTTAGTTTTTAGTTTGGAAATAAACTGATCGCCGCCGAGCGTCACGGCCAGAATTTCCGGCTTCAGCCGCTTGCCGCCGCAGGCGTCGCAAAATTGCGGCGTCATATAAGCCTTCAGCCGGTTGCGGATGAATTCGCTTTCGCTGTCGTTCGCGAGGCGTTCGAGATTCGGCAGCACGCCTTCAAACGGACGCGTGATGCTGCTGACTTTTCCCGCGCGCCAGAATTTGAATTCGATGTCGTCCTCGCCGGAACCGTTGAGCAAAACCTTTTTGAAATCGTCCGGCAAATCCTTGTAAGGCGTCTCGGTGCTGACGTTGAAATGCGCCGCGACGCTCCGCAGCATCGCCTTGTAATAAATGATGAGCCGCTTGCCCGCGCGACGCCACGGCTGGATCGCGCCGTCGAGCGGCAATTCGGGATCGGGAACGACGAGCGCCTCGTCGAAAACCATTTTCTGGCCGAGGCCGTGGCAAACCGGACACGCACCGGCGGGCGCGTTGAAGGAAAAATGTTTCGGCGTGGGCGGATCAAAACTTTTGCCGGTCGCGGGCGAACACATTTTGTTTGAGTGCAACGTTTCAATCCAAGTTTCAGATTTACTTTGCGGCTCCTGGTGCAGCGTGAACATGACGCCTTCGCCCCAGCGCAGCGCGGTCTGGACGGAATCGCCCAGACGCACGCGGATTTTGTCGTCAATCACGAGCCGGTCCACCACGGCTTCGATGTTGTGAAATTTCTTTTTGTCGAGCTTCGTGCGCGCGACATTCTCGCCAAGTTCGATCAATTCGCCGTCCACGCGGGCGCGGACAAAACCTTCGCGCGCGAGCCGTTCAAACACGTCGCGGAACTCGCCTTTTTGCCGGCGCACGACGGGCGCGAGGAGCATCACTTTGGTTTTCGGCGGCAGCGCAAGGATTTTGTCCACGATGTCGCTGGTGCTTTGCGAGGAAATCGGCACGCCGGTTTCGGGACAATGCGCCTGGCCGATGTGCGCGTAAAGCAGGCGCAGATAATCGAAAATTTCCGTGGTCGTGGCGATGATCGAACGCGGGCTTGAACCGGAACTTCTTTGCTCGATCGCAATCGCGGGCGAAAGTCCCTCGATGAAATCCACGTCCGGCTTTTGCAACTGGTCGAGAAACTGCCGCGCATAGGCGGAAAGCGATTCGACGTATTTGCGCTGGCCCTCGGCATAAATCGTGTCGAACGCGAGCGACGATTTGCCGCTGCCGCTCAAGCCGGTGACGACGACCAGCTTGTCGCGCGGGATTTGCAGCGTGAGGTTTTTGAGGTTGTGCTCCCGCGCGCCGCCGATCTTGATGAATTCTTTGCTCATGCCCGTGAATTATTCGTCGAGACGAAAATTCACACTACGCCAAGCGGCGTGAAAAGCAAAGCGGGAGTTGCCGCCGGAAGAAAATTTGTCCGGCCGCCTACGGCAACAGGATCAATTCGTAGAATTTCATGATCAGCGGCGCGTTGGTGTCCGTGAAGGTGAACACGCCGCTGGCCGACGTGATGATGTTCGGGAACGGAGTCCAGATGATGACCGGCGCGAGATTGGTGGTCCACTGCACCTTGAACTGGTCGTTCGTCGGCGCGGACCAATGCAGGACCACGTTTGTGGCCGTGACCGTGACATTTGTGATGGCCGGCAGCGGCGTGACAAAAATCGTGAAGGTGTTCGTCGCGCTTGCCGGAGGCAACCCGTTGTCGGAAACCAGCGTGGTGAACCGGGCGGCGATGCCGGGCGGCACCGCGTTTGTCCAGGTGATGATGCCGTTGGTGCTGATGCTGGCATTGGTCGGCGCGTTGAGCAGACTATAAGTCAGACAGCGCATTCGTATTGGAATCGTCGCGGTGTTCGTGACCGTGACCAGCGCCGAACTGCTGACGGTGAAATTCGTCTGCGACGGCAACGTCAGCGTGTTCGCTGGCGATGCTCCATTTAAAAGAATCAGGCGATAAAAACGAATCGGCGGCAGTCCGGGCGGCGTCTGCGAGCCGTCGTCGAAGAAATTATCACCAATCGTTGAACTGATTCCATGCCGTTACGTTCTCGCGCTTGTCAGCAGGAAATATGGGCACGCCCGGCTGATATCTCGAGTGATGCCGCTATGGAGACCGCTGCCGGCAGGCGGCGGATTCTATTGCAAAAGTTTCAAACCATAGAAAGGATTCCCGTGTCGAAAAAATTGATTCGTTTGTCGCGCTTGCGGGGAATTTGTAACATAACCGGCGGATTGGTGAACGTGCTCCAGTTCGTGGAGCCAAGATTGTTATTCCACTGCACTTTGAACAAATCGTTGCTCGGTGCGAACCAGGTCAGCAGGAAACCGTTTGTGCTGCCGATGTTCGTGTGAACGATGCTGGAAATGAAAATCGGCGCGGCCACATTCGTCGTGGAGGTCAGGTGAAAATTCACTTCAATCCCGTAAGTCACGGAAAAGCCGTTCGTGTTTTGCACGCCGAGATAGTAAACCGCGCCCGGCGTGATGTTGGTTGGTGCGCTGGTGGTGCTCAACACGGCCACGCCATTCGTGGCGCCGCCGAACAGCAGCGTGGCGTTCGTGACGCCCAGAGTCGGCGGCGTGTTCGTGCTGAACCAGACATTCAGCGGCCCGTTCAGCGTGAAGAGCAGGATATTGGTGGCGAAATCCGCATTCGCCGGCACGCTGACCTGATAATAGGTGATGTCGCCGGCCAAAATGGTGTTCGTTTGCGGCGCACCCGGAGGCAGGGGCAACACCGTGACGTTTGTCGAGTTGACGAGGAACTGCGGCGTCAAGGCCAGGCTGTGCAGATAACCGCCGGCGATGGCCACCGCATTGGTCAAACCCGTCGGCACACTGATCTGACCGGCGGTATTATCGCCCCACGTCACCACCGTGCCATCGGACTTCAAGGCCATGCTGTGGAAACCGCCGGCGGCGACCGCCACCACATTGCTCAAACCGACGGGCACGTTCGTCTGGCCGGCGCTGTCGTCACCCCACGCCACCACGGTGCCATCGTTTTTCAACGCCAGACTGTGATAGCCTCCACCGGCGATGGCCACGACATTGGTCAGGCCGACGGGCACGTTCGTCTGGCCGACGCTGTCGTCACCCCAGGCCACCACCGTGCCGTCATTTTTCAACGCCAGACTGTGATAACTCCCACCAGCGATGGCCACGGTGTTGTTCGCGTTGGCGGGCACGTTTGTGAGATTAAAGAAGTTGGCACCCCAGGCCACGACCGTGCCGTCATTTTTCAACGCCAGGCTGGAATAAGTTCCGCCGGCGATTGTCACCACATTGTTCAATCCCGGCGGCACATTCGTCTGGGTGAGAATGTTCGCGCCCCACGCGGTCACGGTTCCACCGTTGTTCAAGGCCATGCTGTAATATTGCCCGCCAGCCACCGCCAGCTCATTGTTCAATCCCGGCGGCACGTTGGCCTGGCCAAACGTATTGTCCCCCCAGGCCACCACCGTTCCATTGTTTTTCAACGCGAGGCTGTGGTCGTAGGCACCGGCGATGGCCACGACATTATTGCTCAAGCCTGATGGCACATTGATCTGCCCGGCGTAATCCGCACCCCAAGCGACCACATTGGCTTCATCCAAAATCTGGTCGAACCCATAAACCACCCCCAGCGGCATTGCTCACCACCAGCCGAAAGTGATAAGGCACGTTTGCCACCAGACCGCTGATCTGGCCGGTCGTGTAAACCACATTGTAACCGGCACCCACCGGGATGTTCGCCGTCTGATTCCCGTAATTGGTGGTTGTTCCCCATTGGAACCACGCGGTGGATGGCTGCCCGTTCGGCGTGGCGAAGCCGTTGAGTTGTGCGCTGGTTCCCGTGACCAGTTGGGCCGGTTCGGTGAATGCAAACGCAGTGGCCAGCAAATCGAAATCTACCTCAATGCAGGCATCTACCACTGGGACACTATTTGGGTTTTGCACGCCGAGAAAATACGTTGCGCCGGGAACGAGAAGCGGCGTGCCATTGGTGGTGCTCAAAATCGCAAAGCCGTTTGTGGAAAGCGACAGCAGCGTGGTGGCGCCGTTCGTGTCCGCCGCAGTCGAGTTGAACAGCAGGTTCACCGGCTGATCGGAGGAGAACAATGTGTTGGTAGCGAAGATGGCATTGAGCGGCACGTTGACCTGATACCATAGGATGCCGTTGGCCGGGATGGGATTACAGATTTCGGTTCCGCCGGGCAGCGTAGCCGGAACCTGATTGGTGTCGGCAAAGATGAATTGCAACTGCCAACTGTCGAGGATGGTGTTGTTCGTCGCGCCCACGCGGTCATCCTGAATCTCCAAAGTCCAGAGGCCGTAGGCGCTCGTGCCGATGAGTGGGCTGATGTCCTGTTCGGGCTGGTAATAAAGGTTCTGACCTGTTGTATCGGGAACCACTTCGGCGACTCCATTCAGAGAAGGTTCTGTTGAATTCGTAATGACGTTGTTAATATTGTTCCACCGGCCCTGAAAATTATTAATCCCGCTGTAATATAGGCCATACATATAGACATAATAATCGGCTCCGTTGCCCAGGTTGGGTTCCCCTGTGTTCCAATTCGTATAAGTTACGGATTCCCCGTCGGCCCAGATATAATTGGCGGCCTGTGTGAAGTCTTCTTCCTGTGGACAGTAAAAGCCAATCCACAATTCATAATTAGTGCCATTGTATTGCGAAAACGTATTCAAGACCCAGGCGTTTTCAGTCGCGTTCCTGATGGTGGTCAAATGTCCGCCCAATGCCTCGGCCCAGACTTCAGAACCGGTCCAGTTGGTGTTGCCCAACAGGTAGTAATAGTGCCCGTTGCCCGGGTTCAAAATCGGCCCCGCAATTATGGGGATGTTGGTTGAAGCCGGAGCTGGCAGGTTTGTGACTGTGCCGGGCACGAACGGCGGCGGCGCGAACTTGATTGGCGTCGTCGTCAGGTTCGTGTCCTCGGTGAACGCAAGATAAAGGAAATTCGTCTGCAGGCCGCCCAGGTTGTAGGTCCACAAGTCGCCTCCCGCATCAGAGTTGGTGTATTGGTTCATGATGATGGTCAGATATGTCGAAGAAATGGAGTTCGTCGGGCCAAAGCCGATTGAAATCGTCCGGGGAACATTGCCGGGATTGCTTGTCATCCCCGAGTCATAGATCAAATTGGCTGGAGCAATGTTTGTCCCGTAATAGATCGTCATCTGATCCGGCAGTATGTAGAAATTGTAAGTGATGGCAATCGTGCCTGAAGTTTCGCCGACATTGACGAAATTGATGTTCTCGTTGGTACTGCCGGAAGACGAGACGTTGACGATGTTCGTCGTAACCACCGTCACGCCCGCGCCGTTGGTGCTGGTGCCGCCGCGGTTTTCCATCAGCAGGTAGCGCGTGCCGTCCGGGCTGATGAGATGGAACACCAGGTCCGAGATGCGCGGATGATCCACGCGGATGCCCACATTGATGGCGGCAATCGTCTCGTTCGTGGCCGGCCCGGTGGGAAAATTGGTGATGTAGGCATACGACACCGCATCGTCCAGCAGCGGCACCGGCCCGGTCGAGCTGAAGTTCACCGGCACGACCTGCGCGATGCCAAGCGTCGCGATGATGTAATATTCCTGCGGCTGGGCGCTGGCATTATACAACGTCACAAAATATCGCCCCGGCTGGATGGGCGGATTATCCGACGGCCCGATGGAAATCGAACCGCCCGGCGGCGTGCCGTTGTTCAATATCACCGTCTTGTCATAATTCGTCGGCGGTGTCGGCGGCGGCACCGGCTGCTCGCCCAATTTTTCAAAGAGCTGTCCGGGATTGGCGTTATCCGGTGGAATGGCCGTAAAGTCGCCAGTTGAGGTGACAATGCCACTGACATTCGTCGCTGCAATGGTCAGGTTCGTCGCGCCGGGCGGCACGTCAATGAAACCGTAAAAATAACTGTGGGCTGCAATGAAAATATTCTTTCCATGAGTCAAATCCTGATGCGGCGTGATGGTGACCGTCAGCGCCGTCACCGTGCCCGTCTGCGCGAGCGCATTGTCCACCTCCGTCAAAATCCACGGGCCGATGCCCTGCTGTCCCTGGAATGTTTGCAGTGTGCCCGGGCCGTCCGGCGGCTGCGAGCCTGCGACGGGTGCCGGGCCGTCGTCATAAGTAAAATTGTAAGGCCCCGGCGGTTTGTCGAGCGAATCATGGTTGTTCAGGATCACGGATTTGCCGTTGTGGCTGAACGCGCCGGTCAGGTCGCCAAAATTCTGATGGACAATCTGGTTGCTGACGATGACGTCCTGCACCTCGATGGGCTGGATGGCGAGCGCGAAAACATAGGCCATGCCCGGATGCGCCGGGCTGCCGTCGGGGATGCTCGCCGGCAGCAACAGGCCGTTCACGATTTCTTCACCGTTCGGGCCGCTCCCGCTGAAGGGCTGCTGGCTGAACACCGGCAGGAAACCGTATTCCGCCGCCTCGGCGGTTTCCGACTTCACGCCGACGTAATAAATTTGTCCCGCCGCGGAATTCGTATCCACCACGAATTCCGTGCCGCCGCGGCTCAACGACGCGCCATTGAAAATGTTGGCCGCCGACCCGCCGACTTGCGTGCCGTTGACGCAATTGGAAATCACATTCGGATTGAGATTCGTCAGCGTCGGATCGGTTGACACATACATATCAATGTCCGCCTCCGGCTGCGTGGAATTCGCGTCCGAGTTTGCGAACACGCCCATGCGCGGAATCGAAAGCGTGTCCGGCAAAAAGGTGACGAACCCCGCGTTCTTAAGCCCCCCACTCGCGGTGTTCTGCACGACGTAGAAATGCCACTGGTTCGTCATGCCGAGCGTGACGACGGCGTTGGTTGCGTAGGACAAATTCGTGCTCGTGGCAAAACCGACCGTGTTCGTGCCGAGCAACGGCGTGTTCGCGCCGGCAAGCTGGTTGAGAAAGACGCCGCCGATGGCGGCGCTGTTCGTGGCCATGCCGTTGGTGGAGACATTGACCAGGGTGATTTGCTGGTCCGACGTGGGGTTGGAAACTGAAGGCGGCGTGCCGGGCGTGACCGTGATCGCGTCGGGTGCCTCGCCTTTGCCGCAGGCGATCACCAGCGCGTAATCCTGCACCACGTTGTTGGTCTGCGCCGTGACGGCATTCACGTTCACGCTGCGGCCAATGACCGTGACGGTGTAACTGACCGACACCGGACGACGGCGGATGAAAACATTCTCGACATTGTTGACGGAATCCAGATTCGGCGCGGAATTTGTGTTCCACGCCTCGTTGAACGTGCTGCTCGACGGGATGTCATTGCCAAAAAAAACATCTCCCGTGACGTTGTTGCTGACCATGAGATCAAGATTGTTGACCAGCTTGGTGGCGGCGACGGGATTGCCGGGCGGATCAGTCCAGGCCAGTGTCACGCGCAACGGGAGTGACTGCGCGAGAAGATCGGTGCCGCTGACCGCCACCGTGAAACTCTGGCTGTCGCCCGTGGCCAGCGCATTCGTCGGACTTTGTTCAAGAAACAAACTGGAACAGCTTACGTTTGATACGTTCGTGATCCCGGCAGGCAGTGAATCCGGCACATTGGCCAGACCCCAACCCTGAAAATTGATCGCATTGGTGACAGTAAAATCGTAGTTCCCTGCCGCGCGCGCGCCGTTGATGAGCATCGCCTTCAGCAACGCCGGGCTGGGCGTGGCGTGCAGCGTGTTCGTGAAATAATCCTGCATCAAGGCCAGCGTGCCGGACACCGCCGGTGCCGCCATGCTCGTCCCGGATTCGTAGCGATACCACGGACCAATCGTGTCGTTCAAACTGCTCAACACCTCAAAATAATTTCCGATTGTCGTTCGTGGTGATGATTGTCGTCAGGATGTCGTAGCTCACCGGAAATGTTGCGTGCTGTTTCCGATGGCGATAGTTAAACCCCAAGCCGCAGAACCTGCGACAAGTATGCGCCGCCACCGTCGGGCCGGAATGGAAACATAGTTGTTCGTGGTCACCAAAATCGATAGGTGCTCGCATTGCTGGCGATTGGAAAATTATTCTGGCTCAAACATAAATCGGCAGATTCGGAAACGGCGACGGCGAATTCGGCGTTCGGCACAATCTGGATGATCACCCCCGCTGCATTCTTGTAAACAAAAAACGAAGCGGAATTGGGATCGCTCATCGTGCCTGGATCCACGAAATCGGGAAATACCGTGATGTTGTCATTCGTCGGATTGTAATAGGCGTTCGTATCCCACTCTTGCGAACGTGTCGAGACCACAAACGAGCCGGGCGCAACCACGTCCGGCTTGAACCGCCCGAACGCCCCTTCCGTGCCGATGCCCACGTTGCCGCGCGCCGAATAACCGGCCACCTGATAGCTGCTGGATCGTGCCCGCCGACCACGCGGCAACCTGGTTGCTGCTGTCGAGCGGCGTGTAGGTGTTCGTGATGTTCCGCAACTGCTCCAGCGCGCCGACCGTGATGACATTTTTGGCCGTGCCCGGCGACAAGATCGTGTCCGGGTCGCCCCCGCCGCCACCATCGTCGCCGCCGCCGTCGTTGCCCGCCGCGAACACGAACAGCACCGGCTGCGAACCCGTGACCAGCGGCAGCGCATCGCGCACCGCCGCGTCATAACTCGCCGCCGCCAGATCGTAGGAGTTGTCGCCAACGTAGGTCCAACTGTTGTTCGAGATGAGCGCGTTGGTCAACGCCGGGGCGGATTGCAGGTAACAGTCGGAAATATCTGAGAGCCCGTGTTGTCCAGTGCCGCCACCGAATACAATCTTGCCGCCGGGGCCTTGCCGCGAAAATCCGCGTTTGTCACAGAGCCTTGCGGAATGTTGGCGACGGAGTATGACTTGGAACCATTGCCCGCGATGATGCCTGCGACGTGCGTGCCGTGGCCGTTGGTGTCCACCATGCTCGATGCCGGATTGTTTATATCGCCGATGACTCGTGTTGATCCAGAAGGTCCGGTTGCCGCAGTGCCGGTTGCAGAAAAATCAGGATGCGTCGCATCAATGCCCGTGTCGTTCACTTCCACCACGCACATTCTTGCCGGTGAGGTTCATGTAATTCGTCGGCGTCACCGTGTCGGCGGAAATGCCCAGCGTCACGCGCGCCAGATCATTCGCCAGCGCGCGCCGGTGCAGCGCCTCGACGATCTGCACGCCGGGCAAAATGGCCAGCGCCGTCCAATTGTGCCGGCGGAGATCACGCGCACAATCGGGCCAAACGGCGAACGGTTGATTGCCAGAATGTTCCGCCGAGTTTGATTTGAGAAATTGTCGCCGCCGCTTTGTCGCTAAACAAATCAGCGTCAATATGTTCCCGGCGGCAGCGGCTTTTGCTTCACCGCAAATCGCAAGTCGGCTGGGCGTGCGGGAAAGGCCGGTGTTGGCCGACGCCGATTTTTGTTGCGCCACCGCCAGGCCGGAGCAGCGACGAATGATTTTGTAATACGGCTCGTAAGGCAGCACGCTCTGGACGCCCGGTCGGCCCGCCAGACCCGCCGCGCCGCCGGATGAAATGCTCACGAGATACGCGTTGTTCGGGATGTAGGAAACCACCTGCGCGCCCGCCGCCGCGAGCAGCGCGCGAAAAGAATCATCAATCGGCCCGTCCGCCTGCACGATGTAGGCGCCCGGATCGCCCTGCGCCTGCAAATTTTTCGGGATGGAAAAATTCAGCGGGCTGCCCGTGTCAATCAGCGCGTTCTCCAGCAGGATCGCGTGCGGGTCGTCCACCAGTTCGCCGATGGACAATTTCGTGTTGCTCAAGCGGTAGGCGAACTGGTTCGTCTTCACCACGCCGTTGGTGGAAAAATTCCCGCAGCCAAACAGCACCGGCGCGGTCGAAGCCGGCTTGGCCGTGATGACCGGCGCGAGGTAGGGTCGCACCGCCGGGGCGACCGTTTTGGGCGGATGGCCACCATTGCCCGACGGCCAGAACAGCCACGCGCCCGCCAGCACCAGCAGGCAAAGCAAAATCAAAGATGTCGGGCGCAAGCGCATAAGAAAGGTCAGACACTATTACATACTGTCGCTGGAAACAATACCTTGCACAGTTCATTTGGAACCGGCTTTTGTCCGCCGCAAAAGCAAGCCAGTCCGTCATGGATTGGCTTCAGTTTGCGGCGGACTGATTTCAATCCATCGCGGACCAGGTTCAATTCACACCGGATTGGCTTCAATCCGGGATAAACTGACTTCAGTTCAGGGCGGACTGGATTCAGTCTGTGACAGACTGGGTTCAATCTGCAACGGATTGTCTCCAGTTCGCGACAGACTGGATTCAATTCGTAACAGACTGGGTTCAGTCCACGACGTATCGGGTTCAGTTTGTGTATAAAAAACGCCAATTGGTGCCAAAAACGACTGAAAAACGGCAAAAATGTCAATTTAACGCTCTTTTGGGGGATAAGTTGACAATCAGTTGCAAGAAGCCTCTGACTTTCCTCAATTTGAGCCTCGTGAACCTCGGCTCCTGCAAAATCTTAAAAATGTCTTCATATATCTCTGCGTTCTTTATGTTCCCTGCGGCCAATCAATCCGGCGGCAGCAGGTTGAACTGCTCGATCGTCGGGGAATAATTTGTGGACAGGGTGCCGTTCAAATTTTTCTGCACCACCGGTTTGAACTGCACCACCGCGCGCGTGGCCGTCTCCGCCACCACCTGATAATTTGTGATCATGCCGAACTGCGTGCCGCCCGTCACGATGCCGCCCGGCGCGGGCTTGAGCGTCTGGCCGTAGCAGTAAATGACATAACGCGGCTCGCTGTCCGCGCGCAACAGCGACATCGTCTGCTGCGGCAGCCATTCATACATCTCGTCGCTTACACTGTTTGTGAAATGTCTGTCCGGTCAAGGAACGGCGAATGTTCCGTAAGCGCTGGCACCGCCAGAATATCGCCGACATGCTCGAAGGCTCCGACCAATCCATCGGCATTTTAAAGTGCGCGGACATCGTTGATCCGTTGCTACCGTTCTGAACCAGATTGCCCAAACAGAGCGGTGAATTTGGATTTGGTGGAGCACCGGCAGGCACAGGCACACCGGCGGGTCCAGCGGGAGAAATGACGGTGTAAGTGTTGTGAGACTTGTCGGCACCACGATGCCGCTGAACAAGGCCGACCATGCGGCCAATCCGGCGGCGGGATCATTCGGATTGGCCGCCACGTTGACGGACAACTGGCCGCGCGTGGCGTTGTCATTGACGGCCGTCGTGAACACGTCGAACAGCAACCGGTCCTGCACCGGCCCGGCATTGACGGCGTCGTTGGTGTTGAAATTTCCCGTCCAATTCACCCAAGTGTTCGTCCCGATTTACGCCAGCGTTATTGTTTCAGTCAGAATATTGATGCCTTGAGATAAACCGTCTGCCACGGCGTGCCGCGATGCACCCGGCCCAGCCAGCCGACCGTCGGGAATTTATTCGCCGGAAAATCCCAAAAGTCCGACCTCCACACCAGCGGATCTTTGAACGCGAATTCTTGAACGCGCCTTTTTGACATCCACGTGCTTGGATTGGCTTGGTTTTCGATTTCCGCCCCACGGCTGGTAACGTTATCGGCTGTCCCAAAATGCCTGGCGAGTGCGGACAATGACGTTGGTGCCGTTCGCCATCGGCAGAGTCAAACAAATCACTGGCCAGATAATGCACCAGCGGATCATTCGCCTGCCAGGTTATGATTTGAACCGCCGTGGCGGTAGGCGTGTAGGCCGACTGGATTTGCAGATTGGTCGCGCCATAAGTCGCATAAAAGCCCCCAGACGACGGATAAATTGCCGTATCACCCAAAAACCTCAACAGACCATTCATTTGATCATAGGTGCCCCCGGGCTGCGCTGGATTTTGACCCGTTGGCCAAAGCGAACTGGCGTAATGCGTCGAGTCATACAATTGATTTTCAACTCCGGCGGGCAAAGTCTGTGGCGGCAAAGTTGCTGATAACACCGAATTTGTCTGCCACACTGATGAAGGAGCTTGTTTGCTGGATTCGCTTTGTATTTGAGCCGTGAGGTCGCGACCGGTGATCGGCCCCCGCAACTGGACATAATCAATGACGCGACCGCTGGCATTGTCAATCATCACGACCTGAAGATTATTGGTGGCCAGCAACCCCCAGCGCGGTTGGGGCAGACCGTTGGGATTGATTTCAAAGTTCGGGGACGCCGTCGCATTGGTGATGGGCTGGAAATGATAACCGAAGTAGGTGGTGTTAAACAGATAGCTGGCCGGCGGCAGCGCGTTCGTGTTGAAATTGGCGAACTGGAAGGAAGCCGTGTTCATTTGCGCGCCGATTCCCGTCCAGTTGACGATGTTTGTTGTAGCATACAAATAATAGTCAGCCGACGGCCAAATCTGCGAAGCCGGTATTTGATCATTGGTCAACGCCATCTGAAAATGATCCGCCATATAAATGGTTGTTGGCCGGGTGTAATTCGTGAAGTAGGAATTCCATGACTCCATGGCAAGCAGGTTTGAGACGCTGCAATTGAACATCTGGTTGATTCCGAAATCTTTCACCGGAGTATTCGTGCTCGTCCGGGTTAATTCAACCTTGCGCGTGATTTGAAAAGAGCTTTGTAATGAGAACGCGTTGAAATTCGGGAAGCCCTTCTTCGCGCCGACAATGATGGGCACGCCATAAACAAAATTGTAAGGTTGCAAATTGGCCAGGTCAGTCGCGTTGTCCAAATCATAAAGATAACCGCCCAAGGACGGGGTCGTGCTGGCGATGATCGTTGAACCGTATGCAAGGTTTCCATTTAATTCCCGAAAGCTGTTGATATAAACATTCCAACCAGTGCCATTCACCACTTTGTTGAAAACAGGCTGGAACAAGGATGGCAAATACGCGGAGGAGGAAGAACCCGCCAGCGGAAAATAATTATTGGTGTAATACATCGAGTCATAAATGTTTGCGGCCAGTTGCAGCACGCGCTGCATGGCGGAGGAATAGACATACTGGCCATTGACATAAACGGGAATGTTCGTCACGCCAAACGCGGGAATCTGGTTGGTCATGCCAAAAAACGGCAGGTTCACGAGCCCCAGCCCGGTCTGGTCGTTGGTGTGGATGTTGCCGGAGCCGTCGATGTAAAAATAATTCGTATGGAGACCGTAGTAGGTCGCCAGATAGTTGGACGGGTCGGCCTGAAACCAGTTGGTCGTATAGACGCGCAGCATCCGGTCGGCGGCATTGGTGAAAAAGGCGATGGGCGTCCAAGGAATAAAATTCGTCACGCTGGCGACTCCGTTGTTCACATCCAGAACCCCATTGCGATAGGGATTCAGATTGTCGTAATTCAAATTCATCTTGCCCGACTCCGGCGAGGAATCCGTGCCGAGCTGCGCGAGCAGCCGGTAAAACGTGTAGCGGTCGTAGGTGGAATTGGCATTCCCGCCTGCAGCAAATGGTCGGTGAACCCATAGAGCGGGTGCGGTCACGCCTAGTTGCGTCTTGGTCGGGTCAAACAAATCCGAGGACAGGGCAAAAAAATGATTGGTGTTGTCCGCGCCCGGCCCAAACGACATTGTTCTAGACTATAATTGTAAAATGGCACTCCGGTGCCGGTCATCGCGGTTCCCCATGGTAAAATGTCAACCGGGCCGGACAGCGGATAATTTGGAAACAATGTGGAAAGCCACGGCAATGCAAGGCCATTGTAGCGCAAGCCAGCAAAGCGCGAGCATCATCGAAAGCGTCCCGCATTATTTGGATTGAATGCGTAGTAGTAATAGGCTGGCGTTTTTCCAATTGGCGGCTGGTGTATTTCCAAGTGACATTGTCTCCCATTCATTTGTATTCAAGTCCGCCAGAAACGCAGCCAGATTGATTTCCCACGAGCCGACGCCCTGATTACGGAAATAGCCGTCAGCAGCGCTTAAGTTTTGATTCAATGCCTGATTGTGAATGTAATTCAAATCGAGCGTGCCGTCGGCGGGCAGGGCGATGAAGGCGTAGCGCGAAAGGAATTTGTTGTTCGGCCCGTGCGGCGCGTCCGGCCGCTCCAGAACACCAATCCATTGCGGGTCGCCCACTTGCGGACTGACGCTGCCCAGCCCGGCACCGTTGTTGTCCAGATTCGTCACCGAACCCGTGTCCTCAAACTTTCCGTTGCGGTTCAGGTCGAGATAGAAACGGAAATCGGACGGCAAGGATGAATTCGTCGGATTCGGAACAAAAACCGGCGCGCGCGGCAGGTAAAAAAGGTTGGCGACGTTCTGGACAAATTGATTTGGCAACAATGGCGTGTGAAGCGAATCGTTCTGGTAATCAAAATTTACGTTCGTCGGATTTGCGCCCGCTGCGAGATCAAATCCATTCGCGTTGATATAATTCGTCGAGACGAGCAGGTTGTTGAGGTAAGAGTTCGTCGTGGCGAGCACATTGGCGATGATCTGCGCCTCGGCGCTGGCGAGCGCGGCGTCGGCGGCGAGCCGCGCGGTGGCCGTGTCGGTGGAGGTGGTGACCGAGCCGCGTTCGCGGCGGCTGATGGCGAGGAACGCGACGGCCATGATGAGCGTCACGGAAAGCAAAATCAGCGTGATGATGAGCGCGATGCCGCGCTCGGAACGTAGGAGACGAGGTGACGAGTCTCCAACCTCTTTCGGCAAACCGGAAGAAGCGAGACTCCCCACGTCGTCTCCTGCAAAATTTCGATTGGAACGATTCAGTTTCATTGGTAGGCGGACGGGTCAACGTTCGGGATGGTCACGCGCTGGCGGAAGACGTGGACTTTGCCGGCCTGACCCTGCAAATACTGGTCGCGCAAAGTTCCGGCGGGACGCGATTCGGCACGTTGCAACGTGCGGTCTTCAACGGTGGCCATCTCAATCTCCACGGACGCGGGCAGCGCGTTGCTGAAAAAATAATAGCCGGCCACGCCGGGGGCATTAACCAGCAGATTGGTTCCATACGAAGGCAAATTCGTATTGATCAGCGCGCCATTCACATCGAAGGCGCGCAAACGCAAACTCACGACGCCGTCTATCAAATGGCTGTAATTTGTCGGCGCGTTTAGAAAATTAAAAAAGCTGTTAAAAAACAAATTTGAAACCGCGCCCGCCGCCGCCACCGGATAATTCGTGGTAAAGCGATAAAGTGGATAGAGCGGCGAGCCGCTGGGCGGATTTGTGATCACGGCGTAACCGGTGCCATACCAAGTCGGCACGCCGTTCAGGTTGCCCCGGCTCAAGATGAAGAAACTTTCCAGAATGTTCGTGCGCCCGTTGCCGCTGACGCTGCCGACGAGTGTTTGAACCAGCGGCGGATAGCCGTAAACCGGATAGCCATTGTAAGTGTTGCCGACCCAAAAATTTGCATTGCCGCCGTAAGGCGCGCCGGATGCCGACATCGCGCGCAGATCGCCGGTGATCAAATCCATCGCCGCGCGCCCGCCTTCCAGCACGTCGGTCTGCGTGACGCTGGCGCGGAACGCGGCCTGCGTGTTGTTGAACACGCCCATCAGCGCGATCACGATGAGCGTGAGCAGAGTCATCGCCACCATCACCTCGACGAGCGTGAAGGCGGCAGCAAGGTTGAAGGTAGGGACAGCGCGCTGCGCTGTCCGGACGCCGCAGCGCGGCGTCGCTACCTGACAACTTTCAATCAAAAATTTCTTTTTCACGGTGCGTAGCCGAACGATTGCGGCTGGTAAAAATACAGGATGTTTCCGGCGACGAGATTGGTCGCGATCTGCCCGCCGATGAGCACGCGATAGGTCTGGCGGCCGTTGCCGAGCTTGCCGTTGGGCAGTTGCGGCCACAGAAACGTCAGGCGCAACTCGTGCAGGTTCGCGGCGAGCTGTTTGCTGTAAGCTGGAGGCCCATTCGGATAAAGCGACACATTGAACATGTTCGTGTCCATCGCGACCGGCGCATTAACGCAGTAGAGCCGGTAGCCGAACGCATCCGACTGAATGATCTGGTTGTCCTGCGGCGGTTTTTCCACCGCCGGGCCGCTGATGGAACGGACGTAGGCGACGATGTGATTGCTGTAACCGCCGCTGAAAAGATTGTTGGTTGGATTGAAGCTTGAATCCGTAAATTCCGGCGTGCCCAACAGTCCGATGATGTGCAAACCGTTGGTCAAAGGAAGAAACGGAGCCGGTGTAATTTTTGTGATTTGCGAGCCGGAAAAATCGTAACCATCAATTCCTGAATTCGGCGTCCCATTCACCGGAAAAAAAGTCCAATAATTTGTGATGGCATAAACGTAGTTCGTCAAATCATCCACGCCGCGCGCGCCGTTGCGGATGGCCTCGATGAAAACGGTGGCGTCCTGGTTGACGACGGTGGCCTCGCGGTTTTCCTTCTGGACGTTCATGCCCATCGGCAGCACGCCGACGATGGCGAGCAGCGCAAAGCCGATGATGGCCAGGCTGATGGCGACCTCCACCATCGTGAAGGCGGAGCGCCGCGCGCGAAAATATGGCTGGCGGAGCTTCATTGGAGTTTCTGGTGTTCCAAAACCGCGCGCCCCGTCAGCGCATCAATGTGGACGAGGTTGAAGGCGCTGTTGGTGCTGTTGCCCGCCGGAATCTCCGTGACCGTTGGCGAGGCGAATTGCAGCACCTTGTCCGAGTTGACGACATAACCCACGCTGCCATGCGCGAGCGGAATATATTCGTCCCGGCCGGCGGGATTCACCCCGTCAAACGTCAACTGGCCGAGATAATTGAACGCGATGTAAGGCAGGTAAGGAAGATAATTGGGCGTTGGCGATGGAGGAACTGTGTTCGTTTCTGTTGGGAACGGAATAATGTTGGTGTAATTAAATTCGGAAATGGGATAGGTCACACCGGAAATATTGTCATAAATTTTGTATGAGCCGGCGAATTTTTGCAGCGCAATGAAAGTTCCGTCCGGCAGCGACTGCCACGGCGCGAGATAATGCCATGCGTGCCTGCCCGGCTGGTCGCCCACCGCGCCGTTCGCGATGAACGTGTAACCTGACAATTGCTTGTCGCATAAATTGGTGGCGGCAGTTTGCACGGCGGGAGTCAGGCTGGTGAGCCAAGCACTGTTGGGCATCCCGGCGGCGGTGTTCCAAAAATTCGTCGGCACAAAAACCATGTAGACCGTCGTGCGGTTGGCCATGGCCAGTTGGCGCGCACGGCCGACATCGTCGAGCAACTGGCGCGCGGCGCTGACGTTCGCGTCCGACTTGCCGAGGTCTTTGAACGCCGGCACGGCCAGCCCCGCGATGATGCCGAGGATCGCGATGACGACCAGCAATTCGATCAGCGTGAACGCGCATTGGCAGGCAGGGACAGTGCGCTGCACTGTCCGGACGCCGCAGCGCGGCGTCCCTACCCCAAACTGCGCCAACCCGAATTGATGACTCAAAACTTTCAAAACAACAGCTTTCAAAAAATAATCACTGCCAGCTCAAGACATTGTCCTTGTTGACACCTGTGTTGGCCTCTATGCCAGAATTAATTTTCCCATCCGGCCCGGCGGACCAGACCATGACCTTGCCGTGGTAAAGATAATCATCTTTTTGAGCTTGGGTTGTAGGACTGGGATTGGGATTAAAAAGCCCGTTGAACCCGGTCTGGCCGTTATCTTGGGAAACATTTTCGGTGCAATAAAACGCATCCTGACTTTGCTCGTCATAATTCAAGTCCATCGTGATGAGGTAAGGATTGCCCCACGGGTCGCGATAAACCAAATCCGTGCCGACGCCCGGAGAATTGGTGTCGCCCGACATTTTGGCGTTCAAGAAAATGGTCTGCTGCGGATTTTTCACATAACCGTTGTTGACCGTCGCGCCGGAACCATTGGGATAATTTGTGAGGTCCATCAGGATCGCGATCACTTCGGAATTGTTGGTTGACCAAATCCCCGGTCCAAGCCCGTTGGGTGGCGCTTGACTCAACAACGTGCCGCCATAGGTGAAATCACCGTTTGCCGCCGAAGCCGCATTTTGCACGCCGCTCGAAACCGGAAAACGGCTGTAGATAGAGTCGTAATTTTGGATCGCGGTGGCGAGGTCGCGTTCCTCGACCTGCGCCTTGACCTTCTTGGCATGGTTCTTGACCGACGCCAGCACGGGCAGCAGCATCGCCGCCAGAATGGCAATGATGGAAATGACGACAAGCAGTTCAATAAGGGTGAAACCCGCGCGCAGGCGGCGCGAGGTGAGCGAAAAAGTTTTCATAGTTTTAAGATGACTTGAGCGACAGCCAGTATGCAGAACCGGCAACGCTTTGGGCAATGGTTTTACCACGGCACGACGGTTGGCGGGCGCCGGTGTCCGCACAACAATCGGCGGCGTCCACCGGCAGTCGTGCCAGTCCACGGCCAGGGCGTTCGCGCGCCGCGTTTTTTCGGATGTTGCTTCGAGACACATAAAATTTTCAGGGCAGCGGGCTGTTCCGCTGGACTTGCCGGCTCCAGTTGCAGACGAGATTTGTGGTGCCGGAAATTTTAAGCTGGATCCACAAATCATACGAGTTGGGGTTATTGGTTCCGGGACAGACATAACGCCACGGATTTACACTGGAGGCGCCCAAGGGCTGATAATTGAGATCCGGCCCGCCGACCGAACCGAGCAGCAGGGTCGTCGCAATATTGTTATTTGTGATACTTGGCCCAATCTGTTTCGACTTCAAATCGGGAAGAAAATTTTTGGCCGCCGGTGCGTCCTCACCCGAACCCGGCTTGGAGCAATTGATAAAACCACTCACGCCAAAAGCGTTGGTCATGGTAATGGTGCTGTCGCCGATGGTGGCACTGCCATCAAGCGTTTGATAAAGTCCTAATCCGGTATTATTGGTCGTGCCCAGTAGTTCAAAATAGAGCGGGCTGAAAAACGGGCTGGACGGATTGCCGGGCGGATAAAAGCCGTAGGCCGCCTTGTAGCTGTCAATGGCCGTCTCCAATTGCGCCATTTCCGCCTGGGTCTGGCTGATATACTGCCGGCGCTTCACCCCGCTCACCACGGGGACGGTGAACGCCGCCAGAACGGCGATGACGGAGATGACGACGAGCAGCTCAATGAGCGTGAAGGCGCGCGGCTGCGCGGCGGAATTTTTCCCGGCAAATTGTTCCATGGGGTTCGTTTTCATTTTTCGCGAATTTCCTGTTCCATCCGTTCACTCAACCATTGCTTGATCATGCTCTGATAATTCAGATACCGCGACCGGGCGAGCCGCTTGATGCGCGCCAGCATCCGCGGGTCAATCCGCAGCGTGATGGTCACGGATTCGGACGCCTCGGCGCTGCCCGCCGTGGCCGCTTCCATCAGGCGCAGGTCGGGACGGTTCTCCTGCCAGAAATCCGACTCGGCCGACTCGATGTCGAAGAGCGGCACGTCTTCCCAATTGGCAAAAGTTCGCACGTTAAAAATCAGTTTACCGTTCCACCAGCCACGCTTTTCACGCGAGTGTCTGGTCCATTTTCCGCTGGTAGAAAAATCTTTCTTCCGGCTCGAACGCGCGGGCAAACAGGACGCGAACGGATTTGCCGTTGGTCCGATACACGCTGAAAATTCCCAGTCCGCCCGCGGACATTCCAAGGTTAAAAAATCGCGCCTGAACGCCAAACCTCGGCGAGTCGGGCAGCAAGCGGACAGCGAAGGGATCTTCAAAAGACTCTTCAATTTCCCGCTGATTCAAAGAACCATCCAATTCAAAGGGCGGATTGTTCCAATCGAACTCCATAACGGGTTAATTGTAAATAAGACGCCCATGCAATGTAATTACATTGTATTTACACATTGGCGCTATATTTGTCAATAGATTTTTGTGGTTTTCTGCAAAAGAACCGTGCGATGGGCTTTTATTCCTTGCCGCCACCGCCACCTTCGTCGCCGCTTAAGTTGGTAATCATCTGAATCAGCGGCAGGAACATCGCGATCACGATGCTGCCGACAATCACGGCCAGAAAAACGATCATGATGGGTTCAAGCAAGGAAGTCATCGCGGCCACGGCGTTGTCCACTTCCTCGTCATAGTTGTCGGCGATTTTCAAAAGCATTTCCGGCATCGCGCCGGTTTGTTCGCCAACGTCCACCATGCTGACCACCATCGGCGGAAAAACGCCGGACGCCTCCAGCGGCGCGGTGATGGTTTCCCCTTCCTTGACACTTTCATGAACCTTGCCGATGGCGTTGCTGATGACGACATTGCCGGAAGTCTCTTTCACAATTGTCAGCGCCTGCAAAATGGGCACACCGCTGCTGACGAGCGTGCCGAGTGTGCGGGTGAAACGCGAGATGGCGACCTTGCTGATGACCGGGCCGAGCGCGGGCATTTTCAGTTGGAATTTGTCCCACAACAACCGTCCGATTTTCGTCTTGCGGGTGATCAGCATGAACAGGATCACGAACACCACCATCACGCCAAACGTTTCCAAAATGTGGTCCTTGATGATTTCGCTGACGCCAAGCACAAACGTCGTGAACCACGGCAACGCGAAGCCCATGCCAGCGAACACCTCTTTGAACTTGGGCACCACAAAGCACATCAGCAAAATCATGATGCCGACTGCGACAATCAAAACGGCGATGGGATAAAACAGCGCGGCCTTGACCTTGCCCTTGATCTTTTGCGCCTTTTCGGAAAATTCCGCGAGACGCTTCAGCACGACTTCGAGTACACCGCCCAGTTCGCCGGCCTTGACCATGTTCACGAACAGTTTGTTGAACACTTTCGGATGCTGCGCCAGACCCTCGGAAAAAGTGCTGCCGCCTTCGATGGACAACGACAGGTCGCCGAGGATTTTTTTCAGGTTCGCGTTGCGCTCCTGTTTTTCCAGCACGCGCAGCCCGCGCAACAGCGGCAGGCCGGCATCCACGAGCGTCGCCAGTTGGCGCGTGAACGTCGTCAACACCTTCGGTTTCACCCCGCCGCCCAGGCCGGGGATCCGGATGTTGATCTGCATCGCCCCGCGCTTTTTGCCGCCCCTGGCCGGAGCCTTGCCCTTGACTTTTTTGCCCGAAGCTTTGTCCTGAACCTTGTCGGCCTCGACGATTCTCGTGGGAAACAATCCCATCTCCTTCACGCGGCCAATGGCCTCGTTCTGGCTGGCCACTTCAATCGAGCCTTTGGTCTCGGATCCGCGCGAATCCAGCGCCACATAATCGTATTTAGGCATAACAACTTAATTAATGATTTTTGATTTATGATTTACGATTGGTGGCGATGGCCGACGGTTTTTTTCCAAATCATAAATCATAAATCGAAAATATCTTCTCAAGTATATTTCACAACTTCCTCAATAGTGGTATCACCCTCGAAAATACTGCGCAAGCCGTCTTCGCGCAAGGTCACCATGCCGAGTTCGACCGCTTTCTGCCGCACCACCACCGTCGGCGCGCGTTCATTGATGAGCGCGCGGATCGCCTCGCTGATGACGAGCAGTTCAAAAATGCCCTTGCGACCCTTGTAACCCGTGTCATTGCAAGTCTGGCAACCACGGCCATAATGAAATGTCTTGTCACCCAAATCGTGCGGCGAAAGATTCAGCAAGCCCAACTGGTCCTCCGTCGGCTCGAAGGGCGTCCGGCAATTTTTGCAAACCGTCCGCACCAGCCGTTGCCCCAACACGGCCATCAACGTCGAGGAAATCAAAAACGGCTCCACGCCCATGTCCACGAGGCGCGTGACGGCGCCGGGCGAATCGTTCGTGTGCAGCGTGCTCAAGACCAGATGCCCCGTCAGCGACGCCTGCACGGAAATCTGCGCCGTCTCCAGATCGCGCATTTCCCCGACCATGATGATGTCCGGATCCTGACGCAAAAACGACCGCAACGCCTTGCCGAATGTCATGCCGACCGCCTCATGGATGGCGACCTGCATGATGCCTTCGATGTCAAATTCCACCGGGTCTTCCGCCGTGAGCAATTTGGAATCAATCGTGTTGACCCGCCGCAGGCAGGAATAAAGCGTCGTCGTCTTGCCGGAACCCGTCGGGCCGGTGACGACAAAAATGCCGTTGGGCCGCAGGATGACTTCCGACACAAAATCATAAACCATTTTCGGCAGTCCGAGCGACTCCAGTTCAAGGGTCACGGACGAACGATCCAGCACGCGCAACACCACGGATTCGCCGAACTGCGTCGGCAAAGTGGACATGCGCAAATCCACCTGCTTGCCGAGCGAGGTATGGGTGATGCGACCGTCCTGCGGCATCCGTCGTTCCGAAATGTTCAGGTTCGCCATGATTTTCAAACGCGAAATCACGGGCAGCGCCAGATGTTTCGGCGGCGGCGCCATTTCATACAGCGCGCCGTCCACGCGGTAACGGATGCGGAATTCCGTTTCGAACGGTTCGAAGTGGATGTCGCTCGCGCGGTCGGCGATGGCCTGTTGCAACACCAGGTTCACGAACTTCACAATGGGCACGTCGTTGGCGAGATCCGCCATGAGCTTTTCGTTGTCGGCGGCTTCGCTGACTTCGCGCGCCATGTCTTTGCCGCCCTTGCCTGCGCCGATTTCCTTCAGGAGTTCGGCGAAATTTTCCGACTCGCCCGCGCCGTAAAGCCGGTCAATGGTCCGGTCAATTTCGGCGGGGTCGGCAACAACAATCTGGATGTCCCGTTTCGCAGAGAAATGAATTTCATCCGCCTTCGCCGGATCCAATGGTTCGGCCAGCGCGACTTGCAGCGTGTCGCCGTTCAGCGCCACCGGAAGGCAGCGATACATCCGCGCGACGGTTGCCGGAATGGTCTTCAAAAGTTCGGCGGAGATTTCCCGGTCTTTCAACGACACCACTTCCGTGCCCAGATAAGTCGCCTCGACGTGCAGGATGTCATCGAGCCTCATGATGCCGAAATCCTGCAAGACCTGGATCGCAGGCGCGTTGCTGCGCTTGATCTCGGCAACCACGTCCTCGTATTGCAAGTCATCAACGAGCCCCTGCTCCTTGATGAGCGACAGCAACGGATTTGAAATTTCTTCGGACATTTTACAAAATTATTTCTGGGCATCCGGCACGGATTTGCCGCCGCCCTTCTCCTTGTTTCCGGACTGTTCCAGATCCAGTTCCTGCAATTTCACCTGCATGGTTGTCGGGTCTTGCGCCTTGGTGATGACTTCCTCGCGCGCGATCATGCCCTGCTGATATTTTTCAATCAAAAAACTGTCCAGCGTCACCATGCCGTATTTCGAGCCGGTCTGGATGTCGGATTGGATGCGGAAAGTTTTGTTGTCGCGGATGAGCGCGGCGATGGACGGCGTGTTGACCATGATCTCAAAAACCGCCACGCGGCCCGGCTTGTCAATGCGCGGGATCAGCAACTGCGAAATCACCGCCTGCATGACGGTGGAAAGCTGGATGCGCACCATTTCCTGCTGGTTCGTCGGAAACGCGTTGGTGATACGGTCAATCGTCTTGGCCGCGCCCGTCGTGTGCAGCGTGCCGAAAACCAAGTGACCGGTTTCCGCCGCCGTGATGGCCGCTTCAATCGTTTCCAAGTCGCGCATTTCACCGACGAGAATGATGTCCGGATCCTGGCGCAACGCGCGACGCAAAGCCTCGGCGAAATTCGGCACGTCCACGCCGATTTCACGTTGCGTTATCAGCGCCTTTTTGTGCTTGTGATAATACTCAATCGGGTCTTCGACGGTGATGATGTGCGCCTCTTCGCGTTCCTCGTTGATGATGTTGATCATCGAGGCAAGCGTCGTCGTTTTGCCGGAGCCGGTCGGGCCGGTCACGAGGACCAGTCCGCGCGGTTTATAGAGCAACTCCTTCGCGCTTGGCGGAATGCCGATCTGCTCCATCGTCAGCAGCTTGCTGGGAATCTGCCGGAGCACCATGCCGAAGTTGCCCTTTTCCTTGAACACGCTGACGCGGAAACGCGCGGCCTCGCCGAACGCAAAACCGAAGTCCGCGCCGCCGCGTTCGCGCGTGCTCTGGATGTGTTCCTCCGACGTGATGCTGCGCATCAATTCCTCGGTGTCTTCCGGCTTGAGCACCGGGCCTTCGACGCGGTGCAAAATCCCATGCACGCGGATCACGGGCGGAACGCCCACGCGGATGTGCAGGTCGGACGAACCTTCGGACACGACCAACTGCAACAAATCTGACATCGAGTATGACATAAAAAAAATTAAGCTTCGTCGCCCACGGTGGAGCGGATGACTTCCTCGGGCGTCGTCAGGCCGGCGAGGATTTTGCGCACGCCGTCTTCACGCAATGTCCGCATCCCCATCTCCCGCGCCCGCGCCCGCAACACCGACGTCGGCGCGCGATCATAAATCAGTTTGCGCGCCTCGTCATCAATCACAAAAATCTCGAAGACGCCGAAGCGCCCGCGGTTGCCGGTATTGTTGCAATTGTTGCAGCCGCGGCCTTTCATCAATGTCGCGCCCTTCAGCATCTCCGGCGTGATGCCCAGCGCGCGCATTTCCGATTCGGTCGGTTCATACGGCTGGGCGCATTTTTTGCAGATTTTGCGGACGAGCCGTTGCGCCATGAGGCAGCGCGTGGATGACGCGACCAAAAATGGTTTCACGCCGATGTCCACGAGGCGCGCGACGGCGCCCGGCGCGTCGTTCGTGTGCAGCGTGGAGAAAACCAGATGGCCGGTAAGCGAGGCGTTGATGGCGATGGACGCCGTTTCCAGGTCGCGAATTTCCCCGATCATCACGACGTTCGGGGCTTGGCGCAGAATCGCCCGCAGCGCGGAGGCGAAGGTCAATCCGACTTGTTCGCTGACCTGCACCTGGTTGATGCCGGCCAGAATATATTCCACCGGGTCTTCGACGGTGATGATTTTTTTGTCCGGCCGGTTGATGTAATGCAGGCAGGAATAAAGCGTCGTGGTCTTGCCGGAACCGGTCGGGCCGGTGACGAGCAAAATGCCGTCGGGCATCGCGATCAACCGTTCAAATGTCTGCTGGTCGTCCGTGAAAAATCCGAGTTCGGGCAGTCCGAGCTTCAGTCCCTCCTTGTCGAGAATACGCATCACGATGCTTTCGCCGTGGTTCGTCGGCAGGCAGGACACGCGCAAATCAATCAGTTTGTTCCCGACTTTCGACTGGATGCGTCCGTCCTGCGGGATGCGATGCTCGGAGATGACCATGTTCGACTGGATCTTCAGGCGCGCGATGATGGACGGCTGCAACCGTTTCGGCGGCGCTTTCATTTCCTGCATCACGCCGTCAATGCGATAGCGCAGGCGGAATCTTTTTTCCAGCGGTTCGAGATGAATGTCCGACGCGCGCAATTTGAAGGCGTCCACGATGATCTGGTTGACGAGCTTGATAAGCGGGCCGTCGGCATCCACTTCTCCGCCGTCGTCTTCAAGATTGCCGATATGCACGTCGGCCTCCGTCAATTCCTGGATCACGTCCTTGAAGACGCCGTCGGCCAGGGCTTTTTTCTCCGCGCCGTAATACTTGTTCAGCGCCGCCTCGATGTCCGCCTCCGAGGCCACGCGCAACTCGATTTCCGCGTTCAGCAGATGCGTGAGCGAGTCAATGGTGTTGAGGTCGGACGGGTCGGCGATGGCCACCGCCACCTTGTTGTCGGTTTTGAAAAGGGGCAGGACGCGGTATTTTTTGGCGACGTGGCGCGGGATGATTGAGATGACTTCGTCGTCAATCTTCAGCGCACCAAGGTTGACGACTTCCGCGCCGAACTGCGCGGCCTTGGCCTGCGTCACGTCCGCCGGGCGGATGACATTGTTGGCCACCAACAAATCCACCACGCCCACGCCGGCGGCTGCCGCCTCTCCGCGCGCTTTGGCGACCTGCCCGGCATTTGTGAAGCCGAGGTCAACCAGCAAGTCCAACAGATAATCGTCTTTTTCTGCCACGAGGTTTTATTCGAAATAATTTTTAATACTGGAACGCGGCAAGAAGTTTTCACCTAACGCGCCAAATGTCAATGCAGACTCACAACATCGCGCCGGAAAAATTGCGCTCATTCCGTCCCGTGCGCGAATCGGACGCTTGCGTTTGTCCAGCGCGTTGCTGTATGTTGCGCGCCTAGTTGCCCACGTGGCGGAATTGGCAGACGCGCTAGATTCAGGTTCTAGTGAGTAACATCATACAGGTTCAAGTCCTGTCGTGGGCACCATTTTAGTTTTCGTCCCGGCGTGACACATCGTGTCAGACAGTGACTTTCCACTTGTATTCACAGGGTTTTTATTGCTTTCAGACCCCTTGGTAACTGTGACAGGCAGTGACGGCAAAAGACCGTCTGGGACTAAAGTTTGTGCGTGTATTTGTGCGTCATGCATTGTGGAAGGAACGGACAATTTCGCCACCGCACCCCGCAGCGAAAACAAGGAAACATCCGCGTAAGTGTTCGCCGTCAGCCGTGGATCATTGTGGCGCATTAGTTCCATCGCCTCACGTTGCGGCACACCGGCACGATGCAAATTCGTGCAGAACGTATGACGGAGCGAATGAAAATCTGCTACTCGGCCTTGGCTGTCAGTTTTGGGAATGCCCACGGCTTTCAAATGAGCATTGAACGCAACGGAGTGCGGCATCAGCCCATCAAACACCAAATCACCACCCTGCGCATTGGCCGGTCGAAATTGCAACAACTCGGCGACTAGATCGGGATGTAGAGGCAGGCACGCCAGTTTGTGATTTTTACTGACAGAAGCACGCACCGTCACCGATGGCTTTTCCGTGCCTAAATTTATGTCGCCCCACCGGAGGGCTTTTAACTCGCCGTGCCGAATCCCGGTCAAAACCGCCATCAGATAAACGATGCGCCTTTTGCCCGCCACATTCAGCAGTGCTTGAACTTCGTCATCCGTGTAGGCGCGCCGGGCACGGACCTCCTTGCCGCGCGTTTCTGTCTTTTGCACCACGGCCAGCGGATTGGCGGCAATCCGCCCTTGCTTGGTCATCCAATTCAAAAGCCCTTTTGCGCTCGCCAGATATTCATTCATCGTCTTGGCGGCTTTCTTGTGTTCGCTCCGCCACTTCACAAACGAGTCGGCGGTGACATCGCGTAATGAATGCCAGCCGCACTGTTCCATCAGCAGCACCAGCCGGTTTTCAAATTCGGCGATGTATTGAGCATTCCGCCCTTTTGCCCGCAGATCGCCGATGAAATCTTTCAAGTGTTTCGTCAGCGACTCTTGCGCCGCATCCCGCATGGCTTTGGCTGGGATTAAACCGTGAAGCTCTTTTTCGCGCTCCTGCACCAACTGGCGCAGTTTTTCTTGGGCAACCTGTTTGTCCGATACGCCCAACGAGACCTGCGAAATCCGGCGCTCACCATCCACGCGGATTTTTGCGGAATACAATCGTGATATTACCCGCTTGCCGTCATGCCGACGTTTTGGCCGATAAATGTAAGCAATCATATTTCTCCTTTCGATTAACTTGGTTGACTCAATCTTTGAAAATACGCTTTGACCTGGCTTTCCAGCATTCCCACCGCCCGGCCAATCCGCCGCAATGGTGGCAACTCGCCGTTTTCCGCCTTCCGTCTCACCGTCCGCTTGCACACGCCAAAAATCCGTTCCAGCTCGGGCAACCGGATCAGCCGGTCGTTAAATTGAGGCTCGGTTAGCATAAAACATCATTCCTCCTCCTTTGGTCCGCCTTTCAATTTCCAAGACTTTCTTTTTTTGTCCCACTCCATTCCCATTTGCAGCCGTTTCCGAAACGCTTCGGCTTTTCCGCCGGACAACATCGCCGCTTGCAGTTCTGCCATCAGATAATGCCAGTCCTGCTGCTTGTCCTCCTTGGTAAAATCCTTGTGATCCCGATACTTCACTTTCCGGTTGCCTTTATCCTTCGGGTCGGTGTTGGCAAAATCGTCGGCCTCTTTCGCTTCCTTGGGAGTTTTTGGCTCCTCCTTGATCGAGGTCGGTCGGAGGCGATCCCATAAACGGAGGGGACTTTCATTCGGTTCATCAATGTAGCCCACCTTGCGCTTCATTTCCGCCGCCCAGGCCTTGCATTCACTGACGGATACCGCAATGTAAGGCCGTTGCTTGGCTTTGCGTTTTGCCCCAAACAACGTGGTTTCCTCGGTGGTAATGTAAAAGAAAAAGGCGGTCAATTTGCCCTCCTTGATGCGTTTGTGGACGCCCGCGCGTGAAACCGGCACGAACAGGACGACCCCGTTGGTCGAAAGTCCCACGTCACCTTGGTAATACTCGCCAAGTGCTTCAAACCATTCGGCGCATTGGGCGTGTGTCCCTTCCCGCCGATAGGCGCGAGTGCCGGGCGTCGGCTCGCCCACCAGCTCGTGCAATTCTTTCGGCACCTCGATGAATGGAAACTGAATAAACGGCATTTATTTGAGTGTAGCCGAACAGATACAACTGTCAACTACAATCTCACAATCGTATTTCGGAATGTCGTGCCATCGGCTTGAACGCCATCCGGCACATAGCTTGCAATCAAACGTGCCCTGCTGGAAATCCCGACGCGCTCTCTTAGCCCAGCCACGTCCCGGGTTCAACGAGCACTGTCCAGGTCAGGCGGAGCCACAAAAAGAAAGACCCGCACGAACCGGTATGCGTTTTAGTTTAATGGTTATTGTTTTGTGTTGATAAGTGAACCCGAAGCCAATTTTCATGAGCCGGAACGATAACGAGCATTCGTGCTTTCCTTGAAGCCAGGATGAAAAGTTTAGCCTGATCACAAGCCAAGATCGGTCAGCCCAAGATGATCAAAGGGGCGAGGCTTCGATGAATTCCAATGAAATTTGCGTTCAGATTCCCGGATCGGCAAATCATTTATGCAAGCGTGCCGGTGATGCATGAGTCCGTTTGAGTCAAATTCCCAGTTCTCGTTGCCATAAGCGCGAAACCATGTGCCAGAATCGTCGTGCCATTCATAGGCAAAGCGCACAGCAATCCGGCTACCGTCGAAAGCCCACAATTCCTTAATGAGGCGATAGTCCAACTCCTTTCTCCATTTGCGGGTGAGAAATTCAATGATGGCCGGCCGGCCTTGGATAAATTCAGCACGATTGCGCCACCAACTATCCACGGTATATGCCAAAGCCACTTTTTCGGGGTCACGACTGTTCCAACCATTTTCCGCCAAACGGACTTTTTCAATGGCCGTTTCACGCGTGAATGGAGGACACGGAGGGCGTGGAGCTATCACATTTTCTGTATTCATAACAATTCATTGCTATTCGCTGGCGCAAATAATAAAAAAACATTTTAAAACGCGTGACGATGTCCTTGTCCGACGCAGTGAACTGTGCCGGCCATTTTATTGATTTTGATCTTACTTTGCCATAGAACGAAATTTCTGACACTTGCCTATTTTTTTGAGTTGCACTTTCTGGTTGGCCACAGAGCCATACGGTCTAGCAAACGGTCGCGGATGATAAGTGTGTGGAAGAGCACCCCGCCGAGATGAGCAAGAAAAGTTGCGAAGAGCAGATACGCGAGGATGGTGTGCGTCGGGCGCAGGATCGCGTAGATCTGGGGATTCGGCGGGAGAATCGGTGGCAAATGCACCGTGCCGAACATAACTATGGGATAACGCCCGGCGGACAACATCCCCCATCCCACGAGCGGCAGCGTCAGCATGAGAGCATACATGAGCTTCTCGGACCACGAGGCAATCCGTCGTTCCAGTTGGGACATGGTCGGCGGGAACGGCGGCAAAGTGGTGAGCATCCGGTTGACTAGCCGGACGATTGCTAAGACAAAAATCGAGATGCCCAGCGGACGATGAATTGCCACGAGCCAGCGATAATTTCCCAGCGAGGCGACCATTGCCACGCCGATGAAGATCATCGCCAGCAGCATGGCTGCCATTAACCAATGAAGGATGCGCGACAAGAGCCCGAATTGCGTGGGATTTTTAGTCATATTACTTTCCGGTTTCGGCGGTCGAAACCGCGCTGGGGCTTTTGGGTTCGCCTTCCCGCCGGGTGAAAGATTCCGCATACGCCGCCGAACGGGCGCTCAACAGCGGATCGTCCGATCCCGCCATTCCATTTGGCAAGACCAGCGGATCAAAATTGATGTCGCGCGCTGGACTCGTGTCTTCGCTCTCCACGTGGTCAATGGTCAATGTTCCCACATCCACCCGCTGCCGGTCGGGTGGCCAGGGAAGCGTCGCATCCGCTGTTGGATCGTCCGGTTGACCGACGGTGATGATCAGATGCCACTGCAAAGCGTGGCTGTGGATGTCGGCAATCAACGCATCAAAAAGCTGATTGGTATCGGACTCGCGGGGCATGGCTGGGTTCAGTGGCTGGAACGGTTGGACTGGCACCATTGACCAACGAACCGGGAGGACAGTGCCTTTGGCATTGATGAAGCGAAAGGCGTCCAGACTGTTGTAGGAACTGTCCGCAAATCCTGACGAGACCGGCTGGCTGCGGATCAACTGAATGGCCTTGGCTGATTCAGGATGTCCGGCCAGAAAGGCGCTCATTTTTGCAGGATCGGGTTTGCCCGTTGCAGGATCGGGGGCGGATGCCAGCAGCAGATCATAAAATCCTTGGGCAGAGTTTACCGCGAAAACGGGAATGTTGTTCATGCCGGTGCGCCATTCCTCGCCATCCGGCAGCTTGAACAAAAGCGCCATGCTACGCACCGTGTGCGCTGCGTCGGCGGCATACGGTTGTCCTACCGCAAGCGCGAACCGCCCGATAATGGGCACGCGACCCGGAAGGAAAACCACCGCTTTTGACAACACAGCGCCACCGCCATTGCTCTCAAAATAGCCACTGATGCAAACACCTTTCGCGTGATTACGACGAAAGCCTGGATGCTCGCCGTTCACCTGCTCAAACCTGTCAATTATTTTGGTGGGCGTCAGAACGTTCGGCGTCAGCCAGCCAGCCGTATAGGCAAACAAACCGGCAATCCCCAGAATCACCAAGCCGATAACCATAAGTCGCAAAATCAGACTCCCTCTCTGCAAACTCTTGGGGAGCGATTGGGACTCTTGATTGGATTCACTTGAATTCATTTTATTGGTTAAAGGCAGAATTCATATCGCATCAAAATCCAGCGAGCACGACCTTGCCAATGGTCTTGCCACTTTCGACCAACGCGTGTGCCTGCCTCAAGTTTGCGGCGTTGATGGTGCCGAGATTTGTCTGCATCGTGCTGACGATTTGACCGGCGTCCACCAGTGCGGCGACTTCGCCCAACAAACAGCCTTGCTCCCCCATGTCGGACGTTTCATACCGCGACCGGGTGAACATGAATTCCCAATGCAGTGAAATGCTTTTGGGTTTGAGTTTGACAATATCCAGCGGACGGGCGGGATTTTCAATTATAGCCATCGCACTCTGCGGTGCCATGGCCTCGATGAGCTGATCGAAATGGTCTTCGATTTTCGTCAGCGCCAGCACGCAGTTGACTCCGCCGGGCATGATGGCCTTCACCTGATTGGCCAGCGGTTGGCGATGGTCAATCACGTGATGCGCACCCATGCGTTGGCACCATTGGACGGTTTCTGGCCGCGATGCAGTGGCAATGATTTTGACGCGCGTAAGCTGCCTTGCCAATTGCGTGGCGATGGAGCCGACGCCGCCCGCCCCGCCAACAATCAGCAACGACCCTTCAGCGGATTTATCGAGGCGCAGACGGTCGAACAACATTTCCCAGGCGGTGATGGTGGTCAACGGCAGGGCAGCAGCTTCGGCAAAACCGAGCGTGCGGGGTTTGCGGCCGACAATTCTTTCGTCAACACATTGCAGCTCGGCATAAGACCCGGCGCGATCCACCGAACCGGCATAGTAAACCTCATCACCAGGCCGGAAGAGCGACACGGCGTTCCCGATTTCCTTAACGATGCCGGCGGCATCCCAGCCGAGGATTTGCAACTGGCCGTCCGGCCGGCCCGGACCGCCGCCCGCGCGAATCTTTGTGTCCACCGGATTGACCGAAATGGCGCGCACCTCCACCAACAGGTCACGCGATCGTGGCTTGGGCGTCTCCACCACAACATCAACCAAACTTTGGGGGTCTTGCAATTGGGAGGCAATTGTAAAAACTGACAGCTTTCATGATTTAAGTTCTTTCTTTGGCTTATGGAATTGTCGCTTTGGTTGCCTTGGCCGTCATATCACCAAGAGCCAGATTCATCGCGGCTAATGTGCGCTCTGCCCCGCTCACTTCATGCCGTTTTGCCAACCAGTCCGGTTCGTTATAGGACAGCCAGCTCTTGCCGGCTGCGTCCTGCCAGACGAGTGCTTTCAACGGCAAATCAATGCCAATCGTTTGACTGGCCTGCATCAATGGAGTGCCGGCACGTGGATTGCCAAAGACAATGACTTCGGTCGGTCGCAATGCGAGTTCCGCCTCCGCCGCCAAAGCGGCGTGGTTGATGCGGGCAAAGACGGTCATTCCATGAGCTTTGATTTCGGTTTCGAGCCGGTCCATTGTTTCGCTTGGCGCGAAATTGCTTGGTATGGTCGTTAGGCCTTCCATGGTGACCTCCTTCAACTTTTTGTCTTCACTGCCGATGGGCTGGCGGCAGCAGGCACGGCGGAAAAGAGCGGGATAAGTCCTTCCAACAAGGTCGGGTGAGTGAAGATTGCATCACGCATGGCGGTATAGGGCAGCCCGGCAATCATCGCTACTTGGACGGTGCTCATAATCTCTCCACCTCCAACACCGAACACAGTGAAACCGAGAATCCGGTCATTTTGCGCATCAATCAACACCTTCATGAAGCCACGCGTTTCGGAAAGCGTTCGGCTTCGCAAATTCGCCAGCATGGGAATTTTTGCCAGGCGATAAGAGATGCCGCGTTCCTTCGCCTCCCTTTCGCTCAGGCCGATCCGGGCGAGCTCGGGATCGGTGAACAGGCAGAAGGGCACCTGGCGTCCCGTGGTCACATGGTCGCCGCCGGTGATGTTGTCCCGCACCACGCGAAAATCATCGAAGGAGATATGGGTGAAGTGCGGGTTGCCAGCACAATCGCCAATGGCCCACACGCCTGCCGCCGTGGTTTGCAGGCGCGCATCGACTTTCACGAAGCCGCGCTCGGTCGTTTCCACTCCGGCCAACTCCAAGCCAATACCGCTGGTGTTTGGCGTGCGTCCCCCGGCAACGAGGAGATGGCTGCCTTCCAAGACCACCTCCACCCCGTCGCGTGTGCCGTGAAGTTTGACCCCAACCCCTGACTTCCCTTCGACGCGATTGATCTTTGTATTGGTTGCAACCGTGATGCCCTCGTCCCGAAATAGTTCTTCCAAAGCCTGGGTGACGTCCTCATCCTCGCGATGGGCCAGATGCCCGTTGCGCTCGACGATGGTGACCTCGCTGCCGAAGCGGCGCATGGCCTGGGACAATTCCAGCCCGATATAGCCTCCGCCCAAGACGAGGAGATGCCTTGGAATGTGATCCAGTTCCAGCGCCTCAATGTGGGTGAGTGGACTGGCTTCACTTAAACCGGGCGTGTGATCGATGGTCGCGCGGCTGCCGGTGTTAATAACCACGTTCTTTCCGTGAAATGTGCGTGTGCCGCCATCAGCCAACGTTACCTCAATGGTTTTAGGCCCGATAAACTTTCCAGAACCCATGACCAGTTCCGTTCCGGTTTTCTTGTATATATCATAATGCATATCGACCAGGGCAGCGACCATCTTGCGCTTGCGGTCACGCACGGCCGACATATTGATTTTGCAATTGTCCTTGCTGATGCCGAATTCTTCGCTGCGGTAGAAGTAGGAGGCAACCTTGGCGCTATGAATGATATTCTTGCTCGGCAGACAGGCGATGTTGGGACAAGAGCCGCCGACCCATTTGCGCTCGATGACGAGCGCGCGCTGACCTTTCCGGGCCAAGGTCCAGGCGAGATACTTGCCGCCTTCGCCACTGCCGAGAACCACCAGATCGTATTCTTCAGGATTTGTCGTGGGTGTTTTCATGTTGGTGCTGGGATTGGTTGGGTTTGATTTGGATTAAAAGATCACCATTCATTCGGCGCCAGCTTGGCGTAGAGACCGGTCCAAAGTGAAATTTGTAATTGCAGCGACTTGCACCAGGCAACGTGCATCTTCTCGACGTCCGCCGGCAAATGTCCTTTCGCTGCCATGAACGGCTTGATCGTCTCGTTCATCACGGGGATGAAGGCGATGATGTCGCGCAGCGGCACGTGCGGCGTTGATTGCACGCCATCCACCTGGTTCTTCTTCAGGCTCGTGTGGCGAAGGGCGATCTCCTGCTGATAATCAAGCCAAGTCTGATCGTATGGTCTTAGGCACGTGTCCAAAATCCACTGTTGAAATCGCTGATTGCTGGCGCCCAGATAATTGGGAAGCGGATTTCCCTCCGGGGAACGGGAGTGCCGGGCCAGGTGAGGAATGTTTGCGATAATCCCACTGCGCCAGTGCTCGACGATTTGTTTCGTCTGATCACCAAGCACCTCACCCGCCAGCCGCAGATAACGTTCATCCTCGGCAGTGAAACCGACGCTGATTTTAATCTGTTCCAATTCCTGAAGTGAAATTGACGACTTGGAAACGGCCTCGCCGCCGTAGGCATAGCCTGGAATATTTTCAGAGATTTTTTTCATTATTGTTTCCTCCTTCACTGAGAATTCCTCGATTGAATGAACTGAGCCAATCCCTTCAGGTCAGTGCCGGTCCCATCGGGCATAACTCCCAGCTCTTCGGGTGGAAGGTTGAGCCGGTTCACCCAGTAGGTGGGATATCCAAATATCTTCGCGCCGGCGGCATCCCAGCCTCCATAGGCGACAAAGAGAATTTCTTCGCGATCCAGGTTGAAGGCGTTAATGCCCATCTCGTAAGCTCGGGGATCGGGTTTAAAGGCCTTAACTTGATCCGTGCTGAGAAGTCCCTCAAAAATGTCCCCCAAACCTGAGCACCTGACGCAGGAGTTCAACATGTGCGATGTAAAGTTTGATAATAAGATCATGCGGATGCCTTCCATCTTCAACAATCGGAGTGCCGGAGCGACATCGGGCCACGATTTTAGATTGAGGTAACCGTCCATGAGTTGCGAAACTTGTTCTTGGCTCATTCCAATCTTTGCCTTCTTAGCGGCGTAATGGAGTGCGTCTTCCGTCACCTGCCAAAAATCCACATAGCGTCCCGCAACTGTTCGTAGCCAGGTGTATTCAAACTGGCGCGTGCGCCATTCGTTGCCAAGTTCGGTGGCTCGCCCCGGAAAGAATTCCTCGGCCAAAGCGAAAACTGGCCCGGAATCAAAAATGGGAAAAGCATCGAAGGCGATAGCCTTGATTTTGGAGTGCGTGGCGGCATTGGCAAGCGGAGCATAGGCTAGGAGGCCCGCCGCCACGCCTACCGTTGTAAGGCGAAGAAAGTCCCGCCGGTCCAGACTTTCGTTTGTATTCATACATTCCTAGATTCGGCGTCACCGCTTCAGATTCAGGGACTAAATATTTGCCTTTAAGAAATTGAGTATTTCCTGGCCAATTTCAGCGGCGTGGGTTTCCAGGGCGAAATGACCGGTATCATAGAACACCACCTTGGCCTTGGGATTATCACGCTTGTAGGCTTCCGCTCCCGGCGGAAGAAAGAAAGGATCATTTTTGCCCCAGACCGCGAGGGTCGGCGGATGATATTTGCGAAAAAATTCCTGAAATTTCGGATATAGGGCAACATTGCTGCGATAGTCCAGAATCAGGTCGAGCTGGTTTTCATCCGCACCGGGCCTCGCCATATAGGCAATGTCCAGCATATAGCCGTCGGGAGAAACCAGCTCCGCGTTCGTCCCATGACAATATTGAATGTCGCGAATGACTTTCGGACTCAACGCATCCCGGCAAGCTTCGCGGTTTTCGGGCGTGGGATTTTTCCAATAGTTTTGCCAAGGCTCCCAGGCCGTGCTGAATCCTTCCACATAAGCGTTGCCGTTCTGGGTGATGAGGGCCGAGATACGGTCTGGAAAGCGGAGGGCAACGCGGAGCCCTACGGGCGCGCCGTAATCGAAGATGTAGACCGCAAATTTTTTAAGTCGGATTTGATCGACGAAATCGCCGATGATTTCCGCCAAGTGATCAAAGCTGTAGGTAAAGGTCCTACGATCCGGCATGTCGGAAAGCCCGTAACCGGGAAGGTCTGGCGCGATGACATGGTAGTCGCCCGCCAGTAGCGGGATGAGATTGCGAAACATGTGGCTCGAGGTGGGAAACCCATGCAATAATAGGACGGCAGGTGCCTTGGGGTCGCCAGCTTCACGATAGAAGATGTTAACGTCCTGGACGCGGAGCGTGTGGAATGTGACGGGGACAGTTTTTGTTTTCATAACAAGGAATCGCTTTTGATATCATTGATTGAAAGATGGTTTTCAAAAACCCTGGTCGGTTGATGTTATTCCTTTCTTGTTTTAATCTGAAACACGGCCCTTAAGGCAGCCGAGACTTTTTGATCCGGATTAAACGATTACTTCTTTTGCTGAAGTTTATATTGCACAGGCAACCTTCGTCAGCCGGGAGAAAAGAAACTTTGCTCAACGATGTAACCAATCCGCGCTTGTAAAAAAGCGAATCCGGTCGAAGTGATTTAATCGACTTCGTCGTCGCGTTTACCGCAACCTCCAGTTTGATCCGAATGGCAGTAAATTAATTCCCCTTAAAGCCAAAATAACAAAAGTTTTTTTAATTGCAAGTGGTTTTCAAGCATGCATGCAAGCCTGATTCTGTGGGATGCGCTCCATGCTCGGGTTTCAACGTCCCGATTCATTTGTGTGCCGCGACATATTTCAGAAAACCATCCAACGCTTTTTCCAGTTTTTGGAATGTTTCTTCCAAGCGCAACACCAGCGGGGACATTTTCTGCCACTCCAAGTCAAAGGAATAGGCGTTGCGGAACACATGGCCGTGATGGTTTTCAGCTGGTTCCAGCGCTCCAACCCACCGTGGGCATCGAGCGCTAGTTTGAGAAGGTCGTTCATGCTCCTGCCTTTACTGTTCCCGCAGCCTCTTCGATAATTTTAACAATCTTCGCGGGCTGGGAAATGAACGAAACGTGACTGGCTTCAATTTCGGTAATGCGAGCATTCATTCTCTTGGCCATAAACCGCTCTGAGTCGGGATTGATCGCGTGATCCTGCGTGGATATGGCATACCAAGAGGGGACGTTTTTCCAGGCGGCAACCGATTGCGTTTCGCCGAAGGAGGCCCCGGCAACCGGTTTTTGTGTCGCAGCCATGATTGCGGATTCTCCTTCCGACACATCCTTGGCAAAGATTTCGTGGAATTTCGACCGATCAATGAAAAGAAAGCCGGCGGAATCTGGGACAAGTCCGGTGCCCAAGGCGGTTGGCGGATATTGTGCAATCAGCGCGCCGATTGTTTCCCCTGCGTCCGGTGCAAATGCCGCGACATACACCAGGGCCTTAACCTTGGGATTGTTCGCACCAGCACCTGTGATGATTGCCCCGCCGTAGGAATGTCCCACTAGGACGACTTCACCTTTTTGTGACTCTATCGCACGCTTCGTCGTTGCGACATCATCCTCTATTGATTTCAGCGGATTTTGCACGGCGGTGACGGTGAAGCCTTTTGCTTCGAGGAGCGGAATCACTTTTTGCCAACCAGTGGCATCAGCAAATGCGCCGTGAACCAAGACGATTGATGGTTTGGTGTTATTTGAGTTAGTCATATATGTATGTGATTTAGGTTAGTGGTTATAGTTTTGTGTTACTGTTTGACGCTGTCCTTTTACGGATGCTTTGGATATTCGTTCAACGTGTCGTGAAGTTCTTCCGACAGCAACGCCGTGCGTAGGTAGCGGGTGAACGGCGTGTTGCTGTCCAGAGATCAATCAAATCCACCGAACGGCCAATCAAATCGCTAACGCGCGCGCCCATGCGATAGAAAACGGACGGGGACAGGCCGGAAACCGCCAAGTCGAGATTGGAAGCGGCATCACCCGTCCCTTTGGCAGCGGAGCCGAAGACGTAAATCTCCCGTGCGCCAGCGGTTTTGAGTTCGGCGGCGGCGCGTTGGATTAGAATGTTTGTCTCGGTGCTCACGCTGTATTTGATACTGCGTCGTTTGGGCTGAAAGTCAAAGTTTTAAGAAATACGCCTTCAATTCCAAATAATCGGACTGGCGTGAAAATCCTCTCGTGCGCGAAATCCTAAAAGCAAAACTCCCGGAGCCGGGCGGCGGGTGAAATGTGGAGCGCAGCCGGATGAGGCGAGCAAGACATTGACGCGACGACCGGCGACATATAATCGAATTTTGGATTCGCGCACACGGCAACCAGCGGATGCGTTGATTAGAGTTGATGTAAAAATTCTCGAACATCGGTTCAATGCAAATATCTCGCGTTCGTCTTGCCCTTATTTGGGGCTTTTTTCCAGACATGACCCGGCCCCACAGCCTGCTTTTTCAAGATTGACTGTAAATCGAAAGCGCAGAACATGAGGTGTTTTCCATAAAAAATTGAGTGATGACAAACCAAAAGAATTTTAATTGTCGCAAACAATCATAAAATAAAACTATGAAAACAACACGCGCCCAAGACCTCCTCGCCGCCGCCCTCGTTGGCGCGCTGGCTTTCACCACAGCATTTGCCCGTGCCGACGAACCAATCACACCCGAAACTGCGCGCGTCATCACGAAGGACGCGTTTGTCTATGGCTATCCTTTGGTGGACAATTACAAGACGCTCTACAAACAGGCGGTGGATCGCGGCGGCTCGGACTATCGCGCTCCGTTTAATGAAATCTCCAGCGCGAAGAACATCGCCACCCCGGCAGATACTTGGGTGGTCACCCCCAATTCCGATACGCCCTATTCGTTTCTTTGGATGGATTTGCGAGCCGAGCCGCTCGTCATCACCATGCCGAAAATTGAAAAAGGCCGCTATTATTCAGCCCAACTGATTGACCTTTACACTTACAATTTCGCCTACCTCGGCACGCGGGCTTACGGGAATGGCGGCGGTGATTTCCTGGTTGCCGGGCCGGGATGGAACGGCGAAAAGCCCAAGGGCATCAAGGCGGTCATTCACTGTGATACGGAAATCGCCTACACCTTGTTCCGCACCCAATTGTTTAATCCCGGCGATCTGCCGAACGTCTGGAAAATTCAGGCCGGTTACAAGGTGCAGCCATTGAGCCAATATCTTGGCACCGCCGCGCCGGCGGCTCCACCGGCGATCAACTGGCCCAAGCCTTCCGAACAGATGGACGGCCCGGCCGGGTTTTTCAGTTACTTGAATTTCCTGCTGCAATTCTGCCCGAGGCTGCCATCCGAGACCGGACTCCGGCAACATTTCGCAACCTTTGGAATCGGCGATGGCCTGACGTTCGACTTCGGCACGCTGTCCCCGGAATTTCAGCAAGCCGTCAAAGATGGCTTCGTTGATGGCGGCAAGGAAATCGAGGCGGAATATGTTCTGCTCACCGAAGGCAAGATCAATTCTGGCGATGCGTTTGGCACGCGAGAATTTCTCAATGGCAATTATGCCCTTCGCGCGTTCGCCGCCAAGGCCGGCCTCTACGGCAATTCGCGCGATGAAGCGCTGTATCCGATGTATTTCAAGGATGGTGCCGGCCAGCCGCTCGACGCCGCGAACAACCGCTACGAAATGCGTTTCGAGAAAGGCCAGCTTCCCCCGGCCTATGCGTTCTGGTCGCTCACCATGTATGATGGCAAAACGCAACTGCTTGTGGCGAATCCGCTGAATCGTTATCTCCTGAACTCGACGATGCTCAAGACGTTCAAATACGGCGATGACGGCTCGCTCACGTTTTACGTTCAGAAGGATTCGCCGGGCGCGGACAAGGAGAGCAACTGGTTGCCCGCGCCGGACGGGCCTTTCTATTGTGCCCTGCGAATTTATCTGCCCAAGCCAGCGGTCATTGACGGTCGCTGGAAGAATCCGCCGATGGTCTTGGTGAAGTGAGCCAGTCCAATACTAAAAGAAAACAACCATGAAAACCAAACTCAAACAAAACCTCCTCGCCGCCGCGCTCGTTGGCGCGCTGGCGTTCACCTCAATTCAGGCCGGGGCGCAAACTGAACCGCTTGGCGGACAGCCCGCGCTTGGTTCAAAGCCATCCGTGCCTGACCTCGATGAGCAGGTCGCCTATCAGCGCGCGTTTGAAGCCGTGGTGTGGGCGATGCCAGCATCGGCGATTTACCGATTCCGCGTCGGCGTGCTGGAAGTGTCGGGGATGGCCGACAACGTCGTCGTCGCCAACTCGGGACCGCTTCGGCAAACGACCGAGGCGATCACGCCAAATACGGTTACCCCTTATATCGCCGAGTTCTCCGACCTGCGGCAAGGCCCGCTCGTGCTGGAGCTTCCCGCCAAGACTGACAAGGCAAGCCTTTACGGACAGATCGTGGACGCCTGGCAGTTGACGCTCGCCGATGTCGGGCCGTCTGGCTTGGACAAGGGCGCGGGCGGCAAGATTCTGCTGCTCCCGCCGGGCTACGACCAGCCGATTCCAGATGGATACTTTGTCATCCATTCCACCACCTACCGGATCGGGATGGCGTTCCGTTCGGTGCCTGCCCCGACTGCGTCCGATGCGGACGCCTACGCCTATAGCCAAACGCTGAAGTTATATCCGCTGTCGGACGCCGCCAACCCCGCGCCGACCAAGTTCATGAACCTGCTTGACGTTCCTGTGCATACGCTGCCGTTCTACGACATCCGCGCGTTGCAGGACATCAAGGACATTATTGATGTGGAGCCGGTGCGTCCACAGGACAAGGTGATGATGGGAATGCTGGCGACGATTGGAATCGAGCGGGGCAAGCCGTTCAATCCGCAGGGCAAGCTCAAGGATGCGATGGAAAGAGGCGTCAAGGATGCTTATTTCTATATGCAGCAACTCGACGCGAAGCTGTTTGCATCGAGCCTGTATTGGCCCGACCGTCACTGGAGTTTCGTGATGGTTCCCGACGACAAGCGCGGGTTCGAGTTTGTGACGGACGATGCCGTGCAGATTGACAAACGCGCGGCGGCATGGTTTTTCTTCACTTGGTATCCGAAGTTGCTCACCGACCACGCGGGAACGGTCTATCTCGCCCCGACCGCCGATGCCGACGGAAGCCCGATTCAGCCCGGCAAGACTTACCGGCTGCACATTCCCAAGGACGTTCCCGCCCGGCAGTTCTGGTCGCTGACAATGTATGACAATGCGACCTGGTCTTTCATCATCAACCCGCAAATGCGAAACGGCCTGTCCTCGCTGCAAAAGGATTCCATGAAGATGAACGACGACGGGAGTGTGGATTTGTATTTCGGCCCGACGGCACCGGCTGGCTTTGAGAACAACTGGCTGCCGACGATGGGGAAAACCCCTTATCTTTGGTTCCGGCTCTATGCTCCGGGCGAGTCATTCTGGAACAAGACATTTGAATTGCCTGATGTCGAACTGCTGAAGTGACAAACGGAAGGAACACAATCATGAAAACCATAAGCAAACAACACCTGCTCGCCGCCGCGCTCATGGGCATGATTGCCTTCGGCTCCGGCTGCGCCACCAAAAACGACGCCGTCGCGCAGGCCGAGAAGTCGGAGCAAAACGCGCCCGGCATTCTGGAAACGAAAGACATCGCCGAGCAGGGCTTCATCTACGGCCTGCCCATCGTGATGAATTACGCGGTGATGTATGCGTTTTCAGTGGATCAAAACTCCGGCCAATACAAGGCACCCTTCAATCAGCTACTCAACGAACATCGCGTATTCACTTACAAGGACACGGCCATCATTTCCCCCAACAGCGACACGCCTTATTCCTCCTTGTGGCTCGACCTGCGCGCCGAACCGATGGTGCTGTCCGTTCCCGCCGTGGAAAAGGAGCGTTACTATTCGGTGATGCTCTGCGACGGCAACACCTACAACTACGGCTACATCGGCAGCCGCGCCACTGGCAATGAACCGGGCGATTACCTCGTGGTCGGACCCGACTGGCAGGGTGAGACCCCGGCGGGCATCAAAAAAGTGTTCCGGTCGGGCACGCAGTTTTCGCTGGCGGCCTACCGCACGCAGCTTTTCAACGCGGAGGACATGGCGAACGTGATCAAAGTGCAGGATGGTTACAAAGCGCAGCCGCTCTCGGCGTATCTGCATCAGCCCGCGCCGCCCGCCGCGCCCGCCATCAACTTCCCGCCGATTGACAAGGAAATGATCAAGACGAACTTTTTCCAGTATCTCGACTTCGCCTTGCAGTTCGCGCCGCCGCAACCCAACGAAATGGCCATCCGTGCGAAACTGGCGCGCATCGGCATCGGTGCCGGAAAAACCTTCAATTTTGACGACCTCGACCTCGAACACAAAATTGAAGTGGGATTGGGCATGAAGGACGGCGAGGCCAGGATCGAAACCGCCATTGCCGCCGGTGGCAAGAACCAAAACGGCTGGCGTGTCGGCGGACTGGCCGGAGGCGATGCTGCTTTCTTCAACGGTGATTGGCTGGCTCGCGCTGGCTTGGCGAAGGCCGGCATCTACGCGAATGATCCGGCTGAAGCCATGTATCCCCTCGCCAAGGTGGACGCCAACGGCGAGCCGCTCGACAGCAGCAAACACAATTACACGCTCACCTTTCCCGCCGGACAATTCCCGCCGGTGAATGCTTTCTGGTCCGTGACGATGTATGACGGCAAGTCGCAATTGCTGATTGAGAATCCGATCAATCGTTATCTCATCAATTCGCCGATGCTGCCGGACATGAAGAAGAACGACGACGGCTCGTTGACGCTCTACATCCAGAAAGATTCGCCCGGAGCGGACAAGGAATCCAACTGGTTGCCCGCGCCGAACGACACTTTCTACCTGCTTCTGCGTCTTTACTGGCCCAAGACGGAAGCGCCTTCCATCCTGCCGCCGGGCGAAGGCACTTGGCAACCGCCGGGCGTTGTGCAGGTGAATTGATTCACTAGCGAAACACGTGGGCCGCTTCCAAGCTAGAAACGGCCTGTTTTTATTTGGAACGGTATTGCGGGGCTGGCCTTTGCTCGCAACATCTGATAATGTTAAGTCGCAATGATAAAAAATGGGCGATTCCTTCGATTTCCGAGGAAATCACCCCTTGAACTCGGCATTATCAATTACACGGCACAATGGCCAAGTTCATTCATGCCTTTCGCCTCGTTACCTTGGCGGGCTTGGTCTGCGATAATTCTTTCTCCAATTGTGCGATGCTCGGCAGGGAGCTCTGGAGTTTCTTCGGGAGGGCGCGCGTAAGCTGGTAGTCGGAGACGCCGATGGCTTTGTCCATGCCGCGCAGGGCATACTCGGCAACGATTTTATTTTTTTCCTCACAGAGGATGAGACCGATGGAACGCTGATCGGTGGCGTGCTTCAGCCGGTCGTCCACGGCGTTCAGATAGAAATTCGTCTTGCCGGCATATTCCGCCTTGAACGGGCCGACTTTCAGATCAATGACGACGAAGCACCGCAGCTTTAGATGATAGAAAAGGAGGTCTATGTAGAAATCGTTGTCGCCCACTTCCATGTGAACCTGACGGCCGACGAAGGCAAAGCCGGTGCCTAATTCCACCAGGAAGTCCTGAAGGTGGCGGAGCAGACCGGTTTCGAGTTCGCGCTCGTGGAATGGTTTTTCCAGCGTGAGGAAATCGAAGACGTAGGGGTCTTTCAGAAGCTGGGACGCGAGGTCGGACTGCGGCGGCGGCAGGGTGCGTTGGAAATTGGTGACGGCCTTGCCGTGCCGTTCGTGAGCGCGGCTTTGAATCTGGAGCGAGAGGACATCGCGGCTCCAGCCGTGCTCGAAAGTCTGCCGAGCATACCAGAGGCGCGTTGGCAGGTCTTTCACTTTCTGGATGAGAATGACGTTGTGCGCCCAAGTCAATTGGGCAACCGCCCGTTGCCAAATTTGGTCGTCGGCAGATTCTGCGGGTAATTGGGGCATGGGCGGCAATCCTTTTCTACCGCCGGTGGGATCATCTGACAATTTGGCAACCGCCCGTTGCCAAATTGGGCCGAAAGCGGGGTATTCATCAAAAAACTGAATCATCAGTCGCAGATTGCGCGCGGAGAAACCCTTCACCTCCGGCAAGTCGTTGTGCAGGTCGGTCGCCAACCGGGGCAGGACGGCAGCTCCCCAACCTTCGTTTTTCTGTCGCTCCGCCAACACGCCGCCGATCTCCCAATAGAGCATGAGCATACTGGCATTGCCAGCCATCGCAGTGCGCACCTGGGCGGTGCGGATGCGTTGCTTGATGTCGGCCAGCAGCCCGGCGTAATTCCCGGCAGCGGCGGACGAAATCGGTTTTTTCTTTGGAATGGGTTTGCTCATGCGACAAGCATTAGATTGAGTTCATTCAAAATGCGATTCAAGTCATTGGCCATGCAGATTGGCGGCATCGTAAAGGGCGACAAAATTTAGGCAATCGTAAAATAAATTCGAACATTGGCGTAAAAAATATGTAATTTTTCTGACAAAAACAAAATTCCATTCATCCTGATACTTTAAGCAACCGGGTTATTTGTTGGCGCGCTTCGGTCGGCGGTTCGGCGAGCGGAACGACCTCGCCGTGTCGCTGACGGAAGCGCAACGCGACTGCGTTATCCATTCTGTGCCGCGACGAGCGCGCGTGAAGCTGTAGCGGAACGTGCGTTGGTCGCGGCAATGTTTCACAATGTTTGATTCGATGCCCCTTTGTCTTTCAACATTCTTACGTTGGCGATACGCGGGCCGCGTGACGGTGGTTGAAATGAATCTGTGGGGGCAATTGGCGGCGGCGATATTGAAGTCGGCACCGGTGCGGTTGTGTTTGGGGCAATTGGTGTCCGCTTCCGGCGCTTGCGCGTTTTTTTGCCGTCCAGCACGATGCGTCCATATTCCGCCACGCGCGCCACACTGGTTTTCACACCTTGTTGTCCGAGCAATTCCGCAACTGACCTGTAAGACGCTCTTTTGGCGCGCAACATGACAATAAATTCATGGTATGGTTTGAGGGAATGAAACGGGATGCGGCCTGGTGCGGGTTGAAATTCTTCCGCAATTTTTTGCAGCACTTCGGGATCGGGTGTTGTGTTTGATGTGTTCATAATTGTTGGGTGTGATGGTTGAAAAGGTGATACCAAAACTTTGACGAGTCGGCTTGCGGGATGTTTCGCGGGATATTGCATCGTCTATTGCTCGGACTGCGACGTGGACGTTGCGCGACCGTTGCGCGTCCACTTGCGAGTCGTCTCGCGAATTGCTTGCGTGGAAATTCGCAGCGTTGCGATTTCCACCGTCCGGCAATTGCCGGGAAATTGTGCGGAAGTAAGCGAGACATCTCGCCGGATTTCTTGCCGGATGGTTCGCGGCCATTGCGCGACCGTATTGCGGGATTTTTCCGATTCGTCGGTGAGCTATTGGCGAGCCGCGAAAGCCTAATAAAAATTAGGGGTAAGGCTTGTTTTGCATAAAGGGGCAATTTCATGACGTGTGCTTGCACAGTGATTTGAAAATTGTTGCACCGCGTTTGTCATGCTTCGTGTGCATGACCGCGCAAATTGATGTTGGAATTTGTGACGCGAAATTAAGCGTGTCGGCGTTTTCGTTTTTCCGAGTGCGCCGGTCACAGTCTGGTTGACGGGAATGAAATGTGATCATGGTTCGTCCATCATTTCGTTGTCGTCATTCCGCGCCGGGTCAACATCGGCGATGAGGAATGGCGGCGGTTGGTGCATCGGCGGTCGTGTCGTGATGATGATGCCGGAAATAATTGTGGCGGAGTTTCCCTGTGGTCGTTTCCGCCGCAATCCGCCGCCCAACACCCAGGCAATCGCTCCCAGGGACAGCCAGACGAATACAAGGTAAAGATAAACGCCGTAATTTGAGATTAGAGCGTCCAGAGCGTTGAACACGGGATTCAGCACCGTAGCCGGATTTAAGCTCATGGCTCGCCCTCCGCTGAATTGATGATGGCGAGAATTGCCGCCTTGAGTGCCGCTGGAAGTCTGGCCCAAGCCGTGACTACTTGAGACAAATCATGCCCCAAGGCGACTAGAATTTGTGCGTCTATTTGTGCGTTACCGTTTGCATTTCCTAACAAATCCGATACTTTTAACAGGTTCAAGTCCTGTCGTGGGCACCATTTTAGTTTTCGTCCCGAAGACAGGGCCTGGCGCATGAACACTGGTGTTTGCGGGTGTTTGTCATCCGCCATTCGATTCGACTCACCTCATCTCATTTTGTTTTTTTGGTTACTTTTCAAGACAACGAATGAAAATTAAAAACTGTCCATCACGGAGAATCCGCCAAGTGCGGTCAACCATCCGCACGGCACAAACGGAAACAGAGTTCAAAAAATCAGCCCGTTGAAGTCGAAACCTCAACGGGCTTTTTTGTTTGGAGAAAATTTTAGATGTCGGTGATCGGTTTGTGCCGGGGCACGAGCAATTTCATTCCGGCCCACGCGACCAGATAGCTCAAGGCGCAGATGACGAACATGATCATGTAAGCCGTTGACGGGGTTTGTTTGTAAGTGTCGTTGAGCGTGCCGGCGATCAACTGCACGATGACACCGCCAAGTCCGCCAGCCATCGCCCCGATGCCGGTGACGGAACCAACGGCGGTTTTGGGGAACATGTCGGAAACGGTCGTGAAAAGATTCGCCGACCATGCCTGATGCGCGGACGCGCCGATGCAGATGACGGCAACGGCATAAACTTTTGCCATGTCGCCAAAATGACTGACGTTGCCAAAATACTGCGTGGTGAGCACCGCCAGCGGACACAGCGCGATGAGAAACATGGCCGTCATGCGGGCTTGGTAGACGGGCATGCCGCGTTTCATGAGTGTCATCGGAATGCTGCCGCCGTAAATGCTGCCGACGATGGCGACGCCATAAACAATGAACGTCGGCCACATGGTGTCGTGGACTTTCATGTGGAACTGTTTCACCAGATAGTCGGGCAGCCAGAAAAGATAAAACCACCACACACCGTCGGTCATCAATTTGCCCACAAAAAAGGACCATGTCTGCCGGTGTCCCAGCAAGCCGGGGCTGGCGGTATTTCCGAATTTGTCCGGACCGGCAAAGCCTTCTTTGAATCCGGCAACAAGCATGGCGACGAGAGCCAGAGCCACCGCCACGAGATAGATTTTATTTTCAAATCCCAAAACGATCACCGAGACGAAGGCTGCCACCACGGGTATGAGATAGGTCAACGCCAGCCAGCCGGATTTGTTCTGGTCGTGCCAGCGCCGGACATGCAAGGCCAGACTGGCTGCCAGCGCGACCGCGACCGCCACGGCGAAAAAAATCAGCGACGGTTTGTTCTGAAGCACATTCGGACCGACGATTTTTTCGGTGATGAAATAAATGAAGACGCACAAAATGTGGATCATGATCGTCATGCCCCAAAACGCGGAGCGCGGCACGCGACCGGCGAACGAAAACAGGTTGGCCCCAACTTTCTTGCCGGATTGGTCGCCATCTTGCGCCGGCTTGGCCTCATCTTTGTCGCTGTGGATGTAGTCGTATTCCGCCTGCGACAGCCGCTTGCTCTTTTTGGGCGTGTCGTAGAGCCAGAACCAGAAAATCAGCCAGATGAAGCCCACCGCGCCGGTCAGAATGAACGCCATCTTCCAGCCTTTTTCGTTGCCAAAATAAACCAGGCACCAGGGAACGAACAGTGCGGCAAGCATCGCGCCGAAGTTTGAGCCGCTGTTGAAAATGCCGGTGGCCAGTGCGCGTTCGCGCTTGGGAAACCACTCGGCCACGGTTTTGATTGACGCGGGAAAATTTCCGGCCTCGCCGATGCCAAACGCGCTGCGCACCAGAACGTGCATGGCGACCAACCGTCCGACAAAGGCGTTGAGAATACCGAACACCGACCAGACAATCAGCGAAAGCGCCAGGCCCATTTTGGTGCCGATCTTGTCAATGACCCAGCCGGCCAGGATCGTCATGCCGGCATAAAAGCCGGTGAAGAAAGCGGTCAAGTGGGAGAAGTCTGTGTTGGACCAGCCAAATCCGCCGAGTTCCGCCGGAGTGCAAAAATATTCCTTGAGATAGCTGATGACCTGCCGATCCATGTAATTGACGGTCGTGGAGAAAAAAAGCAGCGCGCAGATGATCCAGCGAAAATTACTGGAAGCCGGTCTGGCTTGGCTTGGAGAATCCATAGGGTCGTGCAGAAGTAACCGAAAGCAAATCGCGGTTCAAGCTTTGAAAGTCAAATTTTCAGAACGCACAGTCAAAATGTTTTCAATCTTCTCCCATCGCCAAGTGAAAACTAGGTTCGGCAGGATCAGGCTGTCATGTCCGTTTGCCAAGCCAGTAGGCAGACAGATGGTTGCAGCCTTTGGCGTCAATGCGATGCTTTGGTTCAAATTGATATTTGTGTTTCAACTGTTCGTAGGTGGATTCGGCGATTTGAATTTTTCCCGCCTCGCCGGTTGATTCCAGGCGGCAGGCGAGGTTGACGGTTTCGCCCCAAAGATCGTAGGCAAATCTCCCGCGTCCGATGATGCCCGCGACGACCGGGCCGGTGCAGATGCCAATGCGCAACTGGACAGAGGTGTCATACTGCTGATTGAGCCGTCCAATCTCCTCCTGCATATTGAGCGCGAGCGCGGCGATGGCTTGGGCATGGTCTGGCCGTGGGAAGGAAATGCCGCCGGCAACCATATAAGCATCACCAATGGTTTTGATTTTTTCCAGGCCGTGTTTTTCCGCCAGGAGATCGAAGGCCGAAAACATTTCGTTCAATAATTGGACGATCTGCTCCGGACCGATGTGGGCTGACAACGTGGTGAAGCCGACCAAGTCCGCGAGCATCACCGTGACATCGGCATGGCTGTCGGCGATGTTGGTTTCCCCATTTTTCATCCGGTCGGCGATGGGTTTGGGAAGAATGTTCAGCAGCAACTGTTCGGACTTCTTTTGCTCGGCCTGAAGCTGGTCATGAAGACGTTTCGTGTAGGCGGCATTGCCCACCCGCAAGATCACGTCCTGGATATCAATCGGCTTGTTCAAAAAATCGTTCGCGCCGGCATGAATGCCCAACAGGCGGTCTCCGCGTTCGGAGAGGGCGGTAACCATCAAAATCGGGATGTGCGCCGTCTTTGGATCAGCTTTCAACCGGCGGCAGACTTCGAAGCCGTCCATCTGGGGCATCATCAAGTCGAGCAAAATCACGTCGGGCGGATGCGCGGCAACTTTCTGCAATGCCTGCATTCCGTTTTCAGCTTCCTCAACCCGGTAGCCGAACGCTTCCAGCGGATCGCGCAGCAGCGTGCGGTTTTGTGGTTCGTCGTCCACCACCAGGACGGATCCCCAGCCGGGCGTCGGCTGAAGGGTGGGGGGTTTCACGTTTTGGGTTTCATTTTGCATAATTTTTAAGGAGTGATTTTTTGTCCGTGCCAGTTTGCCGCTTCAATGAATTTTGCCACCATGCTGACGAATGTCCGGGTGTCAATCGGCTTGGTCAGATAACCATCACAACCTGCGTCCAGCGCGGTTTCCTCGTCGCCCTTCATGGCGTTGGCCGTGAGGCCGACGACGGTCAGGTGGCACGTCGCAGGATCGGCTTTTAGGTTTTTCGTCGCCGCCAGACCGTCCATGCCGGGCAGGCTAAAATCCATCAGCACCAGATCCGGCAAAAGTTCACGCGCCAGCCGCAATCCTTCTTCTGCCGTTCGCGCCGAATAAATAATGTAGCCGTTCGCCTCCAATAAGTCGGCGGCCAGCTCGAGGTTCAAAAGATTGTCCTCGATGATGAGTATTTTATTGCCCGTCATAAGTTCACTCCGGCTCCAACCGTCGCGTCGTTCATCGCCCCCAGGCGATCCAGTTCCGCGAGCAGGCTTTCACGTTCCGTTTTCGAGGTGATGGATTGCACATGACCGGCCAGCCGCTGGCGCTCCTCTTCATTCAGCACGGTGCCGGTATTGATCAAGATGGGAATGTTTTTCGTGCGCGGATGCGCGCGCAGTTGTTCGACAATCTGGATTGCATTGAACTGAGGCATGTTGAAATCCAGTATGATGACGTCGGGAAGGTAATTCGTGGCGAACTCCACCCCGATCCGGCTGTCCGCAGTCCGCAGAACGCCAAAACCTTTTTGCAGCAAGGTTTTCGTCAGCAATTCCAAAATGGACGGCTCGTCATCAATGACCAAAACAGTTTTGAGTTCTTTGCCGATGGTCTTGTCCGATTGGTGGATGGCGTCGCCCAAACGGGAACTGGTTTGCTCTGAAACAGCCCCATCCTTGCCCAATAAACTGAATGCCAGTTGGCCATTTCCGTCGTCCGAAAAAATCACCTGCGGGATTCCGGCGGGAATGCGCGAATGGCACTTGTGCTGGATGAGCGTGTCTGAAAAACCGGATTTGGGTTGTCCCGATGACTGGCCTGCCTCGCGCGGCCAGGTATCCGCGCTGCCCATTTTCCGGTCAATCAGCACGGCGTAAGGCCGCCGCACATTCAACGCCGCAATCATCGCCGTCGTTTCGGAAACCGCTGCAACGTCATAACCCGCGTCTTTCAGATAATTGCCGGCCAGTTGCTGGTGGGCGTCATCATTCGTCACGACCAAGACCAGTGGACGGATGGTGTCGCCGCGCGCGTCCGGCTTGTCGGTCAGTTGTGTCGGCCCGGCTTCGGCCTTGGGAACCGGAATCAAAAAAGTGAACGTGCTGCCTTTGCCTTCGACGCCTTCGCTCTCCACCCAGATGCGTCCGCCGTGCATTTCGACAAGTTTTTTGGTCAAGGCCAGTCCCAAGCCGGTGCCTTGCTGCTGCCGGCCGTAAGATGAGTCCACTTGTTCGAACTCTTTGAAAATGCGCGCCTGATCATTCACTTTAATGCCGACGCCCGTGTCAGAAACTGCCACGCGCAGGAACTCGCCCGCCGGACTTGAACCGTCGCCGGCCGCTGTCTGGACGGCGGCGGCCACAAAAACTTTTCCGCCGTCCGGGGTGAACTTGATCGCGTTGCTCAACAGATTATACATGATCTGCTTGAACTTCGCTTCGTCGGCGAACAGTGATGGCAAATCCGCAGCCGTTTCAAATTCGAGACTGATATGTTTTTTATTGGCGAGCGTTTTGACAATCGTCTGCACTTCCGACAACGCCTTCGTGACGTTGAACGTATGACTCATTAGTTCCGCGCGCCCGGCTTCAACTTTTGCCAGATCGAGAATATCGTTGATGAGTTGGAGCAGATGGCGGCCGCTGTTGAGAATGTTGTTGCTGTATTTTAATTGCCGGTCGTTCAAATCGCCAAAAGTCCTGTCGGCGAGAATCTCCGAGAAGCCGATGATGGCATTAAGCGGCGTGCGCAGCTCGTGGCTCATGTTGGCGAGAAACTGGCTCTTGGCGAGATTGGCGGATTCGGCGGCGTCCTTGGCGTGTTGGATGGCGGCTTCGGCCTGCCGACGCTCTGTGATGTCCAGAAAAATGCCGTCGGCGCACATGGCTCCCTCGCGCATTCGCGTGGCGAGCGCGCGGTCATACAGCCAGATCCATTCGCCGTCCTTCCGGCAGATGCGGTATTCCACGTCGAACTTTTCACGTTTTGCAAAAAGCCCGCGGTAGGCCTCGCCGACGCGCGCGGCGTCTTCCGGATGAATCCGGTCCAGCCACAGTTGCCTTCCGCCCTTGAGCAGTTCTTCGGAACTGTAACCCAGCACTTTTTCGGCGTTGCCGCTGATATAAATAAGGTCCCGATTCAAGTTGGCCGTCCAGACCACGTCCGGGATATTGTCAATGAGCGAACGATATTTCTCCTCGCTCGCCCGCGAAATTTGCTCGGATTGCTTGCGCTTCGTGATGTCCTGGATCACCGCCTGAAACTCCCGCGTGTCGCCCTGTTCGCCAAACAGGCGCCGGACGCGATATTGATGCCACACCACCTGTCTATCCGGCGAATGCAGGCGATGGTCGAACGAAACCACCGGTTCATCCCCCGGCAGCGAATTGATGTAGCTCAAAGGAATGGCGGCATCCTCTTCGGAAAGCGTTTGAAAAAAATTTGTGCCGATCAATTCATCGGTGCGTTTGCCATGGAAGCGGCAGAAGGCTTCATTGACAAAAGTGAGCAGGCCGTCCGGCTTGAACCGGCAGATCAAATCCGTCTGGTCTTCCACCACCGCGCGAAAACGTTTTTCACTTTCCGACACGGCGCGTTCGGCGGCGCGGCGTTCGGCGGCGGCGGCGGCCAGCAGCATATTTGTCACGGCCAAAATTCCGATGTAACTGCCGATGAGCATCAGGCTGTCGGCCTCGGAATTCGTCACGAAGGGACCAGTTCCGCGCGCGAGGGAATAAATGGCCAGTGCCGAAACCAGCAAGGTTCCCGTCGTTGCGCCGCGCTGGCCGAATCGCAACGCACCCCAGACGAGAAACGGAAATGGCAGATAAGCCAGCGGATAATTTTGAATCCCATAGACGAACCAGGAATTGAAAGAAATCATTGTGCCGCCGACCAAGCCCGCGCCGCAGATGGCAGCTTCGGTAATCAACCTCACATTCCAGCGGATAGCCGATGGCGTCGCCCAAGTGATGATGAACGGCGCGACCACCAACCCGGCCAGCGCATTCGGAACCCACCACACCAGAGTCGTTGGAAATAGATTGTCCCACGCCACCGCGCCGCTGTAGGCGAGGCTGACGACATTGAACGCCGCGTTGACCGTCGTGCCCAGAAAACACGCCAATCCGATATAGCCGGTCACATCCCGGATGCGCTCCATCGCATTGTCGAAGGCGATGATTTTCTTGAGCAAGAACGCGCAGACGACGGCGCCCATGGTGTTGCCGATGGCCGTTCCGAGCGTAAAAAATCCGAACGGCATTCCGTTCATGAACGAAAACAAAACCGCGCCCAAGGCCACGCCCGGCCAGAACCGATAACCAAAAAGCAAAATCGCAGCGAGCGCGATGCCCGCCGGCGGCCAGACCAGCGCCACGCTGCCGGAAAGAAACGTGGTCTCTTTACCGATCAATCCACCGACGAAGTAAAGCGCGATGAGAACCACCACACGCGTGAACGTCGTCAGGTTTTGGTTCTGTATCATTTTTGCCACAATACAACTTTATTTGATATTCCCTTCAATGGAGGATTTCGTGAATCCAAGCGTTTCCCGTGTGCCATCCGGTTTCGTAACGCCAGGTTGATCCAACACTGTCCGCAACTTGTGTGCCAGCGCGTCGGTGATCGGTACGAAATCAAAATTCGCCGCCCCGCGAAAAGCGCGCTCCAATCCTTCATCCGCCTCGCTGTGCTGGATGCCGAAGGCGGCGGCACACAGCCCCGCAAAGACAAGATACGGGGTTTGTGCTGTGAGCCAGGTTTGCATGATTTGTCCGTGCCAAAATTCCGCCCGTCATTTTTTTTCATCGAGCAACTCGCGCACTTTTTGCGTAAGCGCGGCGGGCGTGTAAGGTTTCGGCAGATATGCGATGCCCGGCTCAAGCACGCCATGACGGGCAATCGCGTCATCGGTGTAACCCGATGTAAAAAGGATTTTCACATCGGGATAAATCGTCTTCAGCCATTCGGCCATCACCTTGCCGTTCATTTGCGGCATGATGACATCGGTGATGACGAGGCGGATCGGCGGGCCCGCACATTCGCGCGCGACGCGCAAACCTTCCTGCCCGTTATTGGCGGACAACACGTTGTAGCCCCGCGATTCCAAAATACTGCAAGCCAGGTGGCGCACGGAAGGCTCGTCTTCAACGAGCAACAATGTTTCCGTCCCGTGCGCGAGCGGTTGGGCCTGGGCGGGCTTCACCGCGGCATCCAGCGGCTGCTCGACCCGCGGAAAATAAATTTTGAACGTCGCACCTTTGCCCAATTCACTTTGCACCTCGATGCCGCCGCCGCATTGCTTGACAATCGTCTGGCAGGTTGCGAGACCCAAACCCGTGCCTTTGCCTTTCGGTTTCGTCGTGAAAAACGCCTCGAACAAACGCGCTTTGACTTCGGCGGTCATGCCGGCCCCCGTGTCGCTGACGGCAAGCATCACATATTCGCCGGCCTTCACATTTTCATGCGCCTCCGCAAAATTTTCATCCAGCGCCGCGTTGGATGTTTCGATTTTTAATTTGCCGCCGTTGGGCATGGCATCGCGGGCATTGACGACAAGGTTCATCAGCACCTGGCCGATTTGGCCGGAGTCGGCCCTGATTCGCCCGATTTGTTTTCCGGGAACAATGCTCAATTCGACATTTTCGCCAATGAGCCGGTGCAGCATTTTGTCCAGGCCTTTCAGCGCGTCGTTAAGGTCGAGCACCACCATCCGCACCGTCTGTTTGCGGCTGAAGACGAGCAGTTGTTGCGTCAACGCCACCGCACGGTCCGCCGCCTGCCGGATTTCTTCGGCGCATTTGTGCGGCAGGCTGTCGGCGGCTAGTTCGGACATCATCAGATCGCCGTAGCCGATGATGACGCTCAAGATGTTGTTGAAATCATGCGCCACGCCGCCGGCAAGATGGCCGACAACCTCCATTTTTTGCGCCTGAATGAATTGCTCCTCCAGCCGCTTGCGTTCGGCGCGTTCCTGGACTTCAAGCAGCGCGCGTTTGACGGCGCTTCCCAAACGCACAATCCGGTCTTTGAGCAGGTAGTCCGTTGCGCCGTGCTTCATGGCTTCGACGGCGACTTCTTCACCCACGGTCCCGGAAATCAAAATGAACGGAATGTTCAAACCGCTCTCCTGTAAAAGTTTCGCCGCGCGCAACCCGCTGAACTCCGGCATCGAATAATCAGAGAGGATGATGTCCGGCGATTTTTTTATTTCCGCCAAAAAGTCCGGTTCGGTTTCCACCCGTTTCCATTTCGGGTCAAAACCCGCGCGGCGCAATTCGGCGAAGGCCAGCTCTGCGTCGTCCTGCGAATCTTCGACCATCAAAACGTTGAGCGGGGTTGCCATATTTTGTGCGGGTTATGACTTCGGCGGTTGATTGTGCAGCAGCCAATACAATCCCAACTCCTGCACGGCGGTGGCGAACTGCTCGAAGTTGACCGGCTTGACGATGTAGCTGTTGACTCCCAGATTGTAACTTTGAATCACGTCCTTTTGCTCCTTCGATGAAGTCAGGACGACGACGGGAATTATCTTTGTGCGCGGATCGCTTTTGATTCGCTTCAAAACTTCCATCCCGTCAACCTTCGGAAGTTTCAAATCCAGCAGAATCACCTTTGGCGGATTTTCAAACGTGCGTCCGGCGAACGCACCCTGGCAAAAGATGAATTCCAACGCCTCCGCACCGTCGCGGACGGCTTGAATGTGGTTCGTCAGATTCGCCTTGCGCAACGCGCGCAACGTCATGTCCAGATCGTCCTGATTGTCCTCAACGAGCAGGATTTCAACTTCATGTGTTTCGTTCATAATTTGTTTTCTCCTTCAAGTGTGAAATAAAAAGTTGCGCCGCGATCCACTTCGCCCTGCGCCCAAACGCGGCCACCATGGCGATGGACGATGCGCTGCACAATCGCCAGACCGACGCCCGTGCCTTCAAATTCATCCGCGCGGTGCAGTCGCTGAAAAACTCCGAACAATTTGTGCGCGTATTGCATGTCAAAACCGGTTCCGTTGTCGCGGACGAAGAAAATGTTCTCGCCATTTTCGCGCGCGCAACCGATTTCGACGATTGCGGGTTCGCGCCCGCGCGTGTATTTGATCGCGTTGGAAATCAGGTTGACCCAGACTTGCTTCAGCAACGCCGGATCGCCATGACACGCGGGCAATTCCCCGATTTTTATTTCAATCCGGCGGCCATCCTGCTGCGGCTTTAATTCATCAAGGGTATTTTGAACGAGCTTGACTGTGTCCACAGTTTGCCGGTTCACGCTTTGCCGGCTCAAACGCGAGAACGCGAGCAGGTCGTCAATCAATTCGCCCATTCGTTTTCCGCCGTTGCGAATCCGTTCCAGATGACGTTTGCCTTCCTCGGGCAATTGCGAGCTGAAATCTTCCATCACGATTCCGGCAAATCCATTGATGGCGCGCAACGGCGCGCGCAGGTCGTGGGAGACGGAATACGAAAATGCCTCCAATTCCTTGTTAGCGGCTTCGAGTTGGGCGGTGCGTTCAATGACGCGCCGTTCAAGTTCAACATTCAGCTGGTGGATTTTTTCCTCCGCCACTTTGCGCTCGGTGATGTCGCGCGCAATTTTTGAAGCGCCGATGATTTTACCGCTGCCGTCCTTGAGCGGGGAAACGGTCGCGGAAATATCAATCCGTTTTCCGTCCTTGCGAACCCGCACTGTTTCAAGATGGTTGACGCTTCCTCCGCGCGCAATCCGGGCAAGAATTTCCGCCTCTTCGTGAGCGCGCTCCGGCGGGATGAATGTCATCATGGGTTTGCCAATGGCTTCCTGCGCCGAATAGCCGAACATTTTTTCCGCGCCGCGATTCCAACTGGTGATGATGCCGTCCAGGTCTTTGCTGATGATGGCGTCGTCCGAAGATTCGATAATCGCCGCCAGCCGTATTGAAGATATTTCCGCCTGCTCGCTATGCGTCTCCGCCAGTTCTGTCCGCATTTCCGCCTCTTCCATCCGTGTCTCTGCCTGCTCGGTGCGGGTCTTGGCTTGCTCTATCCGCGTTTCAGCCTGTTCGGTCCGCACCTCCGCCTGTTCTGTGCGGGTCTTGGCCTGTTCCGTCCGCGCCTCGGCTTGTTCTGTGCGCAGCTTGGCCTGCTCGGTTCGCACCTCGGCTTGTTCCGTCCGCGTTTCCGCCTTCAACCTCTGCGTGTCGAAGCCGGGCGGGTTCTCATTTTTATGTTCACTGCTCATGATGGCAATCCCTCGCGCGGGTATTTAGAAATGACGCAGGACTTGTCGTTGACGCAGATGATTGTTCCCTGCCAGTCGAAAAGGGCCAAAAAACTGTGTTTTTCCAAGGCGGCTTTGAAGTCGTCAATTTCTTTGAGCGATGCTCTTAATTGTTGTTCAGCCTGCATACGCTGGCTTCCAACCATTATCCGCACTGTTCGACCACTGCTGACACCAACTGCAATGGGATGAACACCCATATGCACAAAATTTCTCATACACGAGCGACATTCCGCCCATTTGGTTTCAGCGGCTTGAGCAGCGCCCAGTTGAGATTCAATTGCGGCGTAGTCTGGCTCAATCTCTGGAAATCCACCGGCTTGATGATGTAAGATTCCGCGCCCAGACGCCGGCATTCGGCCATATCCCGGCTGTTTTGAGACACCGTTAAAATCACAACGGGAATCATCCGGGTGCTTTTTTCCGCCTTGATGCGGCGCAACACTTCCAGTCCGCCCACTTTCGGCAGGTTCAAATCCAGCAGGATCATTTGCGGGCGTTTTTCCGGGCTGCGCCGGGCGTAGTCGTCCCGGCAAAAAATATAATCCAGTGCTTCAATCCCGTCGCCGACCACATGAACATGATTGGCAAGCCGCGCCTTTTTGAAAGCCCGCAGGGTCAATTCCACATCCTCGGCGTTGTCCTCCACCAGGAGGATGTCCACGGTCTCGCTGCCATTGGCTCCGCCGGTTTTTCGATTGTGAAACTCCGCCGGGAAGAGCGCGGAAATGGAAATCGCCAGGGCGTCGGCAAGCTTGCAGATGCTGTCCAGGGAAAGGTTGCGCGCGCCCCTTTCGACGTCTGAAATGTAAGTGCGGTGCAAGTCCGCCCGTTCGGCCAGTTCTTCCTGGGAAATGCCCTGCTGGTTTCTCCAGGCTTTGACCGAACATCCGAATAATTTTTTTGCGTCAATTTTTGGCACTTTTGATTTATGGGCCGGTTTGAGGTCTTATGCTCATGATTCCATATAGTAATACGCACGCGCCGGGATAATCTTTCAAAAAATTTGCAGATGTCTTCATATTTTTCCAAGCTAGCCCTTTTCATATTCAAGTTCAAGTTAGCCCGTAAATGCTTGGTATTACATAGTCAATATATCAAGCCCACAAAGCCGCACTACAGACGATAGGTGACATCGCGCCAAGACTTCTGCGGCGTAAAAAATGGTCGGCTTGGGATAAATGATTTGCATATCTAATTCGTGATAAAATGACGCACCATGAGTGCGACGCCAATCCGCGTGTCACGCCTGCACGAGTTGTTCGCGATAATCCGTCGGCGAGCGCCCCAGAATGCGTTTGAACACACGGTTGAAATGCGTCAGGGATTGGAAGCCGACCTCGAAGGCGACTTCGCTCACGCGCAAGTTGGGATTGATCAGCAGGTTTCTTGCCCGCTCCGTGCGCACGCGCGAAAGATAATCGGTGAAACTGATGCCGGTGGTCTTTTTGAAAGTCTTGCAAAAATGAAATTTGCTCGCGTTGACCGAACTGGCGACTTGTCCCAGCGAAAGCTTTTCGGCCTGATGTTCGGTGATGAAGTGCTTGGCGCGCGTGACGATGGGCAGCTCGACATTTTCCTCCTGCACGACAATCCGGTTGCCCAGCATCGAAAGATGTTCGGCAAAAATCGCCAGGAGTTTGACGATGGATTGATGCTGCCGCGCCGACAGGACGCGTGTGTCAAAATAAGCGTCGTGCAATTCCTTTACGTTCGTTTGCACGCCCCAATCGGCGAGCAATCGGGCGGCGCGGTTGAATTGCGCCTCCGTCGGTTTTTTGCAGAACATCTGCCCGGTCGTCAGAAAACCGATGAATTGATCGCCCGTTCGCACGGGCACGGCAATCTCGCACATGCCGACATGGCAGGTGACGGTTTGCGGCTCGCGCGCGGCGGTCGTGCAAAGCCGCTGCTGCACTTGCAAGCACGCGGCGCAGGCGTGGTTCTTTTGGGCGAGCGAGGCACAAAATGGATTTTCAAAACGCTTGCCGTGATGGGGCAATTGCCACGATTCCACTGAACGCAACGCGATGGGCAGGCCGGTCGCTTCGCTGAATGCGCGTTCATAGTCCTGGTAAGTTTTGGAACTCGCCAGCGATTCGATCAAATGTTTTGCCATAACCAAGACCAACCTAGGTTTGACTTAATCAAGCAAAAACGTCTTGCGCGCGCTATGGGGTGTTTTCCCCATCCCTCAAACAGACAGGCTTATGCCCATTAAAGCACATTCCGACCTGCTATGGCCACAGACCATGAGTGACATTGGCTTGGTGGCCTCGATTGTGTCTGTCGAATTGACGGGGACACTGTCAAATTTTGAAGCCGGAAGGCGGCATAAAAATTATAAAAACGTCACTCATAGTCTGTTGCGGCGCTAACTATCAGAGTAGACAGTGACAAACGAAGCCTATGGGAAACATTGCCATAGAAAAACGTCTGGGAATCTCCGTTAAAAACTGGAGAAACCGGCTGGGACTTTCCCAAGTCGACCTGTCCCAGCGCTCCGGCTTCCACCGCAGCTACATTTCGGATGTGGAACGCGGTTCGCGCAATGTTTCCCTCAAAAGCATTGAAAAGCTGGCGGAAGCGCTGGGAATTTCCGTTCTGACCTTGTTTTCTGATGTCAGCAGCAAGACCGCAGCCGAAGCTCTTCATGCCGATGAACTGGCGGAAATTTTGCTGGTGGAAGACGATGCCGACGACGTGTTCCTGGTGACGGAAGCCTTAAAAAAAGCCAACATCACCAACCGGATTTTTGTCGTGCGCGACGGCGCGGCGGCCTTGGATTTTCTTTTTTCCACGGGAGAATTCGCGTATCGCAGGACTAATGACCAGCCACAAGTCATTCTGCTGGACATCAATCTCCCGAAAATCGACGGACTGGAAGTGCTCCGGCGGATCAAGGCGGATTCGCGGACACGTTCAATCCCGGTGGTCATGCTGACTTCCTCGAAACACGACAGCAACATCGCGATTTGCAAGCGTCTTGGCGCTGCAAGCTACATCGTAAAACCGGTGGACTTTCAAAATTTCAGCGCCGCAAGCCTTCAATTGAGCCTGCAATGGGCGTTGTTGAAACCGGCTGGATTGATCGGTGCGTGAGCCGGTTCCGCGCCTTTCGCCACAAAAAAATTCGGACGGTTGATTTTTTCTTCTTCGTTTAAGTGGCACACCGCGTCACGCCTTTCCGACAAAAACGCCTTGGCACCATCTTTGCAATAGGATGGTTATGCAATCATTGTCGCTAAAAAAAATCTGTTCATCACGCTCGCTCCGTTTATCGGCGTTGGTTGCGCCATCGTTAAAATTTTGGTGTGGGATGATTTTCGCGGCGTGCCTCATGTCTGTTGAAGCGGGCACCAGCGTCACTCTGGCCTGGAACCAAAGCACCAACCCCATTGTCGCCGGCTATAACATCTATTACGGCGGGGCCAGCGGCACCTACACCAACAAAACCTCGGCCGGGCCGGTAACCAGTCTGACTATTTCCAACCTCGTCAACGGAACCACCTATTATTTTGCCGCGACCACCTACAGCGCCGCCGGTGCGGAAAGTGCGTTTTCCAGCGAAGTGGCTTACACCGTGCCGACACCGCCGCCCGGAGTGCAACTTCTGGTCACACCTGCGCATCAGTTCGTCCTGACCGTGACCGGTTTGGCCGGCCACACCTACGACATCCAGGCGACACAGGATTTGAAGACCTGGACGGTCATCGGCACCGTGACTTTAGGTGTCAGCGGCTCGTTGAATTTCACCGACACGAACGCGGCAGGTTTTTCCAAGCGCTTCTTTCGCTCACACGATACAACGCCTTGATTCTCGTGATCCGACTACAAGCAAAACAAGTTTGATTATAAATGGAGCGGGTGAAGGGAATCGAACCCTCGTTGCCACCGTCGTGGTTTTGAGTGGTTAAGAGTGGCCTTCTTCATTGAGCAATTCAATTGAAGCGCGAGATATTTCATGCTCTTTCCGCTCGACGCAGTCGCACGTTGCTCCGTCAAGATAACGCATCGTGGCAGTTCGCATGACCACTGCAATTTCGGTGTAACTGACTGTCGCGGCATCCGACCGGTGCATACAAATGGAAAATGGGCCGGCTTCGGGCGCGTGCGAACGGTGCAAGCGGCGCAGCCAATTTAGCGTGCCGGCGGATTTTTGTTTCAATGCGCGACGGAAAGTTCCTTGCGGATGCGCTGCGCCGCCGGTTCGTCAAAGCCGGAGGAAATCCATTGCTGCGTCTGCCACGGATGGCTTTTGTGAACCAAATTTTTCAAATCCCAGCCCCACTCGATAATTTCATGCGTGGCCTGAAAAATTCCGATGAGGCGAAATGGATTGATTTGATCGAGCGACAATCGCGCTAGCGCGGCGGCGGCTGAATCCGGTGTGATGGCGGTGCTGACGGTATTGACGACGACCCCGCGACTGACTGATCTGTTTTTCGCCTGCGCGCGAATGGAATACCAGTTGATGAGCGCGAATGTGACGCCGGAATCATTGAGCGCGATCCACGTGCCGCCGCCGGGTTCGGACGGGAAAACCACGATGCGACCGTTGATGATTTTTTTGGACGGCGGCAGGCCAGCGGCGCGCGACAGTTTTTCATCGCGGTTCATCGCAAGGGCGTAGCCGTTTTTGCGCGCAAGAAAACTGACGGTGCACATGGTTTTAATCGGCGGCGGGATACGTCGCCGCGAGCGCAGAATAATTCCGCCACGCGCGCCAGCAATCGGAAATTTTCATCGGCGCACAACCGCGTCGCCGGTTTTCTGCGCCGATGGCGAAGACCAAATTCCACTGCCGGAACAGCGTGCGATACGCAGACCACAATGAATTCCGCGCGTCGTAAATGCTCGTGGCCTCCGCCGCCGCGCCGTTGAGTTCAATGATCGAGAAATTTTTTCCGGCGCGCAAATCATCCTCGTTCGCAAAACGGATGTCGTAGCGGCCGATGAAAAATCCGCCGACCTTTTTGGAAATGTCGTCAATGCAGTTTTCCAGCGCGGGCGAATTCAGCCGTATGCCGTCGCGGAAAATGCAGCCCTGCGCGTGGTTGCCGGCTTGGACGAGCGACTTCGTTTTACCTTCGGCGAAAACTTCGCTTTGCCGGGCACCAAACCGTTGCAGATATTTTTCCGCCATGAAGCGCGCGCGGGCATCGTTCCAAACCAGTTCCGCCACCGTTGATTTTCCGTCGCCGATGATGACTGGAAAAATCTTTTCGGTAATGGAAAAAATCCGGCCGCGCGGCTCGCCGGGAAAACGGTAATAAAAAATTCCGGCTTCGTGCGGGCCTTCGGCCAAACGTTGAACTAATAATGCCGCGCTGGTCTGCTGTAAATACGCTTGCGCCTGTGTTTCGTCACGGATCAGTTTGATGCCCGCGCCGCGCTGTCCGAGGTCGGGCTTCAAAATAAACGGATAACAAATATTTCGCCGCGCACAGATTCCGCGAAGTGAAACGAGACGTTCTTCCGTGGTTGAACCGATGATCAATTCCGCTTCCGCTGTGAATTGCGGGCTGGTTTGCATGAGATCGCGCAATGTTTCCATTTTGGATTCGCCGACCAGGCCGCCTGAAAAAATTCCCGGATTGGCGGCAGTGGGCAGCAGCGCGCCGCGATATTTGATGGCGAGCCAGAGGTAATAAATCGCAACCGGCGGATAGAAGAGCCACATCGGCCAGAATTCCCAATGTGTCCAGCGACCGATACGAGCGGAAAGTTTTCTGGAATCAAAATTCGTGAATGCGCGGCGGGCAAGTTGAAATGTGGCGAGCAGAAGAATTCCCGCGCCGAGCAGCAGCAGGCTGCCAGACTTGTAATGGCTCAACCACTTGGCGACTTGCGCGCCAAAAGTCTGCGCGAGGAGAAGAATGATAAATGTCCACGCAAACACCGCCGCGCCGGTGACGAACAGAAAGCGCGGCAGCGGCACGCGCAGAAATCCAGCGGCGAGATACGTCGGCAGCCGTGCGCCGGGAACGACGCGGCTGAAAATCAGAATCAGTGTGCCGCGTTCGGTGAACCATTTTTCGCTGCGGGCGACCTTCGCGGAATGTTTGCGGAAAGAGGAACGCTCGAACCATTCGCGGCCGGCGAAACGCGCCAGTGCGTAAAGTCCCACATCGCCCAGCCAGATGCCGAGGAAGCACGCGGCGAACGCAGCGGGCCAGGAAATTTGTCCCGCCGCGAGCAACAGTCCCGCGCCAATGGCAGCGGCGTCTTCCAGCACAAACGTGGCGCAAAAGAATCCGGCAGCTTTCCACAATGGCAGCCATTCCGCCACCGCACCGGATGACATGGGCAAGGTTTCAATCATAGTGATTAAGCAGCACTGGCTGTTTCCGCCTGATGCTTGAGGGTCGAAGGCGCGACGCCAAAACCGGGCGGCAGTTGCAATTCCATGATTCCGCCCATCACGCCGATGAGCGCGTAATGATGCACCGCGTGCGCCACGGCATACATGACTTCGCGTCCGACGGTGGACTGAGAAACTTGCGAGCCACTCGTGGAGTAGCTCGTCTTGCACGTCACGTTCAGATGCCGTGCGAGAAAATCAGGATTCAACTTTTCAAAGCCCGCGCGTAGTTCGCGGGTCGCGTTGAGCGCGGCGAAACGGTCGTTCTCGACGAGCGTGCCGCGTTCGCGATGGTCGTAGTTCAAATCACCTGCTTCCGCCGCTTCGAGCAGCGTGTTGAAATGATCAAGGCAATGGCGATAGTGTCCGCCGATGGAGGCGTTGAAGGCGATGACCACTTTGCGCGTGTAACTTTCGTCGGAAATTTCCGCGAGCAGGATTTCACCCTGCCGCAAAGTTTCGATGACGGATTGGATCAGTTCGCGGTCGGTTTTCATGAGTTTTTGGGAGGGAATAATTTCACAACGAAAGGAATCTGGCGGCGATGCAATACCAATGTCAACACGCTGCAAACCGCCACCGTGATGGCCAAGGCGAAGAGCAAGCCGCCATCGTTTTGCACCACGATGCCCAGCACCGTCAAGTGTGACATTATCGCGCCAGCCATGACACCTAGCGCCAATCCCGCGCCGAGCCAGCAGTGGCAGCTCGACATCAGCAGCACCGCCGCAATCAATTCGACCACGCCCGAACCGTAGCGACCCCAAGGCTCCATGCCGACTTTGGTGAAGATATAAATTGATTCAGGCGCCCCGGTGAATTTGAAGAACAGCGTTTGCAGCAGGATGACGGCGGCCGTGAGGCGCACGATCCAACTGGCAATCTTTTGGGTTCTGGTCAGCGAGTTCATAAATGTCGAGGGTTGGTCGGCGTGGAAAGGTTCTGCTTACAGGTTATTTTCCTTTTTTCTCGACCAGTCCGGTCCAGTTGGCATTGGCCTTGGCAAGATTGCCTTTGGCGTCGGCGTTAAAATCGTCGCGGACACCCTTGCTGTATTGCAGCAACAATTTTCCGTCCACGATTTGAAACGCGTCCACGTCAATCTCCACGAGCTTGTTCCTGGAAACTCCGTAGGCGCAGTAGCCGCCGAACTCCGGCGTGTATTTCGCCGGGTCGGCCTTGAATAAATCCTTGTGTCCCTTGCTGGCGAAAAAATAGATTGCGCCATCGTGCTTGACCAAAAATTTCTGGTCGCCTTTCACCGGTTTGTTGTCGGTGAAAAATGCCACAGGATCGTAGCCTTGGATGGCCACGCCGGAATCGTTCACGTTGACTAGGGTTTTGGATGCGGTTTGAGCAAACACCGGCAGAGCCAGGATTGCGACGACGAGTGATAGAATTGTTTTCTTCATGGAGGTTTGTCGTGGAGCGGGGCGAGTCCTTACAATCAATTTTTGCCCGGCGCGACGAGCCAGCCGCCGGTGGATTGCAACGGCTCCAGTTCCCCGGCGCGCGTCACCCACACGGCGAGCGCAGAAGTTTTTCCCGGCAGCAAATTTTGGCGCGTTGATGATGAAGCGTCCGTGCGCCACGCCATTGCTGGTCGTCAGGCCGATTTGCACGAGGCTCACCACGGCGAAATCATGTTGCAGTTGGCGTCCGCTGTTTTCGCCCGCCTTTACGTCGGAAACAATTCCACCGGCGAGCAAGGCCGCATGGATTTCGTAACGCGCGCTGGAATCTTTTGCCGGATTAAAACTCACCTGCCAGAGCTTCGTGTCGCTAGACGCAACCGAGAGAACGCCAACTTTGTCGCCATCCGACTTCGGCCCGTTTCTGCCGGTAAACCAGTTGTGCCATTCCTTGCCATTGAGAACCAGCTCCGGCGTGTAAATGTTCTCGGAATGCCAGAGCTGTGCGTAACTGCGCTGGCGTTCGGAAAATTCCGCGTCCGACCACGCATCCTTCCAGCCGAGATAATTCCAGTAATCCACATGAAACGCGACCGGCGCAAAATCCTTCCACAGACGCGGCGAATCTTTCAGCCCCGACAGCCACGTCTCCGCCGGCGGACAACTACTACAACCTTCCGACGTGTAAAGTTCCAGCAACGCCGTGCGCTCTGGCGCGCTTTGGAATTGGATGACGTTGGTTTGTGCGCTTGCCGGGATTGCGGCAAAGAATGCCACGGCTAGAATTCTTGCGAAAAGAGTGCTGTGCATAAATCGTTTTGAAGCTGAATGGTCATCTGAGTTTTCCGGCGCGACAAGGCGGCGTGGCCAATTTTATTGAGCCAACAGCGGGGCGATTTCCTTTTCAATTTCAGCCTGCTCGGTAAAACCGAGATGCTGCTTCACGATGTGGCCGCTGCGGTCAATGATGAACGTCGTCGGCAGGCCGTCAACGCCGCCGTAGGCTTCCGCAATTTTGCTGTCCGTCAACACGACGGGATAATTGATGCCATTCTTTTGCGCGAACGCCTTAACTGTTTTCAAACCGGCTTCGTCCACGGAAACGCCGACGACCGCGAGCCCCAGCGCCGCGTATTTTTTTTGCAATGCGATGAAGCCCGGAATTTCCGCGCGGCACGGCGGACACCACGTCGCCCAAAAATCCAGAACAACGACGTTGCCTTTGAAATCGGTGGAGTGAACGATCTTGCCGTCCAAATCTGTCAATTCCCAACCGGGCGCGAGCTTGGCGGTTTCCATTTGATTCGTATCACCCGCCAGCAAATCAGTGCCGCCAACAAACAAAGCGGCCAGTGAAATTGCGGCGAGCGAAAAAACGTGGCTGAACAATTTTATCTTTTTCATACCAGTTTGTCGGCGGATGATTTGAATCCTTACAACAGATTGATTGCTGTAAGGAAACCAAGTCCCGCACGACGCATGAGTATGAAAAGATATATTTTTGGATTCTGCGGCGCAGTCGTTTTAACTATGGCTTTCGTCAGTTGCCGCCCGGCTGAAAGCGCCAGCACAAGCTTAACCCCAACCGATTTTACCATGAACCATTTCCAACCCATCCCGCCCGCCGAACGCAAAGCAAAACTCACCGATATGCAGTATCGTGTCACGCAGGAGGCCGCCACGGAGCCGGCGTTTGCAAATGAATATTGGAACAATCACGCACCAGGAATTTATGTGGATGTCGTATCCGGCAAGCCGCTGTTCAGCTCGCTCGACAAATTTGATTCTGGCTGCGGCTGGCCGAGTTTCACCAAGCCTGTGGATGAAAAGGAAATCGTCGAGAATACCGACACATCGTTCGGCATGGAACGAACCGAAGTGCGTTCAGCGGAGGCCAATTCGCATTTGGGGCACGTCTTTGACGACGGCCCCGGGCCGACGCACCAGCGCTATTGCATCAATTCCGCGTCTCCCTTCGACAGCACGGCTTCCTTCTTGAGAAACACCTCAACTTCCGATTCCTTTCCCGGCTTGGACTTCAGCTCAACACCTAACGCGAACTTAATATTCATATGATTTTATTTGGTTTGTTGTTTGTTTTGTTTGCCGCACCGTTCTTCGGGCGACGTAATGAGATTAACTTGGGATCGTTAATTGTGGAAATAGCACTTTCTTCTCGCTGTGATAAGTCGGAACGATTACTCTTTACAGCATGGAGCTGTGCTATCTCGACACAAACCATCCACAGATTGACTTACTTGTCGGGCAAATTTAGACCCGCCACCGCGAATCATTGTCCTTGAGATGATTTTAATTTACTTCGCTGATTCGCTCCGTGCTCGCACTTCGCGCTCGGCTTCAAGCCAGTGGCGAAGGTCGTCGCCATGCTGACCACCCGCCGCCTCCCAAAGTTCATAGGCACGACGGTTCACTTCCTGATCGTAATCCATTTGACTTTCCTGTGCCGGAGTAGCGTCGGTTCGTGAATTTCTTTGAGCTGTCTTTTTCATGTTTGATTTTTGTTGATGGTGATTCCAAGGTTTAGTCGGCAGTGCGGACAAGTCCTTACAAAAATAGCGCCGCGCCCCCAAATCAGCGGGTCAGGGAATTCGTCGGTATTTGGGCGCGGGTCATTTGACCAAGTTGGCGCAAGGCGTGCTCGACCTCAATAGGATGTTCCCACGGAATAAAATGATTCACGCCAGGCAGAATAATTTTCGCAAACAAATTGGTTTTCCCTAAAGCGTCAAGTTGATTCTCCAGCCACGTCACATTTTCCACCGGCACTTGCGGGTCGCGGTCGCCATGCAACATCACCACCGGCACGGAAAGTTTTGGAATTGTTTTTGCATATCCACGAGGTCGGCGCGAACTGTCAGCAATTCGCGGTTACACTGGCGCAACGCTCGCGGCACGATCCACGACGTGATCCGCCAGCCGAAAAAGTATTGCACCCAAAATGGGTTTTCCTGCGCCGAGTCAACGTCGCCGCCAATCAGCAGTGCACCGCGAATTTTTTCGGGATGCTCCAACGCTGCCAGCAACGCGATGGGGGAACCATAGCTGTGGCCAACGAGCAAGACTTGGTTCGTCGTGATGCAGGCCAACAATGTCATCAGCGCATCCACTTGCTGTTGCAAATGTGGCTGCGCGCGAGCCGGTTTTGAGCCACCAAAACCCGGACGGTCGTAGGCAAATAAATTCGCATCTGGAAACGGAGCGGCAAACTGAGCCGCCCAGACGCCCGCGCCGCCGGGCGTGCCGTGAATGAAAACCAGATTGAGCATGGCGCGGTTGGTCGCATCCGGTTTTTCCGCCCAACGAATCGTAAATCCGTTGGTCACGGTGATGCGAAGCGTCGCGCCGAGCCGCGCAGGGTCGTCAAACTTCGCAAACAATCCGGGGAAGGCCTGCAACGCCGTGAACGCGAATAAAAACAATAGGCCAACAACGCCAAGGAAAATTTTCAAGCCGCGCTGGCGAATCAAACGCTGAGAGTGAAGTGAATTCATTCGACGGATTTTATTCGACGCGCCGATACGCCGCCGGATCGGCGCGCAGAATCAACCAGTCGCCCTGGCGCTCAACTTCACCGGTGATTTGCACCGGCTCGGCCACGAGGTCGAGCACCTGCTGGTTCACCGGCTTGCCGTCGGCGGAAACGAGCAGCAGATAAATCGCCGTGCCGTTCGTTTGCCGCACGAGCAGCACCGGCGGAATACCGCCGCTGATGCAGCGGATGGCGCACGCACGGTGCGCCAAAAGCTGGCCGGGATTCATCACGCCGAGAAAACATTTGCTGTCCACGATTTCGCCGGTGAGCGTCTGGCGGCCAAGCTGAATCGTTTCCGCGCCGATCAACATTGGTGATTTCGTGTCAGCGGCTTTGATGGAATCCGGCAGCGCTTCGACCATCGTCTGGCTGCCGCGATAAATCAGCGTGCCTTGCAGCGAAACTGTTTTGTCATCGAGCGCTGGAAAGTATTTTGCGCGATCGAGGCCGAACTTGAACGGCGCGACGAGATAGTAAGTTGAAAAATTATTTTGCGTGCCCGTCGCGCCCGGTCGCGGCACGAGCAAATGCGGATACGGCTCCAGTTTCAAAACGCCGGAAAAGGTTTTCACCGTGCCCCATTCAAAAACGCTCACACCAATGGAGTGCTGCACCACTGCGAAAGCCAACGCGAGGCCAATCGTGGCGACGAAAAGGATCACCACAACCGTTCGCACGAATTTGCCGATGCGCGACGCGGCTTTCGGTTCCCAGCCGGTGTAAAAATCATCGTTCATGCTTCAATCAAGGCTGGCTCGGCACGTGATCCGGCAGGATTCGGCTTCGGATCAATCCACACCCGGCCATTTTTCACCCGGACATTAAACGTCGGCACTTTCTCCACGAACGGCGGCGGTGATGCGCCGGTTTCCGGCACATATTGATAACCGTGCCACGGGCAAGTGATGCAGCCCGCGACAATTTTCCCTTCGCCCAGCGGCCCGTTCTGATGCTGGCAAACATTCGAGACAGCGGAAATCTTTCCGTCGTATTTGAAAATCGCCACGCGTTCGCTGGATATGCACACGATGCGGGCGCGATTTTCGGGAATGTCAGCCACGGCGCAGGCGTCCACGAATTCATCGGCGGCTTTGTTTTTTAACTCCGCATCGAGTGCAATTTCTTTTCGCGCCGACGCGAGATGCAGACCAAGAACAGTCAAAAGGCCAACCGCCATTGCCGCGACATAAAACCAGCTGGTCTCGCCTTGCAGTGTTCCGAACGTGACGTGAAGCACCAGCAGCGCGTAGGCAAAATAAACCGCCATGTGCAGCGCCTTCCAAACTGGGGCGGTCAAATTGGCGAGCCAGAAATCGTGACTGGTCGCGGCGAGCAAAAACAAAATCACCAGCGCAAAAAATCCAAATGACTGGAACGGCACGCCTGCCACCGAGTGCGTGAGCGGACTGGAAACGAAAATGCTCAAGATGGGATTTATGTCGCCGCCCGCATGATAGGTTGCCACGACCAGCACGCCGTGGATTAACGCGAGCAGAAAACAAGTGACGCCCGCGTGACGACGGTTGTAAAGCAGCGGCAAAAAGTTTGGATTCAAACGGCACAGCGGCCCGATGCACAAAATAACGTGCAGCAGCAAAAACGCCGCCGTGCCAAAGGCGCGCATCAGCAAAATCTCCTCGGTGACAAATGGAAATAAAAATTCCGTGAGCGCTCCAAACGCCAGCAGATACAAGCCGACGCCGCCAACCAAAACGAAATCGTAAATTCGTTTCTGGCGATTCCACTGGACAGCCTGGTATTTGACGCTCATGCGTTCATCAGATTTTCATTTGCTCAAACCGTCGAGCTGAATTGGTTTTGACACGTCCACAATTTCGTTGTCGGCGAGACTGTAAAGCACCAGCAGGCCGGTTTGCATTGCGGTTTCGGCGGGCAAAACCGACAGTGGAAGATGAGGCGCGTTGAACGCGCCCAGCAAAATCGCATTTCCGGCAAGGTGTCGGTGCTGCTTGAATTTTCGTCAGACCAATAAACCAGCAAGTCCGGTTTCACGAAAACTTTTGCGGCAGAAAATGAAACGGCAAATTTTCCAGTTCCGTTTTGTTCACGCAGCAACCGGATTTGCACGGGCGATTTTGGAAACAAATCTGACCGGCTCCAAACTTCGGAATTTGCGAATGAAGCCGTGGCCGGCGCGATTTCTTTCGGCAATGAATTAACTTCCGGCAACGGTTTGCGCGCGACAATGCCCACGGCGAACGCCACCGGCAAAAAAAATCCCAGCGCTAGAAACGCGCGGCGATGGAGTTGGCGAAGCGGGCGAATCATGGCGCGATCTTTTTAGCCGCCGAGCGATGTGCGTTGCGTTCTTCGGGTGGCGTGTGAACGCCTTTCATCCAGCGGCGCAGCAGCAACGGCCAGAGCGCAGCGACGCCGGGAAAAATCAGCAGACGAAATCCCCACGAGCCGTGCGCCGCGTGCGGGTCAATTTTTTTGGTGCCAATGAAAACGAACGGAACGGCGAACAAAAATCCGCAGCCCAGATAAAGTCCAAGAAAAATTAAAAACGTAGCCGCAATCATGCGTGAGTTTAGTCGCATTGGCCGAGACATCCTTACAAAAAATCATGCCCGCCAACTGAACGGCGACGAGGTTTGCTTTTTTTCGGCAAATCGCCAGTATTTTCCCATGGACAAGGATTCAAAGTCGCTCGAGCCGGCGGATAGCGCACCGACTGCGCCCGGACTTTCCGACCCGGAACGCTGGGTGGAACTACACGGCGATTATCTTTTCAAGTATGCGCTTATTCGCCTGCGCGATCCGTCGAAGGCGGAAGACGCCGTGCAGGAAACTTTTCTCGCCGCGCTCAAGGGCGGGAAGAGTTTTGCCGGACGTTCTGCCGAGAAAAGCTGGCTGGTCGGCGTCTTGAAAAACAAGATTTACGATTATTATCGCAAGGCCAGCCGCGAAACTTCCTTCACCGACCTGGAATTTTACGCGGACGAGGAAAGTGACCGTTTTGTTCCAGACGGCTTGTTCAAAGATGGTTGGATTCACGAGCTTGGCCCGCTGGAATGGTTAGGACCTGGTGCCAGCCTTGACAGCGAAGTTTTTTGGAAAACGTTCTATGATTGCTCGAACAAGCTGCCGAAAAACGTCGCCGCAGTTTTCAATTTGCGTGAAGTGGATGGAGTGGAGAGCAAGGAAATTTGCAGCTTGCTGAACATCTCGGAGAACAATCTCTGGGTGATGCTGCATCGTGCGCGCATGGCGCTGCGCCGCTGCCTTGAGACCAACTGGTTCGGCAAAGATAGGGAGACGGAATGAAAATCATCGCCACTATTAAAGAACGCTGGGAGGTCTGGGTTTGGCAATACACGCCCCACTGCACGGAGATTTTGCGGTTGGCGTCGCAGTCGTTGGAACAGCCGCTGTCATTTCGTACACGGCTGAAAATGCGGCTGCATTTTCTGATCTGCGTCTGGTGCGAGCGCTATGTTAAACAGCTAAAATTTCTTCACCAGGCCGGCTCGCACCTCGACCAGCAAGACGAAACATTGCCCGGTCACGGGTTATCGGCGGAAGCCCGCGCGCGCATCGTTCAGAACTTAAAAACCGCCAATAATAAAAATCTGTAAGGATTTCCCCGTTCGCTCGACGAACTGGTATCGCAAAACTACAATCGTGTCAGGATGCGACAGCAGATTTGCGGTTCAGTGCATATTTTGCACGACAAATAACAATGGATTCGCGTGTTAACATCCCGAGAGGGCTTGTCAGCGGCTTGGCGGAATTATCGCCAAGTTGCAGGACAGCGGCGCGCCTCCAGTCCGAGGCACTCGACCACAAACTGACCTGGCGGCAGCGGTTGGGGCTGCGTCTCCATCTGGTGCTTTGCAAATGGTGCAGGCGTTACGGGAAACAGATCGCTTTTGTCCACAATGTCGTGCATTCACATCCTGACGAGGCGACCTCGGCTGTTCCGCAGCAGCTTTCGGACGAAGCGAGAGAGAGAATTCGGCGGAACCTTCGGACGCATTTGAAATAATTCCCTGTAAGGTTGGTTGTCTGTCCACGACGAATGAAGGTGGCACAATCTTAAAAACTGTGGTCTTGAATTCATTTGTAACAAATGACGCCATGAAGACGACCCTTGAATCCATCCGTCTGGTAGTCAATTTGCCGGTGGATTACGCTACACGGCTCGCGCGAAATGCCGACGACGTTCGCGCCGCCCAAGCCCTGCGTTGGGCAACGATACGCTCGCCGCTTACCGCGAGAAAGCCGCCAACTTCGACAAAGAAATCGCCGAATGGCATGCGGTAATCACCGGCACGGATCACGATGACGTGGCTAAGTGAGCGTTCATCTGAAATGAGGGCTTTTGGCTTGTGGCTGAAAGCCCTCACGAATTTCCAGTTCACGCCTTCGCGTAGAGCTCGCCGCTCTTTGATGCTCGCCAAAATGTCCGCGACGACCCCCGCTTTCGGCTTCACGCCTTGCGGGCTGCCGTGGTGCAGATGCAGGGTTCGCGTGCCGCGCTAATTCTGCTGGATTCAGCTAAGCAATAATTTTTTTGGGGGTGTCCTTTTCCACGGTCTTGTCTCACCGAGGGACTTTTTCCTTTTCAAGTTTTACGCAAAAAATAATTTGAAAAATGGCGAGTCTTCCTGCACTTTTCCTGCACAACTGTGCAAGTTGTTGAAGCTGAATGGAGCGGGTGAAGGGAATCGAACCCTCGTCTCAGCCTTGGGAAGGCCACATTCTACCATTGAACCACACCCGCCTGCTCGACGACGCCTGTTTCTATCAGACCATCCGGCGGCTGGCAACTGGTTTGCAATTCTTGTTTCAGCGCGCCGCGCCAAAGCGTTTGATGGCTTCACGCAATCTGCCTTCAATGTTTTTTTGCCGTTCGGTGGAAACAATTTTTCCGCCGTCCAGTTCGCGCACATAAAAACTGTCAATCGCCGCGCCACGCTCGGTCACAATACGCGCCCCGGCAATGTCCACCGCCAGTTCGGCGAATGTCTGCGAAATCGCATAGAGCAAGCCGAGCTGATCCTCGGTTTCGATTTCAATGAGCGTGCGCAGTTCGGAGGCGTCGTTGTCGAAATAAATTTCCGTCGCCATCCGCTCGCCCGCGTAGGCCGAATAAACCGGACGGTTCGTGATCTGGCGCGCGATAAGCGCGGGCAAATCCACGTCCTCGCCGTTCAAAACTTTTTCGAGCAAACCCGCAAACTGGTCGTGCTGTTCGCGCGCGGCGAGATTTCCGGTTGGCGCGTCATTGACAAAAAAAGTGTCGAGCGCGATGCCGTCGGCGCGCGTGAAAATCTGCGCGCTCAAGATGTTCAGCCCGGCGGCGCTCAATGAGCCGGCGATTTTTCCGAACAGCCCCGCGCGGTCCCAGGTGCAGATTTTGACGAGGTTGTAGCCGCGGTTGGGTTCGTCCAGCCACGCGGTCACGGGCGACAACGCGCGGTTGTTTTCAAGAACCAGCCGGTGCATGAAACGATGCGTGAGCTCGAGGTCGTCGAGAATTTCCTTCGCCGTGTGGATTTGAAAATACGGCGTTGGCAGCGCGAAAAAATGCGCGTCCAGTTCCTCGTCGCTGATCAGCGGCGGCACGAGTTCGCGCACTTCCTGTTTGAGCCGTTCGATCTGTTGTTCCGACGCGCGGCGGAATTCCGTGCCGCCGGTGAGCAGCACCATCGCGTGCGAATGCAACTGCCACAGCAGCGAATCCTTGAAGCCGTTCCACAGTTTGTCGCTCGTGCCCTGCGAATCGGCGAACGTCAGCAGCGTGAGCAGGTTCAAATTCTCCGGCGTCTGGATTTGCCGCGCGAAATTCCTGATGACCGCCGGGTCGTCAAGGTCGCGCCGCTGCGAGAGGTTCGCCATGAGCAGATGATTTTCGATGACGAGCCGCAAGGTGTGCGCCGCCGGACCGTCGAGCCGCAGCCGCTTCGCAGCGCGCATCGCCATTTCGGCGCTGACTTCCGCGTGTCCGCCCTTTTTGTGGACTTCCGCCTTGCCGACGTCGTGCAGCAGCAGCGCGAGGTAAAGCAGGCCGGGCCGGTTCAAGCCCTGGAACAACGGCGCGTAATTTTTATACGGCGGATTCTGCGCCTCCCAGATTTTGTCGAGTTGCGCGAGGCAGACAAGCGTGTGCTCGTCGGCGGCATATTGATGATAAAATTCGTGCTGCACGAGACAGGTCAGCTTTCCGAATTCAGGAATATATTTGCCGAGCAGATTCACCTCGTGCATCGCGCGCAAAACCGGCGCGACCTCGCCGCGCCGCTCGAGAATCGTCAGAAAAGTTTCGCGGACGTGCTCGTCGTTCAGAAAATCACGGTCCACCAGCGAAAGCTGGTTGCGGATGAGTTGCGCGAGGTCGGGATGCAAGGTCATGTGCCGTTGCTGCGCATGGAGAAAAACGCGCATGAGGCGGCGCGGCGAATCGCGGAAAATGCGGCTGGATGCGGCGTGGATCTCGCCGTCAATGAATTTGAAACCGTCAACGGTTTCCGGCTCGCGTTTTCTTTTTGGCAGCCAGCGACGCAACGAAAGTTTGCTTTGCGACGGTGCGACGAGCGCCATGCGTTGTTCCAGCGTGCGCGTGATGAGAAAAATATTCCTCATGTGCGTGTAAAGGTCGCGCATGAATTTTTCGATGCGCTTGCTCGGCGAACGGTCGCCGTAGCCCAGCGCGTGCGCCACGGCGGGCTGCAAATTTTTGCCCAGCACGTCAAGCGGGCGGACGACTTCGTAATGCAGTTCCGTCCGCACGCGCAGCAGAAAATCGTAGGCCGCTTCCAGTTGCTTGCGCTCGGCCTCGGACACAAAATCGCGCGCCTGCAAATCCTGCAACGTGCGCGTGCGATATTTGAAGAACGCCATCCACAGCAGATTTTGGAAATCGCGCAGGCCGCCGCAGCCGTTCTTGACGTTCGGCTCCTGCATCGTGGCGGAATCGCCATACTTGCTGTGCCGCTTCGCCTGATCCTCGACGCGCGCCGCGATATATTTTTCCTCGAACCCGGCAACGCACTTGGCAACGACCGTCTTTTGAAGTTTTTTGAACAACGCCTCGTCGCCCACAATCAGCCGCGCCTCGATGAGCGACGTTTTTGATTGCATATCCGCGTTCGCGACCTTCACGCAATCATCAATGCTGCGAACCGCGTGGCCGACTTTCAGGCCAACATCCCAAAGCGGATACAACACACCATCAATCAACTTGGACAAATACGGCAGCGGCTTGTTGCCCGCGATCTGGCCGTCGTGCAAAAACATGAAATCAATGTCGCTGTGCGGATTCAGTTCCGCGCGGCCATAACCGCCGATGGCCACGAGCGCGAGCGGCGGAAATTCCTTTTGCGCCTGCGGCGACAAACTCGCGCGCGCTTCCGCCCAAAGATGCCGCAGCAGTTCGTCGAGGATGGTCGCGCGTGCCTGGCAGATTTCGCGACCGTCCGCGCCCGCGCGGTGCGCGATTTTCAACCGGTGCGTTTCGACTTTGAGAAAACCCTTGTAGCGCGCGAGTTTTTCCGCCGCATCGCTGTTCGGCGGCGCTGGAAGACGGTCCCTGGCGTTGTTTTCGATTTTTCGGATTAAGTCCTGCACGCGCGCATAAGTTGCGGAGAAAATGATTTGAAGGCAAGCGCGGTCGCCGTTGCGCGAAACCTTTTTTCGCGCGCGGCGTCTGTTACCATTCCCGCGCCATGCCAGTCCAACCCGATCCCGATGCCGTCCTGATGCTGCGCGTCAAGCGCGGCGACCGCGCGGCATTCACCGAGTTGGTTGAGAAATACAAGCAGCCCGTGATGAATTTTGTTTACCGCTCGTTGCGCGATGAAACCGAGGCCGAGGATTTGGCGCAAAATGTTTTCCTGCAAGTCTACAAATCCCGCGCGCGCTACGAGCGCACGGCGAAATTTTCAACGTGGCTTTTCACCATCGCACGGAATTTGTGCCTGAACGAAATCCGCCGCCGCTCGCGCCATCCCGCCGAATCGCTTGAGGAGACGCATCCTGAAAATGAAGACCAGCCCTCGCGGCAATACGAGGACAAGAAAGTTTTTCTGCCGACGGAAAATGTCTTGCACGGCGAACTCGCCAAAAAAATCGGGGAAGCACTGGCCGGACTGCCGGAGAACCAGCGCACGGCCATTTTGCTCTGCCGGCAGGACGAATTGAGCTACGAAGAGATCGCCGAGGTTTTGGACTGCTCGCTTTCCGCCACGAAATCGCTCATCCATCGCGGACGCGAAACGCTCAAGGAAAAACTCAAGCCGTATCTGCAAACCGGCGAGTGGACGGAATGACGCGATTTGATTGGAGAAGATTTTCGACTAGTTCTTTGGCCCTTATCGGATTAGTTTGAGACAGAAAATCCGAACGACGGGCTGTGCGACATTTGAATTTCACCCGACATTTTTTCCCGGCGGCCATCAGGCAACTTGGAACAGTTTTCTTCGCTGTTCTTGCCTTGATCTTTTTCGGCAGGCCGGACTGTTTCGCCCAAAACGCGGCCAACCGGGAAAATTCCCGGCCTAAACGCGTCTTGATGATTTTTAACGAAAGCAAAGATGTGCCGGGGAACATCCTGCTGGAACAGTCCGTGCGGGCGGAAATGCAAAAAAACGGCACCAACCGGATTGAATTTTTGACGGAATATCTCGATGCCAGCCATTTTTCGGACAAGGAGCATTTTCGCGTCTTCGAGGATTACCTTGCCAAAAAATATGCCGGGCAAAACCTTGACCTCATCATGTCGTTTCCATCACGGGACTACCGGCTTGCGGGCGAACTGCCGGATGCGCTGTTTCCCGACGTGCCGGTTGTCTTCGTCGCGGTCAACGAGATGGATGTGCCGCAGGCGATCACCAGGTTCGGCGTCACCGGGATTGTGCAGCGGTTCGACATCCGGGGCACATTGGGACTCATCATGCGCCTGCAACCAGACACGCGGCGCGTGGTGGTGATCGGCGGCGTGGCGGACATGGATCGCTCAACGCTGGGCCGGATTGCCGAGGCGTCGCAGTCGCTGGAGGGAATCAAGTTTGACTTCTGGACCAACCGCCCAATTGGGGAATTGCCGGCAGCCGTGAAATCGCTGCCCGAAGGCACGGTGGTATTGTTAAGCACGGTTCTGAATGATGTGAACGGCCAGACTTATTTCATGGCGCAGCTCGCGCAGATGCTGGTGCCTTCCGCCAGCGTGCCGATCTATGTGTTCGGCGGATGGGTGCTGGGCAGCGGTGCCGTGGGCGGTTCGGTGGTGGATTCCGAAGACCTCGGCGTGCGCGCCGGACAACTGGCGTTGCGCGTGCTCGGCGGCACAAACCCGAAAACATTGCCCATCGAAGTGGCGACGAAGGGAACGCCGATGGTGGACTGGCGGGCGTTGCGACGCTGGGGCATCAGTGAAAATCGCGTGCCCGCCGGTGGTGTCATCCGTTACCGGCCGGCGACATTGTGGGACGAACATAAAAATTTGATTTTGTTTTCGCTGGCGGTTTTTCTGGCACAGGCGGTCACGATTGCCGGACTTCTGACGCAACGCAGACAGCGTCGCCGCGCCGAGGCGGTGATTCTCAACCAGCGGACGGAACTGGCGCACGTCACCCGCGTGTCAACGATGGGACAACTGACGTCCGCGCTCGCGCACGAGTTGAACCAGCCGCTCGGGGCCATTTTGCGGAACGCGGAGGCGGCGGAAATTTTTCTCAAAAATGAAAAGCCCGACCTGGAAGAAATCCGCGCCATCCTCGCGGACATCCGCAAGGACGACCAGCGCGCCGGCAGCGTGATTGACCGGATGCGCTCATTGCTAAAACGGCGCAGCCTCGAATTAAAATCTTTGGATCTCGGCGAATTACTGGCGGAAACCGTCACGCTGGCCAAGTCCGACGCGCAGGCGCGACAGATCAATTTGCTTTTGCAAATTCCGCCACGACTGCCAGTCGTGCGCGGTGACCGCGTGCATTTGCAACAGGTGCTGTTGAACCTGATTTTGAACGGGATGGATGCGATGGCCAACGGCGCGAAGGCAGGACGGCTGCTGACCGTCCGTGCCGTGACGGCAAAGGACGAAACCGTCGAAGTATCGGTGAGTGATTACGGAACCGGAATCGCGGCGGACAAAGTGGAGCGATTGTTTGAACCATTTTTTACGACCAAAGCCAACGGCATGGGCATGGGACTGGCGATTTCGCAGACGATCATCGAGGCGCACGGCGGCAAAATTTGGGGCGGAAACAATGCCACGCGCGGGGCGGTCTTCAAATTCACCCTGCCGGCGCATGACAATTGATTTATGAATCTTCCGACCGAATCCGGCACGGTTTTTATCGTGGATGATGATGCGTCATTCTTGAAATCTGTCTCCCGGTTGCTGCGGGCGGCGGGTCATTCCGTGCAGGCTTTTGATTCGGCGAAAAAATTTCTCGAACAGCTCGCCCCCGGAATGTCCGGCTGCGTGCTGGCGGATCTGCAGATGCCGGGACTCAACGGCCTGCAATTGCAGGCGGCGCTGGCCAAGTCGGCCAACCCGTTGCCGGTGGTTTTTTTGTCGGCGCAGGGGGACATTCCGACAACGGTGCAGGCGATGCGGCGCGGCGCGGAAGATTTTTTGACCAAATTAAGCCCGAAGGAGAAACTGCTGGACGCCGTCGGGCGCGCACTGGCGCGCGGCGCGCAAGAGCGGAGCGCGCGCTTGCGCTTGCAGGAATTGCGCGGGCGGTTTGACGCGCTGACGCCGCGCGAACTGGAGGTGCTGGAACACGTCGTGCGCGGAAAGATGAACAAACAAATCGCCGACGTCTTGGGAATCAACGAACGCACCGTGAAACTGCACCGGACAAACTTGACGCGAAAAATGCAGGTGCAATCGGCGGTTGAACTGACACGGTTGGTTGAAGAGGTTGGATTATTCACGGGCGACCACACGGAGTAGTTTTTTTAGCTTCAAAAATCCCGGGCAAATATTCACGACGCTCGAGGATGTTTCCGAATCGGGCTCACCTTCCCCAAAGGGCAGCTTTCGGATAATCGTGCGCGGTATAACCTATTGAACAAAACATAGTGAACTGTAGCAATTAGCATCATGATTTACCTCTCCAAGGAACGGTTTGCTGACTCGACTGGTGACTTTACATGTCGCGGTTTCAATTTCTCGATTACGATTGATGATACTGTTTTCAAGGTTCGTAATTATGTCGATACGCCGGGAGAGTTCACTGTCATTGGTCCGAAAGAGACGAGGCAGTCGCCCCAAGCCCGGCAACTCGCGGACTATTTGGGCTCGGTGCTTGGAGGCCGGCGAATGTTTTTTTACGATGAACGAAGCGGGACGTATCGGGAAGTGGATTTCCAGACGCTGGAATTCAATTCTTATGAAACGACGCCCATTGACACCGCGCGGGAGCCGGCACATTTGCGCGCGGCATTTTATTTCAACCCGGCCTCCGCTCCGGCATGAAAATCCCCACGCCGCAACCATGAACATCAACCTCACACCGTCAAAAAACTTTTTTGTGACATGATTTCTTTCACGCGATCCGAAATTGTCGAGTTAATCAGGCGCATCCAGGCCGGTGCGGGCAAAAATGAGGATTTTAGGGCGCTTGAACACGCCACTGGCAACCCCAATGTCTGGATTTTTTTTGATGTGTTGGAGATCGAAGATATGCCGCCGGAAAAGATATTTGACCGTCTTAATCTGCATTCCGAAATTCCGGCGTAGTGCTGATCTTTGAATTTCGTTGACGGGAAATTTCCGTTCCTGATTTCCCAGCGCCAGTCACAGCTTGAAGGAGGCCAAAATATGTTTGAATTTCCGCAAATCAAGGAGAGTCATTTTAAGGCGGGCGCAGATACCTTATGCACGGCTGAATCATTCAAGCTCCAGCCCTTGGCAAAAGGAAATGATTATGAAAATAGACACCGCTCTTCTGGCCGCGCAACCTTTTCTTAAAGGCTTCTCCAGGCAGCAGCTCGAAGTGCTGTCAAATAATGCCATGGAAGTCGAGTTTCCGGCGGACAAGATTATTTTCAGCGAAGGGCTCGCCGCAAACCGCTTTTACATCATCCTCGAAGGCGAGGTCGCACTGGAATCCGCCACCGGAAAAAAAAGCCGCCGGCTCATCCAGACCATCAAGGCCGGCGACGTGCTCGGCTGGTCCTGGTTGTTCGCGCCTTACAAATGGAATTTCGACGCGCGCGCGGTGAAACCGACGAAGGCCATCATCTTTTTCGCCACGACCCTCCGCGAATTGTGTGAAAGGGATCGCGCGATCGGCTACGAATGGATGAAGCGCGTGTCCAAAGTGGTCATCAAGCGGCTGCAAGCCACGCGCCTGCAGTCTTTGAAGCGCGGGAAAAAGTGAATTGACGCCGCCGGGCTTTTGCGCGCCACTCACTTGTTTCTTGCTTCCTGTCCGTTGCGTCTTACTTTTCCGCCATGCGGCGGCTGGAACGAATTTTCTCCATCACGGTCATTGCGGCGATGCTCATCGGCGCGGGCGGCTGGCTTGGTTTCAAACTGGCGCGCTGGCATGAACCTTCCCGGCCGCACGAGGAAAACACGGCAACGGTCATCCGGCAGGTGCAAACGCTGGCCGACCTGGTCACCGTCAAATATGTCGTGGAGAAAGTCGTCATCCTCGACGTGCCGCCGGAAAGCACGCTCGGCCAGTTTGTGCAGGGCGACAACCGCGTGCTGCTGCTCGCGCACGGCGTGGTGAAAGCGGGCATTGACCTCAAACATCTTGCGCCCGGCGACGTGGCGGTGTCCGGCAAAACCGTCCGCATAAACCTGCCGCCGGCGCAGATCACGGATGCCTATCTCGACGACAACCTGACCAAGGTGATTGACTGGAAGCAGGGATTTTTGCGGAGCTTCGACAAAGATTTGGAGCAGACGGCGCGGCAGATGGCGGTGGACGACATCAGGCGCGCGGCCCGGACGGATGGAATTCTCAACGAAGCCACGCAACGGGCGCAGTGGCAATTGGTGATGTTTTTCCGCAACGCGGGATTTGAGCGCGTGGAATTTCCGGGGCAAAGTGCGGACGGCGCGATGCCGGTATTACTGGAAGCTCCCAAAAATTAATCGCCGCCAAATATCACGCACTCGTAATTATTCAATAAGCGGGTGGAATTCCAGCCATTCCCGATGCGGCCGCTGTCCAAAAATCAGGCAACGTGTATGATTTTCACCGGGTGCTCGATTTGCGCGCGGGTCTCGGCGTCCACGGCAATCGGCAGCTTTTTTCTCAACGGGGAAATTTTCACCTTCGGCAACCGCAACTGCATCAGATAAAGCACGGGCGAAACCTTCGCGGGCGGACGGTTCGAGAGTTCGGACTGTCCCCGGGATTCCAGCGTGAGCTTCATCAGATTGACTTTTTTTGCCATGCCGCAAAAGGTCGCAATTCATGTGCCAGAAATTTGCGTCACTTTTTGCCGAGCCGCGCCAGTAATTTTTCGTGAATCCCGCCGAAACCGCCGTTGCTGAACACGCAGACGATGTCGCCGCCTTGAACATTCTTGGCAATGTGTCCAACAATTGAATCCACTCCCGGCAGATACGCCGCGTCCTTGCCTGAAGCTTTCAAATCCTGCATCAATTTTTCCGGGTTCAACCTTTCGTCGGCTGCGATCTGCTCCAGCCGCGCGACTTCCGAAACCACGACGGCGTTTGCGTCGGCAAAAGACCCGGCCAGTTCCGCTTGAAAAACATTCCGGCGCGTCGTGTTCGAGCGCGGCTCGAAAATCGCCCAGATTTTTTCGCGCGGATATTTCAAACGCAGCGCCTTGAGCGTTTCCCGGATCGCGGTCGGATGATGGCCGAAATCGTCAATCAACGTCACGCCGCCCGCGATGCCGCGCACTTCCATCCGCCGCTTGATTCCCTTGAACGTGTCGAACGCGGATTGGATTTGCTTGTTGGAAAGCCCGCAATGTTTTGACGCCGCAATGACCGCGAGCGCATTTCGCACATTCAATTCGCCAATCAAATTCAAGTGAAACTTGAAACTCGGAATTTCAAACTCCGTCGCCGTCGGGCCAAAGCGCAAGTTGAACGCTTGAACGGAATTATTTTCGCCGAGGCCGAATTTTTTCACCGGACAATGCGTCACGTTCAACAGCGGCGCGAGATTCGCGTCGTCGCCGTTGCCGAGCAGCAAGCCGTTTCGCGGAACCAGCCGGATGAAATGCGAAAAGGATTTTTTTATCGCATCGAGATTTTCAAAAATGTCCGCATGGTCGAATTCGAGGTTGTTGATGATGGCGACTTCCGGCAAATAATGGACAAACTTGCTGCGCTTGTCAAAAAACGCCGTGTCGTATTCGTCGCCCTCGAGAATGAACCATTCGCTGTCCGTGAACCGCGCGCCCTGGCCAAGATTATTCGGGATGCCGCCGATGAAAAAACTCGGGTTCAATCCATTGTGCTCGAAAACCCACGCCAGCAGCGAAGTCGTCGTGGTTTTTCCGTGAGTTCCCGAAACGACAATCGAGCGCTTGCCACGAATGAAAAATTCCTTCAGCAATTCCGGCAGCGAGCAGTAACGCAATTTGTGGTCGAGAACAAATTCGGCTTCGGGATTGCCGCGAGAAATCGCGTTTCCAATGACAACCAAATCCGGCTTGTGCGAAAGATTTTTTTCGTCGTAGCCGTTCATCACCGCGATTTTTTTTCCGGCAAGAAACGACGCCATCGGCTCATAAACATTCTGGTCCGAGCCGGTAACGTGAAAACCGCGTTCTTGCATCGCGGCGGCGGCGGCGGCCATGCCCGTGCCTCCGATGCCGATGAAATGGACTGATTTGATTTGTGAAAACATAAGAATTAGCCACAGAGGCACAGAGTCGCAGAGAATTTTTGAGAAGAGAACTCTGTGTCTCTGCATCTCTGTGGCAAAATCATTTCTTTAATTTCTTTTCCAAAATTTCGCCGATGAGATTCGGGTTCGCCTTACCCTTGCTCAGTTTCATCACCTGACCTTTGAGAAAATTCAGCGCGGCAACTTTTCCGCTTTTGTAATCGGCGACGGAATTTGGATTGGCGGCAATCGCGTCGTCGCAGAATTTTTCAATCGCACCGGTGTCGCTGACCTGCGCGAGGCCTAATTCCTGAATTAAAAAATCAGGAGCTTTCCCGGTTTCACACATCTTTTGAAATACTATTTGACCGGCGGAAGCGCTTATCATTCCGGTCAATTGGGCTTTGGCAACATCAAAGACACCTGATTGCGGTATATTATAAATCACGCTTTCAGGTGCTTGACCAGTCGCTTGTGCGTAAGCGGGAAGGCTATTGATGATGTAATTCGCAATTGGCTTTCCATAATCAATTACTTTCTCTGGTGGGGCAAAATGGATTTGATTTTCAAAATATTTTCCAAGAATCGAATTCTGTGAAAGAACGCCCGCATCGTAAGGGGTAATATAGAATTCACGAGCAAGCCGTTGCTTCCGTGCGAGCGGCAATTCCCATGCACGCGATTTCACTTCCTCCAACCATGCGTCGGTCGGCGCGAGCGGCATCAAATCGGGGTCGGGAAAATAGCGGTAATCGTGTGCGTGCTCCTTTGTGCGCATTTCGTCGGTGACGCCCGCCTCGTCGTCCCAGCGGCGCGTGGATTGAATCAATTTCTCGCCGCGCTGCACGGCGGCGATCTGGCGCGCGATCTCATATTCCGCCGCGCGGCGCACGCCGGAAAAGCTGTTCATGTTTTTGATCTCGATTTTCGCGCCGAGTTCCTTCGAACCGACAGGTCGCACGGAAATATTCACGTCGCAGCGCACCATTCCCTTTTCCATGTCACAATCGCTTACTCTATCTTCCTCTCTGCCGCCTGGATTGCTCAGAATATCCTTGAGCGCGTTGAGGTATGCATAGGCCATGTCGGCGCTCGTGATGTCCGGCTCGGAAACAATTTCCATCAACGGCACGCCCGCACGGTTGAAATCCACGCCGCTGTTGCGGTCAAAATGAAAACTTTTGCCGACGTCTTCCTCCAGATGCGCGCGGGTGATGCGGACGCGACCGAGGCCGTTCGCCGAACCCGCGCCGCTGAATTCAAATTCGACAAAACCATTTTGCGTCGAAGGCTTGTCGTATTGCGTGAGCTGGTAATTTTTCGGCGCGTCGGGATAAAAATAACTTTTGCGGTCGAACTTGGCGAAGCGCGGAATTTCGCAGTTGAGAAGATAACCGGTCAGCACCGTCAGGCGCAGCGCCTCGTCGTTCGGCACGGGCAGCACGCCGGGCATCCCGAGGCAGACGGGGCAAACATTTGTGTTCGGCTCGGAACCGTATTGGTTCGCGCAACCGCACCACATCTTGGATTTCGTTTTGAGCTGGACGTGCGTTTCCAACCCGATGACGGCTTCGTATTCCATTGCGGAGACATTTTAGCCACAGATGAAACACAGATGAAACACAGATTTTTCAGGCCGCGTTCAATTGCAGGGGAAATTTGAATGCGACAATCCGGTCGCCAGGCAATTCAGTCGTGATCCACGTCTTCGACTTCCAGAAAACCGTTCAACTGCCGCAGGCGCGTGGGGTGGCGCATTTTGCGGAGCGCCTTGGCCTCGATCTGCCGGATGCGTTCGCGCGTGACATTGAACTGCTGGCCGACTTCCTCGAGCGTGCGCGCATTGCCGTCGCCGAGGCCGAAGCGCAATTCCAAAACTTTCCGCTCGCGTTCACCCAAACTGCACAACACATCGCCCAGCTTGCCTTTCAACAAACTGAAACTTGTCATGTCGAGCGGGCTTTCGGCGGCCTTGTCCTCGATGAAATCGCCGAAGTTCGCGTCCTCGCTGTCGCCGACGGGCGATTGCAGCGAGATCGGCTGCTGCGCCATTTTCAGGACGGCGCGGATGCGGTCCACGGGCATTTGCAGTTCGTCGGCGAGTTCCTCCGCCGTCGGCTCGCGGCCAAAATCCTGGATCAATCTTTTTTGGACGCGCATCAGCTTGTTGATGATCTCGATCATGTGGACGGGAATGCGGATTGTCCGCGCCTGATCCGCAATCGAACGCGTGATGGCCTGCCGGATCCACCACGTCGCGTAGGTGGAAAATTTATAGCCGCGCCGATACTCGAATTTTTCGACCGCCTTCATCAAGCCCATGTTGCCTTCCTGGATCAAATCGAGGAAGGACAGTCCGCGGTTCGTGTATTTTTTGGCGATGGAAATGACGAGGCGCAAATTGGCCTCGACCATTTCGGTTTTGGCCTGAAGCGCGTGGGTCGAAAATTCGCGCAGTGAGTCGAACGTCTTGAGGAAACCCTCGAACGGCATCCGCACAAATTCCTCGAGCGCCTTGATTTTTTGCTTCTCGGCGGCGACCAGATGCTGCTGCGCGCTGGATTCGCGCTGCATTTCCGCCTCGGCCAGCGCGCGCAAACTGTATTGCAGTTTGTCGTAAATGTTTTCGGCGACGAGCGTCATTTCCTCGACGACTTTTTGCTTGAAACAAAATTTAGGGAACAGGCTTTGAAGCTGCAGGTCAGGCCGCTTGAACGCCGCCTGCGCCCGACGGACGGCGGCCTTGCCGTGGGCGTGGCGCCATGCCGTGTATTTATGATCCACCTCTTCATCCGCCTGATGGACGCGCGCCACGAGTTTGCGCAACGCCCGCAGATGCGCGTCGCGGCTGTCCACCTTCTTTTCCAGGACCACGCGGTCGAAACGCTCGCGCGGCGGCTCGGCCAGGAGTTTTTCCGCGAGCGCAATGTGTTCCTTGCCCGCAAAACCGAGGCCGTAAATGATTTTTGTGATTTCCGCCTCGGCGTCCTCGATGCGCTTGGAAATCTCCACCTCCTGCTCGCGCGTCAGCAGCGCCACCTGACCCATCTGGTTCAAATACATCCGCACCGGATCGTCCAAAATGTCCAGCCGCGACGTGTCCTCTTCGTCATTTTCAGGCTTCTTGAGATTGTCCACCTCGGCCTGGTCAACGATTTCAATCTCGTGCGCCCGCAGTTTGGAAAAAATTTCATCCAGCTTTTCGGGCGTCGCCTCGTTTTCCGGCAGCACCTCGTTGATGTCGTTGTAGGTCAGTTGTCCCTGCTCCTGCGCGAGCCGGACGAGCTCCTTGATTTTTTCAGCAAGCTCCGTGGCGGAGCCGTTGGACAAAATGGCGGCGGGTTCCAATGGCTGGACGGCTAAAGTTGCGAGGCTGCGCTTTCCCTTTTTCAGGGATGGATCCGCGCCGGCTTTGCCAACCTTTGTTTTGGACATACGACTTACAACATACACTTTTTTTCACGGAACGAAAGCGGGCGCGAATATGATAAGCCATTCCAATTTCGTCAAGCGGCGAAATGCGCCAAAAATTATTTCTCCGGCACAACGTAGATTCCCCGCGCCTTGAGCTGCTCCAAAATCATTTCCGCCGTGCGGTCCAGCGCCCCCAGATTTTGCGACACGACCTTGAGGGCGTTGCGGCCCAGTTCTGTCCGGCGGTTTTCGTCCGCGAGCAAATCAGCAATTGTTTTCTCCAAAGCCTCCGGGTCGCGCACCTGCACGGCGGCATTTTGCGCTAGAAAACTCTGCGTCACGTCCGCAAAATTCTGCATGTTCGGCCCGAACACCATCGGTTTGCCCAGCGCGCCCGGCTCAATCGGGTTTTGCCCGCCGACAGCCGTCAGGCTTTTGCCGACGAACACCACCGTCGCGTGCTCGTAAAAGAATTTCAGCTCGCCCGTCGTGTTGACCAGCAGACACTCAACCTCGCCTTCGTCGAATTTTGTCTTCGGGGAAAATTCACTGCGCCAGAAAAATTTCACGTCGCGCGCGCGCAGTTTTTGCGCGACCTCGCGGCAGCGCTCGAAATGCCTCGGCACCAGCACCAGGAATAATTTCGGAAATTTCACGCGCAACCGCTTCGCCATCTCCGCCAGAATGATTTCCTCGCCGTCGTGCGTGCTGCCGGCGACCAAAATTGGCGCGTCCGGCGAAACCCCGAACTGCCGCAGCATGGCGGAAACGTCGAGCGTGCGCAGTTCATCCAGTTTCGCCGCGTCGAATTTCAGGTTGCCCACCACGCGAACCACTTCGGGGCGGCAGCCGACTTCGCGCAGCCGCACCGCGTCCTCTTCATTTTGCGCGCCGACGCCGGCGAGCGATGCAAACAGCGGGCGGAACAAAAATGCGAATTTTTTGTAGCGCGGATATGAACGGTCGGACAGCCGCGCGTTCGCCAGAAAAACGGGGATGCCGAGCCTTTGCGCCCGCCAGAGAAAGTTCGGCCAGATTTCCGCCTCGACCAGCACGATGGCCTTGGGATTGATCAAGGCCAGCGCGCGGCTGACGAATTTCCGCCGGTCAATCGGGTAATAAATTTTGCTGACGTGCGTGGGCAGGCGGCGGCGCAGCTCGGCCATGCCGGTGGTCGTGGTCGTGGAAACGACGATTTTCAGGTTTGGCACGCGCGGTTCGAGCACGCGGATGAGCTGCGTGCAGAGGTTGACCTCGCCGACGCTCACGGCGTGCAGCCAGATGACGTGACGGTTGGTCAGCGCCTGCTTGAGGCTGGCCTCGTACTTCGCAAACCGCTGGCCAAAACCCGACAGCCAGTTGCCGCGCCGCCGCATCCGCCAGAAATAATATGGCGCGGACAAAACGAAAAAAATGATGAACAGGATGTTGTAAAGTGTGCGCACGCCGGATGCCAAGCTGATTGCGCCTTAATCTTCCGAAAACAGACGCTGCGCGCAAAGAAAATGTTTCAAAATCGCCATTTCAATTGGGGAGGAAAAAAAGCAGCCAGATGGTTATCAGCACCGGCAGCAGGAACGGCAGGGCGTATTTGAAAATGAAGCCGAAGAACGATGGCGTGGAAACTTTCTGCTGGTCGGCGATGGCCTTGACCATGAAGTTCGGGCCGTTGCCGATGTAGGTCGCCGCGCCGAAAAAGACCGCTCCCACGCTGATGGCAAGGACGTGAATCGAATTCCGCCCCAGCAGTTCAACGATATCCTTCGCGCCCGTCACGCCGAACAGCGCGCTCAAAAAACCGAGATATGTCGGCGCGTTGTCGAGCGCGCTGGAGAGCACGCCCGTGCCCCAGAAGAAAATGCCGGGCGCGGGATTCTGGCCAAGCAAACGCGGGGCGTTTTGATTGAGCCAGTCAAGCGCCGGCATCATCGTCGCAAAAATCGCGGCGAACAAGATGGCGACTTCCACAATTGGATGAAAATCGAACTGGTTCGCCGCGTGAACGGTCTTCTTGGTTGTGAAATACGAGCCGAGTGCGGCGGCGATCATCAACGCCTCCCGCACAAAAATCGTTTCCACAAACACCGCGCCAAGAATCATCGCCAGAAAAAACAGATTGGGCAGGCCGTCGAACCGCCACGTTTCGGTTGAGCCGTTTCCTTTTCCGCACGGCCAGCGACGCGCGGGCAAAGTTGATTTTGTCCACGATGTAAAAGATCGCAAGCAACAGGCCGATGCCGACCGCCCACATCGGCCAGCAATTTTTTGCGACCCACCAGAACGGCACGCCTTGCAGATAGCCGAGAAACAGCGGCGGATCGCCGATGGGTGTGAGGCAGCCGCCGATGTTCGCCACGATAAAAATGAAAAAGACGATGTGATGTGCCGTGACGCGGGATTGATTCATCCGGATCCACGGACGGATGAGCAGCATGGCCGCGCCGGTCGTTCCCAATAAATTCGCGATGACCGCGCCGATGAACAAAAAAATCACGTTCTTGAACGGCGTGGCCTCGCCTTTGACGCCGATGTGGATGCCGCCGGAGACAACGTAGAGCGAACCGACGAGCGCGATGAAGCTGACATATTCGTGCGCGGTGTGCCCCAGGCTTTGCGTGTCGCGCAAAACAAAAATATAATAGCCGAGTGTGACCGCGCCGAGGCCAAGCGCCACCTTGGCATAATGCCGCAACCACCATTTCGGCGCGAGCACCGGCCCGGCGGCGATCGCGCCGAGCAGCAGCGCGAAGGGCAAAATCAAAACGGGATGCGGGGACGCCATGACGAAATTTTCGCGGAGCCGCGCCGCCGGGTCAACCGAAACCGGCAAATTGAATTGAATTCGCCGGCTCGTTTCTGTCCAATGTCCGGGCATGACGCCAGCGCCAAACCGCCTCCCTGATTCAAAACGGATCTGGCTCCGCTGGTTCACGGTGGCGGTGCTGCTGATCGTCGCCGGCGCGCGGCTGCGGCTGCTCAATTTTCCACTGGAACGCGACGAGGGAGAATATGCCTATGCCGGCCAGTTGATTCTTCAAGGCATTCCGCCTTACGCGCTGGCCTACAACATGAAATTTCCCGGAACGTATCTCGCCTATGCCGCCATCATGGCGCTGTTCGGCGAAACCCCGGCGGGCATTCATTTTGGACTGCTGTTGATGACGACCGCGACCGCGCTGATGCTTTACTGGCTTGGCAAAAAAATGCTCGATGAGACCGCCGGCCTCGTTGCGGCGGCCAGTTACGCCCTGCTCGCCGCCGGCATTTCCATGCTGGGGCAGGCCGGCCACGCGACGCAGTTCTGCGCTTTTTTTATCACGGCCGGCTTGTGTCTGATGTGGCGTGTCCGGCAAAAAGAAAATTGGCCGGTGCTCGCCGCCAGCGGCGCGCTCTTCGGCACGGCGGTTCTGATGAAGCAACACGCCGCCATCGTTGCCGCGTGGGCGGGCTTGTCGTTTGCGTTTGGCAAATGCTTCCTGGCAAAAGACGCAGTCGGTCGACGCATCGGCTCCGTGGCGGTTTATGGATTGTCCATGCTCGCACCGCTGGGCTTGTGCTGCCTGTGGCTCTGGCACGCGGGCACGTTTGGCGCCTTCAAATTTTGGACTTTTGACTATGCGCGGGCCTACGCCTCGATTGAGACGCCGGGCGGCGGCGCGGGTTTGTTCTGGCATAATTTTGCCTGGGTTATCATCAGTGGCATCATGCTGTGGCTGCTGGCGGCGGTCGGATTGCTCGTCATCTGGTGGGACGGGCGTTTGAAAAATTCGCGCGGCTGGCTGTTTGGGTTTTGCGTGTCGTCGGCGTTGGCGGTTTCACTGGATTTTTATTTTCGGCCCCATTATTTTTTGATTGCCGTTCCTGCGCTGGCCTTGCTGGCGGGTGTGGCCGTCAGCGGCATTTGCCAATGGCGCATCGGAAGGAACTTCATGCCCGGAATCTATGTGCTGATGGTGGTCATAACCATCGTGACGTGCGCGGGACCTTGGTTTTTTATGCCGAAATTCAGACTCGCCCGGGAAATATATGGCTTTGACCCGTTGCCGGAAGCGGAAGTCGTCGCGAAGTTCATCCAGGATAATTCCCCGCCAGCAGCCCGCGTGGCGGTACTGGGATCAGAGCCGGAAATCTATTTTCTGTCGCACCGCCATTCGGCTACGGGTTACATTTATATTTTCGCGCTGAACGAGGCGCAGCCGTTCGCCTTGAAGATGCGGCGGGAAATGATCGGCGAGCTTGAAGCGCAAAAGCCAGAATTCATTGTTGTTTGCGACATTGTCATGATGGCGGCCCGTCGTGCCGATCCGGCTCCAAATCTCTTCGACTGGTGGGACAAATACCAGACCAACTACACCCGAGTCGGGCTGGCGGACATCATTTCCCAAACTGAAACCACCTACGCTTTCGGCACAAATGAGGTCGCCCGCCACGGGAAAATTCACCGCTGTGCGTTGGAAATATTCCAACGTAAACCCCGCCCGGCTAAAGTGGACCAAATCAAATGAGCAAACCGGTCAGTTCATCCTGAATCTTATCCGTGAACGCAAAAATTATTTCAAGTAGGCCTGGCTGATGTTGCTGATTATCGTGATCGGATTGTTTGCCCGGCTGGACATGGCAGTCTTTGGTTTTAATAACTATGTCGTCTTACCGGATTGTCGCAGGCAAAGCGATCATGATTCTGTTGCCGTTCTATTCTATGGCGATCAAAACAGCATCGGCACATCAGCCAAGATGGCCAGCCTCACAGAGGCGCTTGTGCCAATGTTGATTGAAATGGCTATGTTTTCCTTGCCGCAAAAAAGTCAGGGCACCGGGTGGTGTTCAAATTCCACCGCTTTCTGCAAATACGCCTTGGCCTCGTTTGTCCGCCCCTTTTGGAGAAGTTCATCGGCAGTCTGCCGCAGAAATTTCGGATCCACATCCGCCAGCGTGAGAACGAACGGCTGTTGATTGGTCGCCAGCCGATTGGCCAGCGCGCTGTCCCGCCGAAGATAGACATTAAAATATTTTGAAAACTTCGCCGCCGGTGTCTCGACATAGCGGGCTGAAATCCACTGGAACACCGGGTGATCCGGCATCGCGTGGTCCAGTGATTGAATCAAACCCTCTTTTTCTTCGATCAGAATCAGCGGCGGCTGTGTTTTCTCGAGGTCGGCGATTACCTTTTGCGTGGCCCAGGTCTTTGAGGGACCATATAAAAGCCGGTCCGCCCAGAAGATGCCGCTCGCTGGCCGGCGATCGCTGTAGTAATAAACGCTGGGATCCACTCCCCAGACGTAAAAACATTCATCCGGCTTGAGCATTTGGTTGACGGCGTGGCCGCAGCGTTCAAATTCGATGAAATAATCCCCCGGGTATTTCAGGCGAGACCATGTCATTCCGCTTTTTTCGCAGTCAGGGATTATGTGGCAGAGCAGGAAGACGAGCGTCAGGACACCGATTATTTGCGCCACGGCCCACCGTTGCAAAGTATTGGCGACGGTGGCGATACCCCAACCCGCCCCGACCGCCAGGATGGGCAGATAAAGCTGGTAGTAGTGCGGAAAAAATTTCCCCGGAATGGACACGGCTAAAAATGTGCCGAGCAGACATCCCGCCAGGGTCAGCACTTGCGAACGCCGGTTGCCGCTCAAACCTTTGCCGACTCCCAAAATAATCAGCAACATCAGTGGTGCGAGAAAGTCTAGGTAGGTGGGGATAAGATCCAAGCCCAGACCATTCAGAATGTTCGCCCAGATGCTTGAACGCGCGTTCGGCATGGTTTGTATTCCGTTGCTTGCATAGAACACTCCATACCGCACCAGACAGTTGTAAAATTCGGTTCCCCGGCCTTGCCAGACAAAATAGAGCACCATCAATCCCCACAGCAACGCGACCGGCAGCAATACCCATCGCATTGTCCAGGCGCGCCGCTTAAGCACCACCAAATTCAGTCCTTCAGCCAATATCCAAGCCAGAATCATCAAAACCACGGTCAACAGCGCAGGCTTGATCAACGTGACCAAACCAAGCATCAGTCCGGCAATAACAAAATTCCATTGGCGCTGCTTTGCCAAATCGGCCTGCAGCCATATCGCAATACCCCAAGCCATGAACATATTCATAAACACTTCATTGCAAGGTTGATTGGCCTGAAGCATCATGTCACCACTGATTAGCGCCCAAAAAATAGCCGCCCAGATGCCACTTACGCGGCCCCAAGGCTTCACCGAACCCGCTGCATAAACGCCAAACATCGTCAGCGTCGTTACCAAAATGTTGACCCAGACCACGACCCACGGACCGGTTCCAACTAACTGATGGATGACTTGCCAGATCGCAAACATCCCCGGTGGCTTGAATTCGATGGTGTCCACATACATCTTGCCGCCGTCGGCCAAGACGCGCCCCATCAGAATTTGGGTGCTGATGTCACGTTCCAGCGGTTCGGAGGCGGTATGCAGGCGGACGAACACAATCCATGAGAAGCATAAGAAAAAAACTGCGGCCAAAGTCATGCGGGAAGAAGCCCAAGTCGGCACGGGAATGGAACTAATTGGTCTCTCTTGTCCGGGCGAGTTCATTTCGACACCAACGATATGATTGATTAATCCCGCCAGTCAACTCCGTGTCACGCGTGCCATACAAAATCCGGCGCAAAACTGGAGCAGTTGCATTTTCACCTGACAACTTTCCCGGCAGATGATTGCGCAAGATAATACAAATCCCACCACCAAACCAGTCAAGGAGCTTGATGATTTTAACGCTCGCCTCCGTGCTGGCTTTCTAGTATTTGAATTCCCATCAATCCTCGCCCAGAACTGACGGATTGGGAGAAGCGCTGTTCTTGACTCCGGTGTTCTTCGCTGTGAATTTTGCACGCGGAAACGAACGCCAGATTTTACAGTCGAACAATTGAGCGCGTTTCATAACGTTCCTCGGATATGCTAACCATTGCGCGGTGTTGGATTTTGTTTTCGACTCTGCTGGTGAGCGCTGGCTGGATTTTGTCGGCGCTGCACCGGTTGAACCGCGCCGGCTATGGAGTTGTTTTTGTCCTCGCCGGAATCGCAGTTTTTTTCTGGCGACAAAAAACCAAATGGCGTCCGCAAAAAAATCCGGCGCAACTTTTTCAAAAATTCCGCCGCCGCTTCAAACGTCCCGCGCCATTCTTTTTTCTTTTGCTGGTGCTGCTGGCTTTCTTGTCCGGCTCGTTGCTTCCAGACCTGAACTACGACAGTGACGCCTACCGATTGCCGCGCGTGTTCCATTGGCTGTGGTTCGAACAATGGCATTGGATTCACACTTTTGATGCGCGGATGAACATCGCCGCCTGCGGCTTTGAATGGCTGTGCGCGCCGCTGATTTTATTCACGCACACCGACCGGTTTTTGTTTCTCATCAACTGGATTTCCTACCTGCTGCTGCCCGGACTGATTTTCAGCGTCTTCACGCGGCTGCAAGTGCGGCCGCGAGTGGCCTGGTGGTGGATGTGGTTTCTGTCCGCCGGCTGGTGCTTCGCGTTGCAAGCCGGTTCCGTGGACAACGACAGTCTGGCGGCAGTCTATATTCTGGCGGCGGTGGACCTGGCCTTGCGCGCGCGCAAAACAAAATCCGTGGCCGACTTGTGGCTGTCGCTGCTGGCCGCCGCGCTGGCAACGGGCGTCAAACAAACAAATCTTCCACTCGTGCTGCTGTGGCTGATCGCCGCATGGCCAAGCGTTCGGTTGTTTTGGGCGCGTCCCATTGGAAGCATTTCGGTTGCGACGCTCGGTTTGCTTGTCTCCATCGTGCCGGTCAGTGTTTTGAACTATGAACATTACAGAACGTGGCTGCCGGTGGATGTGGCCGGCCTGCCGTCGGCGGGAAGATTTCATCTGGATCCGTTTTGGGGCGTCGTCGGCAACGCGTTTTGCATTCCGCTCCAAAATTTGATGCCGCCGTTCCATGAACTGCTGCCGCCTTTTTTTCGTTATTCGGTGCCGCTCTGGAACGAACAGATGCGGCAATTCCTGCAAACACCCTTCGGCGCGCACTTTTCGTCGTTTGAAAATTTCGGCTACTTGAGCGCCGACTATTATCGCGGGATTTGCGAGGGCAATGCCGCCCTTGGTCTGGGTGTTTGCATTTTGATTTTCGCCACTTTTTTACAAATGTGGCGGCAGCGGAAAATTATTTCCACCGGCGAAACCATCCGGCGCAACCGCAATTTATTTCTGTTGCGTCTCGTTCCGTGGGGTTTGCTCCTCTTGTTCATGGCCAAGGTCGGGACTTTTTCCAGCGCGCGCCACCTTGCACCCTATTACATTTTTTTGTTCCCGCTTTTCCTCGTCAAAACCGGCCACGCCAAAGTCGTGCGACAACCCCGCTGGCAGCGGCTCGGTCTGGAAATCATGGCGTTCACCGCCATCGTGGTGGCCGCCGCCGGCAATCGTCCGTTGCTCCCCCTGCCGACCCTTTGGGAAATGTTGCACAAAAAATTTCCCGCAAATGAACTCGTTACCGACCAATACTCGCGCTACGCGGAATCCGATTATCAGGCAGCCCAGGCTCGAAAAAAATTTCTCGAAAAGTCACTGCCGTCGGATGAAACCGTCGTCGGTTATTATCCAAACATTTGCGATGTGGATGAACCCGGCCTCTGGCTGCCTTACGGACGTCGCCGGGTCGAGTGCATTGCCCCCGGCGATTCCCCGGAACGGCTGCGCTCGCTCGGCATTCGCTACGTCGTCGCACATCTCAATCCCCAAGACGGCAGCATCACGAATTGGATGGCGAAATATCACGGCAGCCTCGCCGCCCAATACACATTCCACACACCATCGGCCAAAATTTCCAAGCCAGCCGACCTTTATCTGGTTCGCTTAAATTGACCGCGCCGCTTGACGAAATCAATTTTCACTGCGAACTTTTCCGCGCTTGCCGCAAAACGCATCGTCGTCAGCGACAGGCAATTTGTTCGCTGACATCTCGAAAGCTCCCGCCGTGCAATCCCTCGCCCGGCGATTGGAGAATGGCGGAGTGCTGACTTTGGCCGGAGTTTGTGCGTCTGCCCAACCATTTTTCGCCACACTCCTACAAAAACTTTTTCCGCAACGGCCCATCGTCATCGTCACGCCCGACCTCAAGGCGCAGGAAAATTTCCAGCAAGACATGGAAACATGGTTCACCCAACTCCATCGGCGACCATTACTTTTTATCCGCCATGGGAAATTTTCCCGCACGAAGGCAAGCTCCCGCACGCCGACGTAATCAGCGACCGGTTGGAAACACTCGTCACGCTCTCCGGGATAATTCAAAATTCAAAACTCAAAACATCAAAATGTGGTTGTCACAAGCATCACTGCGCTGTTGCAAAAAACTTTTCCGCCCGGAGAAATTCAAGAACGTACCCGCACATTGGAGCGCGGCAGTAAAATCGCTCCGCTTGATTTGGTCGAATGGCTGGAAGAACAAGGCTACGAACCCGAGGCGCAAGTTTCGCAAAAAGGCGAAATCGCCTTGCGCGGCGGAATTCTGGACGTTTTTCCGCCGACCAGTCCGTGGCCGGTGCGGTTGGAATTTTTCGGCGACGAACTCGAATCGTTGCGCGAATTTGATCCGCTCACGCAAATTTCGCGCGAGGAAATCGTTAGCAATCACTCTGCCGCCCGCTGGCGAACTCGGAATTCTTAAATCAAAGAACCGAGGAGTCCGAAGTCCGGAAGCCAGAATCGAATTTGCCACGTTGCTGGATTATTTGCCGCGCGAAACCATTTTTATTTTGTGCGAACCGGAATCGCTTGCTGTTCACGCTGACGAATACTCGCAACAAATTCCGGCCGACGATCCGTTTTTTATTTCGTGGGATGAATTTCAAAATGCCGCAACAAAAAGACAAATTTCTATTGTCAGTTTAAGTGAAAGCGAAGCTAACATTTCGGACATTCGAAATTCGCAATCCAAAATTCGATTCGCTCGACGCTTTCCATCCGCTGGCCGAACGTGCGCCCGAACCGCAGATCGCCGAGGCGCAGCGTCGTGAATTTTTTCAGCAGATTCATCGCTGGCTGCGGCAGGATTTTTCCGTCCATGTTTTTTGCAACAACGATGGCGAGCAGAAACGCTTCACGGAAATTTGGAAAGAATATGGCTTCGTTCAAGAAAAAAATCTTTCCATTCAAATCGGCGCACTCACTCGAGGCTTTATTTGCGACGAGGCGAAACTTGTTGTCGTCACCGACGCGGAGATTTTCGGGCGTTACAAAATCCAGCGACCACGCCGACAAAAATCTTCACACGCATTGGCGACACGTTCCGCGCTCGACATTGATTTCACCGATTTGGAAGAAAGCGATTACGTCGTGCATCTGCAATACGGCATTGGCCGTTATCTTGGACTAAAAAATCTTCCAATCGGCAGCGGCACGCGCAGAGTTGATCTCTCAACCATCAACTCTCAACCATCAACTGAATGTCTCGTCATCGAATATGCTCCGGCGAATTCCGGCGAAGAAGCGCCCAAACTTTACGTGCCCGTCACCGAGGCGCATCTCGTCAGCAAATATGTCGGCGTGGGCCGGGCGCATCCGCCGCTCAACACGCTCGGCGGCACGCGCTGGCACAAGGCGAAAGAGCAAACCGAAAAAGCCGTCCGCGATGTCGCTTCCGAACTTTTGCGCATCCAAGCCGTGCGCGAAACGCAGGCCGGCCATGCGTTTCCGCCGGACGCGAACTGGCAGCACGAATTTGAAAGCGCATTCATCTACGAAGAAACCGCCGACCAGGTCCGCGCGATTGCGGAAACAAAATCCGACATGGAACGCGCCAAGCCGATGGACCGTTTGATTTGCGGCGACGTCGGCTTCGGCAAAACTGAAGTCGCGATTCGCGCTGCGTTCAAGGCCGTGATGGGCGGAAAACAAGTTGCGATTCTCGTGCCGACGACCGTGCTCGCGCAGCAGCATTTCAACACGTTTCGCGAACGCATGGCGGATTATCCGATCCGCGTCGAGCTGCTCTCGCGTTATCGCACGCCGCGCGAACAAAATCTGGTCGTCAAAAATCTCGCGGCGGGTGCGGTGGACATCGTCATCGGCACGCATCGCATCGTGCAGGACGACATTGTTTTCAAAGACCTCGGCCTCGTCGTGATTGACGAGGAGCAGCGCTTCGGCGTGTTGCACAAGGAAAAATTCAAGCGCCTGCGCACGCTCGTGGACGTGCTGACGTTGAGCGCCACGCCGATACCGCGCACGCTTTATCTCGCGCTCACCGGCGCGCGGGACATGAGCACCATCCAGACGCCGCCGCACGACCGCCTGCCTGTCGAGACCATCGTCACGCAATTCGACGAACGCACCATCCGCGACGCCATCCACCGCGAACTCGCGCGCGGCGGACAGGTTTTTTTCCTGCACAACCGCGTGATGACGATTCACGACATGGCCGACCGCTTGAAAAAACTTTGCCCCAACGCGCGAATTGTCGTCGGTCACGGCCAGATGAATTCCGACGACCTCGAAGAAGTGATGACGAAATTCGTCAACGGCGAGGCGGACGTTTTGCTTTCGACGACCATCATCGAAAGCGGTTTGGATATTCCGAATGCAAACACCATCATCATTGATCGCGCCGACCGTTTCGGCTTGAGCGACTTTTACCAATTGCGCGGGCGCGTCGGGCGTTACAAGCATCAGGCCTACGCGTATTTGCTGCTGCCGCGCCACGCGAGCCTGCTCACCGACGTGCGCAAACGCATCAGCGCCATGAAGCAATACTCCACGCTCGGCAGCGGATTCAAAATTGCCATGCGCGATCTGGAGATTCGCGGTGCGGGAAATCTGCTCGGCTCGGAACAAAGCGGCCACATCACCGCCGTTGGATTTGAACTCTACTGCCAGTTGCTCAAGCAAAGCGTCTCGTCGTTCAAAGGTGAAAAAGTGAAACCGCGCGTCGAAGTCCGCGTCGCGCTGGATTTTTTGAACGAGTCAGCAGTCAATAGTCAGTCGTCAACAGCTACTGACCACCAACTACTGACTACTAACTTACCCCACAACTACGTCACCGAACCGCAGCATCGCATCGAAATCTACCGCAAGCTCGCGCAAGCCACGGAAAAATCCGCGCTGGAAAATTTGTCGAAAGAATTGCGCGACCGTTTTGGCCCGCTGCCATCGCCGGTGGAATTGCTTTTGCAAGTTGCCGAATTAAAAATTCTCGCCAGCGAAAAGGCCGTGACCGCCATCGAAGTCGAGGAAGACAAATTAAAAATCACGCGCCACAACGATTTCATCACGCTCGGTGGCAAATTCCCGCGCCTCACCAAAAAAGAAGCCAAAGCCCGGCTCAAGGAGATCAAACGCCTGTTGCTGGCGATTTAAGCTTAACCTGTAATTTCAACTGAAATGACCAAGATGATTGTTGTATGACTGATTTGGGAAAATTCGCAAAAGAAATGCTTCAAAGTTTTTACGAATGCGCGCATTGGGAATTTTGTATAACGACACATAAGCGGTTAAGTCCCCAAACCTATATTTTCTCCTTACTAATCTTGGACCGAGTCGTGTGTGAAACGTGGCTTGCCGCCTATATGTCTGCCTTGCTTCGTTTCTCAAATTCTTTGCTTTGCCCAAATAAACAACATTGCCAGCGGAATCGTAGAAAATGTAAATGCTGCCGGCGGTGGGGAAGCTAGAAAAATCACCGTCAAATTCAGTAATTTCCATCCATGGAAACACTGGCCAGCCGTACTAATTTTTTCACGCGTTCAACAATGCTCTAACACCAATTTTCGTATTCCCAGAATTATATGCAGCCACGTTTGGCTGCCTGACTTTACTGCGCTTTGCAAATTGTATCTGGTTTAGGCCAGAGTCTTCGAAAAGTTTCCGAAAAGCATCATTGAGATTTTCATTGTGACTGCCGAGTAAATCTAAGATTGGTTTTTTAAATTATTCGTAATTTCTTCACGATTTCAAAAAATCCGCGTTCAATCCGTGTTTCATCCGTGGCTAAAACTAGTTACCCAATCTTCAACCACACCGTTTTCAAATACGCCGGTTCGGCGCGGCTGATTGGAAAATCCGGCGGCTGCGGAACGTAATGCCGTTGCAGGATTTTCCGCTTCGCGCCGCGGACCGCCGCGTCCACGTCCGCGAGAAAATTTTCCGGCGGCAAGTCCGCCGCGTTCGTCGAGGCAAACAAAATTCCGCCCGGCTTCACCACCGGCAGCGCGGCGGTGACGAGCCGGCCGTAATCTTTTTCCGCGCGGAACGTGCCGTGCTCCTTCGATTGCGAAAACGTCGGCGGGTCGAGCACCACGGCGTCGAACGCGCGGCCTTTCTTCGCCAGCCGCCGCAGCCAGTCGAACGTGTCGCCGTAAATGAAATCGTGCGCCGCCGGGTCGAGGCCGTTCAGCGCGAAATTGCGTTTGCCCCATTCGAGATATTTTTTCGAGAGATCGAGGCTCGTCGTCCGCGCGCCTGCCTTGGCCGCGCAAACGGAGAAGCCGCAGGTGTAGGCGAAACAATTCAAAAGTCGAAAGTTGATAGTTGATAGTTGAGGGAAGTCGGCGGCGATGTGGCCGGTCAAAAATCGGCGGCGATTGTCGCGTTGATCGAGAAACAAGCCGACGGAATAACCTTCGTTAAAACTCATCTCGTAGCGGATACCATTTTCTAAAATCTCAAACCGCTCCGGCGCGGCCTTGCCAAAGACAAGTTGCGGCGAGGCTTCCGTCGTGGTCGAGCGGCGGACTTGGCGCGAAAGAATTTTGTGATATGTGCCGCGTGGGGAAAAGATTTTAGCGAGTCGCGACAATTCTTCGTTTTGCTTCGCGTCCAATGGCGATTCAGATTGCGAAAGCAGAAAACCACCGAGCTTTTCCACAAACCAGCCCGGCCAGCCGTCGCTCGCACCGTGAATCACGCGAAAGGCGTTCGTTGTGTCCGGCTCAATGATTGCAGTGCGCAAAGCAAGGCGCGGTTCGATGTCGAAGCTCACCGGCGCAAAAAATTTGACTGGCTTGTTTGTCGCCGGATGTGTGAACGCGATTTCCGTCGCGTGCAAAAACACGCGTGAAGATGCCGTGCCGCCGTACAGCGTGTCGCCGAGAATCGGGAAACCGCTTTCCGCCGCGTGAACACGAATCTGGTGCGTGCGACCGGTGAGCGGCTCGGCGGTCACCATTTTCAACCCCGCGCTCTTGACCGCGAATTTTGCGTCCGCGATGGGAGTAAATTTTGTCTCGGCCAATTCTCCACCGGCGCGGCTCGCGTATTTTTCGCCGACGCGGACGAGCGAAGTTTTAACTATAAATTCTTTCTGCGGCACTTCGCGGTCGGTTAGCAGAAGATATTTTTTGTGGACGCGGCGCGCGGTGAATTGTTCCGTCAGCGATTTATTGGCGAGCGGCGTTTTGCCAAAAATAATTATGCCGCTGGTTTCCTTGTCGAGCCGGTGCAAAATGGCGAGCGACGACCAGTGCGGTTCGCGGTGTTTCAGCCAGTCGTAAATGCCTTCACCCGCGTGCGGACTGGGCGCGTGCGTGTTCCAGCCGGCGGGTTTGGCAACCACCAGCAGATGCTCGTCCTCAAAAATCACGCACGGAACCATGCGTAATGAAAACATTTTCCGGCGCGGGAATGAAGCGCGGAAATAAATCCGTGTTTCATCCGTGCCCATCTGTGGCTAAAATCTTCGCGTGCATCTGGCCCATCTGCGACTCCGAGATTTCCGCAATTACGCGCGGTTGGACGCGGATTTTTCGCCCGGCTTCCATCTGCTGCTCGGCGACAACGCGCAGGGCAAGACGAACATTCTCGAGGCGATTTACCTCATGGCCACGCTGCGGTCGTTTCGCGGCGTCGGCGGCGCGCAGATGATCCGGCACGGCGCGAAAGGTTATTTTGTCGGCGGCCACGTCGTCGCGCAGGGCGAACGTGAAATAAAAATGTATTGGTCGGCGCGCGAACGGAATCTGTCGCTCGACGGCCAGCCGGTGAAAAAACTTGTGGATTATTTCGGCGCATTGCGGACGGTGGTTTTTTGCACGGAAGATTTGCAGCTCGTCAAAGGCGCAGCGCGCGCGCGGCGGCGGTTTCTGGATTTGCTGCTCGCACAGACGCAGCCGGGTTATCTGCCGCTGCTCCAGCGTTACATGCGCAGCGTCCGCGCGCGAAATGCTTTGCTCAAACAACGTTCTGCTGACGAAGCTGCGCTTGAAAGTTTTTCCGTCGAACTCGTGAAGCTCGGCAACGAAATCATCCGCGCCCGCCGCGAACTCGTGCCGAAATTTTCCCCGCTCGCTCGGCTGGCCTATCGCCGGATTTCCAACGACGCCGAGGAATTGCGAATTGAGTATCAGCCGAGCGTGAAAAATGATTTCGCCGTCGAACTCGCGCAATCGCGCTCGCGCGAAAAAACGTTTCGCGCCACGCTCGTCGGACCGCACCGCGACGACATGCAATTGCTGCTCAACGAAAAATCCGCCGCGCAATTCGGCAGCGAAGGCCAGAAACGAACTTTGGCGATTGCGCTGAAGATGGCGCAGGCGGAATTTCTCGCGGGAATCCACGGCTCGACGCCAATTCTGCTGATTGACGACGTGATGGGCGAACTGGATTTGAAACGCCGCAGCGGATTTTTGCCGTTGCTCGAACACGCGCGCAAAACGAGCGGCCAGGTTTTTATGACCGCGACGGAAGAAAACTGGCCGAGCGAACTCGGTAAAGATTTGCAACGTTGGGAAGTCGTGAACGGAATGTTAAAACGTGATTCGTTGAATCGTTGAATCGGCGACGATTTAACGATTTAACAATTCAACGATTTAACGTAGTTTGTCGCCATGCGAATTTTGTCAGGCATCCAGCCGAGCGGCGCGCTGCATCTCGGAAATTATTTCGGGATGATGCGCCCGGCCATTGAGCTGCAGGAAAAAGGCGACGCGTTTTATTTCATAGCGGATTACCACTCGATGACCTCGCTGTTTGACGCGGACGAACGGCGCAAAAACACCTTGGACGTGGCATTGGATTTTCTCGCGTGCGGACTTGATCCAAAAAAATCCGTTTTCTTCAAACAATCCGACGTGCCGGAAGTGACCGAGCTTTCGTGGCTGCTCTCGACCGTCACGCCGATGGGCCTACTCGAACGTGCACATAGCTACAAAGACAAAACGGCGAAAGGAATTTCACCGAGCCACGGATTGTTCGCCTATCCGGTTTTGATGGCGGCGGACATTTTGATTTACGATTCGAACATCGTTCCCGTTGGGCGCGACCAAAAGCAGCATGTCGAGATGACGCGCGACATTGCCATCAAGTTCAACGAGCAATACGGCCAGACGTTCGTGATTCCCGAACCGCAAATCCGCGATGAAGTCGCGGTCGTGCCCGGCACAGACGGCCAGAAAATGAGCAAGAGTTACAGCAATACGATTGAGATTTTCGGCGATGAGAAAATTATCCGCAAAAAAATCATGGGCATCACGATGGATTCGCGCCAACCCGCCGAGCCGAAGCCGGACGCGGAAAAAAATCTCGCCATCCAGCTTTTGAAACTGGTCGCGCCGGAAAATGTCGGAAAAGAATTTGAGGAAAAACTCCGCGCCGGCGGCCTCGGCTACGGCGATTTGAAAAAAGTGTTGTTTGAAAATTATTGGAATTATTTTGCCGGCGCGCGGAAAAAGCGCGCCGACCTCGCGGCTAATCTGGATTATGTGAACAAAACTTTAGCTGATGGCGCGACAAAAGCGCGCGGGCAGGCACAGGCAGTTTTGAAACGCGCCCGCAAAAATAGTGGGCTGGAGTAGTGCGGACGTTTCTGCATTTTGCGCCGGATTTACGGGCGAGACGGGTGCGCTGCGTTATTTTCGACTTCGGCAAGCCTGCAAATCCGCCAGGTCGGCGGTTCGCGCTTTGCGTTTGACGCTAATGCAGTAAGAATCTAGCTTCCGCGCGCGATGGATCGTGCGTATTCCAAATGAGTCAAGACCAGCCTACAATCCCCAAACCAGTGTCCGCCCCGGAACCAGAAATCCGGTCAAAGGGGTTTGCGGGCTGGGTTTCAAAATGGAATGCAAGGCGCCCGGTGTGGTCCATTGCGCTCATTTCCCTGCTGGCGGTGGTCGTCAATTGTTACCCGGTCATTTTCTGCGGCAAAAGCTTCGTTTCCCCCGTGGCGGGACTTTCGCTTGTTTATGGCGGGTGGCCGCCATTGCCAGGAATGGAAAGTGTGTCCGCATCGGACATGTCTAACAACTCGCACGGCAGTGATATCGCAGCCGTGATGTGGTGGGGGGTTCCGATGGGTTTTGTCGAGTCTCGCAGCCTGCTGGAGCATGGAGAGCTTCCTTTGTGGAACCGCTACGGCTATGCTGGGGATACGCTCATTGGCCAGGCCGTTTCCATGCTGGGCGATCCGTTGCAATTGATAGTCATCTTCGGGCACGGATCGGCGGGGGCATGGGACAGCAAATTTCTTGCGGCAAAATTTCTCTTTTGCGTGGGTTTCGGATTGCTCATCCTCCGGCTTTCGCAAAACGGGGTTTTGTCATTGATTTATTCCGCGCTCGCGGCGTATTGCGGCGCTTATTTTTACATCAACAATCATCCGGCGTTTTTTGTTTTCACTTATGCGCCGTGGATTTTACTTTCGGCGATGGAGCTGCTCGACCGGCAATCGGGGCGGCATCTGCGCTGGGGATTGATCTGGCTGCTGGTAAACTTCGCCTGCTTCAATGCCGGCCATGTGGAAGTCGCGGTGGTTTTGATCGGTGGACTGAATTTAGCCGCAGTTGCCTGCGCGCTGATTGGCTGTCGCAACACCATTTGCCTGGCCCAGATGTTGATTCGCATGGGTATTGGGACACTCTTTTTTTTGGGGTTGACTGCGCCAGTGTGGCTGTCGTTTTTAGCGGCGCTTGACGGTTCCTATTCCACGCTTGCTAAAGTCGAAGCGGCGCTTCAACTTCCGCCAACGGACCTGCTCGGTGCATTTGACGACCTTTTATATCTTCTCCAGCGACCGAACGGCAATATGACCGCCTTCGCACCCGGAACCAGCCTGCTGATATTGGCCGGTTGCAGTTTCAGCGTGTCAAGATGGCGACAGTTGAAAGGCGAACCCTTCTTTTGGGTCAACACTGGAGCCATCGTGTTGTGCGGCGGCTGTATTTTTGGATGGGTTCCAGCTTTTCTCATCGGCATGGTTCCGTTGTTGAATCGTGTTGGTCATATCTACACTGATTTTTCCTACCTGCTGGTCATCCACTTGACGATCCAGAGCGCGTATGGGTTCAAGTGCTTGGCGAAGGTGCCGAGTCTTCGGCAGGTGGCGGGCGACCTTGCCTGCCTGGGTGGATTTTTCGCCGGGATGATTTTGCTGTATTTCTTCGGATATGCCCACCAGCCAGTTCCGTGGGATTACTTCTTGTGTGCCGGGGCAGGAGCCATCGGCGCGCCGCTGCTTTTCATTTTTTTGAAAAGTCGCCAGCGTCAAACCTTGTTGCTCGGATGGGCGGGGATTATTATTTTGGGCTTTATTCCTAATTTTCGCTTTGGACTTTATTCTGATTATGAAGGGAATGACGCGCTGCTTATGTTGCCCGGCTCGCGGATGATTTTGAATGCTCCCAGCCAAGCCATAAACAAGATCAAAATGGACACGGCGGAACCATTTCGGGTCGTCGGTTTGCAATGGGTCTTCACGGGCGATTATTCGGCCGTCTACCAGCTCGAAGACATTCGTTCTTGCGCACCATTGAGCAACGAACAATTCATCAATCTCATTCGTAGTTTTCCGGGCATGAAACTGCCCGCCGATAATTGGATGATTCAAATAATTAATCCAGTTCAGGCACAACCGCTCTTGAACCTGCTTAATGTCAAATATCTGCTGGCTCCGCCGGCTGGAGAGGCCAGCGCGGCGACACAGGGGGCGATCAAGCAGCTTGATTTCAGCATCACCGATCGCAGTGATTTTGAGGTTTTGGAAAATTCGCAAGTGTGGCCGAGGGCGTTTTTTGCGAACCAAGTGGTGTCCATTGACTCCAACGAAGCATTCATCAAACGACTTTCAGAAAACGGCCGGCGGCCATTTATCGCCCTGACCGGGGAAGAAATCGAAAAACAATCTGGCTTGCAACCGTTGGCGATTACCAATCAGGCGACCATATCGTCCGCGACCAACTACCGGCTGTCGGTCAACGCAACCGAGTTTGATGTCCACGCGCCATCCGCTGGCGTGGTCTGCCTCACGGAAGGACAGGCAAAAGATTTTACGGCAACAGCAAACAACCAGCCGAAAGAAGTCCTGACGGTCAACCGCGCGTTCAAAGGCATCTACTTGGACCAGCCGGGCGACTACCATATCAAGTTCACGTACCGGCCACGTCATTGGCGGCTGGCCTGCACTTTGTTCTGTATTTCAATCGGCGGGATAATCATGGTGACTTTGACAAATTTTATCCGCGCCAAAAGTGCGGCGAAAAAATAATTTCCAACTTCTGAAGATCCAATGAATTCAACGGTTTGATTGGCGAGGTTTGTTTTTGACACCGTCGCGGCAGAAAATTAGAATTTTTCCGCAGAAGAACGGGTGCCTGATGAAATTTAACCAAACCAAAGCCCTCGACCTGACACCCGCCGCAGAATCCAAACCCCAAAGGACGGGATTTGCAAGCCGGGTTTCAGGATGGAACGCACAACACCCAGTGTTGGCAATTTTGCTTGTCTCCTTACTGGCGGTCGTCATCAATTGCTACCCGGTCATCTTCTGTGGCCGGAGTTTTGTCTCCCCAACTTGTGTGGGGCCGATGGTTTATAGCTGGTGGCCACCGCTGCCAGGGATGGTGCCCATACACGAAATATCACAGCATGGAAGTGACACGGCGGCGATGATGATGTGGGGCGTGCCGGTTGGGTTCATTGAATCCCGCAGCCTGCTGGAACACGGAGAACTTCCGTTGTGGAACCGATATGGCCATGCCGGCGATACGCTGATCGGGCAGGCAATTTCCATGCTTGGTGATCCATTGCAATTGATAGTCATCATCGGACGCGGTTCGGCGGGAGCCTGGGACATCAAGTTTCTGGTGGCAAAATTCCTTTTTTGCGCCGGCTTTGGGCTGCTCATTCTCCGACTCTTGGGGAATCATCCGATGTCATTGCTTTACGCTGCGCTCGCCGCGTATTGCGGCGCTTTTTTCTACATCAATAATCACCCGGTCTTTTTCGTTTTTTCCTACGCCCCGTGGATTTTGCTTTCCGCGCTTGTGTGGCTCGACTTGCGGTCGGAGCGGTGGGTTCATTGGGGGTTGGCCTGGTTGTTGGCCAACTTTGCCTGCTTTAACGCCGGCCACGTTGAAGTGGCGATAGTCTTGATCGGCGGGTTGAATTTGGCCGCAGTCACACACGCGCTCGCCCGCTGTCGCAGTGTTGCTGAATCGGGAAAGGTGCTGGGATGCATGGCCGTTGGCACGCTGCTTTTTTTGGGCCTGACCGCGCCCATGTGGCTGTCGTTTTTGGTGTCGTTGGATGGAGCCTATTCTGCACATCCCGATGTTCAAGTATTCCAGCTTCCGCTCATGAGCCTGCCGGGCGTGTTTGATGACCTGCTCTATTTGCTCCTCCTGATGGATGATTCTTTGGCCGCCATCGCGCCGGGAACCAGTCTGTTGGTGCTGGCTGGGTGCATCCTTTCGGCATTGAAATGGCGGCAACTAAAAGGAGAGCCTTTCTTTTGGGTTAATGTCGGCGCAATTTTGCTGTGGGGCGGTTGTGTTTTTGGATGGATTCCAGCCTCCATCCTTGCGAAAATTCCATTGTTAAACCGGGTCGGCCATATTTACACCGACTTTTCCTACCTGTTGGTCATCCACCTTACCATCCAGAGCGCTTATGGGTTCAAGTGCCTGGCAAGGGCGGAAAATTTCCGGCGGGAGGCCGTTAATTTTCTCTGGCTGGCTTTGATCATGGGAGGAATGTTTCTGGTGTATTATTTTAGGTTCACCCATCGGGCAATTCCATGGAATTATTTCCTAGTCGTCGGAGCGGGAGCCGTTGGCGCGCCGTTGCTGTTCACGTTCTTTAAGATCCGCAATCGTCAGATACCCGCACTCGGTTGGGCGGCCATTATTATTTTGGGGTTTATTCCTAATTTTCGCTTTGGGCTTTATGACGTGGGAAATGACACCTTCCTGATGCTGCCCGGCCCGCGCGTATCTTTGAACGCCCCGAGCCAGGCCATTGATAAAATCAAGACGGACAGGTCTGGTCCGTTCCGGGTGGTTGGTTTGGAGTGGAATTTCTTTGGCGATTATTCGGCAGTTTATGACCTTGAAGACATTCGTTCGTGCGCGCCGTTGAGCAACGGCGAATTTATCAACCTTGTCCGGAATTTTCCGGGCGTGGAGTTCAGCGAAATATGGATGATCAAGGTGGCCGACCCGGTGGCAGCGCAGCCACTCTTGAATCTGCTAAACGTCAAATATGTGCTGGCACCTCCCGGCGTCCGCCTCCAATCCGGACTTGATTTTCGCCTTGCCGACCGCAGCGATTTCGGAGTTTTGGAAAACTTGGAGGTGTGGCCCAGAGCCTTCTTTGCGGACAAAGTGATTTCCATTTCCTCCAACGAAAAATTCATCAAACAACTTGAGGAAAATGGAAAGCAGCCGTTCATTGCCTTGAGCGAGAATGAAATCGAAAGTCAGCCTGGCCTGCAGCAATTGGCAGCCACGGAGAAAACAACCTTATCAGCGGCGACAAACTACAAGCTGCTTCCCAATTCAACCGCGTTCGATATCCGCGCTTCTTCTGCCGGAATGGTGTGCCTGACGGAAGGACAGGCGAAAGATTTTATCGCAACCGCCAACAACGATCCCAAAAAAGTGCTGACGGTCAACCGTGCGTTCAAGGGAGTATATCTCGACAAGCCGGGTGACTACCACATAGTGTTCACCTACCAACCGCGCTATTGGCGGGTGGCCGGCACCTTATTTTGGACTGCCGCAGGAATTGTCATCGCGTTGGCGACGTTGAGCGGCATCCACGCCAAGGTTCAACGAAAAAAAAGAACCGCTGCCTAATCAAAAACGACCTGCATGGAACGCCAATCACGCGAAAGACCGCCAGTCAAAGCCTGTCACGTTTGTGGGGGGGCAAAAATTTATTATCTCTTTTCGGCCGCCGACTGCCGGGTGGTGCGGTGTGACGATTGTGGACTGGTGTTTCTCAATCCCCAACCCAGTGATGACGAGCTGGCCCGGATCTACGACGCAAATTATTTTCTGGGCAGCGACAGCGAAGCAGGGCGCCATGCCGCCAGTGAGACCAAACGTGCTACCGCCCGGCTTTATCTTTCGGAAATCCGCCGCTACCGAGGCGCTAAAAATGGCCGGCTGCTTGAAATCGGCTGTGGTGACGGTGATTTTCTGGTTCTGGCCGAAGCGGAAGGCTGGCAGGTCACCGGAATCGAATATTCGCCCGCCGCCTGCGAAAAAGCGCGGCAACGCCTGAAAAACGGCGAGGTGCGGTGCGGGGAATTGCAACAGGCCGGACTTGCGACGGAGCAATTCGACCTTTGCGTGATTTCGGATGTCCTCGAGCATGTCCGTTCACCGCTCGATTTTCTCCGGGAAATTCATCGCGTGCTTAAACCCGGCGGCACACTGTTTATTGCCACGCCTTCGATAGATTCGTGGTCGGCCCGGTTCCTGCGGCGGAAGTGGATGGAATTCAAGACCGAACACCTGACGTATTTCGACCGCCAGACCCTACAGACTGCACTCTTCAATTCCGGTTTCCACGATGTCCTCGTTCAAGCCGGCTGGAAAATTCTCAATTTCGACTATGTCAAAAAACATTTTGAGCGGTTTCCGGTTCCTTTAATAACGCCCGCTTTTAATTTTGCCGCCCGCATTCTGCCCAAACGGACGCAGCTCCGGCATCATCGCGTGGTCGCCAGCGGAATGATGGTTTTTTCGCGCAAAACGGAGTTGCGGCCACAACCAATGCAAGTGCTTTCCGTGATTGTTCCGGCGTACAACGAAGCAAAGACATTTGACGCGCTGATGGAAGCCCTTCTTCATAAAGACATGGTTGGTCTCCAGATGGAAATCATCGTGGTGGAAAGCAACTCAACCGACGGCACGCGCGAAATCGCGCTGAAATACAAAAATCATCCAAAGGTGAAACTGATTCTCGAAGAACAGCCCCGCGGAAAAGGTCGCGCCGTGCGAACCGGCCTGAACGCGGCTTCGGGAGACTATGTGCTGATTCAGGACGCCGACCTCGAATACGACCTCGAAGATTATGACGCCCTGCTCGAACCCCTCGTCGCCGGACGCAGCGCCTTCGTGCTCGGCTCGCGTCACGGCGGACGCAATGTCTGGAAAATGCGCCGGTTCACCGGACAATTCGGCTTGAGCCTCTTCGTCAATTTTGGCCACTGGTTCTTCACCGCCCTCGTCAACGGTTTGTTTTTTCAGCGGCTCCGCGATCCGTTCACCATGTTCAAGGTCTTCCGCCGCGACTGCCTGTACGGACTGGAGTTCGAATGCAACCGCTTCGATTTCGATTTCGAACTGCTCGTCAAGCTCATCCGCAAAGGTTTTCACCCGGTGGAATTGCCCGTGAACTATCGCTCACGCTCGTTCAAGGAAGGAAAGAAAGTCCGCCTGTTCCGGGATCCGCTTACCTGGCTCGTCGTCATCGCCTGGTTGCGGTTTGTAAAGGTTGATCCCATGAAAGTTGTCGAGCAAAACCATCTTTCCAATCCGCTCGAAAAAACCAAATAGACATCCGCTGCACATAAGTGCTCAGCATGGCGATAATCTTTGCGCCAGCCATTCGGTTTCGACAAAATCCGCCCCATGATCCAACAACGCTGGCTCCGCATCATCCCGGTCGCGCTGGTCATGTATACGATTTCGTATGTGGACCGCACGAACGTCTCGCTGGCGCTGGATCCGAAAATTTCGACGATGCTGCGCGACCTGGCGATGGATGACCGGATGAAAGGCCAGGCGGCGGGAATTTTTTTCCTCGGCTACGTCCTGCTGCAAATGGTCGGCGGCCATCTCGCCGGAAAATGGAGCGCAAAAAAACTCGTCAGTCTATGTTTGGTTTTTTGGGGCATTTGCGCCGTCGGCTGCGGTCTGGCAAAAACCTTTTATCAATTTGAAACCGCGCGATTTCTGCTGGGCGTTTCCGAAAGCTGCGTTTTTCCCGCGACCCTCGTCCTGCTGGCGCACTGGTTTCCCAGCGCCGAGCGCGCACGCGCCAGCGCGCTCTGGAATTTGTGCCAGCCGCTTGCCGTGGTCGCCTCTGCGCCCGTCACCGGCTGGCTGCTCGGCGCGTATGGTTGGCGGACCATGTTGATTCTGGAAGGCGCGCTGCCGTTTGTCTGGCTGCCGATCTGGTGGATTTTCATCAGCGACCGTCCGCGCGATGCAAAATGGATTTCAGCCGAAGAGAAAAACTTTCTTAGAGACGACGCTGGAACGCGAAGCAGCACTGTTGGAGCCGCCGGTGAAAATTCCCTTCTGGCAGCGGCTCGCGCGATGGGAAATTCTCGTGATGATCGTCATGAATTTTCTGCACAACGCGGCGGCGTACGGCTGCATGACTTTTTTCACGGACGGTTTGAAGTCGAAAGATTTCAGCGCGGTGCAATATGGATTTTTGTTCGCCGCGCCCTACGCCGTCACCGCCGTCATCATGGTGCTCAACTCGTGGCACTCGGACAAAACCCGCGAACGTCGCGGACACGTCGCGCTCGTTTATACGTTGAGCGGCGCGAGTTTGATCTTGAGCGTGCTGACGCGGGGACATTTCTGGCTGTCCTACGCCTTCATGTGCCTCGCGATTCCCGGCCCGTTCGCCGCGCTCGCGCCGTTCTGGGCGATCCCGACCGAAACGCTGCCGCGCAATGTTTTTGGCCCCGTCATCGGCCTCGTCAACTCGCTCGGCAACACCGGCGGATTTTTCGGCCCGGCCATTGTCGGCTGGCTTAAGTTGAAATATGACAGCACCGCGATCCCGTTCAATGCGCTGGGAATTGGAATGCTCGTCGCCGCTGCGCTGGCATTTTTGCTGCCGAAAAGTTTGAAGCCAATTCAATCAGGAACCGCGATGCCCAAAATGTGAATGAGTTCCGCGACGATTTTCTTCGGAGATTTTTTGCAACTGAAAACCAGCGCGCCCGATGGTGGTTCAAGAATCGCAAACTGGCTTTCCAGTAATTCCGACGGCATGAAATGTCCGCGCCGGTTTTTTAGGCGTTCCCCAATTAAAATTTGCGGGCCGGCCAGATGCACAAACTTCACACGCGGATCGCCGCTTGAAAGCTTCTCGCGATATTTTGCTTTCAAGGCCGAGCAGGTCAGAACAGAAAATTCCTTTTTCGCCAGCGCGCGGACGATGATTGCCCTCATTGCTTGCAGCCATTTTTCGCGATCGGCATCGGCGAGCGGAATTCCCGCGCTCATCTTGGCGATGTTTTCCGGCGGATGAAAATCGTCGCCTTCATAAAAAACTGCGCCGGTTTTTTTGGCGAACAGTTTTGCCACCGTCGTCTTGCCGCTGCCGGTCACGCCCATGAAAATCAAAACGTCCGGACGCTTTGGCGCTTCGCTTTTCACATGATTTTTAATTTCGGCAAATCCTGCGAATCAACCAAGCCAACCGGTTCTTGCTTCGCATTGACCACGATCAAATCGTCAATGTTCCGCTCGTTGAAAATTTTCAGCGCCTCGACCGCCAGCGCATTTTCGCAAATGCAAATCGGCTTGGGTGTCATGACTTTTTTCAAGGGTGATAACAAGAGATTTTCGTTCGCCGCCATGTGACGGCGGAAATCGCCGTCGGTGAAAACGCCGGCCAATTTTCCGCGCGCGTTCACGACGCTCAAGCTGCCAGATTTCGCGTGTGTCATCACCATCAGGGCTTCTTTCACTGATAATTTTTTCGTCCGCAATCGCGTTGCGGTTGCCCGTGCGCATGATGTCGCCGACGCGCAGCAACATCGCGCGGCCAATCGCGCCGCTCGGATGAAATTTTGCAAAATCTTTTTGCTTGAATCCGCGCGCCTGCAAAACGGCCATCGCCAGCGCGTCGCCCATCACAAGCATCGCCGTCGTACTGGAAGTCGGAGCGAGATTGAACGGGCACGCTTCCTTCGGAACTTTGACGTTCAGCGAAACGTCGCTGTGTTTTGCGAGCGACGATTTCAAATTTCCCGTGAGCGAAATGATTTTAACCGAAAATCTTTTGAGCGCGGGCAGCAGATTCAACAATTCCTCTGATTCGCCGGAATAGCTCAACGCGAGAATCACATCGCCGTCATTGACGATTCCCACGTCGCCGTGCAGCGCGTCCACGCTGCTCAAAACAACGCTCGTCGAGCCGGTGCTGGTCAAAGTCGCGGCGATTTTTTGCCCGACGTTGCCGGATTTGCCAATGCCGACAACGATGATTTTTCCCCGTCGCTTGACCGCCTCGACAATTGTTTCAACGGCGGCGGCAAAAGATTTATCCAATTGCGCGCGCACTTTTTTGAGCGCGGCCAGTTCGATGTCGAACACTTCGCGGGCTTTGGCGAGATGATTCACGCATTCAGGATGCTTGCATTGTCGGGCGATTTCAACCATGAATGGTTTGTAAATCGCATGAAAACCAAATTCATCTTTGCGCTCGTTCTTGCCACCGTGCCGCCATTATTCGCCGCAGACGAAGCGCAGCGACCGCACATCACCGGACTGTCGCATATCGCGCTTTATGTGCATGACGTGGAAAAATCGCGCGCATTCTACAAGGATTTTCTGGGATTCGCCGAACCTTTTTCCCTCACCAACGACGACGGCAGCCTGCGCCTGACCTGGATCAAGATCAACGACCGGCAGACCATCGAATTGTTCCCAGAAACGCAAACCAACAGCGACCGTCTAAACCACATCGCCATCGAGACGGATGACGCGGAAGCAATGCGCGTTTATCTTGCGTCGCGCGGCGTCAACGTGCCGGAGTCAACGCCCAAAGGCCGGATCGGCAACTTGAACTTCAACATCTTCGATCCCGACGGTCATACGGTGGAAGTCGTGCAATATATGCCGGACGGCTGGACGATGCGCGAAAAAGGAAAGTTCATGCCCGACACGCGGATTTCCACGCGGCTCAAACACGTCGGCATCATCGTCACGAATCTCACCGCGTCGCTGAAATTTTATCACGACATCCTCGGTTTTCAGGAAACGTGGCGCGGCTCGCCCAATACGAATCAATTGAGCTGGGTGAACCTGAAAGTTCCCGACGGCGGCGATTATGTGGAACTGATGTTGAGCAAGGAATTGCCGCCGCCCGACAAACGGGGCGGGGCACATCACTTAAGCCTGGAAGTCGCGGACATCGAAAAAGCAAAAACTTCACTCGAAGCCCGTCCCGCGTTCACAAACTATTCGCGCCCGTTGCAAATTCGGACCGGTATCAACCGCAAACGCCAGATGAATCTCTCCGACCCCGACGGCACGCGCGTGGAATTGATGGAGCCAAAAACGGTGGATGGAATTCCCGCGCCGTCTTCCACCGCGCCGTTTCCGGCAAACTGACGGCGCTCAATCCGTGTTCGGATACGAGCCGAGGATTTTCACAAAATTGCAATGCTTGCCGAGAATTTGAATCGCGCCCGCGACTTTTTTGTCCTGCGCGTGGCCGTCGCAATCAATGAAGAAGAAATATTCCCACGCCTTGCGCTTGCTCGGACGTGATTCGATCTTCGTCATGTTGATCTTGAATTTGCGGAACGCGGCGATGGCTTCGTGCAACGCGCCGACTTTGTCGGAAACGCTGACCATCAAACTCGTGCGGTCGTCGCCCGTCGGCGGACTGCATTGGCGGCCAAGGACAAGAAAGCGCGTTGCATTTGCGGCGTTGTCCTGGATGTCCTGTTCCAAAATTTGCAGTTTATATTTTTCCGCTGCCAAAATTCCTGCAATCGCCGCCGTGTTTTTTTCTTTCGCGGCCAGTTCCGCAGAACGCGCGTTGGACGACGTTTCAACGATTTCCACTCGCGGCAAATGATTTTGAATCCAGCCGCGGCATTGCGCGAGAGATTGCGGATGCGCGTAAAGTTTTTTGATTTTCGTGCGCGGCGAATTGCTCAAAAGACATTGCTGCACTTTCAAAACGATTTGCGAAACGATTTTCAGATCGCTGTCCACGAACATGTCAAGCGTGTGCGTGACGACGCCTTCCGTGGAATTTTCCACGGGCACGACGCCGTAATCCGCGCGGTTTTTGGCGACCTCGGTGAAAACGTCCGCGATGGTTTTTTGCGACGCGTAGCGCAGGCTCGAACCGAACCGCCGGATCGCCGCCTGATGCGTGAACGTCGCCTCCGGGCCGAGATACGCGATGGTCATGGTCTTTTCGAGCGCGAGCGCGCTGGACATGATTTCGCGGTAGATCGCGCGCAACTGCTCGTCGGTCATCGGCCCGGCGTTGGCCTCGCAGACGCGCTCGAACACGGCGCGTTCGCGATGCGGCGCGTAAATCTCCTCGCCCGCCGCGAGCTTGATGTCGCCGATGGCGAGGACGTGACGCGTGCGCTCGTTGAGCAGCCGGACGATGTGCGCGTCCAGCTTGTCAATCGCCTTGCGATGTTCGGGAATGTTCAAGCGAAGGAAGAATGCAGAATTTAGAATGAAGAATCAAACCTGTTTCGCGCGAAACGGAAAATGCAAATAAAGGCTACAATCGCAAAGATTAAATAATTTTGTGCTGTGATTTCGCATTTGTTCCCGCAATCCCAAAGGGATTGAATCAATCAGCCCAGCGTTGACGCGAAGCGGCTACGCTGGGTAACAATCACAAATTGAATTCAACCCTGAAAGGGTTGAATCAAATCCGCATCTCGCGCATCATCATGTCCATGCCACAATCGCTCGCAAAAATTCTGGTGCATACGGTTTTCTCGACAAAAGACCGTCGCCCGTTTTTGCGCGATAAATCTCTTCGTGACGAATTACATCGTTACATCGGTGGAATTCTGACCAACGCTTGATTGTCAGCCAATCATCGTTGGTGGAGTTGAAGACCATGTTCATTTATTGTGTGCGTTGTCGCGCACATGCGACGCGGCGAAAATGGTCAAAGAAGTCAAACGCGGTTCATCGTTATGGATTAAAACCAAAAGCCCGGACTTGCAAAATTTCGCGTGGCAGAATGGATATGGAATTTTTTCGATTGGATTTTCGCAAATCGAGCCGGTCAAGGAATACATCGCGGGACAAGAGGAACATCATCGCAAAGTTTCATTTCAGAATGAATTCCGGCAATTGTTGAAGCGATCACGAAATTGAATTCGACGAACGGTATGTTTGGGATTAATTCAACCCTTTCAGGGTTGATGAATTGTTTTCGGCGATAGAACCTAGCGTAGCTCGTTACCTCGCAACGCTGGGCTGATTGATTTCATCCCGTTGGGATGAATAAGAATTTCCCTATTCCGCTTTTTGATTTTAACCTTCCGCTTTTTATTTTCAACTTGCGCCTCTTCCAATTTCAACTGCTCCGGCGGAGTCGTCGCCAGACCGGGATCAGCCGTGACGGGCGCGGGCGGTTTTTCGACGGGGATGCGGCGGAGTTCGTCCGCAGCGGGCAAATCTTCCAGACCGCGCAGGCCGAAGTATTCGAGGAACAGCGCCGTCGTGCCGTAAGTGTTCGGGCGGCCCACGACTTCCGCGCGGCCGACCGACTCGACGAGGCCGCGTTCCATGATGGTCTGCATCGTGCCGTCCACGTTCACGCCGCGGATCTGCTCGACCTCGGCGCGCGTGATGGGCTGGCGATACGCGATGATGGCGAGCGTCTCCAGCGCCGGCTGCGAGAGCCGCGACGGACGGAGCTTCACGCCGACGAGCGCGCGCAGCCATTGGGAAAATTCCGGCTGCGTGACGAATTGCCACGACCCGGCGACGCACGCGAGCCGGTAACTGCGCGCGGCGGATTCGTGTTCGCGCGCGAGCTGTTCGAGCGCGGCGGTCAAGTCGCTCTCCCTGGTTTTGGCGAGCGATTTGGCGGTGGCGTCGGCGTCCTCGTGTTCGGCGGCGCTGGCGAGGACGTCGCGAAGTTCTTTCACGCTCAAAGGTTTTTGCGCGGAGAACAGCAGCGATTCGAGAATGAATTTAAGTTCCATGATAAAAATTTAATTTTATTTTCATATCTAACTCTGATAGCCACCAGTTATGCGCTTTATAACCTTAATTCGCTTGTCATCTTTATCGTAAAATAGATCGTGCTCATACCAAGTTCCGTTTAAGGGAATCCTAATCTGAACAGCGTGCTGTCCTGCCCCATCTTCAAAATAATAATCAACGTTAGCAAATTTCTGTTCTTCAGCTGAAAGTGTTCGGATGTAGCTTTGGTAGTCATCAACAATTACTTGGTCTGGATTTTTAGAAGCCGCATGAAATCCAGCCAGCGGATCAGGCGCGGGTTTTGGCGCACTACAACTACATCCAGAAATAACCATCGCACACAAAGCCAAGACAAATCCAAAGCAGTTGGAATATTTAATCATTTTTTTCATAAATTAAACCTTTCATTTTATTGCTTTGGAATTCCACCGGGCGATTGCGCGATATTTTCCGCTCGACGAATTTCGATTTCCGCAAACGCTTCGGGCTGGACGCAGACGAGTTGCTTGAGCCGGATCAATTCCAGCAGCGCGAGAAACGTGCAGATGACTTCCGCGCGGCTCGCGGCGCTCTCAAACAATTCGGCGAAGCGCACGCCGCCGCGCTCGGAAAGGATTTTCAGGATGCTTTCGATCTTTTCGCTGACGGTCCATTTGTCCTCGAAGATGTCGCGCGCGTCGCCTTCGCGTTTTTTGAAGCGTTGCAGCACGCCGTTGACGGCGTTGAGCAGGTCGAAAATGGAAACGTCCGGTTTCGGCGCGGGCGCGGCGGATTCAAATTCCAGTTTTCCCGGCAGGCGCGGAAAAATATTTTCCTGCTCGGCTTCGCGCACCTGCAATTGCGCGGCGGCGTCCTTGAATTTTTTATATTCGACGAGCTGCCGGATCAATTCCCAGCGCGGGTCTTCGCCTTCGTCCTCGCCTTCGACGACGACTTGCTGATCCACGGGCAGCAGTTCGCGGCTCTTGATATACATGAGCGTCGAGGCCATCACGAGAAATTCGCCGGCGACTTCGAGATCGAATTCGCGCATGAGGTCAATGTGCGCGATGAATTGCGTGGCGAGCTTGGTGAGGTTGACCTCGTAAATGTCCACTTCCTCCTGCTTGATGAGATAAAGGAGCAGATCGAGCGGGCCTTCAAAGACCTCGAATTGAACTTTGTATTCGGCCATGAACCGGGAAACTCTAAAGCGATGATGCGGCGTTTGCAATGTCGTAACCGAAATGGAACACGCGCGCCGAAAGATTTAGCTGTCCCTTTGGACGAAAAGGTGGCATCGTGTGTGCTGTAATATCACTTTGTCCGCAATGAAGCATTGTGGTTGGTCATCATAATTATGGAATCATTTATTTTTTGGTCGGCGGTCGGATTCGCCGGTGCCGTTGTTTTTTCCTCTTTTTTTGAGTGGACGCTGCACCGCTATTTCATGCACCGGCCCTTCGGCGGCTTTGATTACGCCTTCCGCGCGCACGCCATCGTGCATCACCACACTTTCAAGGCCGACCACACCTACCACCTCATCCATGAGCCGGACAAAAAACTCATCCCGATGGCGTGGTGGAACGGCCCGCTGCTCATTTTTTTGGGAATGCTGCCGGTGCTCGCGCTGGCGTGGAGCGTTGGCCGCTGGTGGTTGCTGACCGGTTCGTTCCTTGCGTTCGCCAGCTACTACGGCGCTTATGAATATATGCACTGGTGCATGCACCTGCCAAAAGCCCGCCGCGTGGAAAGTTCCTGGATTTTTTACCGGCTCAACGGCCATCACCTGCTGCATCACCGTTATATGCATAAAAATTTCAACGTCGTCATGCCCGTTGCCGACCTCTGCCTCGGCACACTGCTGTTGCGCTCGAAAATAAAATTCCCGCAGGCGCGCGGCGCGGCCATCCCCGACGTGCAGCCGAAACTGCGCAAGCCGTTGTCGGCGCAAACTTGACGCGCCCGCCGGAAAAAACTAGCTTGTGACCCGGTTGGTGGTCGTAGCTCAATGGTAGAGTCCAAGCTTGTGGAGCTTGTTGTTGCGGGTTCGAATCCCGTCGGCCACCCCACCTTTATTTAACCGCAATAAAGCCATTGAAATCAAATGATTTATTGCGGTTTTTTGCTGCCCGTAAATAATTTAGTAATTGACATTTTCCGACAGTTTGCCTACTGTATTCCTACCTTATGAAATCAGCGTCCAAGACACAAAAAACGAAGGCGTGGCGCGTGGAAAAGAGCGGCAACAGCACCGTTTCCATTTATCGCCGCGACAAATTCAACAAGCCCAGCGGCAAGACGTATCAGGTGTTTGAGGTTGCCGATTACTCGCACCGGCCAGCGTCGCCTGCAAAGTTTATCCGATCCTGCCGAAGCCATTGCCGAAGCGCAACGAATCAGCCGCTTGCTGGCGACTGGCGACACGTCCGCTGCGAAGCTGCGCGGCAGCGAAGCCGCCAGCTATGGCCGCGCCGTGGAACTTTTGCGCGCCGCCGGACTGGAAACACCGCTTGAACTGGTTGCCGCGCGCTACGGCGAAGCCGTGAAGCATCTTGGCGGGGATTTGGTTGTCGAGGCAGCGAAATTCTACGCCCAGCGCAATCCCGCGAACCGCGAAGCGCGAACCGTCCAGCAAGTTGCCGACGAACTGATTGCCCTGAAAGAAAATCGCAAGGCCAGCGTGCGTTACATCCAAGACTTGCGGGCGCGGCTCAATACGCTGGCGAAAAGGTTTTCGATGAATGTGGACATGGTTAGGACGCCGGACTTGCAAGCATGGTTTGACGGCATGGACGCCGCGCCGCGCACAGTCCGCAATTTCCGCAATCATGCCAGCACCCTTTTCAAGTTTGCCGAATCGCGGGGATATATCGCGCGTGGGGAAAATCCCGTCACCGCCACGGAGCGGATCAAATCCAAGACCGCCAGCGCGATTGAAATTTATTCGCCGAAGGAAATCCGCCGGTTGCTCGACGCCGCGCCGGAAGATTTTCGACCGATTGTCGCCATTCAAGCGTTCGCCGGTTTGCGCTCCGCCGAAGTCATGCGGTTGCAATGGCAGGACGTGAAAGTTGAAACGCGGCCACATTGAAATCACCGCTGGCAACGCCAAGACCGCCAGCCGTCGCATCGTGCCGATTCTGCCGAATCTTGCCGAATGGTTGAAACCGCACGCCAAGAAAACCGGCCTGTTGTTTCCGGCGGACAACGGAACGGCGTTCAATAACAAGCAGAATGAAACTTCGGTTGCCGCGAAAGTGAAATGGAAAGCGAACGGACTCCGCCATTCGTTTATTTCCTACCGCGTCGCGGACATTCAAAACGTCGCGCAAGTCGCGCTTGAAGCGGGCAACTCGCCCGGCATGATTTTCGGCCACTACCGCGAATTGGTGACGGCGGAAGATGCAAAACTTTGGTTCACCATTTCACCCGCGCAACCGGCGAACATCGTCAGTTTGCCAAGCCGTGCGACGATGCCGAAAGATGCAATTTAATTAGCCGCTTCGTTCGCTCACCGGCAGGCAGCCGCGTGCCAGTCGCGCCGCGCGCCTGTCACTTGCGTCTGCTTGTCTGCCGTTGAGCTGCCACTTCGCTTCGGAAAAAGCAACATCAGTGGAAACGAACCTTCGGGCTGTCCACGTTTTTTGTCGTCACAGCATCGTGTTTTGCATCGCGCGGCAGGGCTGGATTCCGTAGCTGCGTGCCATCGGAAAAGCGCATGGCACGCATCTACTACATCACAGCCCCGCCCGCAGTTTTGGGCGCGCACACTCGCTACACGGTGCATGAGCTTCGTTGCTTGTGCGCGTGGTTCAGTCTGGCGCGTGAGCCGCGTGGTTTGCGTCGCTGGCTACGCACTCGCTGGTTGCTGCTTATCAGTTCGCCGCGCGTCATCCGGCACGTTCGCATTTGCACAGAGCGCAGGTATCGCCGCGAGCAGCGTCGCAGTTGAAATGGTTCAAATTTCCAGTAGGTTAATCGTCTTGAAGCGTCACCCGTTTTTTCTTTTCTCCATTGCCGCCGCGCTTTGCTTTGGCGCGTCACCGGCGCGGGCGACGATTGACGCCAGCCTTCAAATGCAGCTTGGCAATCCGTCCAGCGCAATCGCCGACACGAACAATCACGCGCACTTATCTCATTCAGCGCACGGTCGAGGCGATTGATTACAGCGACAATCTGGGCGAGCCGGTTTGGGCAAGCTGGGATTTGACGGCGGGGGACATTGGCGGCAGCGGGCGCAACTCCACTTTTTACACCGACACAAACTTGCCGCCGAATTTCTACCGCGTCAGCACCACCGATTACAACGGCGTCGGCACGAACAATTTCAATCGCGGCCATCTCTGCCCGTCGGCAGATCGCACGGACACCACCAATGTCAACAAGCTCGTTTTTTTCATGTCCAACATCATGCCGCAATCCGCGTTGAACAATCAGGGCGTGTGGGGAAATTTTGAAGATTATTGCCGCGCGCATGCTGACCACCAACGAACTGCTCATCATTTGCGGCGGCAGCGGATTCGGCGCGGCCACGATTCCCAGCGGAATAGTTTTCATTCCGTCAAACACATGGAAAATCGTCGTGTGCGTTCCGCTTGGCGGCGGCACGGCGTTGAGCCGCATTGCCGTCACGAGCCGCGTCATTGCCATTTCAATTCCGAACGTCACGAACGGTTTGAGCAGCGACTTGGCACAGCTACGTCACTTCGCCGCGCAAGATCGAGCAAGACACCGGCTTCACTTTTTTCACCGCCTTGCCGTCGGCTATTGCCAGCGTCTTTCGGGCGGAAGTGGACGGCACGCCGACATTCTCCGCGCTGACGCTCACGAATAATCAATTTCAATTCACGGTCAACGGCTGGACGGGAACGAATTATGTTGTGCAAGTCGCAACCAATCTCGCCGCGCCAATCTGGACGCCGTTAAAGACAAACGCCGCGCCGTTTCTGTTTGTCCAATCCAACGCGAATTTGTTCAACCAGCAATTTTTCCGCGCCGTGGTGATTCCGTAACCGCCAGCGCGGGGGAAAATTTAGTTCGCCGCGCTCAATTCAGACGGGCGCGCAACCATTGCGGGTCGGCTATTCCGTTTGCTATACTAACTCCATTGCGCGCGTCTTTTGTCTGCTTGGATTTTGGTGTCCAGCGGTTAAACTATGCCCGTGCCAAAGAAACCTCGTATCTCAAAAGATATAAAGATTGCATCCTTTGCGACGCTGCTAAAAGAGTCTGACAAAGGATGTGTTCTTTTGGTTGTCGGTTTGTTTGACTCAATTTTAGAACAAATCCTTGAGGCGGCAATTGCTACAAATCTCGCAGTCGGCAACCCGCCAAAAGATTTTTTCCGAAAAGATTTATTGGGGAATATGGGAGCACTGTCCTCTTTTTTTGGCAAAATCAATTTCGCTTACGCCTTCGGATTGATAAATCGGGAGCAACACGCAGCACTTCACATAATCCGTGATTTAAGGAATGAAGCAGCGCATTGTATTTTTGATTTTAACTTCCGTGATCCCGGCGTCGTTGCTCACTTGCAAAAACTTAACAATTATGAGGCTAAAATTGACGAGAATAAATTGATGGAATTTGAATTGGTTATGGCGAAGGTAGAAGCAGATGACATGAGAAAATTCCATTTTGTCGTATGCTGTCACATAATTATTTCGGAACTTCAAGACAAGTTAATAGCTGAAATTGAAAGACTCTTGGAAAAGCGACAAGCCAGCAAAAGTCTTCGCGCTGGTGAGACAGTATTGAGGAATTGAACGATCCATTATTTATGAAACCCATCCCGTTTGACGGCATTGAAAGCCTAGTTCCCGCAGAGCACCAGAATCTTGTTTTCCGTTTTTTTCTTGTGTTCTCACGTTTTGAATATGCGTTGAAACGTGCTCGTTTCATAATCGTTAGTGGGAGAGAAATCAAACCAGCTTGGGACAAGTTTTCATCAAAGTATAATCCGACGCAGAAGCCGTCCCAAATACCCAAATTGCAAGAAGCTTGGAACTATTTTTCTACTCACCCGCCACGCAAGCAAATAATCAATGCAGGCTTGTTGGATTGGTCAGACCCACAAATTCGCACAACTCAACCGGAGTTGACGTGGTTGCTTGACGTTGTGCGAATAATAAGGAACAACCTCTTTCATGGCGGCAAGTTTCCATTTGAGGTTGTTGAAGACCCGACTCGCAATTCCACATTATTGCATCATGCCCTTGTAGTTATTGACGTTTGCACAACATTCGACGACGAGGTGAATTCCTATATCCGCTCGGCGGACTAACGGCGTCCTATGTAGTCACTGACTACGAATTTGAAAAATGAAGGGACACATTTACATTTCAGGGGCTTTTACTTCTCTGTCGCGTTCCAATTGCAATCCGTTAGGCCAACTCGATAACGATCCGCACTTTTGGGAATCACCGCCGACGTGGGGGATTTGTCGTCCAGACATACGAGAAAAGTCGAAGCCCGGTGAATATGTTTTTTTTGTGCTGCCAAGACGAGCGGAGTTGCCTCAAATGATTTATGGCTACCCCCGCGCGCGGTGAACGTCGCATCACGCTCGAATGTCATTATTCCAATCCACGCGGCCACGACGTTCAACGGTTTTTTGGCGCGGGGGTCGGCGGAAAGCAAACTCGCCGCTGCGCGGCTCGGAAATGAAAAAGTTTGATTGGTGACGTGGGGAAATCGTGCGTGCGGGCAGCTTTCACTCCGTAGCCGCGCCGCGCTTCTACTCCGCGAAACTGTCCGCACGCACTTTGCGCTACAAGATATGATGGACACCTTGCCGCCAAGCTCCGCGCTCGCTACGCATGACGGCATGGAGTCCAGCAATCGGCTTCGCGCTGGCGCGACTGTGCCGGGGAATTGAATCCGCGCAGTTCAACTTTGGCTCTGCGGACGGCTGGCGTGACAGGATGCCTGCAAGTTGGCGCGCGGCTTGCCCCGACCGAGCGCGAGGGTCGGGACAGCAAGCCGCGTGACAACGCCGCAGCCGGTGGTTGCACAAGACGATGTTATCTTCAATGAACCGGGCCGTCGGTCGCGTGTCGCGCGGGGAGACGGCGGGGACTCATTGCCGAGGGTTCACGCGGAGCGGGATACGGCAATGGGGCGGCTTTGCAGATAACATCTCTTGTGCAATCCACCGGGTTCGCATCCTTCATGCCAGCCGTCCGCGCCGCCGTTTTGAAAGTTAGCGCGGGGAAAATTACAATGGCAAACACGACTGACAACCTTGCCCTTTTTTGGCGCGTTGCTAATCTCCGCGCATGGCAAACGGCAAAAAATCTTGCGGTGGCTGCGGCATCGTGCGTCGTAAAGGAGATTTTGAATGTGTTCCCGACCACCTAAACTCAAGTATTCTTAACACTTCGCAACCCGGTAACTGAATATGAAGAGAAATCCAGATGCGTTTAGAATGCCGCTTCATCCGATTGATACGGAGAAGCAAACTTTTGGTTGCCGCCATAGCAACCCGGATATTTGTCCGAATAATGGAATCCCCGGAAAATGTGCATTCACACGGAAAGACAACATTTGCTTAATTCCACCAACCACATGGGCAAAACATTTCCAGAAATTAAAAGAGCCTAAAAAGAAGTATGGCAAATAGCAAATCTACATCGGTGACAGTGCCAACCTCGCCAACCTCGGCGGTTGAAATCGAAATCCCGGATCAATCCGAGTTTTACAAACTGCCGGCGCGATTTGGCGCGCTCCCGTTGGATGAAGCTCCGCTCGGCTACGTCATTGAAACCAAGCGGCGCGAAACGAAGGTAACAAAATTTGAGCACGCCTACCCACGCATCTACCTGCCGTTTCAGGAAGTGAAGCGCGAAAGTTTCGGGCATGGAAAGAAATTCGAGCCGACGCCATTGTTTCCGACGGGCGCGAACCGGCTATTTTTCGGCGACAATTTACATATCATGCGGCAACTGCCGAGCAAGTCCATTGACCTTATCTATATTGACCCGCCGTTTTTCTCCGGGCGCAATTACAATGTAATTTTCGGTGACAAGAACGAAGTGCGGTCGTTCTCCGACATTTGGGAAGGCGGGATGCCGGGCTATCTCGTCTGGCTCAACGCGCGGCTCTTTGAGATGAAACGACTGCTCAAAGACACCGGCTCGATTTACGTCCACCTCGACTGGCACGCCAGTCATTACGCCAAAGTTGAAATGGACAAAATTTTTGGCGCAGATCGTTTCGTGAATGAGGTTGTCTGGCATTACAAAAGTTTCCACGGAAACGTAAAACGATACTTCCCTCGAAAGCACGATGTCCTTCTAATTTATACGAAGACAGACAAGTGGACATTCAACAGGCAGTTTGGTGATGACAACATTGATACTATCGACTTCAAGCGTTGGAATGATTATTTGGTGGATGGCTATAAAATCATGGGGGCGAATATGCCGATGCAGGATACGCGGTTCGTCAGATTTTATAACCGATGGGTCCGGGAGAACGGACGGAAGCCAAAGGCGAACGATGTTGTTTATGAAGTTATAGGACAGGCGCTTGATACGGTATGGGACATCAAGCCCGTCGACCCAAAAGACAAAGAAAGAATCGGTTATCCCACACAAAAGCCAGAGGAGCTTTTGGAAACCATAATTGCTACGGCGACGGACGAAGGCGATGTCGTTGCCGATTTCTTCGTCGGCGGTGGAACAACCGCCGCCGTCGCGCAAAGATTGAATCGCCGTTGGATTGCGAGCGATCAGTCACGCATCGCGACAGCAATCACGGCAGACCGCGTGACGCGCGTGGTCGAAGATAATGCGACCGTCCTCGCCGCGCCGGATTTCACCGTCGAGCATTGGGGCGTCTATGAATCGCCGAAGCTGGAAAAACTCACCGCCGATAATTTCCGAAAATTTGTCATTGAGGCTTACGGCGGACGGCCAGAAAGCGCGGCGGCAAACATTCACGGACTTCGCACAGGCGTCCCACTTTTCGTAGGCGAGCCGTCGCGCAAATCACAAATTGGCAAGGACGACGTGAGAAAATTCGCGCAGGCGATTTTCGAGGAGAAGCGGACGGAATTCGGCGTGATGCTCGGCTGGAATTTCGACATTGAAGCGCGCCGCGCCGCCGAAATTCTAAAAGCGCGCGAGAACAAGCGGATTGATTTCGTGCGGCTCAATCTTGTGCGATTGGAGGACAAGGAATTCCGCGAGCATATCACGAACAAGCACAAAGATTATGCGGAGCTTTTGAGTTTCATCCAGCCGCCGGAAGTGCGCGTGGAAATGACACGCATCGGCGCAAAGAAGTATCGTTTCGATGTCAGCGAATCCGTGAGCTTGAATCCCGACGGCAAGCTCGCCAACGTGCAATGGGATTTCGATTACCGGCAGCGGTTCACCTCGACGCCCGGTTACAGTTTCAACCGCGAGACGGTCGTGGAATACGAATTTGATTCAACCGGCAAAACGCAAATCGCCTGCTCGGTGCAGGACAACCAGGGCGGCGAGCGGACTTGGACAGGCGAACTCGACGTGAAGTAAATGTTCAACGCATTTCTCAAATACGAAAAGGATTTCCGCGAATGGGTGGAAGCCGATTTCCCGGACATAAATCCGCTTTCGCGGGATTTCCTAGAACACTTGCGCGAGACGAAGGAAGGCAAACGTGTCCTTTGGAATCATCAAATGGAAGCGGTGCAACGGGCGATTTACTCCTTTGAATTGCTCCATATCAAAGAGGCGTTGCTGAACATCGTCACCGGCGGCGGCAAGACGAGCATCATCGGCGCGGTGGTTGCATGGCTGAAATACGCGCACGGCGTAAATAAATTCCTGCTGCTTTGCCCGAATACGATTGTGCGCGACCGGCTTGAAGATGATTTTGCGGACGCAAAAGTTTTCCGGCAGTTTGGTTTTTTTCCGGCGGGCGCGGAGCATTACGCAAACGAACTCGGCTTGCACGTCCTTGAACGCGGCGCAACGCCGCAAGGCATCCTCGAAAGCGGCGTGGTGCTTGGAAACATCCAGCAACTTTACCAGACGCACATCACCGGCCAGCGCAATGTTGCGATGATAATGAATTATGTGAGCGAGCTGGCGGTTTTCAACGACGAAGCGCACAACACGCCCGCAGCGGAATATGACAACGTGCTTTTCACGCTTTCAAAGCGTTGCAAATTCCGGCTCGACACGACGGCCACGCCCGACCGCGCCGACGGCAAGACGCCGGACGCGGAAATGATTTACGAATTCGGAATTTACGACGCGCAATCGCAAGTGCCGCCAATCATCAAAAGCGTGGTGGTTTATCAGCCGAAACTTTCATCGGTGCAACTCACTTACACGAATCCCGAAACGGGCGAGCGGCGGACGGTTGACGAAATGGACGAGGAATTTTCCAAGATTGAAAGCGGATTGAGCGCAACGCAATGGGTGACAGACCCCGACCCGATGCACAAACAGATTGCGATAGCGTTAGAACGTCTCACGGAACAGGAGCGGCGCGCGGAATCGCTGGCGGGCGGAAGTTACCAGCCGATTCTTTTCGTCGTGGGGATTTGCATTAACGACGCGCGAGCCGCGCATGAGATGTTAAAAGAGGCCAAAGACAAGGGCGGTTTTGAAATCAATTCGCTTCTCGTTACCGAGGAATCATCCGACGAAGAAAGGATTTTGGCGAGTATCATCGGCAAGCGCGGCAAGGCACTTGAAGAAGCGCAGCGGAGTTTGGAGCGGAAACTTGGCGACTTGAGCAAAGCGAAACGCCTGATTGAAGAAGGTTCAAAAGTGCGGGCGGTCGTGAGCGTGCTGATGTTGCGCGAAGGCTGGGACGTGCCGCCAGTGTCCGTGATTCTTTTGCTGCGGAAATTTTCTTCGCGAGTTTATGGGCAGCAAGTAGTCGGGCGCGGTTTGCGTTTGAATCAGCGCGGCGAAGATGCACAGGAATTTTGCGCGATTGTTGACCATGAGAAACTTGACCATCAATGGCTTTGGGAAATGGTCGGCGCGAAAGTTAAAAAGGGAATTGATCAAGGCGATTTGTTTGGCGTCGAAGAAGATTTGCCGCCAAAACGCAAACCGCAATTACTGGTGAATGAAGACAAGCGGATAGACATTCCCGAACCGCTCGAAGGCGAGAACGGTGACAAAATTGATTTGAGCGACCTCGACAATATATCGGTTGACCTCAAAGATTACGAAAACTGGCAATCAGTCCTCGACTCTTTTGAATACGGGGCGGACGTGGAAATTTCCCGCGTAGAAATTGAAGGCGTCGAGGGGAAGGATTTATTCAAGAGCGATTTCACGCATATAATTGACCCGCCAGAACACGCGCGCCCGCAATCCGCCGAAAATAAATTGAGCAAAGAGGAGCTTGCTGACTTGCTGAAAAATTCCGTGCGCGACATTGCGAGCGCGTTGCTCGCCGATGAAGGCATCGGCAGTCACGAGCTTGGTTATTTTTACGGAGTGCTGATGGATCACGTCCGCGCAAAATTGCTCGGTGGCGCGACGGTAGGCAGCGCGACGCCGGAACTTATCAAACACGCGCTTTTGCATCGGCACAACTTGATTGCGAATTTCAAACAGCGGCAAGGGCTGGTGAACAGCATAATCAAATACCGAAAGGAGTCGCCAAATGCCAGCAAGTGAACATGGCGACTTTGAGAATCCGAAAAAATCGGCCTATTCGGTCGAGCGATACGATTCGGGCTGGGAAAAGCAATACATGAAGATGCTGGAGAGCGATAAAACCGTCGCCAAGTGGACAAAGCAGCATGGCATCGTCATTGAATACATAACCGAGGCTGGCAACAAACGCGGCTATCGCCCGGATTTTCTCGTGCAAAAAATTGACGGCACGATTGAGTTGCACGAAATGAAGGGCGGGCAATTTCTCGACAGTCCCGACACGATCCGAAAGCACGAACGCGCCCGGATTTGGTGCAAACAACGCGGGATGAAGTTTGTGGTGCTGACGAAGCGTTAAATCAGTTCGCAAAACTTTCGGCGTGAACCTGATTCGGTAGCGGCGGGAGAATAGGCGCGGCGTCGGCATTTTTCCGAAACAGCGCGTGCAAGACCGGCGAAATAAATTCTGGATGCCAAAGCGGATTGCCGCTGGCGTCAAATTCCTGTTTGGATTGATACCTCACGCCTTCGCGTTGCCGGTTCGCGTCAAACGGTTCAATTTTGCAAAGGCCGTGTTGCGTTGACCAAAAATCCTGCATTGTTGCCGCCATGATTTCCGACGTGGTTTTTTCCGTCCCCTGCCGTCCTATCAAAAAATTGTAGTGGCCGCGCATATCCGCGCCCCATTCGGTTTTGCCGTAAATCGCAAGGTTGCGCGGGCGCAATTTCAGGCGACCGCAAGATTTTCCAACGAACCGAGAAAAATCATCGCGGCGAAGTTGCTCGGCAGATTCAGAATAGCGAGTAGCGGCGTCTTTTTCCCAAGACAACGTGCCGAAAATTGACCAAGCAACTTTTTCGAGATGAAATCCGTAACCACTCACGATTCGACAGAACGGAAATACAAGGCGTCTGCGAGCAGAAACCGATTATTCCGAAATTTTCCAGTCCTTCCGCCACGCGCCGGGCATGATCGCCGCAACCGCAGAGCGGAGCTTATGTTAAAAACCGCAACTACACTCCTAATGGTAGGCCGTAATGCCGCCATACGCAACAAATAGGTATTCACAGAGTTATTCACAGGCGGAAAATTGACCGGCGCAGGTGGTTTTGAGGACGGATAACGACAGCAATTTATACAAATCGCGCTCATGGGTTGACTGAATGGATTTGGTATGCAAGACGCATCAATACCAATACCGGCAGTCGGCGGACAAAATCCGCCTGCTGAAATCTTCGACGACAAAACTGCGGCAGCCTTTATCGGCGGCATTGAACCTCGAACGGTTCGATCTTTCCGAATGTCGCGCGGGCTACCCTATGTAAAACTTTCGGCAAAGGTGGTCAGAATCCGCCGCGCCGATCTTGAAAAATGGATGGCATCGCATCGCGTCGCCATCACGAAAGGCGCGCGATGAAATCTCATTTACGATTCTCCAAAGCCAGCGGCACAGAGCGCGCCAAGATTGAAAAGCTCATCCGGCGCGGCTGGCAGCCGGGCAAACGCATCGGCGATGTTTTGAGAAATAAACGGAAGGGGGTTGGGCGTTATGAATGAGCGCGAATCCAATTCAATTCCACCACAGATGGAACAGACGGAACAGAGGAGACAGAGTGACGGAAGCCACAGAGTAACTAATGAAACGGATGCGACCGATGATTCCGCCCTTTGTGCGCGCGTCCTGACAATACAAGAAGCCGTGCGCTTATCACTCACGGAGAAAATCACAGACAAAACTTTGTTCAAGTATGCCAGAGCAATCAGGGCATTTGAAATGACTACCAACATGAGAATCAAGCAAGCGGATGTTCCCAATTGGTTCGCCGAATGGTGGCGAACGGCACAGGCGGAAAAACTTTTGCCGGACGATGCCAGCTATGATGAATACTTGATTTTATTCGAGGACGCTTTTGCGCGGGCAAAAGTCCCACTGGGGTTAAATGCGCTGGAGACAGCCATCAAGCGCGCGGAAAAAGCACCGTTGCCAGCCGCCGCCAAACAGTTCACCGATCCGAAAATGCAAATGCTGGTAGGTGTCTGTTTCCAACTTCAAAAATTGGCGGGCGATTCACCGCTTTTTTTGAGCGTGCGAGATTGCGCCAAGATTTACGGAACAAAATCGCTCGGAACTGCCAGTGCCATTTTGAACGGGTTTCTTCGCCGTAACATTTTGCGGTTAGCGAAAAAAGGGTTGCCCGGCGGAAAGTTGGCAACGCGCTTTTGGTATGGAGACGCCAAAAGTGACACGCCAGAACCGGCAACAAGCGAGATTGTCCCGATGTCAGCGGAAGCGGCGTCGCCCCCGGCACGGAAGCGCGAATTGTGGCAATTACTTCAAGACGAAAAGACGTTCAAAACTCGTCTTGAAGCCGAGCGGGAAAGGTCAAAGCCGGACATTGAAATAATTGAATCCCTTCGTGACGGCCTGAAGAAAGTGAGAGCCGAGATTCGCAATTTGAAGCCAGCCAAGCCCGCAACTAAATAATTATTTTCACACGCGGCGGTTTGCGGAGTAAATTCCCGCCATGTGCGCGCGTTACAGCCTGACAAAAGAAGGCATCACCATTTTGATCGGCGAGATTGAAATTATTCTCGCCATCGGCGCGCGTTACAACATCGCCCCGAAACAAAAAGTCCCCGTCATCGTCAGCGAGCGCGGCCAGCCGCGCGAAGTGGCAATGTCCTGGGGCTGGCAAACCGCTTACAGCGACCAGCCGCTTATCAATGCCAAGTCGGAAACGCTCGCGTCGCTGCCGACGTTCAGGCCGTTCCTGAATCAGCGTTGCCTTGTGCCAGCGGACGGCTTTTACGAATGGACGCACGACAAGACGCCAATCCGTTTCATGCGGCGGCGTGACGAGCCGTTTTGTTTCGCCGGACTTTGGCGGGCGACGAAACGCAAGCCGCTGGACGTGGAGATCACTGATTTTTCCATCGTCATCCTCACGCGCCCGCCCGTCGCGCCCGTGTCGAAGTTTCACAATCGGATGCCCTTTGTCGTGCGGGAAAGCGCCTACGAAGATTGGCTGGCGCGCGATTGGTATGACAGCATGATTGCCAGTCCCGACGATACGCCGTTTGATTTTGTGCCGGTGCAGCGGGAGTTGAACAATGTCCGCAACGAAGGCGCGCATTTGATAAAACCCGGCTTGCTACAAGGTGAAATGTTTTAGCGCACGGGAATTTTCTCGCGCTGGCCGCACGGACACACAAGGAAAACAGCCAGTTCGCCGCTGGCATCGTCAACATCACTGACGGCGCGGAGACGTTCGCAGCCGCACTTGCCGCAGCGCACGACGAATTTTGCAAACGGGCTATCCGACCGCACAGACGGCGGCGGACGATGCCCGAAATAGTAAGGCGGCGTTCCCATTGCCCGCCATGATACGCCCGCAGCACGGACAACGGCTGTCCAAAGCAAAAATCCGTATAAATGCAAAATCCGTATAAATGGATTTCGCAAACATACACACGAAAGACCCTTGCCAGTGTGCAACCAGCAGAGTTTTCGTGTATCTTGTGTTTCAAAACTCACGCATGAAAGGACGATGCAGGGCGGCAACCTGCAATGAAAATGGACTCAAAAGGAGACTCCTTAACGCGGGCGGATGCTAATAAAACCCGCATAAACATTGAGTGGAAACTGCGTGATTCTACCGATTCACGCCGCAAATTCTCATAATCACCGCATAGAAACACCGTCTTTATTGAGTTTTTCAGCCGTAAATTAAATGTGTAAAACGAAATTTGCAGTCCACACACGGAAGGGCGTTGCCAGTGTGCAACCTGTCAAAGCGAGCAATCAGCGCGGGTGGCAAGTTTTTCGTGTAAATGGCTTTGCGGAAGTTTCGCATAAAAGAGCGTGGCCGCTCCGCAACCGCCGGGCAGAAGGAGCAATTCAAAAGAATCCTTACCGGCGGGGTGGTGTTCGCCCTTGTCGAGCCGAGCCGGACGCGCTACGTTTGCCGCTGGCGAGTCTTTGACAATGGAAAGGGCAGATTGTAGCCGACATTTTTTCCGACAATTTCCGACAGCGGACGTGTCAAAATGCGTCACGATACGTTTTCAGGCATGAAAACGAAAAGTGCATTGCAACCTTTGTTTGCAATGTATATTGGCGTTTTGATGAATTTCTCGAAATTGGCAAATACGTTTTCGAATCCCGTCGGCCACCCCATTTTTTCGCTTTGCGACAACTTCAAATCGAATAATCGTCGGAGAAAATTTTCACGTTCTTCAATTCCACGAAGACTTTTTCACCCGGCTTCGGCGACAATTCCTGAAACAGATCCTTGCTCAACTGCACAGTGAACTGTTCGCCGGTGTCGAGACGTTTTAATTCCAGGTTCGCCACCGGCCCGGCGGCGTTGGAGCGGACGACCTGTGCGGCCAGCGCCGGGCCGTTTTGATCGCGCGCTCCCGCCTCTCTTCGGACACCAAGGTTTATGTCATCGTCGGCGGATCCTCGACCCTTAACGGTGTCGGCCAGCAGGAATCCGAGATCTGGACTCGACATCTGCAGGATATGTTGGGACCACAATTCCGCGTCATCAACTTCGCGTTCCGTGCCGGAAGCATGTTCGACAGCGGCAACGTCGCTGCGGAATGGCTGCTGTCGCAGTCGCTTCCGGTCATCTACATCGGTAGTGGTTTCGAAATCGATCCGCTGTCGCAGCGGCACGGCTATCTCCTGCTCGATGCATGGCATCGCGGCTACCTGCTCCCTTGGCCGCCACGCGACCGCGCCTTGCGGTCCGCCGCATTCAGCACGTCCGACCGCGTACGTTCCGCCGCGCTTGGAGCAGCCTTGAATTCGTATCTTTTTTTCAACGACTTCTGGAGCTATTTCACCTACGAGTTCGCGACGTTGAACTGGAATTTCCTCCTTCAGCCTGAATGGTACCGACCGCGCTACCGGACTGGCGATCCTGAAGGGCCCCGGCGTGCTGGATCGTCCTACCCCGCCGATTTGGACGGCGAGATGCGAAAATTGCGCGCCCAAGCTGCAGCCGATCCGCAGATCAAGCGCGCCAGAGTCGGATCCTACGTTGACGTTGCAATTCCGGCCCGGCTGAGGATGGTGACCTTGGCCATCGTTGACATGTGGAGCCCGTATTACCGGAACAGGCTCGATTTTGCCATGCAAGCATCGCTCATCCAACAGGCGCGTGATATGGCGTGCACTCTGGAAGAGCTTGGACTGCATCGCGGCCTGGCCATTGCGGCGGACTTCACCGCCGACGACTACGTCGACGCCGTCCATTTCTCAGTCTCCGGCGGCGTAAAGCTGGCGCGTTCGCTGGCGCCGGAGGTCACAGCGCTCGCCCGCAAACTCGGATATCTGCCATGAGTTCCACCCTCCGCGCGTTCGCCGCCTGGGGCCTGTCGTTCGCGACCGGCGTTGCCGTGGCAGTGGTGATCCATTTCATGCTATTCCGCATCGGCATCCCGCTCAAGCCGTTCATCTACGTCGTGTTCTAGCGTCGGCGGAAGCCGGCGTGCACCGAGAACTTCATCCGTATTGATTAGCCGAGAGAACCGCCTAACGTCAGCGCACCAAGATAGCGCTGCTATGTTTCGCACTGGCCGTCGTAGTCGCGCCACGGCATCGGCTCTATGGACCTATTCGTGGTTCCGACCTTCTCCTTCCGATTGCTCTATGGATTGCTGATATTGCAACACGGTCGCCGCCAAATCCTGTGGCTGGGAGTCACGCGCATCCAACGGCTAAGTGGATCGCACGTCAGCTTACCGAGGCATAGGGTTGGACAACATCACCGCAAGCCATCGTCCGTGACCGCGACGCCGTCGTAGTAGTCCCAAGGATAATGCGACTCATCGGGCTTCTTGACCTCGACCAGGTACATGTCGTGTACCATCCGACCGTCGGCGCGAAGGAGGCCTCGATCGGCGAAGAAATCGTGGATCGGCATGTCGCGCATCTTGGCGACGACGACCTTGGCCTCGGCGCTGCCGAGCGCGTCGACAGCCTTGAGGTAGTGCGTCACCGCCGAATAGACGCCGGCCTGCATCTGCGTCGGCATCACGCCGCGCAGGGTGAAGAAGCGCCTTGACCATTGCCGGCTTTCTCGGTGCGGTCCCAATAAAACGACGTCGCCAACAGCAGGCCTTGCGCGCCAGCGAGCCCCACGGCGTGGACGTCGGTGATGGTGGTGGCGATTGCCGCAAGGCGCTGTCCGCCTCGGGGCAAGGCCGAACTCGGCCGCCTGCTTGATTGAGTTGGTCGTGTCGCTGCCCGCAGTGGCGAGCCCCACGATCTTGGCGGCGGAGCTCTGCGCCTGCAGCAGGAAGGAAGCGAAATCGGTGGTGCCGAGCGGATGCCGGGCGCTACCTATCACCTTGCCGCCGCTCGCCTCGATGAAGCGGGTGGCGTCGCGCTGCATCGCATGGCCGAAGGCAAAATCCGCGGTCAGGAAGAACCAGCTGTCGCCGCCCTGCAGCACGATCGCCTTGGCGGCGCTGGCCGCAACTGCGTAAGTGTCCCAGGTCCAATGCACGCCAACCGGCGAGCACGCTTTGCCTGTGAGGTCGACGGTCGCGGCGGTTGACACCAGGAGGACGCGATTCTTCTCCTTGGCGAGTTCCTGCACCGCAAGCGCAATGGCGGAGTTCGGCACGTCGACAATAGCGTCTACGCCGTCGACGTCGATCCAGCGCCGCGCGATCGCGGCGCCGATATCGGTTTTGTTCTGGTGGTCGGCGTGGATGATCTCGATCGGCCTGCCGGCGGCCTTGCTGCCGAAATCCTCGACTGCCATGCGCGCCGCTTCGATCGAGCCCTCGCCCGAGGCCGACGACAGAACGCCTGTCTCATCGGTCAGCACGCCCAACCTGACGACGCCGCCCGAAACTTCCGCTTGCGGAGCGCCGCCTCCGGCGATTTCTTCTGCGCCACCGCGGGCTGAACCAGCGCGATGCCGAGGAAGGTGAATCCGAGCCATGCGAGCAGGCGGCGGGTCATCTGTTCACTCGCTGTGCCCGAATTTCCACGTCGATGACTTATCGCATCTTCGAGTGATCTCGCTCGCAGCTGCTAGCGATCCGAAGACATCCAAATAGTACGATAAAGGATACGAAAGCGAGGCAACAGAGCCTCCACAACCTTATGATCGCAAAGCGTT
>CAVTVI010000006.1:0-363635 GCA_963738175.1 uncultured Verrucomicrobiae bacterium
TAGACTGCAAATTTTCTTCGCCGCCTTCGCGTCCTTCGCGCGACGCAAAATGAAAATTGAAACCATCCTGACGCCGGCGGAATTGCCCGCGCTCGCCCAACGCGATTTGCGCGCGACCGCGTGCGTCGTGTTCGACGTGCTGCGCGCGACCAGCACGTTCGTGACCGCGCTGCACCACGGCGCCAAAGCCATCATCCCCGTCAGCGAAATCGCCGAGGCGCTGGCAATAAAAAATTCGCAATTCGCAATTCGCAATTCGCAATTTGTCCTGCTCGGCGGTGAGCGCAACGGCGTCCGCATCTCCGCCAATGGCATTGATTTCGACCTCGGCAATTCGCCGCGCGAATACACGCCGGAAAAAGTGCGCGGCAAAACCATCGTCTCCACGACCACGAACGGCACGCGCGCCCTGCGCGCCTGCGTCGGCGCGAAAATAATTCTGGCGTCGTCGTTTTTGAACCTGGGCGCGACGGCGGAATTTCTCCGGCAGAATAATTTTGAAAATATCCTGCTCGTCTGCGCCGGCACGGGCGAAAACCAGGCGGATGAAGACGTGCTGGCGGCAGGTGCGCTGTGTGAAATGTTGGCAGGGTCATCGCGCTGCGATGACCGGACGGCGCAGCGCGCCGTCCCTACCATTTCGGATTCGACTGAAATCGCGCGGCAGGCTTTCTTGCAGGCGAAAGCGGATTTGTCAGCGGCGATTTCCAATTCGCAAAACGCAAAGCGTTTGCTGGCGATTCCCGAATTGCGCGACGACGTCGCATTCTGCCTGCAACGCAACATTTTTCCGCTCGTCGCCAGGATGGAAGCGGATGGCAAAATCCGCCGCGATTTTATTCTTAAAAATAGTAGTTGACTATTTCGTCTAGTTGGTTATCTTGTGCCTGTGCTTCGGCAATAAATAGATTGAAGCGCAAGCAAATAAAAATTATGGGCCGCGTTAGTGATGCAAAACAAAGATTGATGGATGCCGTGCTGGACTTGATTTGGTCCGGCTCGTATGGCAGCACGACCATTGATCACATCTGCGAGAAGGCCGGCGTCAAGAAGGGCAGCTTTTATTATTTCTTTGATTCCAAGGCGGAACTGGCGGCGGAAGCGATCGAGGCCAGTTGGCAGGATCATCGCGCAGAGTTTGACGGCATCTTTTCAGCGACGGTGCCACCGCTGGAACGGTTGAGGCAATTCTGCGATTTCACCTATAAAATGCAGCGTGAAATCAAGTCCAAGCACGGACGAGTGCTGGGTTGCGCGCAGGCTTCCCTTGGCTCGGAAATCTGCACGCAGGAAGATGTTTTGCAGAAAAAAATCCAACAAATAATGGATCAAAAGCGCAAATATATTGAATCCGCCGTTCGCGACGCGCACGCCGCCGGGTTGATCCATGCGCCTGATACCGCCGCCAAGGCGCGGATGATTTTTGCCTATTACGAGGGCTTGCTGACGCAGGCGCGGATTCAAAATGATGTCGAAGTTTTGCGCGAAACCGCCAGCGGGATGTTCGCGATGCTCGGGGTCAAGGAAAAGAAAGCGATGGCGGTGGCCGCGTGATTTGATTTTTTTTGATTACATACTTTACTAAACAGACAACTATAAAATAAGACAAACTATGAATACGACAAACGAAGAGACAGACAACACAAAACGAGACATTCACCAATCGTTGCCTGCAATCGTGCAAGGTTTTGTTGGCTGAAATCGAGCAGGCAAAAAACATGATTGTGGACGATTTTCATGAAACATTGGATACGCACGGAAACCTGTTCCGGCTGGCTTTGAACGAAGCCGAGGCGCTGGCGTGGCAGACGGAGTTTCCGCACCTGGTCTATCCGGCACTGGCAATGGAAAGAGTCCAAGCGGTGGTTGCATGGCGCAGGCGGCAGCAATCGGTGCGGCAGCCGCAACTGGCTTTTGCCCGGGCCGCGTGATCGCCGGAATTCAAAACAAACAATTCAAAACAGGAGGAGCAAAATCATGAATTACAAATTTGTTTTATCTTTGACCGTTTCGATGCTGGCTGTCAGCGCGCTGGCAATTCTTTCCGTCGGTCGCAGCCATAAAGCCAGCAAGCAAGGTCCGCCGCCAACGGCGGTCACCGTCGCGCCGGTTGAACAGAGGGAAATCGTCGAGTGGAACGAATTCACCGGGCGAACCGAGCCGGTGGATTCGGTGGAAATCCGCCCGCGCGTTTTCGGTTATATCCAGGAAGTGCGTTTTCAATCCGGGCAGTTGGTGAAAAAGGGCGACGTGCTTTTCGTCATTGATCCGCGCTGGAATCAGGCTGCCTTCGACCAGCGTCAGGCGGAATATGATCAGGCCAAGAGCGAGGCCGACCGCACGGATAAATTGCTCGCGAACAATGCGATCTCCGCCGAAGAAGCCGAGGCGCGCAAGTCCAAGGCGGAAGTGGCGAAAGCCGCGCTTGATTCGGCGCGGCTCGATTTGGAATACACGCAAGTCCGCGCGCCAATTGATGGCCGTGTGAGCCGCGCACTTTTCACGGAAGGCAATTATGTCAGCGGCACGCCGGGTTCGGCTTCGTTGCTCACAACGGTGGTTTCGGTCAATCCTGTCTATGTCTATGCGGACATTGATGAGGACACGCTGTTGAGATTCAACGAACTCGTATATTCAAAAAAATTGGGGACCACCGACGGCGGAAAAATTCCCGTCGAATTGCAGCTCGCCGACGAAACGGAATTTCCCCATACAGGCTACATCGAGTCTTTCGACAACAAACTGGACCCGAGCACCGGCAGCATTTTGTTGCGCGCGGTTTTTCCGAATGACGACGGGCGCATCGTGCCGGGATTGTTCGCGCGCATCCGCATTCCATTGAGCGAAAAACATCCGGCGTTGCTCGTGGACGAACGCGCCATCGGCACGGATCAGGCGAATAAATTTGTGCTGACATTATCACCGACGAATACGGTGCAATATCAAGCCGTCGAGCTTGGCCCGCTGTTTGACGGCAAGCGCGTCGTGCGTTCCGGTTTGGAAGCGGGCGAAAAAATCGTCGTGAACGGCATGGCGCGCGTCCGTCCCGGGAATGCCGGTGACGCCGCAGGATGAAGTCGCGAACACCGCGAACATCGCCGGCACAAAACTCGCGCAGAAGTAAAATTTTTGCGCGCGGAAAATTTAATCCAGGAAGGTTGACCGAAAAACCGTTATGAACTTTTCACATTTTTTCATCAAGCGCCCGATCTTTGCCGGCGTCTTGTCCATCGCGATTTTCGTGATGGGATTGCTCGCGCTGTTCAAATTGCCGATCAGCGAATATCCCGAAGTCGTGCCGCCGACGATCGTCGTGAAGGCGACTTATCCCGGCGCGAATCCGAAAACCATCGCGGAGACCGTCGCGTCGCCGCTCGAACAGGCCATCAACGGCGTCGAAGGTTCGCTCTATATGTTTTCGCAGGCGACCGGCGACGGCGTGATGACGCTGACCGTGACGTTCAATCTCGGCACCGATCCCGACAAGGCGCAGGTGCAGGTGCAAAACCGCGTGTCGCAGGCGCTGCCGAAATTGCCGGAAGAAGTCCGCGACCTCGGCGTCACGACGACCAAGCAATCGCCCGACCTCACGATGGTCGTGCATTTGTTTTCGCCTGACGGCCGTTACGATGATGTTTACATCCGCAATTACGCGACGTTGCAGGTGAAGGACGCGCTCGCGCGCATTCCCGGCGCGGGGGACGTGGAGCTTTTCGGCTCCGGCGATTACGCGATGCGCGTCTGGCTGAATCCCGATAAAATCGCCGCGCGCAATCTCACCGCGAGCGATGTCGTCGCCGCCATCCGCGAACAAAATGTGCAGGTCGCCGGCGGCGTCATCGGCCAGCAGCCGGTCAAATCGCCGGTGAATTTTGAATTGCAGGTCAACGTCAAAGGCCGGCTGATTTCCGAGGAAGAATTCGGCAACATCATCGTCAAGGCCGGGCCGAACGGCGAAAAAACTTTGTTGAAAGATGTCGCGCGCATCGAACTCGGCGCGGGCAGTTACGGTTTGCGTTCGTTGCTCAACAATAAAACGGCGGTGGCCATTCCGATTTTCCAGACGCCCGGCGCAAACGCTTTGGAACTTTCCAAAAACGTCCGCGCGAAAATGGAAGAGCTGAAGAAAAATTTCCCGGAAGGAATTGATTATTCCGTCGTTTATGACCCGACGGTTTTCGTGCGGCATTCGATCGAAGCCGTCATTCACACTTTGCTCGAAGCGATTCTGCTCGTCGTCATCGTCGTGATTATTTTTCTGCAAACGTGGCGCGCGGCGATCATTCCGCTCGCGGCCGTTCCGGTTTCGCTCATCGGCACATTTTCCATCATGCTCGCGTTCGGTTTCAGCATCAACGCGCTCTCGCTCTTCGGCCTCGTGCTGGCCATCGGCATCGTCGTGGACGACGCGATTGTCGTCGTCGAAAATGTGGAAAGAAACATCGCGCGCGGTTTGTCATCGGTAGCGGCTGCGCGACAGGCGATGAACGAAGTGACCGGGCCAATTGTGGCGACGGCGCTCGTGCTGTGCGCGGTGTTCGTGCCGACGGCGTTCATCAGCGGCTTGACCGGACAATTTTACAAACAGTTCGCGCTGACGATTGCGATTTCGACGGTCATCTCCGCGTTCAATTCGCTGACACTTTCGCCCGCATTGTGCGCGGTCTTGTTGAAAGATCATCACGCGCCGAAAGATTTGCTGTCGCGCATCGATGGAAAAAACGATTCGGCTGGTTTTTCCATCCGTTCAACCGCGTGTTCGCGTGGGCGGGAAACAGATATTCCGCCGGCGTCGCCAGCGTGTTGCGCAAAAGCGTCGTCGCGCTCATCCTTTACGGCGGACTCGTTTTGCTGACCGGCTGGAGTTTCAACAAAGTGCCGACTGGCTTCGTGCCGGGACAGGACAAACAATATCTCGTCGCGTTCGCGCAATTGCCCGACGGCTCGTCGCTCGACCGCACGGAAGCCGTCATCCGCCGCATGTCGGACATCGGCATGAAACTGCCCGGCGTGGACTCAGCGGTCGCGTTTCCCGGCTTGAGCATCAGCGGATTCAGCGTCGCGCCGAACCAGGGAATTGTTTTCTTCACGCTGAAACCTTTTGAAGAACGCACGACGAAAAACTTGAGCGGCCCGGCCATCACCGCCGCGTTGAACCAAAAATTAAGCGTGATCCAAGACGCGTTCGTTCTCGCCGTGCCGCCGCCCGCCGTCATGGGACTAGGCACGATCGGCGGTTTCAAACTTTACGTCGAAGACCGCGCCGATCTCGGCTACGACGCGCTCTATCAAAATTTGCAGACCGTCATCGGCAAAAGTTATGCGACGCCAGGACTCGCCGGGACGTTTTCGGGCTTCACCGTCAACGTGCCGCAACTCGACGCGGATATTGATCGCGAGAAAGCGAAGACGGAAGGCATCCCGCTCGATAATCTTTTCGAGACGATGCAGATTTATCTCGGCTCGCTTTACGTCAATGATTTCAACCGTTTTGGCCGCACCTACGAAGTCATCGCGCAGGCCGACTCGCAATTCCGCGCGCATCCCGAGGACATCACGCGGCTCAAAACGCGGAACGACCGGGGCGAAATGGTTCCGCTCGGCGCCGTCGTGAAAGTGACCGAATCGCACGGCCCCGACCGCGTGATGCGTTACAACGGTTATCCCGCCGCCGAAATCAACGGCGCGCCTGCGCCCGGTTACAGTTCCGGCCAGGGCGAAGCCGCGATGTCAAAACTTGTCGCCGACAATCTGCCGCGCGGCATGACTTACGAATGGACCGATCTGACTTACCAGCGAATTCTCGCGGGTGACACGGCGTTGTATGTTTATCCGCTTTGTTTGCTGCTCGTATTTCTCGTGCTGGCAGCGCTTTACGAAAGTTTCCGTCTGCCGCTTGCGATCATTTTAATTGTGCCAATGTGTTTGTTATTCGCGATCACCGGCGTGTGGCTCAAAGGCAGCGACAATAATATCTTCACGCAAATCGGTCTCATCGTGCTGGTCGGCCTCGCGTGCAAGAACGCGATCTTGATCGTCGAATTCGCCAAGCGCAAACAGGACGAAGGCATGACGCCCTTCAACGCAGCCATCGAAGCGTGCAAACTCCGTTTGCGTCCGATCTTGATGACTTCAATCGCGTTCATCGCGGGCGTTTTTCCGCTCGTCGTCGCCAGCGGCGCGGGCGCGGAAATGCGGCAGGCGATGGGCATCGCCGTCTTCTCCGGCATGATCGGCGTGACGCTGTTCGGATTATTTCTGACGCCGGTGTTTTATGTCACGCTGATGAAACTCGGCTCGCACAAAAAACCGGCGACAACTCCCGAAGCAAAAAATATTCTGCCCGGCTCCAGCGCCGCTGCGACGGGAATTGTCACAGTCGCGTTACTGTTCACGATTATTTCCGCGAACGCTGGTTTGCTGACCATCGGCCCGGACTACAAACAACCGAGTAATTCCGTTCCCGCAAATTACAAAGCCGTCGAACTCGGCAATTGGAAAGAAGGCCGGCCGCTCGACAATGTGCCGAAAGGAAATTGGTGGGAAATTTTTAACGACACCAATTTGAATGTTTTGGAAGCACAGGCGGTTCAGGCCAACCAACAATTAAAAGCCGCCATCGCGCGCGTGGATCAGGCGCGGGCGACGGCGCGCGTCGCGCGCAGCCAGTTGATGCCCGGCTTGAGCCTGGATCCAAGTTTTGCGCGCGAGGGTTACTCGCCCAACGCCAATCCCAGCTTCGGCAATATCACGGCCAACACTTTCAGCACGCCGCTGGATTTGAGTTACGAAGTGGATTTGTGGGGCCGCGTGCGCCGGAGTTTTCAAAGTGCCCGCGCCGAAGCGGAGGCGTCGCTGGCGGATTATTACAATGTTCTGCTCACGCTCCAGTCCGACGTGGCGCAAAATTATTTTGCGCTCCGTTCTCTTGATGCGGAAATCGCCACGGTGAACGGAACTATTGACTTGCGCCATGAACAGGTGCGCCTTGTCCGCAGCCGGCTCGAAGGCGGCATCGGCAGCGAACTCGACGTCGCGCAGGCGGAAACGGAACTCGCGACGACGGAAGCCGAGGCCGCTTCGCTCGCGCATCGTCGCGATGAACTGGAAAATGCCATCGCGATTTTAGTCGGTAAAAATCCGTCCAGCTTCGAACTCGCCGCCGTGGACGATCCCAATTGGAACCCGCAGCCGCCGGAAATTCCCGCAGGGTTGCCGTCGGATTTGTTGGAACGTCGGCCAGACGTGGCACAGGCCGAACGTCAACTCGCCTCGGCCAATGCAAAAATTGGTGTCGCCAAGGCCGCGTTTTTCCCGGTGCTGACGCTCACGGGTTCCGCCGGATATTTGAGCGGCGACCTTTCGTCGTTATTCAACTGGGACAGCCGCACCTGGTCCATCGGACCGAGCCTTTCACTGCCGGTTTTCACGGGCGGACGCAACCGCGCGAATTACAAATTTTCGCAGGCGGCGTTTCAAGAATCTACTGCACTCTATCGCCAGCAGGTTCTCATCGCGTTTGGTGATGTGGAAAATAGTCTTTCTGGAATTTTTCATTTCGCCGTGCAGGCGGAAGCCCAGCAGCGCGCCGTCACCAGCGCGCGGCGCGCGACGGAACTGGCCACCGACCGTTATCGTTCCGGCATCGTGGCCTACATCGAAGTCGTGGACGCGAGCCGCGACGCGTTGACCGCCGAACGCGCCAACGCGCAACTCGCCGGCCAGCGTTTGATCGCCGCCGTGCAACTCGTCAAAGCCCTTGGCGGCGGCTGGACTGATCAACAGTTTCTGGCGAGCGCCGCACCCATCAATTCTCAATTCTCAACCGGAAACATAAAATGAAAACGTCGCCGGCTTGAAATATGGCTTTCAAGTATGATTCCTTTTGCGCATCGCATTTGCGTTCAACCCACCCCAAACAATCTTTTCAGCGGCGTCCGTTTCTGGTTTCCTTCGCGCGATGAATCAAGATTTCGCCGGACGATTCCGCACGCTGCTCGTCCTGGGCCGCGTCTCCAACCTGCCGACGGTCTGGTCAAATTGCCTCGCGGGCTGGTGGCTTTCCGGCGGCGGAAATTTCTGGAAACTACCGTTCTTGCTTCTGGGCATCAGCGCGCTTTACACCGGCGGAATGTTTTTGAACGACGCGTTCGACGCGGATTTCGACCAGCAACGACGGGCATCGCGGCCAATCCCGTCCGGCGCGATTTCCCTGGAAACCGTCTGGCGTTTTGGCTGGGCGTGGCTGGCGCTGGGAATTTTCCTTCTGATTTTTTGCGGAAAAATTGCCGGCGCGCTCGCGGTCGTTCTCGCCGTTTGCATCTTGATTTACAATGCGGTCCACAAATTCATCACTGCGTCGCCGTGGCTGATGGGCTTGTGCCGGTTCTGGGTTTATGTCATCGCCGGAACAGCCGGCGCAAATGGTTTGAACGGAAATTCCATCTGGTGCGGGTTTGCGCTGGCGTTTTACATCGTCGGCTTGAGTTATGTCGCGAAGCGCGAAAGTTTTCGCGGAACCATTCCGCACTGGCCGCTGATTTTTCTGGCCGCGCCAATTTTTCTGGCGGTGCTGATGAACGCCGGCGACGCGCGCAAGCCGGCGTTGCTGCTCTCGCTGATTCTGGCGTTGTGGACGGCACGTTGCGTGCGGACAATTTTTCTGGCGGGCGAAATCAATGTCGGAAGAATTGTTTCCGGCCTGCTGGCAGGAATTGTTTTTGTGGACTGGCTGGCCGTTGCGCCGCAATGTCCACATTGGTTGAGCGCGACGTTTTTAATTTTGTTCGGCGCGACGATTTTCTTGCAGCGGTTTATTCCGGCGACTTGAAAATCATTGTCCGTTGCCATTGTTGTTGCCGCCGCCGAAACCACCGCCGCCAAATCCTCCACCACCTCCGAACCCGCCGCCGCCGCGAAAAATTGGCCGCATATCCTGCGGTTGTATCGGCTGGCCGCTTTGCAGGGCGTTCTCGGCCAGCGTGATGGCTTGCGACATCATCGGATCGTTGGCAAATGCCGATTCCTGCTGCTTGAGGAGATTTAGCCGGCTGCTGATGACTTGCGGGTCGGTCGGCGCGTCGGAAGCAAACGGCCCAAAACCGCCGCCCGCAAGCTGGATGATCGTGAACGCCTTGGCTTGCGGCGGAAGGTCGGCATTGTTGAGCGTTTCGGTGAATACCTGGTTGGCCTGCGAATTCTGGCCGACATAATTCATCAGTTCGCGACCGACGCGCATTTTGTCGAACTGGTTGGTCAGCGCCGAATTTTCATAGGCCGAATAGAGCGCGGAAACGGACTGGTCCTTCAACACGGTTGAAAGATAATCCATCGCGTCCTGGTCAAGCCGTCCGTCCGCGCCGACAAGCATTTGCTGTGCGTTGACCGCGAACGAAGTGTCCTTGTAAAATTCCAGCACGCCGTAAAGATAGGATCTGGACAACTGGTCGAGGCTGTCGGGGCTGTCAACCGACGGCGGGTTCATGAGCAATTCCTTGGCGGCGGCAATGGCGGCATCGCGATATTTGCCGGGCGCAATTTCTTCGAGGATGACCGTGAGGTAGGCGACTTCGACGCCGCGGCCGGTGCTGCTCAACATATCCACCAGCGCCTGTTCAGATTCCGCGCCGCCAATCTCTTTCAACGCGCCGACCAGACCCAGGCGCAGCGACGGCGGCACAATCCAGTCGGCCTGCAACGTTTCCAGGTTGCGGGCGCGGCGCGCACCGCCGCGAAAATTATTTCCACCGAATCCACCGCCAAAGCCTCCGGCGAAACCGCCGCCGTTGTTTCCATTTCTGTTCCTGCGGTTGTTACTGCCGTTGCCGCCGTTGGCATCGGCCTGATTGGTGGCGGTGTTTGAATTGTCCTGCTGGTTGTAATCCACGTCTATGTTGCGACCGAGAAATACCCGGATCGCGGGCACGGCGAGCTTGCCGCGTTGCGCGAGCGTTTCCAGCTTGAAAACCACCAGGCGCAAGCCCGTGTTGCGTGCGCTGCCGGTGCCGAGCTTCACGTTCAGCAAATCATCAATGATGTCCTGCGGCGATTCCTCGGCGGGCGCGGACGGCGCGGCCATCATGATAACTTTTTCCACCGGCGCGGGCGCGGGCGCGGCAACGGCCTGCGGCGGCGGCTGAAGTTTTTTCAACTCCGCGTTTTTCTGCTGCGTGACGACGACGTAAGCCACGGCAAAACCGACGCCGAGGGCTAAAATGATGGCAACCAATGTTTTCATGGCGGATTTAATCAGCTCAATCGGAATTTGAAACTGGCAACAAGGTTAGGACGCGCCGCGCCGTCTGGCCGTTACAAGATTATCACCAGCTTAAAGCCACACTTGAACAAACATCTTTCACCAGTTAAGCTAATCATTCGCTTATGAGCGCTGAAGCACCAGTAAAATTAACGCACAACGAAGAAATCAAGGCCGCCATCCCGACGCTGGCCGGCACGATCGCCGCGACCATCGCCGACGATAGCACCGACCATTTTTCCGAGGACGACAACCAGTTCCTGAAATTTCACGGCTCGTATCAGCAGGACGACCGCGACCTGCGCAAGACCGGCAAAAAATATATCATGATGATCCGGGGCCGCATTCCCGGCGGGGTGATGACCGCGAAGCAATGGATCACGTTCGACGACCTCGCGACAAAATATGGCAACAATACGTTGCGCATCACCACGCGCCAGAGCATCCAGTTTCACGGCGTTGTGAAATCAGGTTTGCGTCCGCTCGTCGCTAAAATAAACGAATCGTTGCTTTCAACGCTCGCGGCTTGCGGCGACGTGAACCGCAACGTCCTCGCGCCGCCCACGCCCGCTTACACGAAGGCGCGCGAAGAAGTTTTTGCCGATGCGTATCGCGTCGCCATGGCCGTCGCGCCACAGACCAAGGCGTATCACTCCATCTGGATTGACGGCGTGCAACTCGACAACGAAGCGGCGGAAAATAAAAATTTCGTTGATCCGCTTTACGGCAAAACTTATTTGCCGCGAAAATTCAAAATCGCTTTTGCCATCCCGCCGGTGAACGACCTCGACGTTTTCACGAACTGCCTCGGCTTCATCGCTGTCGTGGAGAACGACAAACTCGTCGGCTACAACCTCGCCGTTGGTGGCGGCATGGGTCGCAGTCATGGCAACACCGTGACTTATCCGCGCCTCGCGGACGTCATCGGGTTTTTCACGCCGGACAAAGTTGTGGATGTGGCAAAGGCCGTCCTCACGATTCATCGCGATTTTGGCGACCGCACCGACCGCAAACACGCGCGCCTGAAATATGTCGTGGCCGAACGCGGCGTAAAATTCATGCAGGACGAGGTGAACCAGCGCGCCGGCATCACGCTCGCGCCCGCGAAGCCTTACAAATTCACGACGACCGCCGATCTGCTCGGCTGGCACAAGGCGACGGACGGAAAATGGTTTCTCGGAATGTTCGTCGAAACCGGCCGCGTGAAGAACGCGCAGAAAATCGCGTTGCGCGACGTCGCGGAAAAATTTCCGAACATCGAATTCCGTTTGTCCGCGAATCAAAACGTGATTTTGGCCAACGCCAATCACGACGAAAAAGTCGCCATCACCGCCCTGCTCGCGACGCATGGCGTCAAAACGGAAAATCAGGCGAGCATTCTGCACGCGGCTTCGATGGCTTGCCCTGCGCTGCCCACTTGCGGCCTCGCGCTCGCGGAATCCGAACGCATGTTGCCCGGCCTGATTGACCGCATCGAAAAACTTTGCGGCGATTTCGGCCTCGGCGGCGAAGAAATAATTATCCGCTCGACCGGCTGCCCGAACGGTTGCGCGCGGCCTTACATGGCGGAGATCGCGTTCGTCGGCAAAGCGCCGGGACGTTATCAAGTCTGGCTCGGCGGCAACACTTCCGGCACGCGGCTCAATCGCGTTTGGAAAGACACCGTCAAAGACCCGGACATCGAAAACGAATTGCGCCCCGTCCTCGTGCGTTTCGCAAAGGAAAGAAATTCCGGCGAACGCTTCGGCGACTGGTGCGACCGTGTTTTACTCAACGAGCAAAAAAATTAACGCGATGACTGCCGCTGAGATTTCCAAAGCCAATTCCGAGTTGCGAAACAAATCGCCGCTCGAAATTGTGAAGTGGGCGATTGCACAGGCCAAAAAAGAAAATGGCCGCGCGATTGTCTCGACGAATTTTCGTCCTTACGAAGCGGTCGATTCTGCATCTCGCCACGCAGGTGCAGGCGGATATTCCGGTTCTCTGGGTTGACCATGGCTACAATCGTCCGGCGACTTACCAGCACGCCGAGCAGTTGAAAAAATTGCTCAAGTTGAACTTGAAATCGTTTTTGCCGAAAATTTCCGCCGCGCATCGCGACGCGATTTACGGCGAGATTCCGTCCACCGACGACGAAGCCGCCTTGAAAGAATTCAGCGCGGTGATGAAGCTCGAACCGTTTCAACGCGGCATGAAGGAACTCGCACCGACGGTCTGGATCACGGCTTTGCGCAAGGTTCAAAATCCAAATCGCGCGGAATTCGACATCATTTCCGAAGATAAAAATTTCGGCGCGATCAAGGTCAGCCCGGTTTTTTATTGGAGCGACGCGGACATGGAAAATTATTTGAAGCAGCATAATTTGCCGAACGAGTGGGATTATTTTGATCCTGCGAAAGCTGACGACAAGCGCGAATGCGGACTTCACGCAAGCTGGGGTGGCAAGGCCGTCGTGGAATCTGGTGCGGGAATTTAATTCAGAATGAGCAGTTACCATTTAGATCATTTGCAATATCTGGAAACGGAAGCGATTCACATCATGCGTGAAGTCGCGGGCGAATTCGAGCGGCCCGCCCTGCTTTTTTCCGGTGGCAAGGATTCCATTTGCCTGCTGCGCCTCGCGGAAAAGGCGTTTCGTCCGTCGGACATTCCGATGCCGTTTCTGAACATCGAGACCGGCCATGAATTTCCCGAACTGATCGAGTTCCGCGACCACCGCGCGAAGGAACTCGGCGCAAAGTTGATTGTCCGCACCGTGGACGAAGTCATTGCGACAGGCACTCGTCATCCTCGACAAAAAACGAAATCAGCCGCAACAAATTGCAGATTCCCGTGCTGCTCGGCGCGATTGAGGAATTTCAATTCGACTGCGCCATCGGCGGCGCGCGGCGCGACGAGGAAAAGGCCCGCGCGAAGGAAAGATTTTTTTCAGTTTCGCGATTCGTTCGGCCAATGGGACCCGAAAAACCAGCGGCCGGAAATCTGGAATCTTTACAACGCCCGCGTGAATCCCGGCGAAAACATGCGCGTGTTTCCGCTCTCGAATTGGACGGAGGTGGACGTTTGGGAATACATCAAAAAAGAAAAGCTCGAAGTGCCGAACATTTATTTCAGCCACGAGCGCGAATGTTTCCGTCGCGGCGGTCAATGGATGCCCGATTCCGCCGCCACATACTGAAAATGGCAAACCCGATCCTTTTGCAGGTGCGCGTCCGAAACCGAACGAGCCGGTCAAGAAAATGATTGTCCGCGTGCGCACGATTGCCGACATGATCAGCACGGGCATGATTGAATCGAAGGCTTACACGGTTGACGACATCATCGCCGAAGTTGCCGCCGCGCGCGTGACCGAACGCGGCAGTCGCGCCGATGACAAGGCGAGTGAAGCGGCGATGGAAGATCGGAAAAAAGCCGGGTATTTTTAAGTTGAAGATTCTTACGGCAAAAGCTCCTTACAAAGACCGCGTTGAATTTTGGAAATTTCAACACGCCTGGGTCACATTTGCGGAAGTAACAAATCTTTGCGATCAAATCATCAAACAAAAAATCGATTCTGGTCATCCATTGCTCCCTTCAATGATGACGACGCTTCACATTTTTTATGGCAGACCATTTAAGCAGCGACCAGAAGTTAGAATTTCAGAAACTATTGTTCCCGCAGATTACAAAGACATTCACGACTGGTTAATCAATATGCGCGACCAAACTTACGCTCATATGGATGTTGATGGTCCAAAAACAGCAAATCAAAGTTCCATAAATAAAGTCGGTGTTTTTGTGCACGGTGGCCAAGCTAAATTTGCACTTACGATGATTCACCCAAGGGGAATTCAAATCGAGAAAATTCGTGAATTGACAGTATCGCTTTCGGAAAAAACATGGTATCACGCCGAAAAGATTTGGCGAAAACATTTCAAAGCGCAACCCGTCTTGGACGGTGATTACGAAATTAACCTTTCAAAAGAATGTGATGATTTTCTAAAACCAATTTCTTTTTGAAAACTTTTTGATTAGTATTTTCTTTCATTGCAATGCCACACACGCAGCACCCAATCGAACTTTTGCGCTTCAACACTTGCGGCAGTGTTGATGACGGCAAGTCCACGCTCATCGGCCGTTTGCTTTACGACTCGAAGTCGTTGATGGAAGACCAGATCGAGGCGATCGAACGCATCGCGGACATCACCGGCGGCGGCATGATCAATCTGGCGAATCTCACCGACGGCCTGCGCGCCGAACGCGAGCAAGGCATCACGATTGACGTCGCGTATCGCTATTTCGCCACGCCGAAACGGAAGTTCATCGTCGCCGACACGCCGGGCCATGTGCAATACACGCGCAACATGGTCACGGGCGCATCGTCGGCGAATTTGTCCGTCGTGCTCGTGGACGCGCGCGCGGGCGTCATCGAGCAGACGCGCCGACATACTTACATCGCCGCGCTGCTCGGCATCCCGCATCTCATCATCGCGATCAACAAGATGGACCTGGTGGATTGGAGCGAGGAGCGTTATCAGGAAATTCGCGACGAGATCGAAGATTTTCTGCCGAAGCTCGACGTGTTCCGCGACGTGAAGTTCATTCCCATCAGCGCGCTCGCCGGCGACAACGTCGTGGACGCCTCGAAAAAAACTCCGTGGTATCCCGGCCCGACGTTGCTCGCGCATTTGGAAACCGTCCACATCGCGAGCGATTGGAATCTGAATTCATTCCGTTTTCCCGTGCAATGGGTCAACCGCCCGAATGATCCGACCGATAAAAAATTGCACGACTTCCGCGGTTTGAGCGGCCAGATCGCCAGCGGCATCGTGCGCAAAGGCCAGCAGGTCGCCGTGTTGCCCAGCGGAATCAAAACTACCGTGAAGGACATCTGGACTTACAGCGGCTCGCTGGACGAAGCGTTCTGCCCGCAGTCCGTGACGATTTGTCTGGAACACGACATTGACATCAGTCGCGGCGACATGATCGTCGGTTTGGAAAGTTTGCCCGGCATGGAATCTGATTTGCACGCGCGTGTCTGCTGGATGCACTCGCGACCGTTGCAGCGGAACAAAAAATATTTCCTCAAGCACACGACGCAGACCGTCCAGGCGGTCGTGACGCAACTCGAAAGCCGCATCAACATGGAGACGTTCGAGGCCGAACCGGAACCGCCGGAATTGAAGATCAACGACATCGGCGTCATCCGCCTGAAAATTTCCAAGCCGATCGTATTCGACGGTTACAGCACAAATCGTCTGACCGGCTCGTTCATTTTGATCGAACAAGGCACGAACGCGACCGTCGCCGCCGGAATGTTGCAGCCGCCGAGCGAAGCCGTGAAGCCGGAATACACGGACTTCGCGATTTAAGCGCGCGAAAAAGTTGACGGCGCGGACGATTGTGCGGATGCTTTTGCCGTCAGGATTATGAAATCAAATTTCTGGAGTTCGCTCTCGCCATGGAAACGCAAAGTCGCGCTCTGGGTTTCCGGCATTCTGATTTTCTACGCGGTTTTCGGCTTTTTGATTTTGCCGCCGATTGTCCGCGTTGTCGCCGTCAAGCAACTTTCCAAACAGCTTGGCCGCGAGGTCTCGATTGAAAAAGTAAAAATCAATCCGTTCGCATTTTCCGCATCCGTGCGCGGCTTCCTCATCAAGGACAAGGACGGCCAGCCGTTCGTTTCGTGGGACGAAGTTTATGTGAACCTGCAGTTCTCGTCCTTTTTCGGCCACGGCTGGGTGATCAAGGACATCAGCGTATCGAAGCCTTTTGCGCGCGTGCGGGTGAACAAGGATTCCACGTTCAATTTTTCCGACATCATCGCGAAATTTGCCACCAACGCGCCCGCGCCACCGCCAAAGCCCGTGGTCGCGGCGACAAATACGGAGGGCGGAATCGTCTTCCTGCTCCGCTCCGTGACCAACGCCGTGGCGATGCTGGTCAACAGCACGAACCAGTTCAGCGTGACCATCCAGAATATCACGGTGACAAATTGCGCGCTGCACCTGGAGGATTTCGTGAACTCGCGCCCGGCGCGGCTTGATTTGAGCGAACTCACGCTCGACGCGAAAAACATTTCCACCATCCCCGGCACGAACCTGACGGCGAACCTTTCCCTGCGCTGGAACAAGAACGGCTCCATCAAGGTCGCAACCGCCGTGTCGTTGCTGCCGCCGACGGCGGACATCCGGCTTGATCTGGACCAGCTTGACCTCGGCTCGCTCGATCCGTTTCTGGAACCGAAACTCAATCTTTACATCCTCGGCAGCAAAATCGGATTGCACGGCGACATCGGTTTGCGCACGCCGAAGGACGGGCTGCCGCAGGTGACATTTCACGGCGACGCGAGCCTTGATGATTTCCACACCGTGGACGGCGTGGCGGCGGAGGATCTGGTGAAATGGAATTCCATCGGCTTCAACGGCATTGACGTGAATTTGAATCCGCAAAGCGCCGGCATCCAGGAGATTGACATGAACAACGCCTACGCGCGGCTCGTCATCGAAACGAACAAGACCATCAACCTGTTCAACGCGCTGCGCATGACGGGCACGAACGCGCCGGACACGAATGAAACAGAAATCGCCGCCGCGCCAAAATCCGTCACGACGAACGCGCCGTTGCCGCAGGTTTCCATCGGCGCGATCGTCATCACCAACACGGCGTTCAGTTTCACCGACCGCTCGCTTTCGCCGAACGTGAACCTGGCCGTCCAGTCGGTCAACGGCAGCATCGCCGGACTTTCCACCGAACAGCTTCAGCACGCGGACATCGCGTTGAGCGCGATGATTGACGGCGTCGGCCCCGCCAGCATCACCGGCACGCTCAATCCGTTCAGCGGCACGCTGACGAACGTCATCAAAATTTCCGTGAAGGACATGGATTTGACGCCGACCGGACCGTATTCGGGCAAGTTCGCGGGCTACGGCATCGCCGAAGGGAAATTAAACCTCGACCTCGAATATGAAATTGTCGGAAAAAAACTCACATCGAAAAACGTCATCACGCTCGACCAGTTCACGTTCGGCGAAAAAGTGGACAGCCCCGACGCGACGCATCTGCCCGTGCGACTGGCAATCGCCATCTTGAAAGACCGCGAGGGAAAAATTGTTCTGGATGTGCCGGTTGAAGGCGATCTGGGCGACCCGAAATTCCGCGTCGGCAAAGTCGTCGCGCGCGCCATCATGAACATCCTCGAAAAGGTCGCCACGTCGCCCTTCTCGCTGCTCGGCGCGGTGTTCGGCGGTGGCGGCGAAGAATTGAGCTATCAGGATTTCGCGCCGGGCAGCGCAGAATTGTCGCCTGAAAGCATGAAGAAACTGGATTCGATCGCCAAAGGACTTTACGAACGTCCCGGCCTGAAACTGGAGATTTCCGGCAGCGTTGACCCCGCCAGCGACCGCGACGGATTGCAACGAATCGCCCTGGAAAAACAGCTTCGCACCCGCCAATGGCTTTCGCTCGGCAAATCCGAACGCGACGCCACGACGCCCGACCAGGTTGTGCTGACGCCTGATGAACGGGCGTCTTTGGTGAAAAAACTTTTCAGCGAAGCGGAGGCCGGCGGCAAAATCACTCCCGCGCTCATCGCAGCGAACACCAATCTCGCGGCCGCCGTCGCCCAGCTCGTTGCCCGCGCGGCACACACCAAAAAAGGCGCGGAACTCCTGATGAAGGCGGCGCAAACGAGCCGCGCCCAATCCCTCCGGTGCCGCCGTTTCCGCGCAGTCCAAACTCCCGCCGCCCGCCGATCCGATGGAAGCGCTTGTGTCCGCCACGTTTCCCATTTCCGACGGCGACCTCGAAACGCTGGCGTCCGACCGCGCCAAGGCGGTGCGCGCCTACATTCTGCAATCCGGTAAAGTGGAAGACACGCGGCTTTTCCTCACGGAGAACCAGACCGGCGGCGTGCGTTCCGACGGCAGCCGCGTTTATTTACAGTTTCAATAATCGGCATTCACATCGCAAACAGTGCGTGGAAAAATTTCTTGCCGCCAAAAATCCAGATGACCGCCGCCGCCGCGATGTAAGGGCCGTAAGGCATCCGCGACGACCATTCGCGGCGGCGCAGCAGAATCAGGAGGATCCCGACCGCCGCGCCAACCATCGAGCTGACCATCAGCGAAAAAATCGCGCCCTGCCAGCCGATGAACGCCCCGATCGCGCCCATGAATTTCACGTCGCCCAAACCCATCGCTTCGCGCGGCAAAGTGATTTCCGCGCTCACCGCCTCCAGATGCGCCACGTCTTCGGGATTGATTTTTTCCCCGCCGATTTGCAGCGCCGACAGCGACAGCCGCACGCTCACGTCCTTGTAGCAGCGATCCACCAGTTCCACCGTGCGCGCCTGCAAAACAATCGCGTCCGACTTGCGATAAAATAATTCGTCATAGGGGATTTGCTTGTCTGGCAGATGCAACGCGGTCTCGGTGAAATGAACAATTGTGTCCGGCGGCAGATTTATTTTTTGCCGCCCAAACAGTAATTTGCCCAACCGCAAAATCGCATAAATCACGCCCGCGCCGACCACGATGCCAAGCAAACTCTGGATCATCCCGCTGGCATTGGTTTTTGCGCCGTGCAGCGACGGCAATAAAAATGAAGCGGCGAAACCAACGGCGATTCCGCCCAAGGTGATTTCATCGGGGATGATGAAATGCTCGAAATCAATGAACGTCGCGCAAATCAGCCCGGCGAGAAAAATGGCATAAACCAGCGCAAGGGCGAGCGAAGGCAACGGATGGTTCACGTCGCCAAAATTTAGCCAGCAGCTTAAAAATGCCACGCCCGTGAGCAGTTCCACGATGAAATAGCGCGATGAAATTGGCGCGCCGCAATTTTTACATTTGCCGCGCAAAACGAGCCACGTCACGAGCGGAATGTTCAGATAAAATGGAATCGCATATTTGCAATGCGGGCAATGCGACGGCGGCGTGACGACGCTCAAGTCCAGCGGCATCCGGTAGATGCACACGTTCAAAAAACTGCCGACGATGCAGCCGAGCGCAAAAAATGTCAGCGACCAGAAATGGAACGGCACGACCGACCAGTTGTGTGCGTTGAAGATCGCGTCAATGCCCATAAATATTTTGTTCCAGCGCGCGGCGCATCACGTCGCGCGGCGCGGTTTTGCCCGTCCAGATCTCAAACGCCTTCGCGCCTTGGTGCAGCAGCATCCCGAGGCCGTTCGCCGTTTTGCAACCCGCAGCTTTTGCCGCCGCGAGCAATTTTGTTTCTGCCGGACGATAAATCATGTCGTAAACGGCGCGCGTTTGCTTCAAGGAAAATTGTTTTTCGTCCAGCGGCGACGAATCGTCCGCTTTCAAACCGAGCGAAGTCGCGTTCAAAAGCAAATCCACATTTGTTTTCGGGTAACCGACTGCGGCTTTCACGGACGAAAATTGTTTTTTAATTTCGCCCGCGATTTCTTCGGCCTTCCTTTGCGTGCGATTGACGAGAAACAGTTCCGCAACCTTTTCCGAAGCAAGTTTCAACGCCGCCGTGCGCCCTGCCCCGCCCGCACCGAGCAAAAGAATTTTCGCGCCGCGCAATTTCAATTTCAAATCCTCGCACAACGATTGCGTGATCGCATCCGCATCGGTGTTGAATCCAATTGCACTTTGGACTTTGGACTTTGGACTTTGGACGAATTTGATTGTGTTCACCGCGCCCCACTTTTTTGCGGATTCGTCCAGCTCGTCCATCATTTCCATCGCGAGCAATTTGTGCGGCACGGTCAGATTCAATCCGGCAAAATTCATCGCCTTCGCGCCTGCGATGGCGGCACGGAGGTTTTTCGGATCAACTTCAAACGCGAGGTAGCGCCAGTTCAAACCGAGTGCGGCGAAGGCGGCGTTGTGCATCGCGGGCGACGCGGAATGCGCGATGGGCGAACCATAGACCGCGCACAGGCGCGTGGCGGCGTTGATGGCGGGTTGAACCGGTTGAGGCACGCGCAATTTATATTCGGCCACGGCACAAGTTCAAAGCGCAAAGTCCACGACCGGGGGGCGTGGAGGAAAATCGTCGGGCGCGTTTGGCCGCCCGCCGGTTGTGGAAACAATCCTGAAAATTGATTTGCGAAATACTTTTGACGAATCAGCCGACTGCAATGTAAGCTCGCTATCCCGAAATGCGGGATCGTGTCCCCCATCAAAGAATTTTCAAACCAAAATTGAAAGAGATTGCCATGACAAAAAACATCGTCGAGAAGACCGTTCCGGCAAACCGCCGGATGATTCGCCGGGTTGCCGGTTTCATGCTGGCGCTGGCCGTGCTCGCCGCCATCACGGGTTGCCAGAGCGGAAATTCAGCGTATAACACGCCCGGCAAACAGTATTCCGGCACGAATGAGGTCGTCACCTTGCGCGAGGGGGATGTGCTGAAGATTTCTTTTCCCGGATCGCCCACCCTTGATACGGTCCAAACGATCCGAAAGGACGGGATTATTTCGCTGCCGCTGGTCGGGGAAATCAAGGCCGCCGGTGAAACGCCCACCGCGCTGGATCAAAAGTTGATGGATTTGTATGCGCCGCAAATCACGACCAAGCAAGTCACCGTGGAAGTGCAGAGTGCTGCATTTCCGGTCTATATCACGGGCGCAGTGCTCCGCCCCGGAAAGATAATTTCAGATCATCCGATCACCGCTCTTGAAGCGGTGATGGAAGCGGGCGGGTTTAATTACGCAACGGCCGACATGAAGCATGTCGAGGTGATCCGCAAGGAAGCCGGCGGCACGAAGAACTACATTTTGAATTTGAAGGCCGTGATGGATGGACAAACGGGCGCGCCGTTTTATTTGCAGCCCGAAGACATCGTGTTCGTTCAGGAGAAATTCAACTGGTTCTGACCCGACTGGAAGCGCCCGGTGAATTTCGCTAGTAACGGTAGCCGACGTTGAAGCCGACCTGGCTGCTGGAAAAGCCCAGCCCGGATTGCGAGGTGAGGTTGTCGCTGTAGTTGTAGAAGACCCCGACCGTGCCGCGTTTCAGAAACGCCGTGCTCAACCGGACGTTGACCGTATAATAATCGGCCGAGCTGTCGGCGGTGGCTCCGCTCGTCGTGGCGACGTAATTGTTCCAGTTGTATCCGGCGTTCACGTCCAGAAACAATTTCCCCAGCAAACGCTGGTTCAAATCTCCATTGACGCTGGTCACGACATCAATCTGGTTTTGGTAATAGGACGGGTTCACCGCCTGGTTTGCGCTCAAGGAAATTTTCGTCTGCTCAAAAGGCTGATATTGGATGCCGGCTGCAAAATCCGGGTTGATCAGGGGGCTTTCTCCGCCCTCGGTGAATTGCGAGAATTGCGCGCCGCCGCTGGCCTGAAGGCTGATCTTGTCCGTCGCACGCCAGCCGACCCGCGCCTGTACCTGTTCAAACACCGAGTCGGGAACTGTGTCCACATAGCCGAACCCCGCGCCGATGCCGGCGGTCAAGCGCGGCCAAAACGCGTAGTTCAGCCAGTCCATGGTTGACCATTCGCGCGAACTTTGAAAACCATCGGGAAAATTCAACGTCTGGTTAAGCCCCAAATCCACCGACATCTTGCTGTTGAGCGGACAGGAAGCCGTAAGCTCGGTCACATAGTTTTCCTGCGCGGTCTGTGTGCCGGTTTGAACCTGCGGCGTGGACGAATAGTTGAAGGTTTGTAAAAATCCGAAAGTCCAGTTCTCATAAGACGCCCCGCCGGTCAAAGTGACCGCCTGACCGACATTATTCTTGAAACTCTTGTCTGAATAAAATGTGAACGTGGGCGTGTAATCCAAAGTCCAGCGCGGGCTTAACACGAAGAGGACGCCCGGGGCAAGGGACTGGATGATGGTATCGTTGTGATTGTTCGTGCTGGACAGGATGCCCGTGCCATAAGCGAACTGGTAAAACACATGGGGCCGCACCGTGACCGGCCCGAGTTGCAGCGGCTCCGATTCATCGGGAAAAGTTGAAAGGGGATTTTCCGGCGAGAACACCTGCATCTCGCCGGGCGGCGCTTCCAGCACAGCCGGCGGCGTCACCGAAACCGACGGCGGCGGCACGATCACCGACTGCGCCGCGGCGGACTCGGCTAAAACAAAGAGGCCGGCCAGTGTGAATTGAACCAGCCGCCAAGTTGTTTTTGTTTTGCCGCCAAACACCATCCGACTTCCTGATTTTATTTTCATAATTTTATTCCAGTTCAAACCGTTCTGCTCAAGCTTTCCAAACCTGCCCCGGCTTGGTCGCCACAACGGCCATCGCGTTGCGCGTGTCCACGATGCACGGCGACCACTCGGCGAGTTCCTGATAGTTGACCGACTGATGATTGGTGGCGATGATCACCGCGTCAAAATATTTTATCGTCTCGCGGTTCCACTCAACCGAACGCGTGCCCGCCCAATGCGCGTGTCCGCGCGTCGGGCGGATGACCGGCACATAAGGGTCGTAATAAGCAACCTCCGCGCCACGCAACTTGAGAATTTCCATCAAAACGTAACTCGGCGATTCGCGTTCGTCGTCCACACCCGGCTTGTAGGCGAGGCCGAGAATCAGCACGCGGCTGCCGTTCACGGATTTACGCTGCGCGTTGAGCGCTTCCGCCGCGCGATCCACGACGTGCGTCGGCATCGCCGTGTTGATCTCGCCCGCGAGTTCAATAAAGCGCGTGTTCTGGCCGTATTCGCGCGCCTTCCAAGTCAGATAAAACGGATCAATCGGAATGCAATGCCCGCCCAGACCGGGGCCGGGATAAAATGGCATATAGCCAAACGGCTTCGTTTTCGCCGCGCCGATCACTTCCCAAACGTCAATGCCCATCGCGGAATAAACCATTTTCAGTTCGTTAACGAGCGCGATGTTCACGCTGCGGAAAATATTTTCCAGAAGTTTTGTCGCCTCGGCGGCGCGGCAGGAAGAGACCGGCACCAGCGTTTTGACCGCGCGACCGTAAATCGTCTTCGCGCGCTCCAGACACGCGGGCGTGTAACCGCCGATGACTTTGGGAATGATTTTAATTTGGCTCTGCGCGTTGCCGGGGTCTTCGCGTTCCGGCGAATACGCCAGATGAAAATCCGTTCCCGCCTTCAAATTCGATCCGGCCTCAAGCACCGCGCGCAAATCTTCATCGGTCGTGCCCGGATAGGTCGTGGATTCGAGTACAACCAGCGCGCCTTTTTGCAAGTGCGGTGCGATGGCTTTGCCGGTCTCGATGATGTAGGAAATATCCGGCTCGCGATTTTTGTTCAGCGGCGTCGGCACGCAGATGATCACGGCTTCCGTTTCCTTGATGCGACTGAAATCGGCGCTGGCCGAAAATTTTCCTGATTTCAAAAACTCCGCGATGGCCGGCGACCCGATATGCTTGATGTAGCTCCGGCCCCGGTTGAGCGACTCCACTTTGGCCGGGTCAATGTCCAGGCCCAAAACATCCACGCCGGAGCGCGCGAATTGCAGCGCCAGCGGAAGCCCGACGTAGCCCAGACCGATGACGGCGATTTTCATGGTGACAACAATCCAAGCATGGATTCCATCGCGTTTGCAAAACAGCTAATTCAACTGGCTTAAAACCCGTCCCATAATTTTTTGACCAATCGCCAGCGATGCGGTGGCCGCCGGCGACGGCGCGTTGACGACGTGCAGAATGCCGGGTTGCTCCTCAAAATGAAAGTCCTCAACCAATTTTCCGTCCGGCATCATGGCCTGCGCGCGCACGCCGGCGCCGCCGGTTTCGAGGTCGTCTTCGCGGATTTCCGGCACAAGTTTTTGCAGCGACCGGCAAAATTCCTTTTTTGAAATGGAACGGTGGATTTCGTAGCCGCACATGCTCGGATACGTCGCGAGAAATTTCCACAAGCCCGGGAAGCAAAGGGATTCGGCAAGGTCGCGCACGTTGATGGTTGACCAGCGATAACCTTCGCGCGCGAACGCGAGCACGGCATTCGGCCCGGCTTCGATGCCGCCGTGGATCAGCCGGGTGAAATGCACGCCCAGAAATGGAAATTTCGGATCGGGCACGGGATAAATCAAATGACGGACAAGCTGCTGCCGCTCTTTTTTGAGCTGATAATACTCGCCGCGAAAAGGAATGATTTTTGCCGACGGCTTTTGTCCCGAGGCACGGACAAGCCGGTCGGCGTGCAGTCCGCCGCAAGTGACCACGAACTGCGAGTTAAATTCACCGGCGGAAGTCTCGGTCGTCCATTGGCCGGATTTGGAAACCAATTTCAGCAGCCGCGTATTGAGACGAATTTCTCCGCCCATTTTGCGGATCAGTCCGCCGAGTTTTTCGCAGACCGCCGGATAATCCACGATGCCTTCCTGCGGCACATGAATCGCGGCGAGGCCGGCGGCGTGCGGTTCAATCTCCTTGATTTGCTCCGGCGTCAATTTGCGCAGGCCGGTCAAACCGTTCGCGTTGCCGCGTTGCCAGAGATTTTCCAGCCGGGACAATTCAGCTTCGTCCGTGGCGACGACAATTTTGCCGCATTGTTCATGGGCAACGCCGTGTTCACGGCAGAAGGCGATCATTTGTTGCAGGCCGCTGACGCTCAATCTGGCCTTCTCCGTTCCCGGCTTGTAGTAAAGCCCGGAGTGAAGCACACCGCTGTTGTTGCCGGTCTGATGGGCGGCGAGCTTGGGTTCCTTTTCAATCAGCAAGACCCGCATTTCCGGCTTTGATTCCAGAAGCCGGAATGCCGTGGCAAGTCCGACAATTCCTCCGCCGACAATGGTCACGTCATGATTCATTGCGTCAGTTTGGGCGACAAAAATTTCATGGTTTGGACGGTTGCACCTCCGGCGGAGGCGAATTCGTCAAGCCGCGCCGCTCCGATTCGGTTGGATGAAAAAAAAGTTTGGCATAAGCGTATGCGATTGTCTCGCCGATAATTTCCCGGACGCCTTCGCTGTAATGCCACCAGCGGTTCGCGTCGTAATCCGGACTGGAAACCGAAATGACGCCCACCTTTACGTCGTCGCCGAAGGCTTTTTGAAATAAAAGTTGCGTGCGGCGGGCGTGCGCGCCTTCCGTAATGACATTGATGCTGTGCAAAGCAATGTTGTGCTCGCCCAGCCAGTTTCGCAAGGCCACCGCCGAACCATAGGTTCTATCCCGATCCATCACGCGCGAAGGAACCATTTGCACGGATTCCGCCGGCACTCCAAATTTTTTCAAGCGACCGGCACCAACGCTTGCAGAAGTGTAGGCGTCGGAAGTATAACCACCGTTTCCTTCCACCGGTCCGCCGGTTGCAAAAACACGCTCATAGTGGCCATCCTTGAATTCTTTCACCGCCGACTGGATGGCGTATTCGTGTATCCAGCCTTCCACCACCAGACTGTTTGAATCCACGCGATCTGTTTCAGCCAGAAACGGGTGGATTCCAAACATTATCAAACTAAAAACCGTTAATGCGCCGACTGAAAACACCAAACATCCGAGCCAGGATAGTCCCCAACGTTCTTTCCTGGTAAAAACTCCAAAAAATTTGGTCTGGCTTCGATTGGCTGGACGGGTTGCTGATGTTTGCGGCATGAATTTTTTAGTCTAACGAGTCAATATCCCCGCTTGTAAAACAAGTAAGGAATCAACGCCGTCTCCACCACGCTCGGCAATGGATCTTGAAAACTGAACACCGATTCGACGTCAAATGTGGTGACGGATTTCAAATATGCCCAAGGGCTGGATTGCCGACGCAGAACGGACAGTATGCCGACGGGAAAATCTGTCGCCAGACGAATCCATGAAACTTTTGGCCTCGCCCGCGCCGGCCGGACATTTTCGCCGATTTGATCCTCGAACAACATGCGCGCGAAATCCACCCCGGCGGCCGCGCCGAGCGCATGATAACCCCACGTCCGCGCATTCACGTCCAAAAGTTTATACTGGCCGTCGCGCGGATCGAGTTTGAATTCCATTTCGACGAGGCCGTAGTAATCCATGGCCTTGAGAAATTTGCCGGCAAGAAGTTCAATTTCAGGCCGCTCGACCGATTCAACCAGCGTGCAGGAGCGGCCAAACAGCGGCGGATGCTGCCGCTTGTATTGCGTGACCATGCTGCCCACCGCCGAACCGTTTTTGAAAAAAGCGCAATAGCCAAACAGTTGTTCGCTGCCTCCGGGAATCAAATCTTGAACCATGGTTTCGCCCGGCGGAACGAACGCTGACCGCTTTTTCAAAAAATCCGGCAAGCTCCTTGCGATTGCCCGCGCTCCACGCCTTCACCTTGGTTTCGTAAATGAAGTGCTCTTTGATGGCAGGCTTGATTACCAGTGGAAACTTGCCGTCTATTTTCTCCAGATCGCCGACGCAAAGTGGAAACCATGTTTTCGGTGTTCCGATGCCGAGCTGGTGCGCCAGTTCATAAGTCTTCCGCTTGTCCCATGCCCACTCGGTGATTTTCCAAGCCGGCGTCGGCACCCGGAAAAATTGGGACAGCACCTCGCGGTTTTGAGAAAAGGCAGCCACGGTTTCATCGCGAGTTGGATATAATACCCAGCCTTGAAACTTCAACCGCCGGCCGATGTCCAATATGGTCTTAATCGTCTCCTGCTCGTCGCGCAAATTTTTTACGCGGACATAGTGCTTAACGTATTTTGAATATCGGGCGATTGAATGTTCATCATCAATCACACATACCGGAAATCCACGACGACCCAGGCTGCGCGCAATCCCAAGCCCCTGATAGTCGCCGCCAATCACAACTCCGCCCACGCCGTTCAACCGCCTTGACAGTGCTAGTTCGATAACCTTGTGGACAGGTGGTTCCAAAGTTACTTTCGGAGCCTGTTAGTTTGCGGACGCAATCTTTCGCGTGAGGGCTTGGACGCAATAATAAGTTCCCGACACAAACCGGGCCACGGGGCCGAAACTCCAGGCTGCCGGCGCTCCAAGAAAATGAAGTCCTGAAACCGAAGTTTCCAAACCGGGCTTGAGCAGCGGATAGCCATTCAACCGGTCTATTTCGGAAACCAGTTGCGGGTCGAGAAAAGGATACTTGGCAACGTCAATCCGATAACCGGTGGCAAACAAAACATGATCCACTTTCCGCTCGCTGCCATCAGTCAGCGTCACACGCGCCTGGCCGGCAACAGGCGAAATGGATTTAACGGAAACGCCGGTTTGCATTGGAACGGTTTTCAGACGTTCAATCAACCATCCCGAACCGGCAGAACGTATGGCTCGCCGGCCGACCCAGTTTTGGATGTTTCTTGGGAAGAGTCGGAGGATATCAGGTCTGGCCGTCAACTGGCTCATTCCCGCCGGCCCGACATCTCTGGGAGAAAAAAGCAAGCTTCCCATTATTCCCCTATGAAACCATGTGCCGCTTAATCTGAGCCAGCGGACTTGGGGCTTGCGCACGGATACTTCCACGCTCGCACCACCTTCATGCAACAACGCGGCGGATTCAAGGGCGCTCTGGCCGGCACCAACCACCAAGACACGCTTGTTCGCAAACCGGCTCAAGTCGCTGTGATCACAACTGTGTGAAACCAGCGCGGCTGGCAGCCCGGCGGCTTCCGGCGGACGCCACGCAAACGGCGCGATGCCCGTGGCAACAACAACCCGCCGGGAAGTCACCACTTCGCCATCTTCAGCCGTCACTTGAAAACCTTTGCCGGTCCGTTGAATGAGTTTGATGTTCCGCGGATCAAGATCCGCCACCCCCTGTTTTTGAAACCAGCGTCCGTACTCAACAAAACGATCCAGCGGAATGGGTTTTGATAAATGATTGCCGCTGGCGGCGACATAAGCATCAAGAGTCAGCGTTCCATTTGGATCGGCGATGTGCGACGCCGCCCAAGGAGAGCGTAAAAACATTCCCGCCGGCATATTCCGATCCCAAAACGTCATCGGCTTGCCAAAAGCACGCACTTGCAGTCCTCGAATTGTTTTTAAGTGGACGGCAGCGGAAAGGCCATAAGGTCCCGCGCCGACGATTACAACATCGTAGTTTTGCATAAACTGGTTTGCTCGAACTATACTGACGCTCTTACAATTTTATACGATAGAACCGCCTGCTGAAGCTGGCAATGTTTGGATCTTGAAAATTAAACATCCCATTCGTCCCCGCTGTCGCAGTCCCAATGGTCTGCCAGGTTATCAAATCAGGTGATGCTTGAATCGTATAAATAACATCCACACTTCCGGTTGCGATTATGAGTGAGTGGTTCACATTAGTCAATCCAATGGATGTGATGGTTATTTTACCGGGTGGCGTCACCGCCAAGGTTGCTCGATAGAAGCGCTTGCTGAAACTGGCAATATTTGGATCTATAAATATAAACACTCCATTCGTCGCTGTCGCAGTCCCGATGGTCTGCCAGTTTATCAAATCAGACGATGCCTGAATCGTATAAACAACACCCGCAGTTCCGGTTCCGGTTATTTTCGCTTGGTTCGGATTAGTTAACACAATGGATGTGATTGTCACTACACCAGGTGCCCCCACCGTCAGCGTCCCGCCCGCGTAGCTGATCAGATAGTTCGTCAGCCCCGCGTCCCCCACCGCGTTGCTCACGCTGATCCCATAGCTCCCCGCCGCCGCCCCCGCACCCGCACCCGCGCTGCTCAAGCTCGCCCCGCTCACAAAATCCGTGCTCACCAGCCCGCCCACGCTAAATTCAGTCCCCGCAAACACCAGCGCCTGCCCGTACGTCTTGTTCGTGCTGTTGGCACTGACCGTCAGCAGCGCGTTGGTCACGCTCAACACCCCGTTGTTCGTCGTCACCACGTAGTTCCCCAGCTTCCCGTTGGGATCGTTCAACCCCGCCAAGATCACATAGCTCCCCACCCCGCTGTTCGTCGTCGCCCCCGTCGTGAAACCCCCGTGATCCCGTCCCCGCCCACCACCCCCACCAGCGTCCCGCCCAGCACCGGGTTCGTCTGCCCGTAACCACGGCTCGCGTTCGTCGCGCTGACCGTCAGCCCCGCCCCGTTGACCGTCAGCGTCCCGCCCGCGTAGCTGATCAGATAGTTCGTCAGCCCCGCGTCCCCCGCCGCGTTGCTCACGCTGATCCCATAGCTCCCCGCCGCCGCCCCCGCACCCGCACCCGCGCTGCTCAAGCTCGCCCCGCTCACAAAATCCGTGCTCACCAGCCCGCCCACGCTAAATTCAGTCCCCGCAAACACCAGCGCCTGCCCGTACGTCTTGTTCGTGCTGTTGGCACTGACCGTCAGCAGCGCGTTGGTCACGCTCAACACCCCGTTGTTCGTCGTCACCACGTAGTTCCCCAGCTTCCCGTTGGGATCGTTCAACCCCGCCAAGATCACATAGCTCCCCACCCCGCTGTTCGTCGTCGCCCCCGTCGTGAACACCCCCGTGATCCCGTCCCCGCCCACCACCCCCACCAGCGTCCCGCCCAGCACCGGGTTCGTCTGCCCGTAACCACGGCTCGCGTTCGTCGCGCTGACCGTCAGCCCCGCCCCGTTGACCGTCAGCGTCCCGCCCGCGTAGCTGATCAGATAGTTCGTCAGCCCCGCGTCCCCCGCCGCGTTGCTCACGCTGATCCCATAGCTCCCCGCCGCCGCCCCCGCACCCGCACCCGCGCTGCTCAAGCTCGCCCCGCTCACAAAATCCGTGCTCACCAGCCCGCCCACGCTAAATTCAGTCCCCGCAAACACCAGCGCCTGCCCGTACGTCTTGTTCGTGCTGTTGGCACTGACCGTCAGCAGCGCGTTGGTCACGCTCAACACCCCGTTGTTCGTCGTCACCACGTAGTTCCCCAGCTTCCCGTTGGGATCGTTCAACCCCGCCAAGATCACATAGCTCCCCACCCCGCTGTTCGTCGTCGCCCCCGTCGTGAAGCCCCCCGTGATCCCGTCCCCGCCCACCACCCCCACCAGCGTCCCGCCCAGCACCGGGTTCGTCTGCCCGTAACCACGGCTCGCGTTCGTCGCGCTGACCGTCAGCCCCGCCCCGTTGACCGTCAGCGTCCCGCCCGCGTAGCTGATCAGATAGTTCGTCAGCCCCGCGTCCCCCACCGCGTTGCTCACGCTGATCCCATAGCTCCCCGCCGCCGCCCCCGCACCCGCACCCGCGCTGCTCAAGCTCGCCCCGCTCACAAAATCCGTGCTCACCAGCCCGCCCACGCTAAATTCAGTCCCCGCAAACACCAGCGCCTGCCCGTACGTCTTGTTCGTGCTGTTGGCACTGACCGTCAGCAGCGCGTTGGTCACGCTCAACACCCCGTTGTTCGTCGTCACCACGTAGTTCCCCAGCTTCCCGTTGGGATCGTTCAACCCCGCCAAGATCACATAGCTCCCCACCCCGCTGTTCGTCGTCGCCCCCGTCGTGAACGCCCCCGTGATCCCGTCCCCGCCCACCACCCCCACCAGCGTCCCGCCCAGCACCGGGTTCGTCTGCCCGTAACCACGGCTCGCGTTCGTCGCGCTGACCGTCAGCCCCGCCCCGTTGACCGTCAGCGTCCCGCCCGCGTAGCTGATCAGATAGTTCGTCAGCCCCGCGTCCCCCACCGCGTTGCTCACGCTGATCCCATAGCTCCCCGCCGCCGCCCCCGCACCCGCACCCGCGCTGCTCAAGCTCGCCCCGCTCACAAAATCCGTGCTCACCAGCCCGCCCACGCTAAATTCAGTCCCCGCAAACACCAGCGCCTGCCCGTACGTCTTGTTCGTGCTGTTGGCACTGACCGTCAGCAGCGCGTTGGTCACGCTCAACACCCCGTTGTTCGTCGTCACCACGTAGTTCCCCAGCTTCCCGTTGGGATCGTTCAACCCCGCCAAGATCACATAGCTCCCCACCCCGCTGTTCGTCGTCGCCCCCGTCGTGAAGATCGCCGTGATCCCGTCCCCGCCCACCACCCCCACCAGCGTCCCGCCCAGCACCGGGTTCGTCTGCCCGTAACCACGGCTCGCGTTCGTCGCGCTGACCGTCAGCCCCGCCCCGTTGACCGTCAGCGTCCCGCCCGCGTAGCTGATCAGATAGTTCGTCAGCCCCGCGTCCCCCACCGCGTTGCTCACGCTGATCCCATAGCTCCCCGCCGCCGCGCCCGCACCCGCACCCGCGCTGCTCAAGCTCGCCCCGCTCACAAAATCCGTGCTCACCAGCCCGCCCACGCTAAATTCAGTCCCCGCAAACACCAGCGCCTGCCCGTACGTCTTGTTCGTGCTGTTGGCACTGACCGTCAGCAGCGCGTTGGTCACGCTCAACACCCCGTTGTTCGTCGTCACCACGTAGTTCCCCAGCTTCCCGTTGGGATCGTTCAACCCCGCCAAGATCACATAGCTCCCCACCCCGCTGTTCGTCGTCGCCCCCGTCGTGAAGCTCGCCGTGATCCCGTCCCCGCCCACCACCCCCACCAGCGTCCCGCCCAGCACCGGGTTCGTCTGCCCGTAACCACGGCTCGCGTTCGTCGCGCTGACCGTCAGCCCCGCCCCGTTGACCGTCAGCGTCCCGCCCGCGTAGCTGATCAGATAGTTCGTCAGCCCCGCGTCCCCCACCGCGTTGCTCACGCTGATCCCATAGCTCCCCGCCGCCGCGCCCGCACCCGCACCCGCGCTGCTCAAGCTCGCCCCGCTCACAAAATCCGTGCTCACCAGCCCGCCCACGCTAAATTCAGTCCCCGCAAACACCAGCGCCTGCCCGTACGTCTTGTTCGTGCTGTTGGCACTGACCGTCAGCAGCGCGTTGGTCACGCTCAACACCCCGTTGTTCGTCGTCACCACGTAGTTCCCCAGCTTCCCGTTGGGATCGTTCAACCCCGCCAAGATCACATAGCTCCCCACCCCGCTGTTCGTCGTCGCCCCCGTCGTGAAGCTCGCCGTGATCCCGTCCCCGCCCACCACCCCCACCAGCGTCCCGCCCAGCACCGGGTTCGTCTGCCCGTAACCACGGCTCGCGTTCGTCGCGCTGACCGTCAGCCCCGCCCCGTTGACCGTCAGCGTCCCGCCCGCGTAGCTGATCAGATAGTTCGTCAGCCCCGCGTCCCCCACCGCGTTGCTCACGCTGATCCCATAGCTCCCCGCCGCCGCGCCCGCACCCGCACCCGCGCTGCTCAAGCTCGCCCCGCTCACAAAATCCGTGCTCACCAGCCCGCCCACGCTAAATTCAGTCCCCGCAAACACCAGCGCCTGCCCGTACGTCTTGTTCGTGCTGTTGGCACTGACCGTCAGCAGCGCGTTGGTCACGCTCAACACCCCGTTGTTCGTCGTCACCACGTAGTTCCCCAGCTTCCCGTTGGGATCGTTCAACCCCGCCAAGATCACATAGCTCCCCACCCCGCTGTTCGTCGTCGCCCCCGTCGTGAAGCTCGCCGTGATCCCGTCCCCGCCCACCACCCCCACCAGCGTCCCGCCCAGCACCGGGTTCGTCTGCCCGTAACCACGGCTCGCGTTCGTCGCGCTGACCGTCAGCCCCGCCCCGTTGACCGTCAGCGTCCCGCCCGCGTAGCTGATCAGATAGTTCGTCAGCCCCGCGTCCCCCACCGCGTTGCTCACGCTGATCCCATAGCTCCCCGCCGCCGCGCCCGCACCCGCACCCGCGCTGCTCAAGCTCGCCCCGCTCACAAAATCCGTGCTCACCAGCCCGCCCACGCTAAATTCAGTCCCCGCAAACACCAGCGCCTGCCCGTACGTCTTGTTCGTGCTGTTGGCACTGACCGTCAGCAGCGCGTTGGTCACGCTCAACACCCCGTTGTTCGTCGTCACCACGTAGTTCCCCAGCTTCCCGTTGGGATCGTTCAACCCCGCCAAGATCACATAGCTCCCCACCCCGCTGTTCGTCGTCGCCCCCGTCGTGAAGCTCGCCGTGATCCCGTCCCCGCCCACCACCCCCACCAGCGTCCCGCCCAGCACCGGGTTCGTCTGCCCGTAACCACGGCTCGCGTTCGTCGCGCTGACCGTTAATTGAATTGGGTTGACTGTCAGGGTGAAACTATTGGTCGCGGTCATCCCATCACTGTCGGTCACGATTATTTTTATTGTCGTCGTCCCAAGCTTATTGGTCGAAGGCGTAATCTGGATCGTACGGTTGGTATTGGAACCGCCAAATACTATATTACTGTTCGTTACCACTGTCTGAACAGAAGATGTGGCCGTCAGCACCAAGTTTGAGGCGGGCGTTTGTCCGTCACCTATCTGGAATGGTATCGCCGCTGTTGGCGTGTTCACGAAGGTTGACTGGTTTGTAATCGTGGAGATAGTTGGTGGCGATAATGTTTTTATCATCAAGCTCCAGCCTCCAATGCTGCATATGTCCCCGGGTCCATCATAATCATAGACATATAGCGACCATGTGCCATTGGCCGACAGCCCGTTAAAACTAGACATGGCCACCAGCGTATTAGTATAGGTTGATGGGCTTGGAGCGTTGGTGGGAAAGATAGCGATGCCGCCATTGGTGGCCGAAGAGTAGTTGCCCGGCCTAAATGGCGTCGAGATGAACGGCGTGGGAAACGGCAGCGCGTTGGTCGCTCCGTCGCTCAAGGTGAAAGTTATATTGGTCGCGCCTTCTTCAAAGGTCGGAGAATAAGCATAAGCCGCCCCGCCATCGCCCGCGCGGGAGCAGACTACCACCGCATGCACATTATCCGGCGCCACCAAGAGCACATCCATGTCACCGGGATAGGTATGGCTAAACTGACTGAGCGTCGCCGTCATGTTGCTGATGACACCAGGCATATTTGAGACGACGATTTGCGAGGGATATGGGGTCGATTTTCCAATGTTCGAAAGGGTAATCCCATTGGTGTTCGCAAACCTTGCCGACCCGGTCGGCGGCGGGTTGACTGTGAACACAAAACTGTTGGTTGCGCTGCCAAGCCCGTCATTGGCGACGACCGTTATGGTGGTGGTTCCCGTTTGGCCAAAAGTCGGCGTGACTGAAATGTATCTGCCCAGCCCTGAAACCAAATTAGAGCCGTAGAAAAATATATTGGTCGCCGGAACCAGCTGTGAATTTGTTGAGGTTCCCGTCAATACTATCTGATTCAGCGGGACATTATTGCTGTCAACCAGTGGCAACTTAATGAGTTCAGTTGGTTGATCTTCAAAGACGGACTGGTTGGACAGACTGCCAAGGGTCGGCGGCACGGGGGCGCTGACCGTCAGCGTAAAACTATTGGTCGCGGTCATCCCATCACTGTCGGTCACGATTACCATTATTGTTGTCGCGCCAAACGTGTTGTTCGAAGGCGTAATCTGGACCGTGCGGTTAGTATTGGAACCGCCAAATACTATATTATTGGTCGGCACCAGGCTCGTATTAGAAGATGTGGCCGTCAGCACCAGGTTTGAGGCGGGCGTTTGTCCGTCACCTATCTGGAATGGTATCGCCGCTGTTGGCGTGTTCACGAAGGTTGACTGGTTTGTAATCGTGGAGATAGTTGGTGGCGATAATGTTTTTATCATCAAGCTCCAGCCTCCAATGCTGCCGCTGTCCGGGAGTGAATAATCATAAACATAAAGCGACCATGTGCCATTGGCCGACAGCCCGTTAAAACTAGACATCGCTACTGGCGTATTAGTATAGGTTGATGGGCTTGGAGCGTTGGTGGGAAAGATAGCGATGCCGCCATTGGTGGCCGAAGAGTAGTTGCCCGGCCTAAATGGCGTCGAGATGAACGGCGTGGGAAACGGCAGCGCATTGGTCGCTCCGTCGCTCAAGGTGAAAGTTATATTGGTCGCGCCTTCTTCAAAGGTCGGAGAATAAGCATAAGCCGCCCCGCCATCGCCCGCGCGGGAGCAGACCACCACCGCATGCACATTGTCTGGTGCCACCAAAAGCATGTCCACGTCGCCAGGATAGGTATGGCTAAACTGACTGAGCGTCGCCGTCATGTTGCCAATGACACCAGACATATTTGAGACGACGATTTGCGATGGATATGGAGTCGCCGCTCCCATGACTGGAATTGCAATCCCATTGGTGTTCGCAAACCTTGCCGACCCGGTCGGCGGCGGGTTGACTGTGAACACAAAACTGTTGGTTGCGCTGCCAAACCCGTCATTGGCGACGACCGTTATGGTGGTGGTTCCGGCTTGGCCAAAAGCCGGCGTGACTGAAATGTATCTGCCCAGCCCTGAACCAAAATCAAAGCTGTAGAAAAATATATTGGTCGCCGGAACCAGCTGTGAATTTGTTGAGGTTCCCGTCAACACCACCTGATCCAGCGTGACATTGGAATCGCTCAAGGGCAGCTGGATGAGTTCAGTTGGTTGATCTTCAAAGACGGACTGGTTGGACAGACTGCCAAGCGTCGGCGGCGTGTTTGAAATAACCGTCAGGGTTCCAGAATCTGCCGCAAGCAAATTACCATTGTCATTGTAGCCCGCATGGATTTTGGCACTACCAAGCGAATTACCCTTGAAGCTCGCGCTCTTGGAATCTGAAGCCACGGACAAGTCGCCGCTCACCACCCCGCCCGTGATGTTCGTCAGCGACCAGCTCGCCGCCACATTGGTGATGAAACTTCCGGTGCTATTACGCAAGATGGCATAAACCGTATTCGAACTGCCCAAATTGATATTTTGCGCCGGCACCACGGATCCGGAGCCGTCGGGTTGCGTCTCCAACTGAAGAACGTTGTTGGTGCCGGTGTCATTGATGGTCAAACTCCAGCCGCCGGCGATCGAACCGGTGGCTGAAGCTCCATCATCGTAAACATACAATGACCATGTGCCGTTGGGATTCAACCCGTTGAAAATGCCAAACGACGCATAGTATGTATTTACTGGAACCGGGGCGGGAAACATAACCGAGCCATAGGCCGTAGGCAGCAACGGCATTTCAGACCAAAGCAGATAGTTTTGGTTGAGAGGTAATTGGAAAATTGGAGAGCCGGTTACAGACACGGTCACATTGGTCGCACCGCGGTTCCCGGAAACATGGGAAAGAACAATCGAGCCTTGTCCTCCGGGTCCGACTAAAAGAACATTTACGTCCTGGACACTTTGGTGGTTGAACTTGCTCAATACTAGGGTCATGTTGGTGATTGTACCAACCATGTTGGAAACAGTCACCGTCGAGGGGTAAGGACTGGCCACTCCGACCGGAATCGAAATCACATTCGTGTTGGCAAATCTTGCCGACCCGGCAGGCGGGTTGGTAACGGTCAGCACAAAGCTGACGTTCGTGCTATAGGTGCCATCATTGACTGTCACCGTGATTATGGAACTGCCACTGGTGACGCCGAATTTTGGCGTGACCGTCAAATACCAGCCCGTCGGAAATGAAGGCGGATCATCATACTCAAAATACTGGAAGACCAAGTTTGTGCCGGGAACAACACCGGTGTTGGATGAATTGGCGGTGAACTGGAGACTCGTCACGGGCACGTTCGTGTCGGTTAGATTCATGAAGACGGGAACAATCGGAACATCTTCAACGGCAATCTGGCTATTGGTAAGAGATGAGGCAAATGTCGGCGGGGTGCCGGCGTGTCCGGTCATCACGACGGCCACGCAACAAAAAGTAATCGCGAGCCGCCTGAACGCGGGCAACACTCTCGCCCAGAAGCTGGGTGATTGGTAAGACGGTTCCTGGCGGTTGCAAAACACGGCGCTAAAACAAATCATAATGTTCAATCGAAACCATTCGGTTATTTGTCGGTTTTTTAACTGGCGGAAAAAAACAATTTCCGCCCTTCTGAATTTTCCAGCGCGTTGTTCGCCTACCACCCTCCCAAAATTTCTTGTAAAGATATTCGGAAACAATATAAACCAAAAAATTCCGAACGCAAGGTCTCCTTCGTCAAGCTCCACCGACTAAAATTTGCAAAGCATTTTCCATTAAATGCTTATACGAATCATATTTCAATTCAATTTTGAAATTAAAGGCGCAATTTCCGGCCATAAAACGCCTCCGCAAAGCCGCTTGGCGCGGCACATTCGATTCCCCGAAGGCGCAACAAGGCCCAAAACGTATCCGGCGTGAACCAATGTCTTTTTGCCTGGCTTTGGAAATGTCGCATCAGTGCGTCCACTTTTTTCTCGCACAGTTCGCGGGACACCGGCACATAAAGATTCGGGGTTCCCAAATCGCCGTCGTATTTCGGGATCTCGTATTCAAAAATCAAATGATTGCGAAAGGTATTCCACGCCAAGTCGGACAATACCCGATGATCCTGATGCCGGTCATCCCGGCATTGTGTCAGCACCAAGTCCGGCTCGAATCTGCTTTTTATCCGCTCGAAGGCGTCCTTGATCGCAGGCCATTCGCTCGGAAAGTAACTTTCCCTGAAACTCGTCGTTTGGATTTTTGGCGAGCGGATGCCACGCAAAAATTCCCCAGCGCTTTTTTTGGCTTCGCGGGCGCGCAGACCTTGCGCGCTGAAGACATGCCAGTAGACTTGGAGTTCCGGCTGCTCCTGAATCAAACGCAAAATGGTCGCGCCGCAACCGATCTCGATGTCGTCGCTGTGCGCTCCCAAGCAAAGAACCTTTTTGATTCCGTCCAATCGCAGACCAGTCATGTCGTTCCTTTCAACTCTGTTGGTTCCAAACCGTCCACGGCGCCTTGCCGCGTATGAACAAATCCTCCAGCTCCTGCTTTTCCTTGAACGTGTCCATGCACGCCCAGAAACCGTCGTGGTTGTAGGTGACCAATTTCTTTTCCGCCATCAGCCGGTGGAATGGCGCTTCAACCAGCTCCTCGCCTTTGTTGATATACTTGAAAATATTGCGACGAAACACAAAATAGCCGCCGTTGATCTTTGCGCCGCCCCGCCGGATGTGGTTGATGCCCTTGACAACGCCGCCGGCATCCGCTTCGACCAAGTGAAAGCTTGCCTGCGGCATCACGCTCACAAAACTGGCGACATGATTCGACTTCTTGAACTTTTCAATCACCTTTGGAAGCGGCACGTCGGAAAGGCCGTCGGTATAGTTGGCGAGAAAAAATTCATCCTTGCCCAGGTGCTTTTCCACCGCGACCAGACGCTGGCCGATGTTTGAAGTCAGGCCGGTGTCCACGAAGGTAATCCGCCAATCCGAGATGTCGGTGCTCAACAGGTCAAGGTTCTTGCCGCCTTTTGAGAGAACAAAGTCGTTGGACACGCACTCGTTATACTCCAGAAAATATTTTTTGATGATGTCCGCCTGATATCCCAGGCATAGGATGAAATCCTTGTGTCCGAAGTGGGCGTAATACTTCATCACATGCCAGAGGATGGGCCGGTAGCCGATGGGCACCATCGGTTTGGGAACGGTCTCGGAATATTCCCGCATCCGCATCCCCATCCCGCCGCAGAACAAAACGACTTTCATATCAATAATCCTTGGGTTGAAGTCCGGCTAGGAAATGACGGTCGCGGTCGGAATCGGCACGACGAATTTTCCGCCCCATTCGCGGATGAACGCCATTTGCTTGACAATCTCATCCTTGAAATTCCAAGGCAGAATCAGCACATAATCCGGCTTCAGCTCCGTGATTTTCTCCGGCGAAAAAATCGGGATGTGCGTGCCCGGCAAAAATTTGCCCTGCTTGTAGGGATTGCGGTCCACCGTGAAATCAAGAAAGTCCGTCCTGATCCCGCAGTAATTCAGAAGCGTGTTGCCCTTGCCCGGCGCACCATACCCGGCAACCCGTTTTCCAGAACGTTTGGCTTGAATCAGAAATTCCAAAAGGCTCCGCTTCGACTCCTTCACTTTTTCACCAAACGTCGAGTAAGTCTCCATGCGGTCAAAACCGGCGGACAATTCACGGCTGCGCATCTCGACAACCCGGCTGCCAACGGGCTTGGTGGCATCTTCCTTGCGTCGCGCGTAAATTCGGATGGAACCGCCATGCGTTGGGATTTCCTCCACATCGAACAGTGTCAGGCCGTGCGCGGCGAATATCTTTTCCACGGCGATGAACGAGAAATAGGAGAAGTGCTCGTGGTAAATTGTGTCGTATTGATTTTCCGCCATCATTTTCATCAGGTGCGGAAATTCCAGAGTCGCCACGCCCTGCGGTTTCAACAGAATCTGAATGCCGCCGACGAAATCATTCAAATCCGGGACTTGGGCGAGCACGTTGTTGCCGATGACAACATCCGCCTGCTGCCCAGCGGCAACCATTTCCTTGGCGGTCTCGCGCCCGAAAAATTTCACGAGCGTCGGCACGCCTTTTTCCACGGCCACCTTCGCCACGTTGGCGGCGGGTTCCACTCCCAATGCGGGAATCCCTTTCTTGATAAAATTCTTCAGCAGGTAGCCGTCATTGCTGGCCAGTTCAACCGCGAGACTCGCCTTGCCAAGGTTCAGCCGCCCGACAATCATGTCCACATAGTCCGACGCGTGTTTCAACCAGGTGTCCGAGAACGAGGAAAAGTAGGCGTATTCGGTGAAGATATGATCCGGGCTGACATACTCGTCAACCTGCGCCAGAAAACACCGGTCGCACACCCGGACGTGGAGCGGATAAAATGGTTCCATTTTATTCAACTGGTCCGCCGCCAAATAACTTTCGCAAAGCGGTGACATTCCAAGATCAACCAATGTGTTTTGGAGTGTGGCACCGCAAAACCGACATCCTTGCTTTGACATATTGAATTTATCCTCCCTGATTTCTAATCGTTTGACCAGCCAATTTCCTACCCTACACCGGAGAGCCAATTTTTTCAATTCTTTTAAGCAGCCCGTGCCTGACCAGTTCATCTGCGACCTTGCTGATGGTGGCAAAGTTTAATTTGGAACGCTCGGCTATTTCCAAGAGCGAATGTTCGCCGTCCGAAAGGTTCAATACCCAGAGCATGGCTTCCTCAAAACCAGTGTTGTTGGTGCCGCCGACGAGACGGTAAAGCCCGCGCCGTCCGAGTTGAGGTTCGCATTTTGGATTCAGATTCAAATATCGGTGGTTGTTCTCCAACACGAAAATTATGTTCAACAGTTGAAGGGCCGATTCCGCCAGCGCCGGAGCCGTCACCAGTTTCAAATCGTCGGCGGACGTGTGGTATTGCGGATACTTCCCGTTAGGCGTGCGCATGAAACATCCGGCCGGCAGATTGATGCCGGGAGAACAATATTGGCGTTCGTCATAGCCGATGGGACTGAAATCCATGAATTCAAATTTTGAACCCGAAGCTTGGAGGACATTTGTGACCGCGCGATCTATTTCTGCATTTCCGCGACGGCTGGCTTTGTAAGTGAATTGTCCCGAATCTCCGACGCAAGACAAAACAAGGCCGTGCTTGATCAAGGGAATCACGGATTCGTTTTGCGCCAGCCAGGTGATGGAACCGATGGTGCCCGGAACCCAGACAAACCAATAAGAATAACGCAGCGGGACACTGGCGAGACACTCTGCAAGTTTGGCCGCAACGGTCATGCCCGACAAATTGTCATTGCAAAGCGAGGGATGGCACGAATGAGCTGAAATCAAGACCTCCTCGTCGGTGGCTCCCTGGATTCTGAACTCACCGTAAGTCAGATTACCCGGTTCAAGTGTCGAGTCTATGCAGACTTCGTATTCATCGTCCGGCAGTTCGTCCAATTTATGCTGGCTCATGCAGAAACCCCAAGTCTCCTTGTAGTAAGAAGTCCGGTAAGGAATCCAGTCGGGTTTATCCGGCAAAGTATAAACGTGCTGCTTCAGTTCGGACAGGCGCATCCGCGTCTGAATCGGAACACTATAGTTCACTACATGAAGATTGTTTTGTTTGAAATCAACGACGCGTTCGCCTTTGGAGTTTTTGATGTAAGCGTCGCGGATGTTCCATTCTTTTGGAACCGTCCAGTCGAAAACCTGCGTTCCGGTCGGGACTTCCCGCAACGACAGCGGAACACGTTTTTGCAGCAACCGTAAACTTTGACGGACTCCATCGCCCGTGATGCTGCGACAGATCGGGTAAAGCGCGGCGACGAGATCATGCAACTCACGCCCCTGTTGGGCAGAATCCCAACCTTCAAGGACATCTATGAACTGCTTTTGGGCCATCACAATCAAATTGCCTGAACCAAGATAGGAATTTATTTCAACAAAGGCCAGCGCGCATCCTTCTCGGAAATGACGGCCACGGGAAGCGGCCAGTTGATTCTGAGTCTGGGATCGTCGTGGCGAAGGCCGGTTGACTTGTCGGGAACAAAAAACGCGCTGATCTGATAGAATACTTCGGTTTCATCTTCAAGCGACTGGAAGCCATGGGCGAACATCTCCGGCACATACAAGGCGCGCCGGTTCCGCGCGGTCAACTCCACGCCGATGTGCTGAAGATAGGTTGGCGAACCGGGACGCAGGTCAACGATCACGTCGTAAAGCGACCCGGCCGTGCAGCGCACCAGTTTCGCCTCGCACGCCGGCGGCAACTGGTAATGCATTCCGCGCAATGTGCCGCGCTGGCGATTAAATGAAACGCTCGACTGGACAAAAGTTGAAACCAATCCGCGCTCCGCAAATTCATTTGCGCAAAAGGTTCGCGCAAAAAAACCACGGGAATCCTCGTGCCGTTCCGTCTCTACAATAAATGCGCCGGCAAGTTTGGTCGGTTCGAATCGCATGACTGCTCTTTGGAATCGTAAATTAAGGACACGCCAATAGCGTCTCAAATTTGAATACTCGTGGCAACTAGAAGTCTCCAACTCCCAACCTGCTGGTTCAGGGAACCACCGCTGAATTCATGTCGGACTGGATTTGTGCTTGGGTCAACGCCCGGTTGTAGACCCGCACTTCATCAATCGTTCCCTTGAAATAAAATCCGCCGCTGCGCTTGCCCATGCGTCACACTCGTGTTGGGATCAAACTGCACGCCGGGAACCGTTCCGCTCAAAACCCCGTCGTCCAGCACCCCGTTCACATAAATGTCCAACGTTTGCGCGCTGGCGTTGTAGACGCCCGCCACATGATACCACGTGTTCAGGGCCAGCACCGTCTTGCTATACCGTTGCGTGATGGAACTTCCATTCGCCGATACCCCAATCCCAAACGTCCGCTTCCCGGTGTCGGGCGTCGTCTTGAACTGCCAGCCCACCAACGGTGAATATGAATCCGATTTGGCGATGATCTGGCCGTCGTCGGCGGGATTGCCCGTCGCCAGCACCCACGCCTCCAAGGTCATGCTCCCGGTCAACTTGAGTGTGGCGGGATTGCCCAGGTTGACGTAGCTGCTCGTCCCGTTGAAGGAAAGCGCCTTTCCGTATTTGCCCGAGGTGGTCCAGGTCGCCCCGTTGAGCGTCCCCGTGTCCCCGTTGCCGGATGCATCCGTCACCGTCGTGCCGCTGCCTTCATTCATCCCATACGCCGCCGCAAGCCCCGTCGCCGGCGGCGTGTTCGAGGTCGTCGCACTGGCCACGCCCGAATAGCCGCTCACGTTGCCCGCCGCGTCCGTCGCACGCACCCGGTAATTATACACCGTCCCGGCCGACAAACTATTATCCGCATAGTTCGTTCCCGTTACTGATGCTATTTGTGCAAATGCAGTCGAACCTGCGCCCGAACTGCGCTCCACCCAATATCCCGTCACGCCCACGTTGTCTGTCGAGGCCACCCAGTTCAAATTGATCTGGCTGCTGCTTACCACGCCCACCACCAAGCCCGAAGGTACAGATGGTGAATTCGTGTCGGGGGATTGTGTCGTCGCACTAGCCACACCCGAATAGCTGCTCATATTGCCCGCCGCATCTGTCGCCCGCACCCGGTAATTATACGCCGTCCCGACCGACAAACCCGTGTCCGCATAATTAGTTCCTGTCACTGATGCTATTTGTGTAAATACGATGGAATTTACGCCAGAACTACGCTCTACAAAATATCCTGTCACGCCTACGTTGTCCGTCGAAGCCATCCAATTCAAATTGATTTGGTTGCTACCCACTACTCCAACCGTCAATCCCAATGGCGCAGATGGTGCATTCGTGTCGGGGGTAGGAGTAGTATCGGGGATAGAAGAACTTCCCACCGCTGAATTCATGTCGGACTGGATTTGTGCTTGGGTCAACGCCCGGTTGTAGACCCGCACTTCATCAATCGTTCCCTTGAAATAAAATCCGCCGCTGCGCTTGCCCAGCGTCACACTCGTGTTGGGATCAAACTGCACGCCGGGAACCGTTCCGCTCAAAACCCCGTCGTCCAGCACCCCGTTCACATAAATGTCCAACGTTTGCGCGCTGGCATTGTAGACGCCCGCCACATGATACCACGTGTTCAGGGCCAGCACCGTCTTGCTATACCGTTGCGTGATCGAACTCCCGTTCGCCGATACCCCAATCCCAAACGTCCGCTTCCCGGTGTCGGGCGTCGTCTTGAACTGCCAGCCCACCAACGGTGAATATGAATCCGATTTGGCGATGATCTGGCCGTCGTCGGCGGGATTGCCCGTCGCCAGCACCCACGCCTCCAAGGTCATGCTCCCGGTCAACTTGAGTGTGGCGGGATTGCCCAGGTTGACGTAGCTGCTCGTCCCGTTGAAGGAAAGCGCCTTTCCGTATTTGCCCGAGGTGGTCCAGGTCGCCCCGTTGAGCGTCCCCGTGTCCCCGTTGCCGGATGCATCCGTCACCGTCGTGCCGCTGCCTTCATTCATCCCATACGCCGCCGCAAGCCCCGTCGCCGGCGGCGTGTTCGAGGTCGTCGCACTGGCCACGCCCGAATAGCCGCTCACGTTGCCCGCCGCGTCCGTCGCACGCACCCGGTAATTATACACCGTCCCGGCCGACAAACTATTATCCGCATAGTTCGTTCCCGTTACTGATGCTATTTGTGTGAATGCAGTCGAACCTGCACCCGAACTGCGCTCCACCCAATATCCCGTCACGCCCACGTTGTCTGTCGAGGCCACCCAGTTCAAATTGATCTGGCTGCTGCCTACCACGCCCACCACCAAGCCCGAAGGTGCTGTGGGTGCATTCGTGTCGGGGGTAGTAATTAATATTGCAAAATTTTGGGTGGCCGACGCATTGGTTGAATCCACGACCTGCACCATGAGAGTGAATATCCCACCCATTGTCGGCAAGCCGGACAACAAGCCTTGTGTAGAGAAAGACAAGCTGGGCGGAAGCGCCGGAGAATTTGAGGTCATTGACCAGGAATAAGGTGGAGAACCGCCGGTTGCCAAGATTTGATCGGAATAAGTCACACCTACTGTGGCTGAAGGCAATGAGCCTGTCAGAATCTGCAACGGGCTGGCAACCGCCTCCAACACCAATGCCCAATCAGTGTCACCGGCGCTATTGTTGCCCGGCGGCGCAAAGTTTTGAGTGCCAGTGTTTGAAAAGGGAGAGCCAGTAATCGGAGTGTAAGCTCCGCTAGCCGGATCATACCACCGCGCCGACACTTTCGAACTGAATTTTGCCAGATTGGCCGTAATGGTTCGCACCGTGGGCATATAAGCAATGGCCAACGTCCCGTCGGGAGTGCTGGCGGCGGTCAGATATGTGTCCGCCCCAATGGTGCCGCTGTTGTTTTCAAATGTTCCGTATCCTGAAGTCACCACTGTATGGTTCACGTCTGGCACCAGGTTATACCATGCCCGCGAAGAAAATAATTTGGTCATGGAGTTCAATTGCGTTACGCCGGCTGTGTCCAGATTCGCGAGCCAGCCCGACTTGAACTGCCAAACATAGTCGTTGCCATACATCTGCCCGGCCGCGCCGGAAAGCATCGTCCAATACTCCTGCCGGCGTAAAATTCCGGGTGTCCCACTTTCGCCAAGTCCCGCATCATTTACCTCAAGTTCATAATAAGCCTCACCCATGAACACGGGTATGTTTGTAGACTGCTGGTAAGCATACAAAACTTCGGCATACGTCGGATAGTAGGTATAGGCCAGATTAAGGCCGACCAGCGGCACCCAGTTCGGGTCATCCAGCGAGCTGCTGGCATAGTAATTCAACTCAACCGTCTGAAGATGGTTCGGGTCGTTGTCCTTGATCCCCTGTGCCACCGCCGTGAACACCGCGTCATCGGCCGCAGTGCCCCAATTCTGAAAATCATTTCCGTTCAACCAAATCAGGTTGGGAAAGTTCTTATACCGGTTCCCAAGATACTGGCCATAAGCCCGGCATTTGCTTGCTCCATTGTCCAGCGCCGTTTGCAGCAACCCGGCGGTGTCAATCGGGTCAAGCATGACCTGGATCCCGTTGGTCGCCGCCATGTTGATGATCCGATCCACATGAGAGAAGTAAGCCTCGTTTGGCGTGGTCAGATCGTATGAACTGGTTCCCGGAATCGTGCCGGTGAACGGCAGCGTCCCGTCCAACATACTGCCATCCGCCCGTCCGCCTGTGTAGGGAACGCAGAGCAATTCAACCCACAAGCTGTTGAATCCGTTCGTTCTGCGGTCGGCCAGATAAGATGCGGCGTCCGCCTCGGACAGGTTCACGATGAGGGAATGTGGCGAATCACCCACCAGCAAAAAGGGCGCATTGTTCTGATCCACTAAAATGCGCGGATTAAGACTGCTAACCTTGACGGGATATTCCGCGCCAGAAGCAGTCAAGCAGATTAACAACCCAATTATAAAAACACGCAGTTGGCTCACGATCATGTTGTGAGCATATTCCACGCAATGGCATGGCCGCTATGGGGTAAACACCCCACATAAAGATTGAACAATCATCCAATATGTATGGCATCGGATTCACGGCTCTTCGGCGAAAAATCAAACCACCCGGAAACTTCCGCACCCGCCGCCGCAAACCTGATCCGATTCATGCCAGCACCAAAAATATGCTCACCGATTGAAGCGTAGCACGCGCATATCAACCAACGAGTAAAAGTTATTTTTCTTATTAACATTTATTAACATTTTAATTTGTGAACAACAGCGCCAACACTTTTTAAGGAACCCATCGAAAATCGAATCCAAAAAAATGCGCTTTTTAATCGTTGATGAAAGCGCAATTCAAGGCACCACCGCGCGGTAAAAGCGCTGGTTGAAATTGGTCGCCGCCGCGTCGTGAAAATTGATTATGGGATTGGTGCCGACAAAGTTGGTCAGGGTCTGCCAGTTGACCAAATCCGTGGAAACTTGAATCGTCCCGGTGATGCCCGGAGAAATTTGCAGGCGCAAAGCATTGCTTTGCAGCGGTTGCGTTACGAGGTTAAGTTCCAATTGAAACGTGTTGCTCGACACGAAACTCACGCTTTTCGTCGTGGAGAAATTCCCGCCCAAATCCATCGCATACGCCTTGACCGTATTCGTGCCCGACACCAGCGGCAAAGTCACCCACCAGTTCGTCCAGACATTCGTAGTATTTGCCACGCTCCAAACATTGCCGTTCAATTGATACCATACGTTGCTGACTTTCCAGTTGTCACTGGCGGTGCCGGTTACATTCGCCAACGCGCTGGTCAGGTGCTGGCCGCTCTTGGGTGCAGTGATGGTCAGTGTGGGTCTGGTCACATCGGTGAAGTTCACCTGCAAGGTCAGATTCGACTGCATCATGAATTTCACGGTGGCGTTGTTTATCTTCACGCTGCCCAGCCAGTTCGTTGAAACCACCCAGTTCGAGCAGACAAATCCGCTGGCGGCCTTGGCCGTCATGCTGTAGTTCCGTCCCAGTTCCAGCCATGCGTTGCTGTAATCGGGTGAAATCGTCCCCAAGCCGGTGGCGCTCACTGCCAACTGATTGGTCACCACGAAGTCAACGCTCGCGCTGTTGGTCAACGAGTTGTTGCCGGCAAAGTCGGTGGCATAGACCCAAAGATGATTGGTTCCCGGCACCAAACTTACAGTCGCACTCCAATTGGTGGTTCCGCTGGCGTTGGTCCAGACGCTGTCGTTCAACAAATAATATATGCCACTGACCGCAAAGTTATCGCCCGCCGTACCCTTCACCATAAACACCGCGTTACTCCATCGTTGCCCGCTGGTCGGTGCCGTGATGGTCAGCGTTGGTTTCGTCACGTCCATAAAATTGGCTGTGAAAACTAAATTGGATGCCATGACAAATTCAAGAGTCGCACCATTGGTCGTGCTGCTGCCCGTCCAACCCGTGAACTTAAATCCGGTTGCGGCCGTGGCAGTCATCGCATAGTTATTGCCGACCGCGAGCGATTCGCCATTGTAATTCGGACTGATGGTTCCGTTCCCGTTGGTCTCCACCGTCAACACCGCGACCGGCACATAGACGAAGCTGACTTGATTGGTGGTTGAAAGGTTGCCACTGGTGTCCATGGCATAGACTGAAAGATGATTGGTTCCCGGCGTTAAATTGACTTGCGCTGTCCAGTTGGTCCAATTGTTGGTCGTTGCCGCCGGGTTCCAACCCGACCCATTAAGCTGATACATGACATTTGACACTTGCACGTTGTCAGTCGCCATCCCTGTCACGTTGAACACGGCATTACTCCAACGCTGCCCGGAAGTCGGAGCCGTGATGGTCATTGTCGGTTTTGTCCCATCCGCCGTCAACACCAGCACCCAATCGCCATCACCGTCGCTGTTATCGCCCGGCGGAGTAAAATTTTGCGCCCCGGTGTTGGAAAACAGCGAACCATTGATCCGAAAATAAGTCCCGTTGGCCGGATCATACCACCACGCCATCACCGGGCCGTTCATGGACGCCATGTTAATTGTCACTGTGCGCACGGTCGGTAGATACGCCATGGCCAGCGTGCCGTCAGTGGTGCGGGCGGCGGTGGCATAATCACTGGCACTGACCAGTCCGCCCGTTGAATATGTGCCATAACCTGAAGTCAAGACCGTGTGGTTGGTGTCTGGAACAAGGTTATACCAGGCTCGCGGGGCGAACAGTGCCGTCACATACTGCAATTGCGTAACCCCGGGTGAATCCAGATTAGCCTGCCAGCCATTCAAGAACGGCCAAGTATAGCCGTTCCCATAAATCTGCCCTGCGCCGCCGCTCAATAGTGTCCAGTATTCCTGATGGCGCAAGACCAGCGGCGTGCCATATTCGGCGACGTCATAGCCCACCGACTCAAATTCGTAGTGGGCTTCACCCATGAACACCGGGACGGTCTTGGATTGCCGATAGGCATGCAGCACTTCATCATACGTCGGGTAGTAGGTGTAGGCCAGATTCAACCCGACTATCGGCTTCCAGTTCGGGTCGTCCAGCGAACTGCTCACCAGATAGTCCAGCTCCACTGTCTGAAGATGTTTCGTGTCATAATCCTTGATGCCCAAAGCTATCGCCGTTATCACCGCATCATCGGCGGCGGTTCTCCAGCCTTGAAAATCGTTTCCGTTCAGCCAAATCAGATTGGGAAAATTCTTGTAGCGGTTTCCCAGATATTGCCCATACGCGCGGCACTTGGCCACGCCATTGTCCAAAGCCGTTTGGGTCAGTCCGCCCGTGTCCAGCGGGTCAAGCAAGATCTGGATGCCGTTTGTTGCCGCCATTCTGATGATGGTATCCACATACGCAAAATAGGCCGCGTTCGGTGTAGACAAGTCAAATTCTCCATTGGAAAGCGTTTTGGTGAACGGTCGCGATCCCATTCAACAGGCTGCCATCCGGTCGGCCGCCGGTGTAAGGCACGCACAAGAGCTCAACCCACAGGCTGTTGAATCCATTCGTCGCCCGGTCGGCTAGATAAAACGCGGCGTCTGCCGCCGACAGGTTCACGATCAAAGAATGTGGAGAATCTCCAACCAACAAAAAAGGCGCGTTCTTCTGATCCACCAAAATGCGCGGGTTCAGACTACTGATTTTCACCGGATACACCGCCCCGGACGCCGCCGACCAAAACATCAGGCAAACGACTACTATGCCAACTTCAAGTAAAAACTTCATGCAAGGTTCTCTCGTGCAATTCATCGCACATTAGAGCATGGATGATTTCAGCAATGGACAGACTCTATTTTGGCAAGACCAAATGGACTATTTTATTCTCTCCAGAAACCATTCCAGTCTATTTGTCGGGTGCGAAAGGATATTCAAATTGCTTAAGCCGTGGAATGGATCAACTGTTTTCTAATCGCCAGCTTGTTCTATCGCTGCTCCGTTATCTGATAAAAACATTCGTGATTTGCAGTCCTTGGACGACAGGCAGGGGAACATTGGTGACGGTGATGCTCATGCTGCTCGATGCGGTAGTATTGACTCCATCCGAAACATTTAATAGGGCGACATACGTCCCGGCAGACTGATAGACATGGCTTGGATTGGCAGCCGTTGAAGTCGCTCCATCCCCAAAAGTCCAATTATAAGTCAAGGTCGCTCCTTCCGGATCGGAGGAGCCGACGCTCGAGAACGCGACTGTCAACGGGGCTGATCCTGATCTTGGATTGGCGCTGGCCGACTACCACCGGCGGCAAATTGTTGACCGGCTGGTTGGTCACAAAATTGAATGCCACCTGGTTGGTCGCCGACACACTGCCAACGCTGTCCACGGCATAGGCTCGAATGGTGTTCGTGCCCGGAGTCAAGGTCACTTGCGCCGTCCAGTTGGTCCACTTGTTGGCGGTCGTCGCCGGATTCCAACCTGACCCATTGAGCTGATACAAAACGTTTGACACTGACACGCTGTCAGCCACCGTCCCCGTCACATTGAATACGGCATTGCTCCACAGTTGTCCGGCTGTCGGGGCTGTGATGGTCAGAGCAGGCTTCGGGACGCTGGATGCAGTCAACACCAGCACCCAGTCGCCGTCACCGCCGCTGTTGTTGCCCGATGGTGTGAAACCGTGCGTGCCAGAGTTTGAAAACGGTGAGCCACTGATGGCATGATAAGTCCCGTTTTCAGGGTCATACCATTGTGCCGTCACCGGCCCGCTCATGGATGCCATGTTAATCGTCACCGTGCCAATGGTAGGCAAGTATGCCATTCCCAGCGTACCATCGGCGGTTTTTGCCGCCGTTACATAATTATTCGCGCTGACCAGTCCGCCAGAAGAATAGGTGCCATAACCTGAAGTCAAAAAGGTGTGATTCACGTCAGGAATCAGGTTATACCAGGCGTAAGATGAGAAAAGGGCAGTCCCATATTTTAATTGGGCAACTCCGGTGGAGTCTAGATTATTCTTCCAGCCGCTCAAGAACGGCCAAGTGTAGCCGTTCCCATAAATCTGCCCAACCGCGCCGCTCAACATGGTCCAGTATTCCTGATGCCGCAAGACCAGCGGCGTTCCCATTTCGGCAACGGCATATCCCACCGACTCAAATTCATAATGTTCTTCACCCATGAACACCGGGGTGTTTGTGGATTGCTGATAAGCGTGCAGCACCTCATCATACGTCGGATAGTAGGTGTAGGCCATGTTCAGACCGACTATCGGCTTCCAGTTCGGATCGTTCAGTGAACTGCTAATAAGATAATCCAGTTCTACTGTCTGGAGATGGTTCGTGTCATTGTCTTTAATTCCTAAAGCTATCGCCGTTATCACCGCATCATCGGCGGCGGTGCCCCAGTTTTGAAAATCATTCCCGCTTAACCAGATTAAATTGGGAAAATTCTTGTAGCGATTCCCCAGATACTGCCCATACGCGCGGCATTTGGCCACGCCATTGTCCAAAGCCGTTTGGGTCAGTCCGCCCGTGTCCAAGGGATCTAGCATGATTTGGACGCCGTTCGTTGCCGCTATCTTGATGACCGTATCCACATACGCGAAGTAAGCCTCGTTCGGTGCGGACAAGTCAAATTCTCCATTTGAAAGCGTTTTGGTGAACGGCAGCGTCCCGTTCAGCAGGCTGCCATTCGCCCGTCCGCCGGTGTATGGCACGCACAACAATTCGACCCATAGACTGTTGAATCCGTTGGCACCACGGTCGGCGAGATAATATGTGGCGTCAGATTGGTTCACGTTCACCAACAAGGAATGAGGGGCGTCGCCGACCAGCAAAAAAGTCGTGTTGTTTTGATCCACCAACATACGCGGATTGAGGCTGCTGATTTTCAGCGGATACACGACCCCAAACGCCTCGACGCAGAGCATCAGACAAAAAACGGCCAGACTTCGTCTAAACATGATTTTCATATTAGCTGTTTTCATGCCAACTCAAAATGTCTGCAATTACTGCACCAGATAGCGGAAGAACGTGCTGGGCTGTGCTTGGTTTATAGGCACCATGTTGGTGATGGTTCCGCCGGTTCCGGCAATGGTGCTGTTCGTTGACCAGACCACCGGTGGACTCAAATTGGTCGTGGATTCCAGATAGTAATTGTATCCTGTTTGGGTTGCCACACTGAACACGACATTACCGGAGCCATCATTGTAAACCGACAGGATGGTGGGCGAATCAGGCGGCGGCAACACCGGGTTGGCGCTGGCTTCGCTCGAGTAACCGCTCGTGCCATTAGTCCCTGCGGCATTCACCACATAGAAATAGGTGGTTCCGCTATTCACGTTGGTGTCTGTGTAATTGGTTACCGTCAGACTGGCGATAGTGATGTAATTACTGCCGCTGGTTGTCGAGCGCAGCGCGTTGTAATTGGTCGCGTATGCCACAGAGTTCCATTGCAACACAACCTGATTGGTGCCCGCCGCCGCCAGCAGACCCGTCGGTGCCGGCGGACTGTCCAACATGAGTATCCAATCCGGATCACCGGCACTGTTGGTTCCCGATAGGGTGAAATTTTGTGTGCCGGTGTTAGAGAAAGGCGAGCCATTGATGGGATGATAAGTCCCGTTGGCCGGATCATACCACTGTGCCGTCACCGACCCGCTCATGGATGCCAGATTCATAGTTACCGTGCGTGCCGTCGGTACATACGCTAGCGCCAGCGTTCCATCTGTGGCGGAAGCGCAAGTTGCATAAAAATTCGTGCTCACCAGTCCGTTTGTCGCGTATGTGCCGTAGCCGGATGTCAACACCGTGTGGTTCGTGTCTGGAACAAGGTTATACCAGGCACGCGAAGCAAACAGCCCCGTCGCATATTGTAGTTGCTTGACTCCGGGAGTATTCAAATAGTTCTGCCAGCCATTCGTGAACGTCCAAATGTAGTGATTTCCATATATCTGCCCCACCCCACCGCTTAACATCGTCCAATATTCCTGATGGCGCAGCACCAGTGGCGTGCCCATTTCGGCAACGGCATATCCCACCGACTCATTTTCGTAATGGGCTTCGCCCATGAACACCGGCGTGTTGGTGGATTGCTGCCAGGCATGCAACACCTCGGCATACGTCGGATAGTAGGTGTAAGCGAGATTAAGGCCAACTATCGGCCTCCAGTTCGTATCGTCCAGCGAACTGCTCGCAAGATAATCCAGTTCCACCGTCTGAAGATGGTTCGTGTCATAATCTTTGATGCCCAACGCTATCGCCGTTATCACCGCGTCATTCGTGGCGGCTCTCCAGCCTTGAAAATCGTTTCCGTTCAGCCAGATCAAATTCTGAAAATTCTTGTAGCGGTTGCCCAGATACTGCCCATAAGCGCGGCAATTATTTGAGCCGTTATCCAAGGCCGTTTGAATCAATCCGCCTGTGTCCAGTGGGTCTAGCATCACTTGGATGCCGTTTGTCGCCGCCATCTGGATAATCGTGTCCACATATGCAAAGTAAGCCTCGTTCGGCGCGGTCAAATCATAATTAGTGGTTCTCGAAATATGCTTTGTGAACGGCAACGTCCCGTCCAACAGGCTGCCATCCGGCTGGCCACCGGTGTAGGGCACGCACAACAATTCGACCCAAATAGTGTTAAAACCATTTGTCGCGCGGTTGGCCAGATAAAGCATGGCATCCGATTGGGACAGGTTCGCGAGCAAGGAATGCGCCGCATCTCCCACCAGTAAAAAGGGCACATTGTTCTGATCCATCAAAACGCGCGGATTGAGGCTGCCGACTTTTACAGGATATACCGTCCCAAACGCCGCCACGCAGAGCATCAGGCAAAAGCTTGTCAGAATTCGCTGTAACATTGCTTTGGGAACATTCTATGCCATTTTTCGCCAACTGGCAACTGGTCATGGCGTCCAAAAAAATCTTAAACGGTAAAAAAGCTGGTCAACTGATGGACACATTTCGGCGTGGTATTCGCAGCCGACAACTGTGATCGGATTTGTCGCATTGACCCAGTTCATGGTCGTAAGATCCGAGTTTTGCTGAAGTATGTAGCCCGGCCATGCCAGAAGCAAAGTATTGGTGGCCGTCAGACTAATGAACATTGACGGGGTGCTGACGGTGGATTTCAGGCGGTAATACTGCTGGCCGGACGACGGCGAAACGACGGCCTGATATTCATTGCCGACAAGGTTGATCGCATTCGTGACGTTGACCCAGTTTGTGGTCGTGAGATCCGAATTTTGCTGAAGCATATAGCCCGGCCATGCCACGACTGCGGTGTTAGAGTCGGTCAGAGAAATATGCAGTTTCGGCAGGTTTGTGTTCAACAGAAAGGCAAGCAGCGCCGACGGGTTGGGATCAAAAACGAATCTATATCCCGCCGGAATACTTGTCATGCTGGCCGCCGTTGGATTATTCGGGTCATATGGTGGCCACGGGCTATTTCCCCACCAGCTTGGCTGGCCCGTCAGATAGTAGCTATTGGGGATATTCGTGTCCGCAATGTCCGGCGACCAGGTGATTGACTGCGACGCATAGTCCCAATTGCCATGAATAATGGTGTTGCTTCTGACCAATGCGTCGAGCCCAGTGAGATCATTCGTTCCACCGTCGGAATAAACATCGCCGTATCCATTGTCGCCACTATCGGGATAACCCAGCCTAAAAATAACATTTTCGTTGTAAGAGAAATTATTTGCCGTCCCCGGATCATACACCCACGACAGCGGCGTTGTGTTAACCCAAGTAATGTCGGCGCTCGGCAGCGCGGCGTGAAGCGTGGCGTTCGTTCCAGCCGAGCCGAGGATGTTACCGACAATATTGTTGCTCCATTGGTGGGAGTCCAGACTCACGCAAATGCGGTTCTGCGTGATGTCCGGGCCGGTGCCCGTAAGATAATTCCTCAACACCGTCGAGGTCGCTCCCGGGCCGTAGTAAAAATCCATCTTGAACTCGTTGGCATAGTTGCCTTCGTAGAGGTTCAGATAGGGATAAGGCGTGTGATTTGCGTAGATACTACCCAATTGGAATTGCGGGCCACTGGGATAGACACTGTAAGTCTCGAATAGACAATTATACCCAAACACATTCCCGCCCGACCCGCCTTGAACAATCAATCCATTTTGGTTGTGCCAAAACAAATTGTCCTCGACCAGGCTGTTGTTCACGTCGTCAAATTGCAACGGATAGCCCTTCCCCCAATCGTAGGCGGCAGGTTCGTGAATATACATTTCCCTGATTTCACAACTCGCGCTCCATTGAAACCAGACGCCAAATGTGTTCCAGCCCGTTAGTTCCACATCCTTCAACCAGCAGCCAAAGGCGCCGGAAACGGATACTCCCGGCCCACTTGACGAACCATAGATGGTCAGGTCTTCGATGCCGCACCGTTGCACGGTTGTCCGGCCAAACCCGGCGACTTGCGGGCTTAAATTGGTGTTGAAATCAAACGTCAGCGCCGGTATGAAACCAACAACATTGCCGGTGATGTTCGTGACCAGCGCCCGACAGTTCAGAATATGTGTATTGTCGTGCAACCGATCGTCAACATTTGCCTGCCCGCCAGCCCCGAAACCGAAAACATTAATTCCGTCGTTGAGTTGTTCCAGCCACATCATCTGGCCGACGGCAAGATTGGTGGCGGAGCCAACCATGATGCTGGTGGAGCCGTTGGTCGCTCCGTCGAGAATTGGGGTTGCGTCAGGCCACCCATCCAGCCAGGGAGGACTTCCAAGACTAAACATGCCATTCCCGTCACCGCCGGTGATGATAGTCTTTCCCTGTCCATCACCCCGCAGCGTCCAAAACCCGCCGCTATAAATACGAATCGCCCCGCTGACATAATATATCCCGGTCGGCAGATAAACGACTTGTCCGCGGGGGCAGTCGTAAAGAGCGGACTCGATGGCGATGAGGTTGTCGGTCACACCATCCGCAACGCAGCGATAGTATGAGTTGGTGGTCGTGAGAACATTTACAAAAATGTTTGTCCGGTTTGGAATCCCGCCCGGAACTCCGGCGATGCCCTGCCACGTCCCGCCATAAGGCAGTCGACCGGCAGGGATGATTTCGCCCAAGCAATCAATGGCCATAAGCAACAAACCACACGACAAACCCGTGGCTTGCAAGATGGATTTTGAATGGATCATCTGTTTGGTTGAAGCCGTACTCGTTCGATGACAGCGAGGCTGACAAGGTTCATTATTAATTGAGTCCAATGCGCTAAAGCCGAAAGCCGCCATCATTTGCAGCCAAAGTTAAACCAGCTCACTATACTGGCCAAAATTTTGAACAATGATAGCACGCGGCCGCGTTGAAGCTAGTCACAAAAAGGTGTCTTTTTTGAAAAATAATGGATTGCTTATTCTTTCCAGAAAAAGCCCTCGTCAATCTGTTTTGTGCGGATCAGGTATTCAAGCTGCTTGAGCCGCGTAAAGGTGCGGTGCTGAAAGACTTCCGCAGGCATGTCAATCTTTTTGAACAGTTCATAGAGTTGCTGTGCGCCGCGCCGGGCGTCCCAGGCGCATTTGAAGTCCGGAAGATGCTTCCGAATTTTTTCAAAAGAAACCCGGTAGCTGCGATTGTCCGGACTTGGGGAACCGAATGACAATTTGCAGCCGACAAATGTTTCCGCCACAATCTCCGCAATCTCTTTCACCCGGTAATTATGCTGGGTGTCGCCCACATTGAATATCTCGTTATGCACGGCTTCACGCGGCGCTTCCAGCACTGAAGCAATGGCGCGAGTGATGTCCAGTCCGTGAACTAACGGACGCCACGGGGTGCCATCACTGGTCATCCGAATTTCCTTGGTGGTCCAGGCCAGCCCCGAAAGGTTGTTCAGCACGATGTCAAACCTCATGTGCGGCGACGCGCCATAAGCCGTGGCGTTCCGCAGAAAGGTGGGCGAAAAGGTTTCAGTGGCCATGGGACTCACATCACGCTCGACCATGGTTTTGCAAATCGCATAGGCGGTTTGTGGATTCACCGGAGACGTTTCATCCACATAGTCACTTTCGGCGACGCCATACACACTGCAGGACGACATGTAAACGAACCGTTTGACACCAGCCTTGCGGGCCAGTTCCGCCAACCGCACTGATCCTTTATGGTTGATGTCGTAAGTAATGTTTGGCGCCAGTTGACCGATCGGATCATTCGACAGCTCGGCCATGTGCACCACGGCATCCAAGCCACGAAAATCCTCCTCCTTGACCAACCGCAGGTCTTTGGCAAGCGTCTTCGGCGTCATTGCCCCGCTACGATACAATGTGCCTTCCTTGTAAAACCCCGTGTCCAATCCCAACACGTCATGACCGCGCCGCATCAACTCCGGCGCAACCAATGATCCCAAATACCCTTCACTACCTGTTACACATACACGCATGATTACCTCTTTTACTGTTTATTGTTTTAGTTTGTTTTGTTTACTGTCAATTTTTAGCGGAACCATCTGTCATCCCAAAATACCTTTGTTAAAGAAACCATGATTTGATGGCGGCAATAACTTTCGAGAGACGTTTGCGCACGGCGAACTTGTTCCGGCAAAACCCGATGTAATCGGCGCGCATCGCCATTCTCATCCGCCACCTTTGATAGAAAATATGCGCCAAGGTCGGCCATTTGCGGTTTGGCTCCGGGATGCGGTCCAGGTCAATGAGTTCAGCCCGGTTCAAATTTGCCTTCCATTCATCGTAAAACGCGTTTTCGATGTCCCAACATCGGCATCCCGCCTCGTCACCGAAGCGCGGGAAATGCAACACCACGCCGTCCACCTGCTGCTTGGGCAATCGCCGCCGGACATTCAAATAAGTGGCGAACAGATTGTATTCCATCGGCAACCTTTCCCATTGCTTGTAAAAAAAAAGGTTCGCGCACAGTTGTTCGCCAAAACGGCTATACTCCAGATATTTGTCAAATATAAGCTTCAGCCGTGCTTGGGTATTGCTGTCAATAATGCCGGTGTTGAATGCAAAAAATCCGGTGTTGAATGCGGTCGCGGTCGGACTATATCCGTTGAATAGTCGTGAATACTCCGCTTCGCTCATGCCTTGCCAGTTCCGAATTTGCAACTTGATAAGCGCGGTGGTCAACCAGTCGCGAGCCACGGCGAATCCCTTTGTCCTTGTGACCGAGTCCAAAGGGTATCGGACGATACAGTCCCCATCAATAAATACCACGACGCCCCATTTTTTGAACTCCTCGGAAAACAAGGCCAGCTTGCTCGCGACCGTGGCCGGATAGCGCAGCGTCTTGTCCGCGAAGTCATGATTGGAAAGCGGCTTTACCTCTTTTACCAATATGCCTTTTCCACTGAACCATTGAAGTTCCGGCTCCGGAATATCATGGGCGAGCAACATATAGTCACCTTTCCAGCCGGCATTCCAGTAAACACTCGAGAAAAGCTGCTTGGCCTGTTCCACGAAGTTTCGATCCGCCAAGGTGACTAATAGATTTCTTGCCATACCATTGCAACCAATTCATGGTGACACTCACAGCCCCATGGGCATAACTTCAATCAGTTCGCCGGCTTTTCCGATGCAGATTGGACGGCGGCGGAAGCCTCGGGAACTCGTTCGAGCCAGATTTCGCGCCAATACGGATAGATGGCTCTCGGACAAAACATCCGGCAAAAGCTGTAACGAGACTGGCAGAAAACATTGTCGAGAATGATGGATTCACTCTTCATTTTTGACATCTTTCCGGTCTTTTCGTCGAGTATCTTGTTCACCCGCTTCAACACGCGGTAAGTCCCGCCGCAAAATGGAACCATTTCAGCGTCGAAATAAAGTCCGCGATTCTTGTTTTCCGTGTTCAATGTCTTGAGGATTTCCGAATGGGATTTGACCCGCACTAATTCGCCGGGCTGCAAATTGAGAGGTTGCGCCGGCGTCGGTGTCGGCTCATTGACAGGTATCTTTCCCGTGTGCCTTGGGAAGAGCGTCCCCCGCCAGAGCGGATGGAACTTGTCATAGAACCAGCGCATCGCCGGCTCAAGTCCGATACCCGACGAGCTTAACCAGTAGTAGCTGGCATAGGTTCCACCTTTGATGATTTTCCACATTCCGACATTGCCGGAAGCATAGTCCTCAATATACTGCCGTATATCCCACCAACGAAGCCGTGTTGTCGCATACGGCAGTTGGGTTGCCTGACAGACATAGACTGGATCCTGTTCATTTTGCTGGCCGGGCGCAAGAGTCCCAGCCCAGACATCCTGCTCCGTGCAGCCCGCAGTTCGTTGAATTGTTGTGTTTGGTTGAACTAACTCCGGCCTGCCGTTCTCATGGTTGACCCTCCTCAACCAGGCCTCTTTCCAAAAAATTAAACAGCCCGCCTGACATTCGCCATAACCCAGGCCGGTGCAACGTGTCTCCAGATGGACGGCGTCGGCCATCCATCGCCCGCGGACGGGAAAAACCGTGTCACAGGTCTTGTGCGCCCGCTTGTAGACTTTGAGTCTCCGGCCACAATACTGGAACATCTGCGGCATGAATGGAAGCCCTTCCAGTTGTCCACGCTTGTCCAGAGTGGCAAGGATTTCCTCTTTGCTCCGCACCTCGACCAGGTCGCCCGCCTTAAGTTTAGTCTTTCCCATGATTTCAGGCCTGGTGCGACCAGACATTTCCAACCACTTCGATTTTTTTGCCAAAAGCCTCATCCACGGCCTTCATCACTCCCGGATGAGTCTGACTATAATCATGGCCGGAAATGATTGGTATCTCCAGCTTCCGCGCCCAGGCAATCTCTTCTTTGACGGCTTCGTAGGAATGATCGGCGTCAATGAAAACCATCGAAGGTCTTTCGCCTTGATAGCTCGAAAAAAAGTCGTGGCTGGTGCCATCGTAAATGACGGTGTTGCAATGTTCCGTGACGTAGCGCAAAACACGTTTGGTGAAACTCCGGTGGTCTTCGGCGGAGAGTCCAAACGGATTCCAGACAAAATACTCGACGGCCACCAGTTTCTTGGCGGCGGGTTTGCAGGTCGCGATCAGTTGCGTTGTAAAACCAAAAAGCGTCCCGACTTCGATGATGGGTCCCGGCATGGCGCTGGCTTTCCGGGTAAGCTCCATGACTCTTCGCTCGTCTTCCTCGGTGATGCTGCCCCACAAAGTTTGATTCCGGTCTGCCATCAGGTCGTATGTTTCCAGCATGGGAAAAATCATCCGGCGGTGTTGATAAACGCGAAACATGTTTTTCAGTCCTGTCAGCATGGTGAATCTCCCTTTTGTTCTTCCTTTTTTATTGGGTTGGTCGGGCGGCCCGACAACAGTGCATACATTCTCTTGAGCCTGGTTCCCAAGGCGAGGTTCTTCCGCCAGGTCAAAAACATTTTACGATATTGCCTCGGATACCACACGGTAAAGACAGTCAGATAGCATAAAAACCGCTCAAGCAATGGGACTTTTATCCGGGTGAAGGAACACAGATACTCCAATCCCATCCGAAAATGCGGAGGGATGCGGCACTTCAAACCCCGTTGAAGCGGATTAAACCAAGCCTGAAGTTCGCGCCAGTTTTTATTCACCTTGGTGGACATTCCCGGATGAAATCTTGCGTGAAAGAGCACTTCGGGAACCTCCCAAATTTCACCCAGCACAGCAACTTCAACCAGCAAGACATAATCCGAGGCAAAGAATGCATCGCTCAACCTGGTCTTTTTCAAGGCCTCGATCCGAAACACCCCAAACAGCGCGGATGCCCAGAATACTCTTCGCATCACATCAGCGACCCGCTGATGCGGACGAGGATGCCTTGTATCCAGACTTTCGACGATTATATCCTCGAACTTTCCGTGTTCATCAATGACTATAGTCTTTGTAGTGACCAACACGACCGTGGCTGGAGCTTGTTCAATGACCTCCATACATTGCTTCAGGAAGCCCGGCATATGAACATCGTCATGCGCCGCCCACTTAAAAAATTCGCCGCGCGCCAATGTGACCACATAATTAAAGTTCCTGCTGGCGCCGATATTGGTCTCATTCCGATAATATCGGACTCGTTGATCCTTCGCGGCGAATTCGCGGCAGATACTCTGCGTGGCATCAGTGGATGCATTGTCCGAAATGATCAACTCAAAGTCGGTATAGTCCTGTTGCAGAATGGAGACCAATGCGCAGCGAAGAAACTTCTCCCCGTTGTAAACGGGCAGTCCAATGCTTAATTTGGGGACAGGCGCGGTCATTTTTTTGTTTCCTGTGTTTTCTTCAATTCGAACGCTTTCGTTGTAGCACCTGCCGCACCAAATCTACATATAAATCCTTCTGTCCCATCGCAATCAGCAGAATCCAAACATAAAGTCCCAGAACCAGGGCCGCTCCCAGAACCAGCCGCGGAAGCGGTGGCAATAAATTACCAACCAGCATCCTAAAAATCAACCCGACTCCGGCCGCCAGCAACCCGGCACCCGTCGGCAGTTTGACGGTATTCCAGAAGGCTTTTGGTGTAATCCCAGTCTCATGGATAGACCAGCCAATGACAGGAATGACAAGTAAAACCACAGCCGATGAATAACCCAGGGCGACTCCATCCAGCCCGTAATGAAGCCCCACCAAAATTCCCAACAGCATTGTCGGTGCGACCAAGTAGGATATCTTCAAACTTCTCGCCGCCCGGCCGGTGGCCAGCAGAAACCAACCGAAGGGATTCATCAGTGCGAAGCCCAGAATTGCCGGGGTCAAGAGCCTCAATATGGGACCGGCCGCTTCCCACTTTGCGCCCAACAGGACGGAAATGATTTCGTTCGCGAACAGCGCCGTGACAATCGTGATTGAAAGGTTGATTGAAAGCAGTATGGAATAACCTTTCAGAAAGGAGCGGCAGAGGCGTTCGTTGTCGTGCTGAATCCGTGAAAGCGCGGGGAACGCCACTGTAAACAGAGAGTTGCTCAACTGTTGCAACGGCAGATTGACGAGTTGGAATGCCCTGCCATAGAGTCCCAGGGCGGCGCTTCCTAAAAAGCGGCCCAAAAGAATTTTGTCTGCATTGTAGGCAAGATAGACGACGAGATTGTTCAAGGTGATGGTTCCCCCAAAATGAAGCATTTTGCGTACTCCGCGCGCGCGGCTTGGTTTCCCCGGAAACCATGGAACGACCAGATACAGGGCGACTACATTGAACAGTGTGCTGACGAATGCCATCACAACCAGCGACCAGTAGCCGCAACCGAGCGCCGCCATGCCGATTCCCACCGCGCAACTGAGAGCCAGCGCCATGACATCAATTTTTGCCATCGTGACGAACCTCATGCTTCGCTGCAGCAATGCTCCATGCTGCATTCCGAATCCGCCGATCAGAAAAGTGGAAGCCGTGACAATGGTTACCCAAAACAACTTCGGTTCGTGATAGAAAGCCACCAAAGCCGGAGCCATCGCCGCTACCAAAGCCGCCAATATCGCCCCAATCCATACGTTGATCCAGAACAGGGTTGAAACCTGCTCGTGATCAATCTCGCCGTGCTGGACGGTCGCCATGCCCAGCCCGGCATCCTTAAACAAGGCAACGAATCCCGTCATGGCAATCACCATGCCTTGAATCCCAAAGTCTTCCGGCTTCAGCAACCGCGCCAAGATGATTACCGACCCGGTCTGCAGTATAAACCTCAACCCTTGGGAAATCGTGGCTACAACTCCTCCACGCACGGAAGTCCCCTTGAGCTTCTCCGCACTTATTCTTTCGAACACTCCGCCCGGCTCTTTTCCCACCGGAGCAACCACGACAACTTCTTCCAGCACCGGCTTTGGTCGGTCATCATTCATTCAGAATCAAGTCGGTTTAGTTTCAAAAAGTTTTGGTGTGTTTTGCGGGCCGGCGGCGATGGCATTTTGAGGAAGGTTGAGCTTCACCAAGCCGCGCCGCGAATAGTTGCGCGGATGTTTGCGGTCGAGGCAAAATTGTTTGCAGAGTTCCATGCGCCAGATATAGCCCAACTCCCATCTGGGGCAGCCTTCCGCCTGGAGTTTCGGCGGCGGTCGCAAAATCCTTTTCACCCATAGTTTCATCCAGAGCAGCAGCCGGCTCAAACGCGGGTTTTTGATATCCTCATGCTCCCAATGATGAATAAGGTAGGCATCGGCGCGTCCGCGCTTGCGGGCGTCTTCAATCCAGTAGCATCGTCGCAGTCTCGACGCGTCCAAATGATGAATCACCGCCGCCTTTGGCACATACTCAATCTTGTATCCTGCTTCCACCAACTGCCATCCAAACAGGCTGTCTTCGCCGAGTCCCCGCGCTCCGGGACCCAGTTCGGGATCAAATGCGGGAACCCGTTCCAAAACCCGGCGGCGAAACCCCATGTTGGCGCCAATCAACTCCCGGCCTCCCTCGTGCAACTGGGCATCAGGACTCGAAGCCAGCCACCACCGGTGCATCGGCGTCATCCACGGGCGTAGAACTTCCGGTGCCAGGGTTATTTGACCGGTCACGACATCGCACTTGCCGTTGAGGAGAGCACCGACAATCTGTTCAAGCCAGTCTTCAGCAACCAGCACGTCGTCATCAATGAAAAGAAGCATCTCGCCTTTTGCCAGGGTCAATCCGGCATTCAAAGCATTGGCTTTTCCCCTTTTGGATTCAAACAGATACCGCACCTCCATTTTCGCGAGCTTTATATTTTGCACCACTTCCGCCGTGTTGTCCGTGGAGACATTATCAACCACAACTACTTCAACCTTCCAGCCGGGCGAAACCTTTGACCTTCCCAAGGCCAATAATGTTCGCTCCAATCCGGCGGCACGGCTGCGCGTGCAGAGAATGATGGAGATCGGTAATTCGGAAGCCATAACTAAACAGCGATGAGTATGCAATTCAAAGGAACAACCAGACCGATGGCTCATTCGCAGAGGCCCAATAAAAACGCCTTACTTCTGCCATTCAAACATGACCTTGTCCCAAAGCCTGAACAAGGATACTTTGAGCTTGTTGTATTCAAGTTCGGTTCGTTTGGCGGCAGTCCAGCCGAATAATTTTTCAATCCAGTTGTATTTCCACGGCAATTTTGGATGATCCAACCGCCCGCCAAGTTCCACGGCCATCTGCTCCATCTGCCCGACAATATCAAGCCGTTCTGGATAGAAAAGAAGCACATACTCCCGGAGACAGTCCAGGCACGCTTTTCTGACCGGTTCGCTGTCCTCCAATGACCGGATATGCGTCATATACAATTTTAATGCGAGGAACTGGGCCTCGATTTTCCTGTCGGATTGACCAATATAGCTCAAGCTAAACCCAGCACGGCGATAGTATGATTTTGCCTTTGGTATAAACCGGACGCCGTCGCTCACCTTGACAACCCGCGAGAAATACTCGCCATCGTCATCCACCCACAGGCGGGTATCCCAAGGACCGGCGGCTTCCGTCAGTTCACGACTGACGAGCCACGCCATCGGCTGCATACTAAGGTTCTTGCCTATTTTTCGCACCAGCCATTCGACCGGCGTCAAATCACACCACAATGGTGACGGAGAAAATTTCGCCCTGCTGGTTCGATAGGTAAAACTGCCCCAAGCGGAAGACAACAGGGTTTTTTTGCTGCATCCGCCGGCCACTGATTTCATTTGTATTTCAATCTTGTCCAGTGCCAGCAAATCATCGGCGTCAAGCCATTGGATGTAATCCCCCTGGCAGACGGTAAGCGCCTTGTTTCTTGCCGCCGCCGCGCCTTGATTGGCCTGGGTGATGACGAACACTTGCTTTGAGGCAAACTTCTGCGCAATGGCCAATGTTTGATCCTTGGAGCCGTCATCAATAATAATGATCTCCTTTCTAGCCCATGTCTGTTCCAGCGCCGAGTGAATCGTGTCTTCAATCCACTTCTCGGCATTATAGGCTGGAATTAGGATCGAAACCAGGGGCTGCATGGAGACTTTTATATTGAATTTTTAATACGGCAGAATTGCTTCACCTCAAGACAAGGTTCCAGTTCTGATCAATTACAGCGTTCATTAATCGGATTCAAATGAAACAGCGCGAGTAGTCTTCCAACATGGTCAAACAACCGGACAAGATACTTCATAAAATAATGGTGTCCAAAAATCAACAAGAACGGCAGCGCAATGGCATAGAGTGGAACCGCAACGGCTGATTTTGCCATGTTCCGGATCCGGTTTTTAGGATGTCGGAAAGTAGTCTTACCCCGCAGCAAGGCTCGTTTGATCAAAAACCGGCGCTCCCAGCGGTGCGGAGGAACTGTTTCATAAGCCGGCGCCTCATTGCACCAGATAAACACATGACCTTTCTCCATCATGCGCCGGAAAAAATCCTGATCTTCGCCGCCCGTGCCAAACTCGGGGCTGAACACTGGCTGGATACCATCCAAAATCTGCCTGCGGATCAAGACATTGCCAGTGCGCGCTTCCTGCCAGCTCATCACAAATCCGGTATCATGCGTCGCCCGGTCATAAAAGCCGGCCTTGATCAGCCATTTCGGCGGCTCAACGTCAAAATGTGGTTTTACCGGACCCAGAACGCCGGCCACCTGATGAGCCTTGCAGGTCTTCAGTAACACCAGCAACCAGTCATTGGCTGGAAATTCGTCATCATCAATGAATGCAAGATAGTCCCCGCGAGCGCGGCTCACGACTTTATTTCTGGCCAGCGCGATGTTCGGCGTTGGCTCCATGCAATAGGCCGTCTCAATGGATGAATGACTTACAAAGTCAATGACTGTTTGTTTCGCAGACTCCGCACTATCGTTGTCTGCCACAACTATGGAATAGTCAAAAAGACCGTCGGTCTTTTGAAAAACAAGTTCCTCCAGCAGTCGTTTCAGAAGCTGCGGCCTTTTGAAGGTGCAAATACAGACAGTGATATGTTCCTTGAACATGCTCTATTTGATTTGACACGATTTTTAACAAGCCTGTTTGCGCTATCCTGATCGCATATTCAGGCTCTAGATCTTCCTATAAGTATCAACTATCCAAAGGACAACCAACTACTGACTGCTCAAGTATTTTGCCGTTTTAATGCTGTATGATTTCCAAGCCTTGAGGGACGGGAAGAGCTGCATTATTGGTGGTGACAATAATGCTTATGTTGCTAGATGTAGTAGTATTGACTCCGTCTGAAACACCGAGTTGGGCAGTAAATGTTCCGGCTGACTGATAGGTATGGCTCGGATTGGCTGTGGTTGACGTGCCTCCGTCACCAAAAGCCCAATTATACGTCAGCGTCGCCCCTTCAGGATCGGATGATCCGGCGCTTGAAAACGCCACTATCAATGGAACCAGACCCGATAACGGCGCGGCGCTGGCCTTTGCCACCGGCGGCTGGTTGATGGCGATGTTCGTGACAGTGATGCTCATGTTCCCCGATGTGGAGGTGTTGACTCCGTCCGAAACATTGAGTTGGGCAATGTAGGTTCCGGCCGACTGATAGGTGTGACTCGGATTGGCTGCGGTTGACGTCGCCCCGTCGCCAAAAGTCCAATTATACGTCAGCGTCGCCCCTTCGGGATCGGATGATCCGGCACTTGAAAACGTCACTGCCAGTGGTGCCAAACCTGATACCGGATTAGCACTTGCCGTTGCCACCGGCGGCTGGTTGTTAGTTCCACCGGATCCAGGCGGATTGATTCCATATACAAAGCGATAACCCGCCGGGATGTTTGTGATGCTTGCCGCCGACGGGTTATTCGGGTCGTAAGGCGGCCAAGGGTTGTTACCCCACCAACTCGGCTTGCTCGAAAGGTAATAACTGTTCGGAATGTTCGTGTCTGAAATACTTGGCGACCAGGTGATTGACTTCGTCGCATAATCCCAATTGCCATGTATCAATGTATTATTCCTGACGGTGGCATCTAAATAGGTCGGATTCGTATCTTTACCATCAGATTCAATCCCGCCATATCCATTGTCTCCACTGTCAGGATATCCCAACCTAAAAATAACGTTTTCGCTATACGGGAAGCCGACTGTCGTCCCACAGTCATATACCCACGTCAACGGCGACGTGTTCGCCCAAGTAATGGTGGTGTTCGGCAGCGCGGCGTGCAGCGCGGCGCTGGTTCCAACCGAGCCAAGAATGTTGCCGACAATGTTGTTGCTCCATTGATGCGAGTCCAGACTGACGCAAAACCGGTTCTGCGTGATGTCCGGGTCGGTGCCGGTCAGATAGTTTCTCAATACTGTGCTGGCTAATGAAGGTCCATAGTAAAAATCCAGTTTGAACTCGCTTGCATAGTTGCCCTCGTAGAGGTTTAGCAGCGGATAAGGCGTGTGATTTCCATAAAGACTACCCAATTCGAATGAAGGGCCGCTTGGATAGACGCTGTAAGTCTGGAAAACACAGTTATAGCCAAAGACATTCCCGCCCGAACCGCCTTGGATAATCAAGCCATTCTGGTTGTGCCAGAAAATATTGTCCTCAACCAGCGTGTTGTTCACGGCATCAAACTGAAATGGATAACCCGTCCCCCAATTGTACGCGGACGGGTCGTGGACATACATTTCCCTGATTTCACAGCTCGCGCTCCATTGGAACCAAACGCCAAAAGTGTTCCAGTCCGTCAATTCCACATCCTTCAACCAGCAGGCGTAGGCGCCGACTTCGACAATTCCAGGATTTCCACTTCCAGCCGACCCATTAACGGTCAAATCTTCAAGACCAACCCACTTGACACTGGGGATTCCCCATCCGGCAGTTTGCGGACTCAAACTATTATTCATGGTAAAAATCAACGGCGGCTGGAAGCTGACGACGTTGCCGCTGATTTTTGTGATCATGGCGCGCGTGTTCAAGTCGTGAGTGCCATTGTGCATCCTGTCGTCAACATTTTCCGCACCCGATGCTCCGGTATCGAAGACGTTGACGCCGTCATTGAGCTGTTCCATCCACATCATCTGGCCGACAACAAGGTTCGCTGTCGAAGCGACGGTGATATTGGTTGAACCCTGCGTGCCGCCGGCGGTGATGGCGGTGGCTGCCGGCCAGCCGCTTTCCCATTCTGCATTTCCCAGGCTTATCAGGCCATTTCCACCGCCACTGATAATGGTCTTTCCCGGCCCGTCTCCGCGCAACGTCCAGTAACTTTGGCTGGAAATACGAATCGGCCCGCTGACATAATAATTTCCAGTAGGCAGATAGACCACCTGATTTGAGGGACAGGCGTTAATGGCGTTCTGAATGGCCGCAAGGTTGTCGGTCTTGCCATCCGCCACGCATTTATAACTTGAGTTCGCGGTCGTAAGAACATTCACGAATATAGTTGTCCGATTGGGAATGCCACCCGGAACACCGGCGATGCCCTGCCAGGTGCTGTTGAAAGGCAGACGGCTTGGTGGGATTATTGTCCCGTGCATGGATAAATTTGTGGCCAGAAAAAACCCGCAAATCAGAAGAGTCAAACGCCAGCCTTCCGCACGCCCCATGCAACATAAAATATTTCATTACACACTTCATAGCAAGAATCCCGCCAAGTCCAAAACCCCGCCGATTTTGTCAATCCAGACGCCATTAATCATCTTCCGATTGATCACCAAAAGGGCACAAAAATGTCTTCAAAGCAGACACATATCGCTCAAAATGTTTTCATCGGCCTGAAGTCCCGTTGTCAGAAATCAAATCCCAAGCTTCACAGACGGGCAAAATTCGGGAGCCGGAATTTTTTGCATAGCGCACGATGTCTTCAAAAAATCCGGGCGTGCATCCGTAGGCGGAAGGCGTGGCGCAAACGTCATGGGTTGAAAAAATGAGCCAGCCATGGGCGCGGCTGTTTTCATCAATCAATTGTTTTATTTCGTCGGATGATCGCGGCTTTTCTCTAAAAAAAAGGCTGTTGAGATTGTTTGCATCAGTTGCTCCCGCATTAAAAGTCTGGCCGCCCCCCGGCAACAAACAAAATGTCTGGCCGCCCTTCGCTTCGTTTGCGGACGCGGATAGTCTATGGGATAAGAGAGCGTTCTAAAAACGGATCCCGAAAGAAATTGCTCAAGCGCATTTTTATTGTCAACGATGGACTTCTCGAACACATCCGGTTTGGTCTCCCAAGCATTGCAGTGGGCGAATGTGTGGCATCCCAACTCGTGCTCATCGGCCACCGCCTGGCGCAAATCTTCGGCTGAAAAACCGAGACCGGCCGGTATCTCGCTTCCCATCAACCCCAAGGATATATAATAAGTTCCACGGGCTTCATGGCTTTTGAGTATTGCTCCTCCTTGACGCAAGGCCGACTGCGGAAAATCATCGAAGGTAAATGAGATGATCGGAAACCGGGATTTCAAATGAACCATGCGTCGTCCGAAAAACGTGGACAGACTCCGCCGGTAACGATTTTGCATTCGAACTATGGGATTCAAAACAGCCATGCTTCTGTCGCACTTTCAAAATACTATGCACGGCTTTGTCATGCGCTTTCGCTGACTGGAGATGGCAGCACTTTTTGCGGATACTGGATTATGACCAGCAAAAATGTGAACCAGAGTATATCAAGGCGAAAGAAGCTTGTTTCCGACCAGTTGTAGATGATCGGGAGGAACCAAAAAATCAGCCCGATTTTGCCCAATGGTGCCGACGTGAACAGCCCGTTGATTACCCGGTTTCCGGCGGCCAGCAACAACAACCCAAGCAGGACGTCGCCGATGATTCCCCCATCCACATACATCTCAAGGTAACCGTTATGCGCTTCGTTAATCCTCATGAACGCGTTCATAACCGCCTTGCCCTTGTCACTATCCCAGAAGGTATAGAATCCATTGCCGATGACGGGGTCGGTCTGTTGTTCGAGGACAATCCGCCAAATCTCGGTTCGTCCCGTCAAAGTCGGGTTGCGTCCCAAGGTTTTGATGATCATGTCGGTCAGCCCAAATGTCTTGTCCAGCGCGAATAGGCAGATTATCACTGCCAGGCAAATCATGAGTATCTGTTTGCCCTGGCGCATGCGCTTCAAACGTATGCCACCCCAGAAAATTAAAGTGCCAAGAGTCAAACAAAGCAGCGAGGTCTGGCTGTCACATATCCTAAGCAGCCAAAAACCCATGACGAGCATTCCGATTCGGATCAGCAACTGGGTCTTTTTTCCTCTGCGATTTTCTTCTTTGTAGATTTCATACAAATCCCACAACAACATCAAAGAAAAAACAAACACTATCAAACCCAATGAATTCTTTTGGAGGGTAACCCCGGTGAACATATTTTCACCGGCCCGACTGGCTTGCCGGCCGATGTCGGGAAAGAATTTGATGAAAACAACAGACAACGGAAAAAGCAGATAGGAGACCCTCACAAAAACCGCCCGGACTGCCGCCGCCGGATCCTCTTGCGTAAGAAACAGCAACGCGACTAGCACAGACCCGAAATCTTTGACCAACCGCTTCAAGGATATCAGGGGCATATCCGACCATATCGCACTTAATGCCAGATAGGCGTAGATCAGACAAAGAGCCTTGTTCTGCCTGACAAAGGCGCCCCAGTCAAAATTGTTTTTGGCTAAAATATAAACCGATGAACCAATCAGCACCGCAAACATCACGGTGTTGATGGGATTCGACTCGTCGCCGCCGCCGGAACCAAACCAATAAGATATCGACCGCGAACCTTGAACCGCAATCCAAATGCCGGGGATTAAGAGTATCTTTGAACCAGCCGTCCGCCAAGCCATGTCTCTCCGCAACAACCATGCGATAAAGCCATAACAGAGTAAAAGTATCAGTTGCGGAGACATTCGCGTCGGGAGCAGTCCGAAAATAATCGAGGCGCGTTATGCGCCCCACACATCATTGCGGAAGTGGCCGCACGACAAATACACGCCAAGCCGCCGAACCGTCAATTTTGGCCAATTCGACGGCATCTTCTATCGTGTAACCGGCAAGCTTCATATATCGCCAAATGTCCCGGATGCATCGGTTATTGTAGGCCAGTGGATTTTTTTTCTGATACATTGATATCACAAAGCAGCCGTCTTTTTTCAGTGAGCGCTCAAACTTTTTCAATTGGGCAACCGGATCGGATGTGTAATACAATACTTCATTGAACAAGACAACATCCCATTTTGTGTCCGGGGAATAATTTTCAAGGCTTGAACAGATGTATCGGTCCTGGCTTCGCCTTGGGTTGATTTTATCAAGGGCCGTTTGCGCGATGTCTATCCCAGTATAGTCACCAATCAGACCCAGATTAAGATACTTTAGAATCACTCCCTCGCCGCAGCCAATATCAAGCAGGCTTACCTGCTGTCCGGACTTTTGGATATACCCTGAAACCAGTGTGTAACGCGCAAACTCATGGTTGCCGTGAAGTCGGTTCCAAAGTCCGCTTTCATATTCATCTTCCCACTGGCCTTTTTCCTGTTTGATTTTAGTCATACATTGTTTATGACACACTACCCGCCCTGCTCGACTAGCTGTCTCTGGATCATTTCACTGGTCAGCAGCTTGTGTATCTCCAAAGTATGATTTCCACTCCCTTTCACATGGGCCGTTACGATGTCTTCGACATATCGTGCGTTAAGATACGGCCGGGCAAGCGTGCGCGGATCCAACAGCACGCTTTTGACGTGTCCGGCCAGCTCATTGCGATACCAGATCCGAAAGTGATAAAATTTCTGCCGGCCAAGGAACAAACGCTCCAGATGCAATGGCGACAACAGCCGGTCCACCTTGGCGAGCCATTGGGGCATACCATAGTCATAAACATATTCCGCCCTCGGCATGAATTCCTGGCGGAACACCTTGAACTTGCTGGTGTAGGCTCCGGGTTGGCCGGTCGCTCCGCGATCAGTCGGAATTTTTGCGAGCGCCGGGTTACAGTCCGCTATAAATCTGAAGGACAACTCCTTGTTCACCGCAATGTCCGAAGGCGCTTGATAGGCCAGTGCAACCAACTCATTGTCCAGATAGGGCGAACGAACGGTGATCTGGGACTGCTCCAAGGCCAGCCGCGCATAATGATACCACGGGACTTGCCTGGAAACGATGAACGCTGTCCGGGATATATTTCTTTCGGTGGCAAAAGTAGTCTCGGCACTTTTAATGAACGGGGCGAATTTTTGATCAAACATCGAGTGATTCAAGGAACCAGCCTTGAACACTACGTTTCCCCGCAAAATTTCGCTGCCATAGTTCCCGGTCATCCGCACGGGCGCGATTTCGCGGGCTACTCGATTGGCAAAAAGCTCAACCGCCCCGGTGACATCCATTGCGCCATCGGTATAGTAGACACTTTGCTCCGCCAAGGATGGAAACTTTGAGAAAAATTCCGGAGTGATGGAGATGGTTTCATGCCGTTGCCGGGATACCCTGGCAATTTGCTTGGAAAGCCTCACGTCCGCACACTCGCGATACATCCCGCCAAAAGTATAACATGGCAGCGATGCGGGCGCGGGCGCGGCACCCGCGATGATCATCCGGCTGTCCAGACCACCCGTCAACGACAGCGCCACCTGCTGTTTCCCTTGAAAATACTTGGGAAGAATGCGGGTAAAGGTTTCACGCAATTTTTCGTAATACTCCGATGCCGGCAGTTGAACTTGATTCTCCCAAGCTTCACTCTTGAAATAGAGTTCCTTCTTGACCGCCTGCTGCGGTCGGAAAGTCCAGACCGATGCCGGAGGCAAAATGGAGATTCCTGAAAATAGCGACCGGTTCTGGAGCACAGAGCCGCAGGAAAAAAATTCGCCGAAGCCCCGCATGTCCAGGCTCCGCAAATGCGGCAGCGCCTTGAGCAGCGCTTTTGCTTCAGACGCAAAATAAAATCCGCCGGCATCTTCGTGATAATAAATCCGGCCCAACCCAAAGCGGTCGTTGAAAAGAACAATTTTATTTTCCCGAAAATCAATCAGCAAGCCGCTGAACCAGCCGTTCAATTTCTCGAAAAATCCGACCCCCGTCTCTTCGTATAAATGCACCAGCCACGCGGCCCGGTCAAAAACCGATTCATGCCCTTTTGATTTAACTTTTTCCTTGTCGCCACCGTCCGCAAAGTGCTCGCCCGAAAAGAAAAGGCAGATGTCTTTTGCCTCATTCCAGATTGGCAGACAATCCGAAAAGGAACCTTCATGGCAGACCCAACCAGCCCAAGTTCCGCTTCTTTCGTCAATACATGTTCCAGATTTGTGAAAAGGCTCATGCACCATGCATCTGGTCATGGCCTCAAGCTGCGTCTTCCTGTCCGAAGTGGAGCCTGCTCCTATTATTCCAATAATGCCTGGCACTTGTAGTCCTTCCCCTGCGTGAAATTTTTAAACGGAAATTCGATTAAGGCGGGCTTGGAGCCGGCGGGAGGAATTGAACACTCCATCTGCTGATTACATTTCAGCTGCTCTAACGTTGAGCTACACCGGCCTAAAGCAAACACTCCGCAAGGGAAGCGGCCTTGATCCTTTTATTCCAACCCGACAGACACCTCGTGATAGTCCAGCAACCCGCCTCAAGGGTTTTTAACTTGAGGGCTTGCGTCATCGCTGTTCTGCTCAAGATAATCGGCCTTCTGTCTTTTCTTCAAGAAAAATGATGTCTTTTCAAACAACCAGGCGCGCAACTTCACCAGAAAATCCACCAACCCGCCGGGAAGCATGCCGATGATGCCACGGTGGAGATTTAATTTCAGGACTACTTTGCCCTTGAACGTCAGCGGAATATAGTAGCGCGGAATCAATATCTTCTCGAAGCCGTTGCGACGCTTAAATTCAGTCAGCGGACTGGATGCCTTGTTCCCGTAGGTATATCTTCCGTACAAGAGATGTGACATTCCCTTCTCGCAGCAAATTTCAACCGTCTTTGCCATCAAGACATTTGTCGGCCTTTTGTCAAAATGCCGGTTCTTCGAGTTAATGGACAATATGCTGGCGACTTGCCCCAGATACACCAGCTTCACGAACCCAATCAGTTCGTTTTCAAAATAGGCGCAAATAAACTCGCTGCGTTCCAAAATTTGCGAAACATCCCTCTTTACGGCCTGAAAATCCTGGCCGTATTTTGGAAATGGCTTTCCCTGCCTGACCGGAGTCTCGTTATAGATGTCCGTGATCCCTTGTATCAACTGGTCGTCAAGCGGAACCGTCCTGACTACTACACCCCGCTTGGCCGACCTTCTTACGTTCTTCCTTGATTCTTGCGGTATCCGCTTTTCCCACCAGTCCGAGTAAGTGGACAGAGGAACTGCGGCGACATTGTCCCATTCCATGCGATAGACATACCTTGGTTTGTTGTCGGGCAGCCTTTGCGGAAAGGTAAAAAAATCAGCCTTTAATTTCTGCTCTCTGATGCTGGCCACCACGGCCTCCGGGTCTTTTACAACTTCGCCTTCAACCCAGTTTTCGTCATGGACGGAAGCCACCTTAATCCATTTTCCCAGAACAAAAATCGTCCTGTTCTCAACGCAGATTGCGGAAGCCATTACTTGCTTTCCCTTGATCCTGACATCTAGCGGCTTTATCCCCATAAATCGTGACTTCAAGTGTAAAATTATTCCCGTCTGCGCGTGTAAAAAAATGTGTTCACGCAGCCGTCCATTTTCTTTATAGCGCGATTGCGTGAAAAATTAATTCTACTGTCTGGCAACCAGTCTCCCTCGGAACGCAAAAAGTCCGATGAGCGCCATTGTCATCAACGCACACGATGATGGTTCGGGCACAACCGAGAAGGTCGCGTCAACACCCGCGCCGGAATTGTCGCCAGCGGGGACGGGTTGGTTTTGAGACGCGCTCAAGAAAATGGAAAGAGTATAAGTGTCTCCGGGCGTGAGGACTCCCTGATAGTAAATCGGCGGGCCGTTGGGATCCGGATTTGCGCCCGGCGATCCGAGAATTGAACCGACTTGGGCGGAAATCAAATCCCATTCCGCCGTTAGGTTGCCGTAATGTTCATTGAAATCCACCGCCAAAGCCCATGTTTGCGGAGTACCGACGCTGAAGGAAATTTCGCAAGACGAATCAGCCTCGGCAGAGCACAACTCCTGGCCGTCTCCCCCAAATCCTCCTGTCACGGCCGAAACTGATGAACTGAAATTTATTTGATTTCCGGCCAGAAAAGAATTTTGCACCGCAGAGCTGCCGCCATGCGCCGCCTGCAAACCCGGGTTCGACTCATCTGCGGCTCCAGAAACATTACCATTGAACGTCGCCAAAAATGCAGAAGGCGTCGCGGTGGCATAATAATTCGCCGGGCTTTCTGGCGTGATTTGCGCATTATCGGATACGGTCACAGAGCGATTGTCGGTAAGCCAGTTGACCTGGGCCTGAAGCCGGCCCGTGGTCAACAAGGCTGCCAAGGATAGAAATATAAATTGTGATACTCTCGTTTGAATGTTCATGCTGAAATTGTTATTGCAGGCTAAATTGTCCGAACTGACCTGTGGGTCGCATGGAACATGAAGCACGGGGAAATCCGGACACCGTTTGGGCCAAGCCAGCTGATCATATAATTCACAATATGCGCGGCCGATCTTTTGGCTATTGTTACCATGGAACTCGCGGATCTCGCGTCGTAGTAACCCGCCGCTATCCGCACTGTGAACCCAAGGTCTGTCAGAGTCTTCTTCACGGCCTCAATGTTCAGCAGCCGTTCCTGCCAGTTGCCTGTCAAGGGATCGCAGGTGTTTGTGGGGTGTTCGGGCTTGGCGGAGATTTTTCCAGTTTGCTGGTAATGCCGGGCGCACTGTTCGATGTCTTCCTTTTTCAGTCCACGCGTGGCCGCCGACAAGGCATCGCACTCCACCATGGAAATCGAGGGAGCGGCCTGCCTGATGATGTCCCGGCGAACATCATAAAATGCCTTTAAAGTATCCATGGCGCCACACCCTTCATGCGGCCCGTCTTCATGCTCCCATTCCAGATGCTGGCGATGATGCCGGCGGCGGACCATGGGATTCAGCGGATTGGCGCTGGTTGATAGAACCATGGTCACTCCGGCCTGTGAAAGGCCGGCGGTCGTGCGAAGAAAATCATCAATATCATAGATATGCTCGATCACATTGATCGAGACGAGGGCGCAATGGACGTTACGCTTGGATTCCAAGGCTGTGGAAACATCATGGATGTCACCGCATACATATTCGTCGGCCAGACAACCAAGTTGTTCCGCCAGAATTTTGGCATCCTTGCAACATGGTTCAAAAATGTCGTTATACACCACACAGGGAATCCCCAGCCTCCTTGCCCAAACAGGACAAAAGCCCGATGCCGCCGCCATAGTCCACCAGCACCAAGCTTTCGAAACTGGTCTCCGGGTGAAGCACCCACGACATTAAGTGGACATATTTTTTCATCATGCCGACCATGTCCTTCTGGGCGCGACTTACACCTTCCTTCGCGTCGTCCGAAAATGGCAATTCACCTGGATTTATCGCCTTCAGTTTCCTTATCAATCTTTCAGCCGCTTCATCCAGCCTGCGCAATTGGGCGGACTCAATGGGTGGAAGCGATCTTGCATTATAAATGTATTTCATGCCGCGATGATGGATTCAGGATCGGTTGTTTCCAGAGTTTGAGGACGGAGTTGAGTCCGGCAGGCAAACTCGACCGCCTTGCGAAAACCATTAAACATACCTTCGATCGAAGCTTCTCGAAAAATTTCCTCGCGCGCATGACGCGAGAACTCCTGGCGAACCGCATCATTGTCCAGCAGGTAAAGCATCTTGTTTTTCAGCTCCATCAGGTCGTTGTCGGCGACAATAAAACCGTTCCGGCCGGACTTGAGATGCTGGATTTCCGGCGGTTGCAGACAATCTTCAGTGATCACCGGCAATCCCCAATAGAACGCCTGGTTGACTCCCAACCCGACGTGTCCGGGAACCACAAAAACGTCAGCAGCCTTGAACACTTTACTGATTTGCAGATTCTTCGGGTCGTGAAGCTGCCCAAGAAAGCGCGAATTCTTCGGGTTGATCTTCGCCTTGAGTTCCTCGGTCATCCCCGAACCTGCCATTACCAGCCCAATGTCCGGCCGGTCAAGCTCGCGAAATATCTCAATAAGATGCCTGACCCTTTTCCGCTCGCCATCAATTCCCATCGTGCCAACGAAGAGCACAACCTTCTTGAAAGGAATGGCAAATTCAGCCTTGATCTGTTCCTTGGTCTCATTGACCTCGGGATAGTCTTCAAAGTTGACCGTGTTGTTGGCCGCAAAAATTTTATGCCGGTATCGGGGCTTGATGTAGCTGGTCTGGTTTGCCGAATAAAGAATCAGCGCATCGCTCAACTTGTGGGTGTAATTGAACAGATGATAACGGAGTTTGCTGTCGGCACGATCCAGGTTGGCGCCCTTGGTCCAGGAAATCACCGGAATGCGCTTCAGCTTCAACCAGTGGATCAAAAACCAGAAGATGGGAACCTTCAAATGCAGATGAAGTATCACCGCATCCGGCTTTGTATCGTTGATCAACCTGCGGTACTCTGAAAATTTGAACTTAAGTTCCCGAAAGTCGAACTTGACCTGCAGCTTGCTCTCTTTTTGCATGGCGTTGCTCGCCACCTTTAACTCCCAGCCGTGCGCCGCAAAACGCCGGTGAAGATAATTGTAAACGGAAACCCGGTAGTGCGGCACCTTGTTCGAGATTAAAAGGACAGTCTTCATCGGACTAGAAGCCTTGTTTGGTTTCCACCGCCGAAACTTCTTCCCGCTGCTTCCGTTCATTCCGCGGCTGACCGGAGTTCAATTTGGACGTCAGGGTGGCAAGGGCGGCGAACATCGTGGCCTGACCCCAGTGCAATGTCGGCGTCTTGTTGGTAATCAGCGGATACTTGCGATAGTAAAAGTAGCCGGTTTTGTCCTGCATATTTTTGATCGTCCAACGGGCAACCTTGACGGCCAGGCCGATGCTTTGCGGATGCAGGTCGCTCAAGTTGACCAGTGTTTGTATGCCCTGTGATGCGCACTGGATGTCAATCGGTCGCGTTTTGTTGTCGTAGTATCTGGGCAAACCATCCGGGGCAAAAAAAGTGTCAACGTAAAATTGATAGCCTTTTTGCAAGCTCTCCTTGATATGTGCGGTCGCCGGAATAACGGTTGTAAAGATGGATTGACTCCAGCACATAGCCGGTGTGAAACGAGTCCACCCAGTGATGCTGCGGATGAACTCCATAATACCAGCCGCCATTTTTTAGTTGATGATGAACGGTGAAACGGATAGCCTTCTCGGCAAGCTCCATGTATTTTTGATTGCCGGTGTGATGGCTTACCCTCGCCAGCAGGCTGGCCCCGATGACGCTGGAATTGTGGATGTCCGTGGTCTTGGCAACCGTGTGATACCGGATGCAATATCCCTCGTCGAAAACTTCCCAGCCAAGTTCGTCATAAATGAACTGGCAGATTTTTTTTGCGGTATCGAGGTAGGCCGGTTCATGAAGCGATTCAAACGCATCCATGAAAGCATGGCCGATCAACCCGGTCCAGACGACGGTAGGCGTGCCTTTGGGAATCCGCCCGCTTCTGGCCTGATACTCAAAATGGTTGCCCCAGCAGTAACCTTTGAATTCCGGGTTGCGATTTTCCACCAGCCAGTCGAGACAGAACTTCATCTGGCGAAGGAATTCCTCGCTGCCATAAGTTTCATACAACTTAAGGTATCCTTGGGCGAAAAAACCCATGCCTTTGGTGCTGGTGTTTGGCTTGATGGCCAAGACCGGGCGAAGGTTGATGGGAAAACGCCTTACTCCCTGCTGCCAGACTTGCCTTAAAAATGGATGGCCGAAGGTGAAGATGGGAGCCAGCGGCGACGACAGTCCGTCAAAGGTATCATAAGCCTTCCACTCCGCATTCTCGACCCAGCGGTCAAGCTTCATTAACGACTGGTAGATTTCGTCCGCTTCCGATGATGACTTCATATTTTTTGAAACAATGATTGATAGGCGGCCTGCAAATTTTTACTGACCACCGACCACTGCAATTCCTTCTCGACCCGTTGCCGGCCATACCGCCCCATCTTCAACCTCAATGCCGGGTCGTCCATGAGTGTCACGATGGCTTTGGCGAAGGCCAGCTCATCGTTGGGCGGGACAAAGAGCGCCGCATCCTGGGCCGACACTCGCGTTTCCTTCAGATCAAAGGAGACAATCGGTTTTTCAAACGCCATATACTCCATGATTTTGATCCAAGTGGATACATCATTAAGCGGACTTGATGGATCAGGATCCACGCAAATGTCGCAGGCGGACAAATTCGCCTGCAACTCTTCTTCCGAGACAAAGCCGGTCAGCTCGACGTTATTCTCAATCTGTAATTCCTTGGCAAGCAGACGCAAATCTTCCAAGGAATCTCCCTTGCCCATGATGACGCAGTAAAAATCATCACGCTTGAGGACATAAAGCAGCTTGTCCAACGAGCGAAGCAGATAGTCCACGCCATCCTGCGGGTTCATGTTGCCGACATAACCAAAGATACATTTGTTCATGCTTCTCAAGCGCGGACTCGGAGGCGTGTGGGTCATGCGGAGCCTGTCCGGTCCATTGCGCACCACAAAAATGGTTTCAGGCTTCCGCTTGCCGCGTTGAATCTGGACTTGTTTATACGATTCGTTCGTGGCAATCGTAATGTCTGCGGTCTTCAGGCAGAACCATTCAAATACCCTCAACAGCTTGGCGAAAAAGCCTTTTTTGGCACCGTAGCGGGACATATAAAGTTCCGGACACAAAGTCGTGGTGATCGAACACGAATTTTTTCCCAAGAAGTCTATACGGCAGAGCCACCAAAAACAGAGTATCTGGCGGGTTATGCGCGTGAATCACGTCAAAGCCGTAACGAACAAAGACGTAGGCGCTCATGACAAAGCAAGCTGTGGTGAAATAAAAGTATTCCACGACATAGCCTAAAAATGATTTCGCCTTCAGAAACAACAGTTCCAACAGTCCCGGGTTCGGCGAGGAAGCTTTCTTGAATAATTCCACGCGCGGCAGCCGGTAGACCTGCACGCCATCAACAACCTCGCTTGAAAGTTGTCCCGGCTTCTTAAGGCAGATGACAAAAACCCTGTAGCCGCAGGTGGTGAGGAAGGTGGCCTCGTTGCGGACGCGAGTATCCTGTGGATAGTTGTTCTCCACCAGCATGACTATTCTACCAGCAGATTCCTTCATAATTTTCCGGCGGCTTGGTTCCATTGCGAAACATTCTGACCAAATCAATGACTGCAAGTTTGCCGTCAACGACCGCAATGGTTGATTCAAATTTTTTGTTCCTTTTGCAAAGCGCAAGAACATCGGATCCCACAATCACATCGGCAAGATAGGGTTTCATCAAGGAAGAAATGTGCGGCAAAATGCGCTCGATGAACTGTTTGTTTTTCCCGCTGATTTCGGACAACGTCACATCGTCGTCGTAGATGGAAACATGATAGCCCTTGCCGATCAATTTTTCTATCAACGCCACCGTCGGACTTTCGCGCAGGTCGTCGCTTCCGGCCTTGAAGCTCAACCCCAGCACGCCCACCTTGGTTTTGCCCGTGCGTTTGATCAGGTTGAAGGCGTGGTCAATCTGGAGTTGGTTGCTTGCCAGCACCGACCCCAATACCGGCACTTCAACGTCCTTCTGTTTCGCGAGGTGGACAATCGCCCGCAAATCCTTCGGCAGGCATGAACCCCCGAAAGCAAAGCCCGGACTCAAGTAGTAGGGAGAAAGGTTAAGCTTCGTGTCCTTGCAGAAAATTTCCATCACCTGCCAACTATCAATGCCCAAAGGTTTGCAGAGGTTGCCGATTTCATTGGCAAAGCAAACCTTGAGCGCGTGAAAGGAATTGCACGAATACTTGATCATTTCGGCCACCTTGATGGGAACATTTTCCAGAGGCGCCTCAATTCCCGCATACAGTCTGGCGACTACTTCCGCGCTCTTGCTGTCGTTTGAACCGATGACTGTGAATGGAGGATTGTAAAAGTCCTTCACCGCCGTGGATTCGCGCAGAAACTCGGGGTTCATGCAAACACCGAAATCCTTCCCGGCTTTTTTTCCGGATTTCTCCTCCAATAGTGGAATGATCAGACTATCCACGGTTCCGGGAATGACCGTGCTGCGGATGTTGACCACATGATAGAAGTCCGCCGTCTTCAACAATTGGCCGATGTCCTCGCAAACTCTCACCACCTGTCCCAAATGAAGGCTGCCGTTTTCGTTGCTGGGGGTTCCGACGCAGACCAGTGAAATGTCTCCGAGGCTTTCACACCGTGTCGCCGCGCGCAGGCGCCCATCGCCGATGAGTTTCTGCAAAAGCTCGTCCAGCCCCGTTTCCATGATGGGACTCTGGGCGGAATTGACCAGGTTGACCTTGTTGCTGTCCGAATCAATGCCGGTGACCTCGTGTCCTTCATTCCCCAGACACGCAGCGGTTACGCAACCGACATAGCCCATTCCAAAGATAGTTACTTTCATGCGATTCTATACTAGGTTCCGTGATGGTTTGTTTTGTGTTTTAAGCGGCAGTTTTGAAACTACGGATGCTTTCCAGTAAGCCGCCAATTCTCCGGGCAATATGTGCCAGTAAGCGCCTGAATATTGACTGGACACATACTTCAGAAATTCCTCGTAAAGACCGACGGGATACTCCCAGCCTCCCTGACCAACTCCGTTCATCACCATGTAATCAGGATGCGAATTGACGAGCGCCATGCCGCCGTGCTTTGCAAGCCAGTCGAGCTTGGTTTTCCAAATATCAATGGACTTCTCCTTTAGAAGGATGAACACCGTGGAATCCTGCGCCAGCGTATAAGGCAACTCTACATAGCCGGAACCCGTTTCCGGCTTGTAAATCCAGGCGGGAAAGATGGTGTTGAGACCATCCGGCTGGGGTTCAAACGGGTCGGTATCAAAGGTGGAGGCGTCATACACCACGTTCAAATCATGCATCCAATCAAGGTTGCGGTGCATGAAGCCGGAACGAAAGCCAACCGCCTTCCATTCCTTCAAATAGTGATTGATGCGCGACGCCTTTTCGGAGAATTCACGGCGCGTCCGGTAAAGTTTGCCATCATGGTGAAGGTCATGCACTCCGACTTCAAAACCATTTTGGACAAGCTCTTCACGCAATTCAACGGGCACGGTGTAGTCAAATGCTTCAGGAATAAAATTAATCGAGGAACGGAACCCGTGCTTCATTTCCAACTGCATCAGTTGCCGGCATTTGGCCAAACCTTTTGGACCTTCGACGTCATGCGTAAGCACAAAGGCGAATTTTTTGCCATCCGGCCATCCCGGCCAGTTCTCCGGCCGCCGCTCGGATCCCGGCGCGACCGGCCAGACGTTGCCCACCTGCTTCCGCTTCCTCCGGGTGAACCAGCGGCGAAGCGACAGCCTGAACCCGGACGGCAGCAACGGCTTGACGCCGTAGTAAATCCGGTTGCGAAGTTTTATCGCGCGCATAATGGCGTGGCCGTCGTCTGATTACTGCCTTTCAACCGCCAGAATAAACAAGTTTGGAAAAATGGAGTTGCCGGATGAAGTGGTGAAATAAAAATTGGCGGAAGACTAGAGTTCTTGAACGAGCCGCCGCGGCACATAATTGTGGCTCTTGTTCAGAACGATGCCGACATTGGTCTTGGATTCCGCCAGCAGGTCGGTGGCGCGCTTGACGACATCACGATCCGTCTTCTCGGACTCAACCACCATAAACACCATGTCCATAAACTGCGCCAGTTTGGGGGTCGGGCTGATCTGGCTTACCGGAGGCATGTCAAATATGATGTAGTCATAGTCGCTGGCCTTGAGTTTGGGCATCAACGCCTTCAACCGTTTCGGCAAATGGGTCGGCATCTTTCTCGGTGCCCGCCTGTTCCGTGACGGCATAAAAATTTCCCTCAACCAAGGCTCCTTTTTGCGTGCCGGATTCCAAAGCGGCGTCCAGGCCGCAACCCGCCTGGCCTTTGTAAAATTGTTGCGCCGCCCCCTCGCTGCCAGTCATGCTGACTAATAGAACATTGCCATCGCCCGTTTCCGAAAGCGACGCCGCCAGCCCGGCGGCGATGCTGCTCACACCAGCCCCATTGCCGCAACTGGTGAGCGCCACCAGTTTTGGCTTGTGGTTGAGATCGTTGGTTTCAAAAAAAACCATCAGGCGGTCCCGCAATCCCTGATAAAACGGACGGAGCGGATGCTGGCGATCCCACGGAGCCAGTGCGGTTGCGCCGGATGATTTTCCAGCATCGTTTTTTCCGTTACCCAATTGTAAACGTCCTCCTCCGGCAATTTGCAAATCCCGGCCAATCGCATTTCGGGCGGTATCCGGCAGGGTCATAAACAGCGGAAACCGCAACCTTGTTTCTATTTCCGAGGGACGTCTCACGGAGCGGTCGAGAAACATCTCGATCAAAAACGCCAGCGCCAGGCCAAGGCCGATTCCACCCGCAGCCACCATCAACACTTTCTTTTTGAATTTTTTCGGCCAGCCTTTCACCGGCGGAGTGGGTGATTGGATGATGCTGATGTTGGAGGCCTTGCCGTCTCCCAGCGCCTGGTCTATCTGGGACTGTTTCAGATTGCTCACGAAATAGTTCAGGTTGGCTTGTTCAACCTGTTTTTCCTGCTGAAGCTCTGAAATCGTCGCATCCACTTTTTCAAAATTGGTGACATCAAGCCAGACCTGGCTTAATTGAGACTGCAACGACTTGATTTTGGATTTTAGCGCCGTTATCTGGATGTATTGGGTCGGCAAATCAATGGAATTCCCCGGCGGCTGGCCGGTCAGATTCGGCATGGCAATGGCGGAACCCGCCAGCTTCGGATATTTTTCTTCGAGATCAATTTTTTGCTTCTCTACGTCGGCAATTTGCTCGCGAACCTGCTTGACCAGGACGTTTTCGTCGGTGAATCCCTGCATCAAATAATCCACATCCTTTTTTTCATAGGTTTCCAACCGGAGACAGATTTGCTTGTAGTCATCCAGCGTGCTCGGTGAAATTTCTCCCGCCGGTTCCGTGTTGGTATTGTCGGGACTGGACGGCGAGATTTTTTTCCAGTTCCTGCACCATGGCCTGGCGCTCGTCCAAATCCGCCTTGGCGGCGAAAATGTTCTCACGCAACTTTGAAATCTGTTCTGCATAGGCCTTTTTTGTATCCTCAACGGTGGAAATCACGCCGGAGTTTGCCTCTGCTTCTTGGAGTTTATCTTCCGTCTGGTCGAGTTCGTCGCGCAAGCGGGCGGTCTCATTGGTCAGAAAATTTCCAAACAATCCCACGCCCTGGTGCATCTGAAAATGCTTCGTAAAATAGGTGTCAATGATGGTGTTGAGGATGGGCTGGACCAGCTCCGAGTCTGGATACTGAAAGGAAATTTGGATCAAAGAGCTTTGCGGAGTGGAGTCCACGGTCAAACCCTTGTTGACCAGGTAAGCAGCCCGGTTGACATCTGAACCGCCGCCCTGCTTGGCCAAAATCCGTTCCGGCGTGATGACTTGGACGACTTGCGTGGCCAGATCCCAACTCGACAAAATCTCCACTTCAGTGTGGATGATGCTGTCGCTGCTTTCGTTCAATGAACGAGTCTCGTCTCCGGGCGCATTCAGGGATTTTCCCTCCACCATGTATTGCACGGAAAGTTCGGCTTCAGACCGGTATTGCGGCGGCTTCAGGATGCAGATTACGCCCGCCGCCAGCAATCCGAGCGAAGAAAAAATCAGGATGATCCATTTCTGCCGGAACAGAATGAAATAAACGTCCTGTAACGACATCCCGCCTGGCGCGGCTTCCTGTTTTTTGTCGCTCATGCTAAAAAAAGAAAAGCTAGCACTGGCCTAGCTTTTTGTCGAAGACAACTTGATGACCCTCGCAGGGTTGCCGGCCACCACGGCGCCGGACGGCACGTCTTTGGTCACCACGCTGCCGGCACCGATCAACGCGTTCTCACCGATGGTGATGCCGCACAAAAGCGTGGCCCCGGAACCGATGGATGCCCCGCGCTTGACCAAAGTGCCGACGCAATTCCAATCCGCTTCGGTTTGCAGCCGGCCATCCCCATTCGTCGCGCGCGGATAACGGTCGTTGATGAAGGTGACATTGTGGCCGATGAAAACGTCGTCTTCCAAAGTCACGCCTTCGCAAATGAAAGTGTGGCTCGAAACCTTGCAGCGGTTGCCGATTTTTGAACCTTTCTGGATCTCCACAAAGGTTCCAATCTTCACGTCATCGCCGATTTCGCAACCGTAGAGATTCGTGAAGTCATAAATGCGGACGTTCTTCCCCAACTTCACATCAGGAGCAATCCGCTGATATTTCTGGGACGACGCGCTCACGGCTTGCTGCCGTTCGTGCCGATATTGATCTGGAGTTTCTGGCCGTCCGGGTTGGAACGTTTGTTTCTCTTCAACCTCGGGGCTGACATTCCGGTCGCCACTGCGCGCGGGGCGGTTTCCGGAAACGGCGGCGGTGTCGTCCAGCCTTTTCCGTTCATTTCTTTTACAAACTCGACCGGCGCGCCGCCCTGCTTCAAGGATTCCGAGGATGCTTCCAGAATGCGGACCAACTCCGCGCCTTTTTTCCCATCGGTCAACGGCGTTATTCCCTGCTTGATGCAATCCAGAAAATGCTGGCACTCGGTTTTGAGCGGCTCTTCCTGTTTGATGTAGGGCGCGTAAACGTCGCCGTAATGGTAGGCGTAATGAAATTCAGCAAACGTGTCGTAATGCGGCGGACGCTCGACGCGCGCGTCGAAGACCCGGATTTTTTCCAGCGGCGCCACATCGTCATAAACGATCATGCGATTGCTGCCGACGATGGTCATCTCGCGCACTTTTCTCGGATCCAGCCAGCTGCTGTGAATGATCGCCGTCCGTTTTCCGGGATAGCTCAAACACATGGTCGTCACGTCTTCCACGCCGGGCGTGATGTGCGCGCTGCCGCGGCAATTCACCGTCATCGGCTGCTCGCCGATGATGTGCTGGATGATGGAAATGTCGTGCGGCGCCAGATCCCAGGCGACATTGATGTCTTTTTGAAATAGTCCGAGGTTCAGCCGCCGGGCGGAAATGTATCGGATTTCGCCGATGTCGCCCTTGTCCACGATTTCCTTGATTTTTCTGACGGCCGGCGAATAAAGAAACGTGTGGCCAGTCATCAACACCAGCCCGTTTTTCCGCGCAATTTCAACGAGTTCCTCACATTCATGGGATGAACCGGCCATGGGTTTTTCGATGAACGTGTGCTTGCCTGCCAGCAGGCTCGCCTTGGCCATCGGGAAATGCGATTTGACGGCGGTGGCAATGACAACGGCATCAAGATTGACACCGTTGAGCATATGGTTGTAGTCAGGCGATCCCTCGACTTCGGGATACACCGTCCGAAGATGCGTGAGGCGTTTCTCGCTGAGGTCGCACATCATTTTCAAGTCGCAATCCGGCAGCGCCCTGAAATTGCGGATCAAGTTCGGCCCCCAATAACCGCAGCCGACAACCCCGATTTTTATTTGTTTTGCCATAATTTGTTTCTCCTTTTTTTGATTTCAAATTTCCTTCCGCGTCCGGTCAGTTCCCACGTTCACAACACTTATCAAGGTGCCTTTGCGCAGGCAACATTCATCGCCAGACTCATTCGAAATGACCGTTTTTGAAGGCGCTGACCACCCGGCGGATTTTCTTTTCATGCGCGATTCCCACATTTGACCCACCAAGGTCGGAACGGTCATCAGGATGATCTTCAAATCCAGCCACACCGTTTTGGTGCGCGCATATTGGATGTCCAGTTGAATCATTTCAGTGAAAGTTGTGCGGTTTTTGCCGCTGACCTGCCAAAGCCCGGTCAGTCCCGGCACCGTATTGAACCGTTCCCGCTGCCACGGCAGATATTTTTCAAACTCGTAGGACACGCACGGGCGCGGCCCGACGAGGCTCATTTCTCCGCGCAGGACATTGATGATCTGGGGTAATTCGTCCAAACCCGATGATCTCAACAACCTGCCAAAGGGAATGATCCGCGGATCGCCCTTCAAATCCATTTTTACCATTGGCACATCGGAATTCATCAGTTGGTTCAGGTGTCCCTGATGAATTCCCGTATCTGAATTGACGTGCATGGTTCGGAATTTGTAACACAAAAATCGCTCGCCCAAATAGCCGATGCGTTCCTGCTTGAACAAGATTGGCCCGGCAGAAACCATGCGTATAAACAGACCAATCAACATCATCAATGGCAGCAGCACGGGAAAGGCCACGATAATCAACACAACGTCCAAAACCCGCTTCCAGCTCGGTTTCGCGATGTCGGGAACTGTTCCCTTCGACCGGTCCATGTTAAAATGCGAGTTCAATGATTTGGAATTAAAAAAATATTCTCTCAAAAACATACGGAATAGTTAATGTCATGAACAAAATGTTTGACGTGTCATTAAAGTTAAAAATCAGTTAAATCAGCAAAAATGCGTTGACTGATAAAATTACCTGCCAGCCTGTTTTTCAGCACAAGGCTCCGCACTTGCTCGTTTGGCGGAATTTTCAGCCAAACCAACAATTTCACTCCGAAAACCGTCGTCGGAGACTCGATATTTCGCTGCAACTTCAACTTAAACACCCAACAACTCCGCCCGAAGCGGTGCCGCCAAAACGGGAATCCGGGCGGCCATTGTGTCTTTTCCTGAAACAACCGAGGCGCGATCCACCTCGACCGAAGTGGGACCGCCCATGATTTCCAACAAAATCTGCACCCTCCGTGTAGCGGGCATGACCCGCAGGACTTTTGCCTCCATTCCGGCAAATGCCCCGTCTGCAATAATCACCTCATCGGCCGGCGCAAGCGAATCTTCCACCGTCATGGGTTCTTCGGCTTCAAAATGCTTTTGCAGTTCCTCAATGATCGCATCTCCCACCTTGGGAATTCTTTGGCCGAAACGCACCAAACTGCTGATTCCATTGGTGTGTTGAACGTCATTCATTTTTTCTTCGATGACGCAACGGACAAAAAGATAACAGGGAAAAAGCGGCTCGACGGAACGCACAATCCCGCGCTGCGTCGCACGTTCCAAACGCAGGCGGGGATTAAATACTTCCAACCGCAAATTTCTACGCACATTCGCGGCGGCGATGTGCTCGTGCTTGGGCTTTGTCCGGGCGCAATACCAGGCTGGGGATTCAATTTGCATTCGGGAAATGTTAATAATTAGTTGATAACCTCTGAATATACCTTTGCACCACAGCTTTTAATCCAACGATTCCAAGGATCCGGCAAAATCTAAAGTGCCATCCGTCACCCAAATAATATTTTCCAGCAAGGACATGCTCAACTCCATGCCGATGACTTTACTTCATGACATCAAAACTGTCTGTAATTTAATGACACTATTATTAAGTAGTGTTTTTCACTACAGCAATGAAATTCGAGACATTACCTAAAAACCAAGGTGAGTAAAACCGTCAACGTTTTGGGTCGCTCGCCCACCGAATGGCACATTGAAGCAGTTCCAAGGCGTTTTTTAGGTGAAGTTTTTCTTTGATCCGTGCCCGATACGTTTCCACGGTGCTGGCATTGATGTGAAGACCCGCCGCAATCTGATTTGTGCTTTGCCCGGCTCCAATCAGTTCAAAGACTTGAACTTCCCGGTCGGTCAAAATTTCCACCGATAAATTCGCAACGGGACGGGACGAACGCGCGATTTTGGAGGCAACATGCGTGGCCGCCTTTTCACTCCAATAGATTTCGCCCGCCAGAATCTGGCGGATGGCCAGCAGGATTTTCCCGGGCAGTTCCCGTTTGGAGACAAATCCGCATGCGCCAGCGCGAATGACCCGCTCGGCGTAAAGGTCCTCATCTTGCATCGAAAGCACCAGAATTTTAATTTTGGGCCAGAGATTGCCCATATCCTTGATGAGTTCCAGCCCGTGGGAATTTTTCAAGGTCAAGTCGATCAGCGCCATGTCTGGTTCATCCGCCGCCGCCAGTTCCAAAGCCTGTTCGCGATCTTCCGCCTCGCCACATATGGCCAAATCAGGTTCCCGCCGGATCAAGATTTTCAACGATTCGCGCACCAGCGGATGGTCGTCCACCAGAAGGATGCGGACAACTCCTTCATTTTTCCCGTGACTGTGATGAGGCTCTTTCACCTGTTTACAAAATGCCGCCGAAAAAATTCTCGTCGGACGACTTCAATTTTCAAAATTCTAACCAAAACACCCGAAATTTGCTAATCCAATTTCCACCGAAATTCAGAGATTGTGCTTGGAAAAAAACTAAAAGTATTCTGACCTGACCGAACAAACAGAAAAAAAATAAACCATCCTGAAGAACCGAAACTGGCAACTTGACCCGAAAAATTTGTTAACTGTGTCCAACGACTGTCTAAAAACTGGTCAGGCAACTGTCTACTTTGCAGCCTGTTTATGCCTGTTCATGAACCGCAAATCACCAAAACGGAGGCCAGTTGACCTTGCTTTCCGAGCGGCCCGTGCCGACATGAAACCCGTTTTCATCCTGATAACCAACGGGAACCTCGACTTTGAGCCTAGCCAACATCTTCGCGGCGATTGCAGCCAGCGGCACCAGCATCGCAATTATGTAGAATTGTGCTTTATGCATACAGGTATAACCGAGCATCAGTCATGCCAACAAGGGGGCGCAAAATCGGCTTGAGCGAAGAGTTCACGCAAGTGTTGACCGATTCTTTTTATCGAAGGACGGATTTGTCCATTCTGGATTTTGAGATTGCTATTCGCATGCAGCTAATCTTGCATTATTAGAAATGCGCTCTGAATTTTTTGACCGTTGCGAAAAGCACGGCATTGAACCTACTCAATTTATTCTTGCTGTCAGCGTCGCCGGACAAACTGTTTCACTTTTTGAACAAAACAAATTCGTAAAAAAGTTCCCCTGCTCCACTTCGCGTTTTGGCATCGGGCAGACGGAAGGCTCGAACCACACGCCGCTCGGATTGCATCGCATCGCGGAAAAAATCGGCGCAGGCAAGCCGGCCGGAACGGTTTTCAAAGCGCGCCAGGTCATCGGCCACACGTCGCAGCCGGAATTTGCGGACGCCAAAATCACCACGCGCATCCTGTGGCTGGAAGGCCTCGAACCCGGCCTGAACAAAGGATTTAACGGCGACGTCAACGTGGACTCACACGCGCGCTACATTTACATCCACGGCACGGCGGACCAAAAATCCATCGGCAAACCGACTTCATGCGGCTGCATTCATCTCGCCGACGCGGATTTGATTCTGCTATTTGATTTGCTGCCGAGCGGAACTTTGGTTTGGATTGAGGAATGTTGAATCGTTGAATCGGATTAACGCTCTCGACACAAAGCCGATTTAACAATTCAACGATTCAACCATTTAACAAAATGCTGCTTGCGCTTCGACAGTGACGATTTAATTTAGTTTCGTGTTCGTCCGCATCGGCAAAATCTTTCTCGTCCTCGCGCTCGCGGCGATGCTCGGCGCGCATTGGGCGTTGCTGCAAACGGTCGCGTGGACGACGATGCTCGCGGACAATCTTCAGTCGAATTCATTCCAAGTCGCGGCGGAAAAAACTTTCGACGGCAAACATCCGTGCTGCTTGTGCAAGGCCATCGCTGCTGGAAAACAATCGGAAAAGAAAGCGGAATTTTCACTCCAATCGCAGAAACTGGAATTTCCACCGCTGAAAGAAAATTTCGTTTTAATCGCGCCGTCGCAATTCCATTTGTTGCCGTTGGAAAATTCTTCCGCACAATCTTTCGCCCAAAAACCGCTGCTTCAGCCGCCGCGCGGATTCTTCGTTTGATTCATTCGTGGTAGGGCGGCGCTGCCGCGCCGCCGGACGACCAGCAGGTCGTCCCTACCAATTTTTCCGAAATAGTTTTAACCTTGAGAGCGCCGTTGCGCGTTCTTGCAATTTTGAGATTTGAAAATGAAAAATAAATTTAATTCAGCAGTGATAAAAGTTGGTTTTGGTTTGTTGGCAGGAATGCTCGCGCCAAGCATCGTTCACGCGTGCGCGTGCGGGTGCGGCGTGTTCGACGTGGCGACGAGTTCGATGTTTCCAAACGGGCCGGGCGGCATGGCGTTTCTCAATTTTGATTATCAGAACCAGAATCAGAATTGGAACGGCTGGTCCAAGGCGCCGGACTCCAACAACGGCGACAAAAAAATCGAGACGGAGTTCATGACGGCGGGCGCGCAGTATATGTTCAACTCCAGTTGGGGGGCGCAATTTGAACTGCCTTACGACTTCCGTTATTTCAAAGGCACGGAAGACAACGGCAACATCTCATCGCATAACTGGAGCCAGGTTGGCGACATCCGGCTCGAAGGGATTTACACCGGATTTTTTGCGGACCTGTCTGCGGGCCTGATTTTCGGTGTGAAATTGCCGACGGGCGATTTCAATGTGGATCCGGGCCTGGTGGATCGCGACACGCAAATCGGCACGGGCAGCACGGACGTTTTGCTCGGCGGTTTTTATCGCGGCAACATCACGCAAGACGAAAAGTGGGACTGGTTCGCGCAGACGCTGCTGGACGTGCCGACGCTGATTCAGGACCAATACCGTCCGGGTGTCGAATTGGATTCAGCCGCGGGAATTGACTACAAGGGGTTTTCGCTCGGCCGCGTCCAGATTTCCCCGGTGGCGCAGGCGATTGTCTCCTATCGGAGCAGTGACAGCGGCGCCGCCGCTAATCCCGAAAATTCCGGCTACGAACGGCTGCTGCTTTCCCCCGGCGTGGAATTCCACATTCATCCCGTGAAAATTTACGCGGACGTGGAATTTCCCGTCTTGCAGCATTTCAACGGTGATCAACTCGCCGCACCCGTGATGGTCAAGGTCAGCGCGAGCTATATGTTTTGATTAGCGAAGGCGTCGCGTGCGGTTCATGTGCGCGGCGCTTTTGACTTCCGGCGCAATTCGTTTAACTTGGTTGCTGAATTTTCGGCAGCCATGAACTTGAACGAACAGATGACGCAATTGGCCAAACAGGCCAAGGCTGCGTCGCGCGAACTCGCGAAACTTTCCACGCGCGAGAAGAATGACTGCCTGCTCGCGATGGCCGGTGCGCTCGAAAAAAATTCCGGCGCAATCAAGAAAGCCAACGCACTCGACATGGAAATTGGCGAAAAATTAAATCTGTCAGCGGCGATGCTCGACCGGCTCAAGCTCGACGACAAAAGAATTTCCGCGATGGCGAAAGGTCTGCGCGAAGTCGCGGCGCTGCCCGATCCCGTCGGAAAAATTCTCGACGAACGCGTCCGGCCAAACGGACTCAAGCTGCAAAAAATTTCCACACCCATCGGCGTCGTCGTCATCATTTACGAATCGCGCCCGAACGTGACGGCGGACGCAGCCAGTTTGTGCTTCAAATCCGGCAACGCCACGATTCTGCGCGGCGGCAAGGAAGCATTGAATTCCAACCTGCTCATCGCACAGACGATGATTGACGCCGGCAAAAAGGCGCTGGCAAATTTTCCCGAACAAGCGATTCAAGTCGTGCCCACGCCCGACCGCGAGACGATTCCCATTTTGCTTTCGCTCACGCAATACATTGATTTGTGTATGCCGCGCGGCGGCGAGAGCCTTATTCGCGCCGTGGCCGAGTGCAGCAAAGTTCCCGTCATCAAACATTACAAGGGCGTCTGTCACGTTTTCGTGGACGCCGAAGCCGATCTAAAAATGGCCGAAGAAATCGCGATGAATGCGAAAGTACAGCGTCCGGCTGTTTGCAACGCGATGGAAACTTTGCTCGTGGATAAAACTGTCGCGGAAAAGTTTCTTCCGCAGATTGCGCAGATGCTCGCAGATAAAAAAGTTGAACTGCGTTGCGATCCTGAAAGTTTTGTCGCGCTTTCAAAACTGAAAACTGAAAACTTGAAACTGAAAACTGCTTCCGAACAGGATTGGTTCACGGAATACAACGATTACATCTTGAACGTCCGCGTCGTGGACGGCGTGAAGGCTGCGATTGACCACATCAATTTTTACGGCTCGGCGCATTCGGACAGCATCGTCACGAAGAACGAGGCGCACGCGAAACAATTTCTCGCCGAGGTGGATTCGGCAACGGTTTATTGGAACGCGAGCACGCGCTTCACCGACGGCGGCGAATTCGGCATGGGCGCGGAGATCGGCATCAGCACCGACAAAATCGGCGCGCGCGGCCCGATGGGTCTGGATGAATTGACGAGCTACAAATGGCTCGGCTTCGGCAATGGACAAATAAGAGCGTGATGAAAGAGAATCGAAAGTCCATTCAAGATTCACAAGGTAAACAAATCGATGGGACGCGTGCGTTCCTTATTGGCAATAATGCCTCTTGGATTTGCAAAGACTGTGGCGAATTGGTTGGTGGCCGAACTGGTGGACGAGAAAAGAAAATTGTCTGCGATTGCGGAAAACTTACCTGCTTGTCAGCAGACCAAACGATAGCGGGAATTTTGATCAAGGACCAGCCGAGGCGGTCGTTCTGATATGAGCGAACTTCTGCAAGCTTCCGAGCGTGTCAAATTCATTCGCGATTCAATTCCCGCTGGCGGACTTTTTGCCGGACTTGACTGGCGGATTTCGCCGGCGCCGTTTCCACTCGGCGAAAATCTGGCGAAGGAAATCGAATCGCTGGGGCGCGTGCTGCTGCAATTTTATCGCGCGGCCAATTTGCTTTACCGCAAAAGCGTCGAGGGCAAACAGCCGGAATGGATTTCACGCTGGCTGGATTTGGGCAAGCCGCGCGAGTTGATAGAACTTCAGCGTTCAGCGGTTTTCAAAAATGAAATTCCGCGCGTGATTCGCCCAGACATTTTGCTGACGGAAAATGGTTTTAGCATCACGGAACTGGATTCCGTGCCCGGTGGAATTGGACTGACAGCATGGCTGAATAAAACTTATTCAGAATCCAAAATCCAAATCCAAAGTCAAAAATCATCGGCGGTGCGGATGGAATGATTCGCGGGTTTGAAAGCATTTTTGGCGATGCGAAACAGGTTCATATTGTCGTTTCGGAAGAAGCGAAAACTTATCGCCCGGAAATGGAATGGCTGGCTGGGCAAATGAAGAATTCAGAATTCAGAATTCAGAATTCAGAATTTACGGACTTCAAAGAAGGTGATGCGGTTTACAGATTTTTTGAACTGTTCGATCTGCCCAATGTGGCCAATGCGAAAAAGATTTTTGAACTCGCGGCGGAAAAGAAAATCCGGCTGACGCCGCCGCCCAAGCCGATGTTCGAGGAAAAAATGTTGTTCGCACTTTTGTGGAATCGGAATCTGCAATCTTTCTGGCGGCAGGAATTGGGCGAGAGTTTTCTGGCGCGGCTGAAAAAAATCATTCCTTACACCTGGCTGGTTGACCCGACGCCGTTGCCGCCGCATGGCGCGATTCCCGAACTCAATCTCACAAGCTGGGAACAATTAAAAACGCTTTCGCAAAAGGAACGCGATTTGATTCTGAAGGTTTCCGGCTTTTCGGAAAATGCGTGGGGGGCGCGCGGCGTTTTTCTTGGCAGCGACTTGTCGCAGGCGGATTGGAGCGCGGCGGTGGATGCGGCGTTGAAAAATTTTGAACCGTCGCCGTTTGTTTTGCAGCGGTTTGAAAAGACAAAAATCGTCGAGGCAAATTGGTTTGATTTTGCAAAAAGCGAAATGGTTCCGATGAAAGGCCGCGCGCGGCTGTGTCCGTATTATTTCGTTTCTGGCGACGGCGATTCCGCGCGTCCGCAGCTTGGCGGCGTGCTGGCGACGATCGTTCCAGCGGATAAAAAAATCGTCCACGGCATGACGGATGCGATTTTGGCTCCGTGCACAGTTTGATTTGCAAGGCAATTTCTCACGCCAGTTTACCGTATTTCCGAATCTCCGGCCAGATCCACGCCACGGCCAGCACCACCAGAATCGTCCCGATACCGCCGGTCACCGTGGACACGATCGCGCCCGTCGCCGCCGCATTGCCCAAAACCGTCGGCGACGCGAACAGCCACGCGACGATGCCCGAACGAAAGCCGCCGAGTTCGTTCGACGTGCCGATGAAGAGGCTGTTGACCGCCGAGACGCGTCCGCGTTTTTCGTCCGGCGTCAGGATTTGCACAAGCGTCTGCCGCACGATAACGCTGATGTTGTCTACGAAGCCCGCGAGCGCGAGCATCGCGAACGAAAACCAGAACCAGAATGAATTAGGCAGCGCGAGCCAGTTGCCGAAACAATTTTGATTTGCGACGCCGAATAGAATTGTTGCCACGCCGAAAATCGCGACGGACAAAAGCATCGTCTTTCCGGCTTTTTGCAGGTGCGGACGATGCGCCATGATCAACATGCAAACCACCGCGCCGATGGACATGGCATTGCGCAGCCAGCCCAAGTCGGTCGGAGTGCCGTGAAAAATGTCGGCGGCGTAAATCGGCAGAATCGTCACCGTGCCGCCGAGCAGCACGGCGAACAAATCCAGCGTGATGACGCCGAGGATGATTTTGCTCTGATAAACAAAGCGAAATCCTTCAATCAGACTTTTGGCCGAAACCGGTTCGGCGGGTTTGGCTTTGTGCGTGTGTTTGATCGGCGCAACGAGCGTGAAGCAGGCAATGGAAGCCAGAACATTCAATGCATAAACCGCCCACGCCGTCTGGTGCGCGAGCGAAATGACCAGTCCGCAGGCTGCTGGCCCGACAACACAGGACAATTGGAACGCGCCGCTGGTGAACGTGACGGCGCGCGCGAACTGTTCGCGCGGGACAAGGCTCGTCACAAACGCCGCGCTCGCCGGCCAAAGAAACGTCCGCGCCGCGCCGAGCACGAACAGGCAAATGTAAATCCAATAAACCGGCGCAGTGAAATACGAAGCCAGCGTGAGGCCGACGCTCGCCACCGCCAAAACGAGCGTCGCGGCCAGGATGATTTTTTTGCGGTTGAATATGTCGGCGATATGTCCTGCGGGAATCGTAAAAAGGATCATTGGAATCATCAGCGACAGGCCGACGAATGCCAGCGGCAGCGCCGAGTGTGTACGGTGGTAAAGTTCCCAATCAATCGCCATGACGAGCATTTGCTGGCCGAGCGACGCGACGAAACGCCCGATAAGATAACGGACGAAATCCGCGTTGTGCAAAACGGCGTAGGCGCTTTCGTCGGCCGGCTTTGGCGCGGGCTTGTCCGGCAAATTTTCTGGCGATTCCTGATCGTGCATGGAAACAACGGCGCACAATCTAGCTCAAAATTCCAGCCGGTCGAGTTTTCACGCGCAAAATTTGCGCGCGGATTGTGAAATCAGTTTTGCGGCGATGCAGTTTGTGCGATAATCAATCCGCATGAACGAGCAAAACGAAATTCCGCCCGCACCGAATTACAAATGGCCGTGGTTTGTGCTGGCGGCGGTTTTGTTGTTCATCGTGCTGGCGGTTGCATTTGTGAGCTTCAAAGCGAGGCAGATAGAACGCGAGCGCGATTTCAACGCGCCGTTGCCGGGCAGTCCGGCACATTAACGGCTAATTTTTCGCCGGTGAATTAGTTTGCCTCTGCCCGAATAACACCGGCAAAACCGAGACGCCATCCGCAAGCGGTGCTGGATTCACAAACGCGATTTGCGCCGCCGTCGGCAGGAAATCGCGCGGCGACCATTTGAAACCGCTGACTTGCCCCGCCGGAATTTTTGACGGCCAATTCACGATCATCGGCACGCGCAGGTCGTTCGTCGAAATGTTGCTGTGGAAAAATTCAGGATCAATTTCGACGCTTTTTTCTCGGCACGGTGTCGCTCGTAAAAAAGATCGCCACGTTGTTGGTCATCCCGATTTTCTGCAACTGCTGCTGCAATTCCCCGATGTAGCCGTCGAGGCGAGAGATAATCGCGGCCTTGTTTTTTTCCGGTTGCGGCCATGGCTCGTCGGAAAAGGGCGCGTCGGTCGGCACTTGCAGAGTTTTCCCGGCGTGCGGAACCGGGTAGTTCAGCAAAAGAAAAAACGGGCGGAACCGGTTGAACTGGTCGGGCTGGTTGATTTTGACAAAGTTCAGCGCGGCTTTTGTGAGCAGGTCAGGAATGTAATCGCCTTTTCGTCCGCCGGAGTTCGGATACAACATCTCCCGGCCAAGAAAATCCTGCCGCTGGTTGTTGGTTTCGTTCAGGATGCTTCCGGGCGCGTAACGGAACATATAATCGGCATAAAAATTTTCCGCGTCCGCCGGATTGAGATAACCGGCGAATTCGTCAAAGCCTTTGCGCCACGGTGCGCCGCTGGAACTTTCATCGCCCAGATTCCATTCGCCGATCAAGCCGGTGTGATAGCCGGAATTTTTCAGGACTTGGGCGACGGTGATTTCATCCGCCGCCAACGGCACGTCCACATCGCCGCGCTGTTTCAAATGTTCCGAAGCTTTGCCAAGTAAAAGCGCCGCGCGGGCGGGCGAACTCGCGGCGTCGCCCGCGAAATAATTCGTGAAGCGGATGCCTCCGGCGGCGAGCTGGTCGAGGTTCGGCGTCGAGAATTTCGTCTGGCCATAGCAGCTCAAGTCGCCGTAGCCGAGGCCGTCGCACTGGATGAAAATGATGCTCGCGCGGCGCGGAATGGCCGCCGGCGCGGCAGGCGCGATGTTAGTGAAGATGGCCGACAAACTTTCAGCGCGCACGGGCGTGGAAAATTCCAGAAGCGCGGCCAGCAAAACGAGCGCGCGGCAAAAATGGTTAAAGCGAATTGATATCATGTGAACTTTGATTCTGGAAAGTTTTGCGCGTTCAAAGCAATTTAATTCGCGCGGTTCCTTTTGCCGAATTCCGCATCCAGCGGAATTTTCATCGCGACGACGAAGCTCGGAATCGTCGCCAGAATCACCCACATGAAAAAATTCGCATAGCCGATTTTTTCCTGCAACCAGCCGCTCCACATTCCCGGCAGATGCAATCCCAGCGCCATGAAGCCGGTGCAAATCGCGAAATGCGCGGTCTGGTGTTCGCCGCGCGCGATGTAGATCATGTAAAGCATGAAGGCGGTGAAACCGAAACCGTAGCCGAATTGCTCGACGGCGACGCCCGCGCCGATGGCAAAAAGATTTTCCGGCTGCGCATACGCGAGCCAGATGAACACCGCATCCGGCAGATGGATCGCCAGCAGCATCGGCCACAGCCAGAATTTTAATCCGTGCCGCGCCACGACAAAACCGCCCAGCAGCGCGCCGAGAATGAACGTTATCAGGCCGACGGTATTATAGATGAAACCGACTTGTTGCGTCGTCAGAGCCAGTCCGCCAACGTCACGCGGATCGAGCAGAAACAGTTGCGACATTTTCAGCAATTGCGCCTCGCCCAGCCGGTAAAGCAGGATGAAAGACAACATCACGACAATTTGCGGCTTCTGAAAATACGTCGTGAACGTGACAAAAAAATCCTTGAAAAATCTTGCGGGCGAATCTTCATGTCCCACCCGGTCAACCGACGGATGCGGCAAAATACAGCGATGATAAATGCCCAGGCAAAATAAAACCCCGGCGGCGAGCGCAAACACGATTGACCACGCCGACGCGAAATTGCCGGTGCGCTTTTGCAGTTCACCGGCGAGAATCACCAGGCCGCCTTGCGCGGAAATCTTGCCGACATTGAAAAACACGCTGCGGAAGCCGATGAAAAACGACTGCTCGTGCTCCGTCGTCGCCAGCATGTAAAAACCGTCCGCCGCGATGTCGTGCGTCGCCGAACCGAAAGCCAGCAACCAAAAAAATGCGAGGGTGAGTTGGAAGAAATGCGGCGCGGGTATTGTCAGCGCCACGCCCGCTAGCATCGCGCCGAGAAAAAATTGCATCGCCCAAATCCATTGCCGCCGCGTTTTCAAGATGTCCACCAGCGGACCCCACAACGGTTTGATGATCCACGGCAAGCCCAGCCAGCTCGTATAAAACGCGATAGCCGCGTTCGACACGCCGAGATTTTTGTAAAGCACGACCGACACCGACATCACCAGCGCGTAAGGCAGGCCTTCCGCGGCATAAAGCGTCGGAATCCAAAGCCACGGGCGGCGGGAAATTGGTTTTGCGCCAGTCATCCGGGCTTGAGTTAAACAGGCAAACGCCGCGCACGCAAAAAATTTCAGGCTTGCACTTTGGGCGCGGCCAGATTGAAGTTTGGCCGTGACCGGAGCCTTTCTCAACGCCCTCGGCATCCTGTTCGGCGCGATTTTCGGGCTGGCGCAACGCACGCCGCTGGCCATGCGCTGGCAGGAATTTTTCCACCGTGGCATCGGCGCGGCCACCGTTTTTCTGGGACTGCGACTGGTCTGGCTGGGCGTCAACGGAACTTTCTGGCTGTGCGTGAAACAAATCATCATCGGAATTCTCGCCGTGATGGTCGGCAACTGGATTGGGCGAATCCTGCGCCTGCAAAAAGTTTCCAACCGTCTGGGACGCTTCGCCGGAAATCTCATCGCGTTGGCGCAGTCAAAATCAAACAGGCTGCGGCCGGTCACCGACGGCATCATCGCCGCCACGATTTTATATTGCGCCGCGCCGCTCGGCCTGATCGGCGCGGTGACGGACGGGCTGGCGGGCGATTTTTATCTGCTCGCCGTCAAGGCCGTGATGGACGGGCTGGCGATGAGCGGCTTTGTGAAGATGTTCGGCTGGCCGTCGGTGTTGTCAGCCTTTCCGGTCTATGCTTTTCTCGGCGCCATCACCCTGGCCTGCCAGCTCTACGCGAAACCAATTCTGGATGCGCACGGCCTGGCTGATTCCACCACCGTTGCCGCCGGTTTTGTCGCAGGCGCCGTCGCGCTCGTGATCCTTGAAATCCGCCGGGTCGAACTGGCGAATTACCTGCCGGCTCTTGCCGTCGCACCGCTGCTCACATGGCTGCTGGGATAATAAAAGCCTTGTGCTTTGTCCTGATTTTAGCAGCATATGATCAATGTCTCGCAGGGCGAATCAGAGGCGCAAGCGAAAACCTTCAACGCACCAACGCCGAATCCGATTTTTCATCGGACTCTTTTTGTTTATCATCAGCGCGGCCACCGCCTTGCTGTTCTGGTTCTCGAACCGGCGGTGATTTTAGCTCACTGAATCAGCCCGCGCTTTTTGAGCATCGCCGCCATCGCCCTGTCCATCAGCAAATCCGCCAGCGGCATCGTGATTTCGTCGAGCACAACAACCGCCGCTTGCAATTGTTTCAAATCGCCCGCGCCAGTTGCTAAATTTTCCGCAGCCAGAACTTTTTCAACCTCGCGCGCGGCGGCCTCAATTTTCCCGCAATAATCTTTTTCAATCTCGTCCGCGCAAACCGTCAGCGCATTTTTTGTCGCCGCCAAAGTTTCGTTCGCCTTCAGCTTCGCCTCAATCCACCGGCGCGCGGCCAGATCGTCAAACGCGTGCTCGACCGATTCCTCGACCATTTTTTGCACGGCGGAATCGTCCACATCCACAGCGGATTTCATTTCCACGATTTTTTCCCTGCCGGTTTTGGTGTCCCGCGCGAGAACGTGCAAAATTCCGTTCGCATCAATTTCAAATTGCACGCCGACTCGTGGAACGCCACGCGGCGCGGCCTCGAACTCAATCGTGAATTTGCCAAGACTCCAATTGTCCTTCGCGCGCTCGCGTTCGCCCTGTAAAACGTGGATGAGCATATTGCGCTGAAAATCCATCGCCGTTGTAAAAAGTTCGCCGGCCTTGAGCGGAATCGTCGAGTTGCGCGGAATCAAAACATTCATCAGACCGCCAAAAGTTTCGACGCCGAGCGATAGCGGCGTGACATCGAGCAGCAAAACATTTTTGAAACCTCCGGACAAAATCTCCGCCTGAATCGCCGCGCCGAGCGCGACGGCCTCGTCGGGATTCTGCGACGTGTTCAATTGCGGGCCGCTCGCTTTGTGAAAATCCGCGCCGATGCGCAGGCTGCCGCGCGTTTCTTCAAATTCCGCGCAGCCAAAAAGTTCGCCGACAAATTTTCGCACCAGCGGCATCCGCGTCTGGCCGCCGACCAAAATGACTTGATCCAAATCTTTCGCTTCCAGTTTCGCGTCCGCCAACGCGCGCAGACAATGTGACCGCGTGTCGCGCAAATGATGTCGCGCGTCAGATTTTCCAACTCGGCGCGCGTCGAGCTTGTAGCTGAACGAAAAATCCGGCGTCAGAAATGGCAGCGCGATTTCCACTTCCGTTTCCGTGGACAATTTTATTTTCGCAATTTCGGCAGCTTCGCGAACGCGGGAGAGAAATTGCGAATTGCGAATTGCGAATTGCGAATTGGTAGCTTGGATTTTTTCGACCAAAAAATCTACGAGCCGCCTGTCCAAATCGTCGCCGCCGAGCCGCGTGTTGCCATTCGTGGACAACACCTGAAAAACACCCTCGTTCAATTCCAAAATCGAAAGATCAAACGTGCCGCCGCCCAAATCATAAACGGCGATTTTGGATTTCTCCTTGAGTTTGTCCAAACCATAAGCCAGCGCGGCGGCGGTCGGCTCGTTGACGATGCGCTCGACGGTAAAACCGGCGAGTTCGCCCGCGCGCTTGGTCGCATTGCGTTGCGCGTCGTTGAAATAGGCCGGAACTGTAATGACTGCGCGTGAAATTTCTTCGCCGAAATAATTTTCCGCGTCGCGTTTCAGTTTTTTCAAAACCTCGGCGGAGATTTCTTCGGGCGAATAATTTTTCCCGTGAATCGGAATTGTCACTGCGCCGGAATTGTCGGCGTTGACTGGAAACGTCACGGATTTTTCTTCGTCAGAAATCTCCGAGCCGCGCCGACCGATGAAGCGTTTTACGGAATAAACCGTTTCCGCCGGTTTCAAAACGCGGACGCGATTGGCTTCATGGCCGACAATCGGTTCGGAATTCGCTGATGGAAAATGCACGACGGACGGTGTCAATCGCTCGCCGTTTGCGTCTGCGATGACGAAAGGGATTCCCGAATCCACCGTGGCGACGAGGGAATTCGTGGTGCCCAAATCTATGCCGACAATTTTGCTCATGTGCGAATCTCATTTTAACCATCAAGTCGCCAGGACACCAAGTTTTGCTTTTTCTTTGTGCCCTGGTGCCTTGCTGGTTAATTTCACGGCATGAATTGTATCGTCACCGCCGGGCCGACGTTATGAGCCGCTGGATGAAGTCCGGCGGTTGACAAATTTTTCCACGGGAAAACTGGGAACAGAACCTCGCCAATTTTTTGGTCGCGCGCGGGCATAAAGTCATTTTGCTTGTTGGCGAAATGGCGACTTACAAAGGCAAATGCAACGCGCAATCGGTGAAATTTTTTTCCACCACGGCGGATTTGCGCGCGAAGTTGAAATCCCTTTCTGGCAAAAAAACTGACGCCATCTTCCATGCAGCGGCGGTGAGCGATTTCGCCTTCGGAAAAATGTTCACGCGCGACGCGGCGGGAAAACTGAAGCCGTTCACGCCTTCCAAAAAAATCTCCACGCGCGGCGGCAGCCTGTTCGTGGAGCTGGTGCCGACGCGGAAAATCATCGCGGAATTGCGCGGTTGGTTTCCAAAAGCAAAAATCACCGGCTGGAAATTCGAGGCGGATGGCAAACGCGCGGGTGCATTGCGCGCGGCAAAAAAACAAATCAATGAATGCGCGACGGATTTCTGCGTGGCGAACGGCCCGGCTTACGGCAAGGGGTTCAATCTGGTTTCAGCGGACGGGCAAAAACATTTTGCGGACGCGGCAAAATTATTCGCCGCGCTGGAGAAAATTGCGCTGCATCCGTAAGATTTATTTTCGATTTACGCTTCAAAGTTTTTAAGCTGTTTCAGCCCCATTTTCAGCGGCACCCAGCCGATAAAAAACGACAGCAGGACGAAGGCGGTGACGCTTTCCACCGCCCAGCTTGCGCGGTCGTGCAGGCCGGTCGTGCCGAAACCGAGCAACACCACGGACGCGACGATGTAAAGAAAACTCAACACAAGGCAGAGCGTTCCGCCGAAGCCGCTGACGATTTTGCTGGGGTTGGCTTCCTTCAAATTCGGATAGAGCACGCCGAGACCGACGGCGAGGCCGTTGAGCGCGAAGGTCATCACGGTGATGACCGCGCCAAAAAATCCGACGCGGTCCCACGTCATTTTCAACAGCCAGCACGAGAGCGTGATGAGGCCAAGCGTCACGACGAGCGAAAGCGCGCTCGACAGCCAGTATTTGGTTTTGATGACGCGTTCCAAACCCATCGGCGACATCCCGACAATCCACAGCCGCCGGCCTTCGAGGGAAAATTGCGGGAACACAAACCGCGTCGTCACCGTGGCGAGGTTCAGCGAACAGGTGGCGAGATTCGCAAACGCGACGAGGTTGATCCAGAACGGGCTGGTGAGCTGGTGCGTGAAGTTTCGCACGCTGATGATGTAGGCACCGAGCAGGCCGAAGAGCATCACAGATTGTCCCCATTGCGTGGTGTCGCGCCAGAACATCCGCACGTCCTTGACGGCGAGCGCGCGCGTGTCGCGGTCGAACCAGGGGAATTTCGCGGCGATTTTTTCCAGCAGGCCGGTGGCCTGCGGGCGGTTTTTTTTGGCGGGCAGAAAATTTAATTTGAATCTGCCGCCCGCGCGGCTTTGCACCGCCGAGGCCGTGTCGTAAAACAATCTGCCGAATCTCGTGAACGCGATGCCGCCGAAAAACAGCGTGTTGCTCAACAGCACCAGCGCAAAAAACGCGGAGCCGCGCAGGATGCCTTCCGCCCATTGCAGCACCGCCGACGAAAGCCAGTAGCTCGGCAGGAACGGAAACATCGTGAAGCGCGTCTTGGCGAGCAACTGGTCGAGCGCCTCAAGCGTGCGCTTGTCGAGCAAATCGTCGTCCACCGCCTGGGTCTTCCACCAGAACGCCGCGAAGGCGAGCAGCGCGACGGCGATTCCGACGATGGCAATCTGAAAATTGCGCCGATCCAAAAATCTCCCGATCAAAATCGCCAGCGCCGCGCCGATCACGCCCGGCAGCAAGATGAAAAGTCCGATCAGAAAAACCGTGATGAAATAAAAATGCCACGGCACGCCGCGCACGAGGCCGAACGCCGCCAGCAACGGCGCGATCAAAAATAAAAACGCCCACGACGCGAGCAAGGTTGATTCGATGAATTTCCAGCGGAAAATCGTCTGCGTCGAGACCGGCAGCGTCAGCAGAAACGCGGTTTCGCGGTTGCGAAAAAGATTCGTGTAGCCGATGACAAGGTTGCTCAACAGCAGCAGCGCGAACAGAAATGCGAACAGCACAAACATCAGCCGTTCCGTCAGCACCGCGCCGAGGCCCGGAAATTTTGCGATGAACCGCAGCCCGTCGTAAAACAGCCAGAACGACAGCACGAGATAACCGACGATGAACGCAGTGATGAGCCCCGTGAGCAGGCGCGATTGCTCGCGCACGGCCAGAAGCTTCCGCCAGCTCGAAACCGCGTTGACGCGAACCAGCAGCCAGAGCGGCGCGGTTTTGATTTCGGACATTCTGGAAAAGTAGCTGCAAATGTTTTCATGCGCAATTTTTCATTGACATACATTTCAGTTCAATGTATAAGACCGTCATGCTTACGAAAGACCTGGTCGCCGCGTCCTCGAAACCGCTGCTGCTGTCCATCCTCGCGGGCGGCGAAAGCTACGGCTACGAGATCATCCAGAAAGTGCGCGAGTTGAGCGGCGGGCAGATCGAGTGGAGCGACGGGATGCTCTATCCCGTTTTGCACCGGCTGGAGCGCGACGGCCTGATTGAGTCCGAATGGAAGGAAGCCGACACCGGGCGCGAGCGGAAATACTATTTCATCAGTTCCGACGGACGCAAAGCCCTCAAAACCGAGCGCCAGCAATGGCTGGCCGTTCACAACTCCCTGTGCAAATTATGGAAAATCAAACCCGTTTCGATCTGAACGCCGCCGTTGAAAACTGGCGGAACGAACTCGCCGCGCAACCCAATCTCGCGTCCGACGACCGGCGCGAACTGGAAACGCACCTGCGCGACGCCATCGCCGGATTCCAGCAACGCGGCTTGAACGACGAAGAATCTTTCTGGCTCGCGCGCCAGCCGCGTCGGCCAGCCGCCACAACTTGGCGAAGAATTTGTGAAAGCTAATCCAACTAAAATCTGGCGCGAGCGGGCATTTTGGATGGTCACAGCTATTTTAACCTTTTCAATTTGGGCAATGATTTCTACTTCACTTTTTGAGATTGCGACGGCTATTCCGCATCCTAGCCAGTATTTCCAAAAATTTGCCAGTGCAGTTGGCTCGCTATTTTTCATCCTTCCAGTCACTGGAATCATGGTTTTGATAGCGCATGGCAAACTGAATGGGAAATCACTTTTGCGATACTCATTTTTTCGTTCGCGTCTGCGTTTTGGGATTGTTATTGCAATGCTGGTAATGGCACTTGGTTTTGTTCAAGCTATGTCAAGTTGGTGGAATTTAAGATTGACCGGCTCCGATTGCAGAAAGTGGAACGATTCAAATTGTGGTTATGCAGCTTTCAGAAACAATTATTCCTTTTGTTCTCGTCGGATTGTTTGTCTGGCTCATGCCGACGCAAAACCGAAAGACTCCAAAACGCGCTTGAGTCCGGCGCGCCGCGTTGGAGTTCACGCTTTAGCGTGTCCCCGAACAAGCTAAAGCTTGAACTCCAACATTCCCGTTGAAGCCGTCTCAACCGGTTTGTATCGTGCGGGCGATGTCGCCGCCGGAAAATAAAATTTCTCCGCTGAAAAATCCCGTAACTTCGCTTTGGGGCGTCGGCGCGGAACGCGCGGCGCAACTCGCGCGGCTGGAAATTTTCACGGTTGAAGATTTGCTGCTGCACCGGCCCAAGCGTTACGAAGACCGCCGCCATTTCCGAAAAATCTCCGAACTCACCAAGGACGAACCGTTCACGGCGCGCGGAAAAATTGTCGCGCTCGGCCTCAAGCGTTTTCGCGGCGGCAACAAATCCGTTTTTGAAATCATTTTGGACGACGGCTCGGCGCGGTTGCATTGCCGCTGGTGGAATCTGCCGTTCATGGAAAATTATTTCGCGATGGGCGACGAGGTTTTCGTTTTCGGAAAATTGAAGGAAACCAAGCCGCGCACGATGGATCATCCCGAAACCGAAGTCATCGAAGGCGGCGAAGAAAGTTTCATCCACATCAACCGCATCGCGCCGATTTATCCGCTCACGGAAGGCCTGCCGCAACGCTGGCTGCGCGGACTGATCTGGCGGACGCTGGAAAAATTTGAAACAGCAAATCGTCGAACCGAAGCCTGCGCCTGATTTGAAATTATTTCCCAACGCGCAGCGAACGCAATTCGCATGATTCATTTTCCCGAAGAATTGACGGACGTGGAAATCGCGCGGCGAAGATTGGCATTGGATGAATTTATCGCGCTGCAAATTCAAATTCAATCGCGTCGGAAAAATTTTGAGGCGCGAACGAAAGGATTACCGTGCGGCGGCGACAATCGTTTGATGAAACCGTTTTTGCGCAACTCGGTTTCAAATTGACGGAAGCGCAAACGAAAGTTCTGCGCGAAATCCGTCACGACATGAGCGGCAAGCATCCGATGCGGCGGCTTTTGCAAGGCGATGTCGGTTCTGGAAAAACCGCCGTTGCCGCGTGTTCCGCGCTGATGGCGATTGAAAGCGGCTTCAATGTCGCGCTGATGGCGCCGACGGAAATTCTGGCAGAACAGCATTTTCGAAATTTCCAAAAATGGTTTGAGCCGCTCGGAATCAAAGTCGAATTGCAAACGGGTTCGCATCGGAGCAAGGAGCAAGAAGCAAGGAACAAGACTGGCGTGGCGAAATCCTTAATCCTTAATCCTTGCTCCTTGACCATCGGCACACACGCATTGCTTACAAGCGGTTTTGACCTGCCAAAGCTCGGTCTCGTGATCATTGACGAGCAGCACAAGTTTGGCGTGGCGCAGCGCGAAACACTCGTCCGCAAGGGAAATTATCCGCATCTGCTCGTGATGACGGCGACGCCGATTCCGCGCACGCTCGGCCTGACGCTTTACGGTGATCTGGACGTTTCTGTGATTGACGAAATGCCGGGCGGTCGCGGAAAGATAAAAACTTTTGTGCGGACGGCAGACAAATTGGAGAAAGTTTTTGAATTCATCCGCAAAAAAATTTCCGCCGGACGGCAGGCTTACGTCGTTTATCCGCGCGTGGAAGATTCGGGCGCGAAGGAATTAAAGGCGGTCGTGACGGAATTTGAAAATTTGAAAAAACTGTTCGCCCCGTTCCGCGTCGGGCTTTTGCATGGGCGTTTGAAATCGGCGGAAAAGGAAAATGTCATGGCTGATTTTCGCGCGAACAAAACTCAAATTCTGCTTTCAACGTCGCTCATCGAAGTCGGCGTGGACGTTCCAAACGCGACAATCATGCTGGTCGAAAATTCGGAGATGTTCGGGTTGGCGCAGTTGCATCAGTTGCGCGGGCGCATCGGGCGCGGCGCGCATGAGTCGTTTTGCATTTTGATTTCCGACGCGAAAAATGCCGAGGCCCGCGAACGTTTGAAAATTTTAGAGGAGACGAACGACGGTTTCAAAATCGCGGAGGCGGATCTGAAATTGCGCGGGCCGGGCGAACTGCTCGGTCGGGAGCAAAGCGGTCTGCCGAATTTCCGTTTCGGAAATCTGGCGGAGGATTTGGATTTGATCCGGCAGGCGCGGGAACTGGTCCGGAAAATCGTTTAACTTGCGCTTGGATTTTCGACGGCTTGGGTTAGATTTTCCCCATGAAAAAATTTCTTTTGCTCCCGCTGGCGGCCGGGGTTTTGTTGACCGGCTGCGGCGACAACGCCTCCCAAAAGACGGCCCAGGCCGTCAGCGCGGTCTCCAACGTGGTAGATGCGCCGTTGAATTATGTGGGCGCGGTGGTGCAGGCGCAAAAACACGCGGAAAATGTCATTGATGTGTCCTACATCAACCAGGACATCCAGATGTTCAATGCTTCGGAAGGGCGTTATCCCAAGGATTTGCAGGAACTCATTCCCAATTATCTCGGCAAAATGCCCGACGTGCCCATCGGCTACAAACTGGTTTATGACACGAACACTTACATGGTGAGGACGGAGCCGCAGTAAAATGCTCCCTTCAAAATTTGCCGAAAGGCCGGGATGATCCGGTCTTTGTTTTTTCGCTCGCAAAGCCGCGCCGACGCCACGACAATCCGCGCTTCGGTTTTTGAGCCATGAACGAACAAATCATCATCCTCGATTTCGGGTCGCAATACACGCAGGTCATCGCGCGGCGCATCCGCGAGTGCAACGTTTATTCGCAAATTCTGCGCTTCGACACGCCCGCGCATGAGATCGCCGAACTAGAGCCGACCGGGATCATTTTATCCGGCGGCCCGTCGAGCGTGTATGCGAAGGATGCGCCACTTCCGGACAAAAATATTTTTCAACTCGGCATTCCGGTCTTGGGCGTTTGCTATGGCGTGCAATTATTCGCGCATTTTCTCGGCGGCAAAGTCGAGAAAGGCCAGAAGCGCGAATATGGCAAAGGAACATTGACGATTAAAGATTCAAGCTGCGCGCTGTTCGCCAAATTGCCAAAAACGTTGCAGGTCTGGAATTCGCACGGCGACAAGCTCACGAAAATTCCCAACGGCTTCAAACCCGCCGCCGTCACGGAAAATTCAGAATACGCCGCCATCGAAAACCGCGCGCGGAAATTCTTCGGACTGCAATTCCATCCCGAAGTCGTCCACACGCCGCGCGGCAGCGAAATCATTTCCAACTTTGTCCACAAGGTTTGCGGCTGCGGCAAAAGCTGGACGATGCGCAGTTATGTCGAACAGTCCGTCGAGGAAATCCGCGCGCAGGTCGGCAAGGAAAAAGTGATTCTTGGCTTGAGCGGCGGCGTGGATTCGAGCGTGGCGGCGGCGCTGTTGCACAAGGCGATTGGCGACCAGCTCACCTGCATTTTCGTCAACAACGGCCTGCTCCGCGCGCGCGAGGCGGAAGTTGTCCGGGAAGTTTTTGGCCGCCATTTCAAAATCAAACTGCAATACGAGAACGCCACAAAATTATTTTTGACGCGGCTCAAGGGCGTGACTGATCCAGAACGCAAACGCAAAATCATCGGCAAAACTTTCGTGGAAGTTTTTCACGACGCCATGAAGCGCGTCGGCCAGGCGAAATTTCTCGCGCAGGGAACTTTGTATCCCGACGTGATCGAGTCCGTGCCGATCGCCGGAAATCCCGCCGCAATGATCAAAAGCCATCACAACGTCGGCGGCCTGCCGAAGAACATGAAGTTCAAACTGGTCGAGCCGTTGAAATGTCTGTTCAAGGACGAAGTGCGGCTGCTCGGACTCGAACTGGGTTTGCCGAAAGAAATAGTTTATCGCCAGCCGTTCCCCGGGCCGGGACTCGCGGTGCGGATTCTCGGCGAAGTCACGCCGCCGCGCTGCGAAATTTTGCGTAACGCCGACGCCATCGTCGTTGAGGAAATGAAATCGAGCGGGTTGTATTACAAAATCTGGCAGAGCTTCGCCGTGCTGCTGCCCGTGCGCAGCGTGGGCGTGATGGGCGACGAACGGACTTACGATTACACCATCGCCATCCGCGCCGTGGAATCGCAGGACGGCATGACGGCGGACTGGGTGAAGCTGCCGTATAATTTGCTGGAAAAACTCGCGAGCCGCATCATCAACGAAGTGAAGGGCGTGAACCGCTGCGTCCTCGACATCACAAGCAAGCCGCCAGGGACGATTGAATGGGAATGATCCGCATGATAAAAACGATTCAATCGCCGCAAAAAAATAAGCAGCAAAAATTCGATTGGATTCCGGCGTTGATCATCACTGCGGCCGCAGTTTTATTGCATCTGGTTTATCTGAACCACGCCGGCGGTTTGTGGCGCGACGAGGCCGGCATTGTCAAGCTGGCGACCTTGCCCACATGGGGCGAGACTTGGACATATCTCGATCACGAGACATGTCCGCTATTTTTGCCAGCCGTCATTCACTTCTGGTCGGCCATCGGTTTCGGCAGCACTGATTTTGGACTGCGCATCTACGGGTTCATCACCGGCCTGCTGCTGCTGGGCGCACTTTGGTTCAATAGTTGGACGCTGACCCGTTCCGTTCCGCTGATTTCCCTGGGAATGCTCGCCATAAATGCCACGGTCATCCGATGGGGCGATTCCGTGCGCGCATACGGGACCGGCAGCGTGTTAATTGCGCTGACCGTGGCGTTCATGTGGCGATTCGTCGCGATCCCGAACCGCAGTCGCTGGATCCTCGCGCTGCTGGCGGCGACCGCCAGCGTGCAATGCCTTTTTCAAAACGCCTTTCTGCTGCTCGCGATCTGCATCGCCGGCGGCGCGGTTTGTTTGCGACGCAAAGACATGAAAAATGCCGCCGCTGTTCTGGCCATCGGTTTGTTCGCCGCGATTTCGCTCATTCCGTATTTGCGAATCATTCATGCGGCGTCGGACTGGCTGGTTTTGGCGAAATACGGTTATGCGCCAAAATTTATCTGGCTGATGTTTTCAAATGCCCTGGCGCCAGTGGGAATCTGGACAAAATGGCTGTGGATTGGCTTGGGGCTGCTGGCCGTTTTTCGCTGGGCAAAAATCTTCGGGCACCGCAAAACTCCAAATGAGCCCCCGGAAACGTCCGTTGAGTTTTATGCGACAACCGCGTTGATCGCCGGGGCAATCATTTTTTTCATCTACTTGCGGCTTGCCGCCTTGCCCACGCAAGTGTGGTATTATCTGCCGCTCATCACAATCGCGGCCGTGTGCCTTGACGCCGCCGCCGCCGGCTGGTCTCCGCGCTTTCAAATCGGACGGTGGATTTTCCTGTGCCTTGTCGTCGCCCTGCCCTTCGCGAAAACATTCAAGGCCGTTGAATACCGGCAAACGAACATAGACTTGATCGCCGCCGCCTTGCGCGAACAGGCAGGGCCGGACGATTTAATCGTTCTGCATCCCTGGTATTACGGCATTTCCTTTGAACGATATTATCAGGGAAAAACTCCGTGGACGACCATTCCCGAACTGGCCGACCACCGGTTCCACCGCTACGACCTGTTCAAAACAAAAATGAAGCTGCCGAATCCCATTCAACCGGTGCTCGACAAAATCGCCGCAACGCTGCAATCGGGCCATCGCGTCTGGATTGTCGGCTGGTTGTCATTTGCCAAAAGACCGCCGCCGGATTTGGGCCCCGCGCCAAACCAGTTTACCGGCTGGCAGGACGAACCTTACTCGCAAGCCTGGGGTGCCAGTGCCGGCTACCTTGTCGCAACTCATCTGGAAACGATAAATCGTATTCCAATTCCATCATCCGAAGACGTCAACGAGCTTGAAGATTTGCCGCTGACAGTCGTCACCGGATGGCGCGGGACGGCGCAACCCAAGGGATCGCGCTAAAAACCGGGAATTTTTTTCTGGTCTGCATCGCGGCGCAGGTTTAATGTCGGTTCACAGTCACACCAAAACCTTTTTAAACTTATGGACATTGTTTTTAACTGCCCCAATTGCGACCAGGAACTGGCTGTGGACAGCGCGGGTGCGGGCACGGACATCGAGTGCCCGTCGTGCGGCGAGAAAATCACCATTCCCGCGCCGCCCGCGAATGCCGCGCCCGTCGAGCCCGCGCCGAGCCTCGCGGCCAGCCCCATCTCCACTTCCGCCGCCGCCAAGGTGGAGATGCACCTCAAGGTGCCGGTGCGCGATACGCCGGGTGAACGGCTCATCGTCAAGGCGAAGGCACCGCTGGAGGCGGTGGCGCGCGGCGCGGGCAAACAAATCCGCACACGCACCATCCGGCACGCGACGTGCATCGAGGCCGGCCACGACAAGTTTGATGAAGTGATCACGAAATTTTTGAACGAGGTGGGCGAGCCGAACATCATCGGCATCCACACGATTTCCTACTCGTTTCTGGACATCGGCACGCAAAAGCTGTTGAACGATTACGGCCTGCTGGTGGTTTACCGCGGGTGAAACCGCCTGTGGCAGCCTTGACTTGGGAATTTGCGGTCGCTAACGTCAGCACATGAGTCGCCGGTTCACTTTCCTGTTTTTTGCCGCCGCGTTTGTGGCGTTACTGCCGTTCCGTTCGCCCGCGCCGCTGGTTTACTCGCCGGGCGAAGGCTGGTATTACGAACCGGCCGGCGCGAGCGGGAAATGGACGCGCAGCCGCGCGAAAGACCAGCTCGACGTGGCGGAAGAGGCGTTCAAGAACAAGGATTATTCCACCACGCAGCATGCGGCGAATCGCATCCTGAAAGTCTGGCCGTTGTCGGATTATGCGCCGCGCGCGCAATATCTCCTCGGTCGCTGCCTCGAAGCGCGGGGACGGGACGAAGCGGCGTTCGACAATTATCAGCAGCTCCTGAAAAAATATCCGCGGAGCGAGAATTACGACGAAGTCCTGTGGCGGCAATATGAAATCGCCAACCGTTTTTACGGCGGCGAATTTTTCAGAATCTTCTGGGGTTACCTGCCGCTTTACACTTCTATGGACGAGACCGCCAAGATGTATGGCAAAATCGTGGACAACGGGCCTTACAGCGCCGTGGCCCCGCACGCGCAGTTGCAGATCGGCGCCGCGCGCACGAAAGAGAAAGATTATGACGCGGCAGTGAAAGCCTACGAAACCGCCGCCGACCGTTACAACAACCAGCCGCCCATCGCGGCGGATGCGATGTATCGCATGGGCGTCACTTATCAGAAGCAGGCGACGAAGGCCGAATATGATCAGGGCAAGGCCGGACAGGCCATCAGCGCCTACACCGATTTCATCACGTTTTATCCTGACGACCCGCGGGTGGCCGACGCGCAAAAAGCCATCACCGCGCTGAAAATCGAACAGGTGCGCGGCAGTTTTCTTGTCGCGCAGTTTTATGAGAACAGCAAGACCTTGAGCGCATCGCAACGTCACAGCGGCGCGATTGTTTATTACAACGAAGTATTGCAGCTTGACCCCAATTCATCTTACGCCGCGCAGGCCCGCCAGCGCATCGAAGCCTTGAAGCCGCTGTTGCAAACCCAGCCGGCCAGTTAAAAATGCGCCTGCCCGGAATTTTTTTGGTCGGCGCGGCGGCTCTGTTGCTTGCCGGTTGCGCCGCCTATCATCTTGGCCCGGTCAACGGCGCGGACGCGGGCGACAAATCCATCGAAGTTTTGCCGTTCAACAACCAGACGCTCCAGCCGCGCCTCGGCGACGCAGTGACGCAGGCGTTGCGCGAACGGCTGCAAACGGACGGCACTTATCGCCTCGATACGCACGGCGGCGGTGATGTCGTCGTCAGCGGCGTCATCACGCGCTACAACCGCGTCGGTTTGAGTTATCTGAACAGCGATGTCACGACCGCGCAAAGTTATCGCGTCAACATCACCGCCCACGTCGTCGTGCGCGAGCGCGCGACCGGCAAGGCATTGCTCGATAAAAATGTGACCGGCTACACGCTGGTGACAGTCGGTTCGGATTTGGCGTCGGCTGAACGCCAGGCGTCGCCGCTGCTCGCGGAAGACCTGGCGCGGAACATCACCGAATTGATCACCGAGGGCGCGTGGTAAAATAGTTTGATTTTTTTTGAAACCAGTTTTTATTTTATGCCGTCTCTTCATGTGCTGTCTTTTAAGCGAACCAAAAACCACATAATCCAAATGAAAAGAACGATTCTGAAAATCACAGCCTTGAACCTGCTCGCGGCGGCCATCGTGGCCATGCCCGCGTGGTCGCGCGCGCAGGACGCCATGTCCACCAACACCCCGGCCGCGCCGGAGCAAACAACCAACGCGCCCGTCAAACACAGGAAGCACGACCATTCGGTGTTCAACGGCAAATTGAGCGCGATTGACACGAACGCGATGACTTTCACCGTCGGCACGAAGACGTTTGAAGTCACGTCGGAAACCAAGATCACCAAGGACGGCCAGCCGGCGACCTTGTCCGACGGCGTGGTGGGCGAAATGGCCGGCGGTGCTTACAAGAAAGGCGCGGACGGAAAATTAAGCGCGACAAGCGTCCACTTTGGCGCAAAATCCGACGCTGAAAAGAAGAAGAAAAGGAAGTCAAACCCTGACAGCACGGACACCAGCACCAACAGCGCCGCCATGTAAAGATTGATTTTTTACCAACAAGGCGGGCGGCAACGCCCGCCTTTTTTACTAACGCCGCCACCAACTGGTAAGACCCTTGGCCTTGTTGGCCGGATTATTACCTGGGGGCGCGCTTGAGCGTTCCCGAAGCAGCAGGCTGCGCGCGGCTTCGAGCGACATGATAAATTCATCGTAGCTCAAAAACCGGTCCGATGGATTTTTTGCCATCGCCTTCACCAGGGCATCGCTGGTGGCCTGGGAAATTTCCGGCAGGACTTCATCCGGCGGCGTCAAGGGCGTCTGCACCTGCGCCATGATGACCTCTTCGACCGTCGGGGCGTCATACGGAACGCGCCCGATCAGCGCGTGATAAAGCGTCGCGCCAAGGCTATACATATCGGACAAAAATGTTTCCGGTTCGCGTTTGATTTTTTCCGGCGCGACATAATACGGCGTGCCTTCGGTGACGGCGGAGGATTCCTGTTCCGCTTCGGGATTCCGCGCCAGCCCGAAATCGACCAGCTTGGGTTCGTTGTCGTAATCGAAAAGGATGTTGCCCGGCTTGATGTCGCGGTGGATCAGGTTGTGCTTGAGCGCGAGGTCAAGCGCGGAGGCGATTTTGATGCCGATGTCGAGCACGGCCAGTTCATCCACCCGCTGCTGCTTTTCAATCCGCGTGTCGAGGCTGCCGCGGTCGGCCAGTTCCATGACGAGATAACGCAAGCCCTCCCACTCGTCGAAGGTGTAGATGTGGATGATGTTCGTGTGGTTGAGCCGGGCGCAGGCGCGCGCTTCGCGGTAAAAACTTTCCAACGCGCCGGGTTCCTGAAGCGACTCGTTTTTCAGCAGCTTCACCGCCACGAGCCGTTCCAGCACCGTGTCCCAGCCGCGATACACCGTGCCGTTGCCGCCCGACGCCACGAAACTGCGCAGCTCAAACTGCCGCAACAGCATCGGCATCATGATTGGATGCCCGCACTTGCTGCACGGCACGGTCGCCAGCGGCGCGAGATCGCCGGGGATGAACACCTTCGTCTCGCACGAACTGCACGTCACCATCTTCAAAGCTTTGTCACTCATGCTTGGGTTAATCTAGCACCGCGCCGGAATCCGACAACGCAATTTTCACCGCGCAATAAATTTGACAAACGCCCCGGAATGGTGTTTCTTCTCCGCGTTGAATATGAAAACCACGTTTGCTCCAACACTGAAGCACGCCCAAGCCAATGGATCTATGTCCATTTGGACGCGCGTTGGCTGCCGTCTTGGCATCGTGGGAACGAACTGATGATTTAACTTTTAAGATTTTCAAAAGACCCGCGATTGCCAGTCAATCGCGGGTTTTTGCTTTTTAACCAAACCACGAAAGGAAAATAAATGAACAAAAACAAAACATACGTGCCGACAAGAATTCGGCCCTGAAACGCGCTTCGAACTGCGGCCCACGCCGACAGTGCCGTTCCGTGCCGTCCAGGAAACCGAATTCGAGCGGCTCAAAAACCGGCTGCTCGCGCAGCAATTGCTCGACGCCGCGCCGGAGTTGAACGCCCCGCTGCGGCGCGCGGCCAACGACGCGGCGGCGCTCGCCTGGGCGACCGTTTTCCCGCTGCTCGTTTTCCCCGTGCTGTTCGAGGAAAAAACCGATGCCGCCGTCCTGCGTGCCGGGCGGCAGGCGCGCATCTACGCCAACAGCCAGCTCATCGCCGCATGAACTCGTCGCGCCATAGCAAAGCGACGGCGGAAACGCGTCGTGAAATCAAAGCGGGGCAACCAGCGTGTGCGGGAAGTCGTTTGCACGGGCGAAAACATTTTCGCGCCCGCGCCAACGGCTTCCCGCCGCGCCATTTTGTTTCCGGGAAACAATCTTCGGAACGCGGACAGTTCCTCGCAGTGGAGTTTCAAGCGTCCGCTTGATGCGACACTGTCCGCGTTCCTACGCCGCTGGCAGGTTAATCCCGCCGCAACGCCTGCGGAAAATCCATCGCGCCGTGTTTGATGCGAAGAATCTCCAGTCGCATTCCTGCAAAGCGGTAGAAAATCAGATAATTTTCAAAATCGTCCACGCGCCACGAACGGATGTTTTTCAAATCTTTGCCGCGAAATTTTCGCAACCGACCTTTCAACGGCTGTAGCGCCAGATTTTCAACCGTGCAATCAATCGCTTCGAGAAAACGAAGTGCCGCTTCAGGATTGTTTTCGCGGATGTATTGGAAGTAGCCGAACGCATCCAGTTCGGCGTCATGACGGACGAAGATTTCAATCTTATTCAAGCGGCAAGGGCTGCGAAATGGCCGGACTTGTATTTTTTCAACGGACTGCGGAGCGCGTGGCGCAACGCAGTTTCAAGCTGCGGGTCATTGTCCTCCTGCTCGACGAGTTCATACACGCGCAATGCTTCGCGGATGACCTCGTCTTGCGACAAATAACCGCCACCCTTCATTTTCTGGCCGACGAATTTTTCCTGATGCGGCGTGAGCAAAACTTTCATGGCGGAAAGTTAAAGGCTGCTTCGACGGTGTCAAAAAGTTTTCGGAGCGGGACAGTTCCTCGCCGTGGAGTTTCAAGCGTCCGCTTGATGCGACACTGTCCGCGTTCCTACGCTGTTGAAATTATAAAAGGGGCAATCCTGTAAATCATCGAGCACTGACGCCTTTCCTTTTTCGTGTAAATGAGCGCGGGTCAATATCCATTTTATTTTTGAAATCCAAGAACGCCCGGAATCGTGGCAAGTGGTTTGGTTGGGGTTGGCATCGGAAGAGTTATCCAATTGGCAATTTCAAAAATTGATCCAGTTGTTTTTGGATCATTATAAATTGTTTTTGCCTGACCTCGGAAATAGAAATGAAAAACATTTCCGTCTGGGCGATTTTCGTGCTTTCATTTCCGCCACGGCTGTAGAGCACTATATTGTCTCCAGCTTTTAAGGATTTACTCGGAAACCAAAAACAGGTCCGTTGCCCAGCTTCAATAGTCTGTTCATCACGGTAACTTGTATCCAAGACCACGCAAAACCGCAGATCAATATCTGCTGTAGCTTTGATGTGGATTCTCTCGGCTTGGAGAATCCCGCGATCATAAATTCCAACTAATGCAAATTTCATTTGAGCTTTTTCTTACTGTAAACCACAGCCAACATAATAACCAAACCGACTATAAATACCAAAGCGGTCAGAAATCCGCTTATTTCATAAAAGTCCGGCGCCGCCCCATTTCTGCCCCTCCAAGTGCCATCATCGCGTAACAAGAAAATCGTTCGACTTATGGATACAAGTTTTTAAAAGAACTGCGACTTGTTTGTATGCCTCCACATAAAAAGGTTTCATTTTTCTCAATTGGCATTCAGCTCTTCGCACATATCTTCAGAAGTAAAATAATTATGTAGCAATAATTTTTGCGTTCCAGGGTTTGATAAATCTTCAGGCGTCAGCTCGACTTTCAAATCTTTATAGGCACACCGTTTTCCGGTAAGGGATATCCGTGGTGGGTGCAAGCTACATTTAGGCAGTGCCTGCGTTGCTTTGTCCGAAACGGATTTGCACGGCTATAGATGATAATCCATCAATCGGGTGAAATAGTCAATTCAATTACGACGTTTCACCGAATTCCATAAAGAAGGTAGTCCCAATTATTTTACAATCCGTAAAATTCATTTTTCCTCCACGCGCTGAATCCGCGCGCCGAGCTTCCGCAATTTCGCGTCCATCTTTTCGTAGCCGCGATCCAGATGATAAATGCGGTTCACCTGCGTCGCGCCCTTCGCCGCCAGCCCGGCGATCACCAGCGCCGCGCTCGCGCGCAAATCGCTCGCCATCACCGGCGCGCCGCTCAACGGCCTGCCGCCCTTCACGATCGCGCTCGGCCCCTCGATCTCGATCTCCGCGCCGAGCCGCGCCAGTTCGCTGACGTGCATGAAGCGCGATTCAAAAATCCGCTCCGTGATGATGCTGATGCCCGGCGCGAGCGCGAGCAGCGACATCATCTGCGCCTGCACGTCCGTCGGAAAACCGGAATACGGCAGCGTCGTCACGTCCGCCGCGCGCAATTTTTTCCCGCGACGGACAATTAAATTTCCAGTTGCGCTGCTGAATTGAAACTCCGGCTTCGTTCAACTTGTCAATCACCGCGCGCAAATGGTCGGCGCGACAATTTTTAATCGTGACTTCGCCATTCGTCGCGGCGGCGGCAATCGCAAAAGTCGCCGTTTCAATCCGGTCAGGAATCACTTCATGTTCCGCGCCGTGCAATTTTTCAACGCCGGAAATTGTGATCGTCGGACTGCCCGCGCCGGAAATCTTTGCGCCCATCGCATTCAGGAAATTTGCGAGGTCAACAACTTCCGGCTCGCACGCCGCGCTTTCGATGACCGTCACGCCATCGGCCAAAGTCGCCGCCATCATTATATTTGCCGTTCCCAAAACCGTCGGGCCGGCGCGTCCGCCGAGAAACATCGAAGCGCCGATCAGTTTTTTCACCGTCGCGTCAACATAGCCGCCCTCGATTTTTATTTTCGCGCCGAGCGCCTCAAAACCTTTCAAATGCAAATTGATCGGCCGCGCGCCAATGATGCAGCCGCCGGGCAAAGAAATCCGCGCCTTGCGCAATCGCGCGAGCAGCGGCCCGGCGATGCAAATCGAGCCGCGCATTTTGCGGACGAGTTCGTAATCCGCGTAGCCGCGGATTTTTTTTGCGCGAACTGTCAGCGTGCCATTTTCAAATTTCACCTGCGCGCCGAGCGATTGCAAAATTTGCGCCATGAACCGCGTGTCGCTCAAATCCGGCACGCCGCGAATGACGCACGGCTCGTCCGTGAGCAGCGTCGCCGCCATGATGGGCAGCGCGGCATTTTTGCTGCCGCTGATGGTGACTTCGCCGTGCAACGGCACGCCGCCTTTGATCAAAAAACTTTCCATGAAATTATTTGTGAGCGATTAAAATTCTGGCGCGCTGACTGTAATCTTCCTTCACGGCTTCGACAATCCACTTTTCATTTTCAAAAATCTTTTTTATCGCATCGGCCTGGCCGTCCCCGAATTCCAGCATGATTTTTCCATCTGATTTCAAAAACGGTTTCGCTTGCCTTGCGAGCTTTCGATAAAAATCCAAGCCGTCCGCGCCGCCGTCCAAGGCCGCGCGCGGATCAAAATCGCGGACTTCCGGCTGAAGCGTTTCGATTTCCGCCGATGGAATGTAAGGTGGATTGCTGATGATCAAATCGAATTTTGAATCAGCAGCAATTGCAGTGAATCCGTCGCCTTGAAAAAAATCAATCCGTTCGGCGACTTTGTTGGCAATAGCATTTTGCTTTGCCAGCGTGAGCGCGTCCGCCGAAATATCCGTCGCAATAATTTTTGCGTCCGGATATTTCGCCGCGACCGCAATGGCGATGCAGCCGGTTCCAGTGCCGAAGTCCAGAGCGGTTGATTGAGAATTGAGAGTTGAAAGAAAATTCCAGCCGGAGTTCCGCGAGCAATTCCGTTTCCGGTCGCGGCACAAGCGCGTGACGGTTCACGGCAATTTCGTATCCGCAAAATGAAGTTGAGCCGACAATGTGCTGGAGCGGTTCGCCTTGTCCGCGACGTTTCACGAGTTCGCGCAAAAAATCAATTTCCGCCGGCAAAAGCGCGCGCTCGAAATTCAGATACAATTTCATGCGCGGCATTTTCAGCAGATGCGCGAGCAGAAGCTCAACTTGCAGGCGCGGCGACCCGACGTTTTTTTTGCCGAGAAATTCCGCGCTTTTCTGAATCGCTTCAAGGACGGTCACGCGAAGAATCCAAATTGGAATTGTCCGGCTGAAAATTTTTCCGGTCGGAAATATTTTTGTCGCGGCTGTGGATGAACAGACCGGTTTGATAAACGAGGTAATAGCCGACGGTCAGCCCGATGATGAAAAATGTCAGCGGACTTTGCATCGGCGGCGGATGATTTTGCGCGGCCGAAATGTCGCGGAACACCCAGAGACGATAGGCGATGCGTCCAACCAGCAGCAGCGAGAGCGCGACGCCGATGGGCGTGTTGGGCGTGTAAAAATGGCCTTCGTCGTTCGTTTCAAATCGCGTGAGCCGCAGTCCGGCAAACCCCAGCGCCACGCCCAGCAACAGGCCGCCGCCGAAACCGAGCAGCAGGTTCGCATTTTGCAACGACGTGCCGACAATCAGCACGCTGACGAGGGAAAGAATGACGATGGATTTGATGGCGCGGCGTGGATGCAGCGGTTGTCGTCCGATGTTGCGGCGCATACGGCGATAAATGCTCCAGGCGAAAACGCCGATCATAACGGCGTAAACGAAATAAGGCGACGACATGGGCGGAGGTTAAGTTTTGAATTTTGATTGTCGAGAGGAATTACTTCCCTTCAACGCCTTTAAGATATGCAAAAACAAGTTCCGGCAAATCGCGGCTGTAACCGCCTTCGAGCAAGCTGAAAAACGGAATTTCCAACGCGCGTAATTCTTTGCCAAGCCAGTGAAAATCTTCCACGAGCAATGTGCCGTCGGCGAGCGGGTCGCGCGTGTAGGCGTCGAATCCGGCGGATACGACGATGAGGTCGGGGCGGAAATTTTTCAGGTCGCCCAACGCGCGGGTGAGCGTGGCGCGATAAGTTTCGCGCGGTGCGGATGGCGCGACGGGATAATTGAAACAGTTTTCGCTGGCGTTTTTCTCCCCGGTGCCGGGATACGCGGGAAATTGGTGGACGGAAAAAAACGCGACGCCTTCGCGGTTGAGCAAGATGTTTTCAGTGCCGTTGCCGTGGTGAACGTCGAAATCAAAAACGGCGACGCGCCTTGTCCCGGTCGCAACGGCTTCGAGTACGGCGATGGCGATGTTGTTCAAGATAGCAGAAGCCCATGGATTGTTCGCGCGTGGCGTGATGGCCGGGCGGGCGCATGAGGCTGAAAACATTTTCACCGTTTCGGGCGAGCTTCATCGCGTCGAGCGCGGCGGCGGCGGAAGCGCGGGCGTAATCAGAAATGTTTTCAAAAAACGGCGTGTCAGCGTCGAAGTCCTGCGGGATTTTCAGTCGCGCGAGCATTTCGGGCGCGTGCGCGCGGAGAATTTGCGTGTCGGAAATTTCTGCGGGGGCAATCCACTCAATTGAAAGTTCGTCCTGTTTTTTCAATCGTGCGATTGTGTCAGTGACGCGCGCCGGTCGTTCGGGGTGTGCGTAGCGCGAGTAGCCGGCGCATTTTTCGTCGGTGACAATTTTCACAAAAAAATTTAACCACGAATGGACGCAAATGGACACGAATTTTGTCAGCAACGAAGATGATTTGTCCAAACTGGTTCAAATAAAATGAATTTCGAGAACATGAGTTTCAAGGGACGCCGAATTAACTTGCCTGCAACTTTGACTCTTTCAAAATGGGCGCGGTCGGGTTTGCCAGTTTAGCTCAGTGGTAGAGCAACGGTTTTGTAAACCGTCGGTCGTCGGTTCAAATCCGACAACTGGCTCCACTTTTAAGTGACAGATTTCCAGTTAGTTGCGGAAAGTCAGAGGCCGAGTGTCAGTGAAACTGTCAGTAAAACGGGCGCCAGAGCTCGGCTATCCGCCAACAATTCGGCAGAATTTCGACCACCACTCGCCACTAACCGCTAACACGATGATGCTCCAATGGTTCACGATTCAGAACCAGAAAGGCATCACATGAAATACTCGGTTCATTCTGTTTCAACGCTCCGGTGTTTATTACTGCGAGGACACGACTACAGGCAAGCAGACCAGCCTGCGCACGAAAGACAAGGCCGACGCCGCACGCCTGCTTCACGCCAAAAACGAGGCCGCCCACCAGCCCGCGATGAATCTGCAAATCGCGCAGGTCTATTTGCATCACAGCGACCCCGCGCTTGTCAGCACGCACCTGGCAACACGTCATGGACACGATGATCTCCACCAAAACCGGCAACAATTTATCCCGCTGGCAAGGCGCGGTTAGAGACAAAGCGTTCGACCCGCTCCGACAACGCAAACTTGATCGAAACCACGGCGGAGCAATTTTTGGCCGTGTTGAAAGCCGGCACGGTCTCGACCAATGTTTATTTGCGCCGCATCCACAATTACGCCGTGAACATGCACTGGCTGCCGTGGCCGGTCATGCCAAAACGGAATTGGCCTGCGGTTCACTGCAAATCAAAGCGCGCCATCACGAGGGAAGAACACGAGAAAATTATTGAACGTGAAAAAAATCCGGCAATAAGCGCTTACTACGAATTGTGCTGGCATCTGGGCGGCTCGCAAAGCGACGTGGCGACTTTGACGGCAGAGGACATTGATTGGCAGATCGGCACAATAAGTTTCGGGCGTAAAAAAACCGGCACGCCGGTTATTATTTTCTTGGCGAAGAAGTTCAACGCCTGCTTAAAACCCTTCCGACCTTCGGGCATTTGTTCCCGCGCCAAGCTGAATTGCATGAAAAACACCGCGCCAAACTTTTCAGGAGACGATGCGACCTTTTAGGGATCAAAGGCATCTCTCTCCACAGTTACCGCTACGCATGGGCGGAACGGGCAAAAGTTGCAGGCTAACTGGCTTTCCATTAGAGCGCGTGGACAATCTTGATTTGAGTTTGGAAATTCAGGGCGTGATTGAAGGCGTCGTGCGCGGCTTCCGCAAAGCCGTGGTGGAAAACCAACCGCGCCATTACAAACCGTGGACACCGAAAAATTCAAAATGGGCTGGCTAGTTGTCGCATTTGATCTGCCGGTAGGAACGAAAAAACAGCGCAAAGCCGCGACTGATTTTCGCAACTATCTCCTTGATGACGGCTATCAGATGATGCAATTCAGCGTCTATGCGCGGGCGTGCGTCACGTTTGCGCGCCAAGAAACGCATATTGACCGGCTGAAAAAACACTTGCCGCCGGAAGGCAGCGTGCGAGGCATTTTTGTGACCCGATCCCAATGGGAACGGTCTTATGTCATTCAGGGTTCCCCCGCTTCCGAAGTGGAAGCGGAGGATTTACCCGAACAGATACAGCTCTGGTAGCTTTGCAAGTGCGGCAAAATCATAGGCTTGCGCCACCTATTTTGCCGCACCCGTTTTTGGAATCAAGGCAAAGCCGCGCCGCCGATGGTGAACGCCAGGTGAAAATTTTGCCGCACCCGTTTTTGGAATCAAGGCAAAGCAACGCTTGCGATAGACCTTCTCCGTGTCAATTTTGCCGCACCCGTTTTTGGAATCAAGGCAAAGCAAGCTTGACTCAATCCCCCAAACGGGGGATATTTTGCCGCACCCGTTTTTGGAATCAAGGCAAAGCAAGACGCCGGTCGGAAGTGAGTAGCCTAAATTGAGCGTCAAAATTTTCCGAATGACTTTCCGTGGCTACTCACTTCCGACCGGCGTAATACTCGGCTTCGATTTCTAAATGGCAATTAAATTTACGAACTGAAAAAGTGTGCGTCTGCTTTTAGAAAAAGGCGGAATTTTGTGCAAAATCGCGGACACCAAAACGGACACCAAACGAGTTAAAAAGGGTATGAATTGGTTACGATGATTAGGCTTGATTACTCCAATAAAATCAGGCATTATATCCTTGCAACTGTGGGTTTTATAGAGCAAATCCGACAACTGGCTCCACTTTTTTTATCTTCATCAATGGCCTGATCGCCAACGGCCACTGCCGGCAAGTCTAAAATTTCCATTGCTACGCGTCTCAAAATAAAAACCGGCAACCCGCCCTCGCGGATTGCCGGTCCAACCCAAACCAACCGACACCAAAATCAGAGTTGCGCCATCGCCTTGTCGAGCGCGGCGTAAAGCTGGTTCATCGTCGCCTCGGTTTCGTCGCCCATGTTGGAAATACGGAACGTCGTGCCTTTGATTTTTCCGTAGCCGCCGTCAATCAGGAAGCCTTGATCTTTCGTCAGCTTTTGCAATTTCGCCACGTCAACAGTTCTGCCGCCGGGACGCGCGCCGTTGCTGACGCAGGTAAGCGTGACGGATTCAAAACCCTTTTCGGGAAACAGATTGAAACCGTGCTTCGCCGCCCAGTCGCGCGTGAGTTGATTCGTTTTTTTGTGGCGCGCGAAACGCGCGTCCAAACCTTCGGCGAAGAAATCGTCGAGCTTGGAACTCAACGCGTAAATGTGGCCGATGCTCGGTGTGCTCGGCGTCATGCTTTGCTCGGCGTTCTTTTGGAACTCGACGAAATCAAAATAATAGCCGCGATCCTTGGCGGTCGCGGCTTTCGCGAGCGCGGCGGGTGAAGCAACAAAAACAGCCAGACCCGGAGGCAACGCAAATGCTTTTTGTGTTCCGGCGAGCAAAACGTCAATGCCCAGCTCGTCGAACTTGACCGGCAGCGCGGTCAGCGAACTGACGGCGTCCACGATGAAAATCACGTCGGGATATTTTTTCTTGAGCGCGGCGATTTCCGCCAGCGGACTCATCACGCCGGTCGAAGTTTCGTTGTGGATCAAAGTGAGCGCGTCGAATTCACCGGTCGCCAGTTTTTTATCAATCGCTTCGGCGCGGATCGGCGAACCCCAATCCGACTTGCAACGCCTCGGCCTGTTTGCCGCATTTTTTGGAAACGTCGAACCATTTGTCCGAAAACGCGCCGCACATGCAGTTCAGGACTTTTTTCTGGACGAGATTGCGGATCGCGCCTTCCATCACGCCCCACGCGCTGGATGTGGAAAGATAAACGAGTTGCTTCGTGTAAAGCAGTTGCTGAAGCTGCGGCTGGATTTTCGCGTAAAGGTCTTTGAAGCCCTGGCCGCGATGGCCGATCATCGGCGAGCAAAACGCCTTGAAGGTTTTCTCGCTGACTTCGACCGGCCCCGGAATGTGCAGTTTGACGTGTGGCATAAATTCTTTGTGAAATTTTTCACAAACTGGCATAAATGGCAAGTTAAGTTTTTGGCGGGATCAATCCAAACGGAGGGAATAAAAATTTTCCGCCGCTGACTTTTGGTGCAACAGAATGAATCCGCTGTGCGACCCGACGTGATTATTTCTGCTCGGCGCTTGGGAGCACCGGCGAAAGCGCGGTGCCCAAATTGCTGAAGCTCGCCTGCAATTGTTTGACGGAGGCGCGCAACGGAACGGCGTCCACCTTGGTCTTGGAAACAATATCCTTGATGGTGTTAAGTCCGCCTGCCGTCAAGTCCGTGCCGAGATAGGTCTGGATGTCCTTCAAATCGGACGTGAAAGGCTTGAACGAATTCTTCACCCCTTCGTAGCTCGTGTCCACGTCCTTGAGATTGGTGGTGACTTCATTCATGCGGTCGGTGCTGCGCTGGCGGAGTTCCGGGCTTTGGATCATGGCCAGCTGATTGGTCCAGCTCTCGGTATAGACGGCGGCGGCATTCCGCATCTGGATGACCTTTGTTTCAAGATTGTCGGTGGACGTGTTCAGATTCTTGGCGGCGGAGACGAAAGCATCATACTGATCACGCAAGTCGCCTTGCGACTTGAAGGTGAGGTTGTTGAGCGCGGCCAGCACGTCGTTCACCTTGCCTGAAGTTTCTGATACTGCGTCCGCCGAAGATTGCAAGGCCGCAGACGCAGCCGCGCCTTTGTCGTAGCTCTTGGAAACGCAGCCGGCGACAACCGCCAGCAACGCGGCCAGCGCGAGATTGAGGGTGATGATTTTTGCCTGGGATGTCTTCATAATTTATTTGGGTTAAAGCCTGTGTGATTCTAATTCCGAATTTCAATTCAAGTCAAGGCTCTCTTGCCACTCTTGCGAATGAGCTTGCCTTTCATTTTGAATCTTGCAAAATAAAAATCGGTCGGCACATCGCGAATCAGGTTCGCATCTTGGGTTTTCCGCCAGAAAACAACAGGCCTTGATCCTGCGGGGCGTCGCAAAGCAAGCGGCAAAAATGGTCAAACTGTCGGTGACTGGCCTGCTAAAACACCGGAAAATCAGGGTCGCACCCATAGCTCAATTGGATAGAGCGGCTGACTACGGATCAGCAGGTTAGAGGTTCAACTCCTCTTGGGTGCACCATATAGAACGAGAACGTTGCAGATTTTCGTCGCCAGGCGACCTTTCCCGGCCAGCGTGAGCCAAACGCACGGATTATTTTCACTGTTAATAAAATGTGAATAGAAGTTCACATTCCCGACACACGAACGTAACACGCCTAAAATACAGTGCTGGCGTCCGTGCAAAAAAAAATCCTCATTTTGACCGCCGGATTCGGTGACGGGCACAACGCCGCCGCCCGCAGTTTGCGCGACGCGATTGAGCTGGTTGATGAAGAGGCGCGCACGGAAGTCCTCGACTTGTTCGCCGACAGCTACGGAGCTTTCAACACCTTCGCCCGAAAAAGCTACCTCGGCATCGTGCAATATGCGCCGAAACTCTGGAGCGGAATTTATTCGCTGATGGAAAATCCGCTCGTGGAAAAACAGCTCGGCGGTTTTACTCGTCTGCAAAACACGCTCGAAAAAGTCCTCGCCGAAACGCAGCCGGACTGCGTTGTCTCCGTTTATCCGGTCTATGCGCACGTCCTCAAAAAAATTTACGGCGACAGCGAACGTCCGTTCCGGTTCATCACCGTCGTCACCGATTCCATCACCGTCAACTCCGCGTGGTATCGCGCGCCGAGCGACATTTTCTGCGTGGCGAACGACGAGACGGCGGAGGTTTTGAAAAAAAACGGCGTGTTCGCGAAGCAAATCAAGGCGCTCGGATTTCCCGTCAGCCCGGTTTTTGCGAATTCAAATCTGCCGGAATTGCCGCCACCCGTCGGTGACGAGCCACGCCGCGTGCTTTACATCATCAACACCGGCAAGAAAAAAGCGGGCAAGGCGATTGACCGTTTGCTCGAAGTGGAAAATGTCCATCTGACAATTTGCGCCGGACGCGATCCTGAATTGCGCGCGCAATTGGTCGAACGCACGCGCGATTTTGCGGAGCGTGTGAAAGTTCTCGGCTGGACGAACCAGATTCCCGAGCTGATGATGTCGCATCATCTCGTCATCAGCAAAGCCGGCGGCGCGACCGTGCAGGAAGCCATCGCCGCACGCTGTCCGATGATTGTGAACCAGGTGATCCCCGGCCAGGAAGAAGGCAACGCAGAATTGATCTGGCGCTGCGGCCTCGGCGCGATTGCGGAAAAAAACCGTGAAGTCGCCGAGCTGGTGGAAAATGCCTTTGCCGACGACGCGCGCCAGTGGAACGAATGGCGGAAAAATCTGAAGCGCGTGAGCAGGCCGGACGCGGCGGAACGCATCGCCGAATTGATTCTTGCCGAGTCGGAACACGACACTTCCGGCCGCAAGGCGGTGAAATTGTTCGACGCCGCGCCAGAACGAATCATGCGTTCTGACGCCGCAAAAAAATGGCGACAGCCATTCCGCGCCGCAGATGTTGCTCTGCGATTTTCACATCCACTCGAATTATTCCGACGGCAAACTTTCCGTGCCCGAGATCATAGATTTTTATGGCGAGCACGGATTCGATTGCATTTGCATCACCGACCATCTGGCGGATCCAAAACGGTTGATCGGAAAATTATCCGAGCTGGCGAACCTCACGCTCGGCCAGGAACAAGTCGAAGAATATTTTGCGGTGATCGAGCGCGAACGCCAGCGCGCGTGGCGGCGCTACAAAATGCTCGTGATGACGGGCATTGAGTTCAACAAGGACGGTTACACGCGAAAAACTTCCGCGCACCTGCTGGGCATTGACTTGAAATCGCCGATTGACGCGTCGCTGGAAATTCCCGAACTCATCGCGCAGATTCATTCGCAGGGCGGGCTGGCGGTCGCCTCGCATCCGCACATCATGAAAAGCGAGTGGGGCAAGAACACGCTCTACTTTTGGGAAAACCAGGAGAAATACGCGCCGCTGCTTGACGCCTGGGAAATTGCGAACCGGAATAATATTTTCAACGACGTTGGTTTGAAACGACTGCCGTTCATCGCGAACAGCGATTTTCACAAACCGAAGCACATCTATTCGTGGAAGACGCTGATTTATTGCGAGAAAAATGCCGAGGCGATCAAGGATTGCGTCCGCCGCAACGAACACGTCGCCATCACGCTCTATCGCGACTTCGCCCGCCCGCCGCAATTTCAAGCGCGTCATCATTTTGGTTCGCTCCCGGAAAACGCGCGCCCGGCGGCCGAACCTTTGGCGCTGCAAGTCATCACCGGTTGACGGGCCGGTCGTGGCAAACCGGAGCCACTTATCGCTCAAGTCGTTTGCCGTCTTTGCGGATTCAGGTTCACCCTGAAAGTGGCCGCGCCGCTTCCGCCCGGCGCAGTCCGTTTTGGCCGTTTGCTTTGAAGATTCCCATTGTCTTTCTGGTCTTCATGTTTCTGACGCCATTTGCTGGGACTGGTGCCAAACCGGCGGGCAAACATCAGGTTGAAAAGGCTTAAAGATTTATAGCCGCTTTCCAGGGCGACTTCCACCACTTTGGCATCGCTGGTGGCGAGCAGTTCCCGCGCGCGCGCCAGCCGGAGTTCGGCGCGCTTGTCCCGAAATGACATGCCGACCAATTGGTAAAAAATCCGGCTCAAGTGGCGTGAAGTACAGCGGGTCATCTGCGCCAGTCCGTGAAAATCCAGTTCCAGCAATTCGGACGCGGGCATTTGTTTCAAGAGTACCTGCAGACGTTCCTTGGCATCGGTGGAATCCTCATCAAGGGCCACCGGTTCCAGTTCTTTTCCGAAGGCTTCGATAAAAAGTTGGAGCAGTTTCAACCGGAACAATAATCCGTCCCGGTTTGGGCTGGCGCACAGTTCTCCCATCTTCAGGGCAACCGGGCTGCCCGCCGGAAAAATCTGCGGAGAGAAATCTTTTCTGGACGCCACATCCAGAAGATCGTGCTCGCTCAAAGTGAGCAATCCGGTCAGCCGCGCCGGTATGATGCTGAACGAGCAGAGGGATAATGCGCCAAGCTGGCTGGCGCGGATCGTTCCCTGCATCGGTGCCGCGACCAGAAGAACCGCGCCCGGTTCCAGTTCGCGGTTCGATTGCGGTTGCAGATGGTAGCCGTTACCCTGCCGGACTTGAATCATTGACCAGCCGACCAATCGCGGAATCCATTCCCCGCTGGTCGGTATGAAAGATTCCCTGACCGTGAGGTGAGGTTCGTAGGTATGATTTAAGTTTTTCATGCTTTCGTCGGACGCCAAAACTTCCACAGCAGCCAGCTTTTCCAATCAAACGCCGACTGCTGTCACCGCTACAAATTGAGGTTGTCGTGTGACGAACCAGTGTCGGTTGGGAAAATTTATTGAAACTGTTTACAAACTCGGACGGGGACAACCTGTCACTCCGGCGCGGTGATGCGTCGTCATTCGCGTTGCAACGAACTGTTGTTTTTAACCGCCAAAATCCGTCATTGGCGGGCTGCCTGAAATTCTTTGTTTCCAAATCGTCACAGTTCCGACGGCGACCTGTAACATGGTCGCCCTAGCCTTCGGCGGTGAGCATTTCAAGAAACACGGGCCGGGTTGCAAGTCGGAAGTTATCAACAGGGGTGGACAGCGGGACGTTATTGCAAGCAATGAATTTAAGCATTCGGTCCGACGGCAATTTTGAACAACCGGTTCTGCCGGTTGGCGCGGCGTGGTCAGCCGCGTTGCGCTGAAAGGTGCTGTTATTTCATGTTCCAGCTTAATGACCCGGATGAATTCCAAGACACCCGACAAACCTTGCCTGACGACCAAAGGGCTTTGGCGCAGCCATGTTCATTTCATGTCATGGCTTCTCGTTTGCTGGGCGCAATGGATTCGCCATGAATTTGCCAGCGGGTGAATCTGGCGTGGTTGAAAACTCCCAAGCTTCCATTCCATCCGTCAAGACTTCGACTGCAATCGGCACTCACGCTGTTCCCCAATTTAACGTCCGGGAGTATGTCGTCAAAGGCAAGCTACAAGTCATTACGAATTCCATGTCTTCCATTTTCGACAAATACACCGGCACGAATGTCGGCGTGGAAGAACTGGTGAAGGCCGCCTCGGACTTGCACATGGAATATGTCAGGCTGGGCTATCCCATGATGAGCGTGGCCATCCCGCTCGAAAAGATCACCAACGGCGTTGTCACGCTGAACGTCTTTCCGACGGCGGTGCCGCAAGTGGTGGTGTCCGGCCAGAGCTACTTAAAATTTACCAACGCCCCGGAGATCATCATCCCGGAAATGGCTGCAAGTCCAGCCGAAGAAGTCGCGGCTCCGCAACCAAAACCTCCGCAAGAGCAGAGAGTCATCAACACCGTCCCGTCGGTTCCTCCACCGCCAGCCAAGCCGGCTTCTTCCGAACAAATCGCCCAAGCGCGCGCCGCCTTGCTCCAGAACATGGCCGAAGCGGCAGCCCGGGAAAAAGACACCCGCATCCATGTGGTTTCCACCAACGCCGGACCCCGGTTTGAAGTGGAGAAATATTTGGTCTTGGGCAACTCCGTGCTTCCGCCGCTCGACCTCGCCATGACTCTTACCAACATTGATGGCGCTTACGGAACCAATGTTAGTTTTGACGGGATACGCACGGTGCTCGCTGAACTTCAGGGAGCCTATCGCGAACACGGCTATGTGACCGTGGCCGTGGGGCTGCCGCAGCAGAAACTCACTAATCAGACCGTCAAGGTACAGGTGACCGAAGGCCGGCTGGCAGTCATCAATGTCAAGGGCAACCACTATTTCAGCTCTAACAACGTGATGCGGGCGTTGCCCAGCCTGCATACAGACATGGTTCTCAACGGCCCGATTTTTCAGGCCGAACTGAACCGCGCCAACGCCAGCCGGGACCGGCAGATTTATCCGGTCATCGGCCCCGGCCCCGATCCCGGCACCAGCGCGCTCACACTCGGGGTAAAGGATCAACTGCCCATTCACGGCAAGGTGGACTTTAATAATCAAAGCTCGCCCGGCACGCCGGATTTGCGCGTGAATACGTCGGTTGAAGCGGACAATCTCTGGCAGTTGGATCATTCACTGGGCGTGCAATATGGTTTCTCGCCCGCAGCAATACAAAACCGGGAACCAGTGGCCCTTTTATGACCTGCCGCTCGTCGCCAACTACAGCGCGTTTTATCGGCTGCCGCTGGACAACCCATCCTCAATTGAGAATGTCATCGCCAATAATCCCGGCAACTTCGGTTATGACGAGGCCACCCGGCAGATTTAATCTGCCGCCGCCTTCCGGCGCGCCGGAATTGAATATGTATGCCAGCCGCTCCACCACTGATACCGGCGTCGAAATCCTGTCCGATAAGATTCTATTCCCTAATCTCCCGATCCTAGCGCCCCAAGCAGCTTTCCCAAAAAGAAGTGCAACAGGGCATCACCATCAATCAAGACATTGGCTTCCAGTTGAGCAAACCTTTGCCGCAGGTCAGCAGCCTCCGCTCCACCATGTCTGGCGGACTGGATTTCAAAACCTATCAGCAGGACAATTACAACACCAACATTTTTAAGGCTGTTGAAACCTCGTTAGGAGCGAACGGAAAAACCAACACTACCACCAGCTATGTCTATGTTCCGACGCCAGTAACCGAACAGAAGGTGGAGTATTTGCCTCTGGCGCTCAATTACAGCGCAAGCATGAATGATTTGCTTGGAGCCGCCACTATGGGGCTTGGCTTGAGCGTCAACCTCTGGTATTCCAGCTCCACCTTGTATTCCCCCTCTTCCACCAATAACCCGAACCTATACGGACTCGAGAGTCTGCAAAGCATTACCGGCTCGGCCGAGTCCACCGGCCATTGGGTGGTTCTGCGCCCCAGTTTCTCGCAGGAATTTGCCGTTTATACCAACTGGACAACGTCGGTTCGCCTGGATGGTCAATGGGCCAGCGAGCCTTTGATCAGCAACGAACAATTTGGCATCGGCGGAGTGGACAGCGTGCGGGGTTATCATGAAGGCGAAGATTTCGGGGACACGGGCTGGCATTTGTCGCTCGAACAGCAGACTCCACCGCAACTCGTGGGCATGGTTCATGGTAACCAGCCGCTCACTGTCCGCGGCTCAATCTACATGGATGCGGCTGCAGAATATCTAATTGCCCCGCCATCAGGGGGCGCAAAAAGCGTGGAACTTTGGGGCACTGGCTTTGGTTTGTCCGCCGCGGTGGGTTCGCATTGGCAGGCGAGACTCCTGTTTTCCTGGCCTTTGATCGGCACCAGCATCACGCCGCGTGATCAACCTTATTTTAATTTCGGCCTGACCGCGCAATTTTGATGTCAACAACATGTCACATTAAAAAATTTGACCGGGGACTATGGAATGTTATAGGTGATGACCGTAGATTCGAGTCGGAAATAATCATATCATGAACAACGCCAGCAAACGCCATTTTCGCCATGTGTCAGTCATGGCTTTGTTTTTGCTCGTCTGGGTCAGTTGCCAGTTTCGAATTCAGGCGAACCCCGTCGGCGGCTCCGTCAGCCAGGGCAAGGCTTCCATCAGCGGCATCGGTTCGTCATCGGTGACCATCAACCAGACTTCCGCCAACGCCTTCATCAACTGGCAGAGTTTTAATATTGTTCCTGGCGAAACCACGACTTTTAACCAGCCCTCGTCCTCCTCGGTGACTTGGAATTATATCAACGATCCCGCCGCCTCCAGCATCAATGGAAATCTCAACGCCAACGGCTATGTGATTTTGCAAAACCCGAACGGGTTCACGGTGGGCGGCTCGGCTGTCATCAACGCCCACGGTCTGGTCATGACCACAGCGTCCACTCCCGCCTTCGATCTGTCCGGCGGCGGTTCCTGGTCATTCAACGCACCACCGCCCATGGCTAAAATTGTCAACTATGGACAGATTAACATTGCGGGCGGCGGCTCGGCTTATCTGATTGCCAGCGACATCGAGAACAACGGCACCATTTCGGCTCCCAACGGCAAAATCGGCCTTTATGCCGGCCAACAGGTTTTGGTTTCCATGAGTCCCGATGGCCGTGGATTGAGCGCCCGAGTCACCCTGCCTCAAGGCTCGGTGGATAATGAAGGCAACTTGATTGCAGACGCCGGCAGCATTGCCGCCCAAGCCCAATTCGTAAATCAGAACGGATTGGTTCAGGCCGACTCCGTCCAGAATGTCAATGGCGTCATTGAGCTGGTCGCAAATAGCAGCCTGAATTTGGGTGCTACGTCCCAAATCAAGGCCGACGGAGATTCGACCGCAACCAGCCCCGGCGGGTTTGTGGTCTTGAATGCAGGCAAGAATACCTTTACCGATACGTCCGGCTCAACCATTTCTGCTGCGGGAAATGCCGGAGGACAAAACGGCATTCTTGAAATTTTTGGCAACGGAGTTACCGCTGGCAGCCTACAGTCAAGTTACGGAAGTCCTTACGTTTTCCTCATCAACCCGAACAACATAACCCTCTCGACCGCCACAACGTCCACTGGCTCGAACCCGACTCTGAATATTACTGAGTTCGTCGCCCACTATTCACAGATTGACTTGCAGGCACTGAATAATATCACTTTGACAGCGGCTTTGACGACAATTTTTAATTCAGATGGTTCAACAAGGTCTAGTTCCTTTGGCCCCGCGTCCGGTTCCGCCGCTTTAAGTCTGACCGCTGGCAATAGTATAAACATTAACAATAATATTTATACTCCTAAAAATTGGGATCTCAATCTGACCGCCGGCACCTTGTTTTCCGGGACAACGGCCTCCGGTCAGGCCGGAATCTATTTGAGTGGCAACTCCTCCCTGCAAACCGTGAATGGCGACATCAATCTTTGGGCCGCCAATGAGGTGCAGGTAGGGTGGTCCGGGAACAACGCTGGCACGGACGTAGCCAACGGGGGCACGGGCGCCATACGAACCATTGGTGGCGGCAACATTGACGTGACGGCGGAATACGGGGATGTCAACTCCGGTTCCAGCACCTTCGGGTTCGATTATTTCGCATCGGGAGATGGAAGTGCGGCCGCACCTTATTACACACCTTTCTACATTGGCGACTCGGTAAACTTTTTCCTGTCAAATCTGGGTGGTATCAGCACCGCCGCCGGCGGAAATGTGACGATCAACGCAGGCAAGGACGTGGTCAGTTTTCCTACCACGTTTACCACAGAGTTACCTCTCAACGCCGACACCAAAACCTTTAGCGACGCGGGAACCGGAGCCTTTGGGCCGGAAGCTGGAAACGTGACCATTAACGCCGGCGGGAGCGTTTATGGACATTTTGTCGAGGCCAATGGCACCGCCACCATCAACGCCAGCCAGGACATTGGTGACGCATTCGATAATGTGGCGTTGAGCCTCATCAAAGGGAGTTGGAACTTGAATGCGGGCTGGGATCCCGTCACCCAAACGATCCAAAGCGGGTTGGGCAACATTTATCTGCAGGAAGTCCGGAATCCTAACGGAGTTTTCAACAATCCTGTCGATGATTCAGGAACGCCCTACGCCGGATATCATGTTTTTGACTATGATGCCAACGCATCCGTCTCATTGACGGCGGGCAACGGAGTCTATATGACGGGTTACCAAGTTCCGCGACCCGATGACGCCGTCCCCATCCTCCTGCCTCCGACCATGAACATCAATGCCGGCATGGGTGGAGTCACCTTTGAAACCCCCAGCGCAGTGGATGCGTCTGATAAGACGCTAACTTTACCTTTCACCGATTACACATTGTTTGCTTCAGCCTTTGGCAATCTACAAATCATTACTTCGGACGGTGGCGGATTGTTTGGAAGCGGTGCTGATACCAAATTGCGGATGTCGGACAGCGGCCAGAAAAGTTGGTTTGATACCACCACTTTTTCGGACCAGGATCACGCCAGCGGCGACCCTACGGAAAAGAACAACGAAACGCCCGTTGTTCTCGACATTTCCGGCAACATGGAAACCTTCACCTTGCAGGTGACCAAGCTGGCACAAATCACGGTGCATGGCGACATGAAGGATTGCACTTTTTTTGGTCAAAATCTGAACGCCCAAGACGTGACTTCCATAACCGTTGACGGCCAGATTTCGAATGAAGGCTCGTTCACTTTCGCCACCTTGAGTCAGACTTTGCCGGATCTGCTGCAATTGTCCAAGGACTTGCCCCGCGGGGATACGTTGCTGCCTCCCGGACTCATTGATTCCTGGAGCGCCATTTTGAAATATGCGGTTGATCCGACAAAATTCGCAAGCCCCGAGACGCTTCTGGGAACCAAAAAACCGGCGGACTTGACTGGATTTGCCGAAAGTGCGCCATTCTTCACTAGTCTTGATACATCAGACGTAACTTACAATACGGCCACTAAAACACTGACCTCAATCGGGCCCATGTCAGGGGATGTTTACAACGTTCTTACCACACCGAATCTCACCCTCGTGGTTTATGGTCCCAATGGTTATCCGTTGCTGGATCGGAGTAAGACACTTCCCAACGGCCAGCCGAATCCCGATTACGGACACTTTGTTACAGACACTGTTTCTTGGGTCCCCGCCGGCAGCCCCAATGCCTTGTCCATTTCCGGGCTGCAGGTTGCCAGCCAGAATTCCTCCGTATTTGGCGGAGGCAGCACCGGTGGCTACATTCTTGGAGGGACTGGCTACTTCAATGTGAATGCGGGGTCCATTTCCCTTGGCAATTCCTTTGGAATTTTGTCAGTGGGTAACGGCAGCATAGACAGGGCGGACTATTCCCTTTTGACGCCTTACATCTCGTCAGGAGCAACCATCAATGTCACGGCTGGCTATCTGGAAATGCCCGGTTCCACGATCGCGGCCCTCGGCGGGGGCGATGTGAATGTCCTCTGCACCGGCGTGATTCCGGACAGTCCCCTAAACAAGCAATCAGTCGGGGTCTCCATGGATTTGGGCTCGGCGGAATTGCTGCCATTCGAGAAGGAAATCATGGATTCCAGCTACGTCGGTCTGGGCATCTATACTTCGGGCGGCGGAAATGTCTCGCTGACCGCCTTGGGCACCATCAACATTGATAGTTCCCGTGTCGGCAGCTTCAACGGCGGAAATGTGACCGTCACCTCGCTGACTGGCGATGTGAACGCCGGCAGCGGCGGCACCATTGCGATTCCAGTGAATTTCTTCTCATCCATTTATTCGTTCCCTTATGAGCCGGTGGAAAAAGTTTTTGTCAATGGCATTGTGGCGGACACACTGGACAAACTGTCGGACGGGACACGGGTTCCCGGTGCGGCCGCGTTTCCGGGTAACATCACTGTGACTACACCCCAAGGCAGCATCTACGCCGATCTGGGTGGCATCCTGCAGGAGGTACTAAATGGAATTCTTCCACTCGGCCCGACAATCACTCTGGAGGCTGGCACTCCTAATCCCTTGGGTGATTGGAAATCAAAGCTTCCACCTCTTTATGGTCCGCCGCAGGAAGATGTTGGCGACATTGATCTTGGCAATTCCGGCGTGATTGGGGGAACACTCGATATCAAGGCCACAGGCAAAGTCAACGGCTTGGTGTTTTCTACGCATGACGCTAACGTCACGGCTAATAGTCTTGGCAATCTAACGGTTTTGGCGGGCGGCAAAGCCAATGTTACATCCCAAGAGACCGGCTCTGGTGAAGGCATTACTATCATAGGTGGCCAAGGGGTAAATGCCAGCGGCATCGGAAGTGGTGCCAACTTGCTCGGCCAGAATGTTTCCGTTAATGGCGGTTCGGCAACCTCCACCTTGGGAAGTTCCGCCTCGGCCACCAGCACCAGCCAGAGCGCCGCCGGCGTGGCCAGCAGCCAGGCCCAGCAGCAGACTAGCAGCACGGACAGTGGAGATGATCAGAACAAAAAAAATAAACCTCAAATCCACAAGATCGGCCGGGTCACTGTCGTTCTTTCCGCCGCCGTCCCGGCGCGGTAAAATGTTCGTGTTTTTCTTGCCCCTCACTTTTCTCTGAAGCAATATTTGCAGTCTGGCAGTTCCGGTTGATTTTAACACAGACACCTGCCGCCTTCCTGAAAGGCAGGGTAAAACGATGTAACGATTTTGTAACTTGCAAGCAGACACATCGCTCAATAATTTTTTACAATCAAAATGAAATTGAAACGAAATGCCATTTTCACGACGGCCATCCGGTTCGCTGCTTCAGGACTTCTGGTCTGGGCACTGACCCGGTGCGCCACTGCGCAGGAAACCAACATCAATATTCAATCCGCGCAAGCGGCGGCGGAAAAGGGTGATGTCAAAGCCCAGTTTGAGCTTGGCCAATGTTACGCGGAAGGCAACGGCGTTCCACAGGATTACGCCAGGGCGGTTGAATATTTCCGCCGGTCTGCCGCCCAAGGCTACGCCCCGGCTCAGGCCGGGCTTGGCTCCTGTTACGCGCGCGGACTTGGCGTCGAACAGGATTATGCGGAAGCGATTCAGTGGTATCGCAAGGGGGCTGGCCATGGTGATTCGCTGGCGCAATACTGTTTGGGCTATGCCTATGCCTACGGCAAAGGCGTGTCGAAGGATATGCCAGCCGCCGTCAACTGGTGGCAAAAATCCGCCGAACAGGGCCAGGTCTATGCCCAAAATTCCCTGGGACAATTTTATTTTCATGGCACGCACCCGGGCGACACCAATATAAACTACGCTCTGTCAGCCCGGTGGCTCAGCAAGGCAGCCGCACAGGGCTCGGTGCCGGCCATGAGTACGCTGGGGGTTTTATATCAAAACGGCCTGGGAATTCAAAGAGACTGGCAGCAGGCGGTCAAATGGTTTCGCCCGGCTGCCGAAGCGGGCGACGGCGATGCTCAAGACTTTCTTGGACAGATGTATCTGGATGGATCGGGTGGCCTGCCTTTGGACAAGGTTCAAGCCTACAAATGGTTTTTATTAAGCGCGGAGCAGGGAGATGGATTGGGCAAACATGATGTCTTGGAAATAAATGTCAGCCAGGCGCTCTCGCCCGAACAAATAAACGAAGCCAAGAGATTAGTGGATGAGTTTCACGCCCAAACCACCAGGGCGGCGACACCACAGCAGTAGCCGATTCGTCGCAGAAAGTGTGATATCTGCGACAATGTCTTGCAGATAAATAGATAAATAAAGCTGGCTGCCAAAAACCAGTTTGCACCTCTTTCATCTTGATGTTTGGTTTTCATTTTTCCATCAGGAAAATAGGTTAAAAAAATTTGAGCTGAATCTCCGGCCTTTCTAAAAACAGAACGGGGCGGACAGTTTCCTGTCCGCCCCGTTTTTATTGATCAATCAGAAGACGGGTCACTGTGCCTGCACCCGGTAAAACCGTTTTGAGTCTGTCGCGGTCGTGTCGGTGTTCGTCACCATCGTAGCACTGGCCGTCACGGCGCTGCCGACGTTGTTCCAACTGGTTGGGTTTAGAGTGGCCGTATATTGCAATTGATACATATGGGTGGCCGCCGCATTGGTCGAAATCACAGTAACTGTGCTTCCCGTCTTGCTCACCGACTGGATGCCCGGCTGCGGTGCCGGAGCGGAGGCATTCTTGGGCGTGAAAGTCACAACCGGGCTGCTGGTGCCAGCGGTGAGATCCAAGGTGAAGTAGCCTTGATATACCGGCGTGGTGCTGTCTTGATTCTGGTAATACAAATCCTCGTAGACGACACCGCCAACATTGAGCGTTGAGTCTGGATATCTGGCATTTGACCCAAATGAATTTTGTAGTCCGTCAACATAAGTCCGCCACGATTTCGCCGTGTCCACAATATTTGTGCCAGGAGCGTTTAAGTTACCCTGATTAACCTGAGATATTGCCGCTTCGATGTTATCCAATGGATCTTGTGTCGAGGAGCCGGGCACGGACGGGGTTCCGAGCGAACTGCGGGTCTGGGTGTAATAGATATCAGGAGTATATTGGTCGCCGCCAATCACTCCGCCCTGAATCGTGGCTCCTGCATTATTGCCCAACAGTGCGGCAGGGAAGCCGGGAACCTTCGAGGTAAGATTGACGACCGAGGAACCACCGATTATGCTCGAGGCCGCTCCGAGATTGATGATGTAGTCGGCTGTGGCGCTGCCCCCGGAATTTTGGAATCCTAAATACAGGTTGGTAGGAACATAAGTAGCAAATGCCGCTTGGCAACCTATAATGGTTGCGCCAGCAACCATGACCGATCTTATAAAATTATTCATATTTCTTGTTTGTCTGTGTTTTTTGTTTCAGGTTTTTTGGCTTAACTTTTTGTCACACACACGTAAGCCGATGGGCTTGCATGGAAGCCAAATCATATCATTTCAGATTAGTTTGGCAACAATCGAGCGGACATTGACTTGCTGTTTTAGGACTTTGAGCCATATGTATAAGGCATTGAAAATAAACGCTTAAAATCTCTATGCCTTGATCTCTGCAATATTCCAAGCTTTGTCACTTAAAGGTAACTTGTTTCTGCATGGACAAATTATGGGGAGCTTCGAAAAAGCAGATGCCCAGCATTCCCTTGGTTCAGAATCCCGGTTATTTGACGGAAAAGGCATCAGGATTGATTATCAAGTTGCCGCCGGTCACATTGGCCGCCACTTGAGGCTGGAACCAAGCGTAATATTGCTGCATCACATAAGCATTGTAGCCTTGCGCACCTAGGAGTCCGCGCAATCGGTCATCGGCATTTTGCAATGCGGCATCCCATGGGCTTGTCGGAGCCGGATTATTGTCGGCATCGGTATTAATCGGGGTGGAATTTTGAGACGGCTTTGCGTATTCCGGGTCGGCTGACGTGCTGTTATTCGGGTTCAACCCCTTGACGTCGGCCAAAAATTGTTGTCGCACCTGCTCGATATCGGCCTGTTGACTTGCGTCAAAACCCAGATCGCTCCAGTTCACGCCTTGAAGAAACAGCGGGTAGGCAGCCGGTGTTGTCGTGTTTTGTGCCGGCTTGTTTTCCGCGCTTTGCGCCGGGTCGGTCGTTTCGACGGCGGTTGGTCGCCCATTCAATAGGCTGGCCACCAGTTGCTGCTCGCGCACCTGTGACCACGGTCCGCTACCGTAACCGTCAAGCCCCAGTTGCCGGCGCTCAAAGGCAAATGCCCGCATGGTGTCGCCCCGGACAATGTCTCTCACGGTTGCTTCCGGGCAGCCACTGGCGCGCAAGTTCGCAATGAAAATCCGGTAATTCTTCAAGGAGCCAAGCTGGCTCCAGCGGAATGGCTCGGTTCGTGTTGGCGGGAGTGGCGTTGAATCGGCATCTGCACTGGTGCTCGCCTGGGCCAACGGTTTGGGTTCGGGTTCAACCGTGGCGGGAATCATCGCCTCCTTTCGCGAGTGGGTGAGAAGAAAAGCCACCAGACCAGCCAGAGTCAGGTTCAACCCAATTGAAATTCTTAACCATGCCTTCATAAATTTTTTATGTCCAATAGTTTTACTGCAACGATTCCCAAAAAACTTCCAACTTCCAAGCCAAAAGCCAGCGCGGAGATTAATCCGCGCTGGCTGGCTGTCAACTGCGTTTCAAGTGCAACCGGACTGCTCGCAACACTTGAGACCGAATTTCAGTATTTAAACCGTGTCATGGTGCCCGCAACCGGGAATGCCGTGTCGCTGCCTCTTGAAGCGGTCATGAGCGGGAGCGGGATGGCCGGATCAAGTATGGCCGTGTTGGTTCCATAACCTTGAGCCGCAATCTGACCCACGATGGCAGAATAGAGATTGGTGGCCACGACTGCTGCCGTGCCGGCAATGCCACTCTTGCCATACAGGTGTTCAGCACCCCACAGCCAATCCTGACCGTTTTCAATGGTGCCATTGCTGACCGGAATGCCATCCAGCGTCAGCCAGTAGCTCGGTCCCAAGGGATGGGGAACCGTGGAACTCGGACTGGAAGGGTTGATATCGCTCGGTCCGGCATAGCCAATCGCCATCCAGCCGTTGGTGCCACTGTAGGGATCCACCTGCTGCAAGCTGCCATCAACGTCAATCGCCTGCGCCACGCCGCCGCCGCTTTCATAACCGTTGTTGTTTTCCTTGGTAAGGATGAGTGTGGATGATTGGGACGGATCAGTCGAATCAACACCATAGCCAATCGAATATTGAATGACACCATTGTGGGGACCAAAGGTGCTGGTGCTCAACTGAACCATGCGAGTGCCGGAACCTTTGTTGCGGCCAACACAGTAAGCATAGTTGGTGTCGGCGGGGTTGCCGGTGATAAAGCTCACCGGAAGTCTGCCTTTCGCCAGCAAGATGTTGTATTGAGGCAGCGTGATGTTGGTCAAGTCATTATAGGCACTCGTGGGAGTGGAATTATAATTTTTGCACAACGCGAACGTGACAATGCCTTCAATCCCGTAATTCACCAAGGCAGTCTGACCGCCGGTATTGGGCGTCCAAGAAACACTCTGGGACGTGTCGGCCTGGGCCAAATCCGCTACGTGGGTGAAAGCCGAGCCGTCCGAGTTAGTTTCCAACAGGGAAGCGGGCGGGTTGGTGGTGACAAGGATAGTTGTACCAGGTGTGGTCAATCCTGGAAAATTGTTCACATCCATCCATTGGCACGGCGACCCCGCCAGATTAACGGTGTTACCAGTGCGATCCACGTTTAGCAGCGTCGCGTTGCAAGCCGAAGCGATGCCGGCCTCGGAACCGCTCCACCGGCAGTCGATGTATACTCCAGATCCGCCAATGTTGCCGTGGAAAATCTGATAGTTGGCGCTTTTGGCTGCGGAATTGCCATAGGTTACATAACTAACGGTGTTGGAATCGAACACATTGTTGGGGCTGTTCGTCGGGGTGGATGCGGATAACGCAAGGAAGGCCGTTGAACGGAAGGCCGTTGAACCCGTCAGGTAAACTACTGGATCCGCAACGGCCTGGGAAGCGACGCCCACGGCCAGTGCTGCTGCGGCAATTTTGAGATAATTTTTCATATTCTTATTTGTTGTATTGGTTGTTGTTTTACGTTTTTTTGGTTGTTGTTTTGTTTTTATTGGTATGGGGCTAAATCAGGCATTTTTTCCAGTGAAACGGCGACTAACTGTGAGAGCCATCAGGCCGCCCAAGCCGGCCAAAGCGACGGTAGAAGGCTCCGGAACAGACTCGGGAGTAAAGGTCACGTCCGGGCTGCTGGTGCCGCCGGTGAGATCCAAGGTGAAATAGCCAAGATACGTCGGCGTGGCACCGTCTTGATTCTGAACATACAAATCCTCGTAGGCGAGGCCGCCAATATTAATCAGCGAGTTGGGATTGGGGGCGTTTCCCGCGAATGTGTTGTTGGCGTCGGTCAGAACCTGCCCATTCCACGATTTGCTGGAGTCAACGGTTGCTATATTAATGTTGGGCGCACTCAATCCCGACAGCGCGGAAACGGCCGTCTCGATATTATCAGCAGGATCTGGCGCTGTAGAGCCTGGCACCGTCGGGGTTCCTAATGCGCTGCGCGCAATCGTGTAATACATATCGGGGGTTGATTGGTTGCCGCCTACCACGCCCCACGAAGTGGTGGAACCATTTGAGCCCAGAAGCGTGGCTGGCAATGGGGAAAGGCTTAACGGGTAAAGGAAGCTTACATAGCTGACGCCAGCGATGCTGGACGCAGCTCCCATGCTATAGATATAATCCGCCGTGCCGTTGGGATTTGAAAATCCCAGATACAAATAATTATTTGAGAAGTTTGCGAAAGCAGATGTGGAAGTCGCGACGACTGCGCCGACCACCATGGCTGCTGCTGTTAATTTTTTCATAATTTTTGGTCTTTTGATCTGTTGTTTTTAGATTTGTTTCCGCTCCCACACGCCAAGTGTGGCTCACGGGAAAGAGGCTATCATGAGTCAACACCCGATTGCTTCCCATTTGAGGACATGAACACTTTGTTTTAAGACATGAATTGAAAAGTTACAAACAGTTGTCCATTTGGATATTATAAATAATTCATGAGCGGGACAGAGACTCAAAACATATTGTCGCAAAAAGGTAACTTTGGGTGGTTCAAAAAAACAAAAAAATTCGTCCAGATGCAAAGCTGCCGGTGGATTGATTTACATATCTTCGACGCCGATTCAATTTTAATGTTCCCTCCGCTTGGAATAAGTTTGAACAAACCGACAAGGATGGAGGTAACGAATTTCCGTGAAAAGCCCATGTCAAAATCTACAACAGCAAGGAATGGCGGGAATGGTTGTCACCAATTTGTAACCGATTTGACATGAATATGTCGCTCAAACTTCGCAGCATACGCCCCGTGCGAATGACAATAATTACCCACCGGAAGACTTGTAAAAGAAAAAATTTCTTGGGGGCATTAATTCTGGTGCTGATTGGGTTGGTGGAAATTCGGGGATGGAGTGCCGACAGTCCCGTTACCCAAAATGTCGGGGCACCCAGCCCCATCGCCGCCTCGACCGATGATCCCCTGCTTAATTTGTTCATAGAAAAAGGTTATGTCACCCAAGAGGAGGCCGCCAAAGTGAAGGCCGAGGCGGAGGCCCAACGGACCAACAGCCAGGCCATTTCGCAAGCTTCGCTGTCCAAGTGGAAAATCAGCGAAGGCACCAAACAGTTGGAGTTGTTCGGCGACATCCGGGTGCGTTATGAAGATCGGAAGGCGACAGATCCGGCTGACAACAATATTAATCTGCAACGCGAGCGCTACTCAATCCGGTTTGGCTTGCGGGGCACTTTGCTGGATGATTTCTACTATGGGATGCAACTCCAAACTGGAACCAGCGCGCGGTCTGCCTGGGTGACGGCGGGCACCTCTGCTTCCGGAGGAGCTTACAATGGTCCCTATGGCAATTCCACGGCGACCATTAGCATCGGCCAGGCTTACATGGGTTGGCGGGAGGGCACATGGCTGGACATAACACTTGGCAAGATGCCCAACCCGCTCTACACGACGACAATGGTTTGGAGCGGAAACATCAATCCAGAAGGTGCGGCCGAACATTTCAAATATACCGTGGGTAACGCGGATTTCTTCGCCACTTTCGGCCAGTTTGTCTATCAGGACAATCAACCCAACGATGCCGCCGGGGGACTGGGGATTAATGGGAATCGCATCGGCCAGACGGTTCCCAATCTTTACCAGATCGCCTGGCAAGGGGGGCTGACCTACCACATTACGGATAAACTTTCCGCCAAAGCTGCCGCCACAATTTATGAGTATTTTGGACTACAGCGGAGCTCGATTCTCTTCAGGCACTTCAACTCCCCATACTTTGGCGATCCTTATGTGGGCGAAGGCGCATTATTATTATGCGGGTGGATCCAGTCAAGGCTACGCCCCCGGCTATCTGGATACAGCCCGGGTGCCGGGCGGACGTCATATAATTTCAATAATGGCGGCTATGGCAGCGTAAGCTACCCGTTCAACCAGGTTGGCCTTAACGATTTGTTCGTCGTCGAAGTTCCCTTTGAAATTGATTATAAATTCAAAAAATTGCAGGCTAGAATTTTCGGGGACGTAGCATACAACCTTGACGGCGAACAACGCGCTCAGGATGCTGCCACCGCCTATTCCACCATATTTCAGGCGAATCCAACTCCGCCGTTGCTATCCACAATTCTTTTCCGGCGCAGACCTCGGATGTGAAGGCTTACCAAATTGGTTTTAGCTTGGGTAGCACCAACTTCGTGGCCAGTTCGACACAAGACTTGGTCAATGGCAACAGCTCGGGAAAAAACGCGTGGGAGTTCAGAACCTACTGGCAGCACATTGAACAATACTCACTGGATCCCAATCTCCTGGACACGGACTTTTTCAACGGTCTCGAGAATATGCAGGGCGTTTATGTGGCCTTTGGTTACGGGCTAACCGCGAACGTCATCGCCACCGTCCGCTACGGTTATGCCAGCCGCATCAACGACCTGATCGGAACCGGTGGCACCAGCGGAGACATTCCGCAAATGAATCCGGTTGAACATTATAATATTTTCCAACTGGATATGACCGTAAGATTTTAAGGCGGCCTTCCACTTCAATCAACCCAAACCGCCGCCGAAGTTTGTTTCAAGATTATGTCACATTTGACACATAACAGTAACGGACAGCCGACAGAATTTGTGGGTTTGTGGACGGTCAATTGGGCGTTGGACTTCATTTTTTTTAAAGTCGCCGCCGCAATTACGGATAACGCTGCTTTTGCCGACAATATAACCAATTAAGGAGAATCCATGACAATAGAACCGATGCTGGCCGCGAACGCGGCGGTGTTTGCGATCAAGAACGCGACGACGGAGGGCAAGATCACGGTGGTGGTGCTGCTGCTGCTTTCGCTCTTCAGCTGGACGATCATCCTGGGCAAGTTCCGGCAGCTTTTGATCGCGCGGGGTGCGACCAAAAAGTTTCTCGACGCCTACGCCTCGACGCGCGACCCGCTGGACATCCAGCGCCGGAACGAGGCGTTTGACGGCGCGCCGGCGTATCAGCTTTACATCCGCGGGGCGGACGAGCTGGCGTATCAATTGAAGAACAACCCGGTGTCCGTCGCCGGCCGGGTCCGGCCGGTGGCGGAGCTGCCGCCGGGCGCGGCCAACGAGCACACCGACATTCTGGCGCGGGACCGGGTGACGAAGATCAGCACGGCCTCCTTCGACGCCGTGCGGGTGACGCTGGAGGAAGCGGCGGGCGCGGAGGCGATGGGCTTGGAGAAAGGGATGATTGTGCTTTCCACGGCGGTGGCCGGCGGGCCGTTCATCGGCTTGCTGGGCACGGTCTGGGGCGTCATGTCCACGTTTGCCAGCATTGCCGAGAACAATTCGGCCAGTTTGACGACGATGGCCCCCGGCGTGGCCGCCGCGCTCGTGGCCACGGTCACCGGCCTGCTCGTGGCGATCCCGGCGATGTTCGCCTACAACTTCATGGTCACGACCATCCGCGCCATCACGCAGGAACTCGACGGCTTCGCCACGCGCTACGCGACGCAGATCGAGCACGTTTATGTGGACAACCGCCCGCTGGCCGAGGAAATCAAATCCGCCAACGAAACGCTCGCCGGGCGCATCGTGGAGGGCATGCGGGCGCAGGGATAAAACCTGGCGATGAAAAAATGTTCCAAGCCTGCGCACGATGCGTTGACGGAGTTGAACATCACTCCGCTGCTGGACCTTGCCTTCGTGCTGCTGGTCATCTTCATCATCACGACCATCCCGCCGGTGAAGGACGTGCAGCTCAAGCTGCCCGCCGCGACGAAGCACGAGAAAGACCCGCCGCACAAGGCCAACTACATCATCGTCGAGGCCAACGGCAACTTGTGGCTCAACAAGGCCCAAATCACCCTGCCGGACTTGCAATCCACGCTGGTCGGTTTGCGGATGTCCGATCCGGATTTGAACGTGCTCGTGCGCGGCGACGCCCGGACAAAATACAAACAAATCCGCGCCGTGCTGGACGCGTGCCAGGCGGCCAACCTGCCGAAGGTGGATCTGGTGACCGAACCCGCCGCTAAAAAGTAAACCATGCTCCCGCAATCCCAACCGCGCAAAAAGCGCAATTCGTCCAAGGTCAACCTGATGATCTCGCTCGGGTTCCATGCGCTGCTGGTCGTCGTGGTGCTCTACTTCGCGGCGCGCAGCGGGCTGCTGGGCAGGCAGCTCAAAAAAATCACCGTCACCATGGAGAAGGCCAAGCCGCCGGAGAAACCCAAGGAACCGCCCAAAACCGTCGAACCGCCCAAGATTGTGGAACCGCCCAAGATTGTGGAACCGCCCAAAGTGGTGGCCGCCCCGCCCGTCGTCGCGCCGCCAACGGTGGCGCCGCCGGCGGCGGAGTTGCCGTCGTTCGATTTCGAGGGCGGCAAACTGGTGCAAAGTAGTTCCGACCCCGTCCAGATTTACAAGGGCCTGCTCGAATATGCCTTGCGCTCCAATTGGAACCGGCCCACCGACATGGCCGATGACGACTACGTCGCCGAAGTCGAAGTCGCCGTAGACCGCACCGGGAAAATCAGCGATCCGCAATGGAAGAAAGGTTCGGGCAACACCGTCTGGGACGACACGGTGCGCCAGGCCATCGCCGCGACAACCAACATGACCCGCCCGCCCCCGACCAACTTTCCGGCGCGTGTCACCATCCGGTTCGACGTGCAGACCGAAGCGGTCGAATCCCTCCTGCCATGAGGCTCAAGAAGACATCCAAACGGGCGCAGAGCACGATGCACGAGCTGAACATCACGCCGCTGCTCGACCTCGTCTTCGTGCTGCTGGTCATCTTCATCATCACCACGCCGCAGATGATGAACAACCTGGAGATGACCCTGCCCTCGCCCAAGCCGCCGCCCCCGACCAAGGAAAAACCCAAGATCAACAAAATCAATGTCGCCGCCAACGGCCAGATCACCCTCAACGGCCAGAACGTCACCGTGCCGGAATTAAAAACCGATTTGCAGGTCATGAAAGCCGCCGACCCCGACCTGAAAGTCGTCGTCAAAGGTGCCGATGAAACCGACTACCAAAACATGGTCTCCGTCCTCGACATCCTCCAACAACTGGACATCACCAAGGTCGGGCTGGCGACGGAGTAAAAAAACGTGACGCTGGAATTTATTTGAAGCCGGATTCGAAGCGGATTTGACAGCTCCTGTCAATCGCCGCGTGTTTGGGATTGCGGCTCGCACAAAAAAATCTACAGGTTGCGGGCATATTTCTTTCACCGCCTGACAGCTGTTTTAATAGGCTTGACCTGCCTGCTTGCCGACTCTTACTCTGTAGTTGTTAGTAGGCATATTCATGTTTGCACAATTCAAAAGCCTGTTTTCCAACGATATTGGAATAGATTTGGGGACGGCAAATTCCCTCGTCTATGTGCGGGATCGCGGAATCGTCCTGCGCGAACCTTCGGTGGTGGCCATTGAGGCCGGCACGACCAACGTGCTGGCCGTCGGTAACGAAGCGAAACGGATGCTGGGCCGCACGCCCGGCAACATCGTGGCCATCCGCCCGATGAAAGACGGCGTGATCGCCGACTTCGAAATCACCGAGGCCATGCTGCGGCACTTCATCCAGAAGGTTCACCACCGGAAATTGATCGCGCCACGCGTCGTCGTGGCCGTGCCTTCGGGCATCACGGAAGTTGAAAAACGGGCAGTGAAAGATTCCGCCACCCACGCCGGCGCGCGCGAGGTGTATTTGATTGAGCAACCGATGGCGTCCGCCATCGGCGTCGGTCTGCCGGTGCATGAACCGGCGGGCAACATGATCGTGGACATCGGCGGCGGGACTTGCGAAATCGCAATCATCTCCCTCGCCGGCATCGTCTTCAGCCGCAGCCTGAGGGTGGGCGGAGACGAATTTGACGCCACGATCACCGCGCACATGAAACGCGCCTACAACATGATGATAGGTGAACGCACTGCGGAAGAAATCAAGATACGCATCGGCTCCGCGTTTCCGTTGGAACAAGAACTGACCATGGATGTCAAAGGCCGCGACCTCGGTTCCGGCCTGCCCAAAACATTGACCATCCGTTCCGAGGAAGTCCGCGAAGCATTACAAGAACCGCTCTCGAGCATTTTGGAATCCATCCGCCTCACACTGGAACGCTGTCCGCCCGAACTCGCCGCCGATCTTGTGGATCGCGGTCTGGTGATGGCAGGCGGCGGCTCATTGTTGAGGGGCATTGACCGGCTCGTGGCAGAAGAAACCGGCTTGCCGGTCCATCTTGCCGACGATCCCATGAGCGCTGTGGCTGAAGGCACTGGCCGTGTTTTGCAGGAAATCGAATTCCTGAAACGCGTCGCAACCAACGCCAAGTATTGAATTGATTTTTTGCCCACGTTCGCCTGCACGCGGCTGAAAATGCCGCAGTGGCAGGATGTTCAAACAAAAACATTATCTCGCGCTCGGCGCGGTGACGCTGGTGGCATTGCTGATTTTCAGCCTGCCGCCGCGCGCGACCGAACGCCTCAAGCTCGCCATCGGCAGTTTGTTTTTGCCGCTGCTGGGTCTCGCCAGCACCGCGCAACAATTGCCCGTCGCCGCTGCCGACGCCGCCATGTCCCACCGCGAACTGCTTCAGTTGACCGAAAAGCTCCGCCGCGAAAATGACCGGCTAAAGGTCGAGGCTTTGCAGACGAGCGCGACGGCGCGCGAAAACGACCAACTCCGTTCCGCGCTCGGCTGGCAGCGGCAGGTTCCGTGGAAACTCAAGCTCGCCAATGTCGTCCTGCGCGACCCGGCCAACTGGTGGCGCACCGTTGAAATTGACCTCGGCACGCGCGACGGCGTGGTTGAAAACCTGCCTGTTTTGACCGCCGAAGGTCTGGTGGGCCGTGTTTCATCCGTCGGCCTCACACGGTCGCAGGTGGTTTTGATCGGCGATCCAAATTGCAAGGCCTCCGCGCTCGTTGAAAATCCGGCGCACGACACTGGCATCATCAGCGCGAGCGGCCCGCTCGACAATTCGCTCGTCGAACTCACTTATCTTTCCGGCGGCGCAAATTTGAAATCCGGCCAGAGCGTCACTACCAGCGGACTCGGCGGCGTTTTCCCGCCGGGAATTCCTATCGGCCAGGTGGTGGATTCGCGTCCGGTAGAATTCGGCCTTTACACCGAGGCGCGCGTGAAACTTTCCGCGAACCTCGGCGCGCTCGAACAAGTCTGGGTTTTGTTTCCATGAATGTGTTGAACACCATTTTGATTTTCGCCGCCGCGTTTCTCGCGGTGTTCGGTGAGGCCCTGCTTCCCGGCTTGCGACATTTGCTCGGCGCGCAGGTGGATTTGCTGCCGGCCATCATGGTCTATGCGGCGTTGAATGCGAACATCACCATCGTCGCGCTGCTCGCGATTTTTGGCGGGTTGTGGTTCGACGCGCTTTCCGCGAATCCGCTTGGCATCACCATCCTGCCGCTCTTCGCCGTCGGGTTCGCGATTTTTTCGCAACGAGAGTTAATTTTGCGACAACTTTCATTCGCGCAAATCGTCATGGGCACGATCGCCAGCGCCGTCGTGCCCGCGCTGACCGTTTTGCTGCTGCTGACCGCCGGAAAAGAGCCGCTGCTGGGCTGGGGTTCGCTCTGGCAATGGTTCGTAATGACGGCGGCCGGCGCGGTGGCGACGCCGGTGATTTTCGCGCTGTTCGAGTGGTGCAACCACGCGCTCGGTTATCAGCCCCGCACCGAAACCAGTTTCCGCTCCGACCGCGAAATTCATCGCGGCAGAAAATGATGCAAATGTCGAATTACGAATTTCAAATCACGAATGAAACAAGTCTGCGCGCCAGCTGTTTTCATTCGTCACTCGAAATTCAATATTCGCAATTTGAAAAATGTTAATTTTTGACGAACTGAAAAAGAACGACCCGCAGCTCCGCCTCGTGGCGGTGATGTTGGCGGTCGGCCTGTGCATTTTGGTGACGGGCTTGTGGTGGGTGCAAGTCGTCTCGTCGCGCGAATATCAGGCGCATCTGGACACGCAGGCGTATCGCTCGGTCAGGATTCCTGCCGCGCGCGGGAAAATTTTCGACCGCGAAGGCCGCGTGCTCGCCGAAAACCAGCCGAGCTACAACTTGAGCCTTTTTCTCGATGACTTGCAGAAAAAATTCGATGACGCCTACTCGCAATTGCTCAAGCAGGCGCACGACGCGCAGAAACAAGCCATCGCCGCGCGGGAAAAACAACTGGGACGTTCGCTGACGAAAGTTGAACGAAAACAATTTGCATTCTCAACCGCACAATTGCAGCAGCTCCAGGCGCGGGCGCGATTCGCCGTCGCCAACAATCTTGTCGCGCAGGTTTCGCAAAAATTCGGCCAGCCCCTCCCGCTCGATCCGAAAAAATTCGAGTCGGCCTACGAAAGACAGCTTGCGCTGCCCTACACAATTTTGCCGAATCTCAACGCCGCGCAGATCGCACGCTTCGAGGAAAATTTTCCCGGCGGCCTCGGCGTGAATCTGGATTTGCAATCCGTCCGCGCTTATCCGTCCGGCACGACGGCGGCACATCTGCTCGGCTATGTTTTACGCGACGACAGTTCCAAGGAAGGCGAGGACGCTTATTTCAATTATTATCTGCCCGATTATCGCGGCGTCGTCGGCGTCGAGGCGGGCTTCGACAAACAATTGCGCGGACAGGCGGGCGAGGAATCGCTGCTCGTCAACAGCCTCGGCTATCGCCAATCCGAAAATGTCTGGAACCAGCCCGAACCCGGCCACAATCTCGTGCTGACGATTGACCTCGACATCCAGCGCGCGGCAGAAAATTCAGTCATGGATCATCAGGGCGCGGACGCGCGCGCGGCGGTCGTCGTCATGGACGTTCACAGCGGCGACGTGCTGGCAATGGTTTCGTCGCCGGCAATCAATCCAATTTTTGTGTCGAATAGCCCGGCTTATTTGAATGATCCGAAATTGCAGCCGCAGATCAATCGCGCGACTTACGGAAATTACGCGCCCGGTTCCGTTTTCAAACCCGTTGTCGGACTCGCCGCGTTGGAAAATGGATTGAACCCGAATGAAATTTACGACGTGCAGCCCGATCCGGCGGAGCCGAACAAAGGCTGCATCTATGTCGGCGCGCGCAAAATCAAGGACACGGTTCCGCCCGGCGCATATAATTTCCGGCGCGCAATCGAGCAGTCGAGCAATTCGTATTTCGTCTTCAACGGCTTGCGCACGGGCATCGAAAAAATCGTCCGGCTCGCCGGGAAATTTCATTTCGGCGAACGCACCGGTCTGCCGACGAAACAGGAAACGCGCGGAATTTTTCCGACGCTGGAGCAGGTGGAAAATTCCGACTGGCGCGACGGCGATTCGGCGAACATTTGTTTCGGCCAGGGCGGAATGGCCGTGACGCCGATGCAGATGGCCGTCGCGTATTCGGCGATCGCCAACGGCGGAACAGTTTTATGGCCGCGCCTCGTCGAACGCATTGAACCGCAAGACCCGGCAAGCGGCGAAGTCGCGACGAATTTTCCGTCGGGAATTGCGCGCGATGAAATCGGCGTCAGCGCGCGCAGCCTGAAAATTTTGCACGAGGCGATGCTTTCGGAAACCGAGGACGCGGAAGGCACGGGACGCGCGGCGGTCACGGGTCTTAACCTGCGGGTTTGCGGCAAAACCGGCACGGCGCAGGTGCAGAACGAACACAACCAGATCATCGGCCATAATTACTGGTTTGCCTCGTTCGCGCCGTATGAAAATCCGCGTTACGCCGTCATTGTCATGGTTCAGTCGGACGGTTCCATCGGTTCCGGCGGCTCGGTTTGCGCGCCGATCGCGCATGACATTTACGCGGAGATTTTGAAAAAAGAAAATGCGCCGACAACGCCAAGGATTCTGGCGGAGGCAAATTAAAAATGGTTGATCCATCCATCAACGAACGCGAACCGAAGCTCGACCGGCTGCAACTGGCCGCGCTTGCGGCGCTGATGTTCATCGGCGCGGCGTTCGTGTTCAGTGCGACGACGGTGAGCCAGTCCGCCGCGCTGCCGTGGTATGATCAAATCTGGATCCGCCAAATCATCTGGTATTCCATCGGCCTTGGCGCGGCGGCGGCGGTTTGCGTCGTGGATTATCACACACTGACGCGGTGGTCGCTCGTGGTTTATTGGGCTTCGATTTTCACGCTCGTCGCGGTTTTGATTCCGCACATCGGCCAGACGCATGGCTGGGGCGCGCGGCGGTGGATTGACCTCGGCCCGTTCCAATTTCAGCCGAGCGAATTTGCGAAGCTCGCTTTCATTCTCGCGGCGGCAAATTTCTTGAGCCGTCCGCCGGATGAATTGAAGCAGCGCGAAATTTTCTGGAAAGGCATCGGGCTGATGATGCTGCCGTTTGTTTTGATTTTGAAGGAACCGGATCTGGGTTCGGCGCTCGTATTATTGCCGACGGGCGTGGTGATGATGTTCGTCGCTGGCACGCCGAAAAAATATTTATTGAAGCTCGGCGCGGGCGTCGGGATTTTGGGTGTGTTGTGTCTGGCGGACGTTTTGTTCGCGCCGCGCGCATTTCAAATTCCGATGCAGGATTATCAGCGCCAAAGACTGCTCGTTTATTTTGGCGCAAATTTCGCGGACGCGAACGCGACGCCCGAACAAAAAGCCGAAGCGCGCCGTTTGCAATTTGAAAAATCCTATCAAGTCCGTCAGGCGCTGATTTCCGTCGGCTCCGGCGGATTGCTGGGCAAGGGCTGGCGCAAGGGCGACCAGACCGCGCTGGGATTTTTGCCGCCGGGCGCGGCTCACAATGATTTCATTTTCTCCGTCATTGCCGAGGAGGAAGGATTCGTCGGCTCCATCGTGGTGCTGACGCTGTATGCGGTGGTTCTCTTCACCGGTTTGAGAATCGCCGGCCAGGCGCGCGATCGCCTGGGAAAACTCGTGGCCGTGGGCGTCGTGACGCTCATTTTCAGCCACGTTTTCATCAATATCGGCATGAACATTCGCATCGTCCCGGTGACGGGCATCCCACTGCCGCTGTTAAGTTACGGCGGATCGTCAGTGTTGTGCTCGTTGATCGCGCTGGGCCTGATGCAAAACGTCCACATCCATCGAAGAGGATATTAATATGAGCAATAACAACTTCTCGCGGCGACGCCGCGGAATGCGGTTCCGTCCGAAAGGCGGACTCGGACAAAATCAAAATCCGCAAAAGCCCGACCGCGACGCGACGCAGGCGCGCGCCGATGTCGTCGCGGAACAGGGCGGCGACGAACGCCTGTTTGAAAAACGTCACAACGTCAGAAATCGAGCGCGCGGAAAACATCGCCGCAGGATTGCCACCACAGGGCGCGGAAATTCCGCAAACGCCGGCGAACATTCCCGATAAAAAAGATTTTCGCGAACCGGATTTATCCAAGCCCGCCGAAGTGGAAGAGGAAAAATTCGAGCCGGTGGCTTTCAAGGAACAGCCGAAAGGTTTGGTTGAAACCATCAAGTCCACCGCCGCGAATCTCGTCAAAAAGGTCCAGAAGCTGATCCGCCCGGAAAAGAAAATTCACAAGGAAGTCATCATCAACGCCGAGACGCTCGAAACGCGCGTCGCGGTGACGGAAGACGGCAAGCTCGAAGAATTCAACATTGAGCGCACGACTGAAGAACGTCTCGTCGGCAGCATTTTCAAGGGCAAAGTCCGCAACCTCGAAGACGGCTTGAAAGCCGCGTTCGTGGACATCGGCTTCGAGAAAAATGCGTTCCTACATTATTGGGACATCGTGCCGAACCAGTTCGACTCCGGCGTCGAAATCGTCGAGCGCGAAGGCAAGCAGCGCCGCGACAAACCGAAAATCACGCAGCGCGACATCCCGCGTCTGTATCCGCCCGGCAGCGAAATCATCGTGCAGGTCACGAAAGGTCCGATCAGCACCAAAGGGCCGCGCATCACGACAAATCTCGTTTTGCCCGGACGTTATTTGGTTCTCTTGCCGAACTCGGATCAATCCGGCATCTCGCGCAAAATTGAAAGCCAGGAAGAGCGCAAGCGCCTGAAGAAAATCCTGCGCGAACTCGCCATTCCCGAAGGCATGGGCGTCATCATGCGCACCGCTGGCGAAGGCCAGCAGTTGCGTTATTTCGTGCGCGACCTCGCGTTGCTGCTCGAGGAATGGAACGGCGTGCAGGAAAAAATCAAGAGCCAGCCGATGGCGACCTGCGTGTTTCAGGAACCGGATTTGATCGAACGCACCGTGCGCGATTTTCTCACGGAAGATGTCGAGCGCATCGTCGTGGACAACCAGAAAGCCCACGACCGGATGCGCGAGATGATCTCAAAAATCTCGAAGCGCTCTGCGAACAAAATCAAATTCTACACCGAAGCACAACCGGTGTTCGACCGATTCAACATCAGCAAGCAATTGGAAAATACTTTCTCGCGCCAGGTGCATTTGAAAGGCGGCGGCTACATCGTCATTGACGAGACCGAGGCGCTCGTGGCGATTGACGTGAACACCGGCCGCCACAAAGGCAGCCGCGATCAGGAAGCGACAATCCTGAAAGTGAACCTCGAAGCCGCCGAAGAAATCACCCGGCAACTTCGTTTGCGCAACATGGGCGGTCTCATCGTGCTCGACTTCATTGACATGAAATCGCGCCGCGACCAGCAATCCGTTTACCAGCGCATCAAGGACGGCCTGCGCCGCGACAAGGCCAAGACCCACATCCTGCCCATCTCGCAGCTCGGCCTCATGGAAATGACGCGCCAGCGCCACAGCGAAAGCGTCCGCTCCGCCGTCTATGACGACTGCCCGTATTGCAAGGGCCGCGGCAAGGTGAAGAGCGTCGTGACCATGAGCGTCGAGATCCAGCGCAAGCTGCAGGAAATTTTGAAGAAACGCATGCGCGACGAATCGGATTTCCAACTGCGCATCGTCGTGCATCCGACCGTGCTGGACCGGCTGCGCACCGAGGACGAAAAACATCTCATCGAGATGGAGAAACGCTACTTCGGCAAACTGTCATTCCGCGCCGACACCGGCATGCACGCCGAACAGTTCAAGATCGTGAACGTGGAGAACAACGAAGAACTGGCGAGCGTCGGCGCTTGAAGCAATTCTGAAAACACAAAACGCCTTGCGGGAAACTGCGGGGCGTTTTTTATTTTCTTACTTGTGAAAAATTCCGAAAAACAGCATGCGTATACATATTACAGTTAACAACACGCCCATTTCGACGAGTAATAAAAATGCAATAGGCCACAGGGATGGCATAAGAGAGAATAGACCAACACAAAGACCGCATAGTTCCATCATTGCGGGCAAGCAGGCAACTTTTGAAATTTTAAGAATTAAAATTGTAACGGCAGCAATAATACCTGAAATCGGTAGGCAAATTATCAACGCGTGCATTACGGCATCAAGGAAATCTCCCTGTAGTAACGACATGATTACAACAATCAAAATTCCCATTAAATATCCAACAATGAATCTAAAAATTGTTTTCATTCATAATTTCTCCTTCGTGCTCGGCAACTGGCCGGCGCGCGCAATTTCAAGGCATTTCATACCTTATGACTTTATTTGTATTCAAGCTTCTGTCCAGCCCACTTTTTCGGACAAAACCAAGTTCCCAAAGTCAGGTCGCCAGTTGTGCGGCGGATTTTAGTTTGGATTTCATTTCCCGTTCGCGCAGCCAGCAGAAAATCACCGGCGTCACGATCAAAATGCACGCCAGGCTGCTCACCATGCCGCCGATGACCGGCGTCGCCAGCGGTTTCATCACCTCCGCGCCGGTGCGGTGGCTCCACAAAATCGGCAGCAGGCTCGCGACGATGGTCGCCACCGTCATCACTTTCGGACGCAGCCGCAACCGCGCGCCATCCTTCACGGCCTGGATCAAATCATCGCGCGAAAAATTATTGCCGCGCTCGGCCATTTTCTTTTTCACCGCCTCATCGAGGTATACGACCATCACGACGCCGGTCTGGATCGCCGTGCCGAACAGCGCGATGTAACCGACCCACACCGCCACGCTGAAATTGTAGCCGAGCCACCATTGCAGGAACACGCCGCCGGTCAGCGCGAACGGCACGGCGAGGATGACGTGCGCCGCCTCCTTCGCGCTGTGGTAAATGAAGTAAAGCAGGATGAAAATCACGAACAGCGCCGCCGGCACGATGATTTGCAACGTGTGCTGCGCACGGATCTGATTTTCATATTGGCCGCTCCATTCAATCGTCATGCCGGGCGGCAGGAAAATTTCCTTCGCGAGCCGCGCCTGCGTTTCCTTCACAAAGCCGCCGAGGTCGCGGCCCTCGACGTTCGCCTGCACGAACACGCGCAAACGGCCGTTCTCGCTGGCGATTTCGCTCGGCCCGATTTCACGGTGGATTTTCGCCACGTCGCCGAGCGGAACATATTTTCCCGCCGGCGTGGGAACCAAAACATCGCCGATCCGCTCGATGTCGTTGCGTTCATCGCGTTGCAGCCGGACTTGAATCGGAATCCGTTCGCGCCCGGAAATTGCGGTGGAAACATTTTCGCCGCCGATGCCGCTCTCGACCAAATCCAAAACGTCCTGCGCGCGCAAACCGTAACGCGCCATCGCCGCGCGATCCACCTCGATGTCGAGATACGGCTTGCCCTGCACGCGCGACGCGGCCACGCCGACCGCGCCGGGAATTTTGCGGACGACACGCTCGACCTCGAACGCCTTCTTTTGCAAATCATCCAGATTGTCGCCGAGAATTTTTATTCCGACCTGCGCGCGGATGCCCGTGCTGATCATCAAAATGCGGTTTTCGATCGGCTGCAAAAATCCGGGGACGTAGCCGGGCATCTGCGACAATTTTTCCTCCAGCTCGGCGACGAGTTTTTCCTTGGTCATGCCCGGACGCCATTCGGATTCCGGCTTGAGCATGATGGTCGTCTCGATCATTTCGATGGGCGCGGGATCGGTCGCGGTTTCCGAGCGGCCCAGTTTGCCGGCGGCAGACGCGACTTCGGGCGTCTGTTTGATGACCTGATCCTGCCACGCCATGATGCGTTTGATTTCCGTGAGCGACGTGCTGGGCACCAGCACCGGCATGAAGAGCAAGCTGCCTTCGTTCAACGTCGGCATGAACTCGCTGCCCATGCCGCGCGGCAGCTTCGCCGCAAGTTGAGGATTGAGAGCCGCCAGTTTTTCAACAATCGGGCGCGGCACGCCAAACGCCAATGTCAGCGCGGCCAAAACGAGAACCAGCGCGATGCCAACCACCGTTTTCCGCCAGCGCAAGGCGAGATCCAAAAGCGGATTGTAAATCGCCAGCAAAATTTTCATCAGCGGGTTTGAATCTTCGGAATGGAATGGGCCGCGAATGAATGTTGCGCACAGCGCGGGCACGAGCGTGATGGCAAGAATCGTCGAGCCGGCCATCGCAAAAGTTTTGGTGAACGCAAGCGGATGAAACAATTTTCCTTCCTGTCCGCCCAACGCGAAGACCGGCACGAACGCGAGGATGATGATGACCATTGCGAAGAAAATCGGCCGTCCGACTTGTTGCGCGGCTTCGAGCGTGACTTGCAGCGATTCGGCCTTGTTCAGCCGCGCGCCTTTCTTTTTTTCCGCCAACTCACAGTGGCGAATGGCGTTTTCGGCCATGACGATGCCCGCGTCCACCAGCACACCGATGGCGATGGCGATGCCGGAGAGCGACATGATGTTCGACGTGATGCCAAACTGGTTCATCAAGATGAACGAAAATAAAATCGAAAGCGGCAACGGCAGCGTGACGATGAGGATGCTGCGGAAATGGAACAGGAAAAGAATGATGACGAGCGTGACAAGCACAGCTTCCTCGGTCAGCGCGTGCTTGAGCGTGTCAAGCGTGCGCGAAATCAGTTCGCTGCGGTCGTAAAAAGATTTGATGCTGACGCCCGGCGGCAGGCTCGGCGAGATTTGCGCGATTTTGGCCTTCACATCGCGGATGACCTGCATCGCGTTTTCGCCGGTGCGCATGACGACGACTCCGCCAACGACTTCGTGTCCGTCCACGTCCAGCGCGCCGCGCCGGAAATCGCCGCCGATATGCACGGTCGCCACATCCTTCAAATAAACCGGCACGCCGTTGTTCAGGTTGAGGACGATGTTTTCCAAATCGGCGTTGGAATTGACAAGGCCGATGCCGCGCACGACGAATTCCATCCCGTTTTCTTCAATCACTTTTCCGCCGACGTTCAAATTGCTTTGCTTCACGGCGTCCATGACCATTTGCAGCGTCACGTTCATCGCCCGCATCCGCAGTGACGAAACATCAATCTGGTATTGCCGCACGAAACCGCCGACGCTCGCGACTTCCGCCACGCCGGAAACGGAATTCAATTGATAGCGCACAAACCAATCTTGGATCGCACGCAACCGGCCGAGGTCGTAACCGCCGTCCGGCGACGTTTTTGGATCTACATCGAGATAATACTGGTAAACCCAGCCAAGGCCGGTCGCGTCCGGGCCGAGCATAGGCGTGACGCCGGCGGGCAGCGCGCTGCCGAGATAATTCAGCCGCTCAAGCACGCGTGAGCGCGCGAAATAATTGTCAATTTTGTCGTCGAAAATAATCGTGACGAGCGAGAAGCCGAACATGGAGTTGGCGCGGACGGTTTTCACGCCAGCCAGCCCTTGCAGATTCACGGAGAGCGGATAAGTGACCTGATCCTCGACTTCCTGCGGGCTGCGCCCCGGCCAGTCGGCGAAAACGACGACCTGATTTTCGCTCAAGTCGGGAATCGCATCCACCGGCGTGCGATAAACGGCGCGGACGCCAAAGCCGATGAGCAGCGCGACGCCGCAAAAAACCAGAAAGCGGTTGCGCAGCGACCATTCGATGATGCGATTGATCATAGTTGGGAAAAATTAATTGTTCGCGCTTTGGGAGATCTGCGTCTCGGCATCAATCAGCAGATTGCCGGACGTCACAACTTTTTCACCTTCCTTCAAGCCGTCGAGAACCTCGGCATATTCATCGCCGACGCGGCCAAGTTTGATTTTGCGCTGTTCGTAGTAACCTTTTTCTTCGTCCACATAAACCACCGGCTCCGCGCCCGGCGACAACACGGCGCTGCGCGGCACCGCGAGAACCATTTGCGTCTCCGCGCGAACGCTGCCTTCGGCGTATAATCCGCTGAACAATTTGCGCGGACCAAAATCGCCAAGCGACACTCGGCCGTCAGAAATTTTTGCGCGCACTTTTGTGCTGTCGCTGGCGGCATCAAAATTTTGATCCGCGTAAGCCTGCCTGCCGTGCAGTTTGATTTCCGCAGTCAAGGATTTGCCCGGAACACTTGGCACGACAACTTCAATCCTCTGGCCGGGCTTCAACCACGGGATGTCGCGTTCGTAGGCGTCGAATTCAAACCACGCTTCCGTCCACGAGTTAACCGAGATTATTCCCGCCACGCGCAACGTGCGGACAAACGTCCGGCGTTCGACGGTCGTGGTTTGGACGTTGGCGACATTCACGCTGTCGGCGTTGAGCTTGAGGCCGAAGCCGGTGTTGGTGCTTTCCGCGCTTTCATAAACCGGCACCATGTCCATGCCGCAAATCGGGCATTTGCCCGGCTTGTCCGACTTGATCCACGGATGCATCGGGCTTTGATAATAAAGAATTTTGCGTCCGTCAGACGCCACCGCCGCATTTTGCACCGCCGGTTGCGGCCGGAAAAACCAGACGCCACCGGCGACGACGGCGACCAGCAGTGCGATTGGCAAAATAATTTTCGTTTTCATGACATTTCAAGGTTTGGAATTCGCCGGGCGGTCAGCGCCGCAGCACGACATTGGCGCCGCCGTCGAAGCGGCGGCGTTCGTCTGGATTGCGTCCGCATAAACCGGCTGGAGCTTCATGCCGCAAATCGGGCAATCGCCGGGTTTGTCGTATTTGATGGCCGGATGCATGGGACAGGCGTAGTACAGAATCTTGCGGTCGGCGGCGGCGGTGCTCGACGACGCCAAATGATGCGGCGCAAGCCAGCCGGCGGCTCCACCCAGCGCGGTGGCCAGGACGGCGATTAAAATCAGTTTCGTTTTCATAAATTTTTCTTTCGTTTTTTGTTTCAGTCACCGCCGTCTGTGCGCGGCGGAAAATTCAAGGACAATTCGCGGGCACAAAAATTCCGTGGAGTAAAAAGCGGGATCGTGGCGCGCCGTCTCAAGGCACACTACGGGCGTTGGAGGGAAAAAATCAGATAAGCCAGGCGCAGTTCCGCGCGTAAAGCGGAGCGCCAGTCGCCGTCAACGGCGACACACTGACGGAAGAAATTGAACCTGCCCCATTTTCGGGCAGAGCCCAGACCGCAAAAGTCGCGGCGAGAAATGAAATCTGGCCTGGCTGGACTTTGGACGGCACGGGAGCGGCAGGCGCGGGCTGCGAACTGGACGATGATTGCGCCTCACAGCACGCCATTTTGCCGCCGTGCTGGCAGCACGCGCGGATTGCCTGCGGGGCGCACGGCGAAGGTGTTTGCGCGAGCAGGAACGGGGTTCCCGCCAGCACGAAACTGCAGATGATGGCCCACGCTGTTTTCACGATTTGAATATCACATTGACTGGCCGGCTGCGCTGCGCATTCTTTGGCTTTAATCCGTCATTTTTTGGCGTCCTTGGCCTCGGCGTCATGAATGATTTTCATGTATTTGTCCGGAGCGGCAAGAAACTTGGGCTTGCACATCGGACAGCAAAATTTGATCTCCTGGTTCACGTCCTTGTTTGAATATACAAACACGATGGGCGGCCCCATGTCACCGCCGATCTTGTCGCCGGAAATGATGCAAGTGTCGAGGGGATACGGCACGGGCTTGGAGGCAGCCACCGAATTTGTGTCGCCCGCAAGGGCGGCCAGCGGCGAGGCGAGAAATGAAACGGCCAGCGCGACGACCGCAAGTGTTTTTATTTTTTTCATGGTCAATATGTCAGTGTGACGGTTTCCATTATACACCGATTTCGGAATTTTCCCTCAAAAAAATACTTCGCGGGTTTTTCAGGGCGGCACCAGCCACATTTAATTCTCGCTGTGCTTGGCAAAGTTTTTTTGTAGATTGGCGCATGGCTGTTTTGCAAAATCGGCGCCGACCCTGTCCGCACCGGAGAAACAACTTATGAAATTGCGCCACCGCACTGCGGAAATTTTTGTGCCGGACGGTGTGCCGGTCGCGCGCGCGCTGGCACGCATCACGCATCTCGGCATCGGCGCGCACCAGGACGATCTGGAATTCATGGCGTTCCACGGCATCAGCGAATGTTTTGCGAGCGGCAAAAAATGGTTCGGCGGCGTCACCTGCACGAACGGCTCCGGCAGCGCGCGCGCGGGAAAATTCAAAAAGTTTTCCGACGCGCAGATGATGGCGTTGCGACGACGCGAGCAGAATGCGGCGGCGGTCGCCGGCAGATACGGCGTGATGATCCAACTGGATTATCCGAGCAGCGCGGTGAAGCGCGCGGCGGACGCGGCATTGAAAAATGATTTGAAGAAAATTCTCACGGCGACCAGACCGCAGATTGTCTATACGCACAACCCGGCGGACAAGCACGACACGCACATCGGCGTGGTCGTCGCGGCGGTTCAGGCGATGCGCGAACTGCCGCGCGCCCGGCGTCCGAAAAAAGTCATCGGCTGCGAGGTCTGGCGCGACCTCGACTGGCTGCCGGACGCGGACAAGGTGTTGATGGATGTGAGCGGCCACGACAAGCTTGCCGCCGCATTGAACGGCATTTTTGTTTCGCAGATCGCGGGCGGCAAACGCTACGATCTGGCGACGCTCGGACGGCGCTCGGCGAATGCGACGTTCTTCAAGCCGCGCGCGACGGATGCGGCAGGCCAGGTGATTTTTGGGATGGATTTGACGCCATTGGTGAATGATGAAACGCAGGACATGGCGGAGTTTGTCTGCGGTTTCATTGAAAAATTCCGCGAGGATGTGAAAACCAAATTGCGCCGCTGTCTCGGCGGGATTTGAATCAAGGCTTGCGCCGGGCGGCTTTCACTTCTTTTTCGCCTTGATGCAGGCCGCGACAAATTTCTCGAAAATGGCGCGGTAGCGGGCGTGTTTGTGCGTCAACCGTTCCGGATGAAATTGCACGCTCAAGAGAAACGGCATTTGCGCCGCAAACTCCGGCTTCAATTCCATCACTTCCACCAGCCCGTCGCGGCTGCGCGCCGTGGCAGCGAATGGTCTTGGCCGGCTTCATCACCGCCTGATGATGCGTGCTGTTCACGCCAATGATTTTCTTCCCGCAAATTTTTGCGAACAGGGAGCCGGGCGTCACCGTCACTTCATGCGCGATGTGGAACGCCTTGTCCATGCCCCAGTGTTTCAGCGCGCCGGGGACTTGCTGCCGGATGTCGGCGACCAGGCTGCCGCCGAAGGCAACGTTCAATATCTGGTGCCCGCGGCAGATGGCGAGCAGCGGCTTGCGCTGGCGGAAAATTTCCCGGATCAAAAGCAACTCGCGCTCGTCGCGTTCGCCGCCGTCCGGCGTCTGGCGGACGGTCTGGCGGATTCTTTTGGGCAGGATTTTATCGTAGAGGCCGGGATTGATGTCGTCGCCGCCGGTGAGCAGCACGCCGTCGGTGCGGCGGACAACTTCGGCGAGCAAGGCGCGGTCGGTCGTCGTCGGCGTGATGACCGGGATGCCGCCCGCCGCTTGAATGGCGTCTTCGTAACGCACAGACAGGCTGATGGACAAATCACCGAACTCAAAGCCGCTCTTCTCGATGCCCGGCGAAACTAAAATCAAAGGCGGTTTAGCCATGCGCTTAAATTAAACGCGGCGCGGCGGTTGCCAACTTAATTTTGCATCGGAATTAAGAAGGCGCACCAGGCTTTGCCCTGGACTCGGTTAAAAATCCGGCGGGATTTATTGGCAACAACGCGCGTGAGGAGTATTCTTGAATCACGGTGATTGCATCTGGAACATCCAATCCGCCTGGCAAGTCATAAAACAACACTGAAGAGTCATTATGAAGCGATACTTGGTGCTTGTCGGAATCATTTTAGTTGTGGCCGGTGTTTTATTCGAGGAGAAACATCGCGCGGCGACGGTTAAAAACCACATCACCGCGCCGGAATTGAAATATCCGGAATTCGCGCCGCCGCCGGTCGCGGCGGAGAGCAGTTTCGCGGACAACGTAAATTTGTGGGACAACCCGCGGGTGAAAACTCACGACACGGATTTGACTTATGCAAGCCTCGCTTTTGAAAAGGACATTGCGCCGGCGGGCTTTGAAAAAATCCAGTCCAAGTCCGAGGACAAAAGCGAACCCGTGCTCACGGTGCAGGATCGGGAGGCGGCTTATGCGATTTTTTCCGCCGGTGGATTCAAGATGACACTTAATTTGAAGCCAAACTATGCCACACCGGAGGCGCTTTTGCCAAACCGCGTGGACGCGGGTGTTGGCGGGAGCTTCAGTTTTTAGCGGTGAATGTGCCGGACGCTTGATCAATTCGCCAGAAGAATGAAATCATGAGCGCAGAACTCCCGATCATTTATCTCGCCCGACACGGCGAAACGGCCTGGAGCCTCACGGGCCAGCACACGGGTCTCACGGATTTGCCGCTGACGGAACACGGCGAGCGCAACGCGCACAATCTCGCCAAACGACTGCGCGGACTGGCGTTTACAAAGGTGTTCACCAGCCCGTTGCAACGCGCCGTGCGGACGTGCGAACTGGCCGGTTTCAAATCGGCGGCGGAAATTGACAAGGATCTGGTCGAATGGAATTACGGCGATTATGAAGGCCGCCGCACCGCCGAAATTCTCAAGGAACGCCCCGGCTGGCAGTTGTTCCACGACGGCTGTCCCGGCGGCGAATCGCCGGAACAAATCGCCGCGCGCGCCGACCGCGTGGTGCAGCGCGTGCGGGCGATTGCGGGCGACGTGCTGATTTTTTCGAGCGGACATTTTCTGCGGGTGTTGACCGCGCGCTGGCTCGGGTTGGAGCCTGCCGCCGGAAAATTTTTTACTTTGGACACGGCCAGCTTGAGTGAACTGGGCTACGAACGCAATCTGTCCGCGCCGGTGATCCGGTTGTGGAACGACACACGCCATGTGGGCGAATGAATTTGCAATTAGGTAGGGACGGTGCGCTGCGCCGCTCCCCGTCGCCGAGCGTAGCGTCAGGCGACGGAAAACGAACGTGGTAAAGCGCACGACTTATCCACTCGTTCGTCTCTGCGCTTTGCTTCGGGCGGGGACATCGCAGCGCGATGTCCCTACCTAAAACGCTGACGGATTTTTCCACGCGCGTGGCTTCCAAAAAAAAATCCCGCCGGAATAAAAATCATCCCGGCGGATTTTCTGCGCCTTGAATTTCCGTTCACACCGCGATGAGACTGGCCGGAGTGCTCCAGTTGCTCGGCCCTGCCGCACCCACCGCATTGGCCGTGACGGTGTAGGAGACGCCCGGCGTCAGGCCGCTGAACGTATAGCTGGCCGCCGTGCTCTGGCCGGTCAACGGCGTCGCGCCCGCCGTCGCCGGCGTGCAGGTCCAGTTGTAGGTCGCCGCCCCGAACACCGGGTTGACGCCCCCATCCAGGCTGCCGGAAAGCTCGCCGTGGGTGACGGTGAGGTTCTGCGGCGCAGGCAGGATGCCGATGGGCGTGCGCACCGGTTTTTGAATGGGGAAGCCGCTCAAGAGCAGATTCGTCATGTCCCCCTTGCAGGCGACGCCCACATAGCTGGCCAGTTGTCGTAACTTGCCCACGAGGATGAGGCGCAGGTTGCTTTTCTTGGCGGTGGTCGAAGGCCCGCCATCTGCCGCCGCCGCGACCGCTGCGGAGAAGTTGTCCAGCGCGGTCTGCGTGTCCGCCACCGTCGGCAAGGGTGCCGGATAGATGGCGGTGTTGTTGGTGAGGCCCATCAAAACGACATTGGTGTCGTTGATCAACAGCGCGTCGCTGTCGGTGGTGAGCCATGATATTGCCGGTTTCGTTATCATACTGTTTCCATTTTTTTTATTGCTTCATTCGTTTTATTTTTTGTTTGTTTACTGATTGCTGGTTTTCCAAAACCAACGGTGGGGAAACAGCAGCCGCCCTGCCAAATCATTAGGTATGATTTAATTCTTTATACATTTATGTTAAATTCTAATGATGTGGAAAAATAAAAACCGCCAATTTTAGCCGTCGGAAGGGATGGTTCCCAAGGTTCTTTTGTCGTTTCCCAAGGTTACGCCATGATTTCTCAACCTTGGGAAATCATTTTCCAAGGTTAAGAAATCGTTTCCCAATGTTGTGGAGGCATTTCCTAATATTCTTTCGTCATTTCCCAAGGTTAGGAAGTCATTTCCCAATGTTCTTTTATCGTTACTCAATATTGAGAAACAGTTTCCCAATATTCTTTTATCATTTCCCAAGGTTAAGAAATCATTTCCCAATGTTCTTATATCATTTCCCAATATTGGGAAATCATTTTTTAATATTGGGAAATGCCCCTGCGCACCCGGAAACGTCAAAATTTTGAACAAACCGGCCCAGCGGCGTCAAAAAACGGGGCAAAATGTCAGGGCGCGCAAAAATTATTCCCTCTCCTTGGGGAGAGGGTTGAGTGAGGGAGGACGTGAAACTAAATCAGCCGCCTTTCGCAATGAAACCTGGAACCCCGGTCTCTACCACCGAGTTGAGCCTGCTTCTGGTTTGAATCCGGTTGATCTCGTCAACGGCAGCTTCTGGAATCTCAGAGAGGTTGTAGTTCTCGCGAGCTCGCTCCAGAGTTTTCGCGGTGGTAAGGACGGCTGTTCCACGTTGGATCGCCCAGGCGAGCAGGACCTGGGCCGGGCGTCAGAGAGGTTTGCCGGGCGATGGCCAGAACTGCCGGATCTTCCAGCGGGCCGGGCCGTATTCCATGACCCAATGGCGCAAATGCCAAAAAAACAATGCCCTTCTGCTTGCAGAACTCCAACAGCTCCGTCTGCGGCAGATACGGATGCGATTCAACCTGGACCACGGCCGGTTTGATCCTCGCGGCCTCATAGAGAGGCACCAGGTTTTCAAGCACGACGTCGGACAATCCAATGGCTCGGCACTTGCCCGGATCAGCGAGACTTTTCCATCGCTCTCCAGGTCTCCAGAAGAGTGACGCCGCGATCATAAATGATATTACCGCTTTGGTCTCGCGGCTCCATAGTTGTCTCCCGGTTGAAACGCGAAGGGGGTGTGGATCAGGTAAAGATCCACGTAACTGATTCCCAGGCGCTCGCAACTCGCGTCGAACGCCGGTTCGACACGTTCCGGCCGATGATTGGTGTTCCACAGCTTTGTCGTGATGAAGACCTCCTCACGGGCGATGGCTCCCGTTGCGAACTCTGCCTGCTAATGACTCACCCACCTCCCGCTCATTCCGATAGCGTTCCGCGCAATCAAAGTGACGAAAGCCAACCCTTAATGCGTTCGTGGTTGCACTCCTGGTTTCAGCAGGGTCCGGGATCAAAGTTCCGAAACCCAGAGCCGGGATGGCGCCAGTCCCGAAATTAAGGGATATTTTCGCAAAACGAAGGTTGTGATTGGATGTCATAGGATAGATGTAGGCGTATTTAATTCAACTGCGCTGAAGGCGCTACGAAAATTAGTTGGCTGAGTAAATCCGTCCTAGATCCAGCTACAGAGACAAAATAGCGAAAAAGTAACGCTGAGCAAAAGACAACTATGGATAACATACTGACGGATATTCCTCAATACTAACTCAACACCATATGTCAACCAAGCCAAGCCCGCTTAAAATTCTTGGTGAAAGAATACGGGAAATGCATACAGCCAAACACGCACGGAATAGGAGCGGGCAAATGAACGTGATATTGAAGGCAGATCATACCCACGAGATGACTTCACGCATTAAATTCATCTTCGGCAAGTCTGCGGATAGCGAGTTGGCTTTGGATTGCAAAGTTTATTGAAGCGAACACAAACTTTCAAAGGATATTCCATGAAAGTTATACGAACCCTAGTATTTTAGATCGCGACAATTTATTGATTCTACGGAGTGAGAGAAAAACCACACCGAATTGCACTGATGCAATGTTGATAATGCTTACTCACGCCAGAAAAAAATTGGCGATATGATGAACATAGCGAAAGCTAAATAAGTTTGACATGCTCACGAGTCAGTGGAATCGCAATGGTGTAACCGCCATCGAAGGAGCAGTTTTTGGCTGTCATGCTCAAACGTCGTTGGAAGCTGGAGGATCCGCTGAACATTTCGGCGCTCATGGAAGAATATAAGGCTTCGAAAGAAGTTGAGGAGCTATTTCTTGAGTATCCAAGCAAATAAGGACAGACCTCCTCGCCCATAAACTGATTGCCACTTCGATGGATGCTTGAAAATGGCCGATAGGCGACCGTATCGACTTGGAGACGGGAGGTAATCATCGTCGCCTCCCAGATAAAGCTTTTCTTGCATGATGACCGTTCATATTGAGATTAGCTTATTTATCGTGTTAAGCTGAGATCTATACTCTCATTTGACGGACTGTATTGGAAATTGGATGGATTTTTCTCCGTATTTCATTTCTGGAAAAGAGCCGGCGAATTCGCGATATATAAGGATTCATGGCGGTGACGGTTCGACATAATAACTAACTAATAATTTTCGATTCCATACATTGGTCAAGTACAAGACGGTCTAAGTGCCTACGCTACAATCAAATATATTGAAGTTTGAGATCAGGCTCTTCAACTAAGCTATTTATCCAATATTTACTAGTGTCATTACCAAACTCTTCCGCAATTTTAAGCTCTCTTGAGTGAAAAGTTAGTTTTTGCCGACTGTCAACTTTGCGAGATATCCGCGTCGCGTTGATATACTAAAAACGCTCAACGATGGCAGTTGATTCCAATTCAATTCCAATCCAATTACGACCCAGAAGTTCAGCAGCCACAAAAGTTGTCCCTGATCCACAAACGGATCGAGAACCAATGAGCCTGCATCGCCGCCATGGAAACAACCCGGTCCAGCAGCTTCAGTGAAAGTTCATTTGCATTCCGTTTCTTGTATTTGGCATGGCGCACGGGCGAAATATCATACCAAACATCGGTCAGGTTCACGCCAGCCGATCATCTTGTCTTTGTAACTGCCATAATCGTTTGCTTCTTTGCCGCAGTGTGTGCAAGTTTTAATCGGAAGCCTGTCCGGGTGAAAAATCGCCGGCTTGTCACCCTTGATGAAATAAAGCATCGAGTAGTGTGAGGGATAAAGTCGCTTGGGGATCGGGAGTGAATATTTAATATCAACAGAAATCCAATGCCTAAAAGTCAGCTTTTTGCCGAGGTAAGCTCCAAGCGGTAGATTGCATTTGGGGACATTTAACAAGAAACATTTAACCGCCGCGTTTCAAATTTAGCAAAAGGCCATTTAGGCACCTTTCAGACACAATATGTATTCCACTCGAGAACTGCTTATGACAGATGGAAATGTTTCTGGCCGTGATGAAATAGCGGTCTGCAAAAACCAGATCTACGGTGCCAGTAGAAATTTGAGGCAGTATGGATAAACAATCAGCCTCATACAGCATTCGAACCGAGTTTCAAATAATGGAATGGGTCACAAAGTCATCATTGTATTTTTGGGCGCCGATAGCGGCAAGAACATTCTTCAAATTTATTATTATCACGTTTCCGCGCGATTTGTTTAACTTTATACATAATTCCGTCTCGGTGGCTCTGTGTCTTGCGGTTCACTTCGGAGCCTGATTTTACTTCTTGCGCGGAAAATTTTTAATCCTTGGCCATGGATTCCGGACGATTAGAGAAGCGCCGCGGGACGCTGGACGGCTCGTTGTCGTTCCCCGATGTCGTCGGCCAACTGCTCGCGGCGAGCGTGGATTTTGAAGTCCCGACTTGGGGCGGAAGATTATTTTATCGCCAGCCCGTCGTTGATTTGGGCGATGGCTTTGTTGACATGCTTAAGGGCCTTAGCGGAATCCGGAGCCGGCCTGCTGGAGCAGGGTTTCGGCGGCGCGCATTTGGGCGTCGGAAGTGCCCTGCGGTTCATGGTTCTTTCCGTGGCCGGTGACTTTGGCTCCTATCTCGCCCAGGGCGGCGTCTATCTGCTTCATGGCACGGACGCGATGACCGCTATAATCATGCTTGGCCTGTGCAAGGGTCGCGTAGGCATCGTCCAGCAATGCTGCGGAGCCGGTGGATTGGGCGTGGGCGCTGGTCACGAGGCCAAAAGCCAGAATCAGTACGGCAAATAACGTCGGATAGCGGAGTGAAAAATTGTTATTCATGATTTCAAAGCTGCCAAAAGGATGTGATTTGTCAAGTGGCCGCTGGGTGCGTTGAAGGGCAGATTGTAGTCGCGCTTGGAATTGAATGGCGTGGTCGAGATAGAAGAGGTCAACGGATGCGTCCGCAATATCCTCGCGGAGGACTTGGAGATTGTCGCCGTAATAGAGCTGGTTCACTGGCGCGAAAGTGCGCGCGGGAAATTTGTCGCCGTGAATCGGCGTTCGCGTGTTTCCGCTTGTCAGACTTCGGCGCGGCAGGCGTGTGGTTCGCGGTTCACCTCATCCGGCCTGCGGCCAGCCGAACCTCGGCCTGGCATTTCTCCCCATCCGATGCGGAGAAGGAATTTATTTTCCAGCGGCGCGCGCAAAAGAATTTGGAACGCCAAGACCGATGCGCTAACATTTGCAAAATTTGTTATGGCAATCTCCCCGCTCGCGGGCAAACCGGCGCCCAAAGAATTGCTCGTGGATTTGTCACGGCTCGAACGCGATTACTACGAGCGCAAGCCGGCCTTGTCCTTTTGTTTCACCTGGATGGGATACCAGCGTTCTTTCAAGCCGAGTTCGCCTGCCTGCTGCTGGTGCGGCGCGCCAGAGCATTCGCTTTCCGGCAACGCGCAAACGGTGCGCTGACGTTTGGCCCCACATTCCATCACAACGTCCCATCCAAAAATGCCTGCGCGCCCGGCGATAGGACGGCGTTGGGCGGCAACACCCTTTTCGTGGATTTTACCCCGTCGGTCTGTAGCGAGAGCACCACTTCCGCTTCGTCAGTCCGAGGTCGCAGCAGCGGCCTGTTCAGATGCACTTTGACGGCGCTGTTTTCAATATCCACGGACAACACTTCCAGCCACTCGTTTTGTTCCCCTTCACGAAGATTAAAACAGGAGGATGCCTTGCCCGGTTCTGCGATCATGAAAAAAGCCTGGCGGTTGGAAGCAAGATTGATCAGCCCGGTAAGGAACAAGTTCCCGCTTGGCTCTGCCATTGGTGGCACGGTTGAAGGGTCCAGGGCTGGCGGCCGCAGGCCAAAGACATTCCGACTTGCGATGATGCGATACTGCAAAGCAGAGCGGACAAGCAAGCCCGGCGTCCCGGTTGAATCTGCTGTTTCACTGTTGACCGTGCTTGCTGTCTGCCCGCCGGGGCAAACAAACAGGGGCCAGCAGCAAACCAACAAGCTGACGATTCGATTCATTTCGGAGTTAGTAATTATGGAGTTAGTATTAATGAGTGACTTTTGTTCAAGCAGACGGGCCGTTGCCGGCCCGTCTGCCTGTTTAATAGACCGCACTACGGACAGTGACAATCAATGTCCACGGACTACGCCCTCGTAGAACGAGGCATAACCCCCGGACGCCGAAGTTCCCGTCACCGTGATCCGGACATATCTGGCCGTGGCGGTGAATGTGTCCGAGGTGTCGCCTTTGGTCGTGTTGTTCGTCTTGTCCACGGCAGTGGTATAGATTGTATCGTTGGTGCTGACCTCGATTTTATATTTATACGACCGTGAACTGCTGTTATACCAGTTGATGACCACGTTGGTCACGGTATCGCTGGCCCCCAAATCCACTCTCCACCATTGCGGGTAGCTGCTGCTGGATGCGCTCCAGCGCGTGCTCAAACTGCCATCGTTGGCGTTGGCGGCCGGATTCCCGGTTTGAACGCTGCTGGCCGTGACCGGCTGGCCTTGCGACAGCACTCCTGGCGGCGGCGCCACGGTGGGCGGCGTGTCATACACCCGCACATAATCTACTTCCATAATTCCCAGTTGACAGCCGCTAAAACGATTCATGCTGTTGGGAGAAGAGGTCAATTTCAATTTTGCGGCTATCGCGCAGACTGTGCCGTCACCACTCGATGTGAATGATTTCACACCATCAACATAAAATTGAGGTGCGTTATTGGCTGTCCAATAGACTCCATAGGTATGCCATTGGCTCTCGTCCACCCCGGTGCCCTGTGTGTCATAATTGCTGGAAGTCCAATGATAGGATTGCCCCGGACTTTTGCCAGGCCCTCCCTGAAATTCGCAAATATCAAACTCCGGCGGCCATACGGTCTGAGTTCCATCCCATCCGACAGTCCACCATGTTGACCAATCGTAACAATCAGCGGGTGTAATTCTCACCCTTGCTTCCAAATAGCGGTATTGGGGATAATTAGCTGTGCATTCCACCCCTCCGCCGGACCAGTGGCGTCCATTATAGCTTTCTTCTTTGTTGGTGATAATCAATTCTCCATTAGTGACTGTAACATTGCGTGCAAGGAACCAGGAATCTGATCCATCTGCTTTATTATCATAGACACTCCAATTGTTTGTGTTGACGCTCGTTCCGGTGAATTCATCCGACCAGAGGAGTGTTTGGGCGGCGTGCGCCGTTGGTGTCAGAACCATGCCACCCGTCAGAACGACCAGGGCTGCAATGAGAGGTATAATGCGATGTGTTGCTTTATTCATGTTTGTTCCATTTCATTTTTGTTTTTGTTATTTTATCTCCGAATTTATCGTCCTGTTGTTGGGGGCCAATGATGACATCATGGCTTTTTTTAATAGGGCGATGAAGTGACTCTTACATGTTATCTCTTTTGACACATCCCTCTTTGGAGGGGTGACATTTGTATGCGAGAGGGAGGGGCTTTTCTTTTTCACACTTATTAAACCAATTTCTTCAAGATGCGCTCTTCGAGGATTTCCTGCACGGTCAGGGCCGCGGTGACTTTGTGGCTGCGTTTTAGGAATTCACATCGCGAAAATACAAAAGAGGGTTGAATGCCAGACGGTGTCCGTTAGCATGGCGGAAATTTGTTATGGCAATTTCTCCGCTCGCCGGCAAACCGGCGCCCAAGGAAATGCTGGTGGATCTGGCGCGGCTCGAACGCGATTACTACGAATGCAAGCCCGATGTCAGCGATGCGAACGCAGCTCGTCAGCTTCGGCACGAGCGGACATCGCGGCTCGTCGCTCAACGGCACGTTCACCGAGGCGCACATTCTCGCCATCACGCAGGCGATCTGCGATTACCGGCGCGGCCAGAACATCAACGGCCCGCTGCAAATGGGCAAGGACACGCACGCGCTGTCGTCGCCCGCGCAACGCACCGCGCTCGAAGTGCTCGCGGCAAACAATGTTGAAACGGTTATTCAAAAAAACGATGGCGTGACGCCGACGCCGGTGATTTCGCGCGCCATCATCGTTCACAATCGCGGACGCAAAACCGGCCTCGCGGACGGCATCGTCATCACGCCGTCGCATAATCCGCCGGAGGACGGCGGCTTCAAATATAATCCGACCAACGGCGGCCCCGCCGACACCGACGTGACGAAATGGGTGCAGGATCGCGCGAACGAATTATTGCGCGGAAACAATTCCGGCGTGAAAAGAATTTCATTCGAGTCGGCATTGAAAGCTGCGACCACGCGTCAGGAAGATTTCATTCTGCCCTACGTCGAGGATTTGAAAAATGTCGTGGACATGGACGCCATTCGCGCCGCGAATTTGAAACTCGGCGTGGATCCGCTTGGCGGCGCGGCGCTGCCGTATTGGGAGCCGATCAATTCCATTTACAAAGTGGACATCACGGTCGTGAATCCAAAACTCGACCCGCAATTCGCGTTCATGACCGTGGATCACGATGGAAAAATCCGCATGGACTGCTCCAGCCCGTATGCGATGGCCAGCCTCGTCAGTCTGAAAGATAAATTTCGCGTCGCGTTCGCCAATGATCCTGATTCCGACCGGCACGGCATCGTCACGCCGTCCGCAGGATTGATGAATCCAAATCATTATCTCGCGGTGGCCATTGGTTATCTGATCGCGCATCGTCCGCAATGGTCGGCGAATGTCGCCATCGGAAAAACGCTCGTGAGCAGCAGCATGATTGACCGCGTGGTTGAACAAACTTGGCCGCAAATTGTGCGAAACGCCGGTGGGTTTCAAATGGTTCGCGCCCGGATTGTTCGATGGCTCGTTCGGTTTCGGCGGCGAAGAAAGCGCGGGCGCAAGTTTTCTGCGGCGCGACGGCACAGTGTGGACGACTGACAAGGACGGCCCGATCATGGATTTGCTTGCGGCGGAAATCACCGCCGTCACCGGCAAAGACCCGGGCGAACATTTTCGCGAATTGACGGCGGAATTCGGCACGCCATATTACACGCGCATTGACGCGGCGGCGACGCCGGAACAAAAATCAAAATTGTCCAAACTTTCGCCTGATGCCGTGAAAGAATCCAATCTGGCGGGCGATGCAATCACTGCGAAGTTGACACGCGCGCCGGGCAACAACGCCGCCATCGGCGGTTTGAAAGTCGTGACGGTGAGCGGGTGGTTCGCGGCGCGTCCATCCGGCACGGAAAACATTTACAAAATTTACGCGGAGAGTTTCCGCGACGAGGCGCACCTGAAAACCATCGTCAGCGAGGCGCAGCAAATCGTGAACAATGCGCTGGCCGGATCAGGTAAAACTTGATTCGAAATTCCGGTGCTGGGTTTAATCACTAGCGGCAAATAAAGGATTATATCTCGATATGACAACCATCAGACCACTGACCCAACGCGCGGCGTGGAAAGCGCTCGCGGCGCATCATAAAAAAATCAAGGCACTGCACCTGCGGAAATTATTCGCCACCGACTCCAAGCGCGGTGAGCGGATGAACGCCGAGGCCGCCGGACTTTTTCTGGATTACTCGAAAAACCGCATCACGGGCGAAACACTCAAGTTGTTGCTAAAGCTGGCGGAGGAATCCGGCTTGAAGTCGCGAATCAAAGCAATGTTCGCCGGCGAGAAAATCAATGTCACGGAAAATCGCGCGGTGCTGCACGTCGCGTTGCGCGCACCGAAGGGTGCGAAGATTTTGGTGGACGGAAAAAATGTGGTGCCGGAAGTCCACGCGGTGCTCGACAAAATGTCAGCTTTTTCCAATCGCGTCCGCAGCGGCGCGTGGAAAGGTTTCACCGGCAAACGCATCAAGAACATCGTCAATGTCGGCATCGGCGGTTCCGACCTTGGGCCGGTGATGGCTTACGAGGCGCTCAAGCATTACAGCGACCGCAGTCTGACTTTCCGATTTCGTTTCGAATGTTGACGGCATAGATTTTGTGGAGGCGACGCACGGTCTCGATCCGGCGGAAACGCTGTTCATCATTTCGTCAAAAACGTTCACGACGCTGGAGACGATGACGAACGCGGAAAGCGCGCGGGAATGGCTGTTGAAAGGTCTGGGCGGAAATAAAAAAGCCGTGGCGAAACATTTTGTCGCGGTCTCGACCAACGCGGAAAAAGTTTCGGCGTTCGGCATTGATACGGCGAACATGTTCGGCTTTTGGGACTGGGTCGGCGGACGTTACTCAATGGACTCTGCCATCGGCCTTTCGACGATGCTCGCGATCGGGCCGAAGAATTATCGCGCGATGCTCGCTGGCTTTCACGAGCTGGACGAACATTTCCGCACCGCGCCGTTCGCCAAAAACCTGCCGGTGCTGATGGCGCTGCTCTCGGTCTGGAACACGGATTTCCTCGGCGCGGAAACCGTGGCGGTCTTGCCTTACGAACAATACTCTGAAACGTTTTCCGGCGTATCTCCAGCAGTTGACGATGGAGAGCAACGGCAAGCACGTCACGCTCGACGGCCAGAAAAGTGGATTATCAGACCGGCCCGGTCTACTGGGGCGAACCGGGCACGAACGGGCAGCATTCGTTTTATCAGCTCATCCATCAGGGCACGCGGCTGATCCCGTGCGACTTCATCGCGTTCGGCCATGCGCTCACGCCGCTCGGCCGGCATCATGACATTTTGCTGGCGAATGTTTTTGCGCAGGCCGAAGCGCTGGCTTTTGGCAAGACGGCGGCGGAAGTGAAGGCTGAAAAAGTTCCGCCCGCACTGGTGCCGCATAAAGTTTTCGAGGGCAACCGTCCGTCGAACACGATTCTCGCGAAAGAACTGACGCCAGCGGTTCTCGGCAAGCTCGTCGCGTTGTATGAACACATCGTTTTCACGCAAGGCACGATCTGGAGCGTGAATTCATTCGACCAATGGGGCGTGGAGTTGGGCAAGGCGCTGGCGCAACGCATCATTCCTGAACTGGAAAGCAAGACCGCACCAAAATTAAAACACGACAGTTCGACGAATCATTTGATCCGCCGTTACCGCAAAATGAAGGTGCGGGCGTAATCCATCAAGCGCCGGCATAACGTGGTTTCAGGTGCCAATGAAAATGGCGGCAAGGATAATTCTTGCTGAAAAAAAGGTTCCAAAACAAGATACGCAAAGCATGACAAGGAAATTTATTCTTAAGTCGGGGCTGCCGGTTTTGTTGGCGGCTTTGCTGGTGCCGGTTATTTCCGGTTGCGGGAAAAGCGAGCCGCGTTCGGGTCCGCCGCCGGAAGTCCGGGTGGTCGCCGTCGAGCAGCGTGACGTGCCGGTTTATCACGAGTGGGTCGGCACATTGGAAGGCGAGGTCAACGCGACGATTTCCGCGCAGGTGAGCGGCTATCTGCTCACGCGAAATTATCTGGAAGGCAGCATCGTGACGAACGGTCAGGTGCTGTTTCAGATTGACGACCGCACCTACAAGGCCGCGCTGGATCAGGCGCTGGCCAAGGTGGGCAAGTCCGAAATGGACGTGCAACGCTACACGCCGCTGGCCAAGACCCAGGCCATCAGCCAGCAGGAGCTTGACGATGCCATCCAGGCGAACCTCGCCAATGAAGCCGCCGCCGAGGCCGCGCGGCTCAATTATCAATTCTGCAAAATCCTTTCGCCGGTGAACGGCGTGGCCGGACTCGCGCAGGCGCAGGTCGGCGATCTTGTCGGTCCCGGTTCCGGCGCGTTGACGACCGTGGTGCAGATCAATCCCATCCGGGTTTATTTTTCCGTGTCGCAACAATTGCTGACGCAAATTCAGGAGCACATACTGGCCGAGGGCAAGCGGTTGCGGACGGAAGGTGGCGAATATCAAGGCCCGCTGTTGGAATTGACTCTGGCGTCCGGCTTCGTTTATCCGCTCAAGGGAAAAGTGCGGTTCGCCAACAATCAGGTGGATGTCAAGACCGGCACCGTCCGGGTGGTGGGTGAATTTGAAAATCCGCAGGGACTGCTCGTGCCCGGAATGTTTGTCAACGTGCGGGCCGTGTTGGACACGGAGAAGGACGCGCTTCTCGTTCCGCAATCGGCGGTGATGGACATGCAGGGGCGTTATCTGATCGCGATTGTGGGCGCGGACAACAAGGTCAGTATCCGGCCAGTGACGGCGGGACCAACTTTCGGGCAGCAATGGGTCATCACTGGAAACGTGCAGCCCGGCGACCATGTCGTGGCGGAAGGCATCCAAAAAGTTCGCGATGGCATGGAAGTCAATCCGGTTTTGTCCGATCCAAAAACAATTTCAGCTCCCGCAATGCCGGCGGAAGAAACGAAGCCTTGATTGGATCCTTCAATTTCCGCGCGCTGATCTATGTCTAAATTTTTCATCAACCGCCCGATTGTTGCGATGGTGATTTCCATTTTGATGGTGATCATCGGGCTGGTGGCGATGTCCGGCCTCCCCATCGCGCAATTTCCGAACATCGCCGATCCGCAGATTCAGGTGAACGCCACTTATCCGGGTGCGGACGCGACGACCATCGAGCAAGCCGTCGCCACTCCCATCGAGCAGCAGATGTCCGGCGTGGACAACATGGAATACATGTATTCCCTCAACGCCAACAACGGCACGATGAAGTTGACGGTGGACTTCAACATCAAGACCGACCCGAACACGGATCAAATCCTCGCACAAATGCGGCAGAGCCAGGCCGCGTCGCAATTGCCCAGCGCGGTCAACAACCAGGGTGTCACCGTCCAAAAATCAACCGCCGCGCCGCTCATCATGTTCGCGCTCTACTCGCCGAACCATACTTATGACCAGACATTTTCCTCGCCAACTACGCCGTCATCAACATCAACGACCTGATGACGCGCGTGCCGGGCATCGCTAGCGTCACGGTTTTCGGCGCGGGCAATTATGCGATCCGCTTGTGGGTTCGGCCCGACCGCCTCGCGCAAATGGGCGTCACCGTTCCTGAAATCATCAATGCGATTCAGGCGCAGAACACGGTGAATCCCGCCGGCCAGATCGGCGGCGAACCGATCCCGCAGGGTCAGCAATTTACCTACGCCGTCCGCGCGCAAGGCCGCTTGGAGACCGACGAACAATTCGGAAACATTGTCCTGCGCGCGAATCCCGGCGGCGCGATTTTGCGGGTGAAGGACGTCGCCCGCGTGGAACTCGGCGCACAAAATTACAATGTAAAAGCGCGCTTGAACGGCAAACCTTCCGCGCTCATCGCGCTTTATCAGTTGCCGGATTCCAACGCCGTGGACGCCGCAAACGGCGCGAAAAAAGTCATGGCGCAACTCAAGCAGAGTTTTCCGCCCGATCTTGATTATGTCGTCGCGCTCGACACGACGCTGGCCGTGACGGAGGGCATGAAGGACATTGAGCATACCCTCGTTGAAGCCATCATCCTCGTCATCATCGTCGTCTTTATTTTTCTGCAAGGCTGGCGCGCGACACTGATTCCGTTGCTCGCCGTTCCGGTGTCGCTGGTTGGAACTTTCGCTTTGTTCCCGCTGTTCGGATTTTCCATCAATACACTTTCGCTCTTCGGTTTGGTGCTGGCCATCGGCTTGGTGGTTGACGACGCGATCGTCGTGGTCGAAATCGTGGAGCATCACATCGAAAAAGGATTGTCGCCGAAAGACGCGGCGTTGAAAGGAATGCAGGAAGTTTCCGGGCCGGTCATGGCCATCGCGATCATTCTCGCGGCGGTGTTCGTGCCGACGGCATTTATTCCCGGCATCACGGGACGACTTTACCAGCAATTCGCCGTGACCGTCGCCGTGTCGGTGGCGATCTCGGCGTTCAATGCGCTTACACTTTCGCCAGCGCTCGCGGCCCTGTTGCTTCGGCCCAAAACGCGCGGCAAGGGTCCGCTCCAAAAATTTTACGACGTGTTCAACAAGTGGTTTGGCCGCGCGACGGACGGCTACGTCGGCGTGTGCCGTCTGCTCATCCACAAAAGTTCTTTCGCGCTGATTTTGCTGGCGGCTTTCGCGGCGCTCGCGGTTGTGCTGGGCAAATTCATCCCCACCAGTTTCCTGCCAATCGAAGATCAAGGTTACGCATTCGCCGGCGTGCAACTGCCCGACGCCTCATCCGCGCAGCGCACCAGCGAAGTGATGCAGCAAGCGGAAGAAATCCTGAAAAATACACCGGGCGTGAAATATTATTCGTCGGTCATCGGCTACAACATGTTGAGCGGCGTGCAAAACACTTACAGCGGTTTCCTTTTCATCACGCTCGAAGACTGGGGCAAGCGCAAAAAGCCGGACGAACAATTCCGCGCCATCATGATGCACTTGCAGGCGAAGATGGCCGCGATTCCCGGCGCGCTGGCTTTCCCGTTTTTGCCGCCGGCGATTCCGGGCGTCGGTGCGTCAGGCGGCGTCACCTTTATTCTCGAAGACCGCACGGGTCAGGGCGGAACTTTTCTGGCGGACAATTTGAAAACCTTTCTCGCAGCGGCGAACAAACGTCCCGAACTGGCCCGCGCGTTCACCACCGCGCTGCCATCCGTGCCGCAGGTTTATGTGGACGTGAACCGCGACCAGGTTTTGCAACAGGGCGTGAAACTTCAGGACGTTTATCAGACGATGCAATGTTTCATGGGCGGTGCGTTCGTGAATTACTTCAACCGATTTGGCCGCCAGTGGCAGGTTTATTTGCAGGCCGAGGGCGACTATCGCACCCACGCGCAAAATCTCGGACAATTTTATGTGTTGAACAATTCGAGCAACATGGTTCCGCTCGCGGCGGTGACCAGCGTGCGCGCGACGCAAGGTCCGGAGTTCACGATGCGCTACAATCTCCACGAAGCCGCGCAGATCAACGCCTCGGCCAAACCCGGTTACAGTTCGGCGCAGGCGATGAAGGCGATGGAAGAAGTCTTCGCAGAAACCATGCCGCCGGGGATGGGCTACGATTACATGGGCATGAGCTATCAGGAAAAGAAGGCGCAACAGGGAGTTTCGCCGATGGTCATTTTTGGATTCTCGCTCGTCTGTGTTTTTCTGATTCTTGCGGCGCAATACGAAAGCTGGAGTTTGCCGTTCAGCGTTTTGCTCGGAACACCGGTCGCGGTCTTCGGCGCGTTCGCGGCGCTCATGGTCGGGCGTTTTGAGAACAACGTCTATGCGCAGATTGGCTTGGTCATGCTCATTGGACTATCGGCCAAGAACGCCATCCTCATCGTCGAGTTCGCCAAAATGGGCTACGAAGAAGGCAAGCCGCTCATTGACGCCGCACTCGAAGGCGCGCGGCTGCGTCTGCGGCCAATCCTCATGACGAGCTTCGCTTTCATTTTGGGTTGCGTGCCATTGGCCACGTCGAGCGGTGCCGGGGCGATGTCGCGCCGGGTCATGGGCTTCACCGTCATCGGCGGAATGCTGGCGTCGAGTTTCATCGCGATTTTTTTAATCCCCGTCATTTTCTACATCATCGAAAAATTGGGCGGTGAAAAAAATATCGCACCGAAGCCTGACGAAATCGCGCCTGCGCCGGATGCGCCGAAAAAAGGAGGCCATTGAAAATGAATCTGCGTTTTCTTTTTCAAGGCTTCGGGATTTTGATTTGCCTGGCAATTCTCGGCGGCTGCGCGGTCGGGCCAAACTACAAACGTCCCGCTGTTCAGTCGCCGGAGAATTTTCGCTTCACTGAAAACCAGACGACGAATTCGCTTGGCGATCTGCCGTGGTGGAAAGTTTTCAAAGACCCGATTCTGCTAAATTTGATCGGCACGGCCATCACGAACAACTACGACCTCAAGCAGGCGGTGGCGCGCGTGGAGCAGGCGCGCAACCAGGCCGCAGCGGCCAACGCGGCATTTTTTCCACAAGTCGGTTACGGCGGCGACATCGGGCGCGGACGCAACTCGCTTTACAACACGCCCTCGCCTTCGCCGGGCAGCCCTACTCTAAGTTCCGCGCAACTGAACCTCAACGCCGCGTGGGAGATTGACCTTTGGGGCCGCATCCGTCGTTCGAGCGAAGCCGCCCGCGCGCAATATCTCGCCACGGACGAAGCCCGGCGCGGCGTGATGATCACCTTGGTCAGTCAGGTTGCCAGCACTTATTTTCAATTACTGCAATTGGACCAGGAAATGCAGATACAACGCGACGCGACCAATGCCTATGCGGGCAGTTATCGTATTTTTAATGACCGCTTGTCAAATGGCGTCGCCTCCAAACTTGAAACCGACCGCGCCGCCGCCGCGCTGGCCAACGCCGCCGCTGGCATTCCGCAGCTTGAATTGCAGATCGCGACCATGGAAGACCAACTCAATGTTTTGCTTGGCCGCAATCCCGGCCCGATTGTCCGCAACTCACTGACGAATCAGCCGCAACTCGCGCCGGAGATTCCCGCCGGTCTACCCAGCGAACTCTTGCGCCGCCGCCCCGATATTTTGCAATCTGAACAATCGTTGATCGCCGCCAACGCAAACATCGGCGTGAGCGTGGCGAACTTTTTTCCACAGATCGGCCTCACCACGTTTCTGGGGCGCGCGAGTCCTGAATTGTCCGCGTTCACCGGCGGCGCGGGAAACCTGTGGAACGTGGGCGGCACAATGACCGGTCCCATTTTTCAAGGGGGACAACTCCGCGCCCAATACCGCGCGGCGAAGGCGCAATTTGACGAGGCAAAGGCAGCCTATCAACAGACTGTGCTGACATCGTTTCAGGAAGTTTCCGACGCGCTCATCACGCGCCAGAAGCTGGCCGAGGAAAATATTTATGACGGGCAGGCGGTCGTGGCCCTGGCAGAATCCGTTGATCTGGCCACGCAGCGTTACTTGAACGGCAAATCCAGTTACTACGAAGTCTTGCAGGCCCAGCAGGAACTTTACCCGACCCAGCGTGCGCAGGTGCAGACGCAGGTGGGCGAACTGATTGCCATCGTGCAGCTCTACCAAGCGCTGGGCGGCGGCTGGCAGACAACAACAAAATAAAAGAATGTTCACGCAAAAAATTGAACGCAACCTCGGCTGGATCGTCGTGCTGCTGCTGCTCGGCGGCTGCCTGCTCGTGCTGCGACCATTCGTATCCGCGCTGCTCTGGGCGGTGGTGCTTTGCGTTTCGAGCTGGCCGGTTTATCAACGGTTGCTCGGCTGGCTCGGCAACCGGCGCACGCTGGCGGCGGCCTTGATGACGCTGGCGATGATCTTCATCGTCCTCCTGCCCTTTCTCATCGTGGCCATGACGCTGGCCGACAACATCAAGGAACTGTCCAGCGCGGTGCGGAGCTGGATTGACGCCGGGCCGCCCGCGCCGCCGGAATGGCTGGCCAAAATTCCCGTCGTCGGACAAAAGACGGTGGATTACTGGCAAAGCATGGCGACCGACACGGCAAAAATTTGGACGGAAGCGCAGCGGCTGATCGAACCGGCAAGTTCGTGGTTGCTCAAGGGCGGACTGGCGCTGGGCGGCGGACTGTTGCAACTGGCGTTGAGCATTTTCATCGCGTTTTTTTTGTTCCGCGATGGGGTTTCCGTCGGCCGACGTTTGACCAATGTGGTTGAACGCATCGGCGGCGAACGGGGCAAACATCTTTTGGCCGTGGCCGGCAAAACAATTCGCGGCGTCGTCTATGGCATTCTAGGCACGGCGCTGGCGCAGGCGGTGGCGGCGGGAATCGGTTTTTTCATCGCGGATGTGCCGGGAGTGGCGTTGCTGTCGTTGCTGACTTTTTTTGCCTCCGTCGTGCCGGTCGTGGGGACGGCGCTGACCTGGGTGCCCGCCGCCATCTGGCTGTTTCACCAGGGCGCGACCGGCTGGGGCATCTTCATGCTGGTCTGGGGTTTTGGCGTCGCCAACATTGACAACTTTGTCAAGCCGTGGCTCATCAGCCAAGGGAGCGACCTGCCGTTCATCTTGATTTTCTTTGGCGTGCTCGGCGGCGCGCTGACGTTCGGCTTCATCGGCGTTTTTCTGGGGCCGACCCTGCTGGCCGTCGGCTTCAGGTTGTTGGAAGAATGGAGTCCCGCCAACCGCGCCGTCACGGAGGAAATCAAAAATCCAAAACCCGAACCGGAGCAACTTCGCGTTTCCTGAAAATTTCTTGAAGCCGCTTTGCTCCAAAATAAATTCAACGAGCAAGCCCGGAGAACGTGCCGCCACTTAAAACTCAATCGGCTCGTTGAGCTTGCCGCATTGCGAACAGCGCGAACGATCCACGTCCGCGTCGTCGGTGTAGACGAAGCCGCATTTCGTGCAGCGGAACACGCGGTCTTCCGAGTGCGTCGGGCCGAACCGGCGGCGGCGCATTTCGGAATAAATCCCCAGGCCGCAAATCACGCCCAGCAGCGCCGCCACATAAATCACGATGAACCAGGAGGCAGACATGTCACGGGGAAACGGTTGGCGGCACGGTGTGCCAGTTAAAAATGATCCGGCCAAAAGTCAATCCCGACGACGGCGTGAAGCGCAGGGCGCGGGCGAGTTCGAGTGCACGCTGGTCGGCGATGTCGTAACCGCTCGGTGACAGCAGCACGGTTGAAACCACGTTGCCCGCCGCGTCCACGAGCACCTGGACTTTGCTCGGCGCGATCACGTCCGCATACGGCCAGTTCGTCAAACTGATTTGGGAAGGCAATTGCCGTTGTGCAAGCTCGCCTTCAATCTGCAGCGCGGAATTTTGCGCGGGCGCGGGTTCGACCGGCAGCGTGGGCGTGCTCAACGCCGCCATTGGCTTGAAGTCGAACGGCAGGCTCGCAAAAAAATTTGTCTGCATGAACTGGCCGAACGCCGCGCCCAAGCCATCGGCGGTCAACGGCAGTGTGCGCGGCGGTTCCGTCCAGCGAAACGACGGCTGTTTCACGCCGGGCGGTTTCAGCCAGGCGGCGGACGCAAAATCCCGTTGATGCGGCAGCGCGAACAGCGTCGGGTCGTCCAGCGCAAGCAGTTCACCGGAATTATTTGCGAGCGTCAACGCCGTCACATTCGCGACGGCGCGCGGGACGATTTCTTTTTTCTCGCCAAATAAAAAAATCACGGCGACGTGCGCGGCAAAAACAAGCGCGATGACCGTGAGCCAGCGGGTGCGCGACCAGCCTTCACCCGGCGGCTCCGGCCCGGCAAGCTCCAGCGCCGGTGAATTTGCCGCGGCTTCATTCATGGCAGGTCGGGCGTGTTGACGATGCGCGGCAGCGTGGCGAGGAACGCGTTTTGGATTCCGGCGGCGCGCGCCAGCAGTGTGAGGCGGACAAGCTGTTCGTAGGTCACGGCCTTGTCGGCGTGGATGACGAGCGTGAGCGGCTCGCGGGATTTTTTCGCGGCGACGGACAGATTCGATTCTAACTGCGCCTCGTTGACGATTTGATTGGCAAAATAAAATCGTCCGCTGGCGTCAACCGCCACCGCCACGCTGGGCTGGTCCATGCCGGGCAGATCATCGGCGGCCGGCAATTGCAGCGGGATTCCCGGCGTCGGCAAAAGCGCGCCGAGCATCAGAAAAATCACGAGCAGAAAAAAAACCGCCGCGAACGGCGCAACGTCGAACGGATTGCGCAGCAACCGGGTATTGCGCGGAAATTTCATCAGGGTTGGCCGTTGCCGTTTTCGGTCACGATGTTGACGATTTCGCCGGCGGCGCGTTCCATGTCGAGGACGATTTTGTTGATGCGGCTGACGAGATAATTGTAGCCCGCGTGCGCCGGAATCGCGACCGCGATGCCCGCGCCCGCGCAGATGAGCGCCTTCCAGATGCCATGGGAAAGTTGCTCAATATGCGCATACAAACCGGCTTCCTGCATCTGGCGGAAAATATCCATGAAACCGATGATCGTGCCGAGCAGGCCGAGCAGCGGCGCGATTTGTGCGATGGTGGCGAGCAGGTTTAATTTTTCCTCCAGCAGCGGCACTTCGGTCAGTCCGGCTTCCTCGACCGCTTCGCGCACGCGTTCGCGGCCCTTGTCACGGTTGAGAATCGCGGTCTTGACGAGGCGCGCAACGGGGCCGGCCGTGGCGTCGCAGATGGAAATGGCCTCGACGACGTTGTCGCGCTTGAGCACGTTGCGCACGCCGTTGAGGAACTCGGCGGAATTGATTTGCGCGCGGTGGCAATGCAGCACGCGTTCGATGAACACGACGAGGGCGACGGCTCCGGCGACAAGGATCAGCCAAATCATCACACCGCCATTGGTTAAAAGCGTAGGCAACATGGGCTTGTTATACGGTTCGCGGCGCAAAGTTCAAAGCGCAATTTTTGGAAGAATTCAGAAATCGGAGATCTTATGCCGGCGGAAAAATTCAATCTGCTAAATTCTGGCTTCTGGATTCCGGCTTCTGTATGCTTGACTGAATATGGCTATCGCAGACGAAAATGTTCTCGTTTTTCCCCGCTCGCTTTTTGAGCGGCTGGGCGTTTTTCAAGGTTTCAATGCTGATGTTGATAATTATTTGCCGGCAATTCTTGATCCAAAGAACAACAGTTTTTTGCCTCGCTCGAAAGCGGAAACAGATCCAAATTTCAAACAGATTATTCCGTATGTGATAATCACTGACGGAAAAAGCATTCTCCACTATGTTCGCGGCAAGAAGGCTGGCGAGCAGCGTTTGGCCGCCAAAGGATCCATCGGCATCGGTGGCCACATCAACAATAATGACGAAGACCATCTCACTCTTTAAGTCGGCTTGCAGACGTTTCAAAAGGCTGTCGAGCGGGAGGTGCGCGAAGAGCTTTCGGTTCAAGGTGCATTCGACGCGAAGCCGGTCGGCCTGATCAACGACGATTCCACCGAGGTCGGTCGGGTTCATTTTGGCGTCGTGCATGTATTATTTCGCATGCCGGATAAAGTGAAGAAAAACGAACAGGTCATCACGCAAGTTGAATTTATGCCCATCGAAGAATTGAAGGCAAAACGCGAACAGATGGAAACTTGGTCGCAGCTTTGCCTCGACAATCTCGATGCTTTGCTGGACGTAGAACACATTTAATTCGCGCGATGAAAAACTGGATTTTCAAAGAGGAATCTGCCGCGCCGCCAGACCCAAAAGCCGTCCGCACGCGCACCATCCTTTTGTCGCTGCCCTTTGCCGTCGTGGGCATCCTCGCGCTTGTATTTCTTTTGCACGACGAGGTCGGCAGCGGTTTCAGAATGCCAAAAAAAATGGCGATGGGGCTTTTGAGCGCCGCCGTCGTTTGTGGCGGGCTCATCGCGCTCATCTTTGGGATCAGCGCAAAAAAGCACGCGCTGAAAACCGGCACCGCGAAATCGGACGATGAAAAGCCATGGCTCAAGCGGAAAGACTGGGCGGATGGCCGCATCACTTCGTCCTCGCGCAAGGCCGTTGCGATCCTCTGGATTTTCGTCGCGTTCTGGTGCGCCGCGTCCGCCGTGATTTCCCTTGCCGTCGTGCCGCCGCAATTACATCAGGGCAACCACGCCGCGCTCATCGCCCTGGTTTTTCCCGTCATCGGCCTCGCCATGTTTTTTTTCGCGCTGAACACGACGCTCGCGTGGCGCAGATTCGGCCAGAGCATTTTCGACATGGCCGCCGTTCCCGCCGCGCTTGGCGGCACGCTCGAAGGTGAAATCCAGGTGCGCGGAAAATTGCAGCCGCAACACGGATTGCACCTGCGCTTAAGTTGCATTCGCCGCACGACAAGCGGCTCCGGGCAAAGTCGCAACACAATTGAAAAAATTCTCTGGCAGGACGAAAAATGGCTCCGCGCCGACTTGCCGCAAACGGATTTGAACGCCACCGGCATCCCGGTTTATTTCAAAGTGCCGGACAATCTGCCCGAATCAGCCGCGAGTCTTGGCGACGGAATCCACTGGAAACTCGAAGCAACGGCATCCTTGCGCGGGCCGAATTTCCACGCTGCGTTTGAAGTGCCCGTTTTCAAACTGCCCGAACCGCCGGAAATTTCCGACGACCCGACGGCGCAATACCAAATGTCGCTCGACGAAGTGCGGAAACAAATCCATTCAAAAATCCAGGTCAACGATTTGGCCGGCGGCGGCAAGGAATTCATTTTTCCCGCCGGGCGCAATCCCGGCTTCGCGACGGGCGCGGGCATTTTCTGCCTGATTTGGACGGGCATCGTCATTTTGCTTGTTTGGAAAAACGCGCCGTTCCTTTTTCCGCTTGTTTTTGGCGTGATTGATTTGCTGATGGCCGCGTTTGTGTTTGACCTCTGGTTCCGCCGCAGCCGCGTGATTGTGAATTCCGAAAGCGTGACGATGCAGAAGGCGTGGCTTGCCTTCAAAAAAGAGCAGCGCCTCCAGACCGGTGAAATCAAAACCATCACTTCCGAAGTCGGCGCGACCGCCGGTCATGCGGCCTACCACGATCTGAAAATCCAGACGCGCGCCGGACGGCAGATCACCGCCGCCAGCAATCTCGCCAGCAAGCCCGAAGCCGACTGGCTCGTCCAACAGATGATCGCGACGCTCAAAAAATCTTCTTGATGCGAAAAAACGTGCCGGCGAAACTAAAAACTCAAAAATCAAAAACTTCCGTCCCGCCACGCTGGCGCACGGAAGTCGAGCGCGTTTTGATCACGGAAGAACAGCTCGCGCGGCGCGTCAAAATCCTTGCGCGCGAAATCGAGCGCGATTTTCGCGGGCGCGAAACCGTCGTCGTTTCGCTCTTGAGCGGCACGGTGATGTTTCTCGCGGATTTGATCCGCCATTTGAATCTGCCGCTGCGCCTTGATTTCATTGGCGTTTCCAGCTACGGCCTCGGCACGGAATCCGGCGATCTGGTTTTCACGAAGGAACTGCGCATTGACGTGCGCGGGCGCGATGTGCTGCTCGTGGACGATATTTTGGACACGGGCAAAACAATGAGCCGCGTGTTGCCAAAACTCCGCGCACTCAAGCCGAGAAAAATTAAAATTTGCGTGCTGCTCGACAAGCCGGAACGCCGCGTGGAAAAAATCGAGGCGGATTATGTTGGTTTTGCGGTGCCGGATTTTTTTGTCGTCGGCTACGGGCTGGATTTTGCGGAGCGTTATCGCAACCTGCCGTTCGTCGGCGTGCTGCATCCGCACGTTTACAAGGAAGCCTGCAAGCAAGTTTGCCGGAAATAAATGGAACTCCGATTTATTAGCGGCCTGCTCGCCGCTTACATGACCGCGAGTCTCGCGGGATTTTTGCTTTAGGCAAATATTTTCTGCCTTGATTTTAAGCAGCGCGTGAGCAAGCTTAGGTTTGCAAAGGGAATACCGACGAAAACAATAATGGTTTTCAAAGTTTCTGGAACATTGGATTTTACTCGTTGTTCTGCTTGCCATTATCTGTTCAATGGTTGTGCTTCCTTAAATTGGCGGCAAGCCGTGGATTAATAATATATCGCGAATATGTATCTTCTGTTCGGACGTCCTGATTAACTAAACCAAGCGCCAGTATCGAGGCGACTAATTCTGCACATATGGGGATGCTGTTGTGCGGATTGCTTAACTGGATAAAACGTTGACTTGGGTGTTTAATTTGCATGGGATTTCAAATTAGGACACTACCTGTTTTTAAGCCTTCTTGCCTCGCACCACACAAGCCGCTAACTTTCCCGTTTTGGATTTTCAACCGAAACTGACATGGCATTTCTTAACGACAATTTTTTGAAACTGAAAGCCGGCTACCTTTTTCCCGAAATCGGCCGGCGCGTGAAAACTTTTTGCGACGCAAATCCCGAAGCCGCGAAAAAACTGATCCGCTGCGGCATCGGCGACGTGACCGAGCCGCTGCCCCCGCCGTCATCGCCGCGCTGCACAAGGCCGTGGACGAAATGGCGTCGCGCGAAACGTTCAAAGGCTACGGCCCGGAACAAGGCTACGAATGGCTGCGCGCCGCCATCGCCAAAAATGATTTTCGCGACAAGGGAATTGAAATCGCCGACGACGAGATTTTTGTCAGCGACGGCTCGAAGTGCGATTGCGGCGCGATCCTCGACATCCTCGGCGCAAAAAACAAAATCGCCATCAGCGATCCGGTTTATCCGGTTTACGTGGACACGAACGTCATGGCCGGTCACACGGGCGAGGCGAACGAAGCAGGCGCTTACGCGAAGCTCGTTTATCTGCCGTGCAAACCGAGCAACGGTTTCATTCCCGAACCGCCGAAGAAGCACGTTGACGTGATTTATCTTTGCTCGCCGAACAATCCGACCGGCGCGGCGGCCACGCGCGAACAACTCGAAGCGTGGGTGAAATACGCGCTCGAAAATAAATCCGTGATCTTGTTCGACGCGGCTTACGAGGCTTACATCACTGACGCGAATCTGCCGCATTCGATTTACGAAATTCCCGGCGCCCGCGAGTGCGCGATCGAGTTCCGCAGCTTCTCGAAGAATGGCGGCTTCACCGGCACGCGCTGCGCGTTCACGGTCGTCCCGAAATCGCTCAATGCTTTCACGAAGTCCGGCGAAGCGAAGCCGCTGCATCCGCTTTGGGCGCGGCGGCAGACGACGAAATTCAACGGCGTGAGTTATATCGTGCAACGCGCAGCGGAAGCGCTTTATTCGCCCGAAGGAAAATCGCAAGTTGCCGAATTGATTAAACATTATCTCGGCAACGCGGAAGTTCTTCGCAAGGGCGCGAAGAAAGCCGGACTGAAAGTTTTCGGCGGCGTGAACGCGCCTTACATTTGGGTGCGCACGCCCAAAGGCGTCACGAGCTGGCAGGCGTTTGATAAAATTTTGAACGACGCGAATGTGGTCATCACGCCCGGTTCTGGCTTCGGCTCGAAGGGCGAAGGCTATTTCCGTATCAGCGCGTTCAACAGCCGCGCCAACGCCGAGGAAGTCGCGCGCCGCTTGCAGGAATTGAAGTGGTAATCATGTTTCATAGATTGCACCGGAAATTCCAGAATTAGACTTGTGAGGGCTTGGTGAATAAGCCGTTTCAACCTGATCAAAACCACTGTGTTTATTGGCTGTTTTCAAAAACCACAATTTGGATTGTGGCTTGCGAATAACTTTGCGAACAAGAAGAATAACTTTTTCTTGCTGCTGTGCATTGTTACCCCTAAAAACGATACGGCACGGTTAAGTGAAGCGTGAGCCAAGACTGCCATAGATGGAACAGCCACGCCTAATGTGATGATGAGTCCCACTAACTTAACCGTGCCACATTTCTTTTACAAAGAACGAAACCCAATTTCAACGCTTTGTTATTCACAAATTTTCGCCAGCACATTTTTCCAGCAACAATCTGGCAGACATCATCCGCAATTCAGCAAGCCAAATTAACCAATTGCAATTAACTGAAGGTCAGCTATTCTCTCCGCTCGTTTTTACCGGAAATTTAACCAAAGAAAATTTATGTCACAGCATCGCAGTCTGCGCGCGGCGTCCACTTGGCGGCAAGCGCAATGTCCTCAAGCGTTTCGAGCGCACGGAACTTCTCAAGAAACGCGGCCAGTGGAAGGCCGGCGACCGCATCACGGGTCTGCGCAAGACCAAACCGGATGCGTAAAGCCGAATGGCAATGTTGACGAGTGACGAAGTGACAGGAATTGCAGGCTTTTGCTCACTCGTCAATTCGATATTCCCAATTCGTAACTTTCGTGGTTCGTTTGCAAAAATTTCTGGCCGACGCGGGCATCGCTTCGCGGCGCGCGGCGGAGCAGATCATTTTGGACGGCAAAGTCCGCGTCAACGGCAAGTTCGTCCGCCTGCTCGGAACGAAGATTGATCCCGACCGCGACGAGGTGATTCTGGACGGCAAAATCGTCCGCGCCCGGAAGAAACTTTACATCGCGCTGAACAAGCCGCCCGGCTGCGTCTGTTCGCACAACGATGAATTGGGCCGTCCGACGATTTATGATTTGCTGCCAAAAGAGTGGCAAATCGTGAATTCGGTCGGGCGTCTGGATTTCAACAGCGAAGGATTGATTTTTCTGACGAATGATGGACAATTCGCGTTGCGCCTGACGCATCCGCGCTACGGTGTCCGCAAAAAATACATCGCGACGGTGGAAGGCAAGGTTGAACCGGCGATGCTGGCGGAGTTCACGCGCGGCATTTTTCACGGCGGTGAAAAATTGAAGGCGGAAAAAACGCGGCTGCTCGGCAGCAGCAACTCGAAGAGCGTCGTGGAACTGGAACTGGCCGAGGGAAAAAACCGCGAGGTGCGGCGGCTGTTTGAATCGCAGAATTTTTCGGTGAGAAAATTGCAGCGAGTGCAAATTGGAAAGATTAAATTGGGCGAGTTGAAGTTGGGCAAATGGCGGACATTGACAGAGACGGAAATAAAAACTTTACTGTTGGAATCATGAAAACGAATTGCTGGCTGATTTTAGGGATGGTGACGGCGACGAGCGTGCTCGCGCAAAACAATACCAACGCGTTGCCGCCGATTCCCGCGCCGATTGTTTCGCCGACGGCGGAAGTTGCGCCCGCGCCCGCGCCTGCACCCGCGCCGGTCAAACACAAAAAGCACGCCGCGCCGAAGCGGGCTGCGCTGGCCGAGGCTCCGGTCACGCTGGTTCCCGGCGCAGCGGAAGTGGCGGTCGCCAACTTGAATGTGCGCGGCCAGGCCGGTCTCAAGGGCGAAGCCGTCGCGCATCTCAACAAGGGTGACGCGGTGACGGTTTTGAGCCAGATCAATCTGGACAAGCACGCGGTTGGCGAACCGGCGCAGTGGGCGAAAATCGCCCTGCCCGCCAGCACGCATGTCTGGGTGAACACCAAGTATATTGACGAGACCGGCAAAACGGTTTCGGTGAAGAAATTGAATTTGCGCGCCGGGCCGGGAGAAAATTACAGCGTGCTCGGCACGATTGAACGCGGCACGCCCGTGAATGAAATCACCACGAAAGACAACTGGACTCAAATTGAGCCGCCGACCAATGCCTACGCGTTTGTCGCCGCGATGTATTTGAAACAGGAAGCACCGGGAAATCCGGCCGCGAACCCGGCTCCTCCGACAGAAGCCGCGCCGGTGCCGGCTCCGGCTCCGACGCCAACTGCGGTGACTGAAGCGCAGCCCGTAGTGACCGAACCCACGAACGCCGCGCCCGCTGCCATGGAAACCAATGCTCCCGCGCCGACGGTGGTTGACATGAACGCGCCGACGGTGGTTGACACCAATTTGCCGCCGCCACCGCCGCGTGTCGTGACGCACGAGGGTGTGGTCGGCCACGTCGGCAGCATTATCGCCCCGACGGCTTATGAGTTGTATGACCCGGTGACGCGCGCGGAGATCAATTATCTTTACACCACGTCCACGAACCTCGACATCAGCCGTTACAACGGGATGCGCATCGTCGTGACGGGCGAGGAAAGCCTTGCCGAACGTTGGGGCAGCACGCCCCTGCTGACCATCCAGCGCATTGTGGTGCTTGAAACCAATGCCATCCCCAAGGTTTATTATCCCAGCCCCAGACAACGTGGTTGACGGTCGCGCCGTCGCCGCGCAAATCCAGCGCGAGCTGGCGCAGCGCGTGGCGGAACTGAAAAAACGCGGCGTGGTTCCCGGCCTCGCGTTCGTGCGCGTCGGCGAAGATGCGGCTTCAAAAGTCTATGTCGGGCGCAAGGAAAAAGCCTGCGCCGAATTGGGCATTTTTTCGGAAACGCACGTTTTGCCGGAAACGACGGGTGAAAACGAATTGCTGTTGCTGATCGCAAAATTAAATTCGGATTCTCGGTTGCATGGAATTTTGGTGCAAGCGCCGCTGCCGAAGCAGATTTCCGAATCCAAAATTTATTCCGCCGTTTTGCCGGCGAAGGACGTGGACGGTTTTCATCCGGTAAACGTCGGCAAACTGATGCTCGGTGATGCAACGGGTTTTCGTCCTTGCACGCCCGCTGGCATCATGGAATTGCTCGCGCGCTCGAACGTGAAGACCGACGGTGCGGAAGTTGTCGATTCTCGGACGCGGCAACATCGTTGGCAAACCGATGGCCGCGATGCTTTGCCAGAAAGGCAAAACCGCGAACGCGACGGTCACGATTTGCCATTCGGCGACGCGCGACATAAAATCGCATTGTCAGCGCGCCGACATTTTAATCGCCGCGATGGGCGTGGCGGAATTTGTTAAGGCCGACATGGTCAAGCCCGGCGCAGCGGTGATTGACGTGGGCGTCAACCGCGTGGATCGGTTTAAAACTGGTCGGCGACGTGGATTTTGCCGCTGTGCAGAAAATTGCCGGGAAAATCACGCCCAATCCCGGCGGCGTCGGCCCGATGACGATTGCGATGCTGATGCAAAACACGGTGCGCGCGGCGGAACTCAACCACGAATGGACACAAATAAACACGAATCTGAAAACGGTTTGACGCAAATTTCGCGAAATTTCTCCAATTCAAAACCGGAACCAATATGCGGCCATTTTTTGTCTGGCATTCATGTTGATTCGTGTCCGTTCGTGGTTAAACTCAATTTATGAATCCGACCCGAATTCTCCCCGACCTGCAGGCCTCGCTGTTGTGCGAGGAAGTCCGCCAGGAATCCAACGGCAACTTTTTCCTGGTTGGCGTCATCAACCTCATCCGCGTGGCGCAACTGCCCGTCGTCGCCGGGCGGCTCTGCGTCTTCAACCGCTGGACGGCGGGCATCGGCCAGTTCACGGAAACCGTGCGGGTCATCGCGCCCGACCAGACGACCGTGCTGCGGAAGGCGGAAATGAAATTTGAACTGCGCGACGCCGCGATGCACTCCACCAACGTCATGGTCTTCGGCCAGCTTGAATTCAAGGCCGCCGGAACCTACTTCATCGAAGTCCTCGTGGACGACGTGATGAAGATCCGCTACCCGGTGCCGGTAATCCTCGCGCCACCGCCGAACCAAAATCCGCCGCCGCCAGCGGAAGAAAAGCCGGCCTGATTTTTTCGGCCCATGATGCCGCACAGATTGATTTATCTGTGCGGCATTTTCGTTTAAGCTGTTATTCAATGAATGCAGCCGAAAAATCAACTTACGCATGGGAACCGCTGACGCCGCGCGGCGTGGCGGCGTTCGCCCACACGCGGCTGGGAAATTTGCTGCTCGTGCAATTCATCGTCGCTGTGCTCGCCGCCGCGTCCGCCATCTGGTTTCTCGACGACAGTGTTTTCCCCGTTGTTCACAAGGCGATTGAAAATCTGCCCGCCGACGGTAAAATCCGTCCCGCAAGACTCGGCTGGCGCGGCGAACTTGACTGGCACGGCGATTCGCCCGAATTGCTCGCCGAGGGACGATTTCTCGCGCTCGATGTTGATTTGAACCACAGCGGCAAAATCAATTCCACCGCCGATGTGCGGATTGAGTTCGGGAAAGAGACCATCCGGTCATACGCGCTGCTCGGTTACACGGAATTCCCTTATCCGCCCGGCGCAACTTTTTCCTTCAACCGCACCGCACTCGAACCGCTTTGGGGCGCGTGGCGCGCGGAAATCTTATTCATCGCCGCCGCCGGGACTGTTGCCGGACTGTTGTTGAGCTGGTGGCTGCTGGCGACGATTTATTTCCTGCCGGTCTGGCTCCTTGGATTTTTTGTGAACCGCGATTTGAATTTTCGCGCGAGCTGGAAATTTTCCGGCGCGGCGCTGCTGCCGGGCGCGTTGCTGATGGCGGCGGGGATTTTGCTTTACGATTTTGGCGCGGTGGACCTGGTGCAGCTTGGGTTTATTTTTAGCGCGCATTTTGTCCTCGGCTGGATTTACCTGTCCGTCAGCCTGCTGTTCGTGCCGCAAATTCCCGCCGCGCTGCCGAAGGGAAATCCGTTCGTGCCGCGCAATTGAATTGCCACCAACCCGCGCCGTCTTTAGGCTTGCCGCCCATGTCGAAACTTCCGTTTGAACTGCTGCTGGCGCTGCGTTATCTGCGCCCGCGACGGACTTTTGTTTCCATCATCACGCTCATTTCCGTCATCGGCGTCGCGCTCGGCGTGGCCGTGCTGATGATCGTCATCAGCGTGATGAGCGGCTTCGACCATGATTTGCGCGAAAAAATCCTCGGCTTCAACGCGCACCTGAAAATTTTCGCGAACGGCCGGCCGCTGCAAAATTATTCGCCGGTGATGAACCTCGTCGCGTCGAACAAAAATGTCCGGGGCATTGCGCCGTTTGTGCTCGGCCAGGTGCTCGTGGTGACGCAGCCGACGAACGGCGAATCGAGGCTCACCGGCGCGCCGTGGGTTCGCGGCGTGGACATCGAACGCGAAAGTTCCGTGAGCGTCCTGCCGCAAAGCCTCGTCGCGGGCAAATTTGATTTGAGCGGGCGTGGGCTGGTGGTCGGCAGCCAGTTCGCCGAAAATTTGAACTTGTCCGTGGGCGACCGTGTTTCGGTTTATTCGCCGGCGGATTTGCAGAAGATGGAAAAACAGCGCGGCAAGCCGGACGAGGAAGCCGTGTTGCCGGACGACTACACGGTGACCGGCATTTTTGACGTCGGCTATTTTGAATACAACGCGAACATCGTCGTCACGTCGCTCGAAAACGCGCAGGAGCTTTACAACCTTGACGATTCCGTCCACGGCCTGATGGTGATGTTGCGCGATCCGTATCAAGCGCCGGAAGTGCGGCGCGAATTGCTGTCGGCACTCGGGCCGAATTACAACATCACGATCTGGACGGAGGAAAATTCCGGCATCCTCAACGCGCTGCTCGTCGAGAAAAACGTCATGTTTTATCTGCTGTTTTTCATCGTCCTCGTCGCGGCGCTGTGCATCTTGAGTGCGCAGATTACCTTTGTCGTCCAGAAGACGCGCGAGATCGGGATGTTGAAAGCACTCGGCGCGTCAAATTTGCAAATCTCCGGCGTGTTCTTGGGCCAGAGCGCCATCATCGGCGTGCTGGGCGTGATTTCCGGCTACGGCCTCGGGATGCTGGCGCTGACGTATCGCAACGAGTTTCTCCATTTCATGAACCGTTGGACGGGTTTTGAACTTTTCCCCGCGTCCGTCTACGGCTTCGGCGAACTGCCCGCCGTGATTGACCCGCACGACATCGCCGTCATCTGCGGGCTGTCGTTTGTCATCTGCATTTTTGGCGGCGTGCTGCCGGCGATCCGCGCCGGCCGCCTGAAACCGGTGGAGGCGCTGCGTTATGAGTGAACCGCTGCTGCGCGCCCGCGCGCTCACCAAAACCTACACGATGGGCAGGCGCTCGCTCGAAGTCCTGCGCGGCGTTGACCTCGACGTGGCGCGCGGCGAATTTCTCGCGCTGCGCGGCGCGTCCGGCGCGGGCAAAAGCACATTGCTTCATTTGATCGGCGGACTCGATTCGCCAAACGCGGGCGAGATTTTTTTCAACGGCCAAAACCTTGCAACATTTTCCGAAGGCGAACTGACGCAATTCAGAAACCGCCGCGTCGGTTTTGTTTTTCAAGCCTATCATCTGCTGCCCGAACTCACCGCGCTCGAAAATGTCTGCCTGCCCGCGCGGATGGCTCGTATGCCAGGCGCACAGGTTGAATCGCGCGGGCGTGAATTGCTCGCGCGCGTCGGACTCAAGGATCGGCTGGATCACAAGCCTTCCGAGCTTTCCGGCGGCGAACAGCAGCGCGTCGCCATCGCCCGCGCGCTCATCAACTCGCCGGAATTGCTGCTGGCCGACGAGCCGACCGGCAACCTTGATTCCAAAACCGGCGGCGAAATCATTGAACTGCTCAAAAGCCTGCGCGCGGAAAAACAAACCACGCTCGTCATCGCCACGCACGACGCAAATGTCGCCGCCTGCGCGCCCAGAGTCATTCAATTGGTGGACGGGCAAATCAAACTTGTTTAACCAGACAATCATTGCAAACGGTTATGAAAACCAAAATTATCTGTTCAGCACTTACCGGAATACTGCTGTTGGGTCACAGCCAAACAGTGGTCGAAACTGGAAAAACCAATGCTCCCCTGTCGGTGCCATCTGAAGTGCCGGCTGCCGTGAAACCAGTCGCCACGCCCTATCAGTTGGACGGCACGGAAACATTTTCGCTGGCCTCGCCGGAAACCGGAAACACCTACGATATTGTCGTGTCTTTGCCCGGAAATTACGAAAAGGCGCCCGCTGGCAAAACTTTTCCAGTGGTTTATGTGCTCGATGCCCAATGGCAGTTTCCGCTGATACGCGCCATCGCCGGTGCAATCAATTACGACGGCGATATTCCTGATGTTTTTTTGGTGGGAATCAGCTGGAAAACAACCAATGGAAATTTGTTCGCGCTGCGCGACCAGGATTTAACACCCACGACAATTAAAAATTACCCCAATTCCGGTCACGCTGATAAATTCCAGGATTTTCTGCGCAAGAATCTGTTTCCGTTCATTGAGTCGCACTATAAGGCAAATCAGCATCGGACAGTTACCGGCGGTTCGACCAGCTCGCTTTTTGTTTATTATACGTTGCTGTCCCAGCCCGATTTATTTGAGGGCTACATTGGCTCCAGCCCTTCCCTTGGCTGGGACAACCATGTGATGGATTCGATTTTAGACAAATTCCCGCAAGACGGGCTAAAACATGACAAACGCGCCTATCTGGCCTGGGGCACTTCAGAAGGTTCTGATGAATGGGCGATTTTCGCAAAAAAACTTGCCGAAAAAAATCTGAAGAATCTGGATTTTTCTTACGCGCCGGTCACCAATGCGGGCCATGCCGGTGTGAATGCGGAATGTTATACGCGCGGATTGCAATTTGTCTTCGCCAAGAGCATGTCCCTGAAATCCGGATCCGTGGTCAAATAAGGCTTTTGGGTTTCTGACGGCAATCCGCCCGCGAAGGTGGCGGCGGAGATTGCGCGGCTTGTCGGCAACGTTGTTGTTTGATAACTGCCGATACCGCGTTAGAATTCTGCCATGATCGAAGATCGCGATTATATGCGCCAGCCGGCTTATCACGAGCCGCGCATTTCATTCACCATCGCGCTGTTGATCACCAACGCGATTGTTTTTCTCGTCCAATTGTTTGCGTCGCAATTTTTGCGCGGCCCGGAAATCGAAGAAAATTATTTCGCGTTGAGCCTCGCCGGTTTGGAACACGGCTACATCTGGCAATTGCTCACGTTTCAATTCATGCACGCGGGCTGGCTGCACCTGATTTTTAATTCACTCGCCATCTTTTTTTTCGGGCGTCCGGTAGAAATGGTTCTGGGCCGAAGCCGGTTTTTGGCGCTGTATTTGTCCAGCGGAATCCTCGGCGGCGTGGTGCAAATGCTTTTTGCACTCTGTCTTCCAAAAATTTTCAGCGGCTCTGTCGTTGGCGCCTCGGCGGGCGCTTATGGGCTGGTTGCCGCGTTTGCGGTCATAAATTGGACGGAACGGTTCACGCTGCTGATTTATTTTTTTCCGGTTGCCATGCGGGGAAAAACTTTGTTGTGGGTCAGCATTGCCCTTGCATTGTTTGGCATTCTCACGCCCGGCAGCGGCGTTGCCAACGCCGCGCATCTGGGCGGAATTTTGACGGGCTTTTTTTGCGTGCGCTACATCTTTCAAGGCCGCTGGCCGCAGTTGGAATTTCCGCCGCGCCGCAAACCGCGCGAACTCGCCGCCGTCGGCAAAAGTAAAAACAGATTCTGGAGTTCCACAGTCAAAACCGGCGAGGATTTGTCCGACGAAGAATTTTTGCAGCGCGAGGTTGACCCGATCCTTGAAAAAATTTCCGCGCACGGCATTCAAAGTCTGACCGCCCGCGAACGCGAAATCCTTGAAAAGGCCCGCGCAAAAATGGCGAACCGTTGAATTGTGAACCATCACATCGGCTTGCACGCGGCGTGTTTTTCGCGTGACAATTTAACGTTTCAACGATTTGACGATTTGATTATCATCATCCCATGATTTTACGCTACTCGCGCCCCGAAATGCGCGCCATCTGGACGGACGAAAACAAGCTCCGCATCTGGCTGCAAATCGAACTCCTCGCTAGTGAAGCGTTGGTGCAGCAAGGCATCGTGCCGCGCGCCGATTTCGCGAAGATGAAACGCGGCGCGGAAAAATGTTTCGCCGACACAAAAACGCTCACTGAACGCGCGAAAGAATTGGAGAAAACACTCAACCACGATGTCATCGGTTTCACCACTGCGGTTGCGGAAAAAATCAACGACAAGGCCAGCCGCTGGTTGCATTTCGGCCTGACGAGCAGCGATATCGGCGACACCGCGTTTGCGGTGCAGATGGTGCAGAGTGCGGACATCTTGATTGCCGACGTGAAAAAGCTTTTGCCTGTCATCGCGCGCCGCGCGAAAGAACACAAATTCACGCCCTGCATCGGTCGCAGCCACGGCATCCATGGCGAACCGACGACGTTCGGTTTGAAAATGGCGCTCATGCACGATGAATTTTCCCGCGCGCTCGAACGCTCTCGAACGCGCCCGCGATGTTGTCGCCGTCGGCAAATTAAGCGGCGCGGTCGGCACCAGCGCGCATTTGTCGCCGCGCGTAGAAATTTTTGTCTGCAAAAAACTCGGATTGAAGCCCGCGCCGATTGCGACACAAGTCGTGCAGCGCGATCTTCATGCCGAATTCATGAACACGCTCGCGCTCGTCGGTGCCAGCATGGAACGCTGGGCGGTTGAGTTCCGGCATTTGCAACGCACGGAGGTTTTGGAAGCGGAAGAACCGTTCACGGCAGGACAAAAAGGTTCAAGCGCGATGCCGCACAAACGCAATCCGATTACTTGGGAACGATTGACCGGCCTCGCGCGCGTGCTGCGCGGAAATGCAATCGCGGCTTTGGAAAATGTCGCGCTGTGGCATGAACGCGACATTTCACATTCATCGGTCGAGCGGATTATTTTCCCCGATTCGTGCACATTGCTCGATTATATGTTCGGCCTGCTGACGCGATTGATGGATGGCCTCATTGTTTATCCGGCGAACATGAAGAAAAATCTCGGCCTTTCGCTCGGCATGTGGAATTCGCAAACCGTCCTGCTCGCGTTGATCAAAAAAGGCCTGACGCGCGAAGCCGCCTACAAACTTGTTCAGGACGCCGCGATGAAAACATGGGAAGTCAAACACGCCGGACGCGACGACGCGGATTTTCTCGCAGTGCTGAAAGCCGATCCCGAGGTGGCGAAGCATTTCAAGCCGGGCGAACTCGAAAAACTTTGCTCGCTCGATTTCCATTTCAAGGAAGTGAACAACCGTTTCAAAAAATTGAAGCTGTAATCAGGCCATGGATCGGGCTTCCGCTGCCAATTCTCAAAGTGAAGACCTGCGCCATCGCCGGCACACGCTCAATCCGAACCGCACATTTCTCGACCGCTGCGGCATCGCGGCGCAAACGGCGGCGGAGTGGGGCGTCGCCCGCGTCTCGCGTTTCGGCGATCCGCACATCTACGACACGAAATTATTTCCGTGGGCGGCGGAAATTGAAGGTGAATGGAAATTGATCCGCAAGGAACTTGATGCGGTGATGACTTTTCGCGACCAGATGCCGAGCTTTCAAGATATTTTGAAGGAAGTCGGTGCCATCCAGTCCGACCACAACTGGAAAACCTTTTTTCTCGCGGGCATCGGCATGGACTGCACGGAAAACCGGAAACGGTGCCCGGAAACGGTGCGGTTGCTTGGCAAAATTCCCGGCCTGACCACCGCGTTCTTCAGCATCCTCTCGCCCGGCAAGCACATCCCCGCGCATCGCGGCGCGTGGAACGGCATTCTGCGTTTTCACCTCGGCCTCATGGTGCCGGAACCGCGTGAACGCGTGCGCATCCGCATCGGCAACGATTTTTATTCCTGGCGCGAGGGCGAGGCGCTCATCTTCGACGACACTTTCAATCACGAAGTCTGGAACGACACGAACGGATTTCGCGTGGTGCTGTTCGTGGATTTTGCCCGGCCGCTGTATCCGCCGTTTCACTGGCTGAACCAGCGTCTGCTCAACTTCGGTGCGCTGGCGCCTTTTCTGCGCGAAGCCGGCGAGAAACAGAAGCGCTGGCAGGACGCCTTTTGGAAAAAGAAATCGCCGTAAATTTCGCCGTGTTTTTTTGTCGAAGCGTCGTCGGCCATCCGTTAAAGTGTTTCATCATGTATTCACCTGCTGCAAACCGTTACGACTCGCCGTCATTTTACCGCCGCTGCGGACGCTCCGGCGTCCAGTTGCCACTGATTTCGCTCGGCCTCTGGCATAATTTCGGCGCGAAAGATTCCTACGAGAACGCCCGCGCGATTGCGTGCCGCGCGTTTGACCTGGGCATCACCTGTTTTGATCTGGCAAATAATTACGGCCTGCCCGGCGGTTCGGCGGAAGAAACGTTCGGTCGCATCCTGCGCGAAGACCTCGGCCAGTGGCGCGATGAGATGATCATCACCACCAAGGCGGGCTACGGTATGTGGCCCGGCCCATATGGCGAATGGGGCTCGCGCAAATATCTTTTGTCGTCGCTCGACCAATCGCTCAAGCGGATGGGTTTGCCCTACGTTGATATTTTTTATTCGCACCGGCCCGATCCCGACACGCCGCTCGAAGAAACGATGGGGGCGCTCGCACAGGCTGTCCGCAGCGGCAAGGCGCTTTACGCCGGCATCTCAAATTATCAGCCGGCGGAAACGGTGCGCGCGGCGAAAATTCTACGCGAACTCGGCACGCCCTGTCTCATCCATCAACCGTGTTACAGTATGTTGGATCGCTGGGTGGAACCGCAGTTGCTCGCCACGCTGGAAGCGGAAGGCATCGGCTGCACCGTTTTCTCGCCGCTGGCGAAAGGCTTGTTGACCGACCGTTATTTCAAGGGCATTCCCGCCGATTCGCGCGCGGGTCACGACCCAAGATTTCTCCGGCCCGCCGACGTCACCGACGGAGTTTTGGCGAAGACGAAAAAATTAAATGGACTGGCGCAGTCGCGTGGCCAGACGCTCGCCCAAATGGCGCTGGCGTGGGTGTTGCGGCACAAAGTGGTGACGAGCGCGCTTATCGGCGCGAGCAAAGTCAGCCAGGTGGACGATTGCGTCGGCGCAACAAAAAATTTGAATTTCACCGGCGAGGAACTGGCGCAAATAGAAAAGATTCTGGCTTAACGCGCGTTGATTTCTTTCCCGCGATACGCCGCCAGAAAATAAATCATCACGGCTCCCACCGCCGCCGCGAGCGCGCCCCAAAACAGCGACCATTGTGTGCCGGCAGGTCGCGCGCACGCATTGAACCACCAGCCCACGCCGAGGTAGCCGATGAGGCTGCCGATGCCGCCGTTCATCAGCGTCAGCAACGCCTGCGCCCGTGAACGCCACGCGGAATCAATCCGGTGGTTCAGATAAATCTGCGCGGTGACGAACACCAGCACGAACGATGCGCCGTGCAGGCTCACGCCGAGCAGCAGCAGACTTTTTATGTTCATCGCGCTCAACGCGAACCGCACCACGCCGAGCGCGAGGCCGCAGGCGAAAATCCATTTCAACCGCCAGTTGTGCAGCAGCCAGCCGAGGCCGAACATCGCGACGATCTCCGTGGTTTGCGCGAGGCTCATCCACGCGCTCGTGTGCGCAAAGCCGAGGTCGTGCAGATGCGTCGGCGCATATGGATAAAACGCCGCGAGCGGGATGTTGAACAGCGTCGTGGTGATGAAGACGACGCGCGTGTCGCGGTCTTTCAACAGCGTCAATGCGTCGAGGCCGAGGCGTTCGTGCCACGAAAGATGCTCGGCGGATTTCGGGATTTCCAGCGCGGGCAAAAAATAAGTGAACGCCGCCACGAGCAGCCAGAACACCGCGCCGAGATACATCGCCAGCGGCGAGCGGTCCACGTTCAACAGGCCGATGAACAGCGCGCCGCCCATCCAACCGATGGTCGCCAGCGCGCGCACGGGGCCGAATTCCTTCTGGGCATTTTCCAGTCGCGCGAGGACGAGCGCCGTGGAAATGCTGAACATCGGCGCGTAGGACAGCGAAAAAATCTGGATCAACGCCAGCACCAGCCACGGATTCCAGCCGTCCTTGATGGCCGTGGCAATGATGGCCGTCATGATGGCGGTGGCGAACGCGAGCCAGCGCAGCACGCTCGCTGGCGGAACATGGCGGTCGGCCATCGCGCCGAACATCAGTGGCGAAATGAACGACGCGAGCGCCGAGGCGGCGAAGGCGAACGGCTTGATGGCGTGCATCCCATGCGCGTCGAGAATCGTGCCCAGCGGCACGAACCAGATGGCCATGGCCGCCGCCTGGATGAAAAACAAAATCATCAGCTCGGCGTATTCGGCTTTGCGCAGCGTCGTCAGCACGCACAGAGGGAATAGATTGCCGCAGGAGATTTCAACTAAAACAAAACCATCCGCCCAAGTTCCGTTGCGGTTGGGATCTACCCGTCAAGATTTACCGTTGATACACGCGGACATAATCCACCGCCATGACAGCGGGAAATTTCGTGGTCTGGTCAGGATTTCCAGGCCAGCGGCCGCCAACGGCCAGGTTCAGCAGCAGGAAGAACGGTTGGTTGTAAACCCATTTTTTCCCGGCGGGCAAATCGGCGGGCGTGCGGCGTTCGTAAAACTGGCCGTCCACATACCAGCGGATTTCGTTGGGTTCCCATTCCACGGCGAACACATGAAAATCGTCGGCAAAACGTTCCTGGTTCTTCAGACGAAACAATCCCGACAGGCCATGGTTGCCGGAATAACCCGGCCCGTGTATCGTGCCATGGACGGTGTCCGGCTCCCGCCCGAGATTTTCCATGATGTCCACCTCGCCGCACGCCGGCCAGCGCACCGTGCCCATATCCTCGCCCAACATCCAGAACGCCGGCCACATTCCCTGCCCCGCCGGAATCCGGATGCGCGCCTCGATGCGGCCGTATTTGACGGAAAACTTTTTCTGGGTGTTGAAGCGGGCGGAACTGTATGCGCCGTCGCCGAACCGTGCCTTGAACGTGTGCGGCGGCGATTTCAACGCGGTGATGTTCAGGCACCCGTGGCCGTCGAGCGCGGCATTGCTTCGGCTCGCGGTGTAAAATTCCCACTCCTCATTTGCTCTGCCAGCGCCGGTTTCCACCGTCCATTTGTTCGTGTCAATGCCCGCGCCCGCCGGGCCGTTAAACTCATCATGCCAGACCAGTTTCCAACCGTTGGTTGATTCAGTCGGTGGCAGCGGCGCGGAATTTGTCTCGGCGCAACGCGCAACGAAGGCGAGAAATAAAATGGCGACGAATAAAAATAATCCGCCGGAGTTCGATTGCGATTTGGTTTGTTTGCTCATAAAAATTTCGATTCAAACTATGTTTTATCTGTGACTAATTAAATTCTCCGACACGCGCTGGATTTTTACCGCCTTGCCGCTGGCGTTGTCAATTTCAACCACCGCGCCTTGCAGCTTCACGTCATGGCGCGCCACTTCAAACCGTTGCGGCATGGCGGTGCGGAATCGCGCGAGCACCGGCTGGATTTCGCGGCCCAAAACGCTTTCGTGCGGGCCGGTGAAGCCGGCGTCGGTCAGATACGCCGTGCCGCCGGGGAAAATTTGTTCGTCCGCCGTCTGCACGTGCGTGTGCGTGCCGACGACGGCGCTGACCTGGCCGTCGAGCATCCGCGCGAACGCGATTTTTTCCGAGGTCGCCTCGGCGTGAAAATCCACGAAGATGATCGGCGTGTGCTGGCGCAGCCATTTCGCCTCGTCGAGCGCGAGCGTGAACGGATTGTCCAGCGGCGGCTGCATGAAGGTGCGGCCCTGCGCGTTCATCACGGCGACGGGCGGCAGGTCGCGGATTTTCAGAACCGTGCTGCCTTTGCCGGGCGTGCCCGGCGGATAATTCAGCGGACGCAGAAAGCGTTTCTCGTTTTGCAGCAGCTCCATGACTTCCTTTTGATCCCACAAATGGTCGCCGGTCGTGATGGCGTCCACGCCGTAAGCAAAAAGTTCCATCGCGATGTCGGGCGTGATGCCGTTGCCGCCGGCGGAATTTTCGCCGTTGGCGATGATGACGTCGAGGCCGTGCTGCTCGCGCAATTTTGGCAAAAGAATTTTGACCGCGTTGCGTCCGGGATGGCCGACGATGTCGCCGATGAACAGAATTTTCACCGGAAAAATTTAACCGTGAAAAGCGTGAAAGACACGAAAGAAAAGAAACCACGGATTACGCGGATTTGAATTTGATCCGCGTAATCCGCGTAATCTGCGGTTAAAAAAGAAATGCCACACAGCCAACGATTGCGGCAGCGAGCCAAAACATCAAAACGGCGCGGGTTTTGCTGAATCCGGCGCGCACGAGCCGGTGCGAAAGATGATTGGTGTCGCCGATCCAGAACGGTTTTTTGTTCAGCGTCCGCAGAAGGACAACTTGCGCGAGGTCAATCAGCGGAATTGCCAGCACGAACAGCGGCGCGAGCACGGCGAGCGGATGCGGATTTTGCCTCGTATAAAAATGCGGCAAAATCGCCATGACGGCGAGCAGGTAGCCGACGAGGTGGCTGCCGGCGTCGCCGAGAAATGCGCGGGCGTTCGGAAAATTCCACGGCAAAAATCCGACCAGCGCGCCGCACATGAGAAAACCCGTGATAGCGACCAGATATTCGCCGTCCGCAGCGGCGATGAGCGCAAAGATAAACGCTCCAATCGCGCCGAGTCCGGCGCAAAGGCCGTTCATGTTGTCCATGAAATTGAAGGCGTTCACGACGGTGAGAATCCAAAGAATCGTAATCGCGTAGCTGAAAATTTCGCTGGGAACAAACAGTGTGATGCGCTTGCACGCGACGGCGACGAGCAGCGCGATTAAAAATTGCCCGGCAAATTTTGGCAGCGGTTTCAGTTCATGTTTGTCGTCAAACCAGCCAAGAATTGTAATCGCGATGGCACCAAACGCGAGGACGGCGAGTTCCAGCGCGCGGCGGTCAATGCCATGGACGATCAATCCGGCGGAAGAAAATTTGACAGCGCCGAGCTTGAACAGAATTACACCACCTGCGAGCGGCAGGAGAATTCCCGTCAGCACGGCGAAGCCGCCGGCGAGCGGAACCGGCTTGTCGTGGATTTTTCTTTCGCCCGGATCATCCACGACATTGGTGCGCAAACACCATTTGCGCCAGAGCGGCAGCGCGAGCAGCGAGGTCAGCAGCGCGCCCGCAAATGCGGCGAGAAAAAAATTGAATGGAAAAGTCACAGCCGGATTCCGCGCTCGGCGGCCAGTTTCAAATAGAGATTGTAAATTGAACCAACCATTGGCTCGACTGAAAAATTTTCACGGACGAATTTTTGACCGGACTGGCCGAGTTTTCCACGAAGCGCAGGATCATTCGCGAGCTTGATGATTTTTTCGGTCAAACTTTTCAAATCGCCGGGCTCAATCAGAAATCCGGTTTCGCCGTCGAGACAAACTTCCCGCGCGCCGTCGCAATCGTAGGCAACGACGGGTTTTCCAGCGGCCAGCGCCTGCGGCAATGCGCGCGGCAAACCTTCGCGCAAGGACAGATGCACAACCGCGTCCATGATGCCGGTGAATTTCGGAACTTCATCCGGCGGCACGAGGCCGGTGAAGATGAAATGTTTTTCGAGGTCGAGTGATTTAGCGAGGTTTTCAAAACGCGAACGCCATTCGCCGTCGCCGACGAGCAGGAATTTGATTTTTGGATTTTGGCGGACGAGTTCAGGCGCGACGGCGAACAAATCGTCGTGGCCTTTGAGCTTGAAGAGTCGTGCGATTTTGCCGACGACAAAATCATCCGGCTGCAAACCAAGTTTTGCACGAAGAGCAGAATCGTTTTTCGCCGTGAGAAACGGCTCAAGTGGAAAGCCGCTGAAGATTTTTGTGTATTGCTCCGACCGACCAATGCCCGCTTCGAGATATTGGCTTTTCATCGCGTCGGCGACGACGATGAAATGGTCGGTGACGCGCGCGGCGCGCTTTTCGGCGGCACGGAGAATAAAGTTGCTCAAACTGTTCTGAAAATTTCCGAACGAAGGCCCGTGAATCGTGTGGATGATGACCGGGACACCGGCGCGTCTGGCCGCAAGGCGACCGAGGATTCCCGCCTTGCCGCTGTGGGTGTGGACGATGCCGGGTTTTTGTTCGCGGAAGATTTTTTCCAACTCTTGCAACGCCAGAAAATCTTTCAACGGATGCACCGGGCGGACGAGTTCGGCAACAACTGTGAGAAGTTCCGGCGATTTTTTTAATCCGGGTTCGAGCGAACCTTCCGGGCCAATTGTCGGGCCGGAAATCAAATTGACTTCGACGCCGGGTTTTTGGCGCAGGCCAAGGACGGTGGCGACGGTGTTTTCCTGCGCACCGCCGACCACGAGCCGGGTGATGACATGAGTGACGCGCATCGCGCGGTCAGTGTGGCTGGCCTTGGAGTTCGCGCAACCTTTGAATGATGTTCGTGGCCTCGGCGGTGTTGGTGTTGGCGTTGGCCAGATAGACCTCGTAATGTTCTATGGCCTCGTTGGTCTCATGTTTGCGCCAGGCGATTTCGCCCAGACCGTAGGCGACCTGGGGTGAATTGGTATAAGACTGGTGCAAGGTTTCGTAGTCGGCGCGCGCGGCGTCGAGCCGGCCGCTTTGAAGATAGGCGACGGCGCGGTTGAACAGGGCGTCATTGTTGTTGGTCTGGATGGCCAGCAAATGCGTCAGGGCGGCAATCGCGTCATCGTATGCCTTCATCTGAATGGAGGCGTAGCCTTTGCCAAAAAGCCAGGTCGGGTCTTCGGGCGCGGCCTGGAGTTTGCGGTCGATGATGGCCATGGCGTTGGTGTAAAGTTCGCGTTTCAAATAAACCTGCACGGCGGTGACGAGCAAAACCTCATTGGTCGGCTGGCGGGAAATCTCGGTTTCAAGGAGTTCGATGCCGCGCGCGTTGTCGTTCTTCTGGAAATAGGCGGCGGCGGTCAGGATGTTGATCTGGGCTGAATTCGTGGCGGTAAGCGAAAATTTTTCCGGGTGGGCGAGCGGTTCGCGGAGCGCATCGAGCGCGCGGTCGGGCAGCCGCGAGGCCAGAAAGGCTTGCGCGAGCCAAAGCCGCGAGGCCAGATTGTCCGGTGCCAGCTGGCGGACGCGTTCAAAGGGTTCGACGGCCTGACGCATCAAACCGCCGCGCATCAGGATGACGCCGTTTTCAAAGGTGAAACTCGGTTCGTCAAACGGCCCGTTGTCATTCAGCACGGCGTTCCATGAATTGTATTTGCCAAACTGGTCGGCGGTGGCCTTGGTCAGATCCACCGGCACGGTTTGCCCGGCTTGCAGGCTGTGGTTGAAATCAAGGTTGATCTGGGCAACGACGTTGTCGGGGTTGAGTTGTTGCGCCATTTCAAAATGCGCGGCGGCGTTGGTCAGATCGCCGAGACGTTGCAGTTGCACGCCCCAGAAATCCAGGCTGCGCGAGTAAAATGCCCCGACAATACCTGCGTTGGGGTTCGGCTCGCGCGCGACGTGGAAACGATCCAGCAATTTTTCACCAAAACTTTCCGGCGCGTTCGGATCGGGCGGCGTCATGGCCTGAACGATCGGGGCAAATGCCATGGTTTCCGCCTGTGCCCAGAAAGTTTCATTCGCGGCAACCAGATTTTCATCCGGCTTCGGCGGCAGCAGCGTGTCGTTCGGCAGCGTGTTCAATTTGTAAACCAAGCCGTGCGGTTCCATGCAGAACTGTTCGAAGTAATAGCCGAAACTCGGATGCAGGTAATAAAGCTCGTTGGTTCTGGCGAGCGTGGCCAGCAGGCGGATGAGGTGCAGCGGGCTGACGCCGTTGGTGTTTTCAAAGGTGCTGACGGTTTCCGGCCATTTTTCCGGGGAGATTTTGTGCAGGTAGTGATGATACGCGGGCACAGACAGATATTGTGTGTCAACCGGCAAAAATTCCTTCGCCCGCCCGTCCCGCGCCAGCGCCGACCGGACAAAAAGGCTGCGGCGTGAATCGTCGCTCAACAAAATGCCACCCGCGCGCGGCAAATTTTCCTCCATGAGCGCCGCGTATTTTTTGAACGTGTCGTCATTGGCGGCGCGGATCTGCGGGATGTTTTTATAGACCAGCCCGGTCACGGCAAACGCGGCAAACAGCCAGACACCGGCGACGACCACCCGATTGAAGGATTGGAACGGATCCGGCCTTTGCCGCTGCGGACGGTTCCGCGAACGCTCTTGCGGTGCCTTGCCGAACACGAGCAAAAAATATCCGCTGTAGTAACCGACGCTCAATGCGCCCAAATAATAGAATGTCAAGAACGGCAGGCCAAAACCCAGATGGCGCGGGCTGAACGGCGAATCGAAGGCGACCCAGACGCAGAGAAAAAGCAGGATCGCGTGAACCACATGAAACATGAAGCTCGCCAGTGCCAGACCCATTTTGCTGTTGTCGCCAAAAGACGACCGCCAGCGGATCGCCATCACGAAGACCGGCAGCAACGACGCGGGCAAGAGCAGCAGCACGGTTTTTCGGACTTCCGGCTGCACGAAAAACAGCTTCACCACGTCCCATTGCGCCACCAGATTCAGTTTCAATGCCTGCCAGAAGGTGAGCGGCACGTTGTGCGATGTCATCACCACCAGCGGCAGCAACAGATAAAACAGCATTCCCGCCACCCCGCCCAGCACCATCCATTTCAAAAAACGCAGGTTGAAAAAACTCAAGCCGCGAATCCAGATGATCGCCCCGACGAACACCGGTAGAAAGCCGACCATCGCCCAATTATCCGCCATGCCCGCGCCGTAAACCGTTGCGGCCAGAAACAACCGGCCCTCGCGCTCGTCCAGCCGGTATTCCAGCAACGACCAGATGACAAACGCGAACAGCAGCAGGTCGAACATTTCGGGGGTGCAATTCGTCGCATTTTCCCAAAACGTCATCTGCAAACCGCCAACCACCACGGCCAGAACCGGAGGCAGCCACGCGCTCCAGATCGTCAGAAAGGAAAAATCACTCCGTTCCCGGGCGCGCTGCGCGTCCGTCCGGTCCTGCGGCAGGATGGCGACCGAACGCGCCAGCAGGCCGAGCGTCAACGCCGCGCACACGGCGGAAAATAAATTGATCGCGACGGGTATTTGCGAAACCGGCAGCCAGCGAAACGGATAAGTGACGACCAGGAAAACGGGATTGTAGACTTCCGGCTGCCAGGTCCAGCCCGACAGTTTGGCGACCGTTCCAAGATTAAGCAGCGACACCCAGTGGTTGAGCGTCAGCCCGTAGACCGCGAAGGCCGCCGCCGCCAGCAGCCACGGCAAAAAGCGCAGCGTAAAAATTTTTCGCGGGTCAGTCCGCTTTTCATTAGCCATTGGGTCTATTCAGTTGAAACCATTTCGCGCGGTTTGGCAAGGTTTTGTCCCGCGCGCAAATCCGCCACGCACTCGACGTGCTGCGTCTGCGGAAACATGTCCAGCGGCTGCACGCGCGCCAGTTCAAAGACACCATCCGCGCACAAAATGTTCAAATCCCGCGCCATCGTCGCCGGATGGCACGAGACGTAAACGACCTGTGCCGGTCGCGTTTCGCGCAATAACCTCAATGTTTCCGGCAGACAACCCTTGCGCGGTGGATCGAGAATCACCGAAGTTTTTTCCGGCGAAAACTTTTTGAGTAATTCCGGCAAAACTTCTTCAACCGTCGCGGAAATGAATTCTCCGTTGCTAATTTTGCGATTAGCCAGATTGCGCTGAGCGGATTTTACCGCCAGCCGGTCGTATTCCACGCCGACGAACGACTCAACCAAATCCGCCAGTTCAATTCCGAAAAATCCGACGCCGCAATACAAGTCCACCAGATGCTTCGCGCCGCCGTCTCGCAAAAAACCGCGCACGGTCTCGACCAGTTTCGGCAGCAGGAAAAAATTGTTCTGGAAAAACGAATCCGGCGGCACGTCCCAGTTTTCCGGCGGAATCCGCAGCACGATTTTGATTCCGCCCTTCGGCGGCGGATTCGCGCGGACATTTTTTATCTGCTCGCTGATGGCCGGCTCGGCGATTTTGCATTCCTCGATGTCCTCGACGAAATTGTTGTCCGCGCGGATGAAGCCGATGACCAGTTTTTTGGCCGGGCCGTTCCACTGGCTGCGGATCATGATGCGGTTGCGATAGCCGTAAGGCTGCGGACTCGGAATCACCGGCGCGATTTTGTCCGCCGGAATGCGTCCGATGCGCTCGAACAGATCAGAAATCTGCTTGTGCTTCAGCCGCAACTGCGCCGCGTAATCAATGTGCTGATACTGGCAGCCGCCGCACGCGCCGAAGTAACGGCATTCCGGTTCGACGCGCTCCGGCGATGGTTTTTCCACGCGCAACAATTTCGCCCGCGCAAAATTCTTTTTGACCTCGGTGATTTCGACTTCGACGGTTTCGCCGACGAGCACGAACGGCACGAACACGACAAAATCATCAACGCGCCCGACGCCTTCGCCGCCGAACGCGATGTCGTGGATGGTCAGGGTGAGCTTGTCGCCGATTTTGAGAGACACGCGGCAAGTTTAGAAAATAAAACGCGCGCGAAAAGTTTATTCGCCTGCCAGAACTGCATTGAAAATTATTTTGAAAACAATTCCGGCAGATTCATCATGCCGTGGCGGACGCGCAAAAGTTCGATGCAATTATTTTCAAGCCGGTAAAAAACCAGATAATTGGGATACTTGCGCAGATTAAGCGTGCGAATTTCCGGCATAGGCAAATCATCGCGGATACGCCCGATTTCTGGCACGCGCTGGATATGTTCGAGCGATTTTTTCAAGGCGGCATACCACGCAGCGGCAACCGCTTCGTCGGCCTCGGTTGAAAGATAATCCGCGCATTGCTCCACGTCGGCCAGAAACAGCGGACGATAAACCAGCTTCACTTGCGCGGCCTCCGCGCCGCCGCCCGTTTGGTGCCGCGCGCGAACGCCGCGTCCAGTTCCTGCATTTTTAAGGGCTTCGTCGCGCCGGACGTGAGCGCTTCCATCACCCATTTGGCGTGCAACGCCGTCGTGCGCGCGTCTTCCGCGTCAAACGAACGGCGCAGGCGGTAGATGATTTCCTGGTTGAGCGAGCGGAAACTGTTTTCCGCCGCCGACTGCGCGCGGTGGTAGATTTCCGCCGGAATGTTCTTGAGCGTGTATTCAGCCATGAAGCCACCATAATGGAACCGTTTGGAGTTGTCAAACAAATCCGGGAAAATTTGCCGCCGATTTTGAGAGACGCGCGGCAAGTTTAGAAAATAAAACGCGCGCTAAAAGTTTATTCACTTTGCGACGAAGAAGTCTGCCAAATCAAGCAACGCCAAACCGACAATTTGACTGTTCGTTCCGTAAAGTATGTCAGCCAGTAAGTTTTGTAAGCAAAAACATTCCCAAATGTGGCCAGACAATTAGCCAAACAGTAAACAAAATTGACGGAACAATGCCCCGAAGCCACCCAATGTCACAAAATTTTCGAAGACATAACAAACTTACAATTGGAGCAACGAAAATAAAAATAACAGGAGCGACAGCAGCGGGAATACCAATAACAAAATACCAGTCACAGCACAAATAACCACTGACACCAGAAACAACTTGAATAAAGAACGGTCGGCATTATGGCGGTCAAAACAAAATAAAATGAGCCATAGAATTGGGGGATTCACAAATAATCCACCCATTAATGCAGGTATTTCTGGCATGACTATTTTATCAGAAGCAATATCACTAATTTTTTTTCAAACCGGCAATCGCCGCTTTCATTTCCGCAAGGTGAACGTCGGGATTGCCCGTGTCGGTGACGTGGACGATTTTTCCGTCGAGGCCGATGAGAAAGCTCACGCGCTTGGCCATGTTTTTTCCGGCCATCCGCACGCCGTAAGGTCCGCGATCTTGCCGTCGGGATCGGCGAGCAGCGTGAAGTTCAATTTGTATTTCTGGCGATGAATTGCAGATGGCTGTCGGCGGAATCAAAACTGACGCCGACAATCTCGACGTTGTTCGTGGCGAAATCGCTCAAAGCCGTCGCGGAAACTGCACGCTTCCTTCGTGCAGCCGCCGGTGAAATCCTTCGGATAAAAATACAGCAGCACGATTTTTTTGCCGACGAGGTCGGCCAGTTTGAAATCCTTGCCATTTTGATCCATGCCGGTGATGAGCGGCGCGGTGTCGCCGGCTTTCGGCATGTCGGCGAAAAGTGGTTGTGACGGAAATGAGCAACGTGGCGAGCAGTAATTTAATTTTCATAAATGGTTTTGGTTGGAATTTATTTGTCGGCCGGAATTTTCAGTGTCTTGAGATGTTCGGCGAATTTTGCAAAGCCTTCAACCTGTGATTTCAAACGTGCGACCAATTCAGCGTCTTTGATTTTGCCCGAATCGTCGAGCAGATTGTAAATCTGCGGCAGGAAAACGCGCACGGGAAAAATGTGCGCGTTGCGATATCCGAAAATGGCCTGCAATTGCTCGACCGGACGCAGCGCGCCCCACATTCCCGCCGCGAGTCCGGTGAAACAAACCGGCTTGTGCTCGAAACTCTCCGGGAATTTCAGCATATCAATGAAATATTTCAGCACACCGGGAACGCTGCCGTTGTATTCCGGCGTGACGACGTGAAGTCCGTCTGATTTCAAAACGGCGTCGGCGAACGGCAGAAATGATTTCGGCTTTTCAGCGTAAGAAGCTGACGAGAAAATTTCCGGCGGCAGTTTCGCCAGATCCAAAACGTGCAGCGGCACTTTCAGTTCGGCGTAAATTTCTTCAAGTTGCGCGGCGACTTTGCGCGTGTTGCTGCCCGGACGGTTTGTGCCGACGATCAAAGTAATCATGCCGGACAATCTAAAGCGCGTTTCGACTTTGGCAAATCCTGTTTGCGCATCAGGCGGATTTGGTTTTTACGCGCGGCGAGCGGCGCAAACCGTTTTGCAGCCAGAGCCGCCAGACGAGCCAGAACGCCTCGTTCACGATGCCACCCGCCATTTTGGATTGTCCATGCGTGCGGTCAGTGAAAACAATCGGGACTTCGACGATTTTGAATCCCTGCCGCCAGAGCTTGTGGGTCAGTTCGATTTGAAAGCTGTAGCCGTTGGAACGGATGCCGTCGAGGTTGATGGCCTGCAGGGTGCGGCGGCGGAAACATTTGTAGCCGCCGGTCGGGTCGCTGAACGGCATTCCAGTGACGAGCATCACATATTTCCCGGCGAACCGGCTCAACATCAGCCGTCCCAGCGGCCAGTTCATGACGCGGATGCCGCCGACGTAGCGCGAGCCGAGCACGAGGTCGGCGTCTTTGGCCGCTTCCAAAAATGCGGGAATGTCATCCGGGTTGTGCGAGAAATCGCAGTCCATCTCGAAGATGAATTCGTATTTATTTTCCAGCGCCCATTTGAACCCGGCGACATAGGCGCGGCCGAGGCCGTTTTTTTTCTGCTCGTGCAGGACGTGGATTTGCGGGTGCTTTGCGGCAAGTTCGTCCGCGATTTTCCCCGTGCCGTCCGATGAATTGCCGTCCACGACGAGCAAATCCACCGCGACGGGCAGCGACAAAAGTTTTGCCACGATGCGCGGGAGATTTTCCCGCTCGTTGACCGTCGGCACGATGATGAGTGTTTCGTTCACGCGAAGGGCAAATTGTTAAAGAGAATTGACCGCAAAAACAAGCGGACAGTTCAAATTGAAATGGATTGCCACAGAGACACAGAGCCGCAGAGAAAATAATTGTTTCAAATCTCTGTGTCTCTGCGCCTCTGCGGCCAAATCGTTTGTCAGATTTTAACTTTCACCATGCGATGAACTCATTCATAATTGGTTAGTGTCAAATCTCATCGCCATCGTCGGTCGTCCGAATGTCGGAAAATCCGCGCTCTTTAATCGCATCGTCAAAAAACGCATTGCGATTGTCCACGACCAGCCCGGCGTCACGCGCGACCGCGTCAGCGTCGAGGCCGAGTGGAACGGAAAAGCTTTCACGCTCGTGGACACCGGCGGCATCGGTTTGCTGCGCCGCGAAAAATCCGAGGATGTCATCGTCAAAGCCGCGCTCGAACAGGTGAACATCGCCATTGAAGCCGCCAGTGCAATTATCCTCGTCGTCAACGTGCAGGAAGGCGTCGTGCCGCTCGACCGCGAAGTCGCGCAAAAATTGCGGGCCAGCGGCAAACCCATTTTGGTCGCGATCAACAAGGTGGACACGAGCCTCGCGGAAAAAAACATGGACGAATTTTCCCGGCTCGGCTTCGAGAAAATGTTTCCCGTCAGCGCGATTCATGGCGAGGGCATCCAGAATTTGATGGACGCGGCGACGGCTTATCTTCCCGCCGCGATTCCCGAACCGGAACTTCCAGACGCTGAAATTTCTGCGCCCGTCGAAGGCGAAGAAGCCGCACCCGCGCGACGCAAGAAAGGTCCATTGCGCCTGGCGATTGTCGGCCGTCCGAACGTGGGCAAATCGTCCATTATCAACGCGCTCACAAAATCCGAGCGCGTCATCGTCAGCCCGATTCCCGGCACGACGCGCGATTCGGTGGACGTGCCGTTTCGAGGTCGAGACCGAGGGCGGACGCGAAAAATATGTGCTCGTGGACACGGCGGGCATCCGCAAAACGCGGAGCATTGACGATTCCGTGGAATTTTTCAGCGTCCAGCGTTCGGAAGAATCCATCGCGCGCTGCGACATTGCGATTCTGGTTTTGGACGCCGAGGCCGGAATTTTGGAGCAGGACAAAAAAATTGCCGACCGCATCGTCGAAGGCCGCCGCGCCTGCATCTTGGTCGTCAATAAATGGGATTTGTTCGAGGAAAAAATCCGCGAGAAGCGAAAAGAAGAAATTATTTCGCGGGAAAAAAAGGAAAACCGTTCCGCGCCGAAAATCATGACCACACTCGGCGAGTTCGGCGAGTGGGTGCAGAAGAAATTATTTTTTCTGGATTACGCGCCCGTGATTTTCACGTCGGCGAAATCCGGTTTTCATCTGGACCGTTTGCTCGAAGCCGTTCGTTATGTCGCGGCGCAATTGCAGCAGAAAATTCCGACGGCGATCTTAAACCGCACGTTGCATGATGCCGTGGAAAAACGCCAGCCGGTCAGCGATGCGGGACATCGCTTGAAATTTTATTACGCCACGCAGGTGCGGCAGTCGCCGCCGGCATTTTTGCTCTTCGTCAACCGCGACGAACTTTTTTCCGATCCCTACAAAAAATATCTGGCGGGCGAAATGCGCCGCGCATTTGGTTACGAAGGCTGCCCCATCACTTTTGTGCCGAAAGCGCGGCCCAAAACGGTCGAGTCCGTGCGGAAACCCAAGCCGTCGAACAAAAATCTTGCGGGACGGATGGACGCGTATCGTGCGGCGCGGCACGAAAGATATTCCCGCAAGCCGAAGAAAAAATCGCGCTGAAACTTGTTCACAGGGGGCGAATAAGCCGTGGTTTTTTCAATGCTGGCGTGGAAATACCGTTGATTTTATTTGGGAATATCATCCGTGTAACTTTTCTGCAAAATTTTCTTGCAACCACAATATGTTGGGTATAGTCTCGCATCGTTGCCCACTAAATGGGGTTTCGCTCAAAAGCAAGCGGTTGGCGAAAACCCGTAAAGCAGGCTGAAAATACGATTTTTCCCGACCGGTCTTCTGTTTTTGAAACGGTCGGGTGATTTGTCTGAAAACTGAATTTCAACCGCTCAAAAGGAAAATCCATGATTGACGCACGCGAAGATGTCTCGGCGCCGGCTCCGAAAGCCGCCAGCCGTCGAACCAACAAAGTTTCTGCGACCCGCTCCATGAAACCTGCCAAATCCGAAGCTCAAAAGTCGCTGCCCATCGAGCGCATTTTCAGCGACGCGAAAATAAAACCGTTCGACCAGATCGAATGGGACAAACGCACCGCCGAGATCACCGACGACGCGAACAAGGTGATTTTCAAGCAGGAAAATGTCGAGGTGCCGAAGTCGTGGTCGCAGCTCGCCACGAAAGTCGTCGTCTCAAAATATTTTTACGGCGAGCAAAACACCTCCGAGCGCGAGACGTCGGTGCGCCAGCTCATTCATCGCATTTCGCGGACGATTGCGGATTGGGGAATTGCGGACGGTTATTTCAGCAAGGTGGACGGCGAAATTTTTTACGACGAATTGACCTGGCTTTGCGTGAACCAGTTCGGCGCGTTCAATTCACCGGTGTGGTTCAACGTCGGGCTGTTCCACGAATACGGCGTCGGTAAAAAATCCGGCAAGGGCAACTGGTTTTACAACCGCAAGACCGGCGAGGCCGAACGCGCCACGTCGCAATACGAATATCCGCAGGGCAGCGCGTGCTTCATCCAGTCGGTCGCGGACAATATGGAAGACATCATGCGCCTCGCGTCGAGCGAAGCGATGCTCTTCAAATACGGCTCCGGCACGGGCACGGATTTGTCGCCATTGCGTTCGAGCCGCGAGAAATTGAGCGGCGGCGGCCGTCCGAGCGGCCCGATGAGTTTCCTGAAAGTTTATGACCAGGTCGCGAACGTCGTGAAGTCCGGCGGCAAAACGCGGCGCGCGGCGAAAATGAACACGCTCCGCGACTGGCACGGTGACATTGAAGAATTCATTGACGCGAAACAAAAGGAAGAAAAGAAAGCGTGGGCTTTGATTGAGCAAGGCTATGACGGCAGTTACAACGGCGACGCCTACGGCAGCGTGATGTATCAGAATGAAAATCTTTCCGTCCGCGCCAGCGATGAATTCATGCAGGCCGCGCTTGCGGGCAAGGAATGGTGGACACGCTCCATCACGACTGGCAAGCCGCTGGAAAAAAAGGACGCGGCGAAGCTGCTCTACAAAATCGCCGAGGGCACGCACATTTGCGGCGATCCGGGAATGCAATACGACGGCGCGATCCACAAGTGGCACACCTGCAAAGGCACCGAGCCGATCCATTCGACGAATCCGTGCAGCGAATACGTTTTCATCAACAATACCGCGTGCAATCTCGCGTCGCTGAATTTGATGAAATTCAAACGCGAAGACAGCAAGTTTGACGTGGAGCGTTTCAAGGCGGCCGTCCGTATTTTCATCACCGCGCAGGAAATTCTCGTGGACAACGCGAGCTATCCGACGAAAGACATCGCGGAAAATTCCCATATCTTCCGCACGCTCGGACTGGGCTTCGCGAATCTCGGTTCACTCTGCATGAGCTACGGTTTGCCGTATGACTCGGACGAAGGCCGCGCGCTCGCCGGCGCGATCACCGCCATCATGACCGGCCACGCTTACGAACAGAGCGCGGAAATTTCCGCGAACATCGGCGCGTTTCCGGGTTATCGCGATGCGCGGTGCGCGCACGTTTCAAAACCGCTGGCAAAGGACAATGTCGAATCCATGCTCGGCGTCATCAAACTTCACCGCGAAGCCGTTGAAGAAATTCAGCCGAGCGCGGAATTTAATTATCTCAAAATCGAAGCGCGCAAAACGTGGGACGGCGCGCTCGCCAAAGGCAAACAGCACGGTTATCGCAACGCGCAAGTCACCGTGCTCGCGCCGACGGGAACGATTGCGTTCTTGATGGACTGCGACACGACCGGCGTGGAACCCGACATCGCGCTCGTGAAATACAAACTGCTCGCGGGCGGCGGCATGTTGAAAATCGTCAATCGCGGCGTGCCGGATGCGTTGCGCCGTATGAATTACAGCGAAGCCGAGATCAAAAACATCATCGCGCACATCGAGAAGCACGACACGATTGAAGACGTTGAGGAAAACGGCAAAACAATTTCCAGCGGCCTCAAGACGGAACATTTGCCGGTGTTCGATTGCGCGTTCAAGGCGCACAAAGGCAAGCGCAGCATCGGTTATCTCGCGCACTTGAAAATGATGGCCGCCGCGCAGCCGTTCATCAGCGGCGCGATTTCCAAGACGGTCAATATGCCGGGCGCCTGCACCGTCGAGGAAGTCCGCGACACTTACATTCAGGCGTGGAAAATGGGTTTGAAATGCGTGGCGATTTATCGCGACGGCTCGAAACGTTCGCAGCCGCTCAACACGAAAAAAACCAATGAAGGCGGCGACAAAACTTCCGCGCCGGACAATTCCGCGCTCGAAAATCGCGTCAAGGAATTAGAAGCTGAAGTTGCGAAACTTCGCGCCGACGCCGGCAAGCCTCTGCGCCGTCGCTTGACCGACACGCGCACGGCCATTACGCATAGATTCGACATCGCGGGACATGAGGGTTATTTGACGGTCGGACTTTATGAGAACGGCCAGCCCGGCGAATTGTTTATCACGATGGCCAAGGAAGGTTCGACCATCGGCGGATTGATGGACACGATCGGCACTTTGACGAGCATGGCGCTGCAATACGGCGTGCCGCTGGAAACGCTCCTGCGCAAATTCGCGCACCAGCGTTTCGAGCCGAGCGGCTTCACTAAAAATCCTGAAATCCGCAATGCTTCTTCCATCATTGACTACGTTTTCCGCTGGCTCGCGCTGCAATTCGTCCCCGGCTATCGCGAAAGCCTCAACGTCGCGCGCACGCAACCCGAGTTCGCCATGCCCGGACTGCTTGAGGAGGAAAAAAAAAGGATGAACCGGCCGGTGCCTGAACTGCCGCTTGCCGAGGACACCGACGTTCTCGACGTGAAATCGGAAAATGGCAATGGTCACGGCCACTCGCGGCTCACTCTGACCAGTTCATTTCAAAATCAGGGCGACGCGCCGACGTGTCCGGTCTGCGGCCATGTGGCCGTGCGCAACGGCGCGTGTTACAAATGCCTGAACTGCGGCGAAAGCCTCGGTTGTTCCTGAAATCAAATTCTGAACAAAACAGGCCGGAGAATTTGCGTTCTCCGGCTTGTTTCATTTTCGCAGGGGGATTATGTTTCGCCCATGAGCGACGGCAATAATTTCATCCGCGAAGATCCCTGGCGCATCTTTCGCATCATGGCCGAATTTGTGGACTCGTTCCAGACCATGTCGCAGGTCGGCCCGGCGGTGACGATTTTCGGCTCCGCGCGGACGAAACCGGCGGACAAATATTATCGCGCCGCGCAGGAAATCGCGAAAGAACTGGCGAAACACAACCTCGCCGTCGTCACCGGCGGCGGCCCCGGCATCATGGAGGCGGCGAACAAGGGCGCTTCGCACGCCGCCGGCAAATCCGTCGGCCTCAACATCGAACTGCCGCACGAGCAAAGCGGAAACCGTTTTGCCAACGTGCCGATTCACTTCCATTATTTTTTCGCGCGCAAGGTCTGCTTCGTGAAATACAGCCTCGGCTTTGTGTTCATGCCCGGCGGTTTCGGCACGCTCGACGAATTTTTTGAGGTGCTCACCCTCGTGCAGACCCAGCGCATCCCGCAGTTTCCGCTCATCCTGTTCGGCCGCGAACACTGGCACGGGCTGCTCGCGTGGATGAAATCGCGCCTCGAAAAAGACCGGCAAATCAGCCCCGGCGACCTCGACCTCGTAAAAATCACCGACGACGTGCATGAAGTCATCGCCATCATCCGCGACTACGAACGCCGCGTCGGCCCGCCGGGAACCTTGCCGGTCGCGTTTGCGTAAAATGAAATGCGCCCGCTGATCCAGGAAATCCAGACCGCGCACACGCCCGAATCGCTCGTCGAAAATCTGCGCCTGTCGCGCCGAAGTGAAACGAAGGCGGACGGCGAACCGGGAATTGTTTTGCTGCGAAGCAATTCATTTGATTCGCCATCGGCGCGTTATTCATTCGTCGCCGCAAATCCATTTCTCACCCTCCGCTCCTTCGGTTCGCGTTGCGAAATTATTTCCGGCCATCAACTATCAACTATCAACCATCAACTTCAGTTCGGAAACCCCTGGCATCTGCTCGACGCGCTCATGTCGCGTTTCGAACTGCTGGACGAAATTGACCTGCCGTTTCCGCTCGGCGGCGCGTTCGGCTACTGGGGCTACGACCTGAAAAATTTCACCGAACCCAAACTCCCGCGCCGCGCCGTCAACGATCTGGAATTGCCCGACTGCCACGTCGGTTTCTACGACAGCCTCGTCGTCTTCGATCATCGTCTTGGAAAAGTTTGCGTCGTTTCGACCGGCTTGAACGCCGACGGTTCGCGCAGCGAAGCGCGCGCGAAAGACCAGTTGGATTTTTGGAATTCAAAAATTACGGAAAAGGAATTGCCACAGAGTCGCAGAGACGCGGAGGGAAAAAATAATTCAGATTCTCTGCGCCTCTGCGCCTCTGCGGTTGAAATTGCTTCAAATCTTTCGCGCGAAGATTTTGTTGCCAAAGTTAAAGCGGCTCAAAAATACATCCGCGCCGGCGACATTTACCAAGTCAATTTGTCGCAAAGACTCGCGGCGAAATGCAAATTGTCCGGCTGGGAATTTTTTGGGAAATTAAGCGCCGTCTCCCCTGCTCCATTTTCCGCGTTTCTCGACTGCGGCGAATTTCAAATTGCCTCGTCGTCGCCGGAACAATTTTTGCGATTGAGCGGCTCGCACATCGTCACGCGCCCGATCAAAGGCACGCGCCCACGCGACGCCGACCCGACGCGCGACGCGCAGCTCGCCTACGAATTGCAAACCAGCGCGAAGGAACTTTCCGAACTCGTGATGATCACCGATTTGCTGCGAAATGATTTGGGCAAAGTTTGCGAATTCGGCTCCGTGCAGGTGCCGGAACTCGCCAAGCTGGAAAAATTCGCGCAAGTGCAGCATCTGGTTTCGACGATTGAAGGCCGCTTGAAAAAAGACATGACGCATTTCGCCGCGTTCGCGTCGTGTTTTCCCGGCGGCAGCATCACCGGCGCGCCGAAATTCCGCGCGATGGAGATCATTGACGAACTCGAACCGATTTCGCGCGGGCCGTATTGCGGCGCGATCGGCTATCTCGGCTTCAACCGCGAAAGCCAGTTGAGCATCGCCATCCGCACGGCGGTTTGCGCGCGGGAAAAAATTTATTTCAACGTCGGCGCGGGCATCGTGGCCGATTCAAATCCAGAAGCGGAATATGAGGAAACGCTGGCGAAAGCAGCGGGGTTTCTCGCGGCGCTGAAATTGGAATTGCCTGCTTCATTTCCGCCACAATCAACCTTGCGGTGATTTTCTGCTCGCGGATTTTCCACGCTTCGGGTAATTGAAATGGCATTAGGAATTGACCCATGATGGTTTTTCTCAACGGACAATTTTTGTCTGAAGCGCAAGCCGTCGTTCCCGTGAACGACCGCGGATTTTTGCTCGGCGACGGGCTGTTCGAGACGATGCGCATCGTCAATGGCAAACCGTTTCGTTTCGCCCAGCATCTGGAGCGCATGACGCGCGGCGCGGATTTTCTGAAAATAAAACTCCCCTTCACGCCAAAGGAACTGGAAAAATTCGCCGCGCAACTCGGTGAACAAAACAAAATGCCCGACGCGGTTCTGCGCGTGACGCTGACGCGCGGGCCGGGTTTGCGCGGTTATTCGCCAAAAAAATCCACCACGCCGACGCTGGCGATGACGTTGCATCCGTTGCCGCCGCAAAATGCGGACGAGCCGTTGCAATGGAGCATGGTCACGTCGTCGTTCCGCATTCCGGCGAGCGATGCATTGTCGTCGTTCAAGACGACCAGCAAAATTATCAATGTTCTTGCCCGCGCCGAGGCGGAGGAAAAAGGCGCGGACGAGGCGCTGTTGCTCAACACGAACGGCGAGGTGGCGGAAACGGCGGGCGGAAATCTTTTCTGGGTTTATCAGGAAAAAATCTGCACGGTGCCGTCGGGGCGCGGCGTGCTGCCGGGCATCACGCGGGCGGTGGTGCTGGAAATCTGCCGGTCGCTCGGCCTCGAAACGAACAAGTGCGTCATCAAGCCGGAACAACTCCGCCGTGCGGAAGGGATTTTTGTGACGCAAAGCGCGCTGGGCATCGTGCCGGTGGTGGCGTTGGACGGCGAGCCGGTCGCGCCGTCGCCGCTGGTGGACCAGATTGCCAGCGCCTACAACGAAATGCTGCTGCGGGAATGCTGAATTCCGCTTGGCTGCCCGGCGGCTCCGGCTAAAGTGTGGCCGTGCCGCTTCTGCAAAAATTGCCGTCCAAACGCCGCCGCCCCGGGAATTTTTTTACTTTTGTGCTGCTGCTGGCCATCGTGGCCGGACTGGGCTGGCTTTGGTGGCACCAGAAACATCACGCAAAAATTTCAAGGGGCAAATCTCCGACCGCAGCGCAAGCATTGGTCAGGCCAAAACTCAAACCAATTATCGTCGCGCCGCAGTCGCCGGCGGATTTTCCGCGCCCGGTGCGCGACGTTTTTGAAGCGCAGGTCGCGCTGGCGCGGCGGGCGATTTCGCCGGGTTCGATTGACGCGGCCATCGGCTCGCAGACACGCGCGGCCATCGCGGCGTTTCAGCGTTCGCAAAAATTATTTGAAACGGCCTCGCTCGACACGAACACCCGGCCGCTCCTCACGCTCGACGCGCCGTTGCTGACGACTTACACCGTCACGACCAACGACCTCGCGCGGCTGCAGCCACTCGGCAAAACGTGGCTCGCCAAGTCGCAGCAGTCAGCGCTGGATTATGAAACCATCTTGGAACTGGTCGCGGAAAAGGCGCACTCGCATCCGCTGCTGATTCAAAAATTAAATCCGCTGGTGGTCTGGACCAACATCATCGCCGGAACAACTGTCAAAATTCCCGATGTGAATTACCCGGAGCCGCCGGACAAGGCGGCGTTTGTGGTCATTCATTTGTCCGAAAAATTTCTGGAGGCGTTTGATGACCAGACGAATTTGCTCGCGCATTTTCCGTGCAGCATCGGCGCGAGTTTTGACAACCGGCCGGTTGGGGAATTGCACGTCGCCGCCGTCGCTCCGAATCCAAATTACACGTTTGATCCGGCCGTTTTCCCGGAGTCGCCGGAAGCGCAGGCCGTCGGCCGCGAATTGATTTTGCCGCCCGGCCCGAACAATCCGGTGGGCGTGGCGTGGATTGGTCTGGACAAGCCGCGCTACGGAATTCACGGCACGCCCGCGCCGGAACAGATCGGGCGCACGGAATCGCACGGCTGTTTCCGCCTGGCGAATTGGGACGCGGAATATTTGCTGAAACTGGCGTGGGTCGGGATGCCGGTGGAAGTCGAGCCGTAATTAAATCTGGTAGGGCAAAGCTGCTGCTTTGCCCGGCGGCACGGCAGCGCCGCCCTACCAAACACCGATTCCAAATTTGACGTGAAATTATTATTGCCGCCCGCCGCCGTTCGGCCAAGCTGTTGGCGAAATTAACGAAAGAAAAAATTATGACTCCATTACTCATCTTTCTGGGCATCCTGGTCGTTCTCGGCATCATCGTCGGCGGTTTTGTGGTCGGCGTCTACAACAAGCTGGTCACGATGCGTAACCGCTACAAAAACGCCTACGCGCAGATTGACGTGCAGTTGAAGCGCCGCTACGACTTGATTCCGAATCTCGTTGAAACGGCGAAGGGTTACATGGCGCACGAACGCGGCACGCTCGAAGCCGTCACCGCCGCACGCAACATCGCTTATGCCGCGTCGAAGGTCGCCGCCGCAAATCCCGGCGATTCCAGCGCGATAAAAAACCTGTCTTCGGCTGAAACCGGCCTCGGCGGCACGTTGAGCCGCTTGATGATGGTTTCCGAAGCGTATCCCGATTTGAAGGCGAACCAGAACATGATGCAGCTCACCGAGGAATTGACCTCGACGGAGAATAAAATTTCCTTTGCGCGGCAGGCTTACAACGATTCCGTGATGACTTACAACACCGACCGCGAAGTGTTCCCCAGCAATATGATTGCCGGCATGTTCAACTTCGGCGCGGCGGAACTGTTCGTCGTGGACAAGCCGGAGCAGAAGGACGCGCCGAAAGTTTCATTTCAATGACGAATTACGAATGGCGAATTCCGAATAATTAAATTCGTCATTCGGAATTCAAAATTCGTAATTGTCATGGACTTCTTCGCGCAACAGGAAAAAGCACGGAAAAAAACCAAGCTGTTGGTTTTTTATTTCGCCGTTGCTGTCATTCTTTTAATCACGTTCGCCTATTTTACAGCGTGGTTTTTCTCCGGTTCGGGTTTTTTGCGTCATCATGGTTACTATCACACCATTGATGAACAGCCGCAGGCATTATGGGATCCGCAGATTTTTCTCTTTGCGACAATCGGCACGCTCGCGGTCATTTCCATCGGCTGCGCTTACAAAATGAATGAGCTTGCCGGTGGCGGCAGCGCGCTGGCGGAATCGTTGGGCGGCAAACTTGTCAATTCCCACACAACCGACCCAAATGAACGCAAGCTGCTCAACGTCGTCGAGGAAATGGCCATCGCGTCCGGCGTGCCAATGCCGCAAGTTTATGTGCTCGACGGCGAGCAAAGCATAAACGCCTTCGCCGCCGGACATACGCCGAGCGACGCGGCCATCGGCGTCACGCGTGGCTGCATCGAACTGCTTTCGCGAGACCAATTGCAAGGTGTCATCGGTCACGAATTCAGCCATCTTCTAAATGGCGATATGCGGCTGAACATCCGGCTCATCGGAATTCTTTTTGGAATCTTTTGTCTCGCCACAATCGGCCGGATTCTTTTGAGCGCGCGCACCGGCAACAACCGCAACAATGCGGTTCCGCTCATCGGATTTGCGCTGCTAATTCTTGGTTCCGTCGGCGTATTTTTTGGCCGGTTGATTCAAGCTGCCGTCAGCCGCCAGCGCGAATTTCTGGCCGATGCTTCGTCCGTGCAATTCACGCGCAACCCGCTTGGACTTTCCGGCGCACTCCAAAAAATCGGCCGTTATGAATTCGGCTCGCACTTGGAATCCGAACACGCACCCGACGCAAGCCATATGTTTTTTGGCAACGCGCTCGCCCAGCCGCTGTTCGGTGCGCTCGCCACGCATCCGCCGATTCCCGACCGAATCCACGCGATTGATCCAAGCTGGGACGGAAAATTTCCGCCGCTCGACAAGGAACAAGTTGAAGTTGTCAAACGTGCCGCGTTTTCTGAAATGAAACATCCGTCGTCGCCAATGCCAAATATTCTTGGCTCAATTCTCGGTGGCGCAGTCATCGCGTCGGGCAGCACGGATAAACCGCCCATCATCAAATCGCGCCACGTTCTGCCGAACATCGGCAATCCCACGCCGCTGCATCTGGAATACGCCGTGAAGTTGAGAAATTCATTACCCGAAAACGTCAAAGCCGCCGCGCGCGAACCGCTCGACGCCGTCGCGCTGATTTACGCGCTGCTTTTGAGCGACGACGAAAAAATGCGCGCGACGCAAATTGCCGAAATTGGAAAAAGCTCTTCGCAATCTGTCTCGGACAAAACCGCCGCGCTGTTTCCCGACGTTTCAAAAATCGCCGCGCACGTCCATTTGCCCATCATCAATCTGGCGCTGGGCGGATTGCGCCAGTTGACTGCGGAACAGTTCCAAAATTTTTCACAAACCCTCCAATGGCTGATCCAAAGTGACGGCAAGGTGGAATTGTTTGAATTCGTCCTGCAAAAAATCGTTCTCCGTAACCTCGCGCCGCAGTTCGGTGCCGCGCGTCCGCCGGTCGTTCAATATTACACCATCAAGCCGCTCGTGCCGGATTGCGCCGTCGTTCTTTCCGCGCTGGCAAATGTCAGCAGCGATGACGATGGCGAAATTGAAAAGGCATTTGATGAAGGCGCGCCTTATCTGCGTGCGCCGAGCGACGCGGATTTGAATCTGTTGCCAAAAGAAAGTTGCGGCGTGAACCAGATTGACGCCGCGCTCAATCGCCTCGCGCAAGCGGTGCCGACCATCAAAAAAAATCTCATTGATGCCTGCGTCCACGTCGTCGGTGCGGACGGCGTAATAAAGGAATCAGAAGCCGAACTGCTCCGCGCCATTTCCGACACGCTCGACTGCCCGATGCCGCCGTTCATGCCAACGGAATAAAGTGGGACAGGCTAAATGCCTGTCCCGCTTCAATCACTCCCGAACCACAGCGTGCAATTGCGATTTGAATGCTTCCACAATTTTTGCGTGCGCCGCGTTGACTTCCGCGTCCGTCAAAGTTTTTTCCGGTGAACGATAGGTGAATGCGTAAGCCAAACTTTTTTGTCCTTCCGGAACATTTTTGCCGCGAAACACGTCGAACAATTCCACGTTTTCGAGATTCGCCGGTTTGGTTTGTTTCACCGTTTGCAAAACCAATTCGTGCGTCGTCGCTTCCGGCACGAGCATCGCCACATCGCGGCGAATCGCCGGAAATTGCGGCAACGGCTTGAAGGATTTCGCCGGATTCCGCCGCGACAGCAGCAAATCCAAATTGAACTCCGCGAGAAAAACCGCGTCGCGCAAATCGTATTTCTTCGTGAGTGTCGGCAGCAACTGGCCGAGTTCGCCGAGTTGCAGTTTTCCGCCGAGCGAGACGGTCGACGATTCAAGAAACAACGAATTACTTTCGTCGCGTCGCGCAAACGTGATTGCGCGCAGGCCAAACTGTTCCAGAAATTCTTCGAGCAAACCTTTCAAATCAAAAGCATCGAATTTTGCATCGCGCTCACTGCCGCCCCAGAAATTCGGCGCGCGTTGGCCGGTGATGGCGATAGCCACGCTGCGATTCTCCTTCGTTTGGCCATTCACGTTGGTGAACACGCGGCCAATCTCAAACAACACCACGTCATAATTTTTCCGGCTGACATTGTGCCGCAATGAATGAAGCAAGTCCCGGCAACAAACTTGGCCGCAAAACATCCATGTCCGAACTCAACGGATTTGCGAGCGCCACGATTTCTTCCGGCTTCTGGCTTCTGATTTCTGACTTCGCAATCAGCGTCTGTCCCTGCGCCTCGTTCAAGCCGAGGCCGGTCAAAATTCTTCGCGCTTCGGCAATTTGGTCATAGACCGAATCAAATGCATTTGCGCCGAGCGCTCCGCGCGGCGGCGTGCTGGGAATTTTTTCGATGCCGTAAAGCCGGCCGACTTCCTCAATCAAATCCACTTCGCGCTTCATGTCCACGCGCCAGGTGGGAATGTTGAAAGTGCAAACGCCCGGGGTTTGCTCAACCACGTTCATGCCGAGCTTTTCCAGATACGAAACCTGGTCGGCGTGCGAGATGCCGATGCCGAGCAAATCTTTTGACTTGGCAAAGTGCAGCGAAATCTGTTTGGGCGCGGGCGGATTCCGAAAATCATCAATCGCATGGGCAAGCACCATTCCATTGGCGAGGTCGCAGATCAATTGCGCCGCACGACGGCTCGCCCAATCGCAGATGCCCACGTCGCCGCCGCGCTCGAAGCGATAAGAAGAATCCGAGCGCAGCTCCAATTTTTTTGAAGTAGCGCGGATGTTCTGCGGTTTGAAATATGCGCTTTCTAGCAACACGTCCACGGTGTTGTCGTTGATCTCGGAATTTTTCCCGCCCATGATTCCCGCGAGCGCAATGGGTTTCGTCTCGTCGGCAATCAGCAGCATTTGATCCGTCAGCGTGCGTTCTTTGTCGTCCAGCGTTGTGAATTTTTCGCCTTCGTTCGCGCGGCGGATGACAATTTTCGGCGGATTCGCTCCGTTGCCCTTGAGCAGATGATAATCGAACGCGTGCAGCGGCTGGCCGGTTTCGAGCATCACATAATTCGTGATGTCCACGACGTTGTTGATGCTGCGGATGCCGACTTTTTCCAGAATGCTGCGCAACCAATCGGGACTCGGCCCAATTTTCACCTGACGAATCATGCGCGCCACATAACGCGGGCAAAGTTCCGGCTCGTCATTTTGCACGTTGACGACGCCATGGATCGGTTCGGATTCCGTGTTAAGAAAAATGATGGCTGGAATTTTCAGCGGATTGCCCGTTACTGCCGCGATTTCGCGCGCGATGCCGATGACACTGTTCAAGTCCGGCCGGTTTGGCGTGACTTCCAAATCATAAACCACATCGCTGCCGCTGCGGCCGAGATATTCGCCGAATGGCTGGCCGACTTTCGCGTCTGTCGCGCAAAATCAAAAGTCCGTCTTCCTTTTTTCAGCCCGATGCTTTCCGGATCAATTCCCAATTCCTCGTGCGAGCAAAGCATCCCGTGCGATTCCACGCCGCGAATTTTTCCAACCTTGATCGTGAATGGTTCTTTGTCGCCGGGTTTCATCGGCAACGATGCGCCGGGCAAAATCAATGGCACTTTGTCGCCCGCCTTGAAATTCTGCGCGCCGCAGACGATCTGGCGTTCGCCCGTGCCGTCGTTCACGCGGCAGAGCGAGAGCTTGTCCGCGCCCGGATGTTTGTCACGGGTGATGACCTGCGCCACGACGATGCCATCGAACGCGCCGGAGATTTTCTGCACGCCCTCGACCTCGAGGCCGAGCATGGTGAGCCGCTCGGTCAATTCCTCGGGCGACCAGTTGAAATCAACGTATTGTTTGAGCCAGTTAAGGGTGACTTTCATTTCGCGCAGGGAAAATTAACCATGAAACGCCTCCGTCTCCAGACGAATTTGTGTAAAATAAGCCGCTCCCGCAAACTCCCGGCTCGCTCCCGTGAAATCCTGAACGTCCCCCGCGAAATCCCGGCTCGTTCCCGCAAAGTCTGCGCCTCTCCCGCGAAATGCTGGACTCCTCCCGCAAAATCCCAGACACCTCCCGCGAAGTCCTGAACCGTTCCCGCAGAATCCTGACCTCTTCCCGCGAAATCCCAGGTGCTTCCCGTGAAATCCTGCGGTCTCCCGCAAAATCCCAAGTCGTTCCCGCGAAATCCTGTGCGCCCTCAAAAGACTCCCAAGTTGCTGTTTTTGAGCTATTTACTGTCTTTTAATGCCAATTAAGAGCCGCTCGGTTAATTCCTCGGGCGACCAGTTGAAATCAACGTATTGTTTGAGCCAGTTAAGGGTGACTTTCATTTTAATCTATACACGCTTCAATAAATGCTATGCCAAAAGGAGTTCGTCTAACCAAACCGCGCTCGAATTCCATTGTTTTGCCTTGTTTGGAAAAATGCTCCTTCACTGTTAAAATATACTCGTCGTTTTCTATCGGTTTGTATTCTTCCTTGTTTGACAGAGCAAAAAGTCCTGAAGCCGGAATTTCGACAATTCCCAAACGTGAAAGATTATCTAGATACCTCTGAATGAAACGTGGGTATAAACAACCAGCATCATATCCAAGACGTGAATAGTGAGGCATAACAGACTTATAGCTCCCATCAACACAGCCATCGTCTTTTAAGTGCAAATCGATAGTTGGAAATTCATTTTTATTTTTGAACAACTTACAAATTCGTGCCTCATCAGGGCTCATTTGTTTTATGATTTCAACGAATCCCGGGTGTGCTGAGGTGGCTTGATCGGCGTTCATTGATGTGGCCAATAATTTTCCATACATCTCACGCAATGTTTCTTCGTGTCCGGTGTATCTTAAGGCTTCCAGAGCAGGGCCAGCGATTTGTGCTGGGGGAGTGATGATTTTATCTTTTGGAATTTTTTCTAACCGCTTTGCAACAGATGTTCCAACAAACTCTTTTATTTGCTCAAAACCCCAAACCAAAGCACTCACTGGAGCTAGCGCGATGTGAACCGTCTTTGCTACCGTTTGCAAACCAGCGCCAATTTCTTTTGCGGCAGGCTGGACAATATTTTCATAAACGGGAACGGCTTTCACCAAGCCGGTTGCAGCGTCCACCGCATCTCGAATTTTATTTTCTTCGCCCATATTAAAATTGTTTCAAGAACCGCACGTCGTTTTCGTAGAAGAGGCGGATGTCGTTGATGCCGTAGCGGAGCATGGCGATGCGTTCGATGCCGAAGCCGAACGCCCAGCCGGTCCAGACTTCGGGATCGTAGCCGACGGTCTCGAACACCTGCGGATGCACCATGCCGCAGCCGGCGATCTCCAGCCAGTCCTTGCCCATCTTCTTCACGAGCGCGTTGGTGAAATCAATCTCGTAGCTCGGCTCGGTGTAGCTGAAATAATGCGGCCGGAAACGGATCTTCACGTCGCTGCCCATGAGTTCGCGGAAGACGAATTCCACCGTGCCCTTGAGGTCGCCGACGGTGACACCTTTGTCCACATAAAGCCCCTCGATCTGGTGAAACGTGGGATTGTGCGTGGCATCGGCGTTGTCGCGGCGATACACGCGGCCCGGCACGATGATGCGCACGGGCGGCGGCTGCTTTTCCATGACGCGGATTTGGACGGATGAAGTGTGCGTGCGGAGAAGAAGTTGTAGATTCGAGAGTTCCGGGTTGAGAGTTGAGCTTCCCAAATAAAAAGTGTCCTGCGAATCGCGCGCGGGATGGTCGGCGGGCGTGTTGAGCGCGTCGAAGCAATGATACTCATCCTCAATCTCCGGCCCGTCGGCGACGGCGAAACCAATCTTGCGGAACGCGCGGACGATGTCGTCGGTGACTTGCGTGAGCGGATGCAATTTGCCAAGCGCGCGGCGGCGTCCGGGCAACGTGAAATCGGTCGGCTCTTTCGGCAGTGTCGCTTGGATTTGAAGTTCCTGAAGTTTTTGATCAAATTCAGTCTGAACTTCATTTTTTGCTTGGTTGAGTAGTTTTCCATAGGCAGGCCGTTCTTCTTTCTGCAATTTTCCAAGTGCTTTCATAATGGCAGTAAATTGCCCATTACTTCCAATGTATTTGGCTCTCGCTTCTTCGAGTGCAGCTAGATTTTGGGCTTTACGAAAATCTTCAATCGCCCAATCACGATATTGCTGGATTACTTCGACACTAATCTTTTCAGACTCTGTATGTGTATATGTATCAGCCATAGAAAAATTTTATCAATCGAATCAATAATATGCTAGACAACAAAAAAACGGGCGAACCTTTTCAGGCCGCCCGCTTTTGGAATTCGATTTAAATTTTCGCTTACGCTTTTGCCAAAGTCGCGCCGGGCTTGTTCTTCAACGCGGCTTTGGCGACGTTCACCAGTTCGGTAAACGCGGCGGCGTCCTGCGCGGCGATGTCGGCCAGAACTTTCCGGTCCAGCGAACATTTCGCGGCTTTGAGACCTTCCATAAAACGGCTGTAAGTCAGACCGGCGGCACGCGTCGCGGCGTTGATGCGAATCTGCCAGAGATAACGGAACGTGCGTTTTTTGACACGGCGGTCGCGGTAGGCGTATTGGCGACCGTGATCCACGGCGTCGCTGGCGTAGCGATAAAGTTTGGAGCGTTTGAGGCGGAAGCCCTTGGCGGCCGTGAGCATTCTGCCGCGACGTTTGCGGGAGGCTGGTGAATTTGTAACTCGCATAAAATATTTTAGAAAATCAGTGACTGAACGGCAAATTTTGCAGGATGCGATAGGCATCGGTCGCGTCCACGACGGCGCTCTTGCCGAGGCGCCGGCGGTGCTTGGAGCTTTTGCCTTGCAGCAAATGGCGTTTGCCGGCGTGGCTGCGCAGGACTTTGCCCGTGCCGGTGATCTTGAACCGTTTGCTCACGGACTTTCTTGTTTTGATGCCTTTGGGTCGTCGCATAAATTTTTATTTCAATTGCAAAAGGGCGCGCACTATACGCGGCGGATGATTCATGTGCAAGCGCGATTTTCAACCGTCAGGCCTGGCTTGAAACCAAACCGTGCCGTCCACTACGGGTTGCTGGAACCGTTCGTCGCCGCCGGTGCAGTCGTCCCCGCCGGTCTGGTCACGTCAATCGGCGCGCCCGCGTTGAGCTGGGCAAGGATGGCGTCGGTCAAATCATCGTCGCCGCTGGTATAGACGATGGTCATGGTTCCGTTGACGGTTTCCGCCGCCGTGTCAAAAACCAGAGTGTAGCCTCCGGCCTTGGCCTTGGTAGTGACGGCGGCCTTGATCTCGGTGAGAATATTTTCGCGCATCCGCTGCCGCTGCTCGCCCAGCGTGGTCTGCGCCTGCCGTTCATACTGGTCAATGGCGGCTTTGGAAGCCTGCAACTCCTTCAGCTTGTCGGCGGCGGATTGTTTGCGTTTGTCGCGTTCATCGGCGGAAAGCGCCTGGTCATTGGCCTGTTCCAACAGCGCCTGGTAATCGTCACCGCCCTTTTTCAGGTCGTCCTTCATGCTCTTGTCGTCCTTGTCGAGCTGCGCGGCGCGTTCCTGGATGGCGGCCTGGGCCAGTTTGGTCTTGTAATAATTGTCGAAAAGCTTCTTCAAATCCACCGTGGCGATTTTTGTTTGCGCCAGCGCGGAGCCGCTCATGAAGGCCATCAGCAAAATTGCCGGGAGAATCGTCCGTAAAATATTTTTCATGTGGAAAGGAAAGCAGAATTCGCCCCCGCCGCCAACTTAAAACTGGCGCGCGCCGTCAAAATTTGTGCAACCGGAAGAATAAGTCATCGTTGGTCGTCGGCAGGGTGACCGTCAACGAACCATTGGTCGGCACCGTCGCCTGTGGCACGGCCAGCCAGTTGGTTGAAGCCAGATTCGTATTGGATTCAAGAAAGAATTCCGGGTCGAACCCAGACCAGGCCAAAATGACATTCGCGCCGCCGGAAGCAGCGATGGCCAGCGCCGGCTGCGATTGCAACAGGATTTTGGCAAGGAACGTGTCATTCGTCCCGTTGCGAAAAGTCTGGAATGCGCCGGGCGTGGCGAAGTTGGTCGAAGCGGTCTGCCCGACGACATAGGCATTGCCCGCCGGATCAACCGCGATGCTGTAACCGAAATCATTTTGTCTTCCGCCCAGCAACGTCGAGTAAAGCAGCGCGGACGCGTTCGTGTTGAAAGCCGTCACAAAAACATCGCTGGCACCGGAATTCGTCGCCCGGAGAAAACCGTCGCTGCTGGTCGTGGAACACGGAAAATTGGTCGAAGCGCTGGAGCCGGTGACAAACGCATCACCCGCCGGATCAAGGGCCACGCCAAAGCCGACATCGCTGCGGCTGCCGCCAAAAGTCACGGAATAGGCAATGCCCGCCGCTGTCCCGATGCCGTTGGTGATTTTTGTCAAAAAGACGTTGGTGGTGATGAGTCTTTTCAGATTGTTGGTGAGGTAATTTGCGATGACGTTCGTTCCGACCGTGTTCGGAAAATTGGTGGAAATGGTCCAGCCAGTCACATAGGCGGCTCCGCTGTTGTCCACGGCGATGTGATTGCCGACGTCATTGTTCACACCGCCGAGCAGGGTTGAATACACCAGATTGGCAATGGAATAAACCTGGTTGGATGGCGAATAAGACGACGAATGAATCCAGTTGGTGCTGAATGGCGGGAATTCGACGACAAACGCGTCGTAAGCGAAATTTCCAGCGTTGTTCGTGAAACCAGTGCTGTTCGTGAAACAATTCAGCAAATGACCGTCAACCAGATTTGTGATGTAATTATACGTCGGGAAATTGGTCGAGCCGGTGAAACCCGTGACATAAATATTGGCGTTGCCGTCCACCGCGATGCCCAGCCCTTCGTCGAAATTGGTGCCGCCCAGATAAGTGGAAAAAACCAGCGCCGCGCCGTTGGAGGCGATTTCAGAAACAAATGCGTTGCAGTTGAAATAGACGGAATTTTTACAGGCCAGATAGTTTTGAACGGAATTCGTGGTCGGAAAATTGGTCGAGTAACTGTAGCCGGTCACATAAGCGTTGTCCGACGAATCCACGGCGATGCCAACACCGGTGTCCATTGACGAACCGCCCAGATAAGTTGAATAAACCAGATTTGAACCGCGGGGACCCAGTTCTGTGACGAAGGCGTCAACCAGATAGGATTTGGAACTTTTGTCATATTGCCCGGAAATATTTGGGTAAAGCGCGTTGGCGGAATGGGGGAAATTTGTCGAATCCGTAAAGCCGGTCACAAAAGCGTCGCCCGCGCCGTCCACGGCGAGTCCCAAGGCTCCGTCGTCGGCACTGCCGCCGAGGTAAGTCAGATACATCAGATTGGTGCCGAGATTGTCAAACCTCGCCACGAACGCGTCTCCGGTCAACGTGCCGCCGGCAAAATTGGTCTGATAGGCGTTGGTCGTGGAAAACGAACCATTTGCAGAAAACGGTGGAACTGGCGGACCATTTGTGAAGTGTTGTTTGGAAAAAGTTTCACCGGCAATGTAAATGGAACCGTCATTGGTGTTCACCGCGACGGCGGTCGAAAATTCGCCCGCAGTGCCGCCAAAATAAGTCGCGTAACTCAAAATCGGATCAATCACCAGCGGCAGCGCGCGGTCGTATTTTCCAACGACGAAGGCAACCTTGTGCGCGCCCAAAATTTTGTAGCCGCCAACGACTTCTTTTTGCCGGCCACCGACCATCTGGTAAATCAACGGTTTCGGCTGGAGAATTTCGCGGCTGCCCAGCTTCAAAATCAATTCACCGTTTGCGTTGGTGGTGATTTTATCCGCGCCGTCGAAATGCAGCGCAATCGAATCCGGGCTGGCTCCCGCCGCAACCGTCAAATCATATTCGATCTGCCGCTGGTTGCCGTAATAAACCAGATTGATGCCGGGATAAATTTCTTCAACGCGCACTTTGGCAAAAATCGGCACGCCGGAACGCCACTGCGCGGGATTGTTGCCGGTGAAATAATTGATTTTACCGGGCAATTCAGTGTCGCCGCGGATTTGCGCCCGCGGGCTGGCGCCGATGAATTGCATTTGCACCGCGCGCGCCGGTGCGTCCGCGTTTCCGCGCAGGACGAGTTGCGCACCTTCTGGCGAAATAAAAAATTCCGAGTCACGGCCTTGTGCCTGGAAGTGCGCCGGGGAGCCGGCTTCAAAATAAAGCGGCAGGTCGCCGAAATTCGCGGCGGTTTGCGCGGAAGCCGCCAGCGCCGCCAATCCCAGCGCGAAACCGGCGAGTTTCACGGACAGATGTTTTTTTGCGCGATGGTTGCTCATGTTAAAAATCCCGGGTGTAGCCGGCGCTGAACTGGAACTGGCCGGAACTGCCGTTGTATTGATCATGCGTGATGGGAATTCCGTAATCCAGCCGCAACGGCCCCATGTGCGGGATGTTCAGCCGGAGACCAAGCCCCACGTCGTCGTCAAAGTTTCCGGAAAATGTGGTGGTGCCGGTGCCGACGGAACCGATGTCGAAAAAAGTGGCGACCCGCACGCCCACGCCGTTGTCCTTTTCTACAATCGGAATGCTGTATTCCACCGAGCCGAACCACATGCTGTCGCCGCCAATCGGTTCTTTCACCGTCACGCCGGGCGTGGGCGGATCGCGCGGCGAGACGTTGCGGTATTTGAAGCCGCGCAGCGAATAAATCCCGCCAAGATAATACGCGTCGTAAAACGGCACGCTGCCGTTGAGACCATCCGCGATGCCGATGCGCCCGCCGGTTTCGATGACGTGGCCCTTCATCAGGCCGGGAAAATACCATATGGTTTTGAACTGGAGTTTATAATAATCCACGTCGCCGATGCTGATTTCGGGATTGATTTCGGTGCGCTGGCCGTGGTTGGGCAGTTGCGTGCTGTTGCGCGTGTCGTAAGCGAGCGTAGTGCCGAACCGGCTGTAATCATGCGGACCGAGTTGGTCCAGGATGGATTGCGGCACGTTTGATGGATTTACAGTTGGCCCATTTTGGTTGGGTGGGTTAGGCACCGTCGTTTGGGTGACATGATAAGGGCTGTTCAAGGAAATGCCCACTTGCTCGAACGTGTAACTGCCGCTGACGGAAAGGTCGCCGGTCCCCAAAATTTGCTCGAGAAAGTTTGGAACGAATAATGCCCGCGTCAGGCTCACGCGCGCGCCCGACTGGCTTTCATCATAAATGTCATTCGGACTTTGGAAATCAAGCTGGTGACGGTAAAGATCTATGCCCAACGCCAGTTTGCGGTTCAAAAACCACGGCTCGATGAACGAAAGCTCATAATCCCGCCGCTCCGTGCCGAGCTGGACTTTCAGGCGCAATTTCTGGCCGGCCCCGGTGAAAGTCGGCGGATGGAACAGGTCAAAATTGCCCTGCGTCATCTCCGCAAAGCCGACGAGCGAATCCTGCGAGCTGAAGCCCGCGCCGAAGGTCAGGTTGCCCGTGTTTTTTTCCGTCACGTTTATGTCCAGATTTTTGCGGCCGGAAATCGGCGGGTCGGTCGGTTCCGGATCCGCGTCCACCTTTTCAAAATAATTCAATCCCTCGAGGCGCTGCTTGCTGATCTTGACGCGCACCATGTCAAACACTTCGCCGGGCGAAATGGCCAGTTCGCGCCGGATGACCTTGTCCTTCGTCTTGACGTTGCCGGTGATGTTGATTTTTTCGACGTAGGTTTTCTGGCCTTCATCAATCAAAAACTCCAGGTCAATCGTGCCCGTGTCCACATTGGGAGTGCGGATGACGCGCAGGGCGGGGCCTTGGGTCACGTCAATGTAGCCTTTGCCGCCGTAAAAATCCTCCAGCGCCTGCGTGTCCTTTTTCTGGCCGTCGGGCGTGAACGTGTCCCCCACGTCCATCGCAAAACCGTTGGTGCCGAGGCTGCCCTTCAACCGCTGGTAGGCGTGGTTGTATTGCATGCCGCTGCGGATTTGCGCGTCGCTGAAAATTTTGTTGCCGGTGAGCTTGATGGAGCCGACCTTGTATTGTCGGCCTTCATACAAATAATATTTGATCACCAGCGTGTTGGTCGTCGGGTTGTCCAGCTTCACGTCCCTGATGGCAAAATCGAGATAGCCGTGGTTGAGGTAAAAATTTGACAGCAGGTCCTGGTCGTCGTCGAACTCGTCCTGTTTGAAAACGCCATTGCCCGTCAGCCACGACCACATCCAATGCCGCTTGAGCTTGACCACGCCGCGCAATTGTTTCTGTGTGAAAATGTCGTCGCGCCGACAAAATCAATCGCGGTGATTTTGACCTTCTGGCTCTCGACAATTTCAAATGTGACCGTGCCGCGCCCGGCATTCTCGTCAATGTTCAGGACATATTTTATCTGCGTGTCGGGATAGCCGTATTTTTCATAAAGTTTCTTCATGTCCTGCACATCGGTGAACAATTTCTGCTCGTCCAGCGGGTCGCCGACCTTCACTGTGATTTTTTTCTTCAGCTTGGAGTCCTTCAGTTTTTTGTTGCCCGCCAGCTTGATTTCCGTGATGCGCGGACGCGCCTGAACGATGTAAGTCAGCACCACGCCGCTGTCGTTGGTGGATTGATTCACCGAAACCTGGATGTTGTAGAACTGTCCGGTGGCGTAAAGGGCGTGAACGTCGTCCTGGGTGGAACTTATCCGGTAGGTGTCTCCCGCATTGACGCGGATGTTGGCGCGGATGAATTCCTGGCTGACTTGCGCCGGTCCGACAAATTTTATGTCCACGCTGTCCACTTTCGGCCCGACCGACTGCGACCACACGACCTGCGCGGAGCCGAGCAACAGCCAGATTACAAAAAGCCGGGGGGAAAATTTCATCGCCTACCGGCCTTCCGGTATGTCTTCATCGCTGACTTTGGCTGCGCTTTCAAATCGAGTATAAGATTTCAAGAACGTTAAATTGATGTCGCCCGTCGGGCCGTTGCGCTGCTTGGCAATCAATAAATTAATCGGCAAACCGTCCGCTTCCTCGGCCTGCGCGCCGTCTTCGTCGTCGCCTGCGTTCGGTTTGTATAACAGACCCACCACGTCGGCGTCCTGTTCAATCGCGCCCGACTCGCGCAAATCGCTCAAGCGCGGCTTGCGGCTTTTGTCCTTTTCCAGCTCGCGGTTCAACTGGCTCAACACCAGCACCGGCACTTTCAATTCCTTCGCCAAGGCTTTTATGCCACTGGAAATATCAGCGATTTCCTGCTGGCGGTTTTCTTGCGAACGCCGCGCAGTAGAATGGAGCAGCTGCAAATAGTCAATCACGAACAGCTTCACGCCGTGCTGCTGGTGCATCCGCCGCGCCCGCGCCCGCAACTGCAAAATCGAAAGTCCCGCCGAATCGTCAATCAACAACTTCGCCTTCGCCAGCCGACCCGCCGCGCTCGTCAATTTGGGAAAATCCGATTCGCTCATGAACCCTTCGCGGATGCTCCGCAAATTCACGCGCGCAATCGAACACATCATGCGCAGCACCAGCGACTCCGCGCTCATTTCCAAACTGAAAACTGCGGCCGGCAGATTCTGTTCCAAGACGACGTGCTCGACGATGTTCATCGCCAGCGACGTTTTGCCCATCGAAGGCCGCGCCGCGATCACGATCATTTCCTGTCCGTGCAAACCGTCCGTCATCCGGTCCAAATCCGGGAAGCCCGTGCCGAGGCCGTTCAAAACGCCCTTACGGCTGAAATAATTTTCCACCGTCAAGATCGCCTTGCCCACCAGTTCCTTGACCGACGACGTGCTGGTCTGCGCGCGCGATTCGTTGATGCGCAAAATTTCCTTTTCCACGTCATCCAGCAACGTTTCCACGTCACCCTCATAATCATAAACGCGCCCGACGACTTCCGTGCAGGTGGAGATCATGCGCCGCAGCAGATATTTTTCCTGAACGATCTCCAGGTAATAACTCAAGTTCGCCGCGCTCGGAACCGAATCCTGAAGCTGCGCCAGATACGCGATGCCGCCGATTTGTTCCAGCAATCCCTTGTCCTTGAGCCGCTGCTGCAACGTGATGACATCAATGGGAACCCGGTTGTCATACATCTCAAACAACTCGGCTTGAATGGTCTGATGACGCAAATCGTAATACGCTTCGACCCCGGTGCCCTTCAATTTTTCAATGACTTCGCCGACACATTCGTTTGGCGAAAGCAATTGGCAGCCGAGAACTCCCTGTTCCATGTCCAAATCATGAGGCGGCAATCTGTCAATGGTGGAGCGAGCGTCTGTGCGTGCGGATTTTTGGCGACGAGCCTTTTTCAAATCTGCCGCTGCACCGGCACTGTCGGAAATGGAATCAATCATAAAATGTTATAGACTAACTCGAATGTTTGTTTGGCCAATCTTCATGAAAATACTTTTCCGCCCGTTGTGGCGTTTCTTTATTCAAAATTCGAATCCACACGACCGTCTGCATTCCAGACAAAGATTCGGACAAGCAGGAAATGTCCTTCCGGACATTCCCTCAAATGGTCGAAGCTTTGCAGTACTTGCTGTTTGTCCAGAATCAATCATGCAACAAGAAAACTCTGCGGTTCAAATTGCAGCAAGACAAAGTTGTTCTTTTTATTCCAAAGTTATTCGCCAATGAATTTTAATCCTGAAAAATTCTGTCAATCCTGTCCGCCGCAATTACACTTCACGTTCATTGCAAACATGAATCGCAAACCGTCCATGCTCGTGGTTTTTCTTACGGTCTTCATTGACCTCATCGGCTTTGGCATCGTCGTGCCGCTCGTGCCGATGTATAGCCGGCATTACGGCGCGAGCGGCTGGCTCATCGGCGTCATCATCGCCTCGTTCTCGGCGATGCAATTCATCTTCTCGCCCATCTGGGGTAAACTTTCCGACCATCACGGTCGCCGCCCGATTCTGCTCATCAGCACCGCCGGCGCGGCGTGTTCGTATGTGCTGTTCGCTATCGGTTCCGGTTTTGAAAATCATTCGCTCGCGCTCGGCGCGCTGCTCGTTTCGCGTATCTTCGCGGGCGCGTGCGGTGGCAACATCACTGTCGCGCAAGCCTACATCGCCGACATCACGCCGCCGGAAAACCGCTCAAAACGGATGGGACTCATCGGCATGGCGTTCGGCCTTGGATTTATTTTCGGCCCGGCCATCAGCGGCGTCGCGCTGAAATTCGGCGGCGCGACCGCGCCCGGCTGGACGGCGGCGGCGCTGTGTGCGGCGAACTTTGTCCTCGCGTATTTCATCCTCGCCGAAAGCTGGAAGCCCGGCACCGCGCCGGTCACGAACCGTCCGCGTTTCGCGCAATGGGGACACACGCTCACCCAGCCGAAAATCGGACTGCTCATTTTGATTTTCTTTCTCGCCACGTTTGCCTTCAGTTGCTTTGAAAGCACGTTGCCGCTGCTCATCAACGACAATTTCAACCTTGGCCTTGCCGTGGACGTCGCCAATCCGGCCACGACCGTCATCTGGCTGTTTGTTTTCTGCGGCCTGATTTCCGCCTTCGTCCAGGGCGGAATGATCGGGCGGTTGGTAAAACTATTTGGCGAACCAAAACTTATTTGCGCCAGCCTCGTGATGACCGGGGCAAGTCTTGTGCTGCTGCCTTTGATTCACGGCGAAGGTGCGTTGAAATGGTCGGCGGTTTTCCACCTCGCCAATTTGCCGTGGATCAAAATGCTCGCCGTCCTCGTCTTACTCTCGCTCGGCTCCAGCCTGTCGCGAGCGCCGCTGTTCGGTCTGCTCTCCAACCTCACGCCCGCCAACGAGCAGGGCGCGACCATCGGCGTCGCGCAAAGCGCCGGGGCGTTGGCGCGTATCGTCGGCCCGATTTTCGCCGCCACGCTTTACGGGTTGAATGATTCCACCCGCGCGCTGCCGTATCTGATCTGCGGCAGCATCGCTGTCCTCACCGGTTTGCTGACCGTGCGCCGTTTGCTGGCGAAATAAAATGAAACGCCGAGCAATGCCCGGCGTTCCTGAAAAATTTAGCGGCGGACTGGCTGCTTCACACCCGGAGTTTTTGCAGTCCAATCCGTCGCTTTCCGTTCACACGAACAGAATCTTACTGCTCGCCCGGAGGCGGGCCGCCGGCATCGCCGCCATTGGAATCTTGCGGCGGTGCGGGACGCCTGCCGATGAATTCATCCGGCGTCAACTGGCCGTCGCCATTTTTGTCCAGCGACTTGAGCGCGGCGGGCGCTTTGGCGATTTCACTCGCGTCAATCACGCCGTCACCGTTCGCATCCAGCGCCTTGACGATGAGCGGCAGCGGCGGATGCGGCGCGTCGGCGGGCGCATCCTTCGGCAACGGCGGCAGATATTCATCGGCTGTTAATTTGCCGTCGCCATTTTTGTCGAGCGTGAGCAGCGCGGCGCTCGCGTTGGCGATTTCACCTGAATCAATCACATGGTCGTGATTGGCGTCCAAGGCTCCGATCAGCGGGAACGGCGGATGATGCCCTCGCGGGCCGCCATGATTTCCGGGGCCGCCGCCGGGCGGTCCATCGTTGTTGTTGTCCTGTGCGATGGCGCTGAACGCAGCGAGGCCGAGCGCAGCGGCGATGCAGGCGAGTTTGTTTGTTTTCATGTTTGGTCTTTCATTTTGTCCGGGTGCGAATTTCATCTTCACGAGGCCACTCTACGCGAACCAACCTTAAGCAGACGTGAAGCGGCAAAGATTTTTGCAATTATTTTTCAGCCACGTTTGCGACGCTTGCCAGTGGCAGATATTTTTCGTCTGTGAGCGTTTTCAAAAATGCGACCAGCGCGCGCTTGTCTTCCGCGCCCAGCGGCACGCCGCCGTCGGGATGCTTGGCAAGGTTCGGGTCGAGCGTCGCGCTGCGTTTCATGCCGGTGCAATAATGCTCCACGGCTTCGTCCAAAGTCCGAAAACGCCCGTCGTGCATATATGGCGCGGTGACGGCGACGTTGCGCAGCGAGGGCACGGAAAATTTTCCCTCGTCGCCCGCGCGCTTCGTGATTTTGTAACGGCCAAGGTCGTAGAACGCGGAGTCCAGTCCGTTGTTCGCAAAATTCTGGCTTTGAAACAGCGGCCCGCCGTGGCAATGAAAACAATCCGCGCCGTATTGTCCGTGATACGGGTCATATTCCGTGTTGAACAAAACATAACCGCGCGCTTCTTCGTTGGAAAATTTTGCAGTGCCGTTCATCACGCGGTCGTATTTTGAATCGAACGAAACTTGCACGAGCAAAAATTGCTCCAGCGCCCGGGCGATTTTGTCCGAAGAAATCTCCGGCGAGCCAAACGCATTGACAAAAAGCCGGTGATAATCCTTGTCTGCTGAAATTTTGGCAACGGCGTTTGCCAGCGATTCGTGCATCTCAATCGGATTTTGGATCGGCTGCAAAACCTGTTCACGCAATGTCGCCGCGCGGCCATCCCAGAAAAAGGAGTTTTTCCACGCGAGGTTTTCGAGCGGCATCGCGTTGCGCGTGCCGATGTCACCGTCCACGCCGCGACTGAACCTTCTCCGCTCGGAGAATGCGGTGTTTGGGTGATGACACGCGGCGCAAGATTGTGAATCGTCCGCCGAGAGCCGCCGGTCGAAAAACAATTTGCCGCCGAGCGCAACACCTTCGCCGGTCAACGGATTGTCGCGCGGCAAATCCGGCTGCGGCGCGAATTGTGAGATCGTCAGCCGATACGGCGTGGCATTCGGCGCGATTTTAATCTGATTTGTTCCGCGCGACAATTCCGCGATTGGCGAAAATTCTTTTACATTTTCCACCGCGAAGGCGGCTTCAACATTTTCACGAATCTGTCCTGCCAATAAATCGTTTGTTCGTGAATGAGAAGTGTCGCTGGAATCGCTCAATTTAATTTGATTTGGCGCGGAAAAAATTTTCCCGATGTCCAAGGCAACTTGAATTTCGCGGCTGGAATTCAAATCAAGCGCGGCTGGCAATTCAACCGTCATCAACTCGCGGTCGGTGGCGAGGTGATACGAAAAGCCGCTTTCCTTGCCACCGTTTTGCCAGCCGCCTTCGAGCGCGAGAAAAACGTATTCGCGCGACCAGCCCCAATACAAATGGTTCACGTCGGGATTCAGCGGATGATTCGCCGGCCACCGCGCGGAATCGCCGTGATTGATTTGCGGCGGCAAACCGATTTGAAAACGAATCACGTTGTAATTTCCGGCGGGAATATTTTCCAAAGTGAAATTCGTTCTACCATCGCGCACGCTGATATAGGCGAACCAATTTGTTTGTCCGATCCAAATTCCATCCGCGCGGCGCAATGCGATGTTCGACGCGAGAAAATCCAGCCGTGAAACGGAAATTTTCTGGCCGCCGGTGGTTTGATTTTTGAGCGCGTCAAACGCAAGCGGCCTGCCGTTGAATTGCGGAAGAAATTCCACGCGCAAATCCGCCGCGCCCGCGCCGGTTGCCAGCAGCAGCGGGAGCAGTAGGATTTTTTTCAACGCGCGTTTCATTTCAATCAGGGATTGATGGTGAATCCGCCTGTGAGCGTGTAGCTCGGCATGGGATTGAATTGCACGACGACATTTTGCACGTTGGTTATGCTCGTGTCGCCGGGGATGGGGATGAGCGCCGTTACGATGCCGGAAGCCGTGCAGGTGGCGCTCACGGACGTGATGCTGCCGCCAATGGTGACGCTGGTGACGGGCGCACCCGAGGGCGGATTCGGCGGAGAGCTTGGCAGCGTGATCGTCAATAAAACGGTTTGCCCCCGGTACGCAGCGCCGCCGGGAGCGACGACGTTGGTGGCGAAATAAGTTGTGCCCCCGCTGTCATACGTCGCAACGGAAGTTCTGCCGACGCGGTAAAATTGTTCATTGAGCGAAGTGGCGTTTGTGTAGCCGCCGAGAATTTGATTTGGTGAAACGCCGGTGCCGAGAACCGTCCAGCCCGACGAATTGGCAAGGTTCGTCGTAGCTTCGACCTGATAACTGCCGCCTTCAATCGCGCTCCAACTTAAAGTCACGATTCCATTATTGACGCCGGGCGAATTTATTTTGCTCGCTAGATTTGTGCTGCCGAGAAAATTCGTTGCGACGGTTTCGGTGATCGCAATGACCGTTCCGCCGGTCGGGCTGCCATAAAATCCGCGTCCGATGTTGTAGGGAAATGTCGGCGTGCCGTTGCTGCTGATGCTGACGAAATAGGCGTAAGTGCCGTTCGGAAATTCCGGCGTGACGCACCAGCGACCGTTGTATTCGTCGAGGTCATAAGTGTTCGTGCCGGGTGCGATGCCGTGGTCGCCGAGAAAGTCGTTGTCTTCCATGTAACAACCGAGTTGATGCGCGCCGGCAACGCTCGGGCCCGTTTGGTTTGAGCTCACGTTGAATAATCGCGCCGACCACGCGGGAATGGTCGTGCGTCCGTTCGCCGTGAGATTGCTCGTGCCGTATTGTCCGTTGCGCAAAACGTAGCCGGAAATCATCCGGCGGATGCCGCTGCTCGCGTCGTTTGAAACGCTGTAACCGTAGGGACCGTAAACCGGAAATCCATCTGCCGTCCACGCGAGAATCGGCGAATGTTTCGTCGGTGTGTTCGGGGATTCGGTGTAAATTTTCGTCACGGAATTAAAATCCACATGGTCGCCGAGTTGATAACGCAGCGCGGGCGGATTCGCATGATAATGATACTGGCCGCCGGCTTGGTGCGCGTTGTTCGGGTCGAAGCTCGCGCCTTCGTTCACATACGCGTCGCGGTTCCAATAGCCGGTGATGTTTTGCGCGTCGGTGTTTGAAACGGTGCTCCATGTGTAGGCGTCCCAACTGTTGAACATCGCCGCGCCGTCCACAAAATAACCGATCGGTCCGCCGCCGCTTGCGGATTTTGTCGCCGGCACCGTGGGATTTCGCGGAATGCGATACAAAGTTTTTTGATTTACCGGCCAGTTGGGAAACAGCTGCGTGTGTGCCGCATTCAAATACCACGGCCCCATCACAAAACTTCCGAGTCCCGTGCTGCGGATGTAAACGTAGTTCGACGATGAATAAATTTCCTGCACGCCGCAATACGCTGGCAACGTCTGGACCGTCGTGCCGTTCGTCCACGCCGTCTGCGAAATTCCGTTCGTGCGCGAAAGATCATTTGTATAAATGCGCGCGTATTGGCCGGCGTAAGTCGTGAACCATGAATTTGTTCGCGGGTCGTCCGCGCGGGCGTTGATTGTGATGAAAAAAAATCCGGCAAGGCCGGCGACGATGGGTGTGAGAATCGTTTTCATGCCGCAACTCTACGCGAGCGAACCTTAAGCAATCGTTAAGCTGTGAAAATTTTTCTTAATCTCCGCTTAAGGTTGCCTGTGCGAGAATTTTCACGAACTGGCGCAGAAAGTTTTTTCCTGATAAAACTCCGCCAGCCCGAATGAGAATCTTGATTGTCGAAGACGAACCCGATCTGCTCCGCAGCATCGCCCAGGCGCTGCGCGAGGAAGGTTACGCCGTGGACACCGCGCCCGACGGCGAGGACGGATTTTACAAGGCCGAAAATTACGACTACGACGCTGTCGTCCTCGACGTGATGCTGCCGAAAGTGGATGGCTGGGAAATTTTGAAACGCCTGCGCAAAATCAAAAAGACGCCCGTGCTCATGCTCACCGCCCGCGACCAGACGCGCGACCGCGTAAAAGGTTTGGACTGCGGCGCGGACGATTATCTCGTCAAACCGTTTGATTTGGAGGAATTGTTCGCGCGATTGCGCGCAATCATCCGCCGCAGCGCAAACAAGACGACGAACATAATTGAAATCGGCGAAATCAAAATTGACACCGCGCTGCGAAATGTTTCGTTGCAGGAAAAACCCGTCGAACTCACTGCGCGCGAATATGCGCTCGTGGAATTTCTCGCGCTGCATCGCGGCGAAGTCGTCACGCGCACACAGCTTTACGAACATCTGTTTGACGAAAATGATTCGACGCTTTCAAACTTGCTCGACGTTCACGTCTCCAACGTCCGCAAAAAACTCGGCGCGGAATTTATTGTCACGCGGCGCGGCCACGGCTATTGCATCGAATGAAAATTTTCAAATCCATCAAATGGCGGCTGCAAATATGGTATGGCCTGATTCTCGTGCTCGTACTCGCGGGTTTTGGATTTACCGCGTATCAACTTGAGCGTGGCAAAATGTATCGTCAAGTTGATGGTGAATTTGTGCGCCGCGTTGGTGCTCTTGCCAATTTGCTTCATCGGCCGCCGCCGCGCGAGCCGAACGGAAACGGTCAATCTTTTGACCGCCCGCCACCTGGCCAGTTTCCAGACGACGGTCCGCCGGAACAAAATTCGCGTCCGCCGCTTGAATTCCATTTGCCGCCGGAAGCCGCTGGTTTGTTTGGTGCAAGTGATCCTCACAATTTTTATTTCATCATCAATTCACGTAATGGCAGCGAACTTGCACGTTCGACCAACGCGCCCAAAGTAGTTATAGTTTGGGATAGACCAATCGGCCGCGAAAGACGACATATTCCAAACTGGTACGAACTTTTCCCATTCCACATCGGTTGCAAACATTTGGAAAGTCATTCGGGCAATGTTTCAGACGCTTCCATCAGGCGAAACCATTCGAGTCGGCTGTGACGTCGCGCCGGAATCGAGAGAGTTGGATTTGACGTTGCTTTGAAACTTGCGGGCTTTGGCGGAATTATTTTAATTTTCGGACTCGCGGGCGGCTGGTGGTTTGTTTCGCGCTCGCTGCGGCCAATCGAAAACATCAGCGCCACCGCCGTGAAAATTTCCGCCGGCGATTTGTCGCAGCGCATCAACGTCGCCGAGGCCGAAAGCGAACTCGGCCAGCTCGCCGCCGTCTTGAATTCCACTTTCGCGCGGCTCGAAGCCGCCTTTGCGCAGCAGCAAGCAATTCACCTCCGACGCCGCGCACGAACTGCGCACGCCCGTTTCCGTCATCTTGACGCAAACGCAAACCGCGTTAAACCGCGAACGCGAAGCCGCCGATTACAAGCAGACAGTCGAAGCCTGCCAGCGCGCGGCGCAGCGGATGCGGAAATTGATCGAGTCGCTGCTCGCGCTCGCCCGGCTCGACGCGGGGCAGGAAGTTTTGAAACGCCTGCGCTTTGATTTTTCAAAAACCATTTCCGATTGCGCCGAACTGGTGAAACCGATTGCCGAAGAACGTGGCGTGAACATTTCCACCGCGCTGGAACCCGTTGAAATCACCGGCGATTCCGAACGTCTCGCGCAAGTTGTCACGAATCTTTTGAGCAACGCGATTCAATACAACCTGCGCGACGGCGAGGTGCGTGTGAAATTGGAATCGCAAAACGGCATGGCTCGTCCTCACCGTGAGCGACACCGGCGCGGGAATTTCGGCGGAAGATTTGCCGCGCGTGTTTGAACGGTTTTATCGCGCGGACAAGTCGCGTTCCACCGGCGGCAACGGCCTCGGCCTCGCGATCGCCAAGGCGATTGTCGAGGCGCACGGCGGGACGATTGAAGTGGCGAGCAAGGAAAATGCCGGGACGGCATTTACTGTCAGATTGCCGATTTAACAGAAGGAAACAAAGCGAACCAAGCGTCTTTGTTGCCTTTGTTTTCTTCTGTTAAAATCAGCGCAGAAAAAGTTCCGCTGCTGAATCGGCGAACCGTAATCCCTGATGCGTGAGTTGAAATTTTTCCGCGTCGCGCGAATGCCCAGCCGCGTTCGGCCAGTTGATTCATTTCCGACGACCACTCTTTTTGCAAATCAAAATTTGTCGTGCGCTGAAATTCTGCGAACGGCCAGCCGGCGTTCATCCGCAAGCCGAACGCCGCAGTTTCACCCGCGCGCTTGAGCGGCGGCAATTCTTCGCTGGATTCGATCGCGCGTTTCCCTTTTTCCAACTGGTCGCAATAAAGCTGCGTGTTCGACCAGTTCTTCGTCCGCACGCCGCGAACGTAACCGGTCGCGCTTGGCCCAAGTCCGTAAAAATTTCCGCCACGCCAATAATTGACGTTGTGTTTGCACGCGAACGCGGGAATTTTTCCGCCGCTTAATTGACTGCGCGCGAAGTTGGCGATTTCGTATTGGTGAAATCCGGCGAGTGTCGCGGAAGAAATCAGTTCTTCATACATTTCGCACGCGAGATTTTCGTCCACGGAAAATTCTCCGGCCTGAAGTTGCGCAAAGAGCGGCGTGTCGTCTTCATAAATGACTTCGTAGCTGGAAAGATGTTCGCTTTGCATCGCCATCGCTTCGTTCAACGTTGAGCGCCAGATTTGTATCGTTTGGGTCGGGATGGCGAACATCAAATCCAAATTGATATTTTCAAAACCGGCGCGGCGCAAAATGTCGAACGACTTGAAAACCATTTCGCGCGAGTGGATTCTGCCGAGCCGGTCGAGCAATTTTTCGTCGAGCGACTGCACGCCCATCGAGATGCGGTTCACGCCAAAGTCGCGGAGTAATTTCGCCTTGTCCGCCGAAACCGTCGCAGGATTGCATTCCACGGTGAATTCTTCCGCGCCAAGCAGATTCAGTTTTTCCATCGTCCGCAGAATTTGTTCCCATTGGCGAAGGTTCAAAAGCGAAGGTGTTCCGCCACCGAAGAAAATTGTTTTTGGCTTGAGATCGTCGGCGACGATTTCCATTTCGCGGACAAGCGCATTGACAAAACGATTGATCAATTCGCCGGACGAAGCCTCGGAATAGAAGGCGCAATACACGCATTTCTGCGCGCAGAACGGGACGTGAACGTAAAGACTGGTGACGCGGGTCGCGGCCGGATTCGCCATGCGGACAGGATAACCACCAGCTTCGCCGCTGGCGAACGAAAATGCCTGCGGCGCAAAATCGGAATTTGCTCTGCAGGTTTTACGGGGCCTGCACGCGCTGGACGTTTTCGGCTTTGAGCCCTTTATCGCTGGGGACGACCTCGAAGGAAACAATGTCGCCTTCCTCGAAGGTTTTGAATCCCGAACCGACGATGGCCGTGTGATGCACGAACACATCCTGGCCGGAATTTTGGGCGATGAAACCGAAGCCCTTTTTGTTGTCGAACCATTTGATTTTGCCGCTGGCCATATCTCGCTCCTGATGTTGCGAGGCTTTGCTCCAAACAAAAAACGGACGTAACTGTAAACCAGTTTGCGTCCGTAGATTAATTTCAGAAACGGCTCATTGCCTCAATCCAGCGCCCACTCTAAATACTCATGCAGCTTAAGTCAAGAATAAGTTGCAGAAACGTTACACACTTTAAGATTTTTCAAAATTTTTTGAAAGATTATCCCAATACGTCCGTATTCGTATTGGGGAGGTGTGCACAAAATTCTCAAATTGACTCGCGGCTTCAATATTTAATTTCAGGAACGGCGTAATCATGGTAGATCCGTCGCGCCCATCAGGTAGCGGTCGCATTCGCGCGCCGCGCCGCGGCCTTCGTTGAACGCCCACACGACGAGGCTCTGGCCGCGACGACAATCGCCGGCGGCAAAAACTTTCGGGATGTTCGTCGTGTATTTTTCAAATTCGGCCTTGGCGTTCGAGCGCGCGTCGCGTTCGATGCCGAGCGATTCGAGCAATGGCTGTTCCGGTCCGAGAAAACCCATCGCGAGCAAAACGAGTTGCGCGGGCAGAACTTTTTCCGTGCCGGGAACATTTTTCGGGATGAACTGTCCCTTGTCATTCTTCGTCCATTCGATCTGCACGAGATGAACGGCTTTGACGTGAGCCATGCGCGTCGCCTTCAAATTTCGTCGCGGTCGTGAGATAAACGCGCGGGTCAGCGCCGAATTTTGCGGCGGCCTCTTCCTGGCCGTAATCAAGCTTGTAAGTCTTCGGCCATTCGGGCCACGGATTGTCCTTGGCGCGTTCGAGCGGCGGCTTCGGCAAAATTTCCACTTGCACCAAACTCTTGCAGCCGTGCCGAATCGAAGTGCCGACGCAATCCGTTCCCGTGTCGCCGCCGCCAATAACGACGACGTCCTTGCCGGTCGCATCAATGAAATCGCCGTTCTTGTGCGAATCCAAAATGCTCTTCGTGTTCGCCGTAAGAAAATCCATCGCGAAATGAATGCCTTTCAAGCTGACGGCCTTCAATCGGCAAATCACGCGGCTTGGTCGCGCCGGTCGCGAGAATCACGGCATCAAACTCTTTCAACAATTTTTCCGCCGGATAATTTTTTCCAATTTCGGTGTTGCAGACAAATTTCACTCCTTCGTCTTCGAGAACTTTCAGGCGTCGCAACACGACTTCCTGCTTATCGAGCTTCATGTTCGGGATGCCATACATGAGCAACCCGCCGGGGCGGTCGGCGCGCTCGAAAACGGTGACGAGATGTCCGGCTTTGTTCAATTGTGCGGCGGCAGAAATTCCCGCCGGGCCTGAACCGATGACGGCGACGGTTTTGCCCGTGCGCTTTCTTCGGCGGTTCGGGTTTGACCCAGCCGTTTTCCCAGCCGTGGTCAATGATTTCGCACTCGATGTTCTTGATCGTGACGGGCGGATTGTTGATTCCCAAAACGCACGAGCCTTCGCACGGCGCGGGACAGACGCGTCCGGTGAATTCGGGAAAATTATTCGTCTTGTGCAGGCGTTCGAGCGCTTCCTTCCACAGGCCGCGATAAACCAAATCATTCCATTCGGGAATCAGATTATGAATCGGACAACCGCTGGCCATGCCGCTGACGAGCTGGCCGGTGTGGCAGAACGGAATCCCGCAATCCATGCAGCGCGCGCCCTGCTTCTTGAGGTCGGCTTCCGGCAGGTGATGATGAAATTCCTTCCAGTCGGCGACGCGTCCAATTGGCGAACGGTCTTCCGGCAGTTCGCGTTTGAAATTCTAAAAATCCGTCTGATTGTCCCATCTGTTTTAATTTGGGTTTTAACGATTAAATTCTAATGTCCGCCCTTCACGTTTTCCTCGAACGCGGCCATGATCGCGTCCTCGCCGCTCAAGCCTTGCGATTGCACTTTCTTCAGCGATTGCAGCACGCGCTTGTAATCCTGCGGCATCACTTTCACAAATTTCGGCGCAAACGACATTCCACTCCGCGAGAATTTTCGCGGCGCGCGTGCTTTTGGTGTTGATCGCGTGTTCTTCGATCGCCGACTTGAGCGTCGCAAAATCCTCGTCGTCGAGTTTTTCAAGGCCGACAAGTTCCATGTTGCAACGCGTCGCAAAATCCCCGGCTTCGTCCAAAACGTAAGCAACGCCGCCGCTCATGCCGGCGGCGAAATTGCGTCCGGTCTTGCCAAGAATCACCACGCGTCCGCCGGTCATGTATTCGCAACCGTGATCGCCGACGGCCTCGACGACGGCGTTGACGCCAGAATTGCGGACGCCGAAGCGTTCGCCCGCCATGCCGCGCACAAAAATTTCGCCCGCCGTCGCGCCGTAAAGCGCCACGTTGCCGATGATGATGTTGTCCTCGGCGACGAAGGTGGAATTCTTCGGCGGATAAACAATTATTTTTCCGCCGCTCAAACCTTTGCCGAGATAATCGTTCGCGTCGCCTTCGAGTTCGAGCGTCATGCCGCACGGAATGAACGCGCCGAAACTTTGCCCGGCGCTGCCGTTGAATTTCAATTGCACCGTGTCTTCCGGCAATCCGATTCGGGCCGTGCTTCTTCGTGATCTCGCTGCCGGTGATCGTGCCGACGACGCGATTGACTTTATGAATCGGCAATTCGGCGCGAACTTTTTCGCCGCGCTCAATGGCCGGTTTGCAAATGTCCAAAAGTTTCGTCACGTCCAAAGATTTTTCCAAACCGTGATCCTGGTCTTGCGAACGAAAACGCCCGACGTCCGCGCCCATTTCAGGCTGATGCAAAATCGGCGTCAAATCCAAGCCGCGCGCTTTCCAATGTTCAATCGCTTTCCACGGAAATAATTTATCCGTGCGGCCAACCATGTCCTCGAGTTTGCGGAAGCCGAGTTTCGCCATGATCTCGCGCAATTCCTGCGCGACAAATTTCATGAAGTTGACGACGTTGTCCGCGCTGCCCGCGAACCGCGCGCGCAGGCGCGGGTCTTGCGTCGCGACGCCGACGGGGCAGGTGTTCAGATGGCAGACGCGCATCATGATGCAGCCGAGCGAAACCAGCGGCGCGGTCGCAAAACCAAATTCCTCCGCGCCGAGCAGCGCGGCGATCGCCACGTCGCGCCCGGTCTTCAACTGGCCGTCGGCCTCGACGTAAATGCGGCTGCGAAGATTGTTCAGCACGAGCGTCTGGTGCGCCTCGGCAAGTCCGAGTTCCCACGGGCCGCCCGCGTGCTTGATGGACGAGAGCGGCGACGCGCCCGTGCCGCCGTCGTGGCCGGAAATCAAAACCACGTCCGCGTGCGCCTTCGAAACGCCTGCGGCAATCGTGCCGACGCCGACTTCGGCGACGAGCTTCACGCTCACGCGCGCGTTGCGATTTGAATTTTTCAAATCGTGAATGAGTTCCGCCAAATCTTCGATGGAATAAATGTCGTGATGCGGCGGCGGCGAAATCAAACCGACGCCCGCCGTCGTGCCGCGCACTTTCGCGATGGGCGGATAAACTTTTTTGCCGGGCAATTCGCCGCCTTCGCCGGGCTTCGCGCCCTGCGCCATCTTGATCTGAAGCTCCTTCGCGTTGACGAGGTAATGGCTCGTCACGCCAAAACGTCCGCTCGCGACCTGCTTGATCGCGGAATTTTTCGAGTCGCCGTTCGGTTCGAGATTGTAACGCGCCGGGTCTTCGCCGCCTTCGCCGGTGTTGCTGCGTCCGCCGATGCGGTTCATCGCGACGGCGAGCGCTTCGTGCGCTTCCTTCGAGATCGAGCCGTAACTCATCGCGCCGGTTTTGAAACGCTTCACAATTTCGTCAACCGATTCGACTTCCTCGATTGGAATCGGATTTTCCGCGAACTTGAAATCCAAAAGTCCGCGCAGCGTGCAAAGATTTTTCGCCTGATTGTTGATGAGCGCGGCGTATTCCTGGAAAATTTTATAATTTCCCGTGCGGCAGGCGTTCTGCAATTTGTGGATGGACTGCGGGTTGAACAAATGGAATTCACCGTTGTCACGCCATTGATACTGGCCGCCCGCGTCGAGTACGCCGTTGACCTGCCGGTCGGGAAACGCGTGGCGATGCCGTTCGAGCGCTTCCTCGGCGATCACGTCGAGACCGACGCCCTGGATGCGCGACGGCGTCCAGGTGAAATATTTTTCCACGACTTCGCTGTTGAGGCCAATGGCTTCAAAAATCTGCGCGCCGTGATAACTTTGCACGGTGGAAATTCCCATCTTGGCCATCGTTTTGACGACGCCTTTGATCGCGGCCTTGATGAATTTTTTGATCGCGGTCTTGTGATCGGTCTTGGTCAGCAAGCCTTGCTGGATCAGATCGTCGAGCGTCGCGAACGCGAGATACGGATTGATAGCCGTGCAGCCGTAGCCGATGAGCAGCGCGAAATGATGCACCTCGCGCGGTTCGCCGGATTCGAGAACGATGCCGACTTTCGTGCGCGTGCCGCTGCGGATGAGATGATGATGCAAACCGGCGACCGCGAGCAGCGCGGGAATCGGCGCGAGTTCCTTGCTGATGCCGCGGTCGGACAAAACAAAATGTTCACGCCGTCGGCGATGGCTTTGTCGGCTTCGGAAAATAATTTTGCGAGCGCGGCTTCAAGATTTTTTGCGCCGCCAGCCGCTTCAAATAAAATCGGCAGCGTCACGGCCTTGAAACCGGGACGGTTGACCTGCCGCAACTTTTCCAATTCCTCGTTCGCGAGAATCGGATGCTTGAGCTTGATCATGCGCGAACTTTCCGCCGTCGGTTCGAGGATGTTGCCTTCGCCGCCGAGCATGACTTCGGTTGAAGTAACAATTTCTTCGCGGATCGGGTCAATCGGCGGGTTCGTGACCTGCGCGAAAAGTTGCTTGAAATAATTGTAAAGCAACTGCGATTTGTTCGACAGCACCGCGAGCGGCGTGTCCGTGCCCATCGAGCCGAGCGGTTGAACACCATCATTGGCCATCGGCGCGATGATAAAACGCAAATCCTCAAATGTGTAGCCGAACGCCTGCTGCCGCTGTAAAACTTTGCGGTGATCCGGCTGCGTCGCTTCCGACGGCTCCGGCAAATTTTCGAGCAGAATGTGATTTTCCTCGAGCCATTTTTTATACGGCTGCGCGCTGGCATATTTTTTCTTCAGTTCCTCGTCCGCGACGATGCGGCCTTGCTCGATGTCCACGAGAAACATCCGGCCCGGCTGCAAACGGCCTTTGATGGCGATGCGTTCCGGCGCGATCGGCAAAACTCCGGCTTCCGACGCCATGATGACGAGGTCGTCCTTCGTGACGTAATAACGCGACGGGCGCAAACCATTTCGATCCAAGCACGCGCCGATCATTTTTCCGTCCGTGAACGCCATCGAGGCCGGGCCGTCCCACGGTTCGATGAGGCAGGAATGAAATTCGTAGAACGCGCGCCGCTCGGCGTCCATGCTCTCGTGATTTTCCCACGGCTCGGGAATCATCATCATCATCGCGTGCGGCAATTCGCGTCCGGCCATGACGAGCATCTCCACGCAATTGTCGAACTGCGCCGAGTCGCTGCCGTCGGTGTTGATGACCGGGATGATTTTTTTGATGTCCTCGCCGAACAATTTGCTTTGGAAAAGCATCTGCCGCGCCTTCATCCAATTGACGTTGCCGCGCAATGTATTGATTTCGCCGTTGTGCGCGATGCAACGGTTCGGATGCGCGCGATCCCAGCTCGGAAACGTATTCGTGGAAAAACGAGAATGGACGAGCGCGAGCGCAGTCGTCACGGCTGGATTCCGCAAATCGTCGTAATATTTTTCCACCTGCTCGGACATCAACATGCCCTTGTAAGTCAGCGTGCGCGCCGACAGGCTTGAGACGTAAAACATTTTTCCGCCCGCGATTTTGCCGCCGTAACGGATTTTCTGCTCCGCGACTTTGCGGATGACGTAAAGTTTCCGCTCAAACGCCGCGTCGTCCTTGATCGCGGAATTGCGTCCGACAAAAACCTGTTCCATGAACGGCTCGGCGGCGACGGCGGTTTTGCCGAGCGAAGAATTATCCACCGGCACATCGCGCCAGCCGAGAACCGTCTGGCCTTCGTCGGAAATGATTTTTGCGAGTTCCTTTTTGATCGCCTCGCGCTCGCCGGAATTTTTTGGCAGGAACAATTGCCCGACGCCGTATTGCCCGAACGCCGGAAGTTTGAAACCGAGTTTCTTTGACTCGCCCAAGAAGAATTCATGCGGCACTTGAATCAAGATGCCCGCGCCGTCGCCCGTGTTCGGCTCGCAACCGACCGCGCCGCGATGATCGAGGTTCACCAGAATTTTCAGCGCGTCGCTGACCAACTGGTGCGACTTCCCGCCCTTCATGTTGACGACGAAACCGAGTCCGCAAGCGTCATGCTCGAATTGCGGATCATAAAGCCCCTGTTTCGGCGGCGCGGAAACGGGAGTTTGCGCGCGCCGTTCATTTTCATTTTGCTGCGTCAGGTTGTTGGTCATCTGTGGCGATCGGCCGTCGTTCGTATATTTTTTACTTAAAATTCACCGCCGCGCAATAAATGTTTTCAAATATGGCGGAAATCATTCATTAGAATTTAATTTTTACTACAGCCTTGCATTAGCCGGATAAAATCGCCCGCCAAAAAATAATCTGTTACCTTTTTGCACCACCGTAAATATATCAGAGAAATGCCCAATGACGACCTGAACCTTTTGCGCGAGTTTGCCCGAAGCAATTCCGAGGAAGCGTTCGCCGCGCTCGTGTCGCGCCACGTCAATCTCGTCTATTCCGTGGCGTTGCGGCAGGTGCGTGACGCGCATCTGGCGGAAGAAATCACGCAGGCGGTGTTCATCATTCTCGCGCGCAAGGCGGATTCGCTCGGCGACAAAACCATTTTGTCTGGCTGGCTTTGCCGCACGGCGCGTTACGCGAGCGCCAATGCGCTGACCATTCAACGGCGGCGGCAACACCGCGAACAGGAGGCGTATATGCAATCCACTTTGAACGAAGCCGAACCAATGCCCGACGAAAGCTTGGAATCAAATCGCTCCGTTGCTCGACGGCGCGATGGAAAAGCTCGGCCAAAAAGATCACGACGCGCTTGTGCTGCGATTTTTTGAAAACAAAACTTTTGCGGAAGTCGGCGTAACTTTGGGCGCGAGCGAGGACGCGGCGAAAATGCGCGTGAACCGCGCGCTGGAAAAGCTGCGGAAATTTTTCACGAAACGCGGCGTGAGTTCGACCACGGCCATCATTGCCGGAACGATTTCCGCCAATTCCGTTCAAGCCGCGCCCGTGGCGCTGGCAAAATCTGTGACGGCCGTGGCGATTGTAAAAGGGTCAAGCGCGGCGGCTTCAACCTTAACCCTTGTGAAAGGAACTATGAAAACAATGACTTGGCTAAAAATTAAATTTGCACTTGGTGTTTGCGCGGTTGCTTTAATTGCTGGTGGTGCTGCGACGGTCGCAATTTCTCAAACCAGCGATGGCGATAAATTAACGGCACAGGAAATCGCGAAACAGACGGAAGACGCTTATGTCGGACTTTCTAGTTACAACGACACTGGCAAAGTTATATCCGAAGACGATTGGCAAACTACGGAAACGACTTTTAACATCCGATTGCAACGCCCAAATCTTTATCGGATTGATTGGGCGCAAACAAGCGGGAGTAAAGGAATTGTTTGGAATGATGGCAGTGGAAATTATTTCGTGATGGATGCTGCAAATAAAGTTGATTCCGCCAAGCCGCAGAAAATGCAGACCGCGCAACTGGCATTGGGAGCTGCTGCCGGGGTTTCGAGTTCGGCGACAGCAGAAATTCCGGGAATATTTTTCAATCAAAATTGGGGCAGTCAATTAGCCGTGATTTCTTCACCACGCATTCACGCAAAAAGATTGTCTGACGAGAAAATTGCTGAAACAGACTGTTATGTCATCGAGACAAGCATTGACATAATGGAACAGCCGCACGATACGAACATTTCTTCAGCCAAAATGACGACACAATTTTGGATTGGCAAGCAAGACCATTTCATCCGTCAAATAAAGTCAACTTCTGAAAATGCAGAAGTGACACAGATTAAAGATGAAGACTTGAAAATTAATGATGCAAGCTTAAAAGCAATTTTAGAACGGCAAGGCAAAACAGCGACTCCCGAAGCCATTGCCGCCATTCACGCAGCGATGGAGAAGTCAATAAAGGCTCTGCAAGGCAAAAAAGTTATTCGCAAGTTTATTTTAACGCAGACAGACGAAAATATTTCTGTGAACCAAAAATTTTCACCGTCAGATTTCCAACGATAAAATTTTTCTTCGCATCGCAAACCATTTTACACGCCGCCCGCGCCTTGTATAATGTCCGTCTGTGAATTCGCAAAAGCGTCAGCGCGTCGTCTGCGGCATGAGCGGAGGAGTTGATTCCTCGGCGACGGCGGCGCTTTTGATCGAGCAGGGTTACGAGGTCATCGGCATCACGCTGAAACTCTGGCCGCAGGATTGCGTGAACCGCGCGGAGGACAAATGCTGCGGCCCGCAGGCCGTCACCGACGCGCGCTCCGTCTGCGACAAGCTCGACATCCCGTATTACCTCATTGACGAGGCGGCAGAATTCCAGAAGCACGTCATCCAATACTTCGCCGACGAATACAAGGCCGGCCGCACGCCGAACCCGTGCGTGATGTGCAATCAGAATTTGAAGTTCGGTAGATTGATTGACCGCGCGGATCAACTCGGCGCGGATTTCATCGCGACGGGACATTTTGCGCGGATTGAAAAAAGCGACGGACGGTTCGCGCCATCTGCTCAAGCGCGGACGCGATTCGCGGAAGGATCAAAGTTATTTCCTTTTTTCGCTGCGGCAGGACCAGCTTGCGCGCGCGATTTTTCCGCTCGGCGAAAAGACCAAGAGCGATACGCGCGAAGTGGCGCGGCATTGCAATCTCAAGACCGCCGACAAGGAAGAGAGCATGGAAATCTGCTTCGTGCCGGACAACAATTACGGCGGATTTTTGCAACAGGCGAACCTCGTGCAAAAAACGCGCGGCGACATCGTGGACTTGCACGGCCACGTTCTCGGCCAGCACGACGGCATCGCATTCTACACCATCGGCCAGCGCAAAGGACTCGGCATCACAACGAGCAAGCCGGTTTACGTCGTCGAACTCGATGCGGAAAATAATCGCGTCGTCGTCGGCGACGATTCCGCGCTCGACCGTGATGAATTCATCGCCGACCGCTGCAACTGGCATCCGTTCGACAAATTGACTGAACCGATCGAGGTCACCGCGAAAATTCGTTACAACCATCCCGGCACGTCCGCGACAATTACGCCGCTGGAAAACAATCGGGTGAAAGTAAAATTGCATTCGCCGGCGCGCGCCATCACGCCCGGCCAGGCGTCAGTTTTTTATCAAGATGATCTGGTGGTGGGCGGCGGGTGGATTATGCGGTAAAACTTGCCGTTCCAATCCTTTTCTTTACGTGCATTTCTGCCCCTGCGAAATTTTTGAATTCCAATGCCAAAAACATCATCGAAGGTTAGCTTTTTGCCGTCATGGTGTTTGTGGTTGCGGCAAGGCAGACTGATAGGATTTAAGCCGGGTGTGCATGGCTCCCGCGAGCGATGTGTTGCCTTGGGCCGTGGCCAGAGTCAGGGCTTGTTGGAAATGTTGGGCGGCTTCCGCCAATTTTCCCTGGCTGGCCAGAGCGATTCCTAAATTATTGTGGGCTTCGGCAAAGTCGGGATTGTGTTGCAGCACTTGCTGATAGAGTTCAATAGCTTGGTTCCACTTTTTTTGCCCGGCCAATGCAACCGCTAAAAGGTATTGGGCACCTGTGCGGTCCAGTTTGATCTGAAGCGCCTGCTCTAAATGCGGGATGGCCTCGTCCCATTTCCCCTGCATACCCAGCGTCAGCCCCAAGCCATAATGGGCATCGGTATAACCGGGCCGGCATTCGAGCGCCTGCTCCAATTGTTGTATGGCTTCCGGCAGTTTTCCTTGAGCGGTCAGCGTGCTGCCTAAATTATAGTGGGCTTCGGCGGAATGGGGATTGATCTGAAGCGCCCGGTCAAAGTATTGGATTGCATCGTCCAATTTCCCTTGATTAACCCGCGCGATCCCCAAATTAACTTGAGCCTCGGGATAATCGGGTTCGAGTTGGATCGCCCGCTCATAATGTTCAGTGGCTCCATTCCACTTCCCTTGAGCGGCCAGCGCGCCGCCGAGGTTGTTTTCAGCAAAAGCATTTGATGGCCGGCAGGCCACGGCATGAGTCCAGAGTGACACGCTATTTTTCCAGTAGCCTGTTTGAATATAAGCGCACGCCAGCAGGCTGGCGAGAATTGCCGTGGCCACGAATCCCAACACAACCCGGTGATGACGCCAGAAGGCGCATAGTTCCACCACTCCCCAGGTCATCATGACATACAAACCGATTTGCGGCAGGTAGGTATAGCGATCTGCCCGCGCATTTTGTCCAACCTGCATGATATCTATCACCGGCGCGAACATGACCAGATACCATAACCAGCCCACCACGAGGTAGCGATGTTTTCGTGCCCCCGCCAGGACGCCTGCGGAAATGCCCGATAAAACCAGCAACGACCAGCCGACAATCCAAATGGTTGGATTTGTCTCCCAATGGCAATAGGCCACGGCCAGATTCACCGGATAAAACATATGTCCCAGATAATCCGTGTAGGCTGACAACGCGTTGCCGATTCGCCCAAAATGGGTCAGGTTTTGGGCGACAAAAACCGCGTTTTTTTGGACGTGAACGGTGATGACACAGATGGCGGTGGCCAGCAAAAAGAAGGGGGTTTTTTCTAAAATCAACCCAAGCCACGTTTGGAACCAACGACGAGAAAAGCCGATGGTGCCGGGCGGCAAACGGTTCAACGGCCAGTAATCCAGCAGCAACAAAATCAACGGCAGTGTCACCAGCATGGACTTGGACATCAGTCCCAGCGCGAAAAACAACAAAGCCAGATAATAGCCAAGCGTCCAGTGTCGCGGGCCGAAATCAGAACTCGCGCTTCCGGATTTCAACTCCCCGTTTTCAACCTTCAAACGTTTTTGCACATAGCACACCCAAGTCCACAACGTCAGCATGAAAAACAATCCGCTCAACACATCCTTGCGCTCGACCACCCAGGCCACAGATTCCACCCGCAATGGATGAATGGCAAACACGGCGGCCACGAAGGCGGCGGACCAAAACATCCCGGTCATCTTTCGCAAAACGAGGAACAAAAGGATGGCCGTTGCGGCATGCAGCAGGACATTGGTCAGATGATGCCCGCCGGCGTTCGATCCATGGAGCTGCCAGTCCAGCTGGTGGGAGATGTCAGTCAAAGGAAACCAGGTGCCGATATTGGTATGTGAAAAAATCCAGACAATCCCCTGCCAGTTCAACCCTTGCGTGATGGCTGGATTGCCATAGACGTAGGCCGGATCGTCATAGTTGACAAATTCATAGTGGATGGTTTGGCCAAAAACAGCCCAAACAATTGCTGCCAGAAAAAAACAAACGGCGAAAGTCAGCCAACGCTGATGCGGTTGCCTTTCCGTCCAGGCTGAACTGCCGTTGACGGGAATTTGGTTTGTGTCGCACCCGCTGGCTACCGGTGTTTTGCGGGCGGTGGAGAATTCTATTGGCGACGGTTTCAATTCTTGAGGATTTTGCGTCTCTGCGAGGGTGCGTCAAGTGTGTTTTCGTCAGTGATGATTCCGTAGCGAATTTCGGTCACGGAACAAACACGGATTTTAGGGGATACGAATTTCACCAATTGACATGAACTCCATCCATGCTTAATCCGTGACTGAAGTTTCCGGCTTGTCGGAAGAAAAAAAGAGAGGCCGGACACTACTCCGGCCTCCCAATGAGAACTAACGCCACACAAAACACTGCATTTCTGCATCAACTACATAACCAACATAACATGAGGCGCGTTCCCAACCAGTCACCAGTTCTGGTTACACGGCAAGGCAAAAATAAATGCCGCAGATTGCAATCGCGACGCCTGCGCAGCGGATCAGTTGCATCGAACCCCGATTTCTGGCGACCAACCCGAGGCTGACACCGCCGAGATGCAGGCTCGCCGTTGCCAGCATGAAACCCAGCCCGTAAGCCAGACCGGAAGTGGTCGCGGGCATTTCCGCGCCGTGCGCATAGCCGTGAAACAACGCGAACAGTCCGACGATGAGGACGCTCGCCGGCAGCGGCAGCCGGATGCGGGCAGCGATTAGGATTCCGAGAATCAAAACCGACGCGGCAATTCCCGTTTCCGTGAACGGCAGCGCGCCGTCGGCCATGCCGAGCATTCCGCCGAGCACCATCACCGAAACGAACGCCATCGGCACCGCCCAAAGCGCGCGACCGCCGCGTTGCGCCGCCCAAATTCCAACGGCGATCATCGCGCAAATGTGATCAAGTCCCGTGAGCGGATGCGCCAGTCCGTTGGCGAAACCGTGCGCGTGGCCGGGTAAACCCGGATGCGCCTGCGCCAGCGCCGGTAAAAAAAGAACGGCCAGAAACAGCGGTGTGCGTCGCAAAAATACGGAAGTTCGGAATGAATTTTTCATGTCCCGAAGAATAATTCAACCGCCGCAAAATTCATTTCCGAATTTGGCTTTTGCTCACCGTTTTTTGCCGGAAATTTTGCTGGGAGCGGCGCGGGATGATTTGCGCGGCATTCGCCGTGGAAACGACGCCGAATCTCAATCGAAGGGAAAAAGGCGGTTCAACTTTTCTTGCTCTTGCCAAAAACGACCATGTCCAGCGAGATCATTCCGCCGCCGGCGATGAGCAGCACCACGAAGCCCGACAGGTAGATGAATGCCAGTTCGCCGCTGTTCTTGCCGCTCAAAGCCGTCTGGTGGACCATCAAAAATGCGACAAACAAGTCAATCACCAGCGTCAGCGCCGCAAAACGCGTCAGCAGGCCGATGACCAGCAGCACCGAGCCGACGACTTCGGCAAACATCACCAGCGCCAGGCTCACCGGCTGGCCGATGCCCAGCGGATCGGGAAAGCTTGGTGCGATGTCGTGGAAATGGACGAGCTTGTCGAGCCCATGGTTAAAAAGCATCGCCGACCCGAGCCAGAGCCGCATCACCAGCAGGGCTAGGTTGGTCAAGGCCGAATCCTGGCTGGGGGAGAAAACTTTTTTGAACATAATAAAAGGCTAGCCGGAAAATCGCGCCGCGACAAATCAAATCTCGCCAACAAAAAATGGTGAACCTTTGCCAAAACCGGCGAAGTGCTCCTGCCGTTTCACTGTCACCCTATCTTTGAAATGAATGATAAAAAAATGAACACCCCGATTTCTCCTTCCGGCAGGCTTGAATCCACCCATGACATTCTGCATCAGACACGTCGGCGGCCGCTTGACGCGATTTTTTCGCCGAAAACCGTGGCCGTCATCGGCGCGACGGAACGCGAACACAGCGTCGGCCGCACGGTGATGGATAATCTGATCAAGGGCGGTTTCCCCGGCAAAATTTTTCCCGTCAACCCGACCAAGGACACCATTCTTGGAATCAAGGCGTATCCGAGCGTCACCGCGCTGCCGGAACGGCCGGATCTCGCCGTCATCATCACGCCGCCCAAAACGATACCGGGCATCATCAAGGAATGCGCGCAGACCGGCGTGCCCGGTGCGATCATCATTTCCGCCGGTTTCAAGGAAATCGGCCCGGAAGGCGTGGAGCTGGAGCGACAGGTAATGGTGGAGGCGGCGCGCGGCAACATGCGCATTGTCGGCCCCAACTGCCTGGGCGTGATGGTGCCGGCCATGAAACTCAACGCCACGTTCGCCGCCGACATGGCGCGGGCCGGCAGCGTTGCCTTCATCAGCCAGAGCGGCGCGCTCTGCACGGCGGTTTTGGACTGGAGTTTGCGCGAAAACGTCGGGTTCAGCGCGTTTGCCTCGCTCGGTTCGATGCTTGACGTGAACTGGGGCGATTTGATTTATCATCTGGGTGCCGACCCCAACACGCGGAGCATCGTCATTTACATGGAGAGCATCGGTGACGCGCGGGCATTTTTATCCGCCGCGCGGGAAGTGGCGTTGACCAAGCCGATCATTGTCATCAAACCGGGCCGCACCGAGGCGGCGGCGAAAGCCGCGGCGTCACACACCGGCTCGCTCACCGGCAGCGACGAAGTGTTGCAGGCGGCGTTCCAGCGTGTCGGCGTTTTGCGCGTGGACACCATTTCAGAATTGTTCGACATGGCGGAAGTTCTCGCCAAGCAGCCACGCCCCAAAGGTCCGCGCCTGACCATCGTGACCAACGCCGGCGGCCCCGGTGTGCTCGCCACGGACATGCTCATCGGCAGCGGCGCGCAACTCGCGGAGTTGACGCCGGAGACGATGGCGTCGCTCAACCAGATTTTGCCGACGACGTGGAGCCACAACAACCCGGTGGACATCATCGGCGACGCCGGCCCGGAAATTTACGCAAAGGCCGTGGACATCGTCGCAAAAGATCCGAACACCGACGGTTTGCTGGTCATTCTCACGCCGCAGGCGATGACCGATCCGGTTGCGACCGCAGAATGTCTCAAACCTTACGCGCACATCGAAGGCAAGCCGATCATCGCCAGCTGGATGGGCGCGGGCCAGGTTGAAAAAGGCGAAGACATTCTCAACGCGGCGAACATTCCGACGTTCAAATATCCCGACCGCGCGGCGAAGGCGTTTTATTATATGTGGCGTTACAGCGAAAATCTGCGCTCGCTTTATGAAACGCCGGCCATGCCCGTTGAAAATGGACACGGTTATATTAATCATGGGCAGGCGGAGAAAATCATTTCCGACGTGCGCAAAACCGGACGCACGATCCTGACGGAATTTGAATCCAAAAATCTGCTCACCGCCTATGGCATCCCGACCGTCGAGACGCAAATCGCGCTCACGGAAAATGACGCGGTGAAAATGGCGGCGCACCTCGGCTTTCCAATCGTGCTCAAGTTGTATTCCGAAACCATCACGCACAAGACGGATGTCGGCGGCGTGCAGTTGAATTTGCGCACGGCCTCCGCCGTTCGTCAGGCGTGGAAGGCCATTGAAACCTCCTGCACCAAGAAAGCCGGCAAGGAACATTTCCTCGGCGTCACCGTGCAAAAAATGATCAAGCTTGAAGGTTATGAATTGATCGTCGGCAGCAGCGTTGATCCGCAATTCGGACCGGTCCTGCTCTTCGGCACCGGCGGCCAGCTCGTGGAGGTTTTCAAAGACCGCGCGCTCGGCCTGCCGCCGCTCAACGCCACGCTCGCGCGCCGCATGATGGAGCGCACGAAAATTTTCACCGCGCTCAAGGGCGTGCGCGGACGCAAGGCCGCGGACATTGCCGCGCTCGAACAATTGCTCGTACGTTTCAGCCGGCTGGTCGTCGAGCAGCCGTGGATCGCGGAAATTGACATCAATCCCCTGCTCGTCACCTCTGAACGGATTTATGCGCTTGATGCGCGCGTGGTTTTGCACGACCCGAAAACGCCGGAAGACAAGCTGCCGAAGCCAGCGATTCGACCGTATCCGGTTCAATACGTCACGCCGTGGAAAATGAAAAACAAGGCGCCAATCGTCATCCGGCCCATCAAGCCGGAAGACGAGCCGTTGATGGTGAAATTCCACGAGACGCTGTCGGCGGAAAGCGTCTATCATCGCTATTTCTCCGGCCTGAAGCTGTCACAGCGCGTCGCGCACGAACGCCTTACTCGGATTTGCTTCAACGATTACGACCGTGAAATCGCCCTGGTCGCCGAGCTTGAGCCCGTAAAGAAAACGGATGTGAAGAAAATCCTGGGCGTCGGGCGCTTGAGCAAATTGCCCGCGACGAACGAGGCGGAATTCGCCGTGCTGGTCAGCGACGAACGGCATGGCCAGGGTCTTGGGGCCGAACTGCTCCGCCGTCTCATCGAAATCGGCCGGGTGGAAAAACTGTCAAAAATTTCCGGCCAGATACTGGCGGATAATCAGGCCATGCAGCATATCTGCCGCAAGGCGGGCTTCAAGGTCGCCCCCGCTCCGGACAGCAATCTTTACAACGCCAGTTACACCTATTGATTCGCCATGAAAAAAACTCCCGTTTTCAAAACCATTGACGGCTGCGAGGCCGCCGCCTACGTCGCCTACCGGCTCAATGAGACGATGGCGATTTATCCCATCACACCATCCTCGCCCATCGCCGAGTGGTGCGACCAATGGGCGTCCGAAGGCAAAAAAAATCTCTGGGATACCGTCCCCGCCATCGTGGAAATGCAGAGTGAAGGCGGCGCGGTCGGCGCCGTCCATGGAATGTTGCAGACCGGCTCCATTGCCACGACGTTCACCGCGTCGCAAGGCCTGCTGCTGATGATCCCGAATATGTTCAAATTCGCCGGGGAACTCTTGCCAGCGGTTTTTCACGTCACCGCCCGAACGGTCGCCACGCACGCGCTCTCAATTTTTGGCGACCACAGCGACATCATGGCCTGCCGCTCGACCGGCTGGGGAATGCTCGGCGCGGCCTCGGTGCAGGAGACGATGGATTTCGCGCTCATTTCGCAAATCGCCTCGTGGCGTTCGCGTTTGCCTTTCATCCATTTCTTCGACGGTTTCCGAACGTCGCACGAAGTTTCCAAAATCGAATTGATTGATGAAGCCGTGATGCGCGCGCTGATTGATGACAAGCTGATCGCCGAAATTCGAGCGCGCGCCATGTCGCCCGACAAACCGGTGCTGCGCGGCACGGCGCAAAATCCCGACGCATTTTTCCAGGGACGCGAGGCGGCGAACGGTTTTTATTCCGCCTGTCCCGATATCGTCCAGAAGGTCATGGATGAATTTTACCAGTTCACCGGGCGCCAATATAATTTGTTCGACTACGTCGGCGCGCCGGATGCGGAACGTGTCATCGTGCTGATGGGTTCCGGCTGCGAAGCCGTCCACGAAACGGTGGAGCATCTCATCGCGAAAGGTGAAAAGATGGGCGTGCTGAAAGTGCGCCTGTATCGTCCGTTCGACGGCAAACGTTTCGTCGCGTCGCTGCCGAAATCAGTGAAAAAAATCGCCGTCCTCGACCGCACCAAAGAACCGGGCGCGACGGGCGAACCGCTTTACCAGGACGTCGTCACGGCGTTGATGGAAGAAACCGCCGCCGACCGTTCGCATTTGAAAACGATGCCGCAGGTTTTCACCGGTCGCTACGGCTTGTCGTCGAAGGAATTCACGCCGGCGATGGTCAAGGCGGTGTTCGACAACCTTTCCGTCGTGCCGAAAAATCATTTCACCGTCGGCATCACCGACGACATTTCGCACACAAGCCTGGCGTATGACGCGGAGTTTTCCACGGAGCCGAAAAATGTCGTGCGCGCCCTTTTCTACGGACTCGGCGCAGACGGCACGGTGGGCGCGAATAAAAATTCCATCAAAATCATCGGCGAGGAAACGGACAATTATGCGCAGGGCTACTTCGTTTACGATTCAAAAAAATCCGGTTCGATGACCGTGTCGCATCTGCGCTTCGGCCCGCAACCGATTCGTTCAACTTATTTGATTTCCAGCGCGAATTTCATCGCGTGCCATCTGCCGGGATTTTTGGAACGCTACGAAATGCTGCGCACGCTCGTGCCGGGCGGAACATTTCTGCTGAACACGCCGCACTCGAAAGACGAAATCTGGTCGAAGCTGCCGACGCCGGTGCAGCAAAGTTTGCTCGCGAAAAAGGCGAAATTTTTCGTGATTGACGCCACCAAGGTTGCGCATGACAGCGGCATGGGCGGACGCATCAACACCGTCATGCAAGTCTGCTTCTTCGCGCTCTCCGGCGTGCTGCCGAAGGACGAGGCAATTGACGCCATCAAAAAATCCATCAAGAAAACCTACGGCAAAAAAGGCGAGGAGGTCGTCCAGAAAAATTTGCAGGCCGTGGACAACACGCTCGCGCATCTGCACGAAGTTCCGGTGACGAATAACAAGTTGAACGGCGCGGGCCCGTTGTTGCCGCCGCTTTCGCCGGACGCGCCGGAATTTGTCCGCGATGTTTTGGGCAAGCTCGCGTCCGGTTTTGGCGACGATTTGCCGGTCAGCGCGTTTCCGAACGACGGAACTTTTCCGACCGGCGACGGCACAATATGAAAAACGCAATCTCGCGCTGGAAATCCCGATCTGGGACGAGAAGACGTGCATCCAATGTTTGAAATGCGTGGCGATCTGTCCGCACGCGACGATCCGCGCGAAAGTTTATGAGCGCGGCGGAATTGAAGAACGCACCGGCGACATTCAAGGTCACCGACGCGCGCGTGCCGGAATTCAAAGGCTTGAAATTCTCGCTGCAAGTTGCGGCGGAAGATTGCACCGGCTGTTCGCTGTGCGTGGACGTCTGCCCGGCCAAAAACAAGACCGAGACGAAACTCAAGGCCATCAACATGCGTCCGCAAGCGCCATTGCGCGCGGCGGAACATGACAACTGGAATTATTTCCTGACGTTGCCCGAATTTGACCGGCGCAAAATCAAGACGACCACGCTGCGGCAGCAGCAGATTTTGCAGCCGCTGTTTGAATTCAGCGGCGCGTGCGCGGGTTGCGGCGAAACGCCTTACATCAAAATGCTTTCGCAATTGTTTGGCGACCGCGCGGTCATCGCCAACGCGACGGGCTGCTCCTCGATCTACGGCGGCAATCTGCCGACGACGCCTTATGCCAAAAACAAATGCGGTCGCGGCCCGACGTGGTGCAATTCGCTGTTCGAGGACAACGCGGAGTTTGGTTTGGGTTTCCGCGTCGCGATTGACAAGCAAAAACAGTTTGCGGAAGAGCTGGTAAAAAAACTCGCGGCACAAATCGGTGATGAATTTGCCACCGGACTCCTTCTGGCCGATCAAAGCGATGAAGCCGGCATTTACGATCAGCGCGAGCGCGTTATTGCGTTGAAGGAAAAGCTCAAGAAGATTGAATCGCCGGAAGCGAAACTTCTGCTGCCGTTGGCCGATCAGCTTGTGAAAAAAAGCGTGTGGATTCTCGGCGGCGACGGCTGGGCCTACGACATTGGTTACGGCGGGTTGGATCATGTGCTCGCCAGCGGCCGCAAGGTCAATGTTCTCGTGATGGACACGGAAGTTTATTCCAACACCGGCGGGCAGATGAGCAAATCCACGCCGCGCGGAGCGGTGGCGAAGTTCGCCGCCGGCGGCAAACCGGCGGGCAAGAAAGACCTCGGCCTGATCGCAATGAGCTACGGAAATATCTACGTCGCCAGCGTCGCGATGGGCGCGAAGGACGAACACACGTTGAAAGCTTTTGTCGAAGCGGAATCGTTTCCCGGCCCGTCGCTCATCATCGCCTACAGCCATTGCATCGCGCACGGCATCGCGATTGACACGGGCATCGGCGCGCGGCAGCAGAAGCTCGCGGTCGAATCCGGCCAGTGGTTGCTGTATCGCTACGATCCGCGGCGCGCTGAATACGGCGAGAATCCGCTACAGATTGATTCGAGCGCGGCGAAGTCGCAGGTGAAGGATTTCATGCTGACGGAAAACCGGTTCAAGATGCTGACGAAGAGCAAACCGGACGACGCGAAGAAATTTTTCGCGCAATCACAAGTGGACGCCGACCGGCGCTGGAAATTTTACCAATTCATGGCCGCGCGCGACATGAAACCGGCGGCTGCAATTGCACCAAACACGACCGAAGCCGTCAAAAATTAACCGCAGGAAACTTATGGACCTGACCACAACTTATCTGGGCCTGAAACTGCGTTCGCCGCTGGTGGTTTCCGCATCGCCGCTGTCGGAAGACGTGGGTGACATCAAGCGCATGGAAGACGCCGGGGCGGCGGCGGTTGTCTTGCATTCGCTGTTCGAGGAACAATTGCGCCAGGACCGGCTGGAGTTGAATCAAAATCTTGAAAACGGCACGGAAAGTTTTGCCGAGGCGCTGACATATTTTCCCGATGCTGCGGAATATCGCCTCGGCCCGGAGGAGTATTTGAAGCACATCGCCGCCGCAAAAAAGGCGACGAAAATTCCCATCATCGCCAGCTTGAACGGATCGTCCGTCGGCGGCTGGACGGAATACGCCAAACAAATCCAGCTGGCGGGCGCGGACGCGCTGGAGCTGAACATTTATTACATCCCGACCGATATGGATTTGTCCGGCGAGGTGGTCGAGGAGACTTACATCAACATTTTGCGCGCGGTGAAATCCGAGGTGACGATTCCCGTGGCCGTGAAGTTGAGCCCGTTCTTCAGCAATTTTGCGAACATGGCCAAACGCTTCGATCAAGCCGGCGCCGACGGGCTGGTTTTGTTCAACCGTTTTTACCAGCCGGACATCGAACTGGAATCATTGGAAGTGAAGCCGAATATTTTGTTGAGCACGCCGATGGCGATGCGCCTGCCGTTGCGCTGGATCGCCCTGCTCCACGGCAGATTGAACGCCAGCCTCGCGGCGACGAGCGGCATTCATCGCGCGACGGACGTCCTCAAAATGCTCATGGTCGGCGCGGATGTGACGATGCTTTGCTCGACCATCATCCGCCACGGTTTCCCGCAGATCGCCATGATCGAACGCGAGCTGATTGACTGGCTGGAAGAGCACGAATACGAATCCATCAGCCAGTTGAAGGGCAGCTTGAGCCAGAAAAACTGCGCCGACCCTGCCGCCTTCGAGCGCGCGCAATACATGAAAGCCTTGTGCGGTTCATCTTAATTTATCCATATGAAAGAAAATCGTTTTTTTCCAAAAGTGGGCGTGGGCCTGATGCCAAAACAGGATCGAACCGCCTGGCTCAAGGGTGGCGACGCCGTTTGTGAAATGCCCCCGCGCAAGCCGCTCGGCAGGGCGTGGCATTTGATTTTGATCGGCGCGCCGGGCGTCGGCAAAGGCACGCAAGCCGAAATGCTGTCCGAACGGCTGGCCTGCTGCCACCTTTCCACCGGCGACGTTTTCCGCGCGGCAAAATGTTTCGACGGAAAAAATCAATCGCCTGCGATCAAAAGCGCGGTTGATTACATGAAGCGCGGCGACCTGGTTCCCGACGCGACCGTGCTCCAGCTCATCCACGAACGCGTGCACTGCCTGCATTGCTCCGGCGGATTTTTGCTCGACGGTTTTCCCCGCACCGTCGCGCAGGCCGAAGCGCTGGACAAATTGTTCAACGAGGAACACGTCGCCTTGAACGCGGTTTTCAATTACGAACTGCCGCTCGCAAAGATTGTCGCGCGCATCTCCGGCCGCCGGGTCTGTTCCCAATGCAAGGCCGTTTTTCACATCGCCACTCGCAAGCCGCAAGTCGAAGGCGTCTGCGACCAATGCGGCGGCTCGCTCTTGCAACGCGAGGATGACCGGCCGGAAGCCGTGGCCGTGCGGATGAAAGCCTACGAACAAAGCACGCGGCCGCTTATCAAATTTTATCAGAAGCGCGGACTGCTCATCAACATTGACGCCGACGGCCCGCCCGAGGAAATTTACAAGCGCACGCGGTGGCTGGCACTCGGCTACTGACAGACTTTTCAACTGGGATTTGAAACCAAACGAAAAGAAAATCTGGTTTCCCGCCAAAAAATACGGTTGGGGTTGGGGACCGCCCGTTTGCTGGCAGGGTTGGCTGGTCATGTTGGCGTATTTTATTTTGCTCGGCGCGGGCGCGGTGTTTGTGCTGCCAAAACATTTCGGATTATTTCTTGGCTGGGTCGGAATTCTCGTCGCAGGTTTAATTTCAATCTGTTTACTCAAAGGCGAGAAACCGCGCTGGCGCTGGGGCAAAGACTAAATCCTCTCAACAAATTCTCGGCAACTGCTCGCCGCTCGGCATGTCGAGAATCCGCCTCGCGCCGATGGTGCTTTTGAGGGTGACCAGCGGCGCGGATTTTTCCGCGACCCGGCCGATGCCGGCGGCGTTTGAAGAAACTTCATGCCGACGGAGAATTTGCAACGCCCGCTCCGCATCCTTCGCCGCAATGAAAGCGACAAATCTTCCTTCATTCGCAACGTGCAATGGATCCAGGCCGAGCATCTCGCACGCAGCGTGGACATCTTCGCGCACGGGAATCAATTTTTGTTCCACCGCAATTTTTACCCGCGCCGCTTCCGCGATTTCATTCAACGCACTCGCCAGCCCGCCGCGCGTCAGGTCGCGCAGGCAATGGATTTCAATCCCCGCCTTGATCAAATCCAAAACCACTTCGTGAACCGGCGCGGAGTCACTTTCAATCGTGCTTTCAAATTGCAACCCTTCGCGCACGGCCATGATCGCCATGCCGTGCCGGCCCAAATCGCCGCTCACGATCACCGCGTCGCCGGGATGGACATTTTGCGGCGCAATGTCGAGTGAATGTTCAATGACGCCGATGCCCGCTGTGTTGATGAACAGTCCGTCGCCCTTGCCTTTGTCCACGACCTTTGTGTCGCCGGTCACGATTTGCACTCCGCACTTTTTCGCCGCATCGCGCATCGAACAAACGACGCGCCACAAAGTTTCCATCGGCAATCCTTCCTCGATGATGAAAGCGCTCGTCAGATACAGCGGACGCGCACCGCTCATCGCCAGATCGTTCACCGTTCCATGAATCGCCATCGAACCGATGTCGCCGCCCGGAAAAAAAATCGGGCGCACGACGTAGGAATCCGTTGTCATCGCCAGCCGGCCGGCGGGAACGTCGAACTGCGCCGAATCGTGGCGCGTGTCGAGAATCGGATTGCTGAACGCCTTGCCGAAAACTTCTTCCAGCAACTGGTGCATCAGTTTTCCGCCGCCGCCATGCGCCATCAGCACATGCGGATATTGCGAAATCGGCAACGGACACGCCGCGCTGAAATCAGGCGTCTTCATTTTGCACCTGCCATTTCTGTCACATCCTGCCGGCGATACCGATAATAAGCCGCGCACGCGCCTTCGCTCGAAACCATCGTCGCGCCGAACGGATGCTCCGGCGTGCAGCGCGTGCCGAATGCCGGACATTCATTTGGCTTTTTCAAGCCCTGCAAAATCAATCCGGCAACGCACTCGGCCGGTTCCGCGACGTGATGGTTCGTCAGTTTGAATTTCTTCTCCGCGTCAAACGCCGCGTATTCATTGGCCAGACCGAGTCCGCTCTGCGGAATCTCGCCGATGCCGCGCCACTTGCGCGGAACCACCCGGAAAACTTTTTTGATCAAATCCTGCGCCGGCAGGTTGCCTTCGCGGCAGACGGCCCGCGCATATTGATTTTCCACTTCCGCGCGCCCGGATTCCAGTTGCTGCACCGTCAACAAGATGCCGTGCAAAATGTCCAGCGGCTCGAAACCGGTGACAACAATCGGCACGCGATATTTTTTCACGAGCGGAAAATATTCCTCGTAGCCCATCACCGCGCAAACGTGGCCGGCGGCGAGAAACGCCTGCACGCGACAATTTGGCGAAGACATCAAGGCTTCAATCGCGGGCGGCACAAGCACATGAGAAATCAGCATCGAGAAATTTTTCAAACCCTTTTGCGCCGCCTGAAAAACGGCCATCGCCGTCGCGGGCGCGGTCGTTTCAAAACCGACGCCGAAGAAAACCACTTCGCGCGACGGATTTTCCTCCGCAATTTTCACTGCGTCTAGCGGCGAATAAACGATGCGCACGTCGCCACCTTTGGCCTTCACCGAAAGCAGATCCGTCGTGCTGCCCGGCACGCGCAGCATATCGCCGAACGAGGTGAAAATCACGCCAGGTCGTGCGGCGATTTCCAATGCCTGCTCGATCACTTCGAGCGGCGTCACGCAAACCGGGCAGCCCGGCCCGTGAATCAAAGTGATTTGTTTCGGCAGCAATTCGTCTATGCCGAATTTCACGATGGCGTGCGTCTGGCCGCCGCAGACTTCCATGATCGTCCACGGTTTCGTGGTGACGCGATGGATTTCCGCCGCGAGTTTTTGCGCAAGCTCGCCGTCGCGGTATTCGTCGAGAAATTTCATGGCGAGCGTTCCTCCAGTTCGCCGAGTTCGTCCATGCGTTTCAGATATTCAAAAACTTTTTGCGCCTCCGCCTCGTCCACTTTGCTCAACGCAAAACCGACATGAACAATGACGTAGTCGCCGATGACGACCTCCGGCACATACGCGAGGCTCGCCTCCTTGACGATGCCGCCGAAGTTGATCCGGCCCATGCGCGTCAACTCATCGTCGCCGCTGATGCTCACGACTTTTCCTGGAATGGCGAGGCACATGATTTATTTCAGGTTAAGATGGTTTCGCGCGGCAAAAACTTGCCCCAATGCGATGCCGCCGTCGTTGGTCGGCACGCGCTGATGCCAATAAGGCTGGAAATTTTCCGCGCGCAGCCGCGTCACCACGTGCTCAAGCAGGTAACGGTTTTGAAAACAGCCGCCGCTCAACACCACGCGCGATTGCCCAAATTTTTTGGCGACTTCAACCACCGACTCGGCCAGCGCGTTGTGGAATTTTGCGGAAATTTTCGCCACGGAAACGCCGTCGTTCACGTCCGCCAAAATTGAATGGATCATCAGCGGCCAGTCCAGGGTGAGTGACGAGTGACGGGTGACGAGGGGCAAGTCGTAGCGATCTTCCGTCACGACTTCACCGATTGCGAACTCCAGTTCCATCGCCGGCTGACCCTCAAACCGCATCTGTTGCCGCAGGTTGACCAGCGATGCGACCGCATCAAACAATCGCCCCATGCTGGAGGTTGAAGGCGAATTCAACCGGCGTTGCAGCATTCCTTTCAAAGTGACCATCTCAACCGGCGGCATTTCCCGCAGCGGCGGCAGGTGGTTCATTTCAAAGGCGGCCTCGCCATACAATTCATAGAGCAGCCCCAGCGCGGCACGGCGCGGTTCCTTCACCGCCTTGTCGCCGCCGGGCAACCGGAACTGGCGCAAATGCGCCACGCGTTCGGCTTTTTCTTCCGTGACCAGGAAAAATTCGCCGCCCCAAATCGTGCCGTCCGTGCCATAGCCGGTGCCGTCCCACGCGACGCCAAGCGCGGGCAATTCAACTTCATTTTCCGCGATGCACGACAGGACGTGCGCGAGATGATGCTGGACGCCAAAAATATTCTTTCCGGTTTCACGCGCAAAACGCGTTGACAGATAATCGGGATGCAAATCGGCGGCGACAATCTCCGGCTTCACTTGGTAGAGCTTCTCAAAATCGCCGACGACCCGGCGGAACGCGCTGTCCGCCGGTTCCGTTTCCAGATCGCCGATGTGCTGGCTGATGAAAACATTTTCACCGACGGCGAGCGCGACGGAATTTTTCAGATGCGCGCCGACGGCGAGAACATTTTTGATTTGAAATTTTGGATTTTGAATTTGCACCGGCAGCGGCGCGTAGCCGCGCGCGCGGCGCAAAATCATTTCGCGGCCAAGTATCACGCGGACGATGGAATCATCCTCGTGCCGGACAATCGGGCGGTTGTGAACGAGAAAAAAATCGGCGATGCCGCGCAAGCGTTCACACACTTCTACTTCATCGGTGCAAATCGGCTCGTCGCTCAAGTTGCCGCTGGTGGCAACGACGGGAAATTTCAATTCCGCCATCAACAGGTGATGCAACGGGTTCGATGGCAGCATCACGCCGAGGTTCGGATTGCCCGGGGCGACGGACGGCGCAATGAAATTACCGGACGCCTTGCAATCGCATTCTGATGTTTGAAGCCGTTTCAGCAAAACAACCGGCGCTTCGGGCGAGCGCAACAGTTGTTCTTCGAGCGGCGAAACTTCGCAGACGGCTTGCACGCTTTCGAGCGACGGAAACATCAGCGCAAAGGGTTTTTCTTCGCGGTGTTTTCGTTCGCGCAACAGTTGGATGATTTTTTCATTCCGCGCGTCCGCCAGCAGATGAAATCCGCCGATGCCTTTGACCGCGACAATTTTTCCACGCCGGATCGCACCTGCGGCAGCGAGCAGCGCCTGGTCGCCGCCAAAAATAGCTTCGCCGGCGTCGTTCCAAAATTCCAGGTGCGGGCCGCAGACCGGGCACGCATTGGGCTGCGCATGGAAGCGGCGGTCGAGTGGGTTTTCGTATTCCGCATGGCACGCCGGACACAGCGCGAATTTTTTCATCGAAGTGTTCGCGCGGTCGTAGGGCAGCGCTTCAATAATGCTGAAGCGCGGGCCGCAATTTGTGCAATTCGTGAAGGGATAACGAAACCGCCGGTTTTTGGAATTGAAAATTTCGCGCAGGCATTCGGGGCAGGTGGCGATGTCGGGCGGGACGAGCGCGGTTTTTTGTCCGCCGGTTTCGCTGGCGCGGATTTCAAATTTTTGGAAGCCGACCGCGTCGAGCCACGTCGTCTCCATGCTTTGAATGAAACTGTGCGGCGGCTTTTCGGAGTCAAATCGCAGAAGAAACTTTTCCAATTCAGCGCGCGCGCCTTCGGCTTCGATGAACACGCCCTGCGGGGTGTTGTTGACCCAGCCGGTCAGGCCGAGTTCTTCCGCGAGCCGGAAGACAAACGGGCGGAAGCCGACGCCTTGCACCGCGCCGCGCACGGCCAGCTTCAATCGCTGCGCGGGCGGATTTTTCCCCGGCGTTTTTAGCGTTCGATTTCGAAGCCTTCGAGAACCATGTCGGTCGGGTTCACGGCGCGGACTTCGAGCGAGCCGCACTGGGGGCAAACGTCGGGCAGATGATGGCCATGGAATTGATGATTGCATTTTTTACAGCGGAGCAATGGTTCGACTTCGTCCAGCTCCAGCGTGGCATCCTTCACGAGCGGGCGGTCTTTTTTCACGATGTCAAAGCTGAACCGGACATGGTCGCCGCTGTGGCTGGTGAGCGCGTTGCAGCGGATCTTGACGTGCGTGACGCGCCGCGCCTTCTGCGCGACGGCCTGTTTTTCAACAGCCTCGATGATGGCCTGGACGAGATGGACTTCGTGCATAACTCAATTTGGTTTTGCGGACGACATGATTTGTCGGGCAACTAAAATCTAAACCCGCCCATTTGTTTGCGCGCAACCAAAATTGCCACTCACTTCGCATTTCTTGCCAGGTCAAAACCCTTCGCGCACGGCCAGCGATTGAATTTGTTTCAGCGCAACTTCAAATCCCGCCGCGGCGCGCGGCGAAAGGCCGTCACCAAAACCGAGGTCTTCAACGGGAATGGCCAGCGCCCAGGCTTTTGGGCTGCGACCAAAGATTTTTTTCGCGAGCGCAAGCAGCGAATGCGGGTCGGTCGCGTGGGCAAGAATCTGCCCGGCGTCGCCGGCTTCGATTTCGCGCAATTCCACTCCGCCCTTTGATTTTGCATCGGCGTCAACAAACACGACGGCACGCGCCTGCGAAACCGGCGCGGCCAGTTCCGGCGTGAGCTGGTGGCAGACGATGACGCGCACGCCGGGCAGTTTCTGCGCTTCAACCGCCTCGGCGACTTTCGGGCCGACGCCGTCGTCACGGCGCAGGGTGTTGCCGTAACCGATGACGAGCATCTCGGTTTCAATGGAAACTTCGCCATTCATAAAAATTTTGCCGGCGGAGAAACGACCGCACAAATGCTTCCCCGCCGGCGTTTTTTTGTCCAACACAACCCAGACAAAAATTCAGCCGCGCGCGACTTCGTTCAGCACCGTTCCGTCCGGCGCGATGAGTTGAATGCGCAACGGCATCTGGCCGATGGCGTGGGTCGAGCAGCTCAAGCACGGATCGTAGCAGCGGATGCCGTGCTCGATGCGGTTCAACATCGGTTCGGGAATTTCATTTCCACGAACGTAATGCTTCGCGATTTGCGCGACGGTTTTGTTCATCGCGAGGTTGTTCTGGCCGGTGGCGATGATGAGGTTGACCTTTTTGAGGATGCCGTCGCGGTCAACCGTGTAATCGTGAAAGAGCGTGCCGCGCGGCGCTTCGCTCGCCCCGACGCCGCGCAGGTTGTTGATGCCCGCATCGGCGCGCAACTGCCCCGAAAGCAAGTCCGGGTCGTCAATATAATATTCAATCAATTCGATGCCGGCGAGAATTTCGATCAGCCGCGCGTAATGGTAGAGAAACGACGAGGTGACCGCGCCGCGCCCGAGGCTTTTGAAATTGTCCAGTTCGCGGTCGGCTTGCGGCACGCCCATGCGTTCGCAGATGTTGAGCCGCGCGAGCGGGCCGACGCGATACATGCCGTCGGGGAAGCCGAACGGCTTGTAGTAAGGCGATTTGAGGTAGGAGCTTTTTTGCACCGCCTCGGCGATGAACTCCTGATAATTCTGCGGATCAAGCTGGTCGGCGATGATGCTGCCGCTGCTGTCGGTGAAACGCAATTTGCCGCCGTGGTGTTCCCACGAACCGTTCGGGCTGACCAGCCCCATGAACAACGAAGGGAAATTTCCGAACACCAGCGTTTCCTTTGTGTGCGACTTGAGCGTTTTTTTGAAAATCTCCAGCGCGGTTTTCGCGGTCGCGAACGCTTCCGGCAGCCAGGAGCGGATTTTTTCGCGGCCTTCCGCAGTCAACGGGCTGCGCACGCCGCCGGGCACGGCCCACGCGGGGTGAATTTTTTTGCCGCCGAGAATTTCGATGATTTCCTGGCCGAACTGGCGCAGGCGGATGCCCGCGCGCGCCAAATCCGGGTTCGCGGCGGCAAGTCCAAAGACGTTGCGCTTTTCCGGCGAAGTATCCCAGCCGAGCAAAAAATCCGGCGAGCTCAAATGAAAGAAACTCAACGCGTGGCTTTGGACGATTTGCCCGAGGTTCATCAGGCGGCGCAATTTGTCGGCGGCGGGCGGCACGGCCACGGCCAATATCGCGTCGCCGGCCTTGGCGGAGGCGAGCAGGTGGCTGACGGGACAAATGCCGCAGATGCGCGGCGTGATGCCGGGCATTTCGCTCATGGGCCGGCCTTCGCAGAATTTTTCAAAGCCGCGAAATTCCACGACGTGAAACTCGGCGTCGGACACGTTGCCCTCGTCGTCCAGAAAAATGCTGATTTTCGCGTGGCCTTCGATACGGGTCACGGGGTCAATTAAGATTCGTTTTGCCATAATTCATCCAAATTTGATGTCCGCGCCGGCCAACTGCGGCGCGTTGCCCGCGAGCAGTTGCGTCACGAACGATTTTATCCTTGCCGCCGACGGCGGGCAGCCGGGCAAATAGTAATCCACATGGATCATTTCATGCACGGGCATGACACGTTCCAGCAACGGCGGCACGATGCCTTTTTCCTCCGGCACGCAGCGGTTCAACTGCGCGGCTTCCATGTAGGCGCGCTGCAAAACATTTTCGTGGTTGCCCAATCCAAGTTGGTTGCGGATGGCGGTGACATTGCCGGTCACGGCGCAATCGCCGAAGCCGACGACGATTTTTGTCCGCGCGCGGATTTTGTGAACCATCTCGACGTGTTCCTCATTGCAGATTGCGCCTTCGACAAGGCATACGTCCACATCGTGCGGATATTCCTTCACGTCCACGACCGGACTGAAGACGACGTCCACCAATTGGGCGAGTTCAATCAGAAACTCGTCCAGATCGAGGAACGACATGTGGCAGCCGGAACAACCGCCCAGCCAGACCGTCGCTAATCGGGTGCGACCCATAATTTTTTCTCCCTTGCGTTGACGATGAATTCAAGTTTCGTCCGGTCGCGTTCCATTTCGGCCACCGTCGAGCCTTTGTGGAAAAGCGCGCCCGTCGGGCACGATTGCACGCATTTACCGCAATTCGTGCAGGTTTCAGAATCACCCCATTGCATATTGAGGTCGGTGATGATTTTGCATTTGCCGCCGCGACCGGCGACGTTCTTGGTGCCGGCGCCTTCGATGTGCCAGCAGGCGCGGACGCAACGCGTGCAAAGAATGCAACGGTTGTGATCCATGCCGAACAACCGGTGCGTCGCATCCACGTTCCATTTCGGATAACAATAATCGTAACGGACATGATCCATGCCGTTTGCATAAGCGAGCGTTTGCAGTTCGCAATGACCGTTCGCCACGCACACGGCGCAAACGTGATTGCGTTCGGCGAAGAGCAATTCCAGAATTATCCGGCGATATTTCCGCAGCCGTTCGCTGTCGGTCTTGACCTCCATGCCTTCGGCGACTTTCGTAGTGCAGGCCGGCAACAATTTCGGCGCGCCCGAAATTTCCACGATGCACAGCCGGCACGCGCCGACATCATAAACGCCTTCGAGATGGCACAGCGTTGGAATGTTGATGCCGGCCTCGGTCGCGGCCGACAACACCGTGGCGCCTTCCTCGGCGCTGATCGGCTTGCCGTCAATGGTCAAAGTTTTTGCGGCCATAAATTTAAGTAATGAATGGATTGGTTGAATTATATTTCATGGCTGACGGCTCAATCGAAGGCTTAAAAATGGATACGGATAGGTAAACGGATGGGTAATGAACATGGTGCCCTTAATACGACCGCCTGGCAAATTGAACGGGGCATTGATCGTATTGGTTCCTCTTTCGGAGCCGACGGCGACTGCCCCGATAATCTTGCCGCGAATGATGAAGTCGTCCTTGATATGAAGCAGTCGTGCAAACCAACCGCGATTTACCTGGACGACGCATTCGCTCAATTCCGCACCACCCGCCCGCCCCGTCACGCTTCCATCGGCTGAAATATGCAACACGATCTCAACGTCTTGGGCTGCTACCTTCTTTTGCGTAGCTTCCTCATAACTTATCCCTGTGAAACGACTTTTCCCATGCCATTGACCTGCCATGTCCGAAACTGCGGCGGTTTCGGTTGAAAATGAATTCACAGCCGTTAAAACCGTGAACGCAATTATATATCCTACGAGTTGTAATTTTTTATTCATGTCGTGACGGTTTCATTTTTCAATTCGCCGTTTCCGCGCGGACCAAATTCATCCGGTTGCAACAATTCCTCATATTCCTTTCGGAAATATTTCAGCGTGCTGATCACCGGATTTGGCGCGGTCTGGCCGAGTCCGCACAGGCTGGTGTTTTTCACCATGTCACAAAGTTCCTCGAGCTTTGCGAGGTCGCGCGCGGTGGCTTTGCGTTGCGTGATTTTTTCGAGCAAATTGAACATCTGCACCGTGCCGGCGCGGCAGGGAATGCACTTGCCGCAGGATTCTTCCATGCAAAATTCCATGTAAAATTTCGCGATCTCCACCATGTTCGTGCTGTCGTCCATCACGACCATGCCGCCGGAACCCATGATGGAACCGAGCTTGTTCAAAGATTCATAATCCACCGGCGTGTCGAGATAATCCGCCGGGATGCAACCGCCCGAAGGTCCGCCGGTTTGCACCGATTTGACCTGCCGTCCGTCCGGCGCGCCGCCGCCCATTTCCATGACAATCTGCCGCAGCGGAATTCCCATCGGCACTTCGATGAGGCCGTTGTTTTTAATTTTGCCGGTGAGCGCGAAAACTTTGGTGCCTTTGCTTTTTTCCGTGCCGATGCCCGCATACCATTCGCCGCCGCGATTGATGATCGCGGAAATGTTGGCAAAAGTTTCGACGTTGTTGATGAGCGTCGGAGAACCCCACAAACCGCTTTCCGCCGGAAACGGCGGACGCGGACGCGGCGTGCCGCGCTTGCCTTCGACCGATGCCATCAACGCCGTTTCCTCGCCGCACACAAACGCGCCCGCACCGATGCGGATGTCCACGTTAAAATTAAACGGCGTTTCAAAAATTCCCGCGCCAAGCAAGCCGAGCTGCTTCGCCTGCTTGATCGCAATCTGCAAACGCGAAATGGCGAGCGGATATTCGGCACGCACATATAAATATCCCTGGTCCGCGCCGACGGCGTAGGCGGCAATGGCCATGCCTTCGAGCACAAGATGCGGATCGCTTTCCAAAACGCTGCGATCCATGAACGCGCCGGGATCGCCTTCGTCGCCGTTGCAAACGATGTATTTTTTCGCGCCGGGCGATTTGGCGACCGTGCCCCATTTTAGCCCGGTCGGAAATCCCGCGCCGCCGCGTCCGCGCAATCCGCTCTTCGTCACTTCCTCGACGACTTGCGCCGGCTGCAATTCCGTGAGCGAGTGATGCAATGCCGTGTAGCCGCCGATGGCGATGTAATCTTCGATGCGTTCCGGATCAATGATGCCGCCGTTCGCGCGGACGATGTGCATCTGCTTGGCGAAAAATGGGTGCTTGGGATCGCCGCGCTGCACCTTGCACTCGCCGCCTTTGAGCGCGGCGATAATGGACGGCGCGTCTTCGGGTTTCACAAATTCCCAGAGTCCGTGTTCGCCATTTTGATCCACACCAACGAGCGGGCCTTGTCCGCAAAATCCCATGCAGCCGACGCGGCGCACTTCGACGTCCGCTTCCAATCCCTGCGCCTTGGCCTCGGCTTCGAGATTTTTTTTGATCACGTCGGCCTGTGAGGACATGCAGCCCGCCGACATGCAGGTGCGCACGATGATTTTTTTCCGGGAACTTCTATGTTTCCCGGCAATGCCATTTAAGTCGTCCAATTGCATAATTCAAATCCAGGTTTTGATTTTTTCGAGCGCGGCCTCGGGAGTTTGTTTCGGGGCCACATGGCCGTCGTAAGTCACCGCCGGCGCAATGCCGCAGGCGCCGATGCAACGCGCTGTCAAAAGGGAAAGTTTGTTGTCCGCCGTCGTTTCGCCGGGCTTGATCTTATATTTTTCCTGGATGCCGCCGATGATCTTGTCCGCGCCCTTCACATAACACGCCGTGCCCAGGCACACGACGCAGGTGTGTTCGCCCTGCGGCTTGAGCTGGAAGAAATGATAAAACGTCGCGACGCCGTAGACGCGACTGGGCGGCAGCTTGAGTTTGATGGAAATGAAGAGCAGCAAATCGTCTTCCAGATAGCCAAAGAGTTCCTGCGCCTTGTGCAGCACTTCGATCAAAGCATCCTGCCGGAACTGGTGCTTCTTCATGTGGACTTCCAGAATCTTGAAGCGCTTGTCTCCGCTGGCGTGCTTCAGCACGCGCGCGGCGTTCTTTTCCTTTTCCCTTGGAAACATCGGTAACATAAAATTATCCGTTTGTGACTTCGACCAAACACAACTTATGAGTCGCAGGGTTCACAGACTCCACGCTGTTTGGCTTTGATTGAACATTTCTTGTGCATATGGCACCGGCGGATTTCATTTTCATTTCTTTCACAGTTCCGTCCGCCGCGGAATTCAAGTCAAGAAAGGCGAAGGAATTGCCAAGAAATGCGAAGAGGGTTCCCGCCGGGTATATCAGATTTACGTTGCGGATTGCGTAGAAAATTAAAACCAGCTTATGAATAAAACATCCGGCTCCGTGAAATGCGCCCGGCCTTCCGCGTGCCGATCGCGCGGTTTGCGGCGGCGCACGCGGACGCGGCAGGAAAACGGTAAAAATTAACAGCAACTGAAATTCTCCTTTTAACCCCGACAAAAAAATATATGCAAAAAAACAACCTGTGTTCCCTCGGACTCATCGCGGCGGCCTTGATGGGCGCAACCGGCAGCCTGCACGCGGGCGAAGCGGACTTGAAAATCCCCGGCCTCGAACAGGTGACATTCGACGGGCTGGGCGGCATGGGCGGCGTGACGCTGATGTATCTGGGAATCGTCATGTGCGCGGTCGGCGCGTTTTTTGGACTGGTGCAATACCGGCAGACGAAAAATCTGCCGGTGCACGAGTCCATGAGCAGCGTATCCCACATGATTTGGGAAACCTGCAAAACATATCTGTCGCAACAGGGAAAATTCCTCGTCGTTCTCTGGCTGTTGATCGCAAGCTGCATCCTCTTTTATTTCCGGTTTCTCGAGCATAAAAATTTCGGCGACATTGCCGTCATCCTGCTCGCCTCGGTTCTGGGCATTCTTGGCAGCTACGGCGTCGCATGGTTCGGCATCCGCATTAATACGCAGGCCAACAGCCGCACGGCCTTTTCGGCGCTGCAAGGAAATCCGCTCAAAACACTTTCCATCCCGCTGCAATCAGGCATGAGCATCGGCTTGCTGCTGGTTTCCGTGGAATTGTTTTTCATGATCAGCATTCTGGTTTTTCTGCCGAAAGAACTCGTCGGCCCCTGCTTCATCGGCTTTGCCATCGGCGAATCGCTCGGCGCCACGGTGCTCCGCATTTGCGGCGGCATCTTCACGAAAATCGCCGACATCGGCAGCGACTTGATGAAAATCGTCTTCAAACTTCCCGAAGATGATCCGAAAAATCCCGGCGTCATCGCCGACTGCACGGGCGACAACGCGGGCGATTCCGTCGGCCCGACGGCGGATGGCTTTGAAACCTACGGTGTGACCGGCGTCGCGCTCATCGCGTTTCTTGCGCTGGCGCTGGCGGCCACTCCGGCGGTTTGCGCCACGCTCATCGTCTGGCTGTTCGTGATGCGCGCGCTGATGATTGCGACTTCACTCGCTTCTTATTTCATCAACGACTCGGTTTGCCGCGCGAGATACGGCAACCTGAAGGATTTCGATTTTGAAGCGCCGCTGACGCAGCTTGTCTGGATCACCTCGGCGGTTTCGATTTTCGTCACGTTTCTCGCCAGTTATGTATTGCTGGCCAAACAGGCCGGGTTGAATCCCGATTTGTGGTGGGTGCTTTCAGCGATCATTTCCTGCGGCACGGCGGCGGGCGCGTTGATCCCCGAATTCTCGAAAATTTTTACCAGCACCAATTCGCAGCACGTCAAGGAAATCACGAACTGCTCCAAACACGGCGGCGCGTCGCTGAACATTTTGTCGGGTTTTGTGGCCGGCAACTTTTCCGCGTTTTGGACGGGACTGGTCATTCTGGCGCTGATGTTCACGAGCTGTCTTTTTGCGCTGTATCAAGGCTCGCCCGTCGTGGCGCTGATGCCCGAGTCGTTGAAATTCGCCGCGCCGATTTTTGCGTTCGGCCTGGTCGCCTTCGGCTTTTTGAGCATGGGTCCGGTGACGATTGCCGTGGACAGTTACGGCCCGGTCACCGACAACGCGCAATCCATCTATGAATTGAGCCGGATCGAATCGCGCAAAAACATCCGCACTGAAATCGAGGAACAATTTGGCTTTGAACCGGATTTTGAAAACGCCAAGTATCAGCTCGAAAAGGGCGACGGCGTGGGCAACACCTTCAAGGCGACGGCAAAACCGGTCTTGATTGGAACGGCGGTCGTTGGCGCGACGACGATGGTTTTCGGCATCATCATTTTGCTAGACAACATTGGCAAGGCCGCCGATCCGTCCTTCAGCATCATTTCCAAATTGAGCCTCGTCATGCCCGAAATCATCCTCGGCCTGCTCATGGGCGGCTCGGTGATTTACTGGTTCACCGGCGCCTCGTGTCAGGCCGTCGTGACCGGCTCCTATCGCGCGGTGGTTTATATCAAGAAACACATCAAACTCGATTCCGTCACCGCGTCGGAAAAGGACAGCAAGGAAGTCGTCCGCATCTGCACCGTTTATGCGCAAAAAGGAATGTGGAATATTTTCATCGTGATTTTCTGTCTCGCGCTGTCGCTGGCGTTTTTCAACCCGTATTTCTTCATCGGCTACCTCATCGCCATCGCGTTCTTCGGATTGTTCCAGGCGATTTTCATGGCCAACGCCGGCGGCGCGTGGGACAACGCCAAAAAAATTGTCGAAGTCGAATTGCGCCAGAAAGGAACCGACCTTCACGCCGCGACCGTCGTCGGCGACACCGTGGGCGATCCGTTCAAGGACACGTCGTCCGTGGCGTTGAACCCCGTGATCAAATTCACCACGCTCTTCGGTCTGCTCGCGGTGGAAATGGCGGTGACGATGCACAGCCAGAATTTGAAGAACACCATCGGCGGGATATTGTTTGTTGTCGCGCTGATTTTTGTCCACCGATCCTTTTATGCCATGCGCGTTCCCGAAGCCACGGACGAAGTTCCATCGGCACCGGTGGATCGGACAACAGTTCTCTCGCGAGAAAACTTAAATGAACCGGATTGGGTTCCGGGCAGCCCGGCTTCTGCGTCGCAAAATAATAATCACTTGATTCCGCCGCCTCTGGAGAAATTGTCCCGTTGAACGAGGCGTTCAGCGCGGACGGAAAATTTTGCCTAACGTAGAAAGCTGATCCACTGCGGACTCACATGACGCTCGCGGCGCAGAAAATCAGGGCCGGCAAAATTGGAACGAAAAAACTAAACCATGCGGCCCAATAAAAAAGCAAAAGCCTTGAACGAATTGGTATCGTTTTTGAAGTTTCGTCCATAATTTACCTTTACTGCTCGAACCCAATTCTATTGAAAAATAAAGATTGTCACAGCCTTTTTCATGCTATTTTCAGCGTCCCTTTCGCCAAATCGGCAGAGGGAAAACGGTCTTAAAATTTCGCGTCCGTGTGGATGCGAATGGCCACAATAACATCAAAATCAATCCCGTTTTCCGCGGGATGGTTCGCTCCGGCGAATTTTTAACCAAAGGAAATATGTTAAGCATCGGCGTAAAAGAATTGTTGGAATCAGGCGTCCATTTTGGACACCAGACGAAGCGTTGGAACCCCAAGATGAAGCCCTTCATCTTCGACGCGCGGAACGGCATCCACATCATTGATTTGAGCAAGACGCTCACGCAGCTTGAAGCCGCGTGCGATTTTCTCGCCGCGACCGTTCGCCGGGGCGGAAAAGTTTTGTTCGTCGGCACCAAAAAACAGGCGCAGCAATGCGTCAAGGAAACCGCGAAGGAATGCGGGCAATTTTACGTCGTCGAGCGCTGGCTCGGCGGCACGATGACGAACTACGCGACCATCAAGACTTCCATCAAGCGCCTCAAGGAAATCGAGAAGATGAACGCGGACGGCACCATCAACGATTACGTCAAGCAGGAACAGGCGATGATCCATCGCGAGGAAGCCCGTTTGCACAAGTATTTCGACGGCATCAGCGCGATGGACAAGCATCCCGCCGCGTTGTTCGTCGTGGACATCAAGCGCGAACACAACGCCGTGGCCGAGGCGATCAAACTGAAAATTCCCATCGTCGCGCTCGTGGACACGAATTCCGATCCCGACCTCGTGACGTATCCCATCGCCGCGAACGACGACGCCATCCGCTCCGTCCGCATGATCATGGCGACCGTCGCGCAGGTCATCACGCAGGCGCAAGCGGAATTTGAATCCAAACGCGCGCGCAAACCCGACGCGCAGGAAGCGGCTCCGGCAAGTGAAGAAAAATTTACATCGGCGCAGGCCGTTGAAGTTGCCGCCGGCGACGATACGACCACGCCGGAAAGTTCCCCGGCGATTCAATCATAAACATAAATTGGTAGGGACGCGCTGCTGCGCGTCCGGCGGCGCGGCAGCGCCGCCCTACCATCAATGCTCAACTTTCAACTCTCAACTAATTTAATTTTATGGCTGAAATCACTGCTGCCAGCGTCGGCAAGCTCCGCGAAATGACCGGCGCGGGCTTGATGGATTGCAAGAAGGCGCTCGTCGAGACCAAAGGCGACATCGAAGTCGCCGTGGAATATCTGCGCAAAAAAGGCATCGCGTCCGCCGAGAAAAAAGCGAGCCGCGCGGCCAACGAAGGCGTCATCGCCCAGCACATCGCGCCCGGCGCGAAAGTCGGCGTGCTGGTGGAAATCAATTGCGAGACGGATTTTGTCGCCAAGAACGACAGCTTCCGCGCGTTCTGCGACGACATCGCGAAAAAACTTGCTGCAAATCCGAACGCGGATTTGGAAGCCGACCGCGTCGCCGTCGTGGCGAAGATTGGCGAGAACATCAAAATTTCGCGGCATCAGCGCATCGAAGTTTCCGGCAACGGACTCGTCGCGGCTTACATCCACACCGGCGCGAAAGTCGGCGTGCTCGTCGAAGTCGGCGCGGGCAAGCCGGAGACGACTGGCAAGGAAGAATTCAAGCAGCTCGTGCGCGACATCACATTGCAGATCGCGGCGGGACATCCGCACGCCGTCTCGCGCGAGCAGGTCGCGCCCGAAATCATCGCGAAGGAACGCGAGATCGCCGCGTACTTCCGACCGTCTCAAGGGCAAGCCGCCGCAAGCGATGGAAAAAATTCTCGCGGGCGTGCTGGATAAATTTTTCCAGACCTACTGCCTCGTGGACCAGGGCTTCGTGAAACGCAATTCCGAAGTCAGCGTGAAGGAACACGTCGCGCAGATCGGCAAGCAGCTTGGCGATGAGATCACGATCCGCCGTTTCGTGCGGTTTCAAGTCGGCGAAAGTGCGTAAAATTCATCAAGACAAAATTGCAAAGGCGTCCAGCAATGGACGCCTTTTTTTGTTTAATCATTTTGATAAATGAAAATTGTTCCTGTGTCGGAATTGACCCAAATATAAAGGGAATAACCTGCAAGATTAGGATCGCCTCGAAAATAGCCGTTTGTTATTGACGATGGCGTCCACCAAGGCATCGGAAGAAATTTTTTGTCGGGAGTAATAATTTGAGCTTTTGCCAATGGAGTGCGTGGATATGCGAGCGTTCTCTTAAATTGTGCGTTATTGGTTTGAATTAATTCATCAACAGTGGAATCAACTTCGTTAGTTGGAACTCTGAAGCGAACGTAACGTTCAAGGTCTTGCATTCCGCCAGCGTAATCCAAATAGTAAATATCAGTTGCAGATAAAGGAAGTTTTGGATCCTGAAGTCCCGCCGCCGCCGGAGAAGATTTTGGCGAATCGCAGCGTTGCAATGATTCATCGAGTCCGCAACCAGCAAAAATTAAGATAGCCATCAAAATAAAAATTTGAATTCCGTAGAATTTCATATTTGCGACGCTAACCAATTTTTCCAAATTGTCCAGACGCTTTGATTTGACGATTCGGCGCGCGGCTGTTAAACATTTTGCGATGCTCCGCGCGCTTCAACTTTTATGACCACGGCCAAGAAACCGAAATTTTCCCGCATCCTGCTCAAGTTGAGCGGCGAGTCGCTCGGCGACGCGAACGGCGTCGGCATTTCGCCCGAGGCGGTGCAGCACATGGCCGGGCAGATCCGCGAGGTGCGCGAACTGGGCGTGCAGGTGGTCGTGGTGGTCGGCGGCGGGAATATTTTTCGCGGCTTGAGCGGCAGCGAGCGCGGCATCGAGCGCGCGACGGGCGATTACATGGGCATGCTCGCGACGGTCATCAACGCGCTGGCGTTGCAGGACGCGCTGGAAAAACTCGGCTCACCCACGCGCGTGCAAAGCGCCATCGTGATGTCGCAGATCGCCGAGCCGTTCATCCGCCGACGCGCGGTGCGGCACCTGGAAAAGGGTCGCGTGGTGATTTTCGGCGGCGGCACGGGCAATCCGTATTTTTCCACGGACACGGCGGCGGCGTTGCGCGCGAACGAGATCGGCGCGGAAGTGATCTTGAAGGCGACGAAGGTGGACGGCATTTACGATTGTGACCCGAAGAAAAATCCGAAGGCGAAGCGGTTTGAAACAATTTCGTATCTCGACGCCCTGCAACGGCAATTGCAAGTGATGGATTCGACGGCGTTTTCACTTTGCATGGATAATAAAATGCCAATCATCGTTTTTGATTTCGGCAAAGAGCACAATCTGCAAGCGCGTCGTGATGGGCGAAAAGATTGGGACGCTGGTCAGCTAGCGGCAATTAATTTCATGCCCGAACTCCCGGAAGTTGAAGTCCTCGCGCGACATTTGCGTCCCCTGCTCCGCGGCAAAACCATCCGCAGCGTGGATGTGCGGCGGACAAAAATTCTCAAGCCGACTTCGCCGCGCCGGTTTCAAAAAGTTTTGACCGGCGCAAAATTCACGGGACTGTCGCGGCGCGGAAAATATCTTTTGTTTCAGCTTCGTCCCAAAAAACCAGGCAAAGCCGTGACGCTGCTCGGTCATCTCGGCATGACCGGCCGGATGTTTCTGGCGAAGAAAGGCGAACCATTTCCAAAACACGCGGCAGTCATTTTTGATTTGGGCCGCGAGAATTTTGTTTATGAGGACACGCGGTATTTTGGACGGATGACTTTGGATTTGTCGCCGGTTGAAAAACTCGGGCCGGAGCCGCTGGACGAAAAATTTTCGCCGGAAGATTTTGCCGAAAACTTGAAACGCTCGCGTCAGGCAATCAAGGTCAAATTACTGGATCAATCGCTCGTCGCGGGCGTCGGAAATATTTACGCGAGCGAAGCGCTTTTTCGCGCAAAGATTTCACCGAAGCTTCCGGCGAAACGATTGACGCTCGCACAAGTCAAAAAATTTGGCGCGCGATTCGCGAAGTTCTGGCGGAAGCGATTGATTGCGGCAGCACGGTGCCGTTGAATTTTCACGCGGGCAAGACGGACGGCCTGTTTTATTTTGGCCGCGCGCCCGGCACGCCGGATTTTTACGAGGAGCGATTGCGCGTTTATGATCGTGCGGGAAAACCGTGCGTCGTTTGCGGTTCGTCCGTCAAGCGGATGGTGCAGGCGGCGCGCAGCACGTTTTTCTGCGGGCAATGCCAGAAAGCCTGACGAATGAAATTGACGGGTGCGACGGCGGTTTGTAGATTACGCGCCCGTTTGATTCCAGAGTAGCTCAATGGTAGAGCACGCGGCTGTTAACCGTGTGGTTGTAGGTTCGAGTCCTACCTCTGGAGCCAATCTGTACCATAGAAAGAACCTCGTTTCTGCGATTTCCCCAAATCCTAGCTGAACCGCACGGTCTCATTGCCATCGAGACGTTTGGACAAATCAATGGGATCACCCACGGAAACTTCCTGCGGATTCACCTGATAGGCCCAGACCTGAAAATGAGTCAGGTTGGCTTCGCCGTAGATGGTTGCGAATGCGCCGTCCACGGCGTCCGCACCGTGCGCGACTTTGACGCGACCGATGCGCGGGACATTGAAACGCGGATCAAATGTCAGCCATTCCTGTCCGAGATAAACTTCGCAGTAGGCGTGAAAATCCATCGGCGTGCCGGGATCAATGTAACCGATGTCCGGCAAGTGTCCGGTGACATAGCGCGCGGGCAGATTGAAGGCGCGGCACAGCGCAATCGCCGCGTGCGCGAAATCGCGGCAGACGCCGTGACGCCGCGCGATCACTTCCGAGGCGGAAAGATCGGGCCGGCCAGAACCGAAGCGGTATTCGATGTTGTTGTGAACCCAGTCGCAGATGGCCTGTACGCGCGGAAGGCCGTGAGGAATCTGGCCGAAATTATTCCACGCAAAATTCATCAGCTTGTCCGAATCGCAATAACGGCTCGGCAACGTGTAGCGCAACAATTCATGCGGCAGTTGTCCCACCGGCACGATGTTGCCAATGATCTCGCGATTGTCGGGCAGCGAAGAAACGGCGACGAGCGCGTCGTGACGGATTTCATTCCGCCCCGGCATGAACGTGGAGCGATAGGTGATGTTGCCGTGGCTGTCCTGAAATTCATACGACGGCAGGCCGATGCCGAATGAAAGTTTTTCCTGCATCACCAGCACCCGGCCTTCAAGCCGCGGCTTGAGCACGAATAATACGGGCGTCGGCACGGTGGTTTCGTAGGCGAGGTTGCAGCCCACGCGGACGGTAAGGTTCAGCGGAGTCCAAGTCATAGGTCAGCACGGCTTGCAACTTTTGACATTAAAAAATGATGCGGCTTATTTGTCGCGCTTCAGGCTGGCCTGGCGCATTTGGTCATGCTCCGCTTCGGCGACACCTTCTTCGACGAGCCTTTCATTGTCGCTTCGCCCTTCGTCGTCCTCGTCTTCGCCGGCGGCCACCGGCACTTGGTGTCCGGTCGAGCCGGGCAACGGATTCCAGCGTTCGGATTCGGGCGCGGATTCGAGAATCATTTCTTTTGGGAACGTTTCCGGTTTGCCCGTCAACTCCCGTTTGGCCTGTTCCCAATCGGATTTCGACACTTCCTGCGCGGAACGTCCGTTGATAACGGCCAGTTCAACCGCGCGCTCCCGCACCATTTTGCGCGTCACCGTGCCGATGCCGATGGAGTTCTCGGTCAAAATGCCTTCCTTCAATGGGTTTGTTTTCATGGGTTAAAAATCAGCGTGCGTGCGAAAGTGTCCCCGCGTTTTGCGCGGTTTTCATTTCGCGCGTGCCGCGATTTTCCCTTGTGTCGCGGGATTTGGAAAAAATATTGTCGCGCTTTTCCGGTTTTGCCGCAGCCGCATCGGGCTTGGACCACGACCGGTGGAATGTCTGGGCGAAAACCGGCGTTTGCCTTATGACTGCAATTTTTTGAGGCGATGATTTCATGGTTTTATTTCGCCGCCTGGGAATGGGCTTCGACGAACCACAGCCATTTGTCTATGCCGCGCGAAACTTCGGTGAACAAATCCGCCGTGTCGGCGTCGTCCAGCGCGTTCGCCTCGTCAATCGTCGCGCGCGCTTCCTGTCCAAAAGTGGAAAGCGCCCGCGCCACGGCTTCGACATGCGCCATGCCTTCCGCGATTTGCAGCGGATACTCGGCGAGCCGCGTGCGCGACGCGGCCACGCGCACCGTGCCTTCGGCGATGCCGCCGAGCTGTACGATACGTTCGGCGATTTTATCCACATAATCTTCCACGGCTTCGTCCACCTTGTCGAACAGTTCGTGCAGGCCGATGAAGCTCGGGCCTTTCACATTCCAATGCGCCTGCTTCATCTGCGATTGCAGGTCCACGGCGGACGCCAGCCGCTGGTTCATCAGCGCGTTCAGTTCCAGACGATTTTTCAGCAAAATGTCGTTTTCAGTTTCATACATTTGCGGTGCTTCCTTGAAAGTAGCTTTGGATTTTTTCATAAATAAATTTTGATGGTTGTTTGAAATTTGTTTCAGGTCTTGTTGTGAAAGCCGTGGACGCGAGTGCGGTTGCGTTCCGCGAGCAAGTGCGCCTCGGCCTCCAGCCAATGCTGCACCTCGTGTCCCGGTCGCGAGCCCTGATTCACATAGCTGAAGTAGGCTTTTCTGGCCACTTCATCCGGTGACGGCGCAAAATCAATTTCGTTCTGGCTCAAGCCGGCGATGGCGGGCGCTGAAGTGCCGGCAGTTTTTTGATTTTGGGGATATTTATTTTGTTTCATAAATTGAGAATAGCCTCGTCTGCGGCGCATTCGCCATGGGGTCTTCACCCCATTCGACAAAATTTCTAACTTCAGTCCGGTCTACTGGTTCGTCAGGATGACCTTCAAGGCGCGTTCCCGTCCGGCATTGCCGAAGGTGTCGTAGGCTTTTAGAATTTCATCGAGCGTGAAGTGATGCGTGATGAGTTGCGTCGGCTTGAGTTTCCCGGCCATGACCGTCTTGAGCAGCAACGGCGTGGTCACCGCGTCAACTAGCCGCGTCGTGATGGTCACGTTTTGCGACCAAAGTTTTTCGAGATGCAAGGTCACGCCTGCACCATGCACGCCGATGTTGGCAATATGGCCGCCCACGCCGATGATTTCCTGGCAGATGCCGAATGTCGCGGCCATACCGACTGCTTCGATGGCGACATCCACGCCTTTGCCGGAAGTCATGGCCATTACTTTTTCGACGGCCTTGCCATCGGTGCTATTGACCACCGCAGTCGCACCGAATTTTTTTGCGACCGCAAGCCGGTTATCATCGAGATCAATGACGATGATGCTTGCCGGAGCATAAAATTGCGTCGTCAGCAGCGCCGACAAACCGACGGGTCCGGCACCAATGATGGCCACCGTGTCGCCCGGTTTGACACAACCGTTTAGCACGCCGCACTCGTAGCCAGTCGGCAAAATGTCGCTAAGCATAACCATCGCGTCGTCGTCCGCGCCCTCGGGAATGGGATAAAGACTGTTGTCCGCAAAAGGAATCCGGACGAACTCGGCCTGCGTTCCGTCAATCGTGTAGCCAAGGATCCAGCCGCCATGCTCGCAGTGGCCGGGCATGCCGCGCTTGCAATACTCGCAGGTGGCGCACGAAGTGATGCAGGAGATCATCACGCGGTCGCCCTTGCGAAAGCGGCTGACGCCAGTGCCGGCTTCTTCGATGATCCCGATTCCTTCATGGCCCAAAATACGGCCGTCAGTGACGACAGGCATGTCTCCTTTGAGAATGTGCAGGTCGGTTCCGCAAATGGTGGTCTTGGTCATCCGTACGATGGCGTCGGTCGCGTCGCGCAACGCGGGCTTGGGCATTTCTTCCAACTGCTTTTTTCCGGGGCCGTGATAAACGAGAGCTTTCATAAAAATGTGGCGGCAAGGTCAATCAACTGCGGCGAACGAAGTCGTCTGGTGCGCGGGACTTTGCTCGATGGCTTCCTTGGTCAAATTGACGAACACCGTCGAGTCTTCGTAACTGATCCGCGCAACTTTGCCCGCCGGGATCAGCACTTCTTTGCCGGAAAACCGGTGGCCGGTTTTGACGACGAGCCGACCAATCGCCCAGCTCTTGTCGTCCATCATGAAATCACAGACGTGGCCGACAATTCCGTCGCTGGCCTTGACATGGTAGCCATTCACCACCCGCGTACTGCGCAGGTGCGCGTCGGCGGTTGCCCGCTTCGGATCCATCGCCGACGCCTGTTCACTCAACAGTGGTTTTGCGGGCAATTCGAGGATTGGAAAACCGCTCATGCCCCACAAGCCATCGCCCTGCCAGTAGTAGGGCCAGCCGTAATAGCGGTAATATTCCTCTTCATACTGGCGCGACACCGGTTTGTGCCACTCGATCGGAGGACTATCCTCAATCTGTTTGCGGGTCAGGTTCACGCGCAGGACTTTCCCGGCCTGATTGAGACTGCCGAAGGCATGAGGCGAGAGCAGCACCTGACGGCTCGTCAACCAGGTTCCCGTGTCGGCAACCAGATAACGCACCGCCCAGCTCTGATCGTCGAAATAAAAATCTTTCACCTGCCCGATTTCACCATCCGACGCGCCGAGCTTGTCCCCGTATAATTTCTTGATGCTGCGCAACATAAATTTCAGGTTCGCCTGATTATTTTCCGTTGTTTTGCCCGTGCTGGTCATCCTTTTGATTTTTCTTCTGGCCTTCATTCGAGCCGGATGGCTTCCAATTTTTCGGATACTTCTGGACCACCGCCGCATGGTGGTTTGCCGGGGAGTCGTGGAAATCCATCTTTACGGACGGGGAAGCCATCAGCACATTCACCGTGACACCGCGTGGCGCCGGTCGTGCCACCCAGTCGTTGCCTTCCCGGTAGGCGTATTGGTGCCGGCTCACGCTGTAATAACATTCATACTGGGGGTAATAAACGTAATCATCTTGCGCGGCGAACGCATAAGCATCCACTTGGACCCCGGCGCGCGGCCCGTCCACATAACCCACGCATCCGGTCAGCGTCACCAGAAGCACGGCGGCGAGCGTGAAAACAACCTTGCTGGTTTTGAAGAAAAGTTTTTTATAAATCATCGGACGAAAATAATCGAACGAGACATCGGTGCGCCATGGGGTGTAACCCTACCGCAAATTTTGCGAATTTATTTCCGTCCCGGTTGAGGCGCTGCAACTCACTCCATCGCCGCCAGCAGTTCATCCAGCAAAACGGTGGCGAAGCTCGTGGCCGAATCACTCATCGCGTAGGGGATGATGAGTTCACGTCCATGCAGCAGCGCGCCGCAAGTGTAGACGACGTTTGGAACATAACCTTCGCGCTCCGCTTCGTTGGGGCAAAGGAATGGTTCGCGCAAACGTTTGATGACGCGCGCCGGATCGTTCAGGTCGAGCAGGAACGCGCCGAGGCAATACCTCCGCATCGCGCCGACGCCGTGGCTCAACACCAGCCAACCCGCTTCCGTTTCAATCGGCGAGCCGCAGTTGCCCAGCTTGATGAACTCCCACGGTTGCGCGGGAGATTGCAACACTTTTGGCTCCGCCCAAAAATGAATATTGTCCGAAAACATGATCAAAATGTTCTCGTCGTCCTGCCGCGAAAGCATGAAATACTTCCCATTGATCTTGCGCGGGAACAACGCCATGCCTTTGTTCTGCACGGCGGGGCCGTTCAACGTGCGGAATTTGAAATTTACAAAGTCCGGCGTCTCCAGCAATTGCGGCAGCGTGATTTTTCCGTCATAAGCGGTGTAGGTCGCGAAGTAAGTGAAGCTGCCGTCGTCGTTTTGGAAACGGACGAAGCGCGCGTCCTCGATGCCGTTGCTCTGGCTGGGCGCGGACGGAAAAAGCACGCGTTGAGAAATTTTGCTATCGGGCGCGAAGTGGACTTCGTAATTCGATTCCGCCAGCAGCAAAATTCCGCGCGCGGCGTGGCTCGCCGTGGCGTCGGACGTGTCTTCCGTCAGACCTGACGCAAATAGAACCGCGTGCAATTCCTTCAGCGTAAAACCTTCGTGCAGCTTGTCCAGCACGCGTCGGCAAAAATCATTTTGCACGCCCGCCTCTTCAAGTTTGTGCGCGAACAATCCCTTGTCGTAGGCGGCATTCGGCACGCGCTCCGGCTCCATCACGAACGGCACGGGCGGCGTGAGCGTGATGCGATGTTGCGCGCTGACGACGCCGACGCGAAAGGTGATCGAGGAAATGTGCCCCTCGCCCGTCGCGCGCAAACTCAAGACGAAACGCAGCGCGCCCTTGGGCAATCCGCTTTGGTCGGGATGCGGCACGATGGACGGATTGAACAGCGCCGCCGATTCCGGCGAATACTCGTGCGTGAAATATGCGCCGATGAGCATCTGTCGTTCGGGCGACGGTGTCGCGCCGGGTTCGAGGTAAATGTTCACCTGCCCGAAGCGTTCGCGAAAAATTTCCTCGACGTGTTCGTGCCGGTTCGCAAATTCACCGAGCACCTGCGCCAGCAATTTGGCGACTTCTTCTTCCGGCAAGGCCATGACTCGCGCAACGATGTGCCGCGAAATGTCATCCGTGGTCGGACGAAACGGGCGCAACAGCACGCGCGAACGATCCGGCGTCAGCGTCGGCCCGATGCGTTTGGCGTGGAGAGTTGTATTTTTCAAAACAGGCAACGGCTATTCTGCGGGCGTTTCCTTGAAACTGGTAAGGGTATTTTGCAGCGCCTGCATTTCCGCGAGCGACAGCAGAAAAGCCAGTGTGGATTCCGCGCCCTGGTTCTGGCTCAACCGGTCCATGTGCAATCCGTCGCGGCAGCCACCGGTGGTGGAGTCGTAGAGCGCAAGGCCGAGGTCGTTCCGGCCAAGAAACCACTCGAACGCGCGGCGCGCTTCGGCGACCCAAAACATATCACCCGTTGCGTGATACGCCTCGATGCACGCGGAAATCGTCACCTGCGCCTCGATGGGTTGCTGGTCGAAAATGGCGCGTTCATAGCCGCGCGGAAAAAATCCGTTCGAGCCGACGGGCCGAAACGAGCCGGCGTCCGAGGTTTGGATTTTTATCAGCCAGCGCAAAGTTTTCAGGCCGAGTTCCAGCATCGCCGAATTGTTCAGGGAGCGTCCGTTGAGAATCATCGCGTGCGGCAGCTTGGCGTTCGCATACGAAACGACTTCTTCAAACCAATGCCATTCCTCCGTCGCGGCATCGGCGTGGCGCTGCATGAGCTTGGCCGTGAGCGATTCGCGGATCTGGTTCGCGCGCCGGTCGCCGCCGAACCGCCGCAGGTATTCGTCAATGCCGATGAGCGTGAACGCCCACGCGCGCGGCGAAGAAAATTCGGCGGCCACCGGCAGCGCCTGCTCGAAGAGCTGCGCCGCGAGCATCTGAAAACTGCCCTGCCCCGCCTGCGACACGCACAAGCCGAGCGCCCACAGCGCGTGACCCTGGCAATCTTCCGAGCCGACCTCTTCCAGCCAGCGCCGGTCGAAGCTCATAAAGTTACGAAATCGTCCGCTCTTGCGATCAAAAGCGTGATTGAGAAACGCGGCGTAGGTGGCGGCCTTCGCGCCGAGTTGCGGCGAATCGTCACCGAGCTTTTTCAACATCAACGTCAGCGCCAGCGCGCGCGCGTTGTCGTCCGTGCAATAACCTTCCGCCAAATTCCGCACCGTGAAACTCGCGTGCTGAAACATTCCGGTCGAATCACTCATCCGAAACAGATGATCCAGTTTCATTTCCGGCAATTGTCCAGGCTGTTCGTCGAGCGTCTTGATGGGCGAGGATTTTCTGCCGACGAAACTGTGATCCTTTCGCGCCTGCTCAAAAGATTTCGCGTAAAGCTGTGCGACGCGGCTCCAGATCATTTCACGTCCGAGCTTGTAAGCGTTCTTGCGCATCAAATGGCGCAGCGGTTCGTCGCGCAACAACTCGACGACAGCGACGGCAATCGCTTTTGCATCGCGGAACGGAACAAGTTTGCCGCGCTCGGCGGTCAATAATTCCGCCGCGTGCCAGTAAGGCGTTGAGACCACGGCGTTGCCCGCGCCGAATGCATACGCCAGCGTGCCGGACGTGATTTGCGATTCGGTCAGATACGGCGTGAGATAAATGTCCGCCGCGCCGATGAAGCGCATGAGTTCTTCCAGCTCGACAAAGCGATTGAAGAACACGACGTTTTTTTGCACGCCCAAATCTTTCGCCAGCCGTTCGAGGCTCAACCGATAAGCTTCGCCTTCGTCGCGCAGCAGATTCGGATGCGTCTGGCCCAGCACGATATAAACGACATTGGGAAATTCCTTGATGATTTCCGGCAAAGCGCGCAACGCAAATTCGATTCCCTTGTTCGGCGAGAGCAATCCGAACGTGAGCAAAACCTGTTTGCCAGCCACGCCGAATTCGTCCTTGAAATAATTTGGATCGGCGAACGGCATGTCGGGAATGCCGTGCGGGATAAGGTCAATCTTGTTTTCCGGCGCTTGATAAACGTCGCGCAGAAATTCCCGTCCGCGCTCGCTCATCACGACGAGCCGCGTCGAGCGCCGGATCAATTCACGCATCACGCGGCTTTGCTCCGCGTTTGGTTCGCGCAAAATCGTGTGCAGCGTGGTGACGATGGGCATATTCAGTTCGCGCAGCAATGCCAGCACATGACTGCCCGCCGGCCCGCCGTAAATGCCGAACTCATGCTGCACGCAAACCACGTCCACGTCCGTGATGTTCAAAAAATCCGCCGCGCGCAGATACGACGGCAAATCCTGCTCCGCGATTTCAAAACGGACTTCCGGCGGATAATCATAGCCTTCAGCAAGATCATTGACCGGCACGACGAGGCATTGCAGTTGCGGAAATTCCTTCGCCACGGCGCAGCGCAGATCGGTCGTGAACGTGGCGATGCCGCATTTGCGCGGCAGATAATCGCCGAGAAACGCGACCTTGCGGATGTCCGATGGTTGCTGCATGAAATTTTTTCGGGCAGCACGGGTGGATTTACCCGCCAGCTTCGCAGTCTTTTATTTTTCTTTTTGCCCGCATCGTTGCGGGCGAAATGCCGACCAGAGCGAGCCGGCCAGTTGCGCGCCTTTTAGAACGGTTTGCAGCCACGAAGGTTTTTCGGCGGCGGGCGCGGATTCTTTTTTGCGCCGGAAGGACGCAAGGCCGGTGACCAGCGAGACGGCGGATGACGCCAGCGAACCGATGGTCCTGGCCTGGCTTGTCAGCGAATGAACCTCGTCCGAAATTGTCCGCAATTCCTGGATCAGTTGCACGCGGTTGAGTTCGCTTTCCGCAATCAACAATTTTTTCCGCGAGGCGAGCGGGTTCATGCGAGGATTTTTTCCAGACATTCACGGTCCTTTCGGAGTTGGTCGAGCGTGGCGAAAAGTGTCTGCCAGTTTCGCAGCAAACCGGTGAGCCGCCGGTAAAGGCAAACCCCGGCTGCTCCGTAAAGAACAGTCATTGTTAAAAGGATGGCCACGGGTGACCAAGCCCACAGCAAGACCGCGATGGCCGCCGTGAGCGTCAGACCGGCGAGCAGGCCGAACGCCGCCACACCGAGCGCCAGCAAAAAGGCGTGCAAAAGACGCTCGCGTTCCTCCTGCACTTCCACCGCCAGCAGTTCAAGCCGGTTTTCCCCGATGGTCGCCAGCCGCCGCGCAAAATGTTTCGAGGTCGCGGCCAGTTGCCCGAAGCTGACGGTGGATTCTTCCATAACGAAATCAGCTCCGGTTGCAGGCGCACCGGCGGGCGACGAGATAACCGATGACCGCGCCGACGCCGATGGCGATGGCAATGGATTGATACGGATTTTCGCGGACGGTCTGGTCGGCGACCTTCGCGCCGGCGACCGCCTTGTCGCGGACATTGGCCGCGATGTGTTTGGCGCTTTCGAGCGCGGCGGCGAGGCGCTTGCGGGCCTCCCCGACTTTATCTCCGGCCACGTCGGCGGTGGCGGCCATCAATGCGCGCGCGTCTTCGGCGAGCGTGCCAAGGTCATTGCCGGTTGGTTGTGTTTCTTTGTTCATGCTTTTTTTGTTTTTGGTTTGTTTGTGTTTTTCAACGGTAAATTTTCCGCGTCGGCGAGATGGGCCGCTTCTGGCGAACTTGCCACGGTCAAAATGGAATTTCTTCCGCCGAACGGATTGGCGACGGTTTTTCTCGCCAGCGGGTCGGGAATCCATTTGCCGTCCACGACGAGGCAGTATTCGTAGGTGCCGGGCGCGAGGGCGGTTTCCTTCCACCAGTTGCCGACGCCGGAGGAATGCAGCGTCTTGGTTTCGGGTTGCCACTGGTTGAAAGTTCCCGCGACGCAAACGCTCTTGGCCGTCGGATGCGTGAATTCAAAGCGGACCGGCACCAGTTGCGGGTCACTGCTCCCGGCGTTGTCGTGGTTATGATTGTGTTTCATGGCGGATAAATTATCGGGAGGGCAAATTTCAATTCAAGGAGTTGTTCCCTTTCATAACGCCATCATGCACAGGGAAGCTTTGCCAGTGCCATGGGGTGTTACCCTACCAGAGGATTTTCGAGCCGGATTCCGGCACGATGCCGATACCTTCCCCATAAAGTGGCCCGCCAGTTCAATCTTTTCTCCGCCCGGTTCACGCTTCCAAATTGAACCAAGGGTTTTTCCAGTGGCGGCAAGGAACACCCTAGTCGCGGCCCGGCTTCGCAGGACGTAACGGTAATTATGACCATCTATCAAACATACAGAGCGCGACGCATGAACAATGTGTGTCGGTTCTTAAAAATCAGCGGATGGGCGAAGTTTCTGGGGGTTCTGCTGATTTTCACGGCGTGCATCATGTTCGTCCAAGCGGGCACCAACGTCACTTTGGCCTGGATCCAAAGCACCAACCCCATTGTCGCCGGCTATAACATCTATTACGGCGGGGCCAGCGGCACCTACACCAACAAAACCTCGGCCGGGCCGGTAACCAGTCTGACCATATCCAACCTCGTCAACGGAACCACCTATTATTTTGCCGCGACCACCTACAGCGCCGCCGGTGCGGAAAGTGCGTTTTCCAGCGAAGTGGCTTACACCGTGCCGAGTGCTACCCGGAGTGCAACTTCTGATCACGCTGGCGCATCAGTTCGTCCTGACCGTGACCGGTTTGGCCGGCCACACCTACGACATCCAGGCGACACAGGATTTGAAGACCTGGACGGTCATCGGCACCGTGACTTTAGGTGTCAGCGGCTCGTTGAATTTCACCGACACGAACGCGCCCAGTTTTTCAAACCGCTACTATCGCTCACACGATACAACGCCTTGAGGCCGACTCAAATTTTTCATAAGAACGAAATGAACTCAACGCCTCTTGATCTTGCCCGATGCAGCAACACAAAAGTTGCCGGGCGCACCGGACAAATCATCGCACTGTTAAAAGCGCTGGGTGTGCCGGGACAGATGCTTTACTTCCGGCGTTGGCGTGAAAATGGATCGTTCTGGCTGCGAAAAATCAACCACCTGCAGGTTTTGGAACAGGCGCGCTGGCTTTACCGGCAACAGATTGTCTGCGTGCATCCGGACAAGGCGGGCGGCAGCACGGAACGGGCGATTCAGCTCAACTGGGCTTGGAGTGAGATTGAGCGGCGCTTCAAAGAGCATGGACATGAATTATGGTAGGAAATAAAGACAGCGCACCGGCGTGAGAACGCAGGTCAATTTTCCTGCGGAATCAATCCCACCCGCAGGGCCAGCCGCACCAGTCCCGGAACGTCGTGAATTTTCAGGCAGTTCATCAACTTTATACGATGGTATTCGACGGTCTTGGGACTGACCTTCAAAATCTCCGCAATCTTCTTCGTGTTCTGGCCTTCGGCAATCAGCAGGAGAATCTCGCGCTGCCGGATCGTCAACGGTTCGAGCGGGCTTTGCTCGCCGGCGATTCCATCCATGGTGATGTTTTTAAGGAATTGCGTGGAGATCTTCCCTTGCGAATCAGCTTCCTTGCGGCTCGCACTTTTCAGAGCCGTCTCGGCCTGCTCGGTGCGCGTCTCGGCCTGTTCGGTTCGGATTTCGGCTTGTTCTGTCCGCGTCTTCGCCAGTTCCGTCCGGGTTTCAGCCTGTTCCGTGCGCGTCTCCGCTGATTCCGCGCGGGTCTTGGCCTGCTCGGTGCGCGTTTCAGCCTTCTCCGTCCGGGCTTCGGCCTGTTCAATCCTCGTTTTGCTGCCGGTCACGCCCGCAGGTTGATTCTTTTTTTTCATTTCGACTCCATCACAATAAACAAAGAAATTTTGCGAGCGCCATGGGGTGTTTTCCCCATCCTCAAACCAGACAGGTGAATCCAGTCCCGCTCGCGCAGGCGGCACGACCATGAGGTAGGGTTATACCCCATGGTAAATGACCGATTTGAACATATAATTTCAGTTGTAGTGCTGAAAGTCATGCAGGAAGATGAAATTGATTTGAGCACCGCGATCGGCATCAACGTACCGCCACTCTAAAAAAACCTGTGGACAAAAATGGTCGGAGCCGATTAAAGAACCATCATGAAATTCATCCTTCCATTACTCACGGCGGTGACATTGGCCGCCTGCCTTCTGACCGGCTGTCAATCGCCCAAGGCCATGTCTCCGCGCGAAAGCATTGCGACGCAATCCACGCGAAACAATGGCTACAGCCTGCTCCATCAACTTCTCGACGAGCAAAAAAATGTCGGCCTGCTGCGATTCATCAGACCCGAGAACTCCGATGTCAAAGAACTGGTGAAGCGGATTGCCACCGCTTCCGGAACCGGGGCAAAATTATTGGAGGCATTTGCCAAGGACGATCCTTCAATCAATCTGGACGACATCCGGCTGCCGCCGGGCGAAGTGGCCACGCGCGATGCGATTGCAGCCACCAAAAAAAAGGAATTGTTGAGCCAGAGCGGCGACACCTTTGAACTGACCCTGCTTTTGACCCAGACCGAGGCGTTGAGCTATGCCTGGCATCTGGCGGAAGTCACCGCCGAAAACGAGCCGCAACCCGAACGCGCCCGTGCGCTGGCCGGCATCAGTGACGACATGAAAAACCTCTATCACGAAGTGTTCGTCTTGTTGCTGTCGAAAACAGAATCATCGACCACGAACTCGATCACGGCTCAACCGCAATAGCGCGGGGATTTGTCCAAGTCTGAAGCCTGATGGGTAGAATACCCCATAACACCGCAGGAACTTTTCGATTACGATACAATGCGGTGTTGATATTGGTTCTATTTATCAGTTTGTTTTTACTGGGCTTGTTCACAATCAGACCCTAGCTCACCTATTTTTTCATCGTGCGGAATTGTCGCAGGGCGACGAAGGGATCAATCCGCGCCAACAAAAAATGCGCCCAGTGATTTTTCCAGCGCTGCCAGAAAGTCTCGGTTTTCCGCCATTGAGGAAGTTCGATTTTCCGGGAAAGTTTCAGCGCGCGCTCAAAAATTTCCCGCGCCTCGGCGGCGGCCGTTTTGTCGTCAAATCGCAACATGAGTTCGTAATTCAAATTGAGGCTGCGGATGTCGAGATTGGAAGAGCCGACATAAGCGATGCCGTCGCAGAGAACCAGTTTGGCGTGCAAAATCTGCGGCTGATATTCGTAAATCTCCACGCCCGCTTTCAACAGGCGATGATACAAACTTCTGGCCGCCAGTTGCGAGACCGGCACGTCGGATTTGCCGGCCAGCAGCAGTTGCACGCGTCCGCCGCGCCGCGCCACGCGCTTCAAATCCCGGCGCAGCCGCCGGGTCGGCAGAAAATACGCGCTCACAATCCGCACGTCATGGGCTTTGGCCAGATCGTGATAGAGCGCAGTTTGAAACGGGCTGGCACCGCGTCCGGGACGGATTGGCAAAAATTCCCCCGCCGTTCTCTTTTGAGATTTGCGTTTGTGTTTGAAGAGGCGCAAACGCAGCAGCGGTTTTTTGTGAAAATCCGACAGCGCAAATAATTCTTCAAATGAATCCGCCAGTTCTCCGGCCAGCGTTGCATTTTGAATCCGGACGCCGAGGTCGCACCAGCCGCGCGTCACGCCGTCGCCGTCGTATTCATCGGCCACATTAAATCCGCCGATGAAAATGACGGACTCGTCGCAGACCAGAAGTTTGCGATGGTCGCGCACGCCGAAACGCCAGAGGTGAAGCGGATTGAAACGGCGCACCTGCGCGCCGGCGGCGATGAGCGGGCTGAAAAAATTATCCGGCAAAAACCATGAACCGGCGGCATCCACCAGCACGCGCACGCGCACGCCGCGCCGGGTCGCCGCCAGCAGCGCTTCCAGAAACCGCCGCGCCAACTGGCCGTCGGAAAACGTGTAAGTTTCCAGTTGGATGGATTTCTGCGCCGCGTGGATCGCCGCCAGCATGGCCGGAAAAATTTCCCGGCCCATGGAAAGCCATTGCAGCGCGGGGGTGTTTGAAGCGGATATGTTTTTGATTTGATTCACCAAGCCGGAAAAGGAGCCCACCTGTTTGCCACATCAATGTTTGTTAACGACATACATTTTATTCCGACCGATCTTTTTGCTTTTCAAAATTGTATTGGAACAGCAGCCCGATGCTTTGCGCGCCTTCCTTGCCGTCGCGGAGCGCGTTGAACCCGTAACCGTAGCGCAGGATTATCTCAAAATTTTTATTTTGGGGCGCAAACGACAGGCCGCCGCCGGCGCCGGTCTGCCAACTGCTCCGCTGGTCAAAGCCGGGCAGATAATCCATGTGGGCCGTCGCCGCCTCCAGCCGGAAATCCCAGCGATGCGCCGAATCCAAGGGCACGTCATACCCGGCGTAAAAATGTTGAAAGCTCGTCGCGGTGAGTTCTTCATAATAGTAGCCGGGCAGCGTCAGCGGAAATTCCGACACCAGCGGCAGCACGCCGCCCAGCCGCCACGCGCTGAACCGGTCCGCATCGGTCGAGCCGCCCGCCGTGAACGCGAATGAAATTTTTTGCCCGCTGTTTGTCCACGCATAGTTCAAACCGGCATAGAGCCAGTAAAGGTTCACATCGGGACTGATGCTGCGGTCGTCGCTGTAACCATATGGCTGGCTGTCCAAACGCCATTGCCGTTCAAACCAGACGGAAAGTTCCATGCCCAAGTCGGGATATAGAACCGGCTCCTTGCCCGCCACCCGGATGCCGCCCCGCGTGTAACCGCTGACTTGATTGCCGGGCAAAGTGAAATTGTTTGCCGTGTCAGAAGTATCCGTAAAAGTTGAATCGCGCATCCCGCCGCGCGCGACCACGCTCACCGGAATCAGCATGCCCGGATTCAACAATTGATACACGCTCAAGGCAATCCCGCCGCCATCGCCATTAAAACTTTCGCTTTTGTAGTATTGGCCCTGCCGGACTTCATAATAATTCGCGCCAAACAGTCCGCCATTGAAACCGAGGCCGACATCGGTATAGGGCGATAGCAAATGTTTGAACCCGATTTCGCCGTCCACATAAGCCGGGGCAATGGCCAGACGCAAAGCCGTGTTGGTGTCAAAAAAGTCCGGGTTGTTGTAATAATAATAGGCGTAGACCGCCTGTGGTCCCTGGCCGGCGAGCGGCTGGTCGTAGCCCAACTCCAGCAGATTGCGATGCATGGGGTCAATTTGTGCGTGGCAATCGAAACCCGCCAGCAAACCGGCGGCGGCCAATAAAAAAATGCCCGGAGTTCGATTAAAAATAGGCATGGTGATTTTATGTAAGGGGCTGTCATTACAGATGAGTGACATCGCTCCCGCATCCTTCATGGATTTTACGATAGACTGGAAAGCCTTGTGACCGCCATGGGGTGTTCACCCCATTTGAGACTATGGCGCGGAAAGCTGTTCGAGTTTTGCGCCCTCACGCTGCAAGAGGGTTGCTTCAACCCGGGGCACATACATTTGCGTTTCCGCCGGCAGATGTTCGGCGATGGCGTCGTAACTGTCCGTTTTATGGCGGTCCAAAAGTTTTTGCACCGTGCCTTCACCCGCGTTGTAAGCGGCCAAAGCGAGCCGCCAGTCCTTAAAACGGTCGTAAAGATATTTCAGATACTGGGCGGACGCGGTCGCGCTCGGTTCCGGCTGAAACCGTTGATCGCGCGGCCACAGCGAAAGACCAAACCGTCTGGCCGTGTCCGGCATCAATTGAAATAATCCTGCCGCTCCCGCCGGACTCATTGCGCGGCGGTCGAAGGACGATTCCACCTCCGCCACCCAGACCAGTTCCGGCGGAATCTTTTGCGCGGTAAAAATCGGCTTCAACTCCGGCACATATTCTTTTGCCAAAGCCGGCCACGGGAGCGACGGAAACTTTTTTCACCCAAAGCTCGCGTTCCTTTTCCGGCGGGGGATTGGGAACCGGTTGCGGCGGCTGGTTGGTTTCGGCTTTTGGCGGTGGAATCGTGAGCCGGATTTCGTCCGCGACATCCAGATAATCCATCTGCGACTTGAGCCACGCGGCATAGGGCTGCGTTTCTTCGCGACTTTCCAGCAGCGGCAGGATGGTTTGGGCGGTTTGCCGCAGCGTGGCAATGTCCACGACGTAGTCGCCTTGAAAGCGTTGCTGCACTTCGCGGAAAAATTGCCGCACCGCCTGCCCGTCCGCCTCGGGAAGCGCATTGAGAACATTCGTGTCGAGATTTTCCTGCGCCCACTGTTGCGCGCCTTGGATGAGATCCGGCAACGTGACCGTGTCGTCATCTGCCCGGGCGACCACTGAACCCGCCAAAAGCAACATAAGTGTGATAAAGCTTTTCATGAAGCTGGCATGGTGACGGCGCAAATCAAAAGAAGGGAAAAATTCATCGGCTGAAAGCTGCCACATTCTGAAAGAGGTCGCAACGGGGTGTTCCACCCATAATCTTGAATCAGACTTCATGAATTCAGTCCCGATACGTTTGGCAGAGGGACACCATCAAATAGTAGGGTTTTACCCCATGGCAAAAAGCGAGGGCACGTTCTAAAGTAAAAAAAGAAAAAAGTTGCCGGAACGCTTTTACAATTCACGGCGTCGGCATAAACAACAAGTGTAAAAACGAAAGACAAACTATGCACCTTTTATTCTCTCCCGTTCTGGCCAGCGCACTCTACATCGGCGGCGGCTCCGTCGGCCTCCTGCTCGTCATCGTCATTGTGGTCTTATTGCTCCGTTGACCGTTGAGCCGCAAATTTCACCGACCGCATGAGCATCCAAATCGGAATTTTGCGAATTATACCGGTGACACTGGCGACCTTCTTGATGGTCGGCGAACTTCAGGCACAGGTCAACTGGCTCACCGATAATCGCTCTGTGACCGCATCTGGTTATGTTCAGGTTCCGCCAATGCCGGTCTTGAATTATCTTGCGACCAAGACTCCTTCCGCGTCATTTGCCACGTTCAATGGAAATGTTTCTGGAACAGTGGATGAGAACTATCCGGGTCCGCCAACAGCGGGCGGCGACAGCCAGGCGGCGCAAAACTCCTCTTTGAGCGGGAATCAATTTAATTTCAGTTCATCGTTGTCGGCGGCGACGGGTGGAGTAGGCCAGAACTGCACGGTTTACAGCGAAGCGGATTCGTTCAGCGAATTGACCTTCAGCGTCAACAGCCCGCAAACATGGAGTCTGGCCGTGGATTTGGTTGATCCCTACGGCAACGTATCCGCAAGCTGGAACCTGATTTCAGCACAAGTAGGCTTGCTTCTCGGCGCTCCCATCCCAAATCCTGATCCAAGCGGGCTCCCGATTTATTATCAGGGAACACTTGCACCCGGGGACACTTATACCCTTACTTTTGCCCTCGACGCTTCTCAAAATGCGCCTGACCCGGCGGGCGATGATTCGCAAGTAAGCATTGATGCGACCTTCTCGGTAGTGCCCGAACCCTCTTCGTATGCGCTGATGGTCATGGGATTAACCGGCCTCTTTGCCCTGAAAAGGAAGTGCAAAAATGATTTAACTAACCCGCTCCGCTGATTGCGGAAATGCTTTTGCCGCCACGTTGACGGTGAACAAAAACAAACAACCAAAACAAAAACAAACAACTATGACCACACTAGAAATCAAAGGCGACTGGAACATCACCAAAGGCAAGCTGAAACAAAAATGGGCCGCGCTCACGGACGACGATCTCCAATACGCCGAAGGCAGGCAGGACGAACTGATTGGCCGGATCCAGAAGCGCACGGGCGAGACCCGTGAAGCCGTCGAAAAAGCCGTCAAGGAATTCTTTGCCGCCGGCGGCAATTGAGCGGACACCATTGATTCTTTACCTAAAAGCCGGAACGAAAAATCGTTCCGGCCCTTTTTGTTTTTGAAATTATGTCTTTGCGGGCAGAATGGGAATCGTCTTCCCCACGTCTCTCCTGCTTTATTAACGAGTCACTAAACGACCTTTAACGGGATGCTGAATTGCGGAACGGAATCATCACATCCGCAAACCATTGGATGACGGCTGGCTTTGCCGGTTTGGCGGCGGCGCAGATTGTTCGAGGCAACCGTCGCTCACGCGCAGAACATTGCCCACCGTGATCAATAACTCCTCGATGCTATAAGGTTTGAGCAGCGTGGCCTCGATTTGCAGCCACGGATGCCGGCTCAATTCATCTTCGGGAAAGGTTCCGGTGGCCATGATGACCGGCAACGCCATGCGGGCGGCATGAACTTTCTTGACCAACTCAACACCTGTCATCCTCGGCATATCGTTGTCGGTGATCAGCAGATGATAATTTTTAAGTTGCAACACTTCCCAAGCGTCAGCCCCGTCGTTGGCGGTATCAACCTCGTAGCCGGATTCAACCAGCACCGTGCTGTTGAGTTGGAGAATTAAAGGCTCGTCATCCGCCAGAAGAATGCGCTGGGGGGTCGTTTTGCACTTAAGTGGCGCGCTGGGCAACGTATTTCTCCGTCATGTAAAACTACTCTTTCTTTCATTTCGACATCATAGGCTGAAACCTTTGCGGCTGCCATGGGGTGTTTTACCCATGCCGGGTTGGATGATTCATTCCGCCAACGCCTTCGCACCGCCGAAATCCGCGCGCTGGCAGCGTTCCTCAAATCAACACGGATTGACAGAGTTTCGCCCATCACACGTTAAGGATTGACTATTTAGCTCGGATTGTATATGAGTCGGACTTAACTCATTTTAGAAGTCAGCATGAATACACCTCCACCAGGGAAATCAAAGTTGCCAGCGGCCCGTTCCGCTTTCACATTGACGGAATTGCTGGTGGTGATTGGCACGATTGCGTTGCTGGCGGTAATGCTGTTGCCCGCCCTTGCCGCCTCCAGCAGTGAAAGAGCCATCCGCACGGCCTGTCTGAACAACCTCCGCCAGTTAAGCATTGAGATGACCGTTTATGCCGGCAACAACAATGACAAAGTCCTCCCAGCCCGCTCGGTGGGGTCGAGTTTTAATCAGATTGCTCTCAGTGGAATTTCCGGAACAACCGCCACCAACATCGGCCTGCTCCCGACCAACACAGCTTCAATCTGGACCTGCCCCGATCACCCCGGATTACCCTACTTTGATCCGTTTCAATCCCCCGCGCAGTGGGACATCGGCTACCAGTATTTTGGCGGCATCACCAATTGGGTCAACCCGGTGTATCCTTCGGGGCTCCATCCATCACGCAGTCCCGTCAAGTTGAGCCAGTCCCAGCCCTATTGGTGCCTGGCCGCAGATATAGAATTTTATGACGGAACCGGCGGCGGCTGGAGCGCCCAGCCGATGGGTGGTGGTGGTAGTGGTGGTTCAATTTATGTGAGCGAGCACCATGGTTCAGACTCGTTGACTCCCCAGGGTGGCAACGAAGTGTTTGTGGACGGCTCCGCCCGGTGGATACAGATCGAGAAAATGCGATTTCTTACGACCTTTAATACAGCCCGGCAATTTTATTTCTATCAGGATCCCAAAGACTTTACGCCCTTGTTGCTCTTACATATGAATAATTTGCTTCCGCCGCCGTGAACCGAGACATGACATGAAATCCCGGCAAACAGCTGATTGGGTGGGACACAGACAAGTTCTGCTTCATCCCGGACAACTGTTGCTGTCAATTTGCGTGGCGATTTGCTCGACCGTGTTTTCTTCATCACTCATGGCCGGTTCACCGAACGGCCAGGTGGCAAGCTGGGGTTCGCGGGTGATGCCAAACGTGCCACCGGGAACGGTCTTCACCAGTATCGCCGCCGGATTCGATCACAGTCTGGCCCTGAAAAATGACGGAACGGTCATGGCTTGGGGAAACAACTTCGACGGTCAGGCAACGGCGCCCGCCGGGTTGAGCAACGTCGTGGCCATTGCGGCTGGGGGCGGCGGGTATAGTCTCGCGCTGAAGAACGACGGAACGGTTGTCAGTTGGGGTTCCACGAATGTCATGAATCCGCATGAAACGCCCCCGGCATTGCCTCCGATTATGGCCATCGCGGCGGGGGAATTTTATAGCCTGGCACTTGCGACCAACGGGAATGTGGTCGCGTGGGGTGGAGGCCTCTATGGCCAGTCTATGCCGGGCGGTTTGACCAACGTCTTGGCCATCGCAGCGGGCAGTTATCACAGTCTGGCGCTCAAAAGCGATGGCACCGTGGTTGCCTGGGGTGCCGGCACGCCTGCGACCAATTCATTTCCCAACTACGGCCAGAACCTCGTGCCCGCCGGGTTAAGCAACGTGATCGCCATCGCGGCGGGAGCGAACCACAGCATGGCCCTCAAACAGGATGGAACGGTCATCGCCTGGGGATGCAATTATGACGGTCAAACAAATGTGCCCGCCGGGCTGAACAATGTCGTGGCCATCGCCGCCGGTGGCAGCGAGGAAACCGGCCACAGCCTGGCGCTCAAGAGCGATGGCACCGTGGTCGCCTGGGGAAACAACAATTACGGCCAGACGAATGTGCCGGCCGGCTTGAGCAACATCGTGGCCATTGCCGCCGGCTCTTATTACAATCTGGCACTCACCGGCGATGGCTCAATCGTCGCGTGGGGCGGTGCCAATGCCGATTACGCAACCGTGCCGTCCAAATTGAATAACGTGGCCGCCATGAGCGCCGCGTGGGGGCACAACCTCGGCCTTGAAAGCGACGGCTCGGTGGTGCTCTGGGATTACAACTATCAAACCAATCCGCCAGCCGGGTTGAATAACATGATCGCGGTTGCGGCGGGAGCTAATTTCGATCTGGCGCTCCGGGGCGACGGCTCCGTGCTTGCGTGGGGAGATGATTCCTACGGGCAAACCGACGTCCCCGCCGGGTTGAGCAATGCGGTGGCGATTGCGGCAGGCGATCGCCACAGCCTAGCCCTGTGCAATGATGGGACGGTGGTCGCGTGGGGAGCCGGACTGACCAACGGCGGCCCGTTCCCGCACTTCGGCCAGTCACTGGTTCCGGCTGGATTAAGCAATGTCGTGGCGATTGACGCGGGCGAGGTTCACAGCTTGGCCCTGTGCAATGATGGCACCGTGGTTGCCTGGGGGGACAATTCCGCCGGGCAAACCAATGTTCCGGTCGGTTTGAGCAGCGTGGTCGCCATCGCGGCGGGTTCGTTTCACAATCTTGCCCTTTTGAGCAACAGCACGGTGGTTGCCTGGGGAAATAATTACTTTGGCCAGACGAATGTGCCGGTGGGATTGAGTAATGTCCTCGCGGTTGCGGCAGACAACAGCCACAGTCTGGCGCTGAAAAACGACGGCACGGTCGTTGTCTGGGGCGACAACACTTACGGCCAGACCAATGTGCCGTCCGGGTTGACAAACGTTGTGACCATTGCAGCGCACACGGGCCGCGGCATGGCCATCACTGCCGCCTTGAAAATCCTGTCCATCGAATCTTCCGGCAATAGCGCGCTCCTGCGTTTCCATGGGTTTGCGGGACGCCAATATACTATGGAATACTCGCCCGACCTCGCTCCGGGTGATTGGTTTGAACTGCCGGGTGCCGGCGTTGAAGGCAGCGGGTTGGATGCGGCAGTAATGGATACCAACGCCATGTCGGCAGCGGCCAGCAGATTCTATCGCGTAAAGGAATCCCAGTCCCCCTGATTTTTCAACTGTGCGCGAAAATTGGCCGGACACTCATTGACCCGGTTATTTTTTGTCGTGACCCGGCCCGGCATTCTCGTCGTGATGTTCACCGGCAGGCCGCCAATTTCTCGGATACTTCTGCATCATCTCGGCATGATGCCGTTCCGGGGAGTCATGCCAATCCATGTGCACTGACGGTGAAGCCAGCAGCACTTCAACCGAGACTCCCATCGGCACCGGCGCAAAAACCCAGACACCGCCATCCAAATAAGCGTATTGGTGCCGGTGGCTGTTGTAATAGATGGCATAGTTGGGATAATATACATAGTCGTCCTGCACGATTACGACCGGGGGTGCCACGATCACGGGAGGCGGCACGCCGATCACGATGGTTACTCCGCCAGCGTAACCCGCGCTTCCGGTCAGCGTCGCCAGCAGCACGGCACCCAGCACGAATGCAACCTTGTTAGTTTTTAAGAAATGTTTTTTGTTATTCATGGGATGAGAGTATTCCAGAAGGTGCGCCGGCGCTATGGGGTGTAACCCGAAGGAAGGCCCGGCACAATCCGCCGCAAAAATTTGACTTTTATTGATAATCCCCGCGAAGCAGGAGAAATGTCCGTCGTCCACTTAAAAAATCCGCGCGCCGAGATGGCTTGCTGGAAGATTATTGCCAGAAGGAAATCACCGTTGAAGTCAACTCCTTGCCGGAAGGGAAAACTTTCCATTTGCCGTCATAATCAGCCACGGCCATGCACCGGAAATCTTCACATTGAACCCAATACCGTTGGCCGATTACCAGCCGTGGATCGCCCACGAAGCGAGCATCTGATTTTTTGACGCTTTTGATCACCCTCTGCCACACTAACCTTTTTCATCACCGCCTCGCCATGGGGTGTTCACCCTATACGTTTCGGACTGATGCGCTACCTGACCTTCTCGTTCCGGCTGTTTGTTTCTGCTTCCGGCGTCGAAATCAAACAATGGTCAACTGGACGCTGTTCTCGATGATGCCCGCGCTGATGGCGTAGCGGGTGAGGCCGGCGGTGTCGTGGATGTCGAGCTTCTCCATGAGATGTTCGCGATGTTTCTCGACGGTCTTGATGCCGATGCCCAATTCTTCCGCAGTTTGCTTGTTGGCCTTGCCTTCGGCGATGAGTTGCAGCACTTCCATTTCGCGCGAAGTCAGTTCGGAAATTTTCTTTTTAAGCAGTCCGGCGCGGTTCGGCGTTTTTTTATTCTGATGGTCGAGGCGTTTGGAAATGGAGGGACTGAAAAATGTTTTTCCTTTTTGGACTTCCCGGATCGCGCGGCACACCTCGTGGGCGGAAGTCTGCTTGAGCAGAAATCCCACCGCGCCGGAATCGGTCGCGTTTTTGACATACGCGTCGTCGCTGTGCGCGGAGAGCATGAGCACTTTGGTGGCGGGAACGGCCTGGAGCACCTGCCGCGTGGCTTCCAATCCGTTGAGCAGCGGCATCGCGATGTCCATCAACACCACTTCGGGACGAAGTTTTTTCGCCAGCGCGACGGCCTGGCGACCGTCCTGCGCCTCGCCGACGATTTCAATGTCGTCTTCGAGTTCGAGCATCTTGCGAAAACCTTCGCGCACGATCATGTGGTCTTCCGCGAGCAGGACGGTGATTCTTTTCATGGACATATTAATGATGTTTCTTTACCGGATTTTTTTGCGGGGGGGGGGTAATTTGCCAAATGGAATTTCCACCTGGACGGCGGTGCCTTTGCCGGGCGCGGATTCGACGCAAAAAGTGCCGCCGACCATTTCGACGCGCTCCCTCATGCCGAGCAGTCCGAGACGGTTGCCGGTATTGGCGTGCAAGGCGCGCTCGACACTGAAAGATTTGCCGTCGTCCTTGATTTCCATGCGGGCGACGGCCTGAAATTTGCGGATGTCCACTTCCACGCGGCGCGCGTGGGCGTGGCGGGCCACGTTGGTGAGCGCTTCCTGCGCCACGCGAAAGAGCACCGTCCGTTTGGCGATGTCCAATTGCTCGATGCCCGCAAACGCCTTCAAGTGAACCTGGAGGCGCGTCCGCTTGGAAAAGAGTTTCACGAACGAATGCAGCGCGGGGATCAAGCCGAGGTCGTCCAGCACCGCCGGGCGCAATTCGCGGGCGAACTGATGCACGATGTCCACGGATTTTTCCACGAGCCGCTGCGTGCTGGCGATGTTGCGGTCGAGATGCTTGGTGTTGAGCGCGGCCTCTTTTTTCAAGGCCGCGAGCCGGACGTTGATGCCGGTCAAAGTCTGGGCGATGACATCATGCAGTTCGCGGCTGATGCGTTTCCGCTCGTCCTCCTGCGCGGAAAGAATCTGGCGGGACAATTGCCGCAACTGCTCCTGCAGGCGTTCCGAATCCGCCAGCAACTTGCTGTAATGGTGCTCGCTTTTTTTAAGCGCCGTCTCCACCGCCTTGCGCTGGGCGATTTCCTGCTGCAACTCCACGTTCGAGGCGGCCAGTTCCACGGTGCGCTGGCTCAACATCTCGACGATCTGGTTCAGGTGGACGGCGGCCTCGTGTGAGCCGCGATGGATTTTCTCGATGGGAGTGATCGCCTCGGTGAAAAAAATCCCCGCCTGCCTGATGAGCGCGGTGCGTTTGCCGGCCGCGCGACCCGGCAACACTTTGGTCACGAGGATTTGCTCATGGAGCTTGGCCATGTCCAGCGTCTGCAAGCCGACGTCCAGCGCCTGCTGGCCCATGCCGCGCGCCCGTTGCAGACGTGCGCGGGAGCGTTGCTTGAGATAAGCCTGCAGTTCCGCCTGATAACGTTTTGAAAATTTTTGTTTCATAACCCGGCGAATTCCCGCGCGACCCGCCGGACGGATTTGGCCGATTTTAACACCAGCCGCTGCGTGCTGGCGATTTCATTTTTGAGACCCCTGGTGTTGCGCCGCGCCTCCTGTTTCAATGAAAGCAGCCGGACATTGATGCCCAGCAAAGTCTGGGCGATTTCATCATGCAGTTCGCGGCTGATGTTCTTGCGGTCGTCTTCCTGCGCCGCCATCACCCGGTGCGTCAGCAGCCGCAGCCGCTTTTGCAACCGGAGCGATTCCTCCAGGCATTTGTTGTGGTGCTTCCCGGTTTTCTCGAAAGCGTCCTCCATGGCCTTGCGCCGGGTGATGCCGCGTTGCAACTGGCGGTTGGACACGGCCAGTTCTTCCGTGCGCTGGCCCAGCGTTTCGTTCAACCGGCTCAAGTCAATTTTGCCTTGCCGCGCGGCGCGATGTGTTTCCGCGATCGGAATGTTGGCCTCGGTGAAAAAAATCCCGGCCAGCTTGGTGAAGCCGTTTTTTATTTTGGATAATTCCAAGGTGGCGAGCGCGCGCTCGTGAATCCGCGCCAGTTCCAGCGTGCCCAGACCGAGGGCGACCGCCTCGCGTCCCAGTCCCAACGCCGGCTGCAGGCTTGCCTGCGGGCCTTGCTTCAGGTGTTTTCGCAACACAGCCACATACCGTTCCGACAAGCCGATTAGATTTTGCTTCATGTTGTCAAGCCGGGTTCTGCGGAGTTGGGGCTTTATCTTTCAATTTTCAATCACAACTCATGACATTGTCCGTCAATTTCATTGGTTCGGATATGGGGTGAAACCCGACCCCGATCAAAAATTTGAAAGCCCGGTGAACACCGGAGGAAAAGTGTTCGCCGGGCGATGCCGGCCTAAACAAAATTTTGTTTCGTCCAGGCTGTGCAAATGTTTCAAGTCCGCCCATCAGACGCTCTTGGGTCTTACGAGCAACAGCACGATTCCGCCGATGAGCGCGAGCGCTCCGACGGCGGGCGGAATAAAATGATTGTCGGTGGTCGCAATGTGCATCCCAAGAAACTCGATGGGTTTTCCCGGAGTGGTGAAGCTCAAGCCCGAATAGGCGAGCACCACAATGCCCAAAGTAATCAGCAGGACGGCAACAATGGTTTTTGTGTTCATATTGAATTTATAAATTGATTTCTCCGGCTAAAGCACCGGTTTCCTGCCCGAGATGACCCGGAGCAAAACCACCACAATGGCGATGACAAGGAGGACATGAATGAAGCCGCCCATCGTGGTTCCGGTCACCAGACCGAGCAGCCACAAAACAACCAGCACAAACGCAATGGTGTATAACATAAGATTTCTTTCGGTTGATTTGCCGGCGGGCGCGCTTTGCGTCCGCCGGCACTCAATTGACGTTCAGTTCGCGGCCACAGGCACGGCGATGGTCATGTTGTTGATCACGCTGGTCACGCCGTTGATGTCGGCGGCGAGCTTGGTGACAAGGCTCTTTTCCGCGTCGTTTTTGGCGATTCCAGTCACGGTGACGACGCCGTCCGTTGTCGTAATTCCGGTATGAATGGCGCTGGTCGAACTGTGCGACATCAAGGACGACTTGACCTGGGCCGTGATAGACGCGTCATCAATCTTGTCACCGATGGTTGCGTCGGGCGCGGTCGGCGGAGTTTTGGCAACTGTCATCTCGTTGTTGACCGATTTGACGTTGTCAATGTCCTTGGCGTATTCGGTGGTGAGTTCCTTCTGCGCCAGGCTGCTCGCCTCACCTTGCAAGGTGACGACGCCGTCTTTCGTATAAACGGTGGTTCCGGTGGCGCTCACGTTGCGATGGAACAACAGCGCGGTCTTCACTTTCGTGGTGATCCAGGCGTCGGAATGTTCCGCCGGCTGTTCGCCGCTGATTGTCAATTGATCATCCACGCTCGTGACGCCGGGCAAACTCGCCACGGTGTTTTCGGCCATGGATTTGTGCGACGCATCGGCGACCGTGCCGGTCAGGGTGACGACGCCGTCCTTGGATTCAACTTTGATTGAATCGTCCTTGAGATAGGTTTTGAACGTGTAGGACTTCGCGGCGGACGACTCGATGCGGCTGTCCGTGTCGGCGGCGCGCAAAGGCGAGCTGGTGATTAACAGGGTGCTGACGGCCGCCATGAGGGCGAGCGTACGGGTCGGTTTGATTTTCATTATGTTTTAATTTTGTTTATTGCGTTATTGTTTTTTTACACTAGAAACATGGTGGCGGGTGCGTCGGTTCTTCGCTATGGGGTGTAACCCTACCGTGCAGTTCAGGGATTTTTTTCCGAAATGCATGACGCGGTCATTTGGTGCCGTTCTGAATTCCCTGGCCGGCGTTTGAAACATCCTTGCCGAAGCCATGGGCCGTGTTGCAGCCCATGCCGGCGACGAGCGCGAGCGCGGTGACGGATGACAGAACGACGATGAGTTTGATTCGCTGGAACATATTTTTATGTTTGGGTTGATGGTTTTGCTGCGGGGTGATGAGCAATATTTTATTTTTCACGGCCAGAGTATCACCCGGCCACCTTGCCGACGCCATGGGGTGTAACCCTACTGGCAGTCAAGAGGTGATTTCCGAAACACGCCGTTCTTTTATTCCAGACGGCCTCAATATCCGCGTTAAACCGGTTTCGCCGCGCCGGGTTGATCAAGCACTTCGCGCACTTTGTTCGCCAGCGCGGACGGCGTGAACGGTTTCTGCAGGAGCGCCACGCCCTTGTCCAACACGCCTTGGTGGACGATGGCGTTCTCGGTGTAGGCCGAGGTGAAAAGAATCTTGGTCTGCGGCCGCAACGCCCGCAAGCGGTCGGCCAGTTCCTTGCCGCTCATGTGTGGCATGACGACATCGGTGAACAACAAATCAATATAGCCGGTGTCACGCTGTTGTTTCAGGTTCAAGGCCTCGACGCCATTGGCCGCCGTCAAAACAGTGTAGCCCAGACGCCTTAACAATGTCGCCGCCATCTCCCGCAAGGCAGGATCGTCCTCGACCAGCAGAATGGTTTCCGTCCCGTGCGGCAAATCCGGCGAGCCCAAACGCAGAATGGGAATCTTCGCCTCCGATTCCATTTGCGGCAGATAAATTTTGAAAGTCGTGCCGCGCCCCGGTTCGCTATAAATGCTGATATGACCTCCACTTTGTTTGATGATGCCGTAACAGGTGGACAAGCCCAGGCCGGTTCCCTGTCCAACGTCTTTGGTGGAAAAAAACGGCTCGAACACGCGCGCCTTCACTTCGTCGCTCATGCCCGTGCCCGTGTCCGTGATCGCCAGCATCACATAATCGCCCGGTTTCAATTCGGGATAACGGCCTACGCTCTCTTCGTCGAACGAGACGTTCGCCGTTTCCAGAATGAGTTTGCCGCCGTTGGGCATGGCATCGCGCGCGTTGATCGCCATGTTTATGATGACCTGTTCAATCTGTCCGGCGTCCACCTTCACCATATGCAGGTCACTGGCGGGGACAATCTGTGCATTCACATCACCACCCATGAGATGGCGAAGCATGCCTTCCATGCCTGCGATGACCTGGTTGAGATCGAGGGCTTCCGGTTGAAGAAATTGCTTGCGGCCATACGCCAGCAGTTGCCGGGTCAGTGCGGCGGCCCGGCTGGCGGCCCGGTTGATTTCGTTCGCGTTTTTGACCAGCGGACTTCCGGCGGGGAGATCGCCGAGCAGCAATTCACTCTGGCCGATGATGGCCGTCAGGATGCTGTTGAACTCGTGCGCAAAACCGCCCGCCAGTTTGCCGACGGTCTCCATTTTTTGGGATTGCAACAACTGGGCTTCGATCCGTTTGCGCTCGGTGATGTCGCGACCCATGCCAACGAGTCCGATGATCGTGCCAGTCGCGTCACGCAAGGGAATTTTTGAGCTAAGGGACCAGTGGGTTTCACCGGCTGCGGTGACGATTTTTTCCTCATGGTTGATGAGGGGCTGGCCGGTTTGAATCACAGCCTGGTCATCGGCAAAATATCCCGCAGCCAGTTCTTCAGGATAAATTTCAAAATCGCTTTTGCCGATGGCTTCGGCTTCCGTCTGACAGCCCATGTTTTTCAATTCGGCCAGATTGGCGAGCGTTTTACGACCGGCCAGGTCTTTGATGTAAATGGTATCCGGTGAATTATCAATCATGGTGCGCAACAGATTGCGTTCTTGCGCCAGCGCAGCGTCAGCCTGCCTGTGTTCGGTGATGTCAAAAAATATTCCCTGCGTGCCTATGATTTTTCCATCCGAGCCAAATACCGGCGATTTCACAACTTGCCAATACTGTATTTTCCCATCCACACTGGGATACTGTTCCTCCACATCGATTCGCTTGCCTGTTTCCATTATCCATTGATGATTAATCGCGCCCTGAATCGCCAACTGGATCTCTTTCGCCGCTTCCGGATGGTTTGCGAATTCGCTGGCTGCAAGTTCCCGAGACGTTTTGCCCAGGATTTGTTCCGGCGTCATGCCTTTGATCCGGCAATACCAGGAATTCACAAAAACAAAGCGGCCTTCCGCATCCTTGCGGAAAACGCCGGCGGGCAATTGATCAACCAGCGAATGGTAAAGCGCCTGCGAGTCGGCCAGTTCCCCGGTTCGTTCCTCAACCTGCGCCAAAGTATGCGACAATTGCGTGCGGCTGCGGCGGGCGGCCAGCAAAACGAACATGACCGCGCCAAAGGCGACGGCGATGTTCGCGATGCCGAACAGGATGGCGTTATTCTTGATCCAGCCAAAACTGGCAAACGTCGCACTGGCCTGCCCGCCGGAAAAATGATAGCCATAGTCGCTAAAGGCATTTGCGGCGGCGGTCACACGTTCGGTCAGCGGGGGAATGTTCTGATCCATCGCCTTCATGGCGGCGGCAAAATCCGAGTCTTCCAAGTTCTGGACTTTGCGGAATTCGGTGTCCAGATCGTTAAAGGCATTTTCCAGATTGGATGCCAGGTTCCGGCCCTCGCCTTCGGGCAGAAGCGTCTTGATGTTTTCCAATTCCGCGCGCGTTTGAACCGCCGTGTCTTGCACCGCCTTCGCCTTGCCGGCTTTTTCCCCTTGCTGCGCGAAAAGATATTCGTAGGAGTCGAGCCGGTAGATGGCCAGATGCTCCTGCAACGACGCCAACTCGTTGAGCGCGGGCAGACCCTGATGTTCCAGCGATGCGGCGGTTTTCATCCCGGTTTTGCACACCTGCCAGAGCGTGAACATTTGAACAACGGCGAAAACGAAAATCAAAAAAACGACGAGCAGAATGTGGCGGAACGTCGCCCAGAGCGGACGGATTTCCTTTTCGTAGGCCAAAGCGCCACGCGCTTCGCCCGCCTCATCCGTTTGCCGGTGCAATCCCTTCGCGGGGCTCGCGGTTTTTTCACGGCTTCCGGTTTGGTTGTTTTTTTGGGTCTTATCCATGATTCCTATCGTCCAGGAGCGGTTTGTTATTTTTGTCTGTGTTTGCAGCCGCAGTTATTTGATTTCGATTTTTTTGACGCCTTTTAATTTGGTGTCGTCGGGCACGAGGGCGATGGCGCCTTTCGTCGCGGCGACCAGCGCGACCAGTGCGGCGGCGTCATCAGCTTTCTTCGGCTCCGAACCGCGACCGGAGAAAGTGAGGCGCTGCCAGAAGGTTTTGAACTGGCTGCCATCCATGCCGCTGGCCTGTTGCAGCGCGGCATCCGTCTTGTCCGGCAGCACGACGATGATGATCGCCTGTCCGTCTTCCCAATACTTGGTCTTGGCGGTGTAAATGTCCTTGAGTTCATCCGCCGACAGGCTGTCGGCGGCGACGCTGGAATTGGCGATCACCACCGCGCCATCGAGCGCCAGCGCGCTAAACGTGCCGGCCACCAGCAAGACTACGAGCAATCCAATTTTAAGCAAAAATAATTTCATGTTCAGCTTCTTTGATCGGTTTGGCTTCTGATTGGATTAGAAACTGAATGTGGTTTTGAGCGCGAGCATGAACCAGCCGTCGTCGTTTCTCACCGGGTTGTTGGCATTGTCATCCAACAGCCCGGTGCCACGGATGTAATGTCCCTCCACCTTGAAAACCCACCACGGTTCCGGGTCGAAGCGGAATGAAAGCGCCAGGTCTTTTTGGGAAGCATCCGACGGAGCGGCAAGTTTCCCGCCATTATAATATTCCGTATAGTAGCCGCCGACTACCAGCCACTTGTTAAAACGATAGTCCGCGCTGCCATACCAGGCCTCGCTGGCGCTAAATGTATGAGTGGCGCCGATGTCCTGGCTGACCTGGATATTGTAATACTCGGCTTGGAACGTCCAATCTTTCCACAAGTATTCGGCGGAGTATTGTTGCAATATGACGGGACCCTCGGCGCGCAATGAAATTGAGGAGGGGTTTGGTGGCGGAGCTCCCGTAGGCACTTTAAAATTGTAATCAAAATTGAACAAGTATCCAAGGGATGCGCCGAAGCGCAGGCCGTTCACCGGGGTGTTCCACCATAATTGGGAGCCGGCGGTTGATATCTGATCGAAGGAAGTTATGTTCCCGCCTGGCGGCAGCGAATTGTTGATTACATTCGCCACGCCACTGTCCGGCGCGATGTTGATGAATCCCGCATAAGCTTCGTAAGAAAGACCACCCGCCTTGCTCAACGGAATGTTTCCGAAAAGAGCGCCCCCATCCAGCGTGCAGGAAAGATTTCGAAAACGCGCGTCATAAATTCCCTGCGGCAACAGCACAAACGTGCGCGCCAGATCCACGTCTTGAATATCATTGTAAATGCCGCCCGGCTTGCGAATCCGTCCCGCGCGCAGGCCAATGTAGTCGTTAAAGGTATATTCAGCGGAAGCATAATCGAGAAAGGGCTGGTATTTGCCGGCATCACCCACGTCAAACAGAAATCCTTGCGCCGCGATGTGCGTGCGCGGAAACGGATTGAGCGAAGTATTTAAGCCGACTTCCATGTATTCGAATGAACCGTTCCTGGTGTTATCGGCGAGGTAATTATATTTGGTCGTGTCCAGAAATCCCTGGCTGACGAAGCCGTGGAAATCAAATGGCGGCATATTGGTGCCAAGGAGATTCAATTCCGCAGCTTCAAGGTGGCAGGCCGTCAAAGCAACCGGTAATGCAAGCAGCAACCTCCCGGTCAACTGCCTGATAATGGTTTTGTTCATATTATGACTGTTAGATGACTGGCTGGATTGATTCGCGACACTGGAGTCAATTTTGCCAATGAATGGATTTGCTCTCACAAGCTTCATGCAATGGCAGGGGGACTTTGACGGACCGTCACTCCTTCCTTCCGAAGAAGGGCGGTGTCAGTTTTATTATCCAGCATGGCGCGCACTTTGCGGGCGAGGGTGGCGGGCGTGTAGGGTTTGGACAGGAATTCAACCCCGGCTTCAAAGACGCCATGCTGGGCGATGGCCTCGTCGGTGTAGCCGGAAGTGAACAGGATTTTGAGATCAGGATAAGTTGCCTTCAGCCACACGGCCATCACTTTGCCGCTCATCACCGGCATGATGACATCGGTGACGACCAGGCGGATCGGCGTTCCTTTATGTTCGCGCGCCACTTGCAACGCCTCCTGCCCGTTGTTCGCGCGCAGCACATTGTAACCTTGGCCTTCCAAAACGCTGCAGGCCAGATGACGCACGGACGGCTCATCTTCAACGAGCAACACGGTTTCCGTCCCGCGCGGAATCGGGCCCGTTGCGGCGATTTTGGTTGAAATGTCAATGGGCTGTTCAACGCGCGGGAAATAAATCTTGAAGACCGTGCCCTTGCCCAGCTCGCTTTGCACTTCAATATGGCCGCCGCATTGCTGGACGATGGTCTGGCAGGTCGCCAGTCCCAGACCCGTGCCCTTGCCCACTGGCTTGGTCGTGAAAAACGGCTCAAACAACCGCCTTTTCACTTCCTCGCGCATGCCGGTTCCCGTGTCACTGACACTCAACATCACATAATCGCCGGGAATTAAGCCTGCGCGCGTGTGCGCGTCGTTTTCATCGAACGTGACGTTGCCGGTGGTGATGGTGAGCTTGCCGCCGTTGGGCATGGCGTCGCGGGCGTTGACGATCAGATTCATTATCACCTGTCCGATCTGGCCGGCGTCAGCCTTGATGCGTCCGGTTTCCTTTCCGGGGACAATCGTCATCTCGATGTGCTCATCAATGAGTCGGCGCAACATTTTGTCCAGGTCAACCACCACGTCTTTGAGGTCAAGCACGACGGTTTGCACGGTTTGCCTGCGGCTGAAGACGAGCAGTTGCCGCGTCAGCGCGGCGGCGCGATCCGATGCGTGCCGGATCTCCTCAATGTATTTTCGCAGCGCACTTTTCGGGTCAAGGTCGGCCATGATCAAATCGGTGTAACCGATGATGACGGCGAGAATGTTGTTGAAGTCATGCGCCACGCCGCTGGCGAGATGGCCGACCACCTCCATTTTTTGCGCCTCGATGAACTGCGTCTCCAGCTTCTTGCGTTCGGTAATATCCTGGGCCGTCCCGAACAGGCCCACGACCTTGCCCTCGGCATCCTCCATCGTGTATCCAATCTCCCGGATCGTCTTCAAGACGCCAGCCCGCATTTGGATGCGGTATTCGAGCTCGAAGGATGTCCCGCCCGCTCTGGCTTCGGCATTCGTCCGCAGAACCTCCGGCCGGTCGTCGGGAAGCACGCGATTCAAAAAAGTCTCATATCTGCCATCGAACAGCGCCTTTTCGATTTCAAAAATCCGGCAAAGCTCATCTGACCATCGCAGCTTTTTGCTGGCTAGGTTATACCGCCAGCTTCCCATCTTGGCGACACGCTGGGCCTCCGCTAAATCAGCTTCATTCTCTCGCAACTTCACATACGTCTGTTTGCGTTCATCACGCTCCACCACTTCCCGCATGGCGCGGCGCACGGCGGGAACAAGACGGGCGAGACGTTCCTTCAGGACATAATCCGTCGCGCCGCTCTTGAGCGAATCAATGGCCCGTTCCTCGCCCAGCGACCCGGAAACCAGAATGACCGGCAGGTCGGGCCAACTGGCGCGCACGATTTCCACGGCGGACAACCCGTCAAACGCAGGCAGCGAGAAGTCCGAAAGAATCAGGTCAATGCCGCCGCGTTCAAGCGCCGCCACAAACTCATCGCGGTTTTGCACGCAGGTAACCGCGCAAGGGATGTCCCCCGCTTCCAGCGTGGATTGAATGAGCGCGGCATCGTGGGGATCATCCTCCAGATGCAGGATGCGGAGCGGGGATTTCATGGTTGACCTCCTTCTTTCCGGGAGAAAGGACTTCACCGTTTTGGATCGAAGTTTCATCTCTCACTATATTTGGCGGCGGTTCATTGACCGCCGCCCAAAAGACACCGACTTGTTTGACCGCCTTCATAAACTCCGAAAAATCCACGGGCTTTACCACATAGGCGTTGACGCCATGCTTGTAAAACTCGGCCAAATCGGGCGCTTCACGCGAAGAAGTGAGCACCACGACCGGAATCAACTTCAAATGTTCGTCCGCCTTCATGGTTTTCAGAACTTCCAATCCGCTGACCTTGGGCATTTTGTTGTCGAGCAAGACGACCACGGGATTGCCGGGCGGGCGGCTTTTGAATTTCCCCCGGTGATAAAGATAATCCAGCGCCTCCGCGCCGTCGTGAACGACTTTGACCTTGTTGGCCAGATGTTGCTCCTCCAGCGCGGTCAACGTCAGTTCCACATCCCGCAGATCATCCTCGACCAGCAGGATGTTTTTGATGCTTCTGCTTTCAGTGTTCATTGATGACTCCGTTTTGTTGCTTTGGGATTGAAAAATAAAAAGTCGCGCCGCCGTCCATCACGCCTTCCGCCCACACCCGGCCGCCGTGCCGGTGAATGATGCGCTGGACGTTCGCCAGCCCGATGCCCGTGCCCTCGAACTCGGCCTGACTGTGCAGGCGCTGAAACACGCCGAACAGTTTGTGGGCATATTGCGGATCGAAACCCGCGCCGTTGTCGCGGATGAAAACCACCGTCTCACCATCGCCGCCCGGAACACAGCCAATCTCGATTTTGGCCTCGGCGCGGCCGCCGGTGAACTTCACCGCATTGGAAATCAGATTGACCAGCACCAGGCGCAACAGGGCGCGGTCGGCCTGAACGGCCGGCAGCGGAAGGATTTTGCACGCAATCTTCCGCTCTTTTGTCTCGGCCTGAAAATCACCCAAGGTTTCGCGGACCAGTTCTTCGAGATTGATTTCCGTCTTTTTCAATTCGGCACGTCCTATGCGCGAGAACGCCAGCAGGTCGTCAATCAAATCACCCATGCGCTTGGTTGACTGGGAAATAACGGCCAGATGCCGGAGGCTTTTTTCGGACAGCGACGGCCCAGCGTCGTTTTGCAGCAGATTCACGAAGCCCAGAACATGGCGCAGCGGCGCGCGCAAATCGTGCGAGACGGAATAACTGAACGCTTCCAGCTCCGCATTGGCGGCTTCCAGTTGCGCCGTGCGTTCAGTGACACGCTGCTCCAGTTCCGCGTTGAGACGTCGTATTTCACCTTCCGCCCGTTTGTGCTCGGTTATGTCGCGGATGTTGCATTGAATCACTTTTTTGTCACCGGCTTCATACACATTGCTGACAAACTCGACGGCACTCTTGCGACCGTCCCTCGTTTCCAGCGGCAGATGCTCATAGCGGACATAACCGTTCTTTTGTAATCGCTCAAGCATGACCTTGTTCGACTCGATGTCCTTGAACGGACTCAACTCGCCGACAGTTAGGCCGACCATTTCGTTGCGGGAAAAACCCAAGAGGTTAACCAGGAAAGGATTCACATCAGTGATGCGGCCCGTATCCACATTCAGAATCAGGATGCCGTCCTTTGCCGCTTCAAACAGCCGGCGATAACTGATTTCAGAGGCGCGAAGCGCCTGCTCTGTCCGCGTCTCGTCTGGCACAGTGTGGATTTCGCTGTGAGCAACATTCCGGTTTTGATGATCACTGTTCATGATCCTGTCACCGTTAATTTCATTTCTCCCCGCAAAGTTTGGCTTACGCCATCAAGAGATTTCTCGGGCAATGGTTTAATGATGAACAGAAAAGGGACACAATCGCCATGGGGTGTTCACCCCATGGGTATTTTCGAGTCGTCCCGGATGAAAACTGCCGGCTGACCGGGGCTTTGTCCGTGCCGAGGCCAACCTCCAGCAGGCTGAACTGAATCTTTCCCGCACTATGGACTCGAAAAGTTCAACGGTTTTTGCATTTCCATAAAGCAGGGTTTTGAGAAATTGTAACGTGCAAACCGATTTTTTGTTGCCCCAAGATAATTCATTGCTGTATTGAAAGCCGGATGCACCTCGGCAAAATTCAGATTTTTCCCATCAAATCATTGGACGGCCTGTCCGTCGGGCAAACTCAAATCACATCCGGCGGCATTTTGGCAAACGACCGCGTCTACGCGATTTTCGACAAGGATGGCAAAGTTGTAAACGGCAAGCGCACGGCGCGCGTGCATGAGTTGCGCTGCAAATTCGACGCGGAGATCAGGGAAATTCAACTCTGGCAAAATGGCGGATCGTCGCCCACGCAATTTTATTTTGACGCGCCGGAAAAAATTGAAAAATGGCTGGGCGATTTTTTCGGGTTTGCCGTCACGTTGCGGCGCGAACCGCAAAAAGGTTTTCCCGACGACCGCGAGGCGTTTGGCCCGACCATCACGAGCGACGCCAGCCTGCGCGAAATCCAGAAATGGTTTCCCGAACTGACGCTGGAAAGTTTGCGCCGCCGTTTCCGCACGAATCTTGAACTCACCGGTGGCGAGCCGTTTTGCGAAGACCGGCTTTTTGGCGCGCCCGGCGAACTCAAGCCGTTCCAGATCGGCGCGGTGAAATTTTTCGGCCACAACCCCTGCCAGCGCTGCGTCGTGCCCACGCGCGATCCCGACAGCGGCCAGGCCGTCACGGATTTTCAAAAAAAATTCATGGAACTGCGCAAAAGATTTCTGCCCGAATGGGCCAACGCGCAGCGCTTCAATCATTTTTACCGGTTCACGGTGAATACTTCCATCCCGCCGGATGGAGCGGGAAAATCATTGCGAGTGGGCGACGCGGTTGCATTTTAATTTTGGATTTTCGGTCGCGATTTGTTCGCCGTGTGCAATTTGCGACAAGCCAGCCTGCCGATTTTTCCCAATCGCTTCTTTGCGGCGGGAAAAAACCATTGAAATTGCTTGGTTTTTTTACGACAGCAGTTTTGGTTATCATTTGGCATTTGTGATGCTGACAATGAGTTGCGTTTATGACGATGTCTTTGAAAGACGGACCGCGCCAGACATGAATCAATTCCAAAAACTAAAACCCAAAAACCCAAAGGAACTGCCATGAACAAGTTAAGAGCAAACTGTCTGAACTTCAAGGAACTGCTGGCGCAAAACATTGCGCTGATTTCGCCGACCATGACGGCGGCGCTGATTGTGCCGCTGATGTTCGGCACCACCGGCAGCATCAGTTGGCTGTCTTATGGCTTGGGAGCCGTCTTGGTATTGTTTGTCGCGCTTAGCTTGAACCAATTTGCCAAGCGCACGACCAATTCCGGTTCGATGTATAGCTACGCCATGTCCGGTCTTGGATTTGCCGGCGGCTCGCTCTGCGGCTGGTGTCTTCTGTGGGCGTATCTGTTCATCGGTCTGGCCGGCACGACCGGATTCACAATTTTCGCGACGACGCTGCTTCAGATGGTTCATGTCAACGTGCCGCCCCTGATTCTTTTCGCTTTATGTTTGGGATCATGTTTCTATATCGCTTACAAGGACATCAAAATTTCCACGTTGATCACTTTGGGGCTGGAAGTGTTTTCATGCGCTTTCATCATGTTGCTCGCGTTCATCGTCTTGGGGCATCACCACTTTGCGATTGATTCATCGCAATTCAACTTTAAGGGCACCTCGCTGCTGACCTTGGGCATGGGCACGGTGGTCGCAATCTTCAGCCTCGTCGGTTTTGAAAGTTCCACGGCGTTTGGCGAAGAAGCCGTCAATCCGCTTAAAACCATTCCCCGTTCTATCATTTGGAGTCTCATCATCACGGCATCCTTCTTTATTTTCATCACTTATGTGGAAGTGCAGGGCACGGCAGGATCCTCGACCACTTTGGACAAAATGAGTGCGCCGCTGAACACGCTTGCCGTCATGTATGGCGTGCCCTACCTGCAGCCGATTCTTTCGCTGGGTGCCATGGTCAGCTTTTTTGCCCTGGCATCTTCCTGCATGAACGCCGGCGCCCGCGTGATGTATGCGATGGGCCGTCACGACTTTTTCCCGCAAAACACCAGCTATGCCCATGCGAAGCACGGCACGCCCCACGTTGCCCTTATTGTCATGGCCATTGTGATGTTCGCCGTGGTGTCAGTGGCTTACGGCTTTCTGGTGACTAACGGCCTGGCGGTGCTCGACGAGTTCAACTTCGCCGGCACCATGGGCGCATTTGGTTTCGTTGGCGCTTACACGCTCATCGTGCTTGCCGCGCCATTCTTTCTCAAAAAACGCGGCGAACTGAAGGCACAACACGTCATACTGTGCGTTGTGGCAATGGTGCTGATGTTGGTTCCCATCGTTGGCAGCGTCTGGCCCGTTCCCTCCGCGCCGGTCAATTATTTTCCGTATGCTTTCGCCGCCTATCTTTGGTTTGGCATCCTCCGCGTGATGGGAATGAGGCATCAAATACCACAGCGCGTGGACGAAGTCAGTCAGGAAGTCCAGAAACTCCATGCCGCCGCAACCGCCTGAAATTATGCCCGCGACAAAAATCGGCTCCGTAGCCTCGCTCCATCGTTATCCCGTCAAATCCATGATGGGCGAGGAACTGAACGCGACGCGCGTCGGCACAAAAGGTTTTCACGGCGACCGCGCCTTCGCCATCGCCGACGCCGAAACGGGAAAAATCGCCAGCGCAAAAAATCCGTCCAAATGGCCGACGCTTTTCAACTTTCGCGCCGCGTTCGCCGGACCGTTGAACGGCGATTCTCTGCCGTCCGTCTGGATCACTTTGCCGGACGGCAGCACCGTTTCGACCGAGGACAAAAACATCGCCACGCGCTTGTCGTCGAGTTTGGGCAAGCCGGTTCGTTTTCTGAAAGGCGCGACGGCTTCCGGCACGCTCGAAGAATACTGGCCGGACATTGACGGCCTCGCGCGGCGCGATGTCGTGACCGACGAAGCGATGCCCGCCGAAACTTTTTTTGATTGCGCCACAATTCATTTTCTGACGACGGCCACGCTCTCAAGTCTTCGCGCGCTTTATCCCGAAGGCCAGGTTGAAACGCGCCGTTTCCGCCCGAATCTCGTGATCCAGACCGCCCCCGACTTCAAGGGCTTTCCCGAAAATGAATGGGACGAAAAAATTCTTGCCATCGGCGGCGAAGTAAAAATAAAAATCACCGGGCCGTGCGGTCGCTGCGTGATGACCACGCTGCCGCAAGGCGATTTGCCCAAGGACACCGGCATCTTGAAAACCGCCGCGCGCCACAATCAGGCGCGCGTCGGCGCTTACGCCTCCGTCCTGCAAGGCGGCGTCATCCGCGCGGGCGATTCCGTTCAGATCGAATCTAATTAAAGTATCGGTCTTTTTTCTGTGCCTTTCCCTTTGACAAAGCGAATTGGCAGTTCCACCTTCGCATTTCTGCGCGCTAAAGTCTAAATCATGCATGACCTGACCGCATCGAATTGGGCGATCTTGATTACCGCCGTTTTCACGGTCGCATTTTTCTATTCCTCCGTCGGCCACGGCGGCGCGACGGGTTATCTCGCCGCGCTCGCGCTCGTCGGCGTCGCGCCCGCTTCCGCAAAAGTGACAGTGTTGATTGCGAATGTTTTCGTCGCCAGCATCGCGTTCTGGCGCTTTTACCAGGCCGGTCATTTCGATTGGAGAATTTTTCTTTCGTTCGCCGTCGCATCCGTTCCCTTCGCGTTTCTCGGCAGCAAAATTCACATCAGCCCGCATACTTACAAAATCATTCTGGGCGCGGTGCTGTCAGTCGCGGGAATTATTTTATTGTTCCGCTCGCGCTGGCAGACTGAAGATGTCACTTTGCGAAAATGTTTTTTGCCGGTCGCGTTGCTCGTCGGCGCGGTGCTGGGATTTCTCGCGGGACTGACCGGAATTGGCGGCGGCGTTTTTTTGAGTCCGCTGCTTTATTTGTTCCGCTGGGTGAAACCCAAAACCACCGGCGGCATCGCAGCCGGATTCATCGTGGTGAACTCCATCGCCGGACTCGTCGGCGCGGGCTGGGAAAAAATCACGCACGCCGGGCCACTGCTCTGGCTCACGCTGCCAGCGGTCATCGGCGCGCTGCTCGGCACGCATCTCGGCGCGCGACGCTGGAGCAGCGTCACGTTCAGCCGCGTGCTGGCGGGCGTGCTGATTTTTGCCGGTGGAAAATTATTGCTGGAAACGGTCAACTGAAATTTCATTCGTCATGCGCGTTTTATTTTTCGCCCAGCTCAAAGACGCGACCGGCTGCGATTCAATCGAACTCGCGCCAGTCGTCGCCGTTGAATGGCGTACAACTTTGGAAAATGTTGATCGAAAAATTTCCCGCGCTCGCGAATCATCAAAAAAACGTCCGGCTCGCGCGCAATTGGGAATACGCCGACGCGAAAACTGTTTTTGCAAACGAAGACGAAATCGCGCTGATTCCGCCAGTTTCGGGCGGATGAGAATTTTCTCGAATGGAAATTGAAATTCAACTGACAAACGCGCCGATTGCGGGAAAAATTCCGCCGCCATCGCAACTTGATTCCATCGGCGCATGGATTGAATTTCGCGGCGGCGTGCGCGATTCGGAAAACGGCGGAAAAATTTCCGCGCTCGAATACGAGGCTTATCCCGAAATGGCCGAACGCGAAATCCGCCGGCTGCTCGAAGAAATTTCCCAAAAAAATCCCTGCCTCGCGGCCAAAGTCATCCATCGCGTCGGAATCATTCCCGTCGGCGAGACGGCGATTTACGTCGGCGTCGCCGCCAAACACCGCAAAGAAGCCCTTGCCTTACTTGGCGAATTCATGGATCGCCTGAAACAAGATGTGCCGATCTGGAAACGCCGCGCAGTCGCGGTAACCATTCACGACCGGCCAAATGCTGCTAAAATTCCGCATGACAAAGCCAAAAATAAATCCGCGCAAAAAATTCTGTCATTGGCCGAAGCCGTTTCGGAAATTCAATCGCGCTGCCGGCCTTTGCCCGGCGTCCGTGTCCGGCTGGAAGAATCCTTTGGCTGCGTGCTGCGCGAAACGATTTTCGCAACGGAAGATTTGCCGCCGTTTGATTGCTCGACGCGCGACGGTTTTGCAATCCTGAAAAACGACGCGCCGGAAAATTTTCAAGTCGTTGACACGATTCACGCCGCCGATTGGAAGCCGCGCCAATTAAAACCCGGCGAAGCCGTGCGTGTGGCGACCGGCGCGACGTTGCCATGCGAGAATTTGCGCGTCGTGATGCAGGAAAACGCCGAGCGTAGCGGCGACCGAATGAAAATCCTGAAACACGAAAGCGCGCTGAACATCCGTCAACGCGGCGAAGATGTGAAATCCGGGGCGTCGCTTGTGAAATCCGGAGCGCGTTTGGATGCGGGCAATTTGGCGTTGCTGGCGACGGCGGGCTGCGCGCAACCGTTGGTTAGTCCGCGTCTGCGCGTTGTGCATTTTACGACCGGCGACGAAATTGTTCCGCCCGAACAGACGCCAAAGCCGGGCCAAATTCGCGACAGCAATTCAATTTTGATTCGCAGCCTGCTGGAAAATTTCAATCGCGAACTGGTTCAAAAACATCTGCCGGAAAATTTTGAAGCCGCCAAATTACAAATCGAAAATCGAAAATCGAAAATCGAAAATGCTGACGTTATTTTAATTTCTGGCGGCGCGAGCGTGGGCGAAAAGGATTTTACTCGACCGCTTTTGGAATGGCTCGGTTTTGAAATTGTTTTTTCGCAAATCAACGTGCGTCCGGGCAGGCCGCTGATTTTCGGCGTGAATGAAAACCGGATCGCGTTTGGACTGCCCGGAAATCCGCTGTCGCATTTTGTCTGTTTTCATTTGTTCGTCGCGACTGCTTTGGCGAAACTCGTCGGCACGGAGTCGAAAACATTTTCTGCGCGGCCAATTGGCGGGAAAATTGAACGACGCACCGTATCCGCGTGAAACACTTTGGCCGGCGCGGCTGGAACTTTTGAACGGCGAACTGCGGTTGCGTCCGTTGAAATGGTCGAGTTCAGGCGATGTGACTTGCCTGGCCAAAACGAATGCTTTGATTCGCATCCCGGCAAATCAAGGGTCGCTTGACGCGGACAGGACGGTGGATTTTCTGCCGACGACAGATATGATGAATACGCGATGAAGAAAAAATTTTCACATCTAGACATGGCGGGCGCGGCGCGCATGGTGAACATCGGACACAAGCCGACCCAGCGGCGGCGCGCGGTGGCCGAAGGAAAATTGATTTGTCAGCCGGCGACGATTCGTGCGTTGAAAAGGAACGCTTTGCCGAAAGGCGACGTTTTGACGGTCGCGCAAATCGCCGGAATTCAGGCGGCAAAGCGGACGAGCGAATTGATTCCGCTGTGTCATCCATTGAGCCTGAATCACGTCGAGGTCAGTTTTAAAGTGCGACGCGCGGCGATTGAAATTATTTGCGCGGCGGAAACTAATTCACAAACGGGCGTTGAACTCGAAGCGCTGACCGGCGTGAGCGTGGCCGCGTTGACGCTTTACGACATGTGCAAGGCGGTGGACAAGACGATGCGGATCGAAAGCATCCGCGTCGTGAAAAAAATCAAGGAATGAAAATCGGGCGCATCACCATCAGCGACCGCGCGAGCGCGGGCATTTACGAAGACCGCAGCGGGCCGGAGATTGAAAATGTATTGCGCGAATTTCTTCGGCGGTGCGGCGGAATTTGAATCGGCGATTGTGCCGGATGAAATTGATTTGATTTCAGCGGCGCTAAAAAAATTTGCGGATGAATTGAAATGTGATTTAATTGTCACGACGGGAGGAACGGGAATTTCCATACGAGACGTGACGCCGGAGGCGACGCGCGCGGTTTTGGAAAAAGAATTGCCCGGCTTTGGCGAAGCGATGCGCATGCAATCGTTCGCCAAAGTGAAGACGGCGATTTTGTCGCGCGCTCTGGCTGGAACGCGCGGGAAAACGTTGATCGTCAACTTGCCGGGCAAACCGTCGGCGGTGCGCGAGTGTCTGGAAATTCTCGCGCTGGCGATGCGCGAAGGTCTGGCGCATTTGCGCGGTGAAGACCCGCACGCATCAACGTCGCAGAAAAAATGAACACGAGTCAGACAGATTCTTTTGGACGCACGGTTGATTATTTGCGCATCTCGGTCACGGATCGCTGCAACGAGCGGTGTCTGTATTGTCTGCCGGAAAATTACTCCGACTGGCTGCCGCGCGAAGAAATTTTATCCTTCAACGAACTGCTGGCCATCGTAAAGGCGACGACGACTCTGGGTTTCAAAAAATTTCGCGTGACGGGCGGCGAACCGTTGATCCGTCCGGGTGTGGTGGAATTTGTCCGTGATTTGATTGCCACGCCGGGCGTGGAATCCGTGTTGCTCACGACAAATGGCACCCGTTTGCCGGAACTCGCAAAACCTTTATTCGATGCTGGTTTGCGGCGCATCAACATCAGCCTCGACGCGCTCGACCCGGCGATTTACCACGCCATCACGAACGGCGATGTCGCGCCGGTTTTACATGGCATCAAGCTCGTGAAAGAACTCGGCTTCGAGTCGGTGAAATTGAATACGGTGTTGATGCGCGGGAAAAATGACGGCGAAATTTTCCGGCTGCTCGATTTTGCAGCAGAACATGACATCGTCATCCGCTTCATCGAATTGATGCCGGTGAGCCTGACAGAAATGTTGAGCGAAAAGAATTTTTTTCCCGTCACAGAATTGTTTGCACAGTTGCAGCGCGAGGATGAACTGGAGAAGCTTAACAACTCGCTTGGTTTTGGCCCGGCGAAATATTTCCGCCTGAAAAGACGCGGCGTGACGGTGGGTTTGATCGGCGCGTTGAGCGATTTGCATTTCTGCGAGCGCTGCAACAAGATGCGGCTGACCTGCGACGGCAAATTGCGTCCCTGCCTCGGCAATCATCTGGAAACAGATTTGAAGCCGGCCCTGCGTCCGCAGATTGATGCCGCGCATTTGGGCAAATTGATTTGTGAAACGCTCGGGCAAAAGCCGTCCGAGCATCTGTTCCGAAACAACTACCAGCCGCACCGTGTCATGACGGCCATCGGCGGATGATGGATAACCGGGATCGTCTGGGTTTCAGCCGTGGGCATTGGAAAGGTTCCAGCCTGCAATGCGCCGAGCCAAGGCGATGTTTTTCCCAGCCGGCAAAATCACCAGCATACTCGGCAGCGGTTATTATATGCAATCGGAACTGTCCTTGGTTCCATCAGACACACCACGAATTTGGTGTTCGTTTCCATTTGTTCAAAAAAGAGACTGATGAACAGGCTTTCACCCGTTCATCAGCTCTCTGCTTCCGTTGCCGAATCTTCTTTGTTACTGGCCCAATACCTGGCACTCGTAGAACGAGGCATTGCCACCCGATGCGCCGGTCACGGTCACCCGGAGATACCGGTCGCTTACGCTGATCGAATTCGTGGTATCCCCATAGATCTTGCCCGACACCCGGCTCGTCCCCGTGTTCACAACGGTCGTATAGTTTACATCGTCAGGGCTGACATCAATGGTATAATCGTAAGCCCGTGAGGTGGGGTTCAGCCAGTCAACTATGACGGTATGCAGCGTATGGCTGGCGCCCAGATCCACCCGCCACCATTGCGGATAACTGCTGCTGGACGAGGACCACCGGGTGCCACTGTCGCCGTCATTGCCAGCGGCAGGGGCATGGCCGGATTGAGAGTTGCTGGCGGTGGCCGGTTCGCCCTGCGACAGCAACACATCGCCTCCGCCTCCGACCCGACGTGGTGGCGGACACTTGTGAAGAGTTGGTGCTTTCGCCATTGCCATTAACTGCCGAGACGACGTAGTAATAGGTCGTTCCCGCAGTCAGGCCGGTATTGTTGTAATTCGTGGCGGTGACTCCAGGGGCGATGGTGGTATAGGGACCACCACTGACCGTGGCACTTTTCACGTTGTAACTGGTCGCGTTTGAAACAGAGTTCCAAGCCAGGTTAATCTGATTTGAGGAAACAACGCTAGGCGTCAATCCTGTTGGCGCGGATGGGACACTGCCACCTGATTGGGTAGTGGCGCTAACCTGCGAGGAGTTGGTGCTTTCGCCATTGCCATTAACCGCCGAGACGACGTAATAATAGGTCGTGCTCGCGGACAAACCTGTGTCGCTATAATTGGTGGCGGTGACTCCAGGGGCGATGGTGGTATAAGGCCCACCGTTGACGGTCGCCCGTTTCACGTTGTAACTGGTCGCGCCTGTGCTGGCGTTCCACGACAAGTTGATCTGGCTGGAGGATACAACCGTGGGCGTCAATCCAGTCGGCGCGGGCGGAGCGCTGCCACCGCCACCGCCTCCAGCACCGAAGACGCTGCACTCGTAGAACGAGGCATTGCCCGCATTTGAACCCGTTACCGTGACCCGGACATATCGGCCCGTTGCGGTAAAGTTGTCCGAGGTGGTGGCTGTCTTGGTCGTAGTGGTGGTCTTGTCCACAACAGTGGTATAGGACGAATCATCGCTGCTGACCTCGATCTTATACTGATACGCCCGCACATCGTACCAGTTGATGGTCACGTTGGTTAAAGCATAGCTGGCGCCTAAATCCACCCTCCACCATTGCGGATAAGAGCTTGTGGACGCACCCCAGCGAGAGGTCAAATCGTTATCATTGCCTGCGTAAGATGGAGTGCTGCCGGTATCATCGCTGGCCGTGACTGGTTGTAAAAATGACAACAACCCGGCAGGCAGGTTCTGCGGGGGTGGAGTGTCATACACGCGCACATAATCCACTTCCATAGGGCTCAACGGGCAGCCAACGTAACGGTCCTGCTTGTTCGGAGAAGAGGTCAGCTTCATCTTTGCGGCACACTGGTCAACTGTTATGCTACCACCTGATTGAAATGAGAGCACACCATCAACATAAAACATGGGCGGACGACTCGGTATCCAATACACTCCATAGGTATGCCATTGGCTTTCGTCCACTTCAGTACTCTTGTGAGTATAACCATTTGCAGTATCATGATAAGATTGCCCCGGGCCATTGACGTTCGGACCTTGATATTCACAAATGTCAAACTCCGGCGGCCAGATGCTCTTGTTCAAATTAGTATCCCAGCCAATAGTCCACCATGTCGGCCATGTATAGGTATTTGTGGGTGAAATTCTCACCCTTGCTTCCAGATAGTTGTATTGGGGGTGAGGAGTAGCAATGCATTCCATCCCGCCACCGGTCCACTGGACTCCATTGGTGCCATAAACGTAACTTTCTTCTTTGTTGTTGATTATCAATTCTCCATTGGTAACTACAAGATTGCGTGCGATGTAGAAGCAATTGGTTCCATCTGCCACATTGTCATAGATGCTCCAGTTGTTTGTGTTGACGCTTGTTCCGTTGAATTCATCCGACCAGAGAAGCGTTTGGGCGGCGTATACCTGGGGTGTCAGCGCCAGCCCGCCCGCCAGAACGGCCAGGGCCGCAGCGGAGAGAAGTTTGCGTAGTGCCAGTTTTTTCATAATTGTTTAGTTTGTTTAATGTTTCATTTCAGTTAAACGTCCTGTTTTGTTTACCGTGCTGGTGAAGCTTCACGGATTTGGTTTGGGAATCGTGCCCATTATTCCACCTTTTCTCCATTTTGTAAATCCCTCTTTAGAGGGTGCCAGTCGAAACGACCTGTCTAAAAAGATATTTGAAGGGAATATTTTCCGCCATTGACTTTGCCCGGAGGGTAGGCTGACCGCTCACGCCAACGGTGTCCTGTTCAGGGATGGCTTAAGGGTTTAATTTTGCGCAAAGCCGTGGGGACCGTGAACGTTTAATTCACTCTTTTGCTGCTCGGATAGTTCGGTGGAATCCACCGTCATCGTTGACGCATCATACTCGCTCGGGGACATCGGTTCCACCGTTTGCTGCTGCCTTGGAGGCTGCGGAGCCAGGGCCATCATCGAAGGTGCCATCCCGTGAGCCTGAAACGAGAACACTATTTCCGACCCCACGCCGCGCGCCCGAATCACCGGTTTTTTCAAAAGCGCTTTTACGGTTGCGTTCTCAAAGTTGATGGCGCGAATTTCCAGCCACTCATTCTGTTCACCTTCCTGCAATGCAAAACAGGAAGATGGCCCGCCCGGCCCGCTTATCATGAAAAAAGCGCAGCGGCTGGAGGCAAGTCCCGACAATCCCGTGAGAAACAAATCCTCCTTTGGCACTACGGTGGGTTGCGAGGATGACGGTGCCGGTACAGGCGGCTGCAAGGCAAAGGAGTTTCGTTCTGCGATGACATCATAGCTATCGGGGCTGGGCAAAGCACTTGTTCCCCCGCAGGCGGTTAATCCCGCCAGAACGGTCATCAGACACACTACGAATTTGCCGTTCGTTTCCATTTGTTCAAAAAAGAGACTGATGAACAGGCTTTCACCCGTTCATCAGCTCTCTGCTTCCGTTGCCGAATCTTCTTTGTTACTGGCCCAATACCTGGCACTCGTAGAACGAGGCATTGCCACCCGATGCGCCGGTCACGGTCACCCGGAGATACCGGTCGCTTACGCTGATCGAATTCGTGGTATCCCCATAGATCTTCCCCGACACCCGGCTCGTCCCCGTGTTCACAACGGTCGTATAGTTTACATCGTCAGGGCTGACATCAATGGTATAATCGTAAGCCCGTGAAGTGGGGTTCAGCCAGTCAACTATGACGGTATGCAGCGTATGGCTGGCGCCCAGATCCACCCGCCACCATTGCGGATAACTGCTGCTGGACGAGGACCACCGGGTGCCACTGTCGCCGTCATTGCCAGCGGCAGGGGCATGGCCGGATTGAGAGTTGCTGGCGGTGGCCGGTTCGCCCTGCGACAGCAACACATCGGTTCCGCCGCCTGACAAAGTGGTGGCGGACACTTGTGAAGAGTTGGTGCTTTCGCCATTGCCATTAACTGCCGAGACGACGTAGTAATAGGTCGTTCCCGCAGTCAGGCCGGTATTGTTGTAATTCGTGGCGGTGACTCCAGGGGCGATGGTGGTATAGGGACCACCACTGACCGTGGCACTTTTCACGTTGTAACTGGTCGCGTTTGAAACAGAGTTCCAAGCCAGGTTAATCTGATTTGAGGAAACAACGCTAGGCGTCAATCCTGTTGGCGCGGATGGGACACTGCCACCTGATTGGGTAGTGGCGCTAACCTGCGAGGAGTTGGTGCTTTCGCCATTGCCATTAACCGCCGAGACGACGTAATAATAGGTCGTGCTCGCGGACAAACCTGTGTCGCTATAATTGGTGGCGGTGACTCCAGGGGCGATGGTGGTATAAGGCCCACCGTTGACGGTCGCCCGTTTCACGTTGTAACTGGTCGCGCCTGTGCTGGCGTTCCACGACAAGTTGATCTGGCTGGAGGATACAACCGTGGGCGTCAATCCAGTCGGCGCGGGCGGAGCGCTGCCACCACTACCACTGTTTGTTGCGGCACCGCCGTATACCTGCAATTCCCAGATGGAATAGCCGTACGCGGTGTTGTACCTTGCGACGCCATATACTTCAACATAACGGGCGTTTACGGATGGAAATATATCGTATTTGATGCCAGGCGTGCTGTTTGACACCGATGAGCGGTCGTATACAGTGGTCCAAGGACCATTGGTGTTGTTGGCAACCGCGATGTAATAGGCTTTGGCCGCAGCGTCCTGCCAGTTGATAACAACAGTATCAATAGGATTTGTAGTTTGCAAATCTACATAGATCCATTGCGGGCTGCTGAAGGCGGAGCCCCAGCGCGTGGTATTATCACCATCCACGGCCAGATTGGGAGTCAACGTGCCGCCGGTCTCAACGGAAGAGGCGGTGGCCGGTTTATTGAGCGCCAGATTCGGCCGGGCCGGCGCAGCCCCCGGATTGGGATTAATGACAGTTCCATAAACCTGCAAATCATACAGAGAATAACCATAGGCGGTGGTTCTGCTGGTGCCATTAACCCTGACGTAACGACCAGTCTGCGCAGCAAACGTATTCGTGTGCCAACCCTGTGTGTTACCATGCTAACGGAGATGCAGTTGGTCCATGGACCCCACCATTGGGATGAAACATCTATAGTATAGGTCGCCGCGGCGGCATTCTGCCAGTTGAGAACCACATTGGTGATAGTACAGACGGCCTGCAAGTCCACGCAAACCCATTGCGGATCAATCCACTCGGATTCCCAACGCGTCACTGACCCGCTGCTATCCATTCCATCCACCACACGATCAGGACTACCGCCGGTGTTCTTGTATGACGATGCGATGATGGGCTTATTCAATGCCAGATGCTGGACACGCGTCGGCTGGGTGGGTGGTGAATCATATACCCGCACATAGTCCGCTTCCATGGTGGACAAAAGACAACCGCTGTATCGGGTGTTGCTGTTGGGAGACGAGGTTAATTTTAATTTTGCCGGCCATTGGTCGCCTTCATCAGGACCCACGGGAGCCGACTTCATAAGCCCATCAATATAAAAAATCGGTGAATTGCTGGCGTTCCAGTAAACCCCATAAGTATGCCATTGCGATTCATCCACTCCGGTGCTGGCTCCGGCATAAGTATTCCCGCTACCAGCCCAATTCCACCAGTATGTTTGTCCGGGATTCGCGTTGGTCTGCCCCTGATACTCGCATATATCCATCTCCGGCGGCCATTTGAGGGTGTTGTTCGTCCAGCCCACCGTCCACCATGTCCCCCAATCATAGGAGTTGGCGGCGGAAAATTTGACCCTTGATTCCAGATAACAGTATTGAGGAATCTCCGTTCTGCTTTCCATGCCGCCGCCACCCCAGTCCCTACTGCCGCCTGTTTCCACATTGGCTATGTCTAATTCACCATTTCCCTCCGTAACATTTGATGGATAATACCAACTGGCAGATCCATCAGCTTGATTATAGACAATCCAAGTGTTTGTATCAACGGATGTGCCGCTGAATTCGTCCGACCAGAGGAGCGTATTGGCGTGCGCCGTTGGCGTCAGGGTCAGGCCGCCCGCAAGGGTGACCAAGGCCGCAACAGTGAAAAGAGTGCGAAGTGCGATTTTTTTCATGGCTGTTTCATTTTGGTTGAAGGTTTATTTGGTTTTTTAAGACAAATACACAATTCGCCATCACACCTTCGAATAGTGGATTAGAATGATTATGATATATTGCCCCGCTTTGCACATCCCTATTTAGAGGGATTATCTTCAAATAAATGCGTCTGTATCACTTGTAGGTGGATGCAAGTGGAGAATCCGAAGCTTTCATGAAGGCAAAATGCTTCCTTAACACATGAAACTATTCAATTTCCAAATCATCCAGCGACGGAATGATGACTTCGGCGCATTACCGCCATTTCATTGCTTGTCAGGTGAGAATTAGGCTTCCCTGATAAACCAAAATTACTCTGACAGCTTACTGCGGTGCCCATGGAGGAGACGTGGCTGCCGATGGCACGGCACGGATGCGGAAGTAGCCGCTGTCCGAACTGGGTAACTGGTTGACGCCGGCAGACCAGATGGTGTTCGTATCCACCGTGACCACGGACACGTCCTGCCACGGAACATTGAATAGGTTAGAACTTGATTGGACCGAATAGGCAAGTCCCGGCGTGTCTTTATTGAGCCAGAGGTTCAACTGGCCGCTAATTGGAGACGGAGCACACTGAAGCTGCGGAAAGGGGTAATGATTGTAATTGGTTAGCAAAAAATAAATATCGCCCACGCGGTCGCCGTTGGCGGTGGTGATGTAGATGGAGCCAGTCTGGCCGGCGTAGGGGGCAGGGGCAGGAAAATCGGTGATGGTGATGGTACCGTCGTAGTCGTTGGTGACAGTGATGCCGGTCAGCGCCTTCATGCAGGAGTTGTATCTGTTCCAATCGGCATTAGTGGCAGCGCCGTAGGCGTAGTAGAAAAAGAGGTCGGAGGCAAAATCGCCCTGCGCCAGATTGGAAACGTTCAACGAGCGGAATGCTGGATAGTTGGTCAAGAGGTGGTCCAGTGTCAACTGCGCCTGATAGGCATACCAGCTGCGCGGGAAGTTCATGAGGTTACTGACACATTCGCGGAGGACGGATTCCTGCTGGCCGGCACTGATGCGGGTCTGCCAGTTTGTGTAAAGCATGAAGGCGTTGGTGTAGTCGGATGGCCCGGCAGGAATCCGCTGGCTCAACAACCAGGAAAAGATGGGAGAAAACAACGAACTCGGCGGGACTTCATGACCGCCACCGAACGACCAGTCCTTGATCACGGCTCCGCAGTAAGCAAGGTAATTGCTGACAAAGGGATTGTAGAAAACTGCGGCGGTATCGCTCGTACCGGTGGTGGTCGCGACCAGCAGATTGGTCTGCACCCGGTCGGTGCCGTAGTATTGCACGGAGGCTCCCAGATTGCCGCGCCCTTCGTTGCCAGCCATCTCAAACAGTCCGGCCACATGTTGCGCTCGCATCCGGGCGAACATATAGGCACACTCACCGCCGCCGGAAAGACCGCCGGCTAATTCCGCCGTCGGATCAAAAAACACCCGCTCTCGGATGTCGAGCGTGACCGCATACATCTCACGCAGTTCTTTAGTCCACGGCACGCCGTTTGCGCTGTGGATGATACCCACACAGATAATACCTAAATCTGCACAGGTGCTCTGAAAAGTTGACACCATGCCGCCGCCATTGGGATACATCGTGTAAAAAATCGGCCGCGGGTTTTGGTTGGTTTTATATGACGGCGGGAGATAAATGTCGTAAGTATAGGAAGGGTTTTCGAGGCAGGTGACCGCGCCCCGTTGATTGGCCGAAAGCGGGAAAGGCAGGAGTCCTGCAGACGGAAGCGGCGGGTTGATCGCCAGTGTCACGGCGACGCTGTTCGTCGAACCATAAAGACTAGACACCAGCACCGAATAATTGCCCACCTGATTGGTCTGCACGTTCGCTATGATCAATGTTGCATTCGTGGCCCCAACGAGATTTGTGGCATTAAAACTCCATTGGTAGTTCAATGGAGACGTCCCTCCGGCGACAACGGTGAAATTCGCCGTATCTCCCGCATAGACTATCTGGCTGGTCGGCTGCGTTGTGATAAAGGGCGGAACAACCAGCACGGTCAATACGGTATTAGAACTGACGATTGGGCCGTAGGCATTGTAGACTATCACCGAATAAACCCCGCCATCGGCCGGCTGGATGTTGACCAAAGACAGAATAGCGTTGGTAGCACCAACGATATTTGTGCTATTAACCCCGAACTGCCACTGATAATAAAGCGGCTGCGGCCCCGTCGCCACCACGCTGAAGGTTGCTGGCTGTCCCGCATACACGGTCACATTCGTTGGCTGCAAGGTAATGACCGGGTTGCTGATGACTGTCAACGTCGCCATCACACTGTTGGTGGTACCCACGTTGTTGCTCACCATGCAGTTGTAATTGCCGGCATTCGTTGGCACCGTGTTCCCGATCGAGTAACTGCTGTTGTTCGCACCCGCTATCGCCATCCCCCTAAACTGCCACTGATAATTAATCGGGGCCGACCCGGTTGCCGCCACGCTGAAAGTCGCTCCCTGGCCTGCGTTCACCGTCACGTTCGTCGGTTGGATTGTGACCGTCGGGGCAATATTGGTCTGCGATTGCAGACTGACGTCATCAAGGTCAAGATAATCAGTATCACTTGCTTTGTAACCAAATTGCAGAACCGTGCTGGTTCCGGTCGCCGTAACCACAAACTGATAACTCGTCCAAGCCGGTGCGGGAGGATTCGTCTCATCAACGAGGGTTGTTCCATTCCATGATACGATAAACACATCGCTGGGATCTCCACCAGAATGATTGAGCCAGAACGAAAGCAGATAACTGGTTCCTGGAGTCGTGGCCACGGTCTGCGACAGATAACCCAATGAGCTGGCGGTTCCCAACGCAGCTTCATAGCTCCCCGAGTGAGGTGCAATTCCAGACTCGAAGCCATTGTCAATAACCGTCCAATAATTGTCTCCCGACAAAGTCCAACCCGTGGAATCGCCGGTTTCAAACCCACTGTTAAGCAGGCTCTCAACCTGCCCGACGGCAGGCAGTCCTAGCAGCAAAGCACTCAATATGTATAACTGAACCAACTTGGCTTTCATCATGGTGTTGATGTGCTTCTAAAACCACGCAATAAATTCCGCTAGGTTTGTTCCTTTGTTTCATCCTGCATGGCACACAACTTTACGCACGAAATCATGCAACTTCAACAATTATTTACCCGCGCAGCGTCAAGCAAATGAGAGCGCTTTAAAATTCCTGCCCGTCTAAATCAGCCTAATTCTCCACGGTGACGCCATTCTTCCGGGCATTCTTCCATTTCCAGAATTGCCCGATGGTTTTCGTTGCGTCGTCCAGCCATAATATGAGGACTGAATTTCTCCCATATCCGTGCCGGATAGTGAATGGGAGCTAAAACCGTTGAAGATTTCGTTGAAGATTTGCCCACTAACTCCAATAAAACCTTGTATTTACAGGCATTTTATATGGAGGCGAGGGTCGGAATCGAACGAGGAAGCTTTACCGTTCCAAGCCTAACACACTCTGTTTCAAGACTTATTGTAACCTGATTTTACAGGGGTTCAAGCCAAATTTTCGACCGCCCGTTCATCGCCCGCTCATTGTCCCGTTACCGCCCCTTTATAGCCTGTCAGGTGAAGAATTAGGTGAAACTTTTCAGCCTGAAAGTTTATGGTTCGTTATCCCTACTCAACTGCCTGGATAGGGCGACCAACTTTAAGTGCTGACGGGACGACACACAGCATTTTTTTGAATTCGGATAATAACATGTTTCAAATAGCCTTTTGTTGACATCGCATACGCCAATCCGCAGGCAATTTTCATGCTTGTTATCAAATATGTCAACGCGTCTATATCATGATTCTCAAAATTTGAGAATCCAAAAAACACAAAGACCCCATCAGTGACATTACTTGCGAGTGCAATCGCGTCAAACGGCTGCTTTCGGAAATACGTGTCGTGAGGGGATAGTCACCTAAAATAAACAGTCGGCAATACTGCCGATATGCCTGCGGCGGACAATCCGGCAAAATAAAGGTTACGCAGCCGGGTTTAAAATTAAAATCACATGAAAAGATTTCTTGGAGATGTGAGTTTCCAGTTGCTTGCAGGTGCTTGGCTACGGAGTTATCGTTGGGCTATGACGCCGCTAAAAAAGTTGCGAGTTTGGCTGATGCTGTTGGCCGGAGTATGTGTGATTGCTGTGCAAGGCTTGGCGGCGACGAACAATCTCTTGTGGTCGGCGCGGGTCTGGCAACTAGATGATGGATTACCCGACAACAATGTCAGCGGCATCGTTCAAACGTCTGACGGTTATCTCTGGGTGGCAACTGATAGCGGGTTGGCCCGGTTTGACGGTGCTCGTTTTCAGAACATCGGCGTGCCGATGCCGTTTGGGCGCACCCGTCCGCTTATTCGATCTATGTTGTTGGGGCAGGAAAATCAAATATGGCTCGCGCTCGAGGGTGGTCCGGTGGTTGCGTTGTCGCGGCAAGCAACGAATCTGTTCACGCCGATGAATGGCCTCTCCTGGGTCAAGCCCACGGCCATCGCCCAAGATAATAAACGTGATATATGGATAGGCTACTCGGACGGTAGTGTGTGCCGGATCGCCAATGGGCGCGTGACTAGATTCGCAGGCACTAATGCTCCAGCCGGTGCTGGGCCGTGCATTTTGGGGAGCGACATCACAGGTCAGGTGTGGTTTGCGAAGGCGGGACACGTGGGAATAATACGCGATGGAAGTTTTCAATCGCTTCTGACATTGAACGAGGGCGTCATTCAACTAGGGCAGGCTCGCGCGGGTGGGATGTGGGTTTGCGACGGGTCGCATCTGTTGCATTGTAACGAGAGCGGCGTAACTGTGAATTGCGGCGCGCTACCGGTCAAACGTTTGGGAGTCAATCCTTCAGCAGTGTTCGAGGACCGGAGCGGCGTGGTTTGGGTGGGCACAGCGGTAAATGGTCTGTTTTGTTACGAAGGAACGAATTTCGAGCAGGTGGAAACTTCGCAAGAAGGAATTCTAAGTCTGTGGGAAGACAATGAAGGGGATATTTGGGCCGGCACCGGCGGCGGCGGGTTGGATCGTTTACGGCCGCAAGTGCTGGAATTGCAGGGAACTGACTCGGGTTTGTCGTCTGCAACGGTGCGCTCGATTTGCGAAGACAACGAGGGCGTGATGTGGGCCGTCGCGCAGAATGGCGACTTGGCCCGCTATACGGACGACAAATGGAGGACAATCACCAGCAAAGACGGTTGGTCGGGCGCTCGCGCCACTTGTGTCGTCAGCGACGGCGAAGGCGGAGTGTGGATAGGAACTGAACACAGCGGACTTCAGCGGTGGGGCAATGGACGGTTAACTGTCTTGGGACGCGTGAATGGTTTGGGCGGCGAAACCATTCGCGGGTTGCTGCTCGATCACGCCGGTGATTTGTGGATCGCGCTCGAATCACCCACATGCCTGCAAAGACTTCACCAAGGCCGGTTTCAAACTTTCATTCCACCCACCCGCGGCGTCATTCGCGCGCTGACCGAGGACACGGCCGGAACTCTCTGGTGCGGGACAGTGGACGGTTTTCTACTGCGCGTTGATGGTGATACGCTCAAGGAGCAAACACTGCAATCCTTCTCATCACACCGCGATCCCATCCGCTGCATGAACGCGATGCCCGACGGTAGTGTTTGGATTGGCTACGCTGGCGCGGGATTGGGCATCTGGCACAATGGAAAATTAGTGCAAATCAGCGAAGAGCAAGGCTTGCACGATGCGTATGTCTGCGCAATGGCGGCGGATAATGACGGTGGATTTTGGTTCACGTCGGATCATGGGATTTTTCAAGTCCGTCAAGGCGAACTCGAAGACGTGGCCAAGGGCCACGCGGAACAGGTGCATTCGATTCCTTTCGGGCGCGACGAAGGTTTGACGAGTTTGCAAGGCTTTTTCGGTTATGCACCGGGCGCGGCGAAGAGTCGAGATGGGCGTCTATGGTTTCCGATGCGCACCGGACTGGCGGTGGTGAATCCCCTTCGCGTGCCTGATAACCGCGTGTCACCTCCGGTGTTGATTGAACGTGTGTCAGTGGATGGACATGTGGCGCAAACGGATGCCGCCGGACGATTTGTTTTGCCGCCGGACCATCGCCGATTGGAAGTGGATTTCACCGCGCCGACCTTCGTCGCGCCAGAAGACACCCGCTTTCGTTATCGGATCGAAGGCTGGGACGATGAATGGATTGAATGCGGCACGAAGCGTAACACGACGTATTCGCGGTTGCCTGTGGGCGACTACATATTTCGTGTCACAGCTTGCAACAGCGCCGGAATCTGGAATGAAAACGGAGCATCCATCGTGCTGACCGTCCCGCCGTTTTTCTGGCAACGCTGGCCGGTTCGCGCCGCCTTTCTTTGTGTATTTACGCTCGGCGTGATCGCCGCCGTGCGCTACGTTTCCTACCGGCGATTACGCATGAAACTTTCTCGACTGGAGCGGGAAACTGCCCTGCACCGCGAACGCGCGCGCATCGCACAGGACTTGCATGATGACATTGGCGCGAGTTTGACTCACATTGCCTTGTTGAGCGAATTGGCCCAAGAGAATTCTGGAAAACCGCTCCAGGCCAAAGGACATCTTGACCAGATTTTTAGCACCGCACGAACTGTGGTTCGCTCATTGGACGAGATCGTTTGGACGGTCAACCCAAAAAACGACACACTAGATCTTTTTATTGCCCATCTTTGCACCTACATGCCGGATTATCTCCGATCAGCAGACATTTGTTGCCGTTTGGATTTGCCGGTGGACGTGCCAGCCACGCCGCTGCCACCTGAAGTAGCGTATCACCTGTATCTGGCGGTTAAAGAAACACTGCACAATGTTGTCAAGCACGCCGGCGCGACGGAGGTTTGGCTGCGGCTGCGGCTCGTGGCGGAGATAATCACGCTGACGATTGAGGACAACGGTCGCGGATTCCAAACTGAAGGAAGAGTTGCGCCAGATGCGGACGGCTTGGGCAATTTGAACCGGCGACTTGGCGAGATTGGCGGACAGTGCGAACAACGCAGCGAACCGGGGAAAGGCACGATCATCACGTTCACCGTGCCGTTAAAAAATCCGCAAACATGAAATGAAGAAGAACTGACTATCCGCAGAATAATTAAATATATGACCATTAAAATCACCATTGTTGAAGATAACGCAGCAGTGCGCGCAAGCATGATCGACATCTTGGAGGATGCGCCGGATTGTGAGTGCATCGGTGCTTTTTCCAACGGCGAAGAGGCGTTGCGTGAAATCCCGAAGCTCAAACCTCAAGTGGTGCTCATGGACATCAGCTTGCCAGGCATGGATGGCGTCGAATGTGTGCGCCAGCTCGCCAAGGTAATGGAACTCCCGCAAATTCTCATCCTCACGGTTCACGAAGACCCGGATTCCATATTCAATTCACTCGCGGCGGGCGCGGCGGGCTATCTGCTCAAGCCGGTGCGCGCCGCAAAATTATTGGCGGCGGTAAAGGACGTTTATGCCGGCGGTGCGCCGATGACCAGCAACATTGCGCGCAAAGTCGTGCAGTCGTTTAAGCGTGTTGTTCCGACTTCCAAACCCGCAGCCGAGAATCTTTCGCCGCGCGAAGTGGACGTGCTGAATTATCTCGTTAAGGGTTTCAGCTACAAGGAAACCGCCGAGGCAATGGGTATTTCTTACAGCACGGTGCATTCACATATTGAGCACATCTATCATAAACTTCATGTGCAATCCCGCGCGCAGGCAGTGGCGCGTTACTTGAAAGTTTGAGGTTGTCGTCTTCTCTCACGAGACGACAGGCCAGGATATTCTATATCGGCAGTTTTGCCGATTACTACGTTTGGATTTCGGGGCTATTGTATGAAAAATGTGTGTGAAGTTCCAAATCTGGTTTTATCGGCGATTTATCATGAATTGGCTGGTGGGTTTGCTTTTCATCAGTCCACTGGCCGCTGATGTTGAGGCGGCGACCTATTATGTGGATTCTACGGGCGGCAACGATGGGAACAGCGGCACGGCCACAAATGCCGCGTGGCAAAGCCTTACCAATGTTAACGCGACGACCTTTCAACCGGGAGACTCCATTCTGTTTATTAACGGAGGCAGTTGGATTGGCACATTGAGTCCGCTTGGGTCGGGGGCAACTAATAATCCGATCATCATCAGTTCGTATGGGACGAATTCGGCGATACCGGTGATCAACGGCAACGGCAACACCAACGCCGTGGTCTTGAACAACCAGCAATATTGGGAGATCAACAATCTTGACGTGACTGATCCGGGTGCAAGTGTGGCTGACACCCAGCGATATGGAATTCACTTCACCGCGGCAAATTTTGGGACTATCAACCATCTTTATGTTAGCAATTGCTTCGTTCACAATATTTGCGGCAGTGTGGACACCGGCAATGGAGATGCAACAGCTAAGCGCACGGGTGGCATCACCGTTGAGGTTCTTGACGACACCAATGTAGCCACGCGGTTCAATGATATTATCATTCAGAATTGCACTATCTCATCGGTGACAAATCAGGGGATTGTCGCTTGCGGCAACGTCAGTGGCGGCGGGCACAATTATCCTGGCACGGCACAATGGAACGCGCGCCACTGTTCCAACCTGATCATCCGCAACAATGTCATCAACGACGTGTGTAAGAACGCCATGAGCATCAGGTATGGTGACAACACCTGTCTGGTGGAACATAATGTGGTATTCAACACAGCGCTTGCGACGTCTGGAAATCAGATTGCCGCCTATGGTTGCTGGGCCACGGTTTTTCAATACAACGAAGGCTATGCGAATCAAGGAGGGAACGCTTCAAGAGACGGCAGTCTTTATGATTCCGATTTGCAGTGCGTCCAAACCGTCTGGCAATACAGCTACAGCCACGACGAGTTTTTTGGTTTGTTTGTCCAGTATGCTTCTGCTCCATCTGGTGGCAGTAAAGACACTAACGACGTCGTCAGATACAACATCAGCCGGAACGACCAAGGCAGTATCTTTGCCTTCGCCGGCGACAGCACGGCTATGTCCACCGCATATATTTACAACAATACGATTTACACGCCGGCAAATCTTTCGCCGACCTACGTTGATGACCGCGCCAACGGGCACACCAACTACTTTTATAACAACATATTTTACAATTTGAGTTCGACAGTCGTCTACAATCTTACAAGTGGTAACGGCAATTATTTCGATCACAATGTTTTTTATGGCCAGCACCCGGCCGGCGAGCCAACCGACGCGCATAAGCTAACGAGTGACCCAATGCTTGTTGCCCCTGGCACAGGCACCAATGGCTTAAATACTGTAGCCGGCTATGAACTCCAGTCCGGCTCGCCTTGCATTGATTCCGGCACGAACATCACGACCAGCTTTACGGGCAACCCCAATGCGGGCGGACTCGACTTCTGGGGCAACACCGTGCCTTTTAATGGAGTAACTGACCGGGGTGCCAATGAATGGACTGGCGTTGCGCCCATTGTTTCCACCCAACCCGCGACCGGTCTGACAGGCGGCGGTGCCACCTTGAACGCCTTGGTCAATCCCGGCGGAGTGGCGACGGCCTATTATTTCCAGTTCGGCACCATCACAAACTACGGCAGTGCTACTTCTACGAATTATTTGTCTGCTGGCACCAGCTTTGTCACCGGTAGTAATTCCGTCAGCGGATTACAGCCGGGCACTCTTTATCATTACAAGGTCGTGGCCACCAACAGCACCGGGACTGGCAGCGGCGCGGATGCCACCTTTACCACCGTCGCGATCTCGCAGTTGCAATTGGCGTCACCGGCTTTGGTGGGTAGCTTTGCGTTTAATTTCTCTTTCACAAACACGTCAGGCGTCACCTTCAGTGTCTACACCACCACTAATTTCACTGGCGGCTGGACATTTCTCGGCTACATGACGGAAAGTCCATCAGGCTCCGGTCAATACCATTTCACCGACTCGCAGGCGACGAACAGCGCGCAGCGGTTCTATCAAGTTCGCTGGCCATAACACCATGATAAAGGCCACAGATAGAAAAGGTACCTGTGCACGGCCTGTCGTATAACCATATGTTAGGCAGCAGTCCACGCTTTAAGATTTTATGAATGCCATCCAAATTAAGTGTCCGCAATGCGGCAACACAGCCTTCAAGGCTCCGCTAGACTCGTAGCCTGACGACATCATCACCTGCACGCAGTGCTGCACGGCCATCACGCGACGTAAGCTTCAAGCACCGCTCATTGAGAAGGCAAAGACGGATGTTGTCGCTAAAATTAGGCAGGCATTTAAGCAGTAGCTTTTTGGCTATGAGTTGCGTTTCGCTCGCGTCCACGCCGATTTGCACCGTGACGAACTTGCTGTTTGGCAAGTTGCCGGCACCAAGCGTGGTTGGCGTTTTTGTTTATTTGCTTCGGATTTCTGGTTTTTCATGGATTTGGTTCCACGGTGGCTCTTTCTACGTTAAGCCGCATTCGCACGTCACATGAAATCCAAGACAATTATCTGGCGAATAGCCGGCGTTCACGCTCTGATCCCGTCCACCATCGCTTGGTTTAGCCTGACATCGCCTGTTTCACCCGATCAGACACCAACTGGTTGTAAAGCCGGTCCAGATATTGAGACCGCTCGCGGCTTGGCTTCCTCGAAAGAAAGAACGAAGCGAGAGTGTTTCATTTGATCGAAGGCCATCTTTTGCAGGATACACCGGCGCGGCCTATCGGCAGTTTTGCCGACTTTGCAATATTTTGGAATAGGTTAAGTTAACTGCGTCACTAATTATGAAAAATAACACAGATCGTTTGCGGACACGGTGGTTGTCCAGCGCGTTCACCCTGATTGAGCTTCTGGTGGTCATTGCGATAATTGCGGTTCTCGCTTCGATGTTGCTGCCCGCCCTCGCAAAGGCGAAACAGAAGGCGCAACAAACCTCCTGCTTGAATAATTTCAAACAGGTCGCCCTAGGTGTGCAGATGTATGTCAATGATAATAGTGATTGGCTGCCGCCGGGCCGCCCTGATTGGGGATTGGCGGTTGGTCAGATGGCCGGTTACAGCAACCTGCGCATGGTGATTCAGAATGGTGTAAATGATAATCAGATGTTGCTCATCTATTACATAAACAGTTACTTGGGACTGCCCAATCCATCCGTTGCCACCAACGCAGCCGGCGTGATGATTTGTCCGGCGGCTCTCAGCTATAACCCTCCAAACGCTCCGAGCGTGGACTTCCGCCAGTTTTATGGGCTGTATAGTCCTCAGTTTGCCAACACCAACGACACCCCAATGACATTTTATCCATTCGGTTATGAATATATCCCACCAAATCATCCATCGGTAAAAATTAGCACCCTTTCAAGTATTGGTTCGCCGAGTCTACTTTGGGGCATGACGGACTTGGATCAGTTGGGTTTGAGCGCCAACCCTCCAGTCTGGTGTTCCGTTACACCGCCGAAACCGATTCACGGCAGAGTGCGAAATTATTTCTTCTTTGACGGTCATGCTGGCACCAAATCAGTTCCGACCAGCGGATCCTCTGCTGGAAAATTTTGATGATCAATAACCGAACCTTAAAGTAGTCATTGGCAGTTTTGCCGATTTCCAGTGCTCCGGGCAATGTTAAACTAACTCAAACATATATCACCGAAATCACCAAGTTATGAAAGCCAACCTATTTTCAATCACCCGCCGTCTCCTTCTGGCATTCGCTTCTTTGTTGGTGGCCAGCCAGCTCCAGGCGCAATTCGCCATCACTCAAGGCAACCTTTACATCTACCAGATTGGCAACGGAGCGACTAATGGTTTCGCGAGCGGCACCGCTGCCGCTCCGGTTTTAATTGACCAGTTTTCCCCGACAAATTCGTTTGCGAGTCCCACGGCGCAGATGGCGCTGCCAACCTCTGGCGGCATCGGCGTGAGCTTCCTTGCGAGCGACAACTCTGGCACTGAAGGCTCGCTGGCTTTATCTCCCGCCAGCGATGCCCTCACTTTTATGGGCTACAGCGGCATTTCCCTTGGAGCAGCCAGTGTAAATAACTCATCAACTGTGACGAATAACCGGGATGTAGGGGTGGTCAGTGCGAATGGCACATTTTCCATTGCCGCCACATCAACAAATTTTTTTAGCCCCAACGCTGGCGCTGGCCGGGGGGCAGTGACTGATGGCAAGAGCAATTATTGGGCAGTGGGAATAGGCACAGCCACGGGCGGCACAAACGGAGCAGCACTAAATTATTATGGTACTAATACAGCCGCAGCCCAGGTGACGGCGGCCGCCAGCGTAAGGAGCATTGGAATTTATGGTGCCAACCTGTATTATACTGCCGGCTCGACGATGAATACCGTGCCAGCGACCAACAGTCCTGCCACTCCAACCACCCTGTTTACTGATTCAGATGGATTAAATGGCGGAACCTCGCAAGGTTTCATCTTTGCTACTAACATGACTGTCTGCTATATTGCGGAAGGTTCGACAGTGTCGGGGGGCGGAATTCGGCGCTTTGACTATGATACTAACAGCGCAAGTTGGAATTATTCCTACACATTGTCCGGTGGCACGGCCTTTGGCTTTGTGACGGCGAATTTCAATGGTGGCGGTGTTGGCACCAACATAATTTATGCGACGACACTCGCTGTGGCCGGTGGAGGCAACCTGCTGGATCAAATCGTGGATACTGGTGCGTCATCTACAACGACACTTTTAGCCACCGCCCCGGCCAATGAAAACTATAATGGAATAGTGTTTGATTCTATTGCGGTGTCTGCACCTTCGGTGCCGTTGCGATTGACATCGCCAGCTTGGATTAGCGGCGCGTTTAAATTCTTTTTAACCAATACGGCTGGCCTTAACTTTAAAGTCTACGCCACCACCAATCTTGCGTTGGCCAACTGGACCCTGCTCGGCGTCATGACGGAAGGATCCGCCGGCCAATACCAATACTCCGACGTGCAGGCGACAAACAGCGCGCATCAGTTTTATCAAGTCCGTTGGCCATAACGTTCACTGGATCAGAGCATCCACCGCCGCTTGGTTCAACTTGAGATCCGCCTGCTTCACCCGTCAGACACCAACTGCTCGTAAAGGTGGTCCAAGTATAGCGACCGCGCGCGTGGCTTGGCCTCCTCGAAAGAAAGAATCGGCTGCGAGGCTCTGGTCGTCGAGGAAGAGCTGGTTTCTGAATCTGTATCTTGTGTGGATGTTGAAGCAGCTTCCCCGCTCCGAAATTGTTCCTTGTTCCGCTCGTAAAAATCCCTGACCTGCACGTCGGTAACATTCCACCGGCTCTGTGCGAGTTGTTCCGTCGCGCGAAGTCGCAGACCCGTCATCCAGTGCGCGTAATACTGGATTTGGGTATAGCGCACCGGCCCATAGATAACTTGGCCTTGTCGTGCGGCCGATTCACGCTCACGGTTCAACCTTTCCAGATTTTTCACAAAACTTGCATACCGGATGTCCTCCACCAGTCCCAGTTTCAGGAACAAGAGTTGTTGCACCTTCTCATGGATGATCCGCTCCACCGTTCGCTGCCGAAGCAAGGCGCTGGGCGAGCCACCCGAAAGCTCGCGACCCCAAAAGTTTGTCCCGTAATCGAGATTAAACTTTGCCTTTACGAATTGAAACACACCCGCCCGATCCTGCTGCATGAACCAGACGAATTCTTCCGCACTGACGGGCTGCCGGTCCACGAATAAAACCGGAACTGCGTTTGTGCATTAGTTGACGTCTTGTGCCATCCCAAACGTAGCACCGGCAAAAAAGCAGACCAAACTATGGCGTTGTGCAATCCGTACGTTCGGCCAAAAGACATGCAGCAAGTAAATTTCACAATGTTGCTTTCTGAGTTATACAAGACCGTGATGCTCGGTAGCGCCACTTTTTCTACCAGAACGTCCAACGCAGGTATATCGGCAGTTTTGCCGATTGTTGGCGCTACGGCGTCATGGTAGATTTAATTAAATCATATGTCCTAGAAAACAACCATTAAAAATTACAAACTTATGAAGACAAACCAGCTCTTAAACATCAGCCGCCTCTTTCTAGTCGGGGGTTCCTTGCTTGCTGCCGGTCAGCTTCGTGCACAATTCTCCATCACTGGAGGTGACCTCTACGCCTATCAAATTGGCAACAATACGACGGCTGCTGGAACCGCAGCCACCCCTATTTTCATCGACCAGTTTAACACAACGGGAACGTTGTTGAACCAAGTAGCGGTGCCGGTATCAACCGCCAGTGTGTTCGGCGCGGGGTTAGTTGCAAGCGGCCAGTCTGCCACTGAAGGTTCGCTGGCCTTGAATCCCGCCGACACTGCCCTTACCTTTATGGGCTACAGCGGTATTGCTGTTGGAACTGCCAGTGTAAATAACACGACGGCTGCTACGGCCAACCGGGATATCGCGACGGTTGATGCCAGCGGCAATTTTTCCGTTGTCGCCACGTCAACAACTGCTTATAATGGTAGCGTTGGTGCCGCTCGCGGCGCAGTGACAGACGGCAGTGGCAATTATTGGGCGGCGGGAGCAGGCACTGCCGCCGCTCCAGGCGGTGGTGGAATAAATTATTATGGTGGAAGCACAGTTCAGGTGGTGGCATCGGGCTCTTCAACAAGAAGCATTGGAATTTACGGTGGCAGTCTGTATTACACCGCTGGCACGACGCTTAACATGGTTTCAGCGGCAATGAGTGCTACCGCTCCAACTACTTTGTTCACCGCAGGTGGTACCCCGGATGGTTTCGTTTTTAATCCCAGCATGACTATTTGCTATGTTGCCCAGGATGTGGCGAACGGGGGCATTCAACGTTGGGATTTCAACGGAACAAGTTGGATCTTGTCCTACACATTGCACAATACAAGTGGTTTTAGCTTTGTAACAGCGGACTTTAGCGGTGCCAACTCGGTTCTTTACGCAACAACGTTGGCTTCCGGTGGCGTCGATAGTATTGTTACAATAACGGATAGCACTGGTAATGGGACTGGCTCTGGGTTTGCAGTGTTAGACACAACCACGGAAGCCGGCGGCGACGAAACTTTTAATGGACTGGTGTTCGATCCTGTGCCAGAACCTTCGGTCTATGCACTGGTCGGCCTCGGCTTGGTATTGTTTCTTGGTAATTGGCGGCGGATGAGCCATTATAAGCATTGAGCGATTACAAGCACAGAATTAAGTGCTTCACTCTATTCCGCATCCGCTGGTTTGACGCGCACATTCTGGATTCTCGGCGCGGACGGATTACAATTTGGGCTCATTCAATCATTCAACAGATGCAATTGTGTTTCCAATTGGCCTGCCACTCGGTTGGCCGACAATAACTTTTCAAAAAAATCAGACCGTTCGTTTTTAGTTGTTCAATAAATATGTCTCTGCCGACGTTGACAAAGTGCCCCAGACCAAGGTCTTAGCCTGATGCGCATAATACCTTTACTTTACTCAATCTTTCATTCCTACGCAAGCTTCACTTTTTCGAACATTGTGGCACTGATATTTTTTTGGCTAGGTTGATAGAAATAACCGCTCACATAACCTAATATGTCTTCATCAGATTATAGTCAGGATTCGAGGGTGGTTATGATACTGGATACGGGTGGAACGAATTTTCGTTTCTCAGCCATGTGCGGCGGCGTGGTCGTGACCGAAACCGTCGCCATGGCTTCCCGCGGCGATAATCTTGAGTTGTGTATTGCTAACATTGTTGGAGGCTTCGCGCGAATTCGGGCGATGTGCCCCGCACCACCAGTCGCCATCAGCTTTGCGTTTCCCGGCCCGGCGGATTATCCAAACGGAATCATTGGTGACCTCAGCAATCTGCCTTGTTTTCGAGGCGGTGTGGCGCTGGGACCGATGCTCGAAGAGAAGTTCGGGATTCCAGTCTTTATTAACAACGACAGTGATCTCTTCGCCTATGGCGAAGCCAAGGCTGGCTTCCTGCCTTATGTGAATGACCTGCTGGAAAAGGCAGGCAGCCCGAAAAGATACAAAAATCTTTTTGGTGTCACCCTCGGTACGGGATTTGGTGGCGGCATCGTGCGCAACGGTGAACTGTTCATCGGCGATAATTCAATGGCCGGCGAAATATGGTTGTTGCGTAACAAGACCCAGCCGCTGATGAACGCTGAAGAAGGTGCAAGCATTCGTGCCGTGCGCGGGATATACGCTCAAGAGATTGGTATTCCGATTGAAGATGCGCCGGATCCACGCGTGATTGGACAAATTGCCCTTGGCGAAGACGGCGATGATGCCGGCTTGCGTCGTCGTGATATAAGTGTCTTTGATAAGCGACTCGCGGCCATGGAGGCTTATTGGCGGGTCGGCGAGGTTGTCGGTGACGCGATGGGCAATGCGCTCACATTGATTGATGGTCTGGCCGTGATTGGTGGTGGTATTTCAAAAGCTCATCAACTTTTTTTGCCCGTATTGGTTGATGAGTTGAATAGTAATTATGTCACGCCAACCGGAAACAACGTGCGACGGCTTACGCCCGTTGCGTTCAACCTTGAGGATCGGGTGCAACTCGAGAGATTTCTCAAGGGAGACACCCGTGAGATCCTGGTGCCCGGAACCAACCGGAAAATTAAATACGACTCTTTGTCGCGTGTCGGAGTGGGAATCTCGCGCCTCGGCACTAGCGAGGCCATCGCCATTGGAGCCTATGCCTTTGCTTTGGATAAAATGCAACACATGACCGGAGATTATCATCATAATTGAACTCGACACGCCAACCATAGCACGCGAGATCCCAGTGAAAAATCAGACGCTGGAATGGTTCTCGCCTACGAACATCTATTGAAGCTCGCCTTCATCAGACTGAACAGCTAAACGCCTTGCCCGCCTCGTAGTGCTGGCTGCGAGTTGTTTTTCCAATTGGGTGAAACTTTTTCTCAGTAAAACTTCATTCAAACTGGCTTTTGGCCGGCGGGGCTGACGGGCCGGATACGTCGGCCGGCTGGGTGCGGAGAAATTTCACTTCTTCTGGCGTCACTTCCAGCCCGGAATTGCCGAATGAATTATAAACGTAGGTTAGGACGTTCGCGATGTTGTCGTCGTCGAGCGGGAACGATGGCATGCTGCTGTTGAATTTCATCCCGTTGACCACCACTTCGCCCTGCCGGCCATGGATCACAATTTTGATGGCCCGGTTCTTGTCGGCATTTAGAAAATCCGAGCCGGCCAAAGGTGGGAACACGTTCGGGCGTCCCTGTCCGGTGGGTTGATGGCACGCCGCGCAGATGGAAGTGAACAGCCTGCGGCCCAGTTCAATCCGTTCGGCTTTCATTTTCGGGCTGCCGGGCGGCGGTGCCACGCCGCAAACGGCCCCGCTGTCCACCCAGTTTTTGATGACCAGACGCTGCTCATCGGTGAGCGCCAAAGATTCAGGACTATTGGCTATGGGCATGGCTTCCTTGTAATAGGAACCTTTCCAACTGTCCCAGATGCGCCGTCTGATTTCCCAGCGGTCGGCATAGGCTGTCTTATAGTCCAGCCAGTCATAGACAAAGCGGGACTGCTGGTTGTGGCAACTGGAACAGTTGCCCATGAAGATGGGCTGGATGTCGCGAAGGTAGGTCGGGTTCGAGTTGGTGGAGGTGGCAGATGCTGCGCTGTCGTGCGTCACGGCCGGTGTGGTCTGCGCCGGGGCGTTGATGTAAATTATGCATCCGAGCGCGGCCAGCATGTTCGGCCAGAGCAAGCGCGTCCTTCGCGGCCTGTTGAGGAATGGAAATGTATGCATGGCTGGTTTCGTGGTTTTAAAATTTGATTAAAAGCCAAGGGAAAGCTGCAAGATGAACTGGTCGGCTTGGGACGGGTCATTGCTGTTGAGAAACTCATAGTCGCCTTCAAAGAGCAGGGTGTTCGTGAAATAGTAGATGTAACCCACGGTGTAGCGCCGGGTGACGGTTCCCAACCCGTCATTCAAATAGTCGAACCGTCCCACAAGCTCGATGTTGTTGATGATCGAAAATTCCTGGTTCAATCCGGCCAGTTTGTAGCCTGACTGGACAAATCCACCGTTCTGACGGACGAAACCCTGGTCGCTGCCGTAGCCGGTCTGGATATACTCGCCGTTGATCTGGAAGTTGGGACCCAGATGCACGGAGGCGTCTACCACACCCGCCGACCAGAGATATTTCCCCGCGTTGTCCCATTCACCCGACTGGCCGGAGAGGCCAAGTTCGACATCATAATGCGGCTTGAACGGCACGAACAAGGCCACGCGTCCACCGCCGGACGGGTCTTTGTGCAGGTTCGCCGTGTTGCCGTTAGATGTGGTCCCGACGTTTCCGCCCAGATCGAGCGCGTCGGCATTGGCGGTGCCGTCCGACGAACTCGGACCGTTCACGCCATACACGGAATAGTTGATGAACTTCCCGGCGTTGCCCACCGGGACCGCTCCCATCAACATTCCGCCAACGGCGCTACCTGGAAGCAGAGCGTCCACCGCCAACGGATCGTCAGGAATCTTGTTCAACCATCCCGCGCCGCGCTGGACATAGGTGCCGAGTGGCAGCAACAGGTATCCTCCCGCGAAGGTGACGTAATCATTCATCACATAATCCATCTGGGCAAAACTCAAATCGAAGCTCGTGGAGGAGCCGGGGCTGTTGGGGGCATTGTTCTGGAGGGTGGTGTCAAAGCCGGCCTCGAACAAAATATTGTCACCCGCCCGATACAGGAAAATCGGAGCAAAATCGGCCATCAAAAAAGTCCCATTTTGTCCCTTGGTCTTGGTATATTGAATTTCCGCGTCGCCCAGCATCTGGAAGTTGTGGTTGACGGTGGTCTCGTCAATGGGCATATGCGGAACCGGTGCCGTCTGCGCCTGCGCTGCTGCGATGCTTTTCTGCTCCGCATCGTCGGCAGTTTTTTTCGTGTCGCCTAACTGTTGTTGCAATTTCTGGATGGTCTGTTGGTCAAGCTGGTTGGTCTGCTCCAGCGACTGGAGTTTCCCGTTCATTTGTTGAACCATTTCTTTTAACGCATTGAAATCGGCATCGCTGACGGTTGCGGCAACGTGCAGAGGAGAAATCAAGCCCAGTGCACAACCAGCGGCTACCAGCCCGAACATCCGACGGCATATTCTCATTTTGTTTTTCATTAGTGCTTCAGGTGATTAAGGGCTGTTCAACGACCGCTGTTTTCCTGAAGGTATTGCAGGATCAATCGTGCCTGGCTCACGGGAATGTTCGCACGCACCTGCATGTGCAGCATGATGGTTTTCCATTGCGCCCCCGTCCGTTCGGTCGGATAACGCTCCTGATGGCACCGGTTGCATTGGATTGAGTAAAGCTCTGCGCCCGTGAGTTGCGTTTTGACAACAACCGCATTTGTTTCCGGTGAACTGGCTTTCACCGCCACGGCATTGGTCTGTGACGGCGCGTCGGATTTCGGTTCGTCGGCGTAAAGGATGGACGCCAGTCCACCAATGACCGTGGCGGCAATCACGGCGTCAAATGTTTTTTGAACCAGCGCCTTGGGCGGTTTGGATTTATTCATGTTACTTGAGATGATATGTTCATAAAAAAAGTGCGACGGCTATTAGGTGTTCACCCCATATAACTTTTTCTTCAATACAGTCATAATCATTGGCTTTTTCTGGAACTTCGGCGTTATTGAGGAATATGGTTTGCACATTATTTGAAAGGTTTGGGCAGATGCGCTCCCTTTCTTGCCATTTGCCAATCACCTCTTGCTTTATTCGTCGAAGCTTTGAAACAGCGCTGCGAGCTATTATCTCAATTCGATTGCGAGATGGTGGTTAGAGTTGAACGGAAACCCACCGGTACCAATTTTGGTTGCACGGCAAACTTTCATTTCACGCCTTGCCTATGCTTCAAAATTCTGCCAATTGAAAATCAATTAGGATAGTAAAAGAGGAAATTCATTTTGTTCAAAGATTGAACAAAGCGACTTCGGAAATATGGGAAAATTCCGCCATGAAAAAATCATGCAGGATGGCAGAAACGGAAATTAAGTCTGTGCGGAAATGGCAGCAAAATCTAAAATTAAAGTTGTGTAACCAGTTGCGCAAAGCGACTGCGACAATTTGTGAAAATTCAGCCATGAAAGTTTCATTTTTAGCTTCCAATTGCGTCTACTTGGGCGCGATGCACTTGAAAAATGTTCCTTCATTTTGTCCCGAATTCAGGACAACAACCTCTTTGAGGAAATGCGATTATCGAATGATGCGAATGAGCAGGAAAACAAATTGCCGAAAATGGATGACCCCGCATGAAATTCCCGTCCTTGTGGCGAGAGGATTATTGAAGCCATTGGGACATCCAGCGCCCAACGCTCCCAAACATTTTTTAACGGCGATACTGGATGATTTGAGGCGTGATGAAAAATGGCACGGCAAGGCATCCGACGCCCTTCAAGAATACTGGCGTCACAAAAATGCCCGGAAGCAAGAGCCAGCGGACAAACGGCAACCGTCACGGTTGCAAACCCAAAACGTAGATTCGGAAGATTGAAGCAAACAAAGGCGCGGGCGGAGAATTCTCCGCCCGCGCCTTGGGCTTTCACACGGCAACCGCCGTTTCCGCGACACGCAGGCGTCGGATGCAGTCGAAATTCTTGTCCTTGATTGCCGTGTCCCAGCGCCGCCGCGTCTCATCCATTTTCTTGGCGACAATGTGTTCCATGACTTCCTGCCATGTGCGCGTTGCCAGCTTGGGATCGGTGGCGTTGAGATACACCCGCGCCAGCGAAAGATTGAAATGCGGCTGGCATTCCGATTCGTTGTGCGCTTGCAAAATACGTTGCGCTTCGTGCTTATCGTTTGTCTTGAGACTCGTTTGAACGCCACTGATTTTGTTTTTCAGATAAAAGACGCTCCAGGGACGCCGGATCAGACCGACGGTGAGGACATGCAGAACCGTGACCATGCCTGTTTCTTCTCTGCCCGCCCACGCCGCCAAGGATTCCGGCATCGCCCTCAAGCTGGCGAAGGCGCAGCACCTGAACCTGCCCATTGCCGCCGCGACCAAAAAACAATATGACCGTATGATCAAGGCCGGGCTGGGCGAACTCGACAAATCCGGCGTCGCTGAACTGACCTTTAAAGGCCGCAAGGGAAATCCCGCCTGACAAACCTGCAAATGAGAGCTTGATCCAATCAGCTGATCTGGGCGTGCCGAATTCGTGTCAATGTTTTTCAAGCCAGTTTGGTTCTGAAACTTCTGCCCACGACGGTTCCAATCACGCTGCCGATGATGGCTCCGGCCACGAATTCGGAGAACCAATGGATGGTCACCGAGACGCCGAGGCCGACATAGAATGCGTAGAGCAGCACGCAGCATACCAGCGGCTTGTTTTTGAACCAGAGCGCAATCAGGCAGGTTACCATGGCAAACGTCACGGTGGTGTGCGATGAGGGCCAGCCCCAGAAAATGCCGCCTTTGAGAAAACCAAACTGGAATCCATGGCTGCTGTCCGCCAGCGACCCTTCGTTCATCGCGGACATGAGGTATCCGTGGAACGGGGGCGGCAGGCGTCCAGTGAAAGCTTTGTAGCCGCATGAGATCAGATAGCCAAGAAGTGCGGCCTGTCCCAAAGCCCACGCGGTTATGACGAGTCGGCGGTATTTTCCAACTTCACCGATCAGCAGGAGAACCAAAATCCCAGCGACGGGTAGGAATGTCCCGATGAGGATGGCCGGGCGCGCGAGCCGGCGGATGGCATCGCCGCGTGTGGCCAGAAAATAAGACCAGTCACCGCCGGACATGACGATCATCACGGTCAAGACGATGGCCAGCGCATGCCACAGCAGATTGCGCCCGCTGAAGATGGCAATGACGTTTCGCGGCAGCCGGTAAAATAGTTCGGGCATGGCTGATATTATAGTGCCGGGTTCAGTGCGGCAATGGATTGGCGTCTTTTTCCTCGACGTAGCGTAACTTTGGGATGCTGCGTTTGCCGACGATCAAAATCGCGAAGCCAAGCCATGACGTCGCGGCCAGAATGAGTGCCACTGGCATCATCGTGTGCGAGTTGAAAATGCCGACGCTCGCGGACGCGAGGCCAGAGACGCCGATCTGCAAAAAGCCCAACATGGCGGATGCGCTGCCGATGTTGCGGTCAAACGGCACGAGCGCGAGCGCGGCGGCGTTCGGATAGGCCAGTCCCAGACTGGACAATGAAATGAACAGCAGCACGAGCGTCGTATCCAATCCGAACCAACCGCAAACCGTCCCCACCAGCAACAACAACGCCACGGGACATTCCACGAGCAAGGTGGCGCGGAAAATCTGTTCGCTGGAAAACTTGCGCAACAGAAAGACGTTGATCTGGTTGCTGCCGATGAATCCGGTGGCCAGTCCGGCGAAGATAGCCCCAAACTTTTGCGCGCTGACGTGGAACACTTCCATGAAAATGATCGGCGAACTGGCGACATAAACGAGCAGGCCGGAAAAGGCGAACGCGCCGGAGAGCGCATAGGTGATGAACTGCGGCTCTTTGAGGACGATGGCATAATTGCGCAGGATGGGCATTAGTCGCAGCGAGACGGTGCGGTCGGGTTGGTGTCCCTGCGGCAATTGCCACGAGCAAATGGCCAGCATCAAGACCACGAACAGGGACAGGACGATGAACACCCATTGCCAGCCGAGATGCACGGCCACAAAAACCCCGGTGCTGGGGGCAAGCAGCGGCGAGACGCTCAAGATCAAAATGAGGAGCGAGATGATTTTGGCGGTTTCATGCGCGGGAAAAAAGTCGCGCACCATAGCCATCGCCGCGACTTGCGCCGCGCAGCCGCCCAGCGCCTGCACAAAGCGCATGGCGATGAGCCATTCGACCGTGCGCGAACACAGGCAAAGAACTGATGCCGCGACAAATAAAATCAGCCCGGCATACAACGGCAATTTGCGGCCAAACCGATCCAGCAGCGGGCCGTAAAAAAGCTGGCCGGCAGCCATGCCCGCGAAATAGCTGGCTATGGACAGGGAAATCCGGGCGGTGGATGTGTGCAACGCAGTGGCGATTTGGGGAAACGCTGGCAGATACATATCAATCGCGAACGGGCTGATGGTGGAGAGCGCACCCAATATGATGATGATCAAATAGCGGTTGTGGGATTGGGACATAAATAAAGTCAGCCACCAACTTTATACAACAGCTTTACGCGATGCAAAGATTCAAGGGCGACACGCCGCTCGGTTCGACGAAGCTTGACGATGATATTGGACTTGGAAATTGTCTGACGACGGCACATTGAGCGTGCGCGATGTCAACGACAAGGTTATTCCCGATGAGACCAAGTCCTCGGCGGAAGTTCGCAAGCTTATTAAAAAAACTTGCAAAATCCGGCACTCTTCGGGGATGAAATGCAATTCACCAAGGACAAGTAACAGGCCATCTAACAAATCGCCGGATCAAACGCCGGACATCTCGTTGAGTTTTTGAAGAAAGCGTTCGATGCGTTGAGACCGGCCGGCTCATGAAACCGGCCGGCATGGTGCTTCATGCCGAGGTGCGCATCGTCCTTCATTTGGAAAACCGTTTAGGTTCGGAATTTGTAACCGTCATGTAACTTGCCGTCGTATCCGTTTCGCTGTCATTTTCAATGTAATGAAGTTGAACTTTTACATCCGGCGATTTGTGCTCTGGTCGCTCGTTGGATTCACTTTCAGCGTCTCGGCCGGACAATCGGAAATGGACGGTTTCGACGCCACGACCAATGCGGTTGGCTGGAACACCGGCACTCTTGAAACTCCGGTCAACCAGCGGGTCACCCCGGTTGGAGCACTGGTCGAGCTTCCCGGCATTAGGCCGCAGGCGCTGGCGTTGAGCCCCGATGGAAAAATTCTTGTCACTGCGGGACTCACGCATGAACTCATCGTTGTTGATCCGGCGACCGGGGAAATTTTACAGCATGTGCCCTTTCCGTCCGATGGTGCGTCCGAAGAAAAACCGATTGTTGAAGACATTTTGAACCCGGGCGAAAAAGCGCAATTGAGTTTCACTGGCCTCGCGTTTTCGCCGGATGGGTCGCGCATTTATCTTTCAAACGTCAACGGCGACGTGAAAGTTTTCGCCGTCGGTGCGAATGAGAAAATTTCACCGCTGGTTTCCTTCGCGTTGCCAACGGTCAAAGCATTTGACCGCACCAACGAAATTCCCGCCGGAATCGCCGTTTCGCGTGACGGCAGAAAAATTTACGTCGCGGGCAATCTTTCCAATCATTTGCTTGAACTCGACGCGGTGGATGGAAAACTTTTGCGCTCGTGGGACGTTGGCGTCGCGCCGTTCGACGTGGCGCTTTGCCGCGGTAAAATTTACATCAGCAATTGGGGCGGACGGCAGCCGGACAAAAACAGTCTGGTTGGCCCGGCGGGGCAGGGAACAAAAGTTCGTGTGGACGAACGTTCTATTGCCAGCGAAGGCTCGGTTTCCATCATCAATTTGGATTCAAACTCTGAACCCAAAATCCTGAACGCTGAACTGCTAACCGGCCAGCATGCTTGCGCGCTCGCGCTTTCGCCGAACAAAAAATTTCTCGTTTGTGCGAATGCGGGCAGCGACACGTTGAGCGTCATAGACACGCGCACGGATAAAATCGTCGAGACGATTTGCGCGCGGGAAAACGCGGCGGATTTGTTCGGTGCGCAGCCGAACGCGCTGGTGTTCGACAAATCGGGAAAAAAGCTTTTTGTCTGCAACGGCACGCAGAACGCCGTCGCCGTTTTTCAATTCAAGCCGGGCGAATCGAAATTGCTCGGGCTGGTTCCCGTCGGCTGGTTTCCGGGCGGAATTGCGTTTGACGCGCGCAACAAAAAAATATGCGTCGCCAATATCAAAAGCATCGGCAATAAAAAGGGGAAGGCGAAATTGGGCGCGGGTGGTTACGGTTTCAACACGAAGCAATACGCTGGCTCGCTTTCACTTGTGACTGTTCCGTCGAAAAAAGAATTAGCCGCATTTACGCAAACAGCGCTGGCGAATTTGCGTTATCCTCTTTTGGCCGAGGCGAAATTGCCGCCGCGCGAAAATGAAATTGCAAAGCCCGTTCCCGAACGTGTCGGCGAGCCGAGCGTTTTTCAGCACGTCATTTACATCATCAAGGAAAACCGCACTTACGATCAGGTATTCGGCGACGTGACCAATGGCAACGGCGACGGGGATTTATGCACGTTTGGCGAGCGCGTCACGCCAAACCAGCACAAGCTTGTCCGCGATTTCTGCCTGCTCGACAATACTTATTGTTGCAGCATTTTGAGCGCGGACGGCCACCAATGGACGGACGCGGGCATTGCGACGGATTACGTCGAGCGTGAGTTCGCCGGCTGGCCGCGCAGTTATCCGGCGGGCGGCTTCGGCACCGGCGGCAAGGACGCGCTGGCGTATTCGCCGGCGGGTTTCATCTGGAACGACGCGCTCGCGCACGGCAAAGCGGTCGCCGATTTCGGCGAATTCACGACCGACTCGAAGCATTGGGAAAGTTCCGGGAGCACCAACATCACCTTTCTCGACGCCTGGCGCGATTTCACTGGCGGCTCAAATGCCATTGTTTATTCCTGCGAACCGGACATCGAGGCGTTGCGGCCTTGCATCATCACGAACACGGTCGGCTGGGATTTGGACGTGCCAGACATTTTTCGCGCGGCGCAATTCATCAAATCGTTGAAGCGATTTGAAACGGCGGATAATTTTCCGAATCTCGTGATCGTTTGGCTGCCGAACGATCACACGAGCGGGACAAAATTCGGTTCACCCACGCCCGAAGCGCAGGTGGCGGACAACGATCTTGCCGTCGGACAAGTTGTCGAAGCCGTAAGCCACAGTAAATTTTGGAAGGACACGTGCATTTTTGCCGTCGAAGACGATCCTCAAAATGGCTGGGATCACGTCAGCGGTTATCGCACGACGGCTTATGTCGCGAGCGCTTATACCAAACGCGGTGTGGTCGTGAATACGCAATACAATCAAACCAGTTTGCTGCGAACGATGGAATTGATGCTCGGCCTGTCACCGATGAACCAGATGGACGCCACCGCCACGCCGATGTTCGACTGTTTCACCAATGCGCCGGATTTCACCGCATTCGATGCCGTGACGAACAGTGTGCCGCTGGACGAGATGAACCCGGAGCCGAAGAAAATTTCCGATTCGGTTTTGCGTCACGATGCTTTCGTTTCCGCAAAATTGCCTTGGGATGAGGAAGACCAATGCCCGGAAGATTTGTTCAACCACATTCTCTGGCGTGCGATGAAAGGTCCCAATACGCCCTATCCGGCTTGGGCGGTGAAAGCAGCGAATGACGATGATTGACCGTGAAAAGTCCACTCGATATTTTTTGACAGCCGTCACTTCTCCTTTGTCGTCATTAATGAATGGTCGGATTCCGGCAGCATAGTCACACGATCCTTTCTGCTTTC
>CAVTVI010000007.1:0-105514 GCA_963738175.1 uncultured Verrucomicrobiae bacterium
GACAAGAGCCGCCTGGAAGAAATCCAGACGCGCAACGAGGCGGACAACTCCGTTTATCGCACCGAGAAGCTGCTCAAGGAAAGCGCGGACAAGCTGTCCGCCGACGACAAGGGCAAGATTGAGACGGCGATGAACGCGGTGAAGGAAGCGCTCAAGGGCACGGACGCCGCCGCCATCAAATCCAGCAGCGAGAAGCTGAACGAAGTCTGGCAGGCCGTCTCGACCGAACTTTACAAGGCGGCCGCCGCGAAGGCGCAGGCGGACAAGGGCGCGGCGGGCGCGCCACCGCAGCCGGAAGGCGGCGAGCCGAAGTCTGAGGAAAAGAAGGACGAAGGCGTGATTGACGCGGAAGTCGTGGACGAAAAGAAATAAAAAGGAAAATTCTATGAGCCACGATCATACTTCTCACGGACCATATTTTCTTACCGTAGAAACAAGCAAAAAGCCAATTTGCGAACTTGAATCCGCGATTCCATTTCAAGCGTTTTCGGTGGGCGACGGATTTGTTTTCAACGAAGAAAATTTTGTCATAAAGAAGATTAAACATTTCGTTCGAGATAGCAGTGATGACAAAGACACAATTCACAGAATTCTTCTAGTCGTGTCTCCGGCGAAAAAATGAAATTGGCGCAGACAAATTTTAGCGAGCCGGCTTTCAGCGCCGCAGGCGCGCAAGATCGTAGCCCACGGCGACAGCCGTGGGTCACGGCATCGAGCCGTTCAAGCTCCGGCAGGAGCGACAGAATCGAGCACGTCGAAAATTTATTTCTGCCGCCCCTCCGGGGCTTACGGATTTCGGACATTAGACCCACGGCTGTCGCCGTGGGCTACTATCGTTCGCCGCTCCGCGGCTGCGAATTGGCGGCGCGGAATTAAAACACTTTTCCCACCGCTCGGGCGGCGGGAGTTAATTAAGCAGTCAAACAACAACAACCAAACAAAGAAAAAAGTATGGCACTAAACGTCAAACCGCTCGGCGACCGCATCCTCGTGGAAGCGATCGAAGAGAAGGAAACCAAAAAGGGCGGCATCATCATCCCCGATTCCGCCAAGGAAAAACCGACCGAAAGCATCGTCGTGGCGCTCGGCACGGGCAAAACGGACGACAACGGCAAGAAAGTCCCGTTTGAAGTCAAAAAGGGCGACCGCATCCTGTGCAGCAAATACGGCGGCACGGAAATCAAGATTGACGGCAAGGAATACAAGATTTTGTCGAGCGACGACATCCTGGCGGTCCTGGAATAATTCAAAACTCAAAACTGAAAATTAATAACTGATTAAATATTATGGCAGCTAAACAATTGATATTCGACGAGCAGGCGCGGCAGGCGTTGCTCAAGGGCGTGCAGAAACTTTCCCGCGCCGTCGTCGCGACGCTCGGCCCGAAAGGCCGCAACGTGGTCATTGACAAAAAATTCGGCTCCCCGACGGTCACCAAGGACGGTGTGACGGTCGCGAAGGAGATCGAACTGGAAGACCCCTACGAAAACATGGGCGCGCAGATGGTCCGCGAAGTCGCCAGCAAGACGAGCGACGCGGCCGGCGACGGCACCACGACGGCGACGGTGTTGGCCGAGGCGATTTATCGCGAAGGCTTGAAATACGTCACCAGCGGCGCCAGCCCGATCAACATCCAGCGCGGCATCAACAAGGCCGTTGCGGCGGCGGTTGAGCAGCTCGCCAAGATCTCCAAAAAGGTCAAGGACAAGGAAGAGATCAAGCAGGTCGCGACGGTTTCCGCCAACTGGGACACCACAATCGGCGAAATCATCGCCGACGCGATGGACAAGGTCGGCAAGGACGGCACGATCACGGTCGAAGAGGCGAAGTCCATCGAGACGACGCTCGACGTGGTCGAGGGCATGCAGTTCGACAAGGGTTATTCCTCGCCGTATTTCGTGACCAGCGCCGAAACGATGGAAGCGAAACTCGAAGACGCTTACATTTTGAATTACGAAAAGAAAATCAGCAGCCTGAAAGATTTGCTGCCGATCCTCGAAAAAGTCGCCAAGACCAGCAAGCCGCTGTTGATCATCGCGGAAGAAGTCGAGGGCGAAGCGCTCGCGACGCTCGTGGTGAACAAATTGCGCGGCACGATCAATGTCTGCGCCGTCAAAGCCCCCGGCTTCGGCGACCGCCGCAAATCCATGATGGAAGACATCGCTGTCCTCACCGGCGGCAAGTGCATCACCGAAGACCTCGGCATCAAGCTTGAAAGCATCGGCCTCGAAGACCTCGGCCGCGCCAAGAGCATCGTCGTGGACAAGGAAAACACGACGATCGTCGAAGGCTACGGAAAATCCTCGGAGATCCAGGGCCGCGTGAATCAAATCCGCCGCCAGATCGAAGAGACCACGAGCGATTACGACCGTGAGAAATTGCAGGAACGTCTCGCGAAGTTGGCGGGCGGCGTGGCCGTCATCAACGTCGGCGCGGCGACCGAATCCGAAATGAAGGAAAAGAAGGCACGCGTGGAAGACGCGTTGCACGCGACCCGCGCGGCCGTGGAAGAAGGCATTGTGGCCGGCGGCGGCGTGGCATTGATCCGCTGCATCTCGGCGATCGAAACTGTCAAAGGCGCGAACGACGACGAGCAGATCGGCGTGGACATCATCAAGCGCGCCGTCGAAGGCCCGCTGCGTTCGCTCGCGGCGAATGCCGGTGTCGAAGGTTCGCTCATCGTGCAGGAAGTCAAGAAGCGCAAGGGCAACGAAGGTTACAACGTCGCCACCGGCGAATACGAAGACCTCGTGAAAGCCGGCGTGGTTGACCCGAAAAAAGTCACGCGCTCTGCGTTGCAGAACGCGGCCAGCATCGCAGGCCTGTTGCTCACGACCGAATGCCTCATCACTGACGCTCCGGAAAAGGACAAGCCGGCCCCGATGGTCGGCGGTCACGGCGGCGGCATGGGTGACATGGGCGGCATGGGCGGATATTGATCCGTCGGAAAAATTAGAGGAACCGAATCAAGCGCGGTCGGAAGCAATTCCGGCCGCGTTTTTTTATTTGGCGGCAAAATTTTCATTCGCCCGGCGGCTTGACCATTCTTGGAAATCGGCGATGATTGGGATGTTCGCTTGTGGGGGCGCACTGGTTTCGACCATGTGAACACGCCAGAGGCGGCATGCCGAGGATGGTTCGTTGGCCTCGTAAATAATCGGACCAAAACAAAACAGCTAATCAAGAACTAGCTCTCGCGGCCTAAGTGCCACGACGTTCACCGGTGGACACCTGCTACGCCGGAGGAACGTAACAGCAGGCATGATTGACGGCGGAGACCGCGCGTTGTCAGTCGAGATCTTATCATGCGGACTAGGCAGTGCGACTTGAGTCCGGACAGCATCGCACAGCAGAAAACCTTGTCCGGAATAAGCATGTAGTCGCGGCTGGTTGGTTGACTTGGGACGCGGGTTCAATTCCCGCCGCCTCCACCATCTCGAATTTTGCGCGGAAACGACCGCGCTTTTAGGCGCGGATTTTTCGAACTCCACGTCCTGCCGCGAGAAATTTCTCCGCGTATTTGCCGAGCAAATCCGCTTCCAGATTCACGGTGTCGCCAATTTTTTTTTCGCGCAGTGTCGTCGTTTCAAATGTGTGCGGGATGATCCAGATGCGGAAACTTTTTTTCTGCACGGCGGCGACGGTCAGGCTGATGCCGTCCACCGCGATCGAGCCTTTGAAAACGATGTAGCGCATCACCTCCGGCGGCGCGAAGATGTCGAGAACATGATCCTTGTCCGTGCGTTCCCAGCGGATGATTTTGCCGAGGCCGTCAATGTGGCCGGTCACGAAATGGCCGCCGAGTTCGCCGTTCGCGCGGAGCGAACGTTCCAAGTTCACCAGTGAGCCGGGTTTGGCAAATTGAAAATTCGTCCGCCGCCAGCTTTCTTGCAACAGATCGAACTGGATCAACTTCGCTTTTCCGCGCGCGGAAATTTTCACCGCCGTCAGGCAACAGCCGTTCACCGCCACGCTGCCGCCGATTTTCAGGCCGCGACCGCACACGTTCGCGCGCACGGTCAGCCCGATGGATTTTCCCGTCGGCTTGATGTTCTCGACCGTTCCCGCTTCCTCAACTATGCCTGTGAACATGGGTTGAATTTAACCGTGGTGCGGGACGCCGTCGAGCCGCGTTTAATCAACCCGCGCCGTCAGCAGCAAATCTTCGCCCAGCTTGCGCCACTCGACTTCACGAAGCTGAAGCGCAGCGCTCAAATTTTTCGCACCTTCACCCGCAACACCTTTGCGCGCAGCGCGTCCGCCCAAAATTTTCGGCGCGTAAAAGAACACCACGCGTTGGGCGAAGCCGCCGAGCAGAAACGAAGCGTTCACCTCGCCGCCACCTTCGACCAAAAGGCTTGTCACATTTTCCGCACCGAGTTTTTTTAACAGCCAGCGCAAGTCAATCCCCGATTTCCTCACTGGCGCGACAATGACATTTACTTTTTTCATCAAAGCCGCCACGCGACTCTTTGGCGCGTTTTTACTGACAACAATCGTCGTCAGCATCGCCAATTCATCGCTCACAACTTTCGCATCCAGCGGCGTCCGCGCCAGCGAATCCAGAATTATCCGGCGAATCGGTTTTGCCATCTGCCACCTGCCTGCCATTTGCTTTCTCACCGTCAGGCTCGGATTGTCCGCCAGAATCGTGTTGATGCCGACGAGAATCGCGTCGCTGCTTTGGCGCAATTTCATTCCGTGCGCGCGGGCTTTTTCGCCCGTGATCCATTTTGATTCGCCGCCGGCCGTCGCGATTTTTCCGTCCAGCGTCATCGCTGCTTTCACGGTTACAAATGGCGTGTGGTAAACAATCCAGTGATTGAAGGCCTCATTCAATTTCGCGCATTCGCCTGCCAAAATTCCGTGAACAACTTTAATTCCCGCGCGCCGTAAAATTTTGAACGCGTTGCCGGAATGTTTTGGATTTGGGTCAGTTGCGCCAACGACAATTTTTTTTATTCCGGCGGAAATAATGGCGTCCGTGCAAGGCGGCGTGCGACCATGCGTGCAACACGGTTCGAGCGTGACGTAAAGCGCCGCGCCGCGCGGATTGTGGCCGCGTTTTTGCGCGTCGCGGAGCGCCTCGATTTCCGCGTGCGGCAAACCCGCGCGCCGGTGCCAGCCGCGCCCGATGATTTTTCCGCCTTTCACCAGCACCGCGCCGACCATCGGGTTCGGGGAAGTCGCGCCGCCGCCGCGCCGGGCGAGCCGGAGGGCGAGGCGCAGGAATTGGGCGTCAGACATCGGCGCGCATCGTAGCCGCTGACGGAAAAAGGCTCAAACCGAAAGGAAGCCCTGATGCGATTCAAGAAATTCATCGCGCCGTTTTCCAGATTGAAACCAATCCGCCCAGACCGCACAGCAGCAGCACGCTCACGGCGATCGCGCCGCTGTTCGCGTATTGCGGCAGAAATTGCAGCGCCGACGCGCCAATCGCCGGCCCGACACAATTGCCCAGACCAATTGCAGCTTCATGGATGCCGCCATGCTCGCTCTTCGTGTCGCTCGCATCCATTGAGTAGAACAGCGACGAGTAATAAATCAATCCGATCGCGCCGCCGAAAAAGATTTGCGCCACAAGCAGCACCGCGAGGTTCGGCGACATGAGAATTGCCGCGAAGGATAAAATGAGCATGGCAAATGCGGTGACGAGCCAGCGGAAACGATAGTGCCAGCCCGGCCATTGCCACAGCGCGACGAACGCGCCCAACCGCACGAAGCACCAGAGCGAGCAGATGAACCCGACAAACATCGGCGAGAGCTGGAATTTAGCGGCCACGCCGGGCATCACGGCGGTGAGCGTGTTGATGGCGATGTAGGCGAACGGATTCGACAGCCACGCCATCCGTTGAAACGCCTTCGCCTTCGCGGGCGACGGGCGGTTGGGTTCGGGCGGCGCGGCGATTTTTTGATCCGTCGCGGGATGGCTGTTTTCGTTCGCGTGTTTTTCCAGCCAGAAAACCACCGCGAGCATGGCGACGGACAGCACGAGCGGAATGTAAAAGATGCAGCGAAATCCAAATTTTTCCACGAGCGTGCCGCCGATGAACAGCGCGAGCGCATTCGTCGCGGCCCAGACGACGTTGTAAGTGCCGATGGCGCGTTGCAGTCCCGCGACGTTTTCGCCTTCGCTCACCAGCGCCTCGATGGTCGGCCACAAAAAACTGACGCCCACGGTCAACGCCGCGCTGACCGCGATGATTCCGGCGGCGGAATGAAGCTGCGTGCCGACGGCCATGGCGGCGATCACAATGGCAAAGCCGAGTTTGAGCGCGGTGAAATAACCGCAACGCTGGGCGAAGCGCCCGGACTGCCACGCGGCGACGGCGCAGACCAGTCCGAGCGTGGCGGCAAGGATGAGATTATGCTTGTCGTCAAAACCGAATTGCTTCCGCATCAAAAAATACAGGAAGAAGGAATAAAACGCCGACGCGAACGACGCCGTTCCCTGGATGGTGAAACAGACAATCTTGAAACGGCTGCCCTTTTTAATGTTCATGGACGGCGGGAAATCTCCTCGATGGCTTTGTGGCAATACCATTTCACCGCGTCGGTCATCGGCGGTTGCAGCTTGTCCAATTCGTTGCCGGAACACCAGCGGATGTCGTGGTGCTCCTCGGTGGCGAGTTTTATTTCTGCGGAATTTTTTGGTCGCGCCCAGTAAATCATTCCGATGTGCTCGTGCGTTTCGTTGATGCGATGGATGTCGAGAAAACGCGGCGCGATGAGCGCGCGCGTGCCGGGCGAAGTCGTGGGCGGACGTTCGCCGAGCAATTCCACGTCGAGGCCGCTTTCTTCCTTCGCTTCGCGCAACGCGGCCTGCTCCGGGTCTTCGTCCAGTTCGATGTGTCCGCCGAGCGGCAGCCACTTGTCGAGCTTGCGATGATGGATGAGCAGAATCTTGCCGTCGTGAACGACAAAGATCGCGACGGTGAAATCAATTTTTTCGTGGATGTGAGCCATTAAGAAATTTTACCGAAACAAATCGCTGTGCGTGCCGGTGCGTTCAAAGCGGACGTGCGTGTCTTTTTCGGTAAGCGTATAAATCAGCACCCAGTCCGGCTCGATGTGGCAGTCGCGGCTGCCGGCAAAATTTCCGCGCAACGGATGATCCTTAAATTCCGGCGGCAACGGTTCGCCTTCAATCAGCAATTCCAGCACCGCCTTGAGTTGCGCCATGTCCTTGCCGCGCTTATCCGCGCGCTTTACATCTTTCTTGAACTGGCTGGTGCGGCTGAAAGTTCTCACAAGCCGAGGTCGGCAAAGAGTTCTTTTTTGCTGCCGAACCGTTTTATATTTTTGCCCGTCTTGCTGGCGTTGAGCGTGCGGGCGGTGAGCGCGTTCGGAATCCGCACGTCAAAGGGCAGGCCGCGTTGAAGTTTAATCTGCCGGTAAAGGAGATGAACGGTCTCGGAAGCCGTCAGTCCCAAATGGGCGAGGATGTCCTCGACTTCGCTCTTGAGGCCGGGTTCGATGCGGGTGCGGATGGTCGCGGTTTTGCTCATGCGGTGAATGTAGCCCTGTTGTTGCTACATGACAAGCGGCTTTTTGGAGACGTTGAATTTGTTTTGCGGCTCGCGAGGACGCTCGCCCCAACAAAGAAAAAACCCCGGCTTGCACCGGGGTTTTGATTTCACGTTGTGAAATTTATTTCATCCGGTCGAAATTCTTCTGGAGAATCTGCCAGTCTTTCAGGCCGGTGACCTTGCTCTGGAACGATTTGTTGATCTCGGCTTCCTTCGCGTTCTTGGTCGGCTTGCTGACCTTGTAGAAAATGCCGAAGCTGCCGGGGAACGGTTCGCCCGCGAGCTTGTAGGCCGCGAGTTCGTCCGTAACGTCGTGCGTCTTGGGGACTTCGTTGAACACGCCGCCTTTGCGCGGGTTGCTCGCGTCGAACGCGCCTTCGTAAAATTCCACGCATTCGCTCAAGCATTCGATGAAGCTGAAGCCGTCGTGATCCATCGCGGCTTCCATCATCGCCAAAACGTGGTTGGGATTCGTGGATGTCGTGCGCGCGACGAACGTGGCGCCGGCGGAGATCGCCTGCTTCATCGGGTTGATCGGATAATCCACCGCGCCCCACTGGTCGGTCTTGCTCTTGAAGCCGAGCGGCGACGTGGGCGAGGTCTGCTTTTTCGTCAGCCCATAAACCCAGTTGTCCATGACGCAATAAGTCATCTTCACGTTTTTGCGCGCGGTGTGGTTGAAATGATTTCCGCCGATGGAAAAGGCGTCACCGTCGCCGCCGAAAACGAAGACGTGCAAATCGGGACGCGAAAGCGAAATGCCGCTCGCGAAGGGCAGCGCGCGTCCGTGGATGTAATGCGCGCCGTGCGCCTGCACGAAATACGGAAAGCGGCTGGAGCAGCCGATGCCCGCGACGGTGGTGATTTTTTCGTGCCACAGCTTGCGCTTTTCGATGAGCTTGAAATACAGCGCGAGCACGGAAAAATCGCCGCAGCCAGGACACCACGTCGGATGGTCGGCGGCGATTTCTTTTTTGGTCAGGCCCTTGCGTTCGCCGTTGGCAGGCGGCGTTGGCGGATTGACGACGGCGATATTGCCGGCGTTGCGGTCGGGAATTTCAGTGGTGAGAGTGCTCATGGTTTTGCAAAATTATTTTGGGGTGCTGGCCAGTGCGCGGGCGCGATCCAAGATTTCTTTCACTTTCCAAGTGAGGCCGTCGGATTTGTTGATGCCGCGAATTTTCGGGTCGCAATAACGGGCGCGCAGCAGCGCGGCAAGCTGGCCGTAGCCGTAAATGCCCTCGTCGTTAAGTTCGACGACAAAAATGTGATGGAAGCCCTTGAAAATTTCCTCAAGTCCGTTCGGCAGCGGGTTGAGATGTTTGATGGACAAACCGGAAATCGCCTCGCCGATGCCGCGCGCGCGGTCAACCGCTTCGCGAATCGGCCCCTGACTCGAACCCCAGCCGACCAAAAGAATTTGTCCTTCGTCCGGGCCGTAGGTTTTCAATTTCGGAAATTCCCACGCGAGCTTGCGCAATTTGTTGCGGCGTTTCGCCGTCATCTGCTGGTGCAATTTCGGCGAGCCGGTCGGATGGCCGAGTTCGTCGTGTTCGAGGCCGGTGACGATGGGATATTTTCCGCTTTCTATCCGCGTGCCGGGCGCGACGTGCTGCGTGATGCCGTCGGGTTTCGACAAATCGTAAGGCTTGTGGTCGGCGACCGGCGTGAAATCGGGCGAGATGTCCTGGCAGACTTTTTCGAGGTTCGGCTCGTTGAACGCCTCGATGCGCGTGGCGATGCCTTGATCAGTGAGAATGAAAACGGGCGTGCTGTATTTGCGCGCGATGTTGACGGCCTCGATTGCGGTGTAAAAACAATCTTCCACGCTCGTCGGCGCGATCACGACGCGCGGAGAATCGCCGTGGCCGCCGAAGCACGCGATGTTCAAATCGGATTGCTCGACGTTCGTCGGCATTCCGGTCGAAGGCCCGCCACGTTGCACGTCCACGATGATGAGCGGCATTTCAGACATGACCGCCCAGCCAAGCGCCTCGGTCTTCAAGGAAATTCCCGGACCGCTCGAACCCGTCACGGCGACGCGCCCGGCATAACTTGCGCCCAAGGCCATCGAGATCGCGGCAATTTCGTCCTCGGTCTGGATGAAAGTGCCGCCGTATTTCGGCAGTTCGCGGCGCAGCGATTCCATGATGTCGGACCACGGTGTGATGGGGTAACCCGCGCCGAAACGGACGCCGGCGGCGATCAAACCAAAGGCGAGCGCTTCGTTGCCGTTCATGACGACCTGATGGCGGTCCCTTTTTTCCGGCGTGTAAAATTGATAAGTCTTGAGCAGATTTTCCAGCGAGTGATTGTAGCCGCCGTTGAAACAGGTCAGCGCATTCGCGACCACCGTCGGGTCTTTGCCGCCGAAACGTTCCTCGATGAGTTTCGTGAGTTTGGTGACGTTGAGATCAAAAATTTTTGCGAGCAGGCCGAGGGCGAAAATATTTTTACCCTTGTCGCGGCCGGTGCCGCCGACGGCCTCGACCGTGAGACTGGAAATATTTACGCCGACATGGCGATAACTTTCTTCCCATTCCGGTTTCGGCTGAACGTGGTCGGCGTCGTAAAGAACAATTCCGCCGAGTTTCAGAGACTTGATGTGATCTTCGTAGCTGTGCTGGTAAAAACAAAGCAGCATGTCCGCCTCGTCGCCTGCGCTCAAGACTTCGCCGCTGCCGATGCGGACTTGGAAAATGGACGGGCCGCCGGAAATCGTCGAAGGAATCGTCATGAACGTCATGACCTCCTGTTCGCTGCGCCCGGCGAGCCGCGCGAGGAATCCGCCGATGGCCTGGATGCCGTCCTGCGAATTGCCGGCGATGCGGATGACCGCCTCGTTGATTTTCTGTAATTTCGGCGCGCCGCCCGACGGCGGCACCGCCGCAGTTGTATCACTCATGGAACTTCAAAGTTAAAATTTTACCGCGATGCAAAGTGGGCTGGCGGTTGCAGACGGACAGCACGACACCATTGCCTATTTACAGTAGGCAGGCGGGGCGAATGTGTCAATTTCTAATGCCGGATTTATGGTCATAAGCGGGCTTGATGCAGCCTTCCGGCAAAAGGAAGCCATCTATTACTGCGCCAGACCGCTTGCGCTGGCAGGCCAATCTGCGTAGCGTTGCGCCAACGCATGACCGAAGCATACGACGACGCGATGTTCGATTTCAGCCGGGGCGATTTCGACGGCGCGATTTCCAAATTAAAAACGGTGCTAGCCGCCGACCCGGACAATTTTGACGCGCAACTCGCGCTGGGCATGGCGCTTTATCGCAAAGGCGATTTCACGGCGGCGATTGCCGAAGGCCACAAGGCCGAGAAACTCCGCCCGAAGGAACAGCTCGTCCACACCAACCTCTCGCTGTTCTACATGAAATCCGGCGACAAGGTGACCGCCGAAAAACACGGCTTGCAGGCCAAAATTGAATCGTGGCGCGAAGACGCGGCGAAATCTGGCTTGCCGGATAAAAAAATTGAAAACGATTCTGAACTGGTGATTTCAAAACCAGCGCCGCCGCCGATGAAATTTCCCAGCCAGCCGTGGAAGAAGAAACCGGCGACGCAATAAATTATTTGTCACTCGGAACTCGAAATTTGAAATTTTATGAAATCCTCCTACGAACTTGCGATGGAACGGCTGAACAAATCCGCGCCGACCATCAAGCTTACCGGCGCGCAGAAAAAACAGCTCGCGGAACTGGATTCCCAATACGCCGCGAAAATCGCCGGGCGCGAAATCGCGTTGAACGGCGAGATCGCCGGAGTCGCCGATGATGTGGAAAAGGAGGAATCGTTGCGCGCACAACTTCTTAACGAACGGAGAAAACTTCAAGCCGAGCTGGAGGAGAAAAAAGAAAGCGTGAGACGCGGAAAGCCGTGACCGTGGACGGCGGCGCGCAAAATCACATCTGTTCCACGGTTTCAATTCCGAGAACGTCGAGACCTTGTTTCAAAACGCGCGCCGTCAGATCACAAAGCGCCAGACGGGAATTGCGAGTGACTTCATCTTCTGCTTTCAGCACCGGACAATTTTCGTAAAAGCCCGTGAACTTCCCCGCCAGTTCAAACAGATAATTGCACAGAAAATTTGGGCGATATTCCTCGGCGACGGCTTCGAGCGTCAGCCCGAAATTCAGCAGATGCTTCGCCAGCGCGATTTCTTCCGGCGCGGCCAGCTTCAATTCTGGATTCTGAATTCTGGATTCTAGATTCTCCAGTTTCCGGAAAATGCTTTTGATCCGCGCATACGCATAAAGCAGATACGGCGCGGTGTTGCCTTGCAGCGCGAGCATTTTGTCCCAGCTAAAAATGTAATCGCTCTGCCGGTTCGGCAACAGGTCGACGTATTTCACCGCGCCAATGCCGACGACGCGCGCGATTTCTTTTCGCTGTGCTTCGGTCAAATCGGAACTCTTTTCGGAAACAATCTTGAATGCGCGGGATTCCGCTTCGTCAAGCAAGTCGCCAAGTTTAACCGTGTCGCCGCTGCGCGTCTTGAACGGCTTGCCGTCGTCGCCAAGAATTTTTCCGAAGCCGACGTGAATCAGTTTTGTAGTTTTCGCCGCGTCTGGCTTCCACCGCGCGACGATGAGAAATAATTTTTTGAAATGCCCCGACTGCCGGTCGTCCACGACATAAACAATTTCCTGCGGCGACCAGGTTTTCAGCCGGTAATCCATCGGTCGCAAGATCGGTGGTGGTGTAATTGAAAGCCGCCGTCGCTTTTGCGGACGAGCGCGGGATCAGGAATCCATTCGCCGTCGCGGTTGACGAGAAACGGGTCTTCCTTCGGCGGCAGCGAGCCGTCGCTGAACACGCCGACCGCGCCTTCGCTTTCGCGCGCGATTTTTTTCGCGAGCAAATCATCCACGACTTCGCCGAGCCACGGATTGTAAAAACTTTCGCCCCAAGCGTATCGTTGAATTTCACGCCAAGCCGTGAATAAATTTCGTCAAACTGTTTTTGCGACAGCGCGATCATTTCCTTCCAGATGGAAATATTTTCTGCGTCACCAGCCTGAAGCTTGACCAATTCTGCACGAGCGTTGTCCTGTGCGTCTGGATTAATGGTAAATCCGCGTTCAGACAAATTTTCAGCGAGTTCGGCCAACCGTTTTGGCCGAAATAATATAAATGCCCCATTGTTGCAATGGGATTTTCTTCAAGCTGTTTTCGCAATGCCTCTTGATAATTTTTTGCCATGAACTTCCACGCGACAAAAATATATCCGAACTGCGTGCCCCAGTCGCCGATGTGGTTGTCGCTGATGACGCGATGGCCGAGCACGCGCAGCGTGCGTTGCAGCGCGTCGCCGATGCCGGTGGAACGGATGTGGCCGACGTGCATCGGCTTGGCGACGTTCGGCGAACTGAAATCAATGACGATCGTTTTTGGCGACGAAGTTATTTTGCAAAAAACAAATGATCGCCGCGCACGGCTGCTTCCAGCGATTCGACAAGGACGGAATTTTTCAGCCGGAAATTCAGAGAAGCCCGGCGCCGGCGATTTCCACTTTTTCGCAAATTTCGGAAACGTCCAGTTTCGCCAGAACATCCGTCGCAAGCTGGCGCGGATTTAATTTCCTCGTTTTGGCGAGCGACATGAGCGCATTGCATTGGTAATCGCCAAATTTCGGATCAGGACACGGACGAACCAAAACAATGGAAACATCCGCGTCCGGCAAAATTTCGCGGACGGCCTGTTGCAATTTCAATTCGATTTGTTTGTGCGGAAGCATGACCGTTGAACAGTTAAATCGTTGAATCGTTGAATCGGAAGAAAATTCGGAATTGCGCCGGTTTGACGGTTTAACAATTCAACGAATCAACGCCGCTCACTTTTTCCCGTGTTCGCGGATGACGGCGAGCATGGCGTCGGCGTCGGGGGATTTTTCGAGGGTTTCGCGGAAATCGGCCTTGTGCAGGAGCTTCGCGATGTTGGCGAGCGTGTGGAGATGTTTTTGAAACTGGCCCTGCGGCACAAGGAAGAGCATGACGAGCTTTCACAGGCTGGTTGTCGAGCGCGTCGAAGTTGACGCCGTTGCGGGAGCGGCCGAGCGCGCCGACGACCTCGAAAATCAGATCCGTCGAGGCGTGCGGGATGCCGATGCCGAAGCCGATGCCGGTGGACATGGAGGTTTCGCGTTTCTTGACGGCGGCGGTCACGGCGTCGCGGTCGCCGGGCTGAATCTTGCCGGTGGCCACGAGATTGCCGATGAGTTCGTCAATCGCTTCCCAGCGGTTCGCAGCTTTCAGTTCAGGGACGATCTGCTCGCGTCCCAAGATGTCGGCCAAATCCATAACGTCAGGAGCAGGATGAATCCAAACACGGTCGCATTCAAGGCTGAATTACTAACAAATTTTTACGGCTTCAAACCACGCGTTGCAGCCAGTGGAAAATCATGCCCGTGCTTTCGAACCACCAGCCGAGGGAATTCAACATCCCCACCTTTGCCGTCAGCAACGGAATCCCGAACAGCAGCACGCAGACATTGCCGAGGAAAATAATCACGGCGGAAAATAAATAGCCGTGCGACGTGATGTCCGATTGCCGTGTCCGCAAAATGTGAAAGGTCAGCGTTAGGTGAAACGCATACGCCGCGCCGACGCACAGATGAAACCAAACGAGATAGCCGTGCCAGTTCCAGAACAGATTGCCCAGCGCGAACACGCCGACCACCAGCACGGCATACAACGGGAAAAAATACGGCGCGAGCGCGATGAGAAAATTCGTTTTGGAAATGACCACGTGTCCGCCCTTGGAGGTGACCTTCATTTTTTTCACCTCGCCGCCAAACAACCACGTCCACAGCGCGTGGGTCAGTTCGTGGCCGAAGACGTATATCCACATCGGCTTGGGCAGCAAAAAAAAGATGACCAGCCAGCAGGCCGCGCCGCCAAGAATGGGAATCCACGTCGTGTCCGCACTGCCGCAGGCGCGCAGCACTTTTAACAAAGCCATGCCCGCACCGCCGCAAACCGGCAGCAGCAAAACCGCGATGATGAGCTTGATCCACTTCGGCACGCGCGGAAGAATTCAGAATTCAGAATTCAGAAGCCAGCAGAAACCGCGGATTACGCGGATTAACTTGCGCAAAAATAATCCGCGTAATCCGCGGTTTAGCTTGAAACTGAAAACTGGAAACGGAAAACTCACCGGCGATGACAAAAGATGAAGCGTTGCAGATTTTCCGCGATTCGGGCGCATTGCTCGAAGGCCATTTCGTTTTGCGCAGCGGTTTGCACAGCCGGCAATTTTTCCAATGCGCGCTCGCGCTCCAACAGATGCCCGTCGTGGAAAAGCTCGGCGCGGCGCTCGCGGCCAAATTAAAACCGCTCGGCGCGGTCACCGTCGTCGCGCCCGCGATGGGCGGACTTGTGATCGGCCAGGAAGTTGCGCGGCAACTGGGCTTGCGGTTTATTTTTGTGGAAAAAGAGGATGGCAAGCTGGTTTTGCGGCGCGGATTCAAGATCGCGCCCGGCGAAAAAATTCTCGTCGTCGAGGATGTCGTGACCAAGGGCGGGCGCGTTCAGGAAACTTTGGAAATCATCCGCGCGAATGGCGGGAATGTCGTCGGCGTAGCCATGGTGGTGGATCGCTCGAACGGTGCGGTGAATTTTGGCGTGCCGTTTGAAAGCTTGATTTCGTTGCAGGTTGAAACTTTTGCGCCGGATAAATTGCCGCCTGATCTCGCAAAAATTCCGGCGGTCAAACCGGGCAGCAAATAAATTTTGTGCGATGTTTTGTGACGTTGAATCATGAATACGCGGGTCAAAATTTGCGGCATCACGAATCTCGCCGACGCGCAGGCCGCCGTCGAGGCGGGCGCGGATGCGCTGGGCTTCAACTTTTACGAAAAAAGTCCGCGTTACGTTTCGTTGAAAACGGCGGCGGCAATTTCAAAGCAACTGCCGCCGTTCGTGATGCGCGTGGGAGTTTTTGTGGATGCGGAAGCGGATTTTATTTTGCGCGCCATCGGCGAAGCGGGTTTGACCATGCTCCAGTTTCACGGCGACGAGCCGCCGGAATTTTGCACGCAGTTCGGCCTGATGAGCATGAAGGCGTTCCGCATCCGCGACGCAGAATCGTTGAAGAAAATCCCGGATTACCAGACCGACGCGTATCTGCTCGACGCTTTTTCTTCGAAGACGCTCGGCGGCACGGGCGAAAAATTCAATTGGGATCTGGCCGTCGCCGCGCAGAAATTCGGCAAGCCGATTTTTCTCGCGGGCGGATTGACGCCGGAAAACGTGGCCGAGGCCGTGAAAAAAGTCCAGCCGTTCGGCGTGGACGTTTCGAGCGGCGTGGAATCCGCGCCCGGCAAAAAAGATCACGCGAAAGTGAAGGCGTTCATCGAGGCGGCGAAAAGCGTTTGAACCGCAGAGACGCCGAGGCGCAGAGAAATTTATTTTATTCCGCTTGTGATTTTGCGAAGCGAAACTTTCAACTCGTATTCCAAAAGCGTTACATCTGGAATCATTGAAGTTGCTAAAATCAAATCGTCCGTAATGTCTCGCGCAACAATTACGCCACGAACCTTCTGATTTTCATTTGCAAGATTTTGTTTTATCCACGCCATGTAGCGAAGAAGTTGGCCAACGACGCGGTCATAGCCTTTGGAAACTTTTAATTCGACGACAACAAAGTCATTCGATTTATCTGTTGCTAAAATATCAATGAAACGATCGCCAGCAGGATATTCCAGCCCTGTTATTTTCTCGTCCTCTTCGTCTTTGTATAATTGCAAGCCTGATTCAATCAATTCCAAATTTTTTACCAAAAATTGCTGTAAATCTTTTTCGTAAGCAAATTCTTGCTCGCTGATTTCTTGATTTGTTTGAAGTTGAAGTGCCGTGCCACGATTTTCACCGGTTGTTTTTGTATAAATTGGAGCCGGATCAGTTTTCGGGTCAAAAAGACGATACATACCACGGTCAACACGAAATAAAATATCATCAGTATTATCCGCTTGATAATAGACTCGATCAGGAACATTTGTTGAGAGCCGAATGCACTGGCAATTTACTGTCGCTGATTTGATTTTCGGATACTTTTGATTGAACCAATTTATAATTTCTGTTCGCTCAACAATTTCTCCCGGCTTGAGATTTCGTTCGGCAAAGAAATCGTCAAACAATTCGCGAACGGTTTTGCCATAAATTCGTTTAGCCATGAGCCAATGGAAATCCGATAAATTAAATTGGTCAAGAATTTCCGGTGTAATTCGCTCTGCGCCTCTGCGCCTCTGCGGTTAAATAAATTCTTTGCGTCTTCGCGCCTTTGCGTGAAAATAAGACCATGAGCGCAATCACCGCAGAAGATTTGCCCGATGTCGCTTGACAGCATCTTAAAAGGACATTAAAAGATGATTATATGAAATTGATCGCCATCAAAGATTTGAAGCAACCGCGCCACTTCAAGCGCCGGTTGCAAACGGAAAAAGAACTGCTCCTGACCAGCGACGGCAATCCGGTCGCGATTTTGTTGAATGTTGAAACGTCGGAAGATCCCGAAAATATTTTACAATCCGTTCGAGACGCGCGCAGCCGCATGGCCTTGAGCCGCATTCGCGAGTCGGCGCGCGCGGCGGGCACGGACGCAATGTCGCTGGCGGAAATCAACCGCGAAATTTCGGCGGCGCGTCAATCGAGAAAATCCCGCCGATGAACCGCGCCGTTTTTGACACGAACGTCCTGGTGTCAGGATTTTTGTCGCCGCACGGCCCGCCGGGACGGATTGTCGAAGGATTGCGCGCGGGAAATTTTCAAGCGGTTTTGGACGACCGGATTTTTCACGAATACAAAGAAGTGCTGGCGCGGCCAACCTTTGCCTTGCCCAAAAGGGAAATGGAAATTGTTTTGAACACAATCCGGGCAAATGCGTTTTCCATTGAAGTTTTGCGGGCGGCTCATGGATTGCCGGACAAAGACGACGCGCCATTTTTGGAATGCGCGCAAGCCGCCGAAGTCCCGCTGGTCACGGGAAACATTCGCCATTTTCCAAAATCCGTTTGCGATAATGTAAAAATTTTGACGCCCGCGCAATTCATTCATTTGCACACGAAATAATTCTTTGCGCACCTCGCGCCTTTGCGTGAAAATAAGACCATGAGCGCAATCACCGCAGAAGATTTGCCCGACGTTCACGGCCACTTCGGTCCTTACGGCGGACGTTACGTGCCGGAGACGTTGATGCATCCGCTGAAGGAATTGGAGGAGGAATATTTCCGCGCGCAGCACGACCCGGAATTCCAGCGCGAACTGGATTATTACCTCAAGGAATTTTGCGGCCGCCCCACGCCGCTTTATTTTGCCGAACGACTCACCAAGGAACTCGGCGGCGCGAAAATTTATCTCAAGCGCGAAGATTTGTTCCACACCGGCGCGCACAAGATCAACAATGCGATCGGCCAAATTCTTTTCGCGAAACGCATGGGCAAGACGCGCATCATCGCCGAGACCGGCGCGGGCCAGCACGGCGTCGCCTCCGCCACCGTCGCCGCGATGTTCGGGATGAAATGCGTCATCTACATGGGCGCGGTGGATTGCGAACGGCAAATCCTCAATGTTTATCGCATGAAAATGCTCGGCGCGGAAGTCGTGCCGGTTCACGCGGGCCAAAAAACCTTGAAAGAAGCCGTCAACGAAGCCATGCGCGACTGGGTGACGAACCTGCGCAGCACGCATTACATTCTCGGCACGGCTTACGGCGCGCATCCGTATCCGGTGATGGTGCGGAATTTTCAGCGCGTCATCGGCGACGAGGCGCGCGCGCAAATTTTGGAGAAGGAAAAGCGTTTGCCCGACATGCTCATCGCCTGCGTCGGCGGCGGCTCGAACGCCATCGGACTTTTTTATCCGTTCCTCGAAGACCAAATCCGTGAGAATGGTCGGCGTGGAAGCCGGCGGACGCGGCATCAAGCCGGAGCAGCACGCGGCGCGGTTTCAAGGCGGCTCGCTCGGCGTGTTGCAGGGCACGCGCAGTTTTATTTTGCAGGATGAATTCGGCCAGATCCAATCCACGCACAGCGTCAGCGCCGGACTCGATTACGCCGCCGTCGGGCCGGAGCACGCGTTCCTGCGCGACGCCAGCCGGGTGGAATACACCTACGCGACCGACGAAAAAGCACTCGAAGCATTTATGAAACTGGCGCGGCTCGAAGGAATTATTCCTGCGCTCGAAAGCGCGCACGCCGTCGCCGAGTGCATGGTGCGCGCGCCGAAACTGGGCAAGGACAAATTGATCATCGTGAACCTCTCCGGTCGCGGTGACAAAGACGTGGCGCAAGTGGCGGCGAAGGTGAAGTTGGAAATGCCGAAATAAAAAATCGAAGGCGAATTAGCAAATTACGTTTATGAATCCTAAATAAATCCAAAAAATTGGCGTTGTGGATGGAGCTTGCATCGGGAATCGCGGGAGCTGCTGCGGTGGCGGGATTGCTTTTCTCAACAAAGGGTTTTTTAGAATCAAACAACAAAACGCTCGTGACAATAGCCAAGAGCTACGAGCAAATCCAAAATCTGCAACAGCAAATAGCTGAAATTAATAAAGAAAACGGACGCCTTTCAACGGTTTTAAATTCAATAACATTCAGTAAAACGAACCAGACCAGTGCAGACGTATCTGCGCAAATTGCTGCACTTGTGCAGAAACCCAAACTCTTGGAAAGCGGCTGGATGATTTGGATGATGCAATCATGGAGGATCCGGCCAAAGCTCTTTCAGTCCCTTTATCACGTCGTGATTTGGACACTCTTAAAATTGAATACCAAAAGGCAACGATTCGTCGGCAAAAAAATTGATCGCATTTACGACCAAAACAAATGGTTTATTGGCCTAAGTGTGTTTCGATGCCAATTGGATTAATTGGTTATGGCAATCAGAGCAGTTGTTTATACATGCTCGAAAGCGAATAAGCGACGCAAAGCTTTTTTCATCACACTGACGGATTACGCGACGTTGAAAAAATGGGAGTGCCTGGACTCGGACACCGGCGAAGATTTGGCGGAAGAAGTCCGCAAATATCACATCCCCGATTTCTCGAACTGGAATCCTTGCGGACGGCCACCAACGCCGCATTTGAACGCGCCTTCGCCCGGCTGGAAAAAGATTTGCGCATGAGCATCGGAAAATGATGCGTGTTTATTTAATTCCTTTGATGGTCGCGCGCCAGTTCTTCCGGCGTCACAACTAGATCAAGTTTTTCCGTATGCCGGATGACCGTGACCAGTGACGGAATGCCAATCACCTTGGCGACGAGGTGACGATGCAATTCGTCAATGCTGGAAACGGGTTCGCCGCCGAAGGCGACAATGACATCGCCTTCGCGCAGACCGGCGCGGCTTGCGGGACTGCCGGGTTCGATGCCGGAAACCAGGACGCCTTGATCCACTGCCAGCCGATGGAACACCACCACGCGCCGATGGATGGGCACGTTCTGGCCGACCACGCCGATCCAACTGCGCCGGATGCGGCCTTCCTTGATCAACCACGCGGCCACGAACTCGGCGGTGTTGCTGGCGATGGCAAAACAAATTCCCTGCGCGGGCAGGATGATCGCCGTGTTCACGCCGATGACTTCGCCGCGCGAATTGACCAGCGGCCCGCCGGAATTCCCCGGATTCAACGCGGCATCGGTCTGGATGACGTTGTCAATCAACCGGCCGGATTGCGAACGCATCGAACGACCGAGCGCGCTCACCACGCCGGCGGTGACGGTCTGCTGAAACCCAAACGGACTGCCAATCGCGACGGCGATCTGCCCGACGCGGATGGATTTTGAATTTGCCAAACGCGCGTGGGCGAGCTGCGAGGCGTTGATGCGGAGGACGGCCAGATCCGTTTCCGGGTCTTCGCCAACCAAGCTGGCGCGATGCGCCTGTCCGTCGGCCAGCGTGACTTCGAGTTTGTCCGCGCCATGCACGACGTGGCTGTTGGTGAGAATGAAACCATCCGGCGCGATGACAAAACCGGAGCCGGAGCCGCCGGATTCCGAGCCGCGGTGATTTTGCCGGCTGGCCTTTTGCGCGCGGATGTTCACCACCGCCGGACCGACCATTTCGACGGCGTGCGTGACAGACTTGGAATAGCTGTCCAGCAATTCATCGTCGCCCGGCGGCGATTGAACCGGCGCGTCGGTGACAACGGAATCGGATTCGCTAAATGTGCGAACCAATTCCGCCGTCCGGCGTCCTTGAAATGTGGTCGGGATTTTCATCGTTGATTTCTGGTCGATGGTTCAAACCGGCACGGCGAGCTTCTCCAATTTGGAGAGGATCGCCTTTTTACTGATAGCACCGATGGTTTTGTCACGCAATTCGCCGGCCTGGAAATAGAGCAGGGTCGGGATGGATTGGATGCCGAAGCGCGCGGCGAGCGCGGGATTACTGTCCACGTCCACCTTGGCGACCTTCACACGACCGGTCTGCTCGGCGGCGATTTCCTCAAGCACGGGCGCGAGCATTTTGCACGGCCCGCACCATTCGGCCCAAAAGTCCGCGAGGACGGGCTGATTGGATTGGAGAATTTCCTGCTCAAAGTTCGCTTCGTTGATTTCAATGGTTGACTTCATAATCTTCAGTCTGCGTTCTGGCGTTCGTTGTTCAATAATTTCCGCCGGAAACCAGCAGGGTTTCGCCGGTGACCCAGCCGGAATCATCCGACGCGAGGAACACGGCGACTTTCGCAACGTCGTCGGGCTGGCCGATGCGACCGAGCGGCGTCTGTGACTCGATGTGTTTGCGGAAGTCGCCCTCGGCGAAGCCGGCGCTGTGCAGGCCTTCCGTTTCAATCATGCCGGGATTGAGCGAGTTTACGCGGATTTTTTTCGGGCCGAGTTCCTTGGCGAGCGATTTGGTGAAGGCGTCCACCGCAGCCTTGGTCGCGCTATAAACCGACGCGCCGGGCAACGGATGACGGCCGACGACGGAGCTGATGTTGACGATGCTGCCACCGGCGGGCGTGAAATGCTTCACGGCTTCCTGTGTGGTGAGCAACAGGCCAAGCACATTCAGGTTGAATTGCTTGTGGAAATGCTCCTCGGTCACGTTTTCGAGCGGGCCGAATTCATAAACGCCCGCGTTGTTCACGAGAATGTCGAGCTGGCTGAAAGTTTTTTTTGTCTCGGCGAACAGGCGCGTGATGTCCGCTTTCTTGGAAACGTCGCCTTGCACCGCGACGGCCTTGCCGCCCGCGCTGGTGATTTCAGCAACGACTTTGTCCGCGCCAGATTTGCTGGAAGCGTAGTTGACGACGACCGCCGCGCCTTCCGCCGCGAGGTGTCTGGCGATGGCCGCGCCGATGCCTTTGGACGCGCCCGTGACGACCGCGACTTTACCTGCGAGTTTTTTGCTGATGTTTGTGCTCATAACTTTGTTCTTTCTGTTTTTTGGTTTGCTGTTGTTTTGTTTATCTATTTGTTACTAAATAAGTAACAATAAAGTCTAAAAAATTTATTTTTTCTTCACGTCGGAAACTATCTGCGCCAGGCTGATTTCCGCCAAACTCGATTCCATGGCTTTCTGCGTTTTTGCCAGCGCCTTTTCGAGCGCCGTCTTGATATGGCAGCTTACAAAGCACACTTTTTGCTCGGCATAACTGTGGATGGCAAATGCCTTGGGCGCATCCACGGCTTCATAAATATCCAGCAGGGAAATTTTCTTCGCATCTTTGGCGAGCCAGCAGGCACCCGCTTTACCCATGGTGGTCTTCACCAGGCCGGCCTTGGACAATTTGGCCAAAGTGCGTCGCACAAAGCTGGGGCTGGTGTTCACGCTTTCCGCCAGATGCCCGGACGTGACGCCTTTTCGACCACACCCGCACGCCAGACCGGCCAGGATATGAACCGCGATCGAGAACTGGATGTTGTTCGCCATAACTGTTACGATAATAGTAACAAATTAAAATAACGCAAGCGAAATTTTGAATTATTTTTACGGGTGCGGTTCCTCCTCCGATTCCTGCGGCTGGTGGGTGATGATGCGGGCGCTGCGGCGGTTGGAAAAATAGGAATACGCCCATTGGAAAAATACGGCGGTGCGGTTGCGAAAGCCGACCAGAAAAATCAAGTGGACGAACAGCCACGCCAGCCACGCCGGGTAGCCGGACAGTTTGAGCCTGCCCATCTGCGCGACGGCGGCGGAACGGCCGATGGTTGCCATCGTGCCTTTGTCCCAATACTTGAATGGCGGGCGCGATGGCGGATTTGCGCCGACGTTGAGTTCGGTTTCAATGATTTTGGCAACGTGTCTGCCCATTTGCATCGCGGCGGGCGAAACGCCGGGAACGGGTTTGCCGTCGGCCTTCAGCACGAGCGCCATGTCGCCGATGGCAAAAATTTCGGGATGATTGGGCAAACTTAAATCGGGATTCACCTTCACGCGTCCGCCGCGATCCAGTTCGCAGCCGAGCTTTTTGGTGAGCGGCGTGGTGATGACGCCGGCGGCCCAGACGATGTTGCCGGCTTTGATGATTTTGCCATTGGCAAGTTCCACGACACCCTCGCGAATGCTCTTCACCTGGGTATCGGTTTTGACGTTGACCCCGAGATGGATCAATTGCCACTTGGCTTTTTCGGAAAGGTCGGGCGGCAGGTGCGACAGGATGCGCGGGCCGCCTTCGAGCAGCATGACGTGGGCTTGCGTGGGATCAACTCGGCGGAAGTCCAGATTCATCACCTTACGGGTCAGTTCGGCGAAGGAGCCGGCGAGTTCCACGCCGGTCGGCCCGCCGCCCACCACGACGATGGTCATAAGCCGGTCGTGTTCGACGGGGTTGGTTTCGCCTTCGGCTTTTTCAAACGCAAGTAAAATGCGGCTGCGGAGGCGCAGCGCGTCGTCGAGGGTCTTGAGGCCGGGCGCGAATTGTTCCCATTCGTGGTGGCCGAAGTAACCGGTGTGGCCGCCGAGGGCGAGCACAAGATAGTCGTAGTCCAGCGCGCTTTTTTCGAGGAACACTTTTTTTTGCGCGAGATCGAAACCAGTCGCCTTGTCGAGCAGCACCGTGATGTCTGGCCGGTTGGACAGGATGCCGCGGATGGGTTGCGCGACGTCCGTGGCGGACAACGCGCATGTGGCGACCTGATAGAGCAGCGGCTGGAAGAGATGATGGTTGGTGCGGTCAACCAGCGTGATGCGCGCGTTGGGATGACGGAAATGTTTGCAGAACGTCAGGCCGCCAAAGCCTGCGCCGAGCACGACGATGTGAAACTGTTTGCCTCCACCCTCCACGCGGACATTTATGAGCCAAACCGGGAAAAATGCAACTCGCTTGTTTCGCGCGCCTGTTTCCACTAAAATTTCTCCGTGATTTACGACGCATCACTCGACGAGTTGCTGCAAAAAGTCTGGGACGGCAAACGCATTTCCCAGGCGGAAGCGCTGCGGCTTTATCATCTGCCGCTCGAAGAACTTGGCGCGCTCGCGGACCGGCGGCGGCAACTTGCGAAGGCGAAGGATTTCAACGGGCGCGGCAACGACATCGTCACCTACAATGTTGACCGCAACGTCAATTATACCAATGTTTGCAACGTCTATTGCAAATTCTGCGCGTTTTATCGCACGGAGAAGGATGATGATTCTTATGTCATCACGTTCGCCGAGCTGGATAAAAAAATCGAGGAGACCATCGCGCTCGGCGGCACGCAGATGTTGATGCAGGGCGGTCATCATCCGAAACTCACGAAACAGTGGTATCTTGACCTGCTGTCACACGTCAAAAATAAATTTCCCACTTTTAACATCCACGGATTCAGTCCGAGCGAGTTTATCCACTTCCGCGAAGTTTTTAACGAGCCGCTGGAAAAAATTATTTCTGATTTCAAAAATGCCGGACTCGGCTCGATTCCCGGCGGCGGCGGGGAAATTTTAGTTGATCGCGTGCGCCAAAGAATTTCTCCGCTCAAGGCGATGAGCGACGACTGGCTCGAAGTCATGGATGTGGCGCATCGCCTCGGACTTTATTCGAGCGCGACGATGATGTTCGGCCACGTCGAGACGATCGAAGACCGCATCGAGCATCTGGAACGCTTGCGCGTGCAGCAGGAAATTTCCTTGAAGCGGAAAGCGGAAAGCGGAAATGAGAAAATGGGAAATTTCACGGCGTTCATCGGCTGGACGTTTCAGGCCGAGCACACGAAATTGAAAGCGCCGACGGTTGGCGCGCACGAGTATTTGCGGACGCAGGCGCTGGCGCGGATTTATCTCGATAATTTTCCGAACATCCAAAGCTCGTGGGTCACGCAAGGTCTGGAAATCGGGCAAGTCGCGCTCAAGTATGGCGCGAATGATTTGGGCAGCATCATGATCGAGGAAAATGTTGTTTCCCAAGCCGGCACGACTTTTCGCATGACCGTCGCCGACATGCAACGGCTTATCAAAGACCTTGGCTACGAGCCGCATCAGCGCAACAACTGGTATCAGTTGGTGAATTAAAATATTTTTGATATGCCGAAGTTCAAACGGTCGAAAATTTTCTTACGAATTGGAATAGTCGTTTTTTTGTTTATTTTTGTTTTTCTTCCGGTGCTTGGACACTTTGGGAAGAAATGGCATCTGGTCAATTTACCTTCTGTAATTCCAACGAACGAATGGAAAAATTTTTCATCTCAAGAAGGAAAATTTTCAGTGTGGTTTCCCGGAATTCCAGACATTACAAACGTGGTCACCAGTGTTTCAAAAGTCGATGTTTTGCAACCTTGTTATTTTATTTGGAATAGGCAAACCGAATATGCTGTGGGTTATGGCGACTGGCCCAAAAGTCTTGAAAAGTTAAAGCCTGAACAAATATTTGATATAGATCAAAAGGGCGTCGCTTCCGATGTCGGAAAAATTGTATATCAAAAAGATACCAAATTCGAAAATTATCCGGTCAGGGAATTTGAGTATGTTGTCGGCGGAAAAGTTGTCTATTCAGGGCGCGTTAGATTAATTCTTGTAGGTGACAGACTTTACCAAATGATCGTAATTTTTTTACCAGTAAATCAGGATCTAACTGATCGAGAAATTTTTTTCAATTCTTTCCAAATCCAAAACTAACATGGCAACTCCGCCGTCACCGCGAAAAATCAGTAATCCGAAGACGCGCTTCAACTGGCGCGTCAGCGATTTTATCCGCCGGACGATGTCGCGGTGGTTTGCGTTGCGCGCGCGCGTCACCGGGCGGAAGTATTATTGCAACGCGCTCGCCGGCGAGGCGGATTACGACATCACCATCAATTCCGACCTGACCGTCTCGTGCAACTGCCAGGATTATGACGGCACTGGCCACATCGGCGATCTGCGGAAAAATTCATTCGAGGAAATTTTCTTCGGCCCGGTCGCGCAAAAATTCCGCGACGATCTGGCGCAGGGAAAAATTCCCATTCCCACCTGCGCGCGCTGCGGTTCTTTCCGCCGGCTGGCGAAAAATGCCGCGCCGCCCCAGCCGCATCTGCCGCATCGCGGCATTCTTTTGGAAAACACGGTGATCTGCAACGTGGACTGCATCGGCTGCGCGCGCGAAGGCGCGGCGAACGTGCGGACGAAAAAAACGATGCCGCTCGCCGAGTTGAGCCAGATGGCCGACCTCACGGCGCGGCTCAAGATGGAGAAGATTTTTTACCTGAACCTCGGCGAGCCGTTCCTGTCGCCGACGATCGGCCAGGAACTGCCGTTGTTACGCGCGAAAAATCCCGACGCCTATATCCGGGTTTCGACGAACGGAATGCTGTTGAACACGGACGCCAAGCGCGAGGCGGCGTTGAGCTTGAGCGACATCCTTTTTTCCGTCCACGGCATCAGCGACGAAATGTGCGAAAAATACATGATCCGCAGCAGCTTTGAAAAAGCCTACGCCGCGATGCGCGACATGGTGGCGTATCGCAACGCGCGCGGCCTGAAGCAGCCGGTTCTGGAATGGAAATATCTTTTGTTCAATTGGAACGACCATCCGAAACACATTACAAAGGCCATTGAAATGGCGAAGGCCATTGGCGTGGACATCATTTCATTCTGGCCGACGAACAATCCGTTTTACGGCATCTCATGGCGCTACCGGCTTGGCCAGTTTAATGCCGTCGGCGTCGCCTGCTGGAAAGGCCGCGAGGTTGATTTTCGGAAAAATCCCGGGCCGGTCGCAAAATAAAGCGGTCGGCCGCCGGAAATTTTTGGAACAATTTTCACGCGCGGTTGTCAAATCCGTCAGCCGTCAATCGCAACACATCCAACTATGAAAATACTCGTTTCAATTCTTTTCCTCGGCGCAGCGGCAACGTTCGCGGCGTTCGCGCAACCCGCGCTGACCATTTACAACCAGAATTTCGCCGTCGTGCGCGACACCGTGCCGCTCGACTTGAAGAGTGGCGCGAATTCCGTGATTTACTCCGGCGCGACGGCGCAAGTCGAGCCGGACTCGGTGATTTTGCGCGACCCGGCGGGCAGACATTCGCTGCAAATTTTGGAGCAGAATTACCGCAACGACCCTGTGTCGCAGGAATTGCTGCTGTCGCTGTTCGAGGGCAAGACGATTGATTTTGAAAAAGTCCGCATGAAGGACAGCACGCAAACCACCGAACTGATTCCCGGGAAAATTGTCCGCAGCGGCTATGTTCCCGGCGGCGATGCGCAGCAGCCGATCATCGAAGTGGACGGCAAACTGCAATTTTCGCTGCCCGGCCAGCCGCTGTTTCCCGACCTCGGCGGCGACACGATTCTCAAGCCCGCGTTCAACTGGCTGCTGCAATCCGACCAGCCCGGCGCGTTCGACGCCGAAGTCGGCTACATCACCGGCGGCTTTGACTGGAGCGCCAGCTACAATCTCGTCTCGCCGGAAAAAGGCGACATGGTGGACCTCGTCGGCTGGATCACGATGAACAACAACAGTGGCAAAACTTTTGAAGACGCCAAAATCAAGTTGATGGCCGGCGACGTGAATAAAATCCAGCCGCAGGTCAGAACAAGAATGGTCTATGCCATGGCTGCCGGAGCGATGGAAGAAAATGCTCCCGCCGTCACCGAAAAAGCGTTCGACGAATTTCACCTTTATTCCATCGCGCGCCCGACAACGCTGCACGACCACGAGACGAAGCAGGTTGAATTCGTCCATGCCGAAAAAATGTATGCGCCGACCATTTACGTTTATGACGGCGCATCCGACTACCGGTTTTACGGCCTGAATACCGATCAAGGCTACGGCGAATCGGGCAACAAAAAAGTCATGGTCATGCGCGAGTTTGTGAACGCCGAGACAAACCAGCTCGGCATCGCGCTGCCGGCGGGCAAGCTGCGCTTCTACCGCCGCGATGACGACGGCCAGTTGCAATTCGTCGGCGAGAACACAATTGACCACACGCCGCGCAACGAAACCATCCGCGTGACGACGGGAAATTCATTTGATTTGGTCGGCGAACGCAAGCAGACGAATTTTCGCGTGGACACCGGCGACAAGTGGATTGACGAGACATTTGAAATCAAGCTGCGCAATCGCAAAAAGACTGACGCCGTGGAAATCCGCGTGGTCGAGCATCTTTATCGCTGGAGCAACTGGGCCATCACCGCCAAATCCGACGACTTCGTGAAAAAAGATTCGCAGACCATCGAGTTCCGCGTGCCGGTCAAACCCGACGAGGAAAAGACCGTGACCTACACGGTGCATTATTCGTGGTGAACCTTTTCGCTTGCTGCGGGGCGTTGATTGCTAAAAATTGACGCCAACTTGAGCGCTGAAACAACTTCGGTCGAGATCAGTTTCGTCATTCCCTGCCACAATGAGCAGGATAATTTGCGCGCGCTCGTCTCGGCGATCCGCGAAGCGACCGATCCGCTGAAGCGGACTTACGAGATCGTCATCGCCGATGATTTCAGTTCGGACAATTCCTGGACGGTGCTGAAGGAAATTGCGGCGGCGGACGCGCGCGTGCGCGGGCTGCGGTTCGCGTTTAACTGCGGGCAGTCGGCGGCGCTGTGGGCGGGCATGAAGGCGGCGCGCGGAAAATTCATCGTCACGCTCGACGCGGATTTGCAGAACGATCCGCAGGACGCGCCAAAACTTTTGGCGGCGCTGGAAAATTTTGATTGCGCGTGCGGCACGCGGATCGGGGCGCGTTCGCAGGGCGACAATTTCATCCGCATCGCGTCGTCGAAAATCGCCAACTGGGTGCGCAACAAACTTTCCGGCGAAAACATTTCCGACGCGGGCTGCTGTTACCGCGCCTTCAAGCGCGAGTGCGTTGCGGATCTGAAACTTTTCAAAGGAATGCACCGCTTTCTGCCGACATTGTTCAAGATTGAAGGCTTCACCGTCACGGAAATTCCGGTGCGCCACAATCCGCGTTCCGCCGGGATAAGTCATTACGGCGTGTGGAACCGGCTGTTCGCGTCGTTCTACGACCTGCTCGCGGTGCGCTGGATGCAGCGGCGGATGTTCAAATACAAAATCGCGGAGAAAATCAATTAGCCGTCATGCAGCGGTTTTTGATCATCACGACGAATTGCGCGCTGCTGGCGCTTCTGCTGATCGGTTTACCGGCAGCGACACGGGAGCATTTCGGCAATGTGCAACTTTCTTCCGCTTCGACCGGACGGCTGCTGATGTTTTGGGGATTGGGAATTGCGGCGGCGGCGAACATTTTTGCCGCGCTGATTTTAATCAAGGGTCGCAAGCAGAAAATTCTTTGCTGGGAATGGACGGCGATTTTTGGCGGACTTTGGCTGGCTTACTTCGGTTTCGTGCGCGGCTGGTTTGATTTTGAATGGCTGAAGCAAATGCTCCAGTGGTTGCAGAAACATTTTTGAACCGGCGCAAAACGCCCGGCGTTGCCGGAACTACAGATATGCTTCAATCGGTTCCGCGCCGAGCGTGCCGGAAAGTTTTTTCAGGTAATCCGGCGACTCGACTTCTTCCAAAATTTTCCGTGCGCGCACGAGGCGGTCGCCGATGCCGATACTGGCAGCGATGTCCTCGTGGCTCGGCTTGCGCAAAAAGCTGTTGAGATATTCGACGTGGCGCTTCCACAGTTTGCGGTCAACTTTCTGTTTCGCCGCGAGCCGAGCGGCATACCAGTCGCTCGCCATCAGATATTCGCGCGTGAACAATTTCCGGAATTCAGGATGATCCAAACCTTTGCCCTCCCATTCGTCGTTGAGCATGATGTGCAGCAACGCCTTCAACGGCGGGCACGCCTGCGCGATGCTGCCGTCGTCGAAATACATCTTGGCGACGCGTTTTTGCGTGGTGACGATGTTGTCCATGCCGTCCGCGAAAACATCCTTGTCCTGCAATTCCGGGCGCAGCATCGCGTCGGTGAACACGGCGTGCGGATGATTGAACACGCGCCCGAAGAAATAATGGATGAACCGCGCATTGATGCGATAGCCGAGCCGGCTCGCGAGAACTTTTTTTCCGTTGTGTTCAAAATCCTCGAGCTTGTCGAGATAGTGGTTGGCGATGAGAAATTTCGGATCGCGTTCTTCGGGAACCATGCGGCAGAAATACTTCCGGCACGATGAGGCTCACGTCGTGATCCATGCGCGCTTTCGGGCCGACGCAGCCGGCGGCGGTGACGAAGCCGTGATAATCCGTCAGCACCCAGGAGACGAGCGCGTTGTTCAAATCAATGATCGGCGGCAATGCGTTGAACGGGCCTTTCGTCAGCGCGCCTTCCGAACCCGCGCCGGTCGTCGAAGGCGATTTTCCCGTCATGCTGCAAATAAATTCCATGAACAATTCCGGCAGCTCGAAAAAATGGATCGGGTTGTAGCACGCGAGCGCGCGGATGCCGGGTTCGGGAGGATTGTTGCGGCGTCCGGGCAGAACGGCGTTGACCGGCGTCGGCACAAATTGTCCGAGCGGCACGCGCCGGCGCAAACGCGCGCCGACTTCCGCGAGATAACTTTCGAGCGGATTCACGAGGTCGGGACGCTTTTGCAAGTAGCGCGGATTTTTGCTGGGTTTGCCGTCCACGAGGCGCGGATTGGCGGACGACACAAAAAAATCCGGCTTGCCGGTCGCGGCGACGTCGCGGATCAGCGCCTGCATCGGCGGCGTGAATTCGTGAAACTGGATCGCGCTTTCAAGAAACTCCGCCGCCATTTTTGCGGGCAACGGTTCGTAATTGGAAAAGAAATTGTCCAGCCGCGCGAAATCGGATTCCGTCTGCTTGTCGTAACCGCGATGGATCGCGTCGTCGGGCCGCTGGAACAAACGCTGTTCGCAATTCTTGACAAACTTGAGCGTCGGCACCTTGTCCATTTCCGACAGATTTTCCACGCGCGCCTGCGGCACGAGCACGGACGCGGTGATGTCGTCCTCTTCCTGGACTTTCGCGCCGGGATGAAAATCTTTTCGCAGACCAAATGTGCGCCAGAGGCCGTCGGGTTCAAAACCCACGCGCAGCCGCGTCGTGACGAGCGTTTTGTTGTCGCATTTCAACTCATTGCCGGGCGTGCCGTTGATGATGTCCACGCTGAAATGGCTGCGCCAGTCGTTGCCCCACGCGGGTTTGTAATAGCGCTTCACGACGAAGACGAGTTCCTTGATGTATTGCGGGACAGTCTCGACCCATTCGTTGTAGGCGGGAGTAAATTCGCGGGTGTCGGGCGTAAGCAGCTTGATGACCGAGCCGAGCGAGCGTTCCGCCGCCAGCACCTCGCGCGAGTCTTTTTTTGTTTTGTCCTGAAAACGATCCGAGTAATCGCGATGGATCAACTCCCCGACGAGTTCAAAATCTTTTTTCAGATTCGCGACAAAAACCGGCCCGGTCAAAATCGCGTCGGTGATCGGCTTGGAAATTTCCGACTTGCCGCCGCCGGAAACGGTGCAGGGTTTGTGGCACATCAAGCCTTCCGCCGCGATGCCGACGAGCCGCCACGCCCGGTTCACGCCCGGCGGTTTTTCCATGCGGACTTTGTAGCCGGACGGGCGAACGTAGGTTTTGTCCGGCTGCAATTTGATCGAACTCTCGCCGTCGCCGTGCGGCCAGGAAACCAGTTGCGTGAGCAAATCAAAATGCGCGTCGTGCGGAATATAAATTATTTCCGGGAATTTTTTGTCCACGCCGTAACCTTCCGGCTTAATGTGCATCATTTCACCGTAACGCGCCGCGACTTCCGCGAACGTGTGGCCGAGTTGCTTGACGTGAGCATCGCCGCTGAATTCCTCGCCAAGATCGTAACTCGGAAAAACCAGCGCGCCGCCCGCGTGTTCCTCTTCGCACAGGCCGAACAGGTTCGCCGCGAAACTGATCTGCGTCTTGACCTCTTTTTTGCAATAGCCGAAATAATTGTCCGCGATGATCGTGACGATGACGCCCGATTCGTCGCGGCAGGTGAGCTTGAACGCGCCGCCGTTGTTATAAATTTCGTTTTCGGTTTTCCAGCACATCCCGTCGCGGCGCTGGCGTTCGGTGGCCTGGTCGAAGTGCGGCAGGCCGACGGATTTTTTCGTGGCCTTGACCAAGTGCGGCGCAAGGATGACGCAGCCGGTGTGGCCGGTCCAATGTTCCGCGTCGAGCGCGGAATCATTTTCCGGCAAGAGCGGATCGCCGCCGTTGCCGAAAATGCTTTCGACAAAATCCAGATTGCTCACGAGATTTCCGGGAACAAAAAAACGGACTTCCATCGTTTTCGCCGGCGTGAATCCGGGAACTTCCGGACAAACGAGCGGGCGTAACAGCAGCGAGACGAGACATTCCGCTGGTTTCGGTTGCGTGGCGGTGAACGGCAGTTGCATCAAACTTGCGGGTGGATTTAGCGCGAGCGCGAGCATTCTGGCGAACGTGATTTTCGGCACGCCGAGCTTGTCATCGGGAATCGGCAAACCGCCCTCGGTGACGTGGAAAATTCCCTGCGTCGTGCGGCGGTCGCTGCGCGGATTGTGCAGCACGCCCTGCTTGACGCGATACGAACTGATGATGTCGGAATGAAACTCATCGCGATCCAGCGGCAGCGAGAGAATTCGCGCGAGGCCGGGCCGGTCGAGGACGAACGTGCGCGTCGGCAGTTTCGTCACCGGCGCGTTTTGCAGGTAGTCGTAAAGAAAAGTCTGGATGCGCTGGTCAACGGGGCAGAGATAATGGCCGAGCAGCCGGTCTTTTTCGCGCGATTGCCCGGCCATCGCGGAAACAATTTCGGTGAACTCCTTGTCGCCCTCGATCGGCACCGGCGGACTGCCGATCAACGCGAGTTTGACGTTGATATGCGCGATAAGCTGCGCTGACAATTTGTCATTCATACAAAACTTTCAACCCGTTTTGGAATCTTGGCCGCTCATTCCTTTGTCGTTACGATGCCTGCTGCGCCGCGTCCAGTAAATAATTTTTTTAACGTGCCGTCGGGGAATTTCCTTGAAAAATGGTTGGCCATCGCGGAAGATGCAGGCTCGTGAAAGATTAACCCGAACAGTTGTGCCAGCACCCAACGGACAATCTTCAAATCCGGTGTTTGTCGTGGGCGTTTTCCGCTCCGGCACTTCCCTGATGTATGCCTTGCTCAACCAGCACCCGCGAATCGCGCTGATGTATGAGTGTGACGTGTGGGGTTTTCCAGGTTTGGGCGGACGACAACGTTTTTCCGGCGACTGGCTGGAGCGGCAGGAATTTTACAATCAGGCGCTCTCACGCCACCGGCTCATCTTTGGCGGAAAGTTGAACGGACTTGAAAATATCCGCACGCCTGACGATCTCTATCGCTGCCACAGCAGTTCCAAGGACGCGCAGCTCTGGGGTGAAAAATCCCCGGTTTATGCCGCCCGGCTGGTCCAGCTTGCGCGCCGGTATCCCCAGGCATCATTCATCCTCATCTGGCGCGACCCGGTGGAAGTCTATCGCAGCATCCGCCGCGCCGGCCAAAAAAGCCCGTTCTTCCGCCGACCGGGAATGTTGCACCGCCTGATCTATGACCACGAAAAAATGGTTTGCGAGGCCGGCCAGTTGCAGCGCGCAGGCGCGCGGATTCATCACATCAGCTATGACGACCTGGTGGACCGGACGGAAGCGACCTGTCGCGCGACCTGTGATTTTCTTGACGTTGCGTTCGAACAACAGATGTTGAACCTGCAATGCGCGGATTTTTCCGCAGTCTATCAGACGGCGAACCATGAATTTCTCCGGCGCGGTGTCATCGAGCGGCAGAATTATTCCGACGCGACTGGTCGCGCCCGCCGAGGCCGCCAAGTTGGGGCGTTTCCGTAACCGCTGGGAGCGCTTGAGCGGCCGGTGCCTGGGCGCAACCCGTTCCGCCAGCGGGACTGAAGCCTTTGTGATGGAGCGATTGTATCATCGTCTAACCGGCGGCTTTTTCTTCGCGATGGAAAACATGAAACGGCTGATGTTTGAATTTCTCCCGATGACCTGGTTGCGAACCTACCGGCTTTTCAAATCCTGGCTGTTCTCCCACAACCAGCGATCAAGTCGCATTTCCATCAGCGAACAGTTCCGCCAGCACGGCGTCACCATATTTTCAAGCTTGCTGCTTTGGGCGGCGATCGTGGGGCTTGATATAATAACCGGCCCGGAAATCACCGTTGGCCCGCTTTATCTGATCCCTTGCGCAACGCTGGCGCTGGTGGTTGGCCGGGGCTGGGCTTCCGTGGCGGCGGTTCTAAATGCCGTCGTCATCACATTTTTGCGCTTCGGCGACAGCCGGGCGGCGGGTCACCTCAATTTTTCATTGGAACTCGTTCTGGCTTGGAATTTCTTCATGCGCTTCATCTTCTTTGAAATTTTTGTCTTGCTGCTGGATCGCATTCGGGCCGAACTCGCCACGCGCAACAGCACCGCAAATACGCCGCCGTCCGGAGAATTGCCAAAAATTTAACCGGCTTCCGGCAGATACCGGATGCGTTTATGCACGTCCGTGTTGATCGAGTGATACGGCTGCGAAAGATTTCCGGGCGCGAACAATGTCCGCCTCATGTGTTCCATGTCATCCTCGCCGATCGCGTCGGTGAAAATCGGCATCAGATAATCCATGCCCAGCTTGGACGGTTTCATCGTCATGGGATCGTAAAGCGACGGGTGCATCTTGCGCGCATGAATCAAGCCCCAGCGGTCGCGGAAACGGTTCGCGTCATAACCTTCGACATAAAAACCCTTCGTCGTGTTGTATTGCAAAACGGAAACCGCGTTGTTCCGGCCTTCCACTAGAAGTTCAACCGCCTTTGCGCCCTGCTGCGCCGCGTAAAAACGGTCGAACAAAATCGGACGCCCGCCGCGCTGCGTGTGGCCGACTTTGCGCGTGAAGATCGCCTCCTTGGCTGATTCACCGCGCCGGTAAAGTTGAAAATATTTGTCGCCGATCATCTGGATCAATTTTCCCCGCAACGCCTCCGACGCGCCGCTCAAGACGACGTTGCCCGCCGGGTCGGTGGATTTCGTTTCCGCGCCGAGTTCGCGGCCCTGTTCGTCCACAATGCCTTCGCCGCAGACGATGACGACATTTTTTTGCAGGTCGTAAAGATGTTTCACCCGCGAGACGAGCAGTTCCAGGTCCGGCGCGATTTCCGGCACGAGAACAATGTCCGGCTGGCCGTAAGCCGTGCCAAGCGCGATGTAACCGGAGTGCCGTCCCATGACCTCGATGATGGCGATGCGCCGATGACTTTCGGCAGTCGTGCGGATGCGTTCCACGCCTTGCGCGGAAACAAAAACGGCGGTGGCGTAACCCGGCGTCGCATAATTGACGATGTTGTTCAGGTCAAATTGCGTGTGCGACTCCGTGCGCTTGTAACGAAAACCGGCTTTGGCCGCAGCGTCGTTCACGCGCACATATTCGTCAGGCTCGCTCGGATAATTCAGGCCGAGATCGTTGTCAATCGTCTTGGGCGCGAGCACCGTCGGCAATCTTTCGGCAAACGGCTGCAAGCCGTTCAACGTGCCGTCGCCGCCGATGCAGATGAGACCTTCAATACCGAGTTTTTTGAGGCGCGATGCGACGAGGTCAAGATCGTCCTTTTTGTTCGGGTCAACATAATCGCGCGACGAACCGATGAGCGTGCCGCCCTTCGTCGGATCCAGTTCGGGGATTTCCTGAAACAACGGATTCAAATGGACGTGCGGCACGCGCGGATTGAACAGGCAGTTAAAACCCTTGATGAGGCCGATGACCTCGACCTTGAGTTGGTTCGCGCGCGTGACCGCGCCGTGGATGGTGGCGTTGAGCGCGGGCGTATCGCCGCCGGCGGTGAGGATTCCGATGCGTTTCATAAATCAATTTTCAGGGTTTGGAAAACTGGACTGGCGCTCGCCCGGCAAAAAAACGCCGCTGACGACAGGGATGTCGCCGAAAACATTTTCGTTCGGCCAGGATTTTGGTCAGCAAGCGAATTTAATTTTTCGTCCCGTAGTGCAACGCGCGTGCCAGCCGCGCAAAACCGTGAAAAACGCTTGATTTGACACGTTTCGCCCGCGCGAACGCGCCGTTTTTTGAACAGCTTGAACAGAACCACACAGCGGCAGGTTAAAAATGCGATTGCAGTTGCAACAGGTCTCGGCCATAAGATTTCATGCTTGCGAGGATTTGTGCCGCCGCCGTCAACGGCATCGAGGCGTATCCCGTCGAAGTCGAGGTCAACGTCGGCTACGGCGACACGCTCGTCGTCATCGTCGGTTTGCCCGACGCCGCCGTGAAGGAATCGCGCGACCGCGTCTCCACCGCGCTGACGAATTCCGGCTACAAATTTCCGATGGGCCGCACGACCATCAACCTCGCGCCCGCCGACGTGAAAAAAGAAGGGCCGAGCTTTGACCTGCCGATTGCGATTGGAATGCTCGCCGCCAGCGAACAGATCGAGACCGACCAGCTTGACCATTTTGTCATCGTTGGTGAGCTTGCTTTAACCGGCGCGGTGCGTCCGTGCAAAGGTGTTTTGCCAATCGCCTTGCGCGCGAAGGCCGACGGCAAAACCGGAATTCTTGTTCCGGCGGAAAACGCCGCCGAAGCTGCCGTCGTTTCCGGTTTGCAAGTGATGCCTGTCCAGAATTTGCGTGAAGCCGCGCAATTTCTCGAAGGCGAAATAAAAATCGCGCCGGTGAAAGTGGACACCGCAAAAATTTTCGAGCACGAGAGCGAGGACGAGCACGATTTCGCGGAAGTCAAAGGCCAGGAATCGGTCAAGCGCGCTTTGGAAATCGCCGCGGCAGGCGGTCACAATGTTTTGTTAATTGGCCCGCCCGGCACGGGAAAATCCATGCTCGCGAAACGACTCGCCACGATTTTACCGCCGCTGTCGTTGAACGAAGCGCTGGAGACGACGAAGATTCATAGCATCGTTGGGCTGTTAAAACCGGGTCAGGCACTCGTGACGCAGCGGCCATTTCGCGCGCCGCACCACACGGCGAGCGACGCCGGTTTGCTCGGCGGAAATATCAATCCAACACCCGGCGAAATTTCGCTCGCGCACCACGGCGTTCTGTTTTTGGACGAACTGCCGGAATTCAAGCGCAGTGTTTTGGAGACGATGCGCCAGCCGCTCGAAGAAGGCATCGTGACGATTTCGCGCGCGGCGGGCACGATGACTTTTCCGTCGCAATTCATGCTCGTTGCCGCGATGAACCCGACGCCCGACGGAAAAATGCCGGGCGAAAGCAAAAGTTCGCCGCGTGAAATCCAAAGTTATCTCGGAAGAATTTCCGGGCCGTTGCTTGACCGGATTGATTTGCACGTCGAGGTGCCGCAGGTGAAGTTCCGGGAAATTTCCGGCGACAAAACCGGCGAAACTTCGGCGCAAATCCGCGAGCGCGTCATCGCCGCGCGAAAAATTCAACAGAAACGTTTCGCGCACAAGCCAAAAATCACCTGCAACGCGCGCATTGGGCCGAAGGAGTTGAAGGAATTCTGCGCGCTCGACGATGCGACGAAGGAGATGTTGAAGATGGCGATGACGGAATTGAATTTCAGCGCGCGCGCCTACGACCGGATTTTGAAAGTGGCGCGGACGATTGCCGATTTGACCGGTTCAGAAAATATAACCAGCGAGCACATTTCCGAGGCGGTGCAATATCGCTCGCTCGACCGGCAGTTGTGGGGATGACTTAATAAATGATCTCAAAAATTGCGATGCGGACTCATCGAACCGGCTTTTGCCGGACGATGAAAAAGAAGGCCGCTGGATTTCGCGGTTATTTACCTTCGGGTGTTTGCTGTATTTCCAGCAAGGCGCGGCGCATTTCCGCGGCCGACGGGTAACGTTCCGCGCAGTCCGGGTGGCAGGCTTTGAGGATGATGGTGTTCAACGGGAAAAAATCCGCCGGTTCCTTTGGGTCAACAAGGCTCGTTGCAATCTCCGGGAAAAACACCGCCTTGCGCCCGGTGCTTAATACATAGAGCACCATGCCCAGGGAATAAATATCCGCCTGCGGCGTGCCGGGAAGTTCCGGCGGCGGCGGCATATAACCGGGCGTGCCGATGGAGGTCCGCTCCTGATCGGGCGGACGGATTTCGGCGATGAGTCCCATGTCCGCCAGTTTGGGCTGGCCGTTCACGAAAATGATGTTCTGCGGCTTGATGTCGCGGTGCGTCAGCCCGTGCCGGTGGAGAAAATCAAGCGCGTCCGTCAGCGCGAGTCCGATGCGGACACATTCCGGCACCGGCAGCCTGCGGCCATGCGCGCGAGTGCGTTCGCTGACCAAATCGCGCGGCTTGTAGGTGGACGGTTCGTGTTCCCAACCGGGTTCAAGCGGGTCGCCCAGTTCCATCACGTAATAAAAATATCCATCCAGTTTCTCACTGACGAAATCAACGCGCAACAGTCCGGGATGCTGGTCGGAAACCGGTTTGTATTTGCTGATGCCGTTGAACTCGCGTTCGTATGGATCAACATCTTGGTCGAAGTTGGCCAGAAAAATCACTTTCAACGCGCGCCATTGTCCCTGTGCGTTTCGCGCCAGCCAGACTTTTCCGTAAGCGCCCTCGCCAAAAGGCGGATTGAACAAGTCATAACCGGAAACATCCGGCAAGTCCCCGATTGCTTCGGCAGTTTGACGGGAAAGTGCGATTGTTTTTTGCGCATGATAAATTTTTGCCCCAATCGCCCAAACGAGTGCACATGGCACTTGCCCGCCGGCAATCACCAGCCACGGAAACCAACAATTTGTGAAGTAACTCCAGGAAATTGCCCCAAGCGCAATGATGATGGCTGCTGCTGCTGCGGAAGCGCAAGCCGTCGGCAGCCGCATCCGGCACAAGCCGCCGCCCAGCAAAGTTCCGCTGACGGCCAGCACCAGCAATTCCGCCCACCAAACTGGCCGCCGCAGCCAGTCGCCGTTCATCAGGTTCAGAAATGACGTGACCATGATTTCCACGCCGCCGGACGATTCACCGGTCCAACGCGTGTAGGGCGTGCGGAATTTGTCGGCCTCACCATTCGGCGCGGAAGTTTTTGGCTGCGAGCCGATGAACACGATCTGATCACGGAAATAATCCGCCGGTTTTGCCAGTGCAAATTGATAACTCAATTTTGTCCAGTCGCCGTCCTGACCGTAATAGCGCAGCCATCGCTCCTGCGGGACATCGCTCAACTGCGCGCCCGCCGATTTCGCGGCTGCCTCCGGCAGGCTTGGATATGGTCCGGGCGAGGGAAACGGCCAGTGCCGTCGCACAATTGAATCGTCGGCCGAATCTGGATCAAGGTAGGCGACGCCCCAATTCGTTCCGGCGGCGTTCAAAAACAATTCCGCCGGCAGTACCGGTTGTGCGCCGGCCAAATCCGGATGCGTGACCTGCGACTGCTCGGCCATCAGGACGACGTGGTGTTGCCGCCGCATCGCATTGGCCAGCGCGCCGTCTTTGACCGGATCGCCCGGAACTTGAAAGAAGGAATCAAACACCACGAGTTTGCAGCCATCATCCGCCAGCTTGTTCAGCAATCCGGCGTGCAACCCGCGATCCCATGGCTGCCCGCGCGTCTGGTGAAATTGAGCGAACGCCTCGTTGTCCATAAGGATGAGCGCGACCTTGTTTGTGACGGCGTGCGCGCCAAAGCGGAACAGGTAATCGTAGCTGGCGTTGACCCACGGTTCGCCCGTCGGCGTCTGCCATAACATCAGGCCGCAAATGATTGCCAGCGCCGCGCCCAGCGCGGATTTGAGAAATTCATGTTGCCTGACGGCTTTGATCTTCACGGCGCACCCGGACTTCAGGCGCCGGAGTGTAGAAAAACCCGGCGCGAAAAACAGCGTTTTATCAAATGGCAAAAACGATTATCTCGAGATTTTTTGAAAGATTTCCCGTCCGGCTACGTATTCCTTTGTGTAAGTCAAATATCAGACTTTTTTTATGAACCAAAAAACCTTAAGAATGATTGTTTTTGCGGCAATCACCGGGGCGGTTGCGTTTGCAGGCGGCGGCACTTATACCGATAATTCCGCGCCGGTCGTCATCCAGCCTGAATTTCCCAAGATTATCTATCAGCCGGAAAATCAGCTGGTTTATCTTGGATCAAACGCCACCTTCACCGTGACGGCGGCAAATACCGACGGCTACCAATGGTTGCACAACGAAAATCCCATCAACGGGCAAACCAACGCCGGCCTTACCATCACGAATGCCGGTATCAACGATGTGGGTTATTACTCATGCAATCTTTTTAAGGACATTGAAGTAGTGCCGACCCGCAGCGCGTCCCTGATGGTCTACACCAGCAGCATAGACCCTCAAACCGGGGTAGACCCGATAGTCGTGTTCGGCCTTCCTTTGCTCGGCAGCGGTGGAAGCGGCAGCTGCCCCGGCCACTATGTTGGATATGTCAATTACACTAAGACATCTCAACAGGGCTGGGGCTGGGCACCCGACACCACCGGCGGCAATACCAACTTTACCGCCACCGATACCAACCGGGCGAATACAAAAATTCAATATATAGGTGGTTACGGTGACAATGGATGCAATCAAACTACCGTCGCCGTCCAGAATCCGCCATACAGCCCGGTCTATCGGTTTGCCATTTTCTTCACCAACAACGTCCCGACGAACGCCTACGCCATAACGCTGGACGGGTTTATGCCCTAAAAATGATTGCGACCCATGACTTCGGAGGTTGGACAATGACCGGCCTGAAATTTCCGGCAAATCTTGGAAATGATTTTCGCTTCCTGCGAAATATTCCCCCTTTGCCGCAATTTCTGGGACGCCGCCGCGAATCTGCCTCCTCCTGCCGTGATGTTGGGGATGGCTGCCGCCAATCGGACGACTCCTGCCGCGTTTTCGTCCCCGGCTGCCGCACATTTGAAGCCTTCTGCCTCGGATTCGGGAAGCCTTGTCTCGGATTTGCCACCCTTTGCCGCGTTTTTGGGAGGCGCTGCCGCGAATTTGCCGCCTGCTGCCGCGATTTAAAATCTTCTGCCGCAGAGCAATTAACGATTTTTAGCCTGTTTTGACCATCAACCATCAACCATAAATAAATCATCAAACTACCATGAGCCACCGACCGCACTTCCCCATCGCAACCCTCACTTACAACGGCAACCTCATCACGACCGCCGCGCAGGCGCATCCTGAAATCGCCGCGCGGCTGTCCGCCAATTTCATTTCCGCCACCGGCACCTTGCTCATAAAGATCATCACCGATGTCGCCAGCCAGAAAAACGCCAAGGGCGAACTCGGCAACCTCAACACCGCCCAAAGCGTGAACCTCGATGTGCTGCTCCATTACATGAATCAGGCGCGCGCGACCGCCCGGCTCGCCTTTCCCGGCCAGACCGTGAAGCTGCATCAGGAATTTCAAATGGGCATCCATGACAAAAACGACCTCGGCTCCATTCTCGCCCGCGCCGACATCATCATCGCCTCCGTGCAAAGCAACCTGGCCGCGCTCAAGCTCAAGGGCTGGACGGACGCCGAGACCGCCGCCCTCACCACCGCGCGGCAGACTTTCGGGACGGGCACGCCCGCGCAACAGGCCGCCAAAAGCGGCGCGAAGGATTCCACCGCCACCAAGAACGCCGACGCCGCCACGCTTTATGAAAATCTCCTGACCATCCAGAACGCCGCCGCTCTGGAATGGCCGGCCACCAACCCGGCCAACGCCGGCGTGCGCGACGAATTCCGCCTCAACACCTTTCCACCCGCCGTCACCACCGCTGCAAAAACTCCGGCGGCTCCGGCGGCGACACCGGCAAATTAAAAAATCATGGCTGAAAAAGTCACCTGCATTGTCAAAGGCGAGGAATTCCTGCATTTCGACTGCTGCTCCATAACCCAGCTTCAGGTGGATGGACGGCGACTCTACACGCGCGAGCAGGCGCACGACCAAGTCACGGCTGCACCCGGCTCCATTGTCGTCGAGGCTGGCGGCAGGACGATTGATTTGATCCCGGCGCAAAGAGGCGAAACCAAATACGTCCGCACCCGGCCTGACGACACAACGGAGGATGATCTGTTGAAAGTGAAGGAATGCAATGCCCGCTGATTAAATCGCGAGCGGCCTTTGGGAACGAAGGCCGCTTGTTCAACCCGAAAACAGGTTTGACCGAAAAAATGCCCAAGCCGCCAAGACGAAACGGAAAAAGCCGAAATAAATAATGACAGCAATTATTGGCACATGATTGGAAACCGAGGCTGCTTTTTCAGCAAAAAATCTCGACACAGTTCGGAAATGGGCGGATTCTGCCAATCAGTCAACAAATCCGGGCTTCAAAACACCAATGAAAAACGAACGTCTTGACATAGTTGGCTATTGGACTGAAATCAAACTTCAGATTTTACAGGAATATGCCAATGCTTATGCGCAAATCTTAAAGAACCAACCTTTCATCAAGCATGTTGCTTATATCGACGGATTTGCTGGAGCTGGAACCCATATTTCAAAAGAAAGCGGTAAAGAAATTGAAGGCAGTCCGGCACGTGCATTGTCTGTTCAGCCAGCATTTAACCATTATCATTTCATTGAAATGAATGCAGCTCGCGCAAAGCGTCTGTATAAAATGGCTGCTCATCAAAATGCAACTATCTATCAAGGAGATTGTAACAATATGTTGCTGGAAAAAGTATTTCCTCAATGTCGCTATGAAGATTATCGGCGCGGATTGTGTTTGCTTGATCCTTATGAACTTAATCCAAATTGGGAAGTAGTCGAGACTGCTGGCAAAATGCGCAGCATCGAAATTTTTCTTAATTTCATGATTATGGACGCAAACATGAATGTCCTCTGGAAAAATCCGGATTCTGTTTTGCCAAATCAAGCGGCAAGAATGACTAAATTCTGGGGCGACGATTCTTGGCGCACGTCCGCATATAAAACTGAAAAAGGTTTATTTGGCCCGATTGAGGAAAAAACATCCAATGAATCGGTGATAGCTGCTTATAGAGAACGGCTCAAAAAAGTTGCTAGGTTCAAATTTGTGCCGGAACCTTTGCCGATGTGCAATAGCACCGGCGCTGTTGTTTATTATTTATTTTTTGCGTCGCATAATTCAACAGGCAATAAGATTGCAGAGCACATCTTTAAGAAATATCGTAATCACATGGGACATTAAATGAGCGCCAATTCAAAAATTGAATGGACGGATGCAACGTGGAACCCAGTTCGCGGCTGCACCAAAATCAGTCCCGGCTGTCTGCATTGCTACGCCGAAACATTCGCGGAAAGATTTCGCGGCGTGCCGGGCCATCCATTTGAACAGGGATTTGATATTCGTCTCGTGCCAGAAAAGCTCGGCGACCCGTTGCGCTGGTCAACACCGCAAAGAATTTTCGTGAATTCCATGAGCGATTTGTTTCATCCCAAAGTGCCGGATGAATACATCATCAAAGTTGCGCGTGTGATGAAAGCTGCCAACTGGCACACATATCAAATACTCACCAAGCGAGCCGACCGGATGCAAAAATTACTGAAAGGCGAGCTGCAATTCGTGGTAGAGCAACCGCATATCTGGTGGGGTGTCAGCGTGGAAAATCGCCAGCACGGTTTGCCACGCATTGATTTATTGCGAGATTCGCCCGCGCAAATCCGTTTTCTTTCCGTCGAACCACTGCTGGAACATCTTGGCCGGATCGATTTGAAGAACATTGATTGGGTGATTGTCGGCGGTGAAAGCGGACCGGGCGCACGGCCAATGAATGTTGAATGGGTTCGGAACATTCGAGCGCAATGTCGTAGCGCAAAAGCCGCCTTCTTTTTCAAGCAATGGGGCGGCGTCCGCAAAAAAGAAACCGGACGGGAACTGGACGACCGCACTTATGATGAATTTCCAAAACGTCTGCAAGTTGCCGTGCCAGATTTACAATTCCGGCGGAATACTTTGGAACAGTTAGAATTGGTATAATTTTTTGCAACGTATGCTTCTAAAAATTAAATTGCAGGCGCACCGCAAGGGTGCGTGAGCGCGGCAGTTCGTTGTAGACATTGAGCGGGTTGAGGTTGTAATCCTGCCCGGCAACGTTGAGCAGGCCAAGGGTCAGTTCCATCCGCCGGCGCGGGGAGCGCCAGCCGGCAAACAGGTTGAACTGCCAGAAGTCGTCGCCCGGTTCCGCCGGGTTGTAGCCTTCGTTGCTCTGGCCATACCACAGGGCATCGCCCTCGGCAAAAAAACCGCAGGGATGGTTGTAGTTGGCGGACAGGGTCAACTGGTTGAGCGTCCCCTCCGTCCGCTGGTGCGGCGAGAAATTGACCAGGGCGAAAGGAGGGAGTTCCGGCACACCGGGGTAATTGTCGTTCAACACGGCCTCGCTCACGCGGTATTGCGCGCCCACGGCCCATTCCTTGCCGAGCAACTGGTTGGCGGTGAACAGCAGGGATTTTTCGGAGTAATCTAGGTTCTCCTTCAGCCCGGATTCGGTCAGGGACGGCTGCGGAGGGATGGCGAGGAAATTTTCGTTGAAGGCGCCGTCCACGCGGTCAACGGTGGAGTCCAATATCTCGCCGGCCACGGACAGGTAGGTTCCGGTGGGGAATTTCTGCTCGAGGGAAAGGTCATAGGTGTCAACGGTCGCCCCGGCGTTCCCGCCCACGATGGATTCGGGGATGACGCTGCGGTAGTTCTGGATGAAGCCCGCGACCTGCGAAGGTTCCAACTGGTAGCTCTGGTCCACGGTCGCGCCGGACAGCGAGCGCGTGTAGGCAAAACGGGCGGTGGTGTTTTGCAGCGGCGTCCAGATGATCCCAGCCTTGGGGGAAAGTTGAACCTTGGTGGTCTCATTTCCCGAAACCGGCGCAGTGCGGAAATTTTCCGGATAAGTGATATGGTCGTAGGTTGCCCCGCCGATCAATTGCAACGGCTCGAAGATCTGCCATTGGTGATAGCCGTAAATGGTGAAGCGCTTGAACTGGGTGTCAACGTCCTGCTGCGCCATCGGCGCGGGCGGGTCGGGAAATATGCCGGTGAGCGAGGACGGATTATCCTGCAAAGTACTCGTGTCAAACTGGCCGTATTGAATGCGCCCGCCGATGATGGTCGTGTGTTCCGCCTGTTCCCAGATCTGCTGCAGTTCTCCAGAATAGATTGTCAGGAGGGTCGCATAATGTTCCTGTGCCGCGATGCCTTGCACGGAAGTCAGCGTCGGCACGCCGGACGTGAATTCCGGCGCGAAGGCGACCAGCGTCGGTGCCGTCGGATTGGTGAATGAGGCGTTATCATTCAATCGCGCCGCAAAAAAAAGTGTGTGAACTCCAAGGCTCCATTCGTGGTTATAGCCGAGGCTGATGTTCGGGTCCTGACTTTCATTCACGCGGACACTTGGATTTGCCATGTTTTGATCGTAATACTGGGCGACGTCCCCGAAATCCGCCTCATATTGCTGGATGTTGAAGTAAGCGGTGTCCTGCGGCGTGAGTTGCTGCTTGAGGGTGAGGGAAAGTTGCCGTTGCTGGATGTCATCGTTCGCCCGCTGGCCGGGGTCGGAATGATAGAACGCCTCGAAATCGTAGCTGAAATCTCCGAACACGCCGAACTGCGCGCCCGATTGCGTCCACGCTCCGCGGCTCAAATATTCCGTGCTGGAGACGACGCCAAAACCGTCGTGTGCAAACAGGCTGGAATATTCCCCCTGCGAAATCACCGGTGACAGCGGCCCGGCGTTCACCGGCGCGAGCAGGTTGGCGAGCAGATACTCGTTTTCCGCCGGGGTTTCGTAACGCAGGTTGATGCCGTTCGGGTCGCTAAGGTCGTTGTAGCTGTTCGCGAGGAAAAGATGCGCGGAATAATTCGCGTAATCAAAGTTCACCGCGCGCGCGGCCTCGCGCACGCTCACGTCCGTCATGCCCGCATCCTTGTAAATCATCGCCAGGTTCGCACTGCGGACGGCCTGATCCTGATCCAGCAAAAGTTGCGAGCGATAAACACTGCGGTTGTCGTTCAACGCCTCTGATTTTTCCAGGTCACGGATGGCGTCGTTGATCAGATTGTGCTGCTGGTTGAGCAACGCGGAATAAAGCCACGCCGTCGGGTCGTTCGGGTCCAGTTTCTTCGCAAGTTGAAATTCTTTTGTGGCGCGCGCGGAATCACCGGCGTTCGCATAAGCCTTGCCGAGATAGCTTCGCAATCCGGCGCGCTGCGGTTCAAGCGCTGCGGCCACGAGCAAATCTTCGCGTCCGCCGTTTGCGTCGCCGAGACGGATTTTGCAAAGGCCGCGCCCGAGCCACGCATTGCCAAGGGCGGAGTCCGCGCTGATGGCGCGGTCAAACCAGAGGATGGCTTCGCGCGTTTGGTTTTGCGCGGCGAGGAGAAACCCTTTCAACGCCAGCGCCTGGGCATTGCGCGGCGCGAGCGCGAGGCTTTTTTCCAGAGCTTCCAGCGCACTGGCTGTGCGACCGAAACTGAATTCCAATTCGGCGACGCGCTCCCACGCGAAACCGAATTTTGGGGAATTGGTCGCGGCTTGGCGGGCAAAATCCAGGGCGTCCGCCAAAGAGGTTCCCGGAATGGCGAGCGACTGTTCGTAATAGGAGTTTGCAAGAAATTCCGTCGCCAGTTTCAGGTTTGGGTTCGGAGAAAATGTTTGCCGCTTCACGGCGGAAATCAATTCGCGCAGCGCGGCGGCCAGCCGTTGCAGGCGCTCGGAATTATTGGACAACGAGGCCAAAATTTTTTCGGAATCTTCCACGTTGCCGACGGACAGCAGCAGCGCGGCGCGATAGACTTTTTCTGCGCCGGAATCCGATGGTCGGATGGCGGGAAATTTTTCCAACGCCATCAACAAATCCCCCGCGCGATAGGCGTCGAGGGATTCGCCAAGAAGTTTTTGTTCTTCGGGCGTGAGTTGCAAATCGTCCGGGTCGAGCACGGCGGGATAATAAAAGCACCATTGCAAAAGGTTGTTGGCGACGAACCCGGCGGTGCGGACGGGCGCTTTGCCCAATTCAACAACCGCCTGCTGGCCGTTCGTGAGGATGAGTGTGGACTGTTCGTTGCCGAACCGAACCTTCCCGTCAATCACGGCGAGCATCGTTTGATCCGCGTCATCCACGGCCATCACAAATTCCGTGCCTTCGACGCCGGCAACGGCTCCGCGCGTGATGATTTGGATGCGTCCCGGCTGGTCGCGGTGAAAAAAGGAAATAATTCCGCGGATCAAATGCAAACCACATTGCGATTCGGATGAATGCGGCGGGAGAACTTCAAGTTCCGTCGAAGCGCCGAACGCGATGACGCTTTGATCGGACCAGCGGAGCGCGATCCGGCTGTTTGCGCCGGTGCGCAACCGGTCGAATGGATGCAGGATTTGATTGGCTTGCGCAGGCAGCCACGTCGTTGCGCCGGCGAGACAGATTTCCACCGGGCCTTGCAATTCCACGATCCGGATTTCGTTCGTGGCCTGGCCGCCGGCTGCGGACTGGGCGCGGGAAATGCACGCCGGGGCCGCGAAAAAAACAAAAAACACGACCAGCCAAATTGCCCGGCTCACTTTAGGAAATGAATTCAAACGTCCCTCGGTTATTTATCATTGTGCATTTTTTGATAAGGGGCGACAGCAATATCCGGCTCATTCTGGCCAAATTTTATTTTGTTTGCAAACGGTCGCATGATGTCACATTACTTGTTTCATGGTAAGGACAGCCGCCGAATTGACCGCCACGCGCACGACCCTGATCCACCGTCTCAAAAACTGGCAGGATCAATCAAGCTGGCAGGATTTCTTCGATACTTACTGGAAACTCATTTATAACGCCGCCATCAGGGCCGGGTTGAACGAGACGGAGGCGGAGGATGTCGTGCAGGAAACATTGATCTCGGTCGCCAAGCATATGCCCACCTTCAAGTATGACCGGGCCATGGGCTCCTTCAAGGCGTGGCTCTTCAACATGACCCGCTGGCGCATCACCGACCAGTTGCGAAAACGCCGGCAGCGGGCCGCACATGATCCATCCGAAGACATTAATGCTGACATCCGCATGATGGGCCAAGCGGTGGATCCTATCAGCGGATGTCTGGACATACTTTGGGACGCCGAGTGGGAAAAGAACCTGCTGGATGCCGCCATTGACAAGGTGAAACGCCATCTTGACCCGCAAAAATACCAAATCTTTGATTTCTATGTGAACAAGGAGTGGGCACCCGATGAAGTCGCCAAAGCTTTCAGCATTCCCGTCAGCCAGGTTTATCTGGCCAAACATCGCGTGACCGAGATGATCGCCGAAGAAGTCAAAAAGTTGGAGATGAAGATGAATTGACCATCCGTCCGGCGCATAAAAAACTACTACCAAGGCGATTTAGTATTGTTCGCTCGACCGGCGGCTGTGGACGTAAATTTCTCCAGGCCGAAGATTTAGAAACGGTATTGGAGGCTGGTATAAACGAGCTGGGCGTTGTAGTTATTGTTTCCGCCTGAAGCCCAGTCATTGTAATGGGTGTAGGCATATCGAAGGTTCACCCGCAAATGTTCGGTGATTCTCCGGGTGATGGCGGCCGTCACGGTGCTTTCATCCGCGCCGGAGCCAAGCGGCAGGCCGTAGGCGGAATTGTTGTTGTAATTGTCCGCCTCATAATAAAGGAACCCGAGATTGAGATCTGTTTTTTCGTCCAAAACCACCGTGGAATTGAGCGTCAGGGTCCAATAGTTGTTCTGTGAATTAAGCACGGCCTGCGTGTAATCGGAAGTCGGCGTCTTGGTTGTGCTCAAGACATAATTAAAACCAGCCTGCAAACAGAGCCGCGACCAGGGTGTCCAAGTCACATTTTGGGCGAAAATCTGGCTGGTCATGGAGGACGACTGGGAGTCGCCCAGCCCCGAAATCGCATCGGGCGTGGTGTTGATGGTGGACCACTGATACTCATAACGGCTGACCAGCGTGATATTCAAAACGGGCCGGAATGTCAGGCGGATATTGCCGTCGTAGGTCTGGAAACTTTGCATGACCAGATAGGCCGGGTAGCGATCGGCGCTGGTCGCGCCATTGTAGGTGCTGTCAACGGGGAAATTGTAATTGTATTGGTTGTTCTTGTAATAACCTCCAAGGTCAATGCTGGTGCGGCGATACGGATACCACCGGGTGCCGACAAAATATTTCTGGAACCAGGTGGTGTTGTCCGAATAAGTCTGGATGGGCGCGGGGCCAATTCCGCCCACTTGCGTGAGGCCGCCGTTTTGGTTCAAATTTCCGCTGCTCTCGGACAATTCGGCACCGGCGTAATAAACCCAGTTCGTCACGCCAGTGTAACGCGCGTCGAGCCGCTCACGCACTTCGAGCGTTTCGCCGTCGCTGGAACTGGTGAAAGGCTGCGTGTCGTTGCCTTGCGTCCCGATGCCGCTGGAATTCGCGTTCCAAGTATCCGATTGCACGCGCAAGGACGGCACGATGGTGAAGTTCTTGGAAGGATTGGCCATCAGGTTCAAGTTCGCCACATGTTCCTGTTCGTGGGCGCCGCCGTTGAGACTGGTGTAGCCCAGACCGTTCAACGGGTTTGGAGTATAGGCCACGTCGAAGTCGTCACCATAGACGCGGCTGCCGGAAAAATTGTCGTCCAGGTTGGCGAAATTGTAGCCGATGGACAGGAACAGGTTGTTTTTGAGCCAGGTTTCGCTGAAGGCGTGCAAGTTGAGCATGTCATACGAGGTTCCTTCCTGATCCGTGACATTCCGCTGCACGGGTTCGCCTTGGTAAAATGTCTCCTGACGCGTGTCAGCCAGACTCGCGGTTTCGTAACGCACACCGGCACCGAAGTCCGTGGTCTTGATGTGATGGGTCACATCCAGCGCGTAGCTGTCCACCTTTTCATTGATGTTGTAGATGGACGGATACACGCCCACGACTGTCGTCGTCAAATCAGGGTGCACTGGTCCCCAGATGGTGGAACTTTTCTCTCCATCGCGGTAACTATGGGTATATTTGAAGACAACCTTGGGAAAGTCTTTCGGCGTCAGTCCCGCCTCAACCGAAATTTCGCCGCGATCCAAATACAAATCATCATTCGGAAGCTGATATTGCAGGCCGGTGGGAGGATAGTATCCACCGGCACCGTTATACCAGGTGCGAAAGTCATTGACGTTGAAGCGGACGTATCCGAAATCCTCGCGTTGCACACCGAGCGTCAGCTTGTAGTCGTGCTGGTCGAACAGCGAGTGTCCGTCCACAGTGACGGTGGTGTTTTTGGCGACATCCTTTTGCAGGTGCAGGTCGCTGATGCCACCGAAAGGATCGTCGCTCAACTGGTAACGTTGCTGTGCCTGCGCGTTGTTGCCGCTGGTCATCAGGCCGCCGGCGGAAAGGTCAATCCAGTTGTTGTAAGTGTTCGTGCCGCCCTCGAACGATTGTTCCGGCGTGAGCGCCGGGCTGTTCGTGCTGCCTGCGCGGGCGGAAGCTCCGCCTGCGACAAGCATCGCCACCATCAGGATGCAACGCCGATACCATGCCCGTGCGATCCGGTTCGGTCGGTTTTTTTGGCGGCGATTTAGTTTTCATCCGTTTCCCAATCAAGTTTTAGAATCTTAACGACGGGCTGACGCGCGAGCCGTGAACCGCTTCGTGGCAGCCCGCCGTCCAGCAAGTGCCCTGTTGCAGGCGCAAGGTATGATCCGAACCGCCGATTAAAATTTCTCCGCCCTTGATCTGCTGGAAATGGCACTTGAGGCAAAGGTTGGAGTCGCGCTCCGTGAGCAATTTGGCGTTGACGCTGCCGTGCGCCGTATGGCAGGTGGTGCATCCTTCGCGCAACGCCTCGTGTTCAAACACATAAGGGCCGCGCTGGGCCGGATGGCATTGCAGACAGTTTTCTTCCTGCGACATGAGCGCCGTGCTGCCGCCCGCGTGCGCAATCCCCTTGTGCGGCGGATGGCACAGGATGCAATCCATCCGGCCTTCCGGCACGGGATGATGGCTGGGCAGTTCAAACTGGCCGCGAATATCCGCGTGGCATTGGTAACAGACAATTTCCGTGGCGCGCGCCGGGGAGATTCCGGGAGTCGGCCCGCCCAAACCGGCCGTCTGCTGGCGTCCGGGCGCGAAGCTGTTCGGCGGCGCGACATCCCCGCCCGAATCTTCGTGCAGGCTGCAAGGCCCGTGGCACGATTCGCAGCCGACATCCTTGGCATTCGGCCCTTCGGCAATCAGTCGCGCATGGTCGGCGGTCTTGAAGCTCCGGTAAATGTCTTCATGGCATTGTTCGCAATCTTCGGAGCCGACGTATTTTGCTCCCGGCACATCGGGCAAAGCCACGGCCTGGTTCGAGATGGAGCTGCAGGAAATCACCGCCAGCAACAGGCCGCCGGCAACAGCGGCCAGCGCCACACCGCGCGCACGCCGGCCAGGAGGCCAGAGTCGTTTGAGTAATGCGAAAATTTTCATGCGATTTTCAGTTGCTGATTTTTCAATTTTGAAAATAAATTTTGCCGCCGTGTTTCATTGCAACAGTTGCACCATCCAGATTTGCGCGGCGTTCAACAAGTTGAGCGCCAGCGTAGGATTGTGGACGCCAAAACTGCCGTCGTTCAAAACGAGATAAAGATTGAACCGGACCTTCAGGATGTTTGGGAAATTTGTGGTGAGCAAACTCTGGCCGGCGGCGTTCGGGCCGGTGAAAGTCACCGGATTGGTCAGTGACCAGCTGATGACCTCGCCCGCTGAATTGGTCTGCCATGTCAAGCCGCCGGGCGTCGTGTATTCCCACGCCACCACGTTCGTCGCGGTCAGCAGAGTGTTCGTCTGGCGGGCCGACCATTGGTTCAGCGCCGTGATCAGCGTGGTGACGCTGTTGGAAATGGCCGGCGTCAGATAATCGTCCTCCAGTTCTATGGGCGAAGAGATGTGACAATTCAGGCATACCGTGTCGCTCGTCACCATTGTGGAATGGTCGCGGCCACCGCTGCTGTCGGTCTGCATGTGGCAGTCCGCACACTGGTTGGTCAGGTAAAAAGTGCCGGAGATTGAATAGTCGGCGGATGCCGGCAATCCGGCGTGCGTGCCCGGATTGAAAGTGGCCGGACCGTTTAACAACTCGCCGACCGAGCCCAGCAGGAAATTATACTGCACCGAATGATGCGGCGCGCGGGAAGTGTCCGTCCAAGCCGCGCCCCGGTCGTTGTGGCATTGGGCGCACAGGTTGATGTTGACGTTCGCGTTGTATTTGTTGGTGAACGCCGCCACGGTGGCCGTGTCAGCGCTGGTCAGTTCAAAATTGTTGGTCGAGGAAACGGGATTGCGCAATTGAACCGGGTTGGCGTTCGTCTGATGCGGGTCGTGGCAGACGGCGCAGGTTTGCGGGACATTGTAATCGTTCGCCAGCGTGACGGCAGGATCCTGCCCGCCAATCATTGCCAGCCGCGCGGAGCCGGAATGGCAGACGCCGCAGGTTCGGATATTGTTGGTGCTCGTGCTCATGGTTTGCAGCACGTCCGGCACGACCGCCGAGTGGCCGCTGGCCGACCATTCTTCAAACGTCGGCGGATTGGTGTAGGTGGTATGGCTGGCGCTGTGGCAGCCGCCGCAGACCGTGGCGGCAATGTCAACTTGCGGGATGACGGTGGAATCATCCGGGTTGGCGGCGTGAAATCCAGCCGGGCCATGACAATTTTCGCATTGCACGCCGGCCAGCAGCGGAGTCTTGGCTTTGCTCACAAACCCTGTCGGCAGCGAATAACCGACCGTGTGGCAGGGCAGGCAGGAAATATTGGTCTGGCCACCGGCGGTGACAAAAGCAACATTTGTGAACGCGCCCGCGTGAGGAGTTTTTATCACGTTGGTTTGAATGTTCGCGTGACATTCGGTGCAGGCCTGGAATCCGATGTATTGCGGTGACGGCCCCGAAACCCGGAAGAAGGCGTTGCTCGAAGTGGCGGCGACCGTTGCCTGCCGGGACAAGTTGGTGCGCCCGCCGGCCGCAATCCAACTGGCATTCGTCAACGCCGTTTTCTTGAACAACTGATAATATCCCGACGGTCCATCCCACGTCACACTCACGCCATTTGTGACCAGCTCGATTCCCGTCAGGATCGGCAAACCGGGCATTCCGCCCGGCTGGGTGATGGCAAGGTGTTGCACCTGCTGGGCAATCACCGGCCAACCGCAAACGCCCAAGCCTGCCAGCGCGAGGGCAGCGGCAATTTTTTTTGCAGATGACAATTTCAAGCTGATCAAAAGTTAGTTTTCAATTGGATCATTTCATCCACCATTCCGGTCAATGCCGGTCGCTCAACAATTCCGGCGGCCACCGGCGAACGCTGGACGTTCACTTTAGGTGATAAATAATAGCGGACGCCTGCGCGGCAGAACTAACCATATATTGCCTCTTGCAAGCCTTGAATTGGCTTTCCGAGGGTTTCTAAATTGACAGGCTGAATTCATACCGGAAAATGTCCTCGTTAAAACAACTTTATTTTATGAAAACGAATTCAAACCCCGACCAATCGCAAACCTCGCGCCGTCATCCGCTCCTGCTGGCGGGTGTCGCCTTCGCGCTGGGCGTTGCGCTGACTGGCTTTTGGTTTCACAGCCATAATTCCGGCTCCAAAAACGACGGGCTTTCCGAAGCGACCAAAAATCTGCTCGGGCAATTGCAAGTGCCGGTGACCATCCGCTACTACTCGCTGCTCCCGGCGGGCAGCGCAGACGAATCGCTTCAGGCTTTTGCCGGGCGCGTGGCGCAACTGCTCAACGCCGTGCAAATCGCCGCCAACGGCAAGATTGAGTTGGTCAGCGTTGACACACCCGCCGAAACCAATTCCACCGCCGCCAGCGCCGACGGCATTCAGGCGTTCAATCTGGACAAAGGCGACGCCTGTTTTCTCGGCGTTGCCATCGCGAGCGGCAAGAACGAGGAATCCTTTGCCCGGCTCGAACCGGAATGGGAACCGGCGCTGGAATACGACCTTGCCCGCGCCATTTTGCGCGTGGCCGCCGCGACCGCCCCGGCCAAGCTCGCTTCCGAAGTCGCCAAGCCCAGCCCCGAAATCAATCAACTCCATCAACCGCCTCATCCCGGATGTGAACAGTGTTTCCGTGGAACAGGCCAACCAGATTTTCAACGCCGAATTCTTGAAGCAATGCGGCGTGGTCGGTGCCGAAACGGAAGCGCAAGTCAACGCCGCGCAACAGAAAGTGGTCGAGGCGCAAAACAGCGGCTCATCGGCGGCCTTGGATGCCGCCCAGAAAAATCTGATGCAAGTGCAATTGGCGCAGGGCCAGAGATACAAGGACCTCGCCGCGCAGCTACAGACACAAATCACCGTCTTTCAACAGATGAAAACCGGCAACGCCGCAAAATAATTTCCCCCGCAGCCCGTCGCGATAAAACGCGCAACTCCGCTCCACATCCGCGACATGGATGGCAGCGTGATTGAGTCCGGGAATTTTCATGCGCTTTCCAACCTTGATCAATCCGGGTATGTCGAAAAGCCGAAGCCAACCCGCCGCCGCGCGCCCTAAAGAGTTTTATGATTGCTGCGTTGCGATTCAGAAGCCAATGCCGCCGGGTGCAGTTCTGCGGTTTCCGGCAAAACCGTGGCCACGGCGGTGCGCAGGTCTTCCATCAAAAATGGTTTGTTGATGAGGAAGTCCACGCCCGTCAGCGGATTGCCGGAAGCCTTCAACACATCGGCGTGGGCCGTGACCATCACGACCGGCTGGCCGGGCAGGCGCTGCTTGATGGCGATGGCCAGTGCATCGCCCTTCATTTCCGGCATGGAATAATCCGTGAAGACCGCATCAAACTTGCCCTGCTCCAGCAGGGACAAGGCTTCGTTGCCGCTGCCGGCCGTCTGAACCTCGTGCCCGTCAAACTCAAGCATCATTTTGATGGCGTTGCAGACGGCGGGTTCGTCGTCCACCACCAAAATCCGCCGCCGACAGATTTCTCCGGTTAAATGTTTCATTATCTTAAAAAGAAAAAACATTACGCCGCATTTTCTTGAAAGCCAGATTTAGTTATTAACAAAAATCACAAGCCCGGCAATTTCCGTGCTTGATCTGATCGGCGCTTCTGATCAATTGATCTGGGCATACGAGTCCAGTCTTGCGCGATGCCAAATTGTTAATTCACCTTGGCCGCGGTGTCTGGCGTCTGCCTTGAGATCCATCACCAGATTTTTTTTGGCTTGCATATCATGCGGGCCGGAATTACTCGTAAGCCTCACCCATTGATGGCAGATGAATGGCCATCAAAAACGAAAGGTAAAAATGCATCTCGTATTATTCACGCCGATGCTTGCCATGGACACGGCCTCCAGCGGGGCGGCGTTCATTGTCATCCTCGCGGTTGTGGCGGCGTTGCGCGGCAAATAACCATCGGGATCGCCCCGGTCGGCGATCCGGCAGTTGGAGATTTTCGAGAACAGGCTCGATGCCGATTTTGGCGCTCATGCCCGCAGCCTGAAACACCCCGGTTGGGCGGCGAAGGGCGGCAACTTCAGTTCGGAGAGATGACGTGGAACGAGTTCGATTTCACCTCCACATCCAAACCGGCATAGATGTTCTGCTCGGAAATCTGCCGGGTGAAGGGGTCTTCTTTCAATCTCTGGATTTGAGCCTGTAGTTCCGAAAGATTGTAAAATCTTCGTTCCACGACCACCCGCTCGGCCACGTCTATGCGGAAACGATTTTCCAGGAGGGTGTAATTTTTGTTTGCCGCATCCAGGGCGGCCTGGGTCGAGGCGATTTGCTGCGTGAGTTCGGCGACCTGGTTGGTCATCTGGTCGTTCAAATCCGCGAAATGCTGGCTTAAAGTCTGGTTTTCCGATTTCACCTCCGCGACCTGCCGGTTCAGGCTGGTGATTTGTTCCGCGTCGCGGGCAATGGTGGATTGGGCGGCGACCAACTGGTTTGAAAACGCCAATGATTCAGACCGGCTCTCATCGAGGCTGTTGGAAAAAATGAGAATCATTCCATTGCCAGCGGCGATTTGGGTCTGCGCCGTGTCCAGCCGGTTCGAAAAATCGGCGATCGCGTTGGCGTCATTTTCGTGCTGCGCATTATCACCCGATTTCACCACGATAAGGGATATGACCAACGCGGCGCACACCAACGCGAGGGCTATGGATAAATATTGTTTCATACGGCAAAGGATTTTTTTTGTCCTTCCCGCGCATCTTGAAAAATTGATTTCATTTTGGCAAGGGCAATTGATGATGGCTCCGGCTTCAAGCCGAATTGTCACGGAATTGTCACCTACTGCGAAAGTTCCCGTAACATGGCCGGCTTTTCAAAAACCGCCGTATCCGTGACAAAATCCAGCAGGAGCTTCAAATCTTTCAAGTTTTGCGCGATGCCAGATTGTTGATCCACGCCGGCAGCGGCGTCCGGCGATTGCCGCAGAGTAGGGTTACACCCCATAGTCTTTGACCAGCCGATGGCGCAATCTTGGTTTGTTAGCTAACAATCAAAACAACAATTATAACTATAAAAAAAATCATCCTCGCGTGTTTCGCCATCGCCGCCCTTGCATCAATCACCGGCTGCGCAACTCCGTCAACCACCAGCACGACCACAACGACACCCGCCGTGCCAGCCACTTCGACGACCACCACGGAAACCCACTAACAATTAAGGTTCAGGTTTTTCGCGCCAGTTGGTTTAGGCCGCGTGCGAGCCGTCGCAGAACGGTTTGTTGGCTGAACTGCCGCAGCGGCACAAGGTCAGCCGGTTCCGAATCTCATAGGTCTTGCCGTCGGCGGAAACGACCGGGATGCCGCCGCGCACCCAGATCGGGCCGCCGACTTTTTTCTCCGTGTCTTCAATCAGTCCGAGCGACGGCTCAAACTTCGGCTCGATGGCTTTGCCGGTCGCCTTGTCCCAAATCACCAATCGTCCGGCGGGACAATGAGCGGCCTCGTGTTTGACAATTTCCCGGGCTTCGGGGCTGTCTTGCTTGACCAGATTCCAAATCCTGCCTTTGGGATCGCAGAACCGGGCGAACGCGCACAGATTTTCCTGATCGGTGAGCCGCATCGTGGGGCCTTCAATGGTCTCGGCTTGTTTCAAGTAAGGTTCATGGCTGGCCGTTTCCGTGCCGTCGAAGTTGACTTTCGCGTGGGTGCCGTCGCAAAAAGGTTTGCTGGCGGACTGGCCGCAGCGGCAGAGCGCATATTGCGACTGCGTCGGAAATTTTTTCCCTTCGCGGTATTCGAGCGAATCGCCCTCGGCATTGGTGACGATCCATTGCTCGCTCAAAGGCAGGCCGCCGCTGACGAGATAGGGGCCGTCCTTGGTGACTTCAATCTTGGCGTTGGCTTGCGCGCTCTTTTTCATGGCGGACATACCATAGCACGGGTGATGAAATTGTCACGAATTGCGAAGGCAAGGTTCTTGCGAACGTCCAGTGTTTGCCACGACGATCACTTGTGCCTGCCTAAAGCGGACCGTTGAAAATCAGCGAACCCGTTTACTGGGTGGAGTCAGGCGTCCGTTCGACGGCGTTTTTACGGGTGACCTCGGCGATGACAATGTGCATCCATCCCTGGTTGCGTTCCTGGATGTAATCAAGGTTCCAGTTTGGCCAGCCTCTGCGTTTGGCTTCGCTTTCAGCAACCGCTGAAGCCACTTGTTTCACATAAGTGACGCGCTCTGATCCCGGCAAAGCCGAGCCTTGATGGACGGTGATTTTAAAATGCGTGTCATCAACGTTCTCGATGAAATACTTGGGCGAGGTTGGCAGGTTTTGATTAAAATCTTGGTTGTAGGAGTGTTCATCGGGAGTGGCGCAACCGGCGGTCAAAATCGCAAGGGCCGTATTTACCAGCAGCAGCCGGAGCACCCAGCGGAGTCGTTTTATTTTCATGCCCGTAGATTAACCTATTCCGCCCGGTCGGCTATAAGGTGAACACCGTATGACGCGAACGAAAGTCCCTCCCCGTTTTCACGGGAAGGGACTTTGACGGTTTCGGTTTGAATTCAGTCCGTGATTACGGGGTGTGAACCACGCGGTAGTACATCTGCGTGTTGCCCCGCGTCGGCGTCAGGTAGCTGATGGCGGTGCCGGTGCCGGGGATGTTGGTGCTGATGTTCGACCAATTGCCGGTGAGGGCGGTGATGCCCTGAATGGTATAGGTCGTGCCGACCTGCGTGTTGAAGGCGATTTCCGCCGCCGTGTAGATGGCGATGGTGTTGGTGGCACCGTTGACGATGTTGGCGCCATTCACATAGACCACGCCATTGACGGCGGTGGAGGTGCTGTGAGGATCGAGGCCCAGGGCATACATCATCCAGTTGGGCAGGCCGTTCACGTTGTTGATGGCGTCGGGGGCGGCGGCCGCGTTCGTGGCGAAGCCTGAACCAAAGTAACCGATCTGCCACGAATCCGGCAGGCCGTCACCATTGGCGTCACCGGTCAGATTGCCGATGGAGGCCTTGAGCAGGCCGACCGCGAACGGTCCATTATGAACACCCCGGCTGCCGTCATTGCTGACGAACTGCCAGTTGTAGGCCGCTTGCAGGTAAGGCATCGGCCAGTTGGTCTGGGTGGTGATGGACGACTGGACCACGCCGGCAGCGACATAGTTGTTGGCATTGGCCTGATAGGTCGAGTTTGGAAGCAGCGCCGACAATTTGTTCAGCAGCATTTGAACCTGCGTCTGGATGCCCAGGCTGTAACCCACCCCGACGTAATCGGGAGCCAGAATGTTGAAATTGGTGATGGTGCCGTGACATTGGGCGCAGACATAGGTCACGGGAACATTCGCAACCACGCCGTTGTTGGTCACGTTGTAGCTCATCTTGGTGGTATGACCGCCGGCCAGCGTGAACGCCGGATCGGTGGATGCGATGGTCTGCATATGGCAGCCAACGCAGGTGTTGGAAACCACCATGGCGTGCGGCGAGCTGGGAATCGTCTGGCCGTAGGTCACGGCATTCACGCCCTCGAGCATGTCGCCCTGCGGGCTGTCATGCGTGCCAAAGGCAACGCCGCCCGCCCAGTTGGGCTGGTTCAAAGGATATTTCGCCAGCTGATTGGTGACGGAACCGTTGCGGCTGTTATGACATTCCATGCAGAAACCGCCGGCACCGGCATTGGTGACCGTGGTGCCGTCGGAGAGCGTGACGTTGTAGTTCATGCGCAATTGATGCGGGTTGGAGGCATTATGCGGGTCGTGGCACGCCTGGCAGGTGATGGGAAAATAGGTCGTGTTCGGCGGGTTGCCCTCGACGGTGTAGGTCGGATAATTGGTATTGCTGATGTAGGTCACAATATTGGTGGAGGCAAAATTTCCCCAGATGATATTGTTCGGATATTGGTTTTGCAGCGCCATGCCGCCAGCCGTGGCCCAGCCCACAAAACCGGGAGCTGTGTGGCAGCGGACGCATTGCGGACGATTGATACCGGAAGGTGTCCGTGACGCCGCAGCATGGAGCGAGTTGTTCCACTCTGCGCTGTAATAATGGTTGTTCAGGTCATCATGGCATTGTGAGCAGTCGCCCGCCGCATAATTGACGGAAATGGCGTTGGTGTTGCCCACCATGCCCTGCGAATACAAATGCTGGCTGCCGGGGCCGTGGCAGTTTTCGCACTGGATGTTCCCGAGGTTTTGCAGCGCGGAGGGCATGGCGGCCCAGTTGTTGGTGGTGAGCGTGGCCGGGAACGTCCAGCCGTATTCGAGCGCCACATCGTCAAAGCCGCCATTTACGGCGAACGAATTCGTGTCGTAGCCAACGGTGTGACATTGGATGCAGCTCTTGCTGTAATGGCTGCTTTCCAGGCCGTTGATGGCGAGGGTGAAGAAGGAGGCGTGCGGCGTGTTGGTGTAGGTCGGATAGATGCTCGGCGCACCGGAAAACTGGCCGCTGTGGCAGGCGGCGCAGGTCTGGAGGCCAAGATAGGTGGCCGCCGTGATCGTGATCGAGAGGTTGGTCGAGCCGCTGCCCACGGTGGTGATGGTGGCATTGACGGTGTATTGCCCGATCACGTCCGGGCGGAAAAAGGTGCGACCGGCCAGTTGATAGGCCGGGGTGCTGTTCTCACCCGTGAAACGATCCGACGTATTGAAGAGCGGCACGTTGGAACCGAGCGGCCCGGCGGATAATGTCGCCGCCGATCCGGCCGGAATGTTGCTGGCCACCATTGACCAGGTAACACCAACAATGTTTGAGGGGGCGATGGCGGCGTTCACCATGGCGTCCAGATAAACCGGCTCGCCGAGGCCGATGGTGCTCAAGCCGCCGCAAAACTGCGCCGGCGGATTCGTCAGGTTGTATTTGGCGATTTCCGTCTGTGTCAACGGACGCAATGTGAGCGACCCGCTCAACGCCGGAGCCGCTGCGCGGACCGCAGTTATGCTGCCGAGCATTGTCAAACACGCCGCCGCGAAGCAGGCCGTCATTCTCCAATGCGGATTTAATTTTTTCATAATCGTTTTGTTTTTATCGGTTCTGTGTCTGCTTTTAATGTCCAATTCCAATCATGCCGCTGCCACGCCCAATATCCAGCCCGGCACAACCTCAACCGGCTCTCTGGCTGGTTGCGTGAATGGTGAATTAAATTTCTCCATCAATTCCGTCGAATGTTCCGCGATAATCCGATGGCAAAAGGCGAGCTCTGCTGCGCGGTTCTTCGTGTTCTCGCGAACCACCGCCTGCAAGTCGTCAATGTCGTAAAGAAAAACATTCGGCAGCTCCGCCACCGCCGGATCAATATCCCGCGGCACCGCGATGTCCACCAGCACCAGCGGACGGTTCCGGCGCGCAGGTAAAATTTTCGCCACATCCTCGCGGCGCAAAACGATGCCCGGGCTGCCGGTCGAGCTGACCAAAATATCCGCCTCCGCCAGTGCCGCCGCCGAATCTTCCAGCCGCACCGCGCGCCCGCCGAATTCCGCCGCCAGCTTTTCCGCGCGCTCGAACGACCGGTTGGAAACCAGCACGGTTTTTGCGCCGCGCTTGGCCAGATGTTTCACGCAGGCTTCGCCCATCTTGCCCGCGCCCAAAATCATCACGGTCTTCGATGAGAGGTCGCGGTCAAAAATCTTTTCCGCCAGTTCCACTGCCACGCTGCCCACGGAAGTCGCGCCGCGACCGATGGCCGTTTCCGTGCGGATTTTTTTCACCACCTTGCACGCGGTCTGAAACAGCCGGTTCATTTTTTTGCCGGTCAAGCCCGCCGCCTTCGCCGCTTCATATGCGCTTTTGACCTGGCCGGTGATTTCCGTCTCGCCGATCACCATCGAGTCCAGTCCGCTGGCCACGGCAAACAAATGTTGCGCCGCCGCCGCGCCTTCCTTGACGTAGAGAAACGGCGTGAAATCCACGTCGGTGCCGGTTAATTCCTGGAACAATTGCTGGACGCGACCGTGAATCCACGGCGACACGCCGTAAATTTCCACGCGATTGCAGGTCGAGAGCAGGACGACTTCGGACAGGTTGCCGCGCAATTTAAGGCGACAGCCGCAGCATTGCAGCCGCGCGCGCGACACCGCGAGCTGCTCGCGCAATTCCACCGGCGTGGTCTTGTAACTCAATCCTGCGACGAAGATTTTCATTTTGGGCTGGCGGTCATTTTGACTGTCTGATGAAAATTCTAAACCGGCAAAAGAAACGCGCTTACCATTCCTTGCCATTTACTAGGCAAGATTTGACACAACGCTTTTTTTAATTTCCGGTTTGGCAAATGGCCGGGTTTGATCAGGGCAAATTGTTGTCGTTTGGCGCCGGGTCATAACCTTGGTTCAATGTGCGAGCCGCGACACCATCGCGTAAATGATCAGCGCGAGCAGCGCGAGGCCGAGGATGAAGGCGACATAGCCGAACGACTTCGCGATGTTTTTCCAGCGGAACCATTCGTCGCGCACGCGGTAATCATCCAGCTTGCCGGTCGCCACGAGGCGGTCATACCAGCGCTTGCGTTCGTGCAGCATCTCCGTTTTGGAAACGCGGCCGGAGAAGATGACGGTGTCCATCGGAAATTTTTCGATGCGGAAATGCGTGTTGAAAAAGTGGATGCTGAAAATAAACCCGGCGGCGAGCAGCGCCTCGTCCGAATGCAGGATGAGCGCGATGTTGATGACCCAGCCGGGCATGAAGCGCGTGAAGAATTCCGGGAACCACATGACGAGTCCCGACGCGCCGATGATGGCCACGCCCCAGAACACGGCGAAGTAATCGAACTTCTCCCAATACGTCCAGCGGTCAAAATTCGGCTTCGGCCCCTTGCCAAAAAACCATTTGTTGTGCGCCACGAAGTCGCGCCAGTCCTGCATCGTCGGCACCATCGAGTCCGGCCCGAAGACGGCCGCGTAGAAGCGTTTCATTTCCAGCCTGCCCGTGTCGGGATTCCGCAATTTGCCCCGGCCTTTCCACGATTTGCCGACGAGCGAACTCAAATGCAGGCCAAAATACAGGAACGTGATGAGCGCGCCGAAGCGGTGCAGCATCCGCGCCGTTTCCGGTCCGCCGATGAAGGCGAAGATGACTTTCGCCCAGTCGGTGTAATAAAATTTCAGCGGCATGCCGGTGATGACCAGCAGCAGAAAACTCGTCACGACGAGGAAATGCAGGAACCGCTCGAACGGTGCGAACCGCGTGAACCATTCGTCGCCGGCCTGCGTCTGAAATTTCGCCTCGCGAAAAGTTTTCGTGTCATGCAGATAGAGGTAGATCGCGCGCACGCCCCACGCGATGGTGTGAACGCCAAAGAAACTGAACGTGCCGATGAGCAGGCCGGTCATCGCCAGAAAGACGATGTGCAATAGCGGATAATTTTTTTTGTCCAGCGGGTTGGCGTGCGGCCGGTATTCCGTGAATTTTGCCGTCGCGCCCGGATGACATTTCTGGCAGGTCACAAGAATGTTGTTGGTGGAAAGATGCGAGGCCGGATTGGCCGCGGGCAGTATGTCGTGGAAACCGTGGCAGTCGTAGCACGCGGCGACTTCCGGCGCGGAGTTCGGTTTGCCGAGCAGCATCGCCTTGCCGTGATAGGTGTCCCGGTAGCCCGCCAGCCGGTCGGCGTGACATTTGCCGCAGCGCTCGTCGCTGACGGCCTTGAAATTATTTCCCGTCGGGTTGACGATCTGATGCGCGCTGTGGCAGTCAATGCACACCGGGCCGCGCGGGTCGCCTTTTGCCAGCAACTGGCCGTGGATGCTTTGGTCGTAAGTTGCCTCGATCCCGACGTGGCACTTGCCGCAGGTCTTGGCGACGTTCGCATGGTTGATGGATGAATCGCGGTCCACCGCGCGCTTGATGTTGTGGACGCCGTGGCAGTCGTCGCACGACGGCGCGACGATCAAGCCCATTTTCAGCAGCGCATTGCCGTGGATGCTGTCCATGTATTGCGACGCGGCTTCGGGATATTCGATCTGGTATTCCTTCGTGAGGTTCGTGTTGCTGTGGCATTTCGCGCAGGTCGCCGGCAGATTCATTTTGTAGACGGGCGACTGCACATTTTTCACCGGCAGGATTTCGTGCGAACCGTGGCAGTCCCAGCACTGCGCCGCGCCGGACGCGCCCATGGAATGGCTCATGCCGTGGATGCTGCCGGCGTAAGCCTTGGCCTCTTTTTCGTGGCAGCCGGCGCAATTCGGCGGCGGGACGTTTTGGTCATGGACCATTTCCTTGATGCCATCGTGGCAATCAATGCAGTCCAACTGGCTGTGAACCGACTGCGCAAAACCGTTCGTGGGAAAATCGCCGACCGAAACCTTGACGCCGTTGACCAGGCGCGTGTTCGACGGGTCCGTGTGGCAGTCGAGGCAGTCGGAATTGGAAAGTTTCTCGACGGCATTCGTCGCCGCCAAAACCGGGCGTGACCGCAAACAGAAAGGCCGCCAGCAAAATAATCCTGAAAAACTTTAATTCATTTGGCCAGCGGCGCTTCATACGCCTTTAGAATCGCAGGATTCCGTGAAGCCGGCTCAACGACGCTTGCTCATTGCTTGGCATTTTTTGGCCGGGCAAAACCGCACATCGTCCGGCAAGTGACCGCCGGGATTACCACGGCCCGCCGTTGTGGCAATCGGTGCAGGAACCGTCGTAGTCGCCGCCGGGATGGTTGAATTTTTGTCCGGCGGGCGCGAGCTGGTCCAGTTCCGCGCCCGCGCCTTGCGCGAGAATGGTGTGACAGGCGTTGCAATCGTTGGCCTTGATGGTGAGTTTTTTGTCCTCGGTCTTGTGCAGGCCGTCATGGCAGCGGAAACAGCCCGGCCAGATCATGTGACCGACGTTGTCGGGATACGAACTCCAGTTCGCCTTCATTTCCGGGAAAAAATTATCCGCGTAAATCTGCTGCAAGGTCGCGATGGCATCCTTCACCCGCGCGTCGTTGGGATAACGCGATGACAGCGCGCCGGCGATGCCGTTGCTGGCTTCCTCGTCGGTCTGGTAGGGTTGCGTCAGCACATACATGGCGTTGGTTTTGATCCATGGCATCGCGGGATCAATCCGCTTCAAGGCCATCGCCTGGTTCACCGCGCGCTCCGGCGAGAGATAACGGTGCGACGGACGGTTGTGGCAGTCCATGCAGTCCATCGTGCGCAATTCCATTTTGGAAATATCGTTCGTGAACCGCGCCGTCTTGAACACGGTGACCTTGCCCTGCGCATCCGTCACGCGCACCCAAGGAATCACCTGGCGCGCCGCGTCGGTGGCGATGTATTCCACCTTGTTGCCGGGAAGATTGTGCCAGTGAATGCCGCCGACCGGCCCGCGCGTCGGGTCGCTGCCGCCAATTTTCAGCAGCAGGCGGATGGAATACGGCGAGTTGGACGCGTCGCTTTGAAAATAATTGAACGTGCGGTCGAGGTTGCCGACGAACGACTGCGGCCAGTGACATTCCTCGCAGGTGTCGCGCGACGGGCGCAGATTTTTGATCGGCGTGCCGATGGGTGTCGGATATTTGTGGAACGCGACGGAATATAATTGATACGAACCGGAAATTTTTGACTTCACAAACCAGGAAACGCCCTTGCCGACGTGGCATTCCACACAGGCCACGCGCGCGTGCGGCCCGTGGTCGTGCGTGGTGAGTTCGGGCTTCATCACCTTATGACAGGTCTCGCCGCAAAACGTGACGGACTCCGTAAAATTAAACGCATTGTAGGAGCCGACCGCCGAGAGCAGCAGAAATACAATGCTGCCCGCGACAAACGCGACCAGATTTCGCCGGTCGCGCGGTTTGTTCAAATCAATCTGGAGCGACGCCGGTCCGCCGCCGCGCGCGCGGCGGCGACGCTCGCGCCACGCCCCGAAAAACGTCAGCCCAATGCCGCCGATCAAAAATGCCGGCACGCCGAGGTAGGTCAGAATGCTGACATACGGATTGGAAAACTTGGAGATCGCGTCCAGCGTGAACAGCAGCAAAAACGAAAACAGCGCGCCCAGCGCCACCACCGCGCCGATGAAACTGATCCAGTTGCGGAAAAGCGAGGGGCGCTCTCCGGGAATTTGATCTTGTGGGCCGCTCATGCGTGCGGTGAAATTTGTCTGCTCAAAATAAAAAACTGGTTGCAGGCCGGCTGGTGGATGCCACCGGATTTATTTTTTGTTCTCCGTCCGGCGGATCAGTCCGGCCCGCAACCGAATAGCAGGTTATTTTTTCAGAGTATGGACGTAAGCCACGAGCGCCTTGATCTCGTCGTCGGACAACTGGTCGAACGGCTTCATCAAGGTCTTGCCGTCGTCGGATTTCAGTCCTTCCTTGAGCGCCTTGAACGCGGCGTCATCCTTGATGTCGGCCTGAACCTTGGCGTCGGTGAAATCCTTGCAGCCGAGTTTCGCGCCGATCTTGGTGTCGCCCTTGCCGTCCGCGCCGTGGCATTTGGCGCACAACGTGTCCCAATTTTCCTTGGCCTCGGCACCCTTGGTCGAAAGGGTGGCCGCGAGGCCGAACATCATCGCCAGCAGAAGTATTTTTTTCATAATTGTTTTCCAGTTAATTTTTCCCCTGCGCTTGCGCGCCGGGTTACGGGAGAAGTTTTGGCCAACACGCGGAAACAAGCTAAACATCGCTTGCTCAATGCTGGACATTTTTTGCATCGGGCAAAGGGGCGGCGGTGCTCAAAACGACTGCAAATGCGGGCTTGCGTCGGACGGAATCCACCGTGGCCGGTTTCGATTTATGGCGCGGCCATGACAATTTATGGCTGATGAAAGCCAAAGTAAGTTTTGCCGCACGCCTCGTATTCGGTTATTTAACAGACACGAAAATGAAGACATTCATCCATCTCAAAATCTTGCCGGTCGCCATCGGCGCCATTCTGATTTTTGCCGCCGCCGGTTGCGGACGCGACAATGTCAAAGTCTATCACGTTGACTCCAGCGACACGGCCACCCCAACTCCGCCGCCCACCGCGCCCGCCGCGATGCCTGCGACCATGCCGGACGGACTTGCGCCGGACAACAGCGGCCAGCCGTCGTTGCAATATATTTTGCCCGCCGGCTGGGAGAAAAAAGCACCGACCCAGATGCGCGTGGCGAGTTTTGGCATTTCGCAGGACGGCAAACAGGCCGATGTCAGCGTGATTCCGCTGGCCGGCATGGCCGGAACCGATCCCGCCAACGTCAATCGCTGGCGCGGACAAGTCGGCTTGGGCCCGCTGCCGGAGGCGGACGTTTTGAATCTCGCGGAAAAAGTCTCGGTCGGCGGGCAGCCCGCTGATTTGTATGACCTCGCCGGGACGAATCCCGGCAACAGCGCGGCGGAACGGATTCTCGGCGTGATTTTGCATCGCGGCGACACGGCGTGGTTTTTCAAAATGACCGGCGACGCCAATTTGGTTGAGCAGCAAAAATCCGCGTTCATTTCATTTTTGAAATCCATCTCAGTTCGGCGCACCGGCCATGGCTCCGGCGATGGACTTGAACCAGTTGCCGCCGTCGCATCCGCCGATTGATGGGATGACTCCCGCCGTTCAAGCTGCCAGCGCCGATGCGGGAAACAAACCGACTTGGACCGTTCCCGCCGGCTGGCAGGAAGGCCCGCTCGCGCAATTTCTCGTCGCAAAATATATCATTGCCGGATGCGGATGGCGCGCAGGCGGCGGTCAATGTCAGTTCGCTCGCCGGCGATGGCGGCGGTTTGCTGCCGAATGTGAACCGCTGGCGCGCGCAACTTGGTCTCGCGCCTGTAACTGATTCTGATTTGGCAAATCTGCCGACGGTTGATGCGTCCGGCGGCAAGGCAACATTGATTGAATTTTCCGGCACGGACGCGCGCACCGGCAAACCGGCGCGGCTCGTCGGCGTGATTTTGCCGCTCGGTGGCCAGACCTGGTTTTACAAACTCATGGGCGACGCGGACATCGTGGCGCGGCAAAAAGACGCGCTGATCCAGTTTGTGCAGTCCGCCAAATATCCCGATGCTCATTAAAAATATCGTCCGTTTTTTTTCGTCGCTCAAGCTCACCGTCACGCTGCTGGCGTTTGCGATCGTGCTGGTGTTCGTCGGCACGATTGCGCAGGCGGACGAGGGGCTTTACATCGCGCAATCGCATTATTTCCGGCAATGGCTGGTGGTCGGCGCGAATTTTTTCGGACATAAAATCCCGCTGATTCTTCCCGGCGGCTATCTCCTCGGCACGCTGCTGCTGGTGAATCTGGTCACCGCGCACATTTATCGTTTTCAACTGACGACCAAAAAAATCGGCATCCAGCTCGCGCACGCAGGCGTCATTTTGCTGCTCGTCGGCCAGCTTGCGACCGACATGCTCGCGCGCGAAATGCAGATGCACTTCGCCGAGGGCGACAAACGGAACTATTCCGACAGCGACGGCCAGTTTGAATTGATTTTTATTTCCGGCAACGAAGTCACGGCCATCCCGAACCGGTTGTTGAACGCCGGCGACGAACTGAAAATTGACAGCCTGCCGTTCACCATCCGCGTGAAATCGGCCTGGAAAAATTCCGACGTGAATTTTCGCGCGCCGATGTTGCAGAACGCCCCGCCGCTCACGCCCAACGGCGTCGCGGCGAACTTTGATTTCAAGCAAGCCGAGAACGTAAAGGCGATGGATCAGCGCGACATCCCGACGGTGGTGCTGGAATTTTTCACGCCCGCCGGTTCGCTCGGCACCTGGGTCGCGAGCGACTGGGCGGGCGACGCTTCGCTGGTCGAGGCCGTGCGCAACAGCTACGCGCCGATGGGCATGGACATGGCGCAGAAAATCGCCGCGCAACTCGTCGCGCCGCAGACGATTGAAGCGGAAGGAAGGGAATTTACCTTCACGCTGCGTCCGGCGCGCACCCGTTTTCCGTTTTCGCTGACGCTGCTCAAGGCGACGCACACGGTCTATGCCGGCACGGACATCCCCAAGGATTTTCGCAGCCGCGTGCGCCTGCAAAATCCGCAGACCGGTGAAAACCGCGAGGTGGAGATTTCCATGAACCATCCGTTGCGCTACGGCGGCTACACTTTTTACCAATATCAAATGGACGCCGGCCAGGCCGCGCAGATGGCGGGACGCACGCCGACCTCGGTGCTGCAAGTCGTCCGCAATCCAAGCTGGTTGACGCCTTACATCGGCTGCGCGATGGTGGGCATGGGTTTGGTGATTCAATTCATGTATCACCTCATCGGCTTTGTTTCAAAAAACAAAAAGAAATGAAAAAGACTTTTCAAAAATGGTTTCCGCCGATTTTGATGGTCGTGATGGCGCTGTGGTTTTTCGGCAATCTGCAGACGCCGCCAGACAAGGATTTTGCCTACACGGAATTCGGCCGGCTGCCGCTGACCGCGAACGGCCGCATCGTGCCGATGGATTCGCTCGCAAGAAATTCGCTGCTGGCAATCCGCGAGAAACAGACGCTCAACACCGAGCCGTGGAAAGGGTGGAACGAGCATCCAAAAATGATCCCCGCGACCGAGTGGCTCGCGAACGTGATGATGAACCCCGCCGTCGCGGACGACTGGCCGGTGTTCCGCGTGGACAATCCCGATTTGATCTCGCTGCTGAAACTGCCGGACAAGGACGCGGCAAAACATTCGGACGGCAAGCATTATTCATGGAACCAAATCCAGCCTTCGCTGGACACCTTCGACAAGGAAAGCAAACGCGTTCAAACCGTCGAGGCGGCCAGCCGCACGGCCTACGAAAACGCCATCGCCAAGCTGCAGCAGCGGCTGGGGCTTTATGCGCAATTAAAAAACACCGTGCAGCCCGCCGACGCGCAGGATTGGCCGGCGGAACTCGCCGCGTTTGAGAAAATGATTCCCGACGGCGTCGCCGCCATCAAGGCGCAGCAGGCCGGGCAGAAATACGACCAGACCAATTTCAACACCTTCGTCGGCTTCATCGAACGCTACCAGTTCATGGCCAACCTGGAGCCGCCGCTGATTCTGCCGCCGAACGGCACGCCGGAATGGCGGCGCATGGGCGACGCGCTGCTGGACGCGCCGCGCGGCACGCCCGTGGATGACGCCATGCGCGACTACGCGAAAATGGCGGGCGCGTTCGCGGCGAACCAGCCCGACGAATTTAATGCCGCCCTGAAAGATTACAATTCCATGCTCGTGCCGACACAGTCCAAGGCGATGGCTCATGCGCGCGCGGAAGTTTTCTTCAACCAGATGGAACCGTTTTACAGCGCGATGGTCATTTACGTCCTCGCCGGACTGCTCGCGATTTTTTCGTGGTTCAATTTGTCGGAAACGCTGCGCCGCTCGGCGGTCTGGCTCATCGGCCTGGCGTTTGCGATTCACACGACGGGTCTGGTTTATCGCATGGTTTTGGAAGGCCGTCCGCCGGTGACCAATCTTTATTCCTCGGCGATATTCATCGGCTGGGGCGCGTGTTTGTTGGGAATCATTTTGGAAAAATTTTACAAGAACGGCATCGGCGCGGTCGTGTCGGCGGGCGTCGGTTTCATCACGCTCATCATCGCGCACCATCTCGCGCTGGAAGGCGACACGATGGAAATGATGCGCGCCGTTCTCGACACAAATTTCTGGCTCGCGACGCACGTCGTCGCGGTGACGACCGGTTACGCGAGCACATTTGTTGCCGGATTTCTCGCGCTGATTTACATCGTGCGCGGCGTGTTCACGAAAACTTTGGATGCGGACACCGGCAGGGCGCTGGCGCGGATGATTTATGGCATCGTCTGTTTCGCGACGCTGTTCAGTTTTGTCGGAACCGTTCTTGGCGGCATCTGGGCCGACCAATCGTGGGGAAGATTTTGGGGCTGGGATCCGAAGGAAAACGGCGCGCTCATCATCGTTTTATGGAACGCGCTGATTTTACATCTGCGCTGGGGCGGAATGATTCGTGAACGCGGCTTGGTCGTCTGCGCCATCGGCGGCAACATCGTCACGAGCTGGTCGTGGTTCGGCGTGAATATGCTCGGCATCGGGCTGCACAGCTACGGTTTCACCGACGCGGCGTTCAAATGGCTGGTGCTGTTCGTGGTCAGCCAGTTGGGTTTCATCGCGCTGGGTTTGTTGCCGGCGAAATTTTGGAAAAGTTTCAACCGTCCGGTGCGGCCAGTTCCGGTTTCGCCTGCGCGCGGTTGACGAGCGCGAGCATCGTGATGGACGATGCGGCCTGCTTTTCCGCCTCCTGAATCCGCGCGAACTCGCCCAAAACTTCCGTGCGCGCCGGCTCGTCGCTGGTGGCGATTTCCTGTCCGTTGGCGGCGCGCATGGCGAACAATACGTCGTGCGCGCTGATCGCGCCGAGCGGGCGCGCGGGCGCGTAGCCGGATTCGCGGCCGCCGGTTTCCACAATCAGGCGTGCGGCGAGCAGGGTTTGCAACACCGATTGCGCCAGCCGCGACGGGACGCCGAGTTCCGTGGAAATTTTCTGGAGCGTGAGCGGCGGCTGGCCGTTTTGAAAACGCTGGCCGATGCATGTCATCAGCCGCAGCGCGACGAATTCACGTCCGCGTTGGTTCACAGTTTCGACGAGCTTGTCCTGCAAATAGGCCTTGCGATTTTGGAACGCGTAGGAAACCTGCGCGCCGAACAGCAAAATGAGCCACGAAAAATACAGCCCCGCCATGAACACCGGCACGAGGCCGAGGCTGCCGTAAATCTTGCTATAGCTCACGACCCGCGAAGCGTAGAGAAAGCCGAAAAGATTGTTCAAGTGCCACAGCGAACCGCCGACGATGCCGCCGATGAGCGCCGCACTGAAATTGACTTTTGTGTTTGGCACCAGCAGATAGACCAATGCAAACAGCAGCCATAATAAAACCAGCGGCAGCAATTCAAAAATGAAACTGCCGATGAGCGTCCCGCTGACGGCACCCTTGGTCGCCAGAAAATGCGGACTGCCCGCGAGTCCGACCACCGCGACCAGCAGCAACGGCCCGAGCGTGATGGTCGCCCAATAAAGGATGATGCGTGCCAGCCAGGGGCGTCCGCGCGTCACGCCCCAGATGTCGTTGAACGTCGCCTCGATGTTCGCCAGCATCCGGATCGCGACCACGACGAGGAGCAGCGTCCCGATTATTCCCAGCGCGCCGCTTTGCGTGTTCTGCACAAATTCGTGGATGCTTTTCGCCGCCTCCTTTTGCGCGCTGACACTTACGACAGGCGTGACGCTGTCGGGATTATTCGTCGTTCCCGTCAGAACAATTGCATTTGTGTTCGCGACAGAATTGGTCAACGCCTTCGACACGACCGAATTCGTCCGGGTTATGGTGATGGCAATCGGACTTAAATTGAGCGAAGTGCCGTGGCTGTCGGTCTTGGCGGTCGCCGGCGGCATGATGCTGGAGACGAGCTTGTCAATCGCCTCGTAAATTTCCTTTTCGCCCTGCGCCTTGAGGATGCTGCTGGTGACGCCGATGGCCACGGCGAGCATCGGGATGAGCGCGAGCAGCGTTGCATAGGAAAGCGCCGCCGCGCGCACGGGACAGCGGTTGCGCACGAAACTTTTGCCGACCAGCACGCAGAAATGCGCGCACTGTTCGAGGCGGCTGGCTTCTGGTTCGGCCTCGGTCTGGACTCCGGTCAAAATGTTGATGAGGCGGGCAAGCAGCTTCATGATATGTCGCACCGCACGCTAACAAACCGCCGCGCCAAGTCAACGCGCCGCGCGGCGAAGAATCTGGATTCGAGCGCAAAAATCCGCATAATGGCTGCGCGCGCATCCGTAGCTCAATTGGATAGAGCTTCTGACTTCGGATCAGAAGGTTGCAGGTTCAAATCCTGCCGGATGCACCACTTCTCAAATAAGAATTTTGTTTTTCAAACGATACGCCGCGTTGGCGACGTATTTTTCCGCCCACCATTTCAATCCGGCGCGTTCTTGCTTGGATAATTTGCGGACAACTTTCGCCGGCGCGCCCAGAACCATTGAGCCGGGCGGAATTTTCGTTCCCTGCGTCACCAAAGCGCGCGCGCCGATCAAACTTTGTTTACCAATGACCGCACCGTCCAAAATCACCGCGCCCATGCCGACCAAAACTTCGTCGCCAACTTTACACGCATGAACAATTGCGCCGTGGCCGACGGTGACCCAGTTGCCGACGAGGCACGGAAAATCGTCCGCGAGGTGCAGCACGGCGTTGTCCTGGATGTTCGAGTGGTGGCCGACGACGATGCGGTTGATGTCGCCGCGCAACACCGCGCCATACCACACGCTCGAATGCGCGCCGAGCGTCACGTCGCCGATGACGGTCGCGTTTTTGGCGACGAAGACGCCTTTGCCGAGCGCCGGTTTTTTGCGCAGAAACTTGTCGAGTTGTTTCGTGACGTTGCTCATTTTACTCGGCGCAAATTGCCGGATTTTTGCCGGTTGTAAAGTCCGGCCAGATTGAAAATAAAAACCCGCCGGATGAAAACATCCGACGGGTCGCGGTTCCTCGCAGGTTACCAGCGTTCATGCCGGTAACCATAGCCATTGTTCCAGCGATAATGCGCCGGATAAACCACCGCCGGCGCGCGACAGACCACGACGGGCGGCGGGCAGTAAACCATCTGCGGTGCGGGCGCGGGACAATAGGTGACATTGCACGGCGCGGGCGGTGGACAATAAGCCGGTGCGCCGTAAGAATAATTCACGCTGCATTGCGCGTGACCGTCAGTCGCCGCGACGATGAGGCCGGCGACCGCCACGCCGGTCAGCACCTGGCCGACGGTGGCCCATTCGCGTTCGCCCGCGCGGGCGGTTTGCAGATTTGCCGCAGCCAGCCCGAGAATGACCGTTCCAGTCAGAATCATTGTTTTCATAATTGAACCTTTCGTTACGTTCATAGGTTCTGACGCGCGGATTTTGTTTTTATTCAAAGCCGAAAACGGATAGTATTTTCAACAGTTTTATGAACCGACCGGCTTCAGCCAAAACCGTCCCGCGCCGGAAATTGCCGCGCTCGTTCAAGGATTTGACGCCGGCGAAGCATTTCAATCCCGCCACGTTTTTCCGTGAACTGGTCTGGAAAGCCCTGCTCACGCCGCGCCACGGCGAACAGCAGCGCCCGGTTTTTCCCAAATTGAAATACGGCGAGGTCGCCATCACCTGGATCGGCCACGCGTCGTTTCTCATCCAGTTCACGGACTTGAACGTGCTGATTGATCCGAATTTTGCGAACTGGCTATTCCTGTTGAAACGCATCAAGCGCGCCGGTTTGAAGATAAAAGATTTGCCGCCGATTGATTTGGTTTTGCTGACGCACGCGCACTTCGACCATTTCCACAAACCGACTTTGCGCAGCTTGCCGCATCCGAAAATCGGCGTGATGCCGCGCGGCGTCGGCGACCTCGCGCACGACCTCGGCTTCGCGCGCGTCATCGAACTCGACCACTGGGAAAGTTTTTCGCAGCAGGAATGGAAGGTCACTTTCACGCCGAGCAAACATTGGGGCGCGCGCACGCTGCGTGATTTGCATCGCGGCTACGGCGGATTTGTTCTACAGCATCAAGGACGGAAAATTTATCACGCGGGCGACAGCGCGTATTTCGACGGGTTCAAGGAGATCGGCAGAAAACTTTCGCCGGAGATCGCGCTGCTGCCCATTGGCGCGTATCATCCCGAATCCTTCCGCCGCGTCCACATGGGGCCGGACGAGGCGGTAAAGGCGTTCAAGGAACTCGGCGCGAAATATTTTGTGCCGATGCACTACGGCACATTCAAGCTGTCGTTCGAGGATTTGGACGAGCCGCCGCGCTGGCTCCGGCAGATCGCGGTGCAGCAAGACCTGACGCGGCAGATAAAAATTCTCGACGAAGGCGTGCCGATGGTGTTTTGATTCGCGCCAGATGACCGAAGACAAATCCAGTTCCTCGCCCCTTGATTCGCTCAAGCGTTACGTCCCGCTCGCCGTCTGGGCGATTGTGATTCTGGTCATCCTCGCGATGCCATTCAAAATCATCGGCTACGGGTATTTGCCGGGCGACGACGCGTTGCGCCACGCTGCCAAGGCTGTCAGCGGCAAATCGTGGTCGGAAATTCTAGTCTTGAATCCGGTCTATGTCATTGACCACGAGTTCGGCTGGAACCTGCTGCTGGAAAAAATTCATGTCTGGACAAATTGGAACGCGGAATCACTCGTTATTTTTTCCGTCGTCTCTTTATTTATCCTCGTCGGCTGGTCGGCGCTGCCATGGTTGAAACGGCCGGAGGCGTGGCTGGTCACTTTGATGCTGGCGACGCTCGTGGCGGCGGTATGCGGGCGCATGACACTGGGGCGTCCGTATCTGGTCACGTTCGCGATTCTGCTGACGCTGCTCTTTTTGTGGCAAAAATTCGGTTCAACGTCGCCCAAAACGTGGATGCTGCTGCTGGCGACCGCGCTGTTTGCGCTCGGCACTTTTGTCCACGGCGTCTGGTATCTCTGGGTATTGCTGCTCGGCGCATTTTTTCTGGCGGGCGAATTTCGTTGGGCCATCAGCCTCGGCTTTTGCTGGGTCATCGGCGTTTTCATCGGCAGCGCGCTCACGGGCCATCCGTTGGAATATCCGTTGCAAGCGTTCAAGCTCGCGCTGCTCGCAGTCGGCGCGCATCCCACCACGAGCACAATGGTTACGGAGTTGCAGCCATTCGACGGCAACATTCTAGCCGTGGTGATTTTGGGCGGCCTGCTTGGGCTGCGCCAACTGGCGAAATTAAACGCCGTTCCGCTGACAAAAAATCCCGCGTTCTGGCTCGCGTGCATCTGCTGGGTGCTGGGTTTCAAAGTGGCGCGGTTCTGGGACGACTGGGGCTGGCCGGCGTTGATGGTTTTGATGACTTGGGATCTGCAATCATTTCTGCAATTGCGGTTCGCCGAAAATTCATTCAAGCGGCTCGGGCTGACTTTGTTTCTGGCCGCCGCGACGTTTCTCTGCGTGACCAATGACGCGCACAGCCGCTGGTCGCAGACATTGTCCAATCGTTATATCACCGCCGACAATCCCGATCTCAACGGCTGGATGCCCGACCACGGCGGAATTTTTTACACCGCAGACCAGACGCTGTTTTATCAGACGTTCTTCAAAAATCCGACCGGCGACTGGCGTTATATGCTCGGCTTCGAGCCGACGTGGATGCCCAGGGAAGATTTCGAGGTTTTTCAAAGCGTGTTGTGGAATTCTGGTGATCCAAAAACCTACGCGCCGTGGGTAAAAAAAATGCAGCTTGCCGACCGGCTCGTGATTCGTGGTGGGAACAATGCTTCGCCCGGCATTCCGCAATTGGAATGGTATTACAGCGGCCAGGGCATCTGGATTGGTCGCGTGCCGCGCACGCCGCCAAGCGGAACTCCGCCGCCGACCGTTCCGGCGGCGGCGACGCGCTAAAACAATTTCCCAGCGTCACAACTTGTCGAACTGCCGCGCCAGCGCGAAATCTTTTTCCGTCAGGCCGCCGGCGTCGTGCGTCGTGAGCGTGAGCGTCACCTTGTTCCAGCGGATGTCAATGTCGGGATGATGCCATGCCTGCTCGGCGAGCGCGGCGACGACCTCCACAAATTTGATCGCGGCGGGAAAATCCTTGAACTGGAAAGTCCGCGAAATCGTCGTATCCTGCAATTTCCAGTTTGGAATCGAAGCGAGGGCGGGAACGATTTTTGCCTCGGCGAGTTTTTGCACTGGCGGCGCGCCAAAATTTTTGAGCGAACGCTGTTTGCCCGCCGCCGCTTCGCGCAACAAACTGATGCTCGTCACCGCCGACCAAATCCACGCGAGCGCGAACAAAATCAGTCCGGTCATCAAAAATCCGCCGATGGGTCGCACTTCGACGTTGCCGGTGATCTGTCCGTAATACTGGGTCATTTCTTTCACGAACCAGACCAGAAACAGCGCGAACCCGGCGCAGGAAAGCAGGAGTTGCCCGCCGCCCGCAATCCAGCGCCGGCCCAGAATTGAGCCGAGGCCGGGCGTGGCGAGCAGGTTGAGGAGCGCCGCGTTTTTGGCCGTGGCGCGGCTAATCGGCTTGCCCTTCGGAGAAAATAGTTTCATACGCGAACATCAGCGCCGCGATGCCGATGGGAATGGTGAACAACAGGCCGACGCAGCAGAGACACAGGCCAGCAATGTTGAGCAATGAAATCAGGATCGCCAGGCCGAAGACGAGCCACCAGTGTTTCCTGACCATTTTGCGGCTCGTCCCCATCGCCGTCCAGAAATCCAATCTGCTTGTCCACGATGAGCGGCAGGGTGAATTTCCAGCACACGCCCAGATAAGTTGCGGGGATGGCGCAGACCAACAGCACCGGCAGGCTGATGAACAGCACGGATTCAAGTGCCGCCTGCGTTTCCCTGTCCGGCGGCGTGCCCGCCTGCAAGTGTTGGAAATGACCCATGAGCGGGATAAGTTTCACAACCATCACGACGATAAATGGAATCAGGCACGCCCCGATCAACAAGCCTTGGACCAGCGTGCCGAGAAAAAGCTGCGCGAACGCGCGCCGGAAACCGGAAAAAATATCCCCGATCTCCGCCGGTTCGCGGCGGATGGCGCGGATGAAAAGATAAAGCACGCCGCCCATCAACGGGCCGGAGATGACAAAGTTTGCGATCGAAAACAACGGGCCGATGATGGGGATTCGCGCCAGCCCGCCGATGGCACCTTCAATGAGCAGATAAACCAAGGTGGCGACAAGCAAAAGTCCCATGTTGTTTTTCACCAGCCCCCAGCCACGGCTGATGCAACCGCCGATGTCCAAATCATAATCGCGTTCGCCCCAATTGGACGAACGGGACGGATCCGCAAACGGCGGCGGTGCGGCGGACGGCGCGGGTGGCGGTGGCGGTTTGGCGGCGAACGCGCCGGCAAATTCCGGGAAGCTGGCGAGCGGGCGGAATTCCGCGCCGCCTTCAGCTTTCACCAGCGATTGTTCGTTGAGCCGGCCCTCGCCAATCCACTGGCCCACGTCTTCCGCCGAGACCGGGCCGTATTCTTTCTGGTCGCCGCCGATGATGGTGTAGTTGGCCATAAATTTCTCCCGCGTCTGATGACTTTTAATTCATTGAACACGAACGCACAAGTTTCGTTTCGTTAATTATTCCGCACGAACAGTTTTCCCGGCAGTTGTTTCACGACGCGCTTCATTTCCAGACTCAAAAGCGAAACGGAAACCGCCGAACTCGGCAGGCCACTTTTGCGAATCACTTCGTCAATCGTCAACTCGTCATCAGCTTTCAACGCGTCAAAAACTTTTTGTTCGTTCTCGCTCAATTCCAGCGCGGGCAAAACTCCCGTCTCGCCCGGTGACGGCGGACGGTTGCTCGTCGGAAACAAATACTCGAACTCGCTCAAAATATCTTCCGCGCCTTCGCACAGTTTTGCGCCTTTTTTGATCAAGTCGTGACAGCCTTTGCTGCGTGGTGAATCAATCCGTCCGGGAACTGCAAAAATCTGCCGCCCAGCTTCCACCGCCATGTTCGCTGTGATAAGCGCGCCGCTCGTTGTGTTGGCCTCGACGACAACTGTTCCCAAAGTCATTCCAGCGACAATGCGATTGCGGATTGGAAAACTTTGTTTATCCGCCGGACGGTTGAACGGAAATTGCGTGATGAGCGCGCCGTTTTCCGAAATGCGTTGAAACAGTTCCGCGTTCTCCGTCGGAAAAATTAAATTAATTCCCGTTCCCAAAACGCAAATCGTTCTTCCTTTCGCCGCGAGCGCGCCCTGATGCGCCGCCGTGTCAATGCCGCGCGCGCCGCCGCTCACCACCGTCACGCCGACGTAGGCGAGCTGATACGCCAGCTTGCGCGCGGTCTCGATGCCGTAATGCGTCGTCTGCCGCGAGCCGACCATCGCCACGGCGTTTTTGTCCTTCGCGGTCAGCGCGCCCTTGACGTAAAGCACGAGCGGCGGATCGTAAATCTCGCGGAGCAGCGCGGGATAATTTTCATCCGATGAAATCAAAACGTGGCAGCCGAAATCCGCGATGCGTTTCAATTCGCCTGCGAGGTCAACGGATTTTTCCCAAGTGGCAATCGCCTCGGCGGTTTCCTCGCCGATGTTGCGGACGCGGAGCAGTTCGGATTTGGAGGCGGCAAGGATTTTTGGCGCGTCGCCGAAATGTTCGAGCAGGAGCCGCGCGCGCACCGGCCCGACGTGCTCGATCATGTTCAACGCGATGAAGGCTTCGCGGGAATCCATGCGATTTGATAACGATTGGCGGACGCGGCGGCAAGAATTGTTTCAAGCTGGACAGACTTATGTGATGGGCATAGGATTCATCAATAGTTAGCCGAGAACTCTAACAACCTCAATACAAACTCACGGTTGAAGAAACGCTGGCATAGCATATGTTTGCCTGGACTGCCATTATTGTGTTGATTGTCATCGTTTTCTTGGTGGAACGTTACTCATCGATTACCTCGACATTGGCGCCTTCGCGTAAACAGATGAATGACGCTAATAAAGATCATGGATTCTTTGACGGACAAAGATATTCAGGCCTTGATACAAGCGGACACAAACAATCCTTGAGAAGATGCTTCGGTGCGAATTTACGAACAGAGATCGTTCCACCATGATCTTCAAGCTACTTGGGAATAGCAGGAATCGAAGAACAAAAAGATGAGGTTGATTACGTATGGTTTGGTGGCATGGACAATACCGCGTTGGATGTCGTGCGGATGAGCAACGGGACTTTTCAAGTCTTTGCAGTGTATACACCCTATAGCAACAGGATGATCTGGCCCAAACGCTAACATGAGACGCTTCATCCATTTCCCAAGATTGCCTGCGCGAAAATTTTCTGTTACTGAATCCGCGTGCCTGACCCCAGCCTGCTCATCCTGATCCCGGCTTACAACGAGGAAGCGCGCATCGAACCGGTGCTGCGCGATTACGCGCAGTTTTTCCAGCAGAATTATTCCGGCAAGTTCCGCATCTTCGTCGTCCTCAACGGCTGCACGGACGACACGCTCGGCGTCGTCCAAGAGCGTCGCGGCGGATTTTCCCGAGGTGCGCGCGCTGGAATTCCGCTCGGCCATCGGCAAGGGCGGCGCGCTCATCGAAGGTCTCCGGCTCGCGTCGCTCGGCGATTTGATCGGCTATGTGGACGCGGACGGCGCGACGCCGCCGCGCGCGTTTCTGGATCTGGTCAAAAAAATGAGCGAAGCGGATTGTGTCATCGGCTCGCGCTGGCTGCCGGGCGCGGTCATCCACCAGTCGCAGACGGGCAACCGCCAGTTCGCCAGCCGCGCTTTTCATTTCATCGTGCAGTTGCTTTTTTGGATGAACATCCGCGACACGCAATGCGGCGCGAAGGTGATCAAGCGCGAGGTGGTGGAAAAAATCCATCCCTACCTGCACATCGCGGACATGGCGTTTGACATCAACCTGCTCGTCGCGATCAAGCGCGCCGGCTTCAAAATCCTCGAAGTGCCGACGGAATGGACGGACCAGGCCGGCTCGAAAGTGGTGCTGGCGCGTTCCTCGCTGACGATGTTTTTGTCGGTCGTGCGCGTGCGGCTGATTTACTCGCCGTTTTACAAATGGCTGCGCCCGTTGCGCCCGCTGGAAGGCTGGATTTACAAAAAATTAAAGGCGCCGAAGCCGTTGTCCGGCCCGAAGAACTGAATTTTTATTTTCCTGTCGCGGATTTCCGGCCCCAGACAAACCACGCGCAAAGCACGAACAGAACCAGGTTGAACGTCCCCAGCATTTTCAACACGGCGATAAAACTGTCGTGAAATTGTGTCAGCGCCACGCCATACGCGATGGCCAGCACCACGAGAAACGGCACGATCTGGAATTTTCCGCGCCCGAGCAGATCGTTGACGAGCACGTTCGCCAGCGCCAGCGGCACCATCGCGCCCGCATACCACGGCAGGATCGCGAGCGTTTGCGAAACATATTCCGGCGGATAAACGTGGCGCACCACCAATGGCCCCAAAATCCACAGGCCCAAAATGCCCACGCCAATCAGAAGCGCGGTTCCAAGCAATACAAGCCCCAGCAGGTTTGATTTCTCCGCCTTCGCCGTGCTGTGAACGATTTTGGGGAACATCACGGTTGCCAGCGGCAGCACCAGAAAAAGCAGCGCGCGCGACAGCGTCCCCGCCGCGCCATACGGCGCCGTCTTTTCCGCGCCAAAATACATGTCAACAAAACTGGTGTCCGCGCAAAAAAGAAATTGCGTCGCCGCAAAGCCCAGCAGCAGCGGAACCACCTCGCGCAAAAAATCGCGGCGGTTGAAGGGCGCGGCCTTTCCCAGCCACAATGACCGCGTCTGCCAGATGCCGACGGCGGTTGCCGCCAGCAACCCGATAAAAACACCCGTCATGATTCCCGCCGCCTGGCCGCTCAAGACAAAGACGATAAACACCGCCGACGCGACCCGGAAGACCGCATTGAAAATGTTGCTCCAGCCGAGCCACAGAAAATTTTGCTGACCCTGCATCACGCCCTGGAACATGGGCATCCACAGTGAAAATAAAATGACCGCCATCGTCATCCACAATGACAGCGGATTCGCCAGATGCCAGTTGGCGATGATGTGGTCGCGGAAAATGAACGCGACGAGAACGCCCGCCAGCCAGAACAAAAAAATTCCCAGCCACGATGCGCGGATCATGCTCGCCAGTTCCCGCCCCTGATTTTTCGCCAGCGCGCTCGCCGTCTGGTGCGTGAACACCATTTGAAAGGGAATCGTCGGGACCAGGCCCACCACCGAAAAGAGCATGATCAACGTCCCGTATTCCGCCGCCGGGATTTTTTTGGCCAGCAGATGCACGCCATACATCAGCGCGCCGCTGGACAAAGCGGCGATCATCAGCCAGCCGCTCTGGCGGAAAAATGCCGCGTGATGCGAAGCCGCCGGAGTCGTTGCAATTTTTTCTGCCGCCATGAGTGCCGGAAAATACTGAAACGGGCTGTCTCAAGGAAGCGAATTCAGGAAACGCAAAAGCAGATTCTTTCCGCGCTCCAGTTCCGCCAGCGAAATCCATTCGTCCGCCGTGTGCGCCTGCGCGATGTCGCCCGGACCAAAAACGATGCTCGGAATCCCGCCTGCCGACAAAATCGCCGCGTCACAAAAGAAGTGAACTCCCGTCGGTTTCGATTGCCCGACAGTTTTCAAAAATTTTTGGACGAGCGGCAGTTTGTGATTTGTCTCCAATGGCAAGGCCGGCGCGAGTTTTGCGCTGGAAATTTTTGCTTTTAGTTCCCAATCACGGAGCAAAGCAGCAATTTCCCGTTTCACACTTGTTTCCGTTTCGCCCGGCAATGTGCGACGATCAATTGAAATCTTGCAATTGTCGGGAACAATGTTTGGTTGCGTGCCGCCGGAAATCGTGCCGATGTTCACCGTCGCTGTGCCGAGCAATTTGTGTTTTCGCTTTCGCAATTGCGCCGCGTAATCGGTTTCCAGCAAATCCACGATGCGCGCCATTTCGTGGATCGCATTTTTGCCAAGCTGCGGCGTCGCGCCGTGCGCCGCTTTGCCGTGCGTTTCGAGTTCCAGCCACAGGCTGCCTTTGTGCGCAGTGACGGCTTGCAATTTTGTCGGCTCGCCGACGATTGCCAAATCTGCTTTGAATTTACTTTTGACTAGCGCGCGTGAACCGGCTTGCGCGTGTTCCTCGTCAATCAATCCGGCGAAAACGATTTCGGTTTCAAGCGGACGCGATTTTGAATTCGCCAGTTCGCAGAGCGCGGAAAGCATGGCGGCGACGGAACCTTTCGTGTCGCACGCGCCGCGACCGTGCAGGCGTCCGTTTTTGCGCTGCGGAATGAAGCGCGTTCCGTCCGCGCCAACGGTATCGAGATGTGGCGCGAGCAAAATGGTTTGCTTGATTTTATTTTTTGGCCGCAGCCGCGCGATAACATTGGAGCGGTCGGGCAAAACTTTTTGAAATTCCACTTCCAGTCCGGCGCGCGCGGCAACGGTCGCGAGAAAATCCGCCGCATTTTTTTCACCGGCATTGGGATGGCGTGGTGGCAGAAAGGCGGGGTTGACGCTCGGCAAAGCGATGAGTCCGGCCAGAAGTTTTTCCGTGCGCGTCATGCGCCGGCAGAATGACAGGAATCCCGGACAATTTCCATCTTGGACTTTTGGTATTGACTTGCTGCCACAAAAGGAATACTTTCGCCGCATGGAAACGGTCACCTTGAAAATGGAACGCAAGCACATTACGCTTTTGAAAGAACGCGCCAAGTCGCTTGGCCGTTCGCAGGCGGCGGTTGTGCGCGATTTGATCGACGAACATTTGACGAAGAAAAAGCGCCCGTCGTTGCACGATTTGGCCAAGGATTTTTGCGGCAGTGTCTCCGGCCCGGCGGATATGTCCACGCGCAAACTCACCGGTTATGGCCGCGACTAAAGTGCTGCTGGATGCCGGCCCGCTGATTGGCTACCTGAACCGCAAAGACCAGCATCACGGCTGGGCGGTCGAAAGCTGGGCGGCATTGAGTGAGCCGCTGTGGACTTGCGAAGCGGTTTTGTCCGAGGCGATCTTCAATTTGCAATCGGAAGGAATGAGTTTGGATTCAATCCTCTACTATCTGGAATCTGGAATCATCCGTCTGGATTTCTCAATGGAAGAAAATCGCGCCGACGTTTTGAATCTTCTCCGCAAATACGCCGATCAGCCGATGAGTCTGGCCGATGCCTGTCTCGTGCGCATGACGGAATTGCACGACAATTGCCAGATTTTTACGACCGACAGGGATTTTAAGGTTTATCGGCGCAAAGGCCGCAGCGTCATTCCATTGCTCGCGCCGTTTTGAAACCGGTGAAACATTTTGGCGGCGCGATGAATTCGGCCAGAAGTTTTTCCGTGCGCGTCATGGCTTTTAGCGTAAATCTTTTTGCGGCCACCAGCAAGCGACGAGCATCGCGACGGACAACGCCACGAACGCCGCCGGCGCAAGCCGTTCCTCCACCGACCACATCGCGCCGCCGAAAAGTGAAAGACTGTTGGCGACCGTGTAGCCCGCCCAGAGTTTGCCCGCCGAACGCTGCGGTCTCCGCGCCATCTCCACGATCCCCGGAATGCCCGCAATGCAGATGGCCGTCGTCACCGCGATGGTGGCGTTGCGCGGCCCGCTGAATTTCCAGACCGCGAGGCTCGCCAGCACCATGAGCGCGATGACTGTTTCAAATTTTCCCCACGTGCAACCGCCTTGCTTCAACAGCACCGCCGACAAAAACACGCCGCCCACCGCGAAGCCGAGCGACAGCAGATAATTTCCGTGCTGCTGCCAGAGCGTGATCGTCAGCATCGAATCCAGCACCGCCCACAGACCCCACGTCGCGAAGCTCTGGCCCGCGCCGCGCGTCCGCACGATCTCCACGATCATCGGCACGAACAAGGCGAGCGCCATCACGCCGCCCGCGAGTTTGAGGATGTCGTGTCCGTTCATCGCCACACGATTTCACAGGCAAAAGCACTTGGCCACTTTCTTCTCGACTTGGGATTTTTCAAAGCCTAAACAATGGTAAATGAAAAGGTGCACGTATTGTGGAAAGGAATATCCGGACGAAGCCTCGACGTGCGCAATTGACGGTGAACCTCTCGCAAAATTTCCTCCTGAACCTGAACCGGTCAAAGTTGACCCCTGCGACGAAGAAAAAATCGTAACCATCCGCACTTTCACGAGCCATGACGCCGCAAACATAGCCCGCAGCAATCTTGAAGCGCACGGCATCGAGTGTTGGATCAACGCCGATGATTGCGGCGGATGGTATACGAATCTTACGGCACCCGGCGGCGTGCGTTTGTCTGTTCACGATTCAGATACGGAAGCGGCGATTGCTTTGCTAAATGCGGAAATGCCGAATCCAAACGACAGCGAAACAAGTGCTCCATCAGATACTACCCCAGAAAATAAAAACTCATTCGTTCCGATTGGCATTGTCGTTGGCATCGTAGTTCTTTTGTGTCTGCTTTATGCGTTGAGAAGTAAATCGACAGGCAAAGATTATCTTGGAACATCGACACAATATATCGGAGCAACAACACAGTATCATTATGCTCAAGACGGAAAGCCCGACGAAGCGTGGATATATCAAAGCGGACACTTGATGGAATATCGTGAAGACCGCAACCATGACGGGAATTGGGATCATTGGGTTTATTATGAACATGGCCAAGCCGTGCGTTCAGACTACGATAATAATTTCGATGGAAAAGCAGATGAATGGTGGACGTTTTCTGACGGCGGGACGGACACTGTTAAGGATGACACTGATTTCAACGGAATTCCCGATGTGTTTGGCATCTACAAAAATAAAATAGTTCAGCAGATGGACACCAAACCCAATGGTTCAAAATTCACAACGACTCGCGAAATTTTTAAGAACGGTGTGCTGACGGAAATTTTGCGTGGCGGTGACAGCAACGGCAATTTCAAAGAAGATGTCCGATACGATCCATTTTTCAATCCGATTAGCACAAATATTCCTGTGCCATTGCAGTTGTCGTCTTCTCCAAAATAATTTCAAACAATCTCCACCGGACATTTCGGCAGCGCGTCGAGAAACGACTGGCCGTATTGCTTCGTCAAAATCCGGTTGTCATTTCATCAAACATCGGCAACATTGATTGCATGAGCGCAGCCCAAGCCACAGCGGAAATTTTCGTCACGGCCTTCAAAAGTTTGAAGCGCCGCGAGCGCGAAGTCGTTTTGGAAAAAATGCTCGCCGATGAGGAGCTTTCCGAAGATTTTGCCGACACGCTGGCGTTGGAAGCGCGCCGTCATCAGCCGCGCCAGTCTTTTCGTCAGACTTTGAAGGAACTGAACATCCGCGTGTGAACTGGCGGATTGAAATCTCACGCGATGCTCGCAAGGAACTCGAACGGCTTCCGACTCAAATCCAAATTCGCATCAGCAAAGCCATTCTCGCGCTGGAAGAAAATCCTTTCCCGCACGGCTGCAAGAAATTAAAAAACCGCGACGGCTTTCGCATCCGCGTCGGCGATTATCGCGTCCTTTATTTTGCCGACACGAAGTTGAAACAAATTGTCGTCGGCGTCATCGGTCACCGACGCGAAGTTTATCGCGATTGATTTTCACACAATCTCCACCGGACATTTCGGCAGCGCGTCGAGAAATGACTGGCCGTATTGCTTCGTCAAAATCCGGTTGTCCAAAACCACGATGATGCCGGTGTCTGTCTTCGTGCGGATCAAGCGCCCGACGCCCTGCCGGAATTTCAGGATCGCCTCGGGCAGGGAAAATTCGCCGAAGGAATTTCCGCCGCGCGCCTCGATCGCCTCGATGCGCGCCTCGATGAGCGGATGGTCCGGCACGGCGAACGGCAGCCGCGTGATGATGACGTTGCTCAACGCCTCGCCCGGCACGTCCACGCCCTGCCAGAAACTGTCCGTGCCGAAGAGCACCGAGTCCGTGTCGTCCTTGAACTTCTCCAGCATCGTCGAGCGCGGCGTGCCCGTGCCCTGCACGAAACACGCGACGCCGAGCTTGTCGAAAAACGGCTGCATCAACTCGGCGACCTCCTGCATGAGCTTGTAATTCGTGAACAGCACGAACGCCTTGCCGTGCGTCTGCTTGACGAAATGTTCGATCCAATGGATCAACGCGTCGCGATAACCGGCCTCGCGCGGATCGGGCATTTTTTTGACGGCGAACAATTTCATCTGCCGCGCGTAATCGAACGGCGTGCCGACTTGCAGCATCGTCGCGGATTCGCAGCCGACGCGTTTGGAAAAATAATTCAACCCGGTTTGCGATTTGGAATTTGTTGCCAGCGTCGCGCTCGTCATCACAATGCTCGTGTCGCTCTCGAACAAATCGGCGTCGCAAATAATCCGCCACGTCAATCGGCGCGGCGTTGAGCGAAAGATTTCGATGCGCCTTGCCGCCGCGTTCGACCCAATAAACATGGTCGCCCGCCTGCTGGCTCAAAAATTCCGCGACTTCGACTTTCAACTCACCCAGCTTTCGATTGCATTCGATGAGTTCCTGTCCGATTTCTTTGTCCTCGCTCAATTTTACAAGTTCGCTTACCGCTTCGCGCAATCTTTGGATTGGCAAAGTCACATTATCTTTCACCAATTCCGCGCGACGAATTCGCAATTCAGTCCATGCGCGTTTGCGTCCGCCGCTGTCGCCGCCGAATTTGGGTTTCGCCGTCGCCTGAATTTCTTCACACGCAACTTCGACGTTTTCAAAAAATTTATCCGACTCGCTCAAAATATCCGCGACGAGTTTCACCGCATTTCCTTTGCGCAACGTGGCGAGCAGACCTTTTTCCGTGCGCGGATTCCATAGGCGGTTCAGCGCGTAACGCACCTGCCCGCTCGACACGCTCAAGCCGATGTGCCGCGACGCGACGCTTTCCATCGTGTGCGCCTCGTCAAAAATCACAAAGTCGTTCTTGAACAGAATGCCGCCTTCCATCTCCTCGTCCACGCCGCCGAGCAGCGTGAAAAACAGCGTGTGATTCAAAACCAAAACGTCCGACGAAAGAATTTTGTTCCGCGCGCGCTGAAAAAAACAAACGTCGTGGTCTTTGCTGAAATCGGACTGATAGCCGCAGGTTTTCGGCGAACACAATCCGCGCTCGGAACAAACCTGCGACCAGACTTTCACATCCGGCTCGATCTCAAAATCCGACAAGCTCCCGTCCGTCGTTTTCTTCGACCATTCGTAAATGCGCTGCAATTCCTCGGCCTCGGATGACGTGAATAAATTTCCCGATTGCTGCATCGCCTTTTGCAATCGCCGCGTGCAAAGATAATTCGCGCGGCCTTTGAGCATCGTGAAATTAAATTTCACCGGCTCTGGCAGCGCCGCCAAAACGCCCGCAAGCATCGGCAAATCTTTTTCCGTAAGCTGCTCCTGCAAATTGATCGTGTGCGTCGAGATGATAGCCTTCTTCTTCTGCGCCACGGCAAATAAAATCGCCGGAATCAGATACGCGAGCGATTTGCCGACGCCGGTGCCGGCCTCGACCGCGAGATGCTCGCGGTTCTGCAACGCGCGCGCGACAGCCACGGCCATCTCCTGCTGCTGTGGACGGAATTCAAAATTTTTCGACTTCGACAGGATTCCCGACTCTGAAAAAATTTCTTCGACTTGAGAAATTAAATCCATGCTCACTCCGGCGGGCAGTTGTTCGATGGAAGAAATCATTTTACTGGACCGGCATCGGCGCGCCGATTTTTGTGTAAGTGACCTCGTTGGCCACGGCCTCGGTGTAAACGATGAAGGTGAACGCGCGGTCGTGATTCAGCAGAACGGTCGTCTTCGCCATGGCAAAATCGTCGCGGTAATATTTGAGGCCGTAGGTTCCGGGCCGCGCATCGCGCTCGATGTCCATTTTCTTGTAGCCATTTTTCCATGACGGCAACTCCACGTTCAGCATGAAGGCGATGAAATCCCGGCCCGGTTTGGATTTGTCCCGGATGATGCCGATCCGGTCGGGCGAGCCGTCGGACCAAACCCCTTCGATGGGATCCAATGTCAGCGGATGCTGCCGGAGGTAGGCGAGAAAATCATTTTCCGAAATGGCGACCGTTTCCCAATTGTCGGCATAACGCAGCAAGTTGGCTTCGACGCGATAATGCGCGCTTTCAAAATCCGGCTGTTTGATGGAGGTCAACTCCACCACGTCCGCGCCTTTTTCGTGCGCCGTGTCCATGAGCGTTTTCATCACTCCCTTCATGGAGCCGCCGAACATGGTCAGTGGCGTATCGCCGATGGAAAACTGGCCGATCAACTGGGTGGGCCGGGGAATCCTCATGTCTTGGTTGTAAATCGGGATGGGATAATCCGCCGGCTTGGCCGGCCCGGCGGCGGTGTTCGGTTTGTAAGTTTTGGTCGTGCTGCAGCCGGCCAGCAGGAAAACTAAAGGAACTAATAGTGCCAGTTGATTCACGCGAAATTTGAGAGTAATGTCGGGAAATTTCATTTCGTTCTTGGCAGGTCAACGCCCGCGACTTTCTTGAACTTTTTCCGAAAAATCCAATCAAGGTTCTTCATGTTATCTGGGTAAATGGAAATAAATTTGATGCCGAGGTCGTGGTAGCGAGCCATTTTGTATTTCATCGCTCGCGTATATTTTGAGCGGTCGTATTCATTGTCCACGTTCAACATTCCCCAATACTCCACATATACACCGTAGTCCGGCAAATAAAAATCTGGACTGCTTACCTTTTCGGTAAATATCCAAATGCCCGCTTCAAGTTCTCGTTCGTATTCGTAACGAAGGCCAATCTCGTCGAAGTAATCAGCAATTCTTTGTTCAGCCCGACTTCGCACTTCGACGCCAAGTTTTGTAGTGCTGCGAGTCCCGTATTGCTTGCGGGGAAATAAGACTTCAAATAAATCGTCAAGCAATCCCATGTTCAAAGTTGTTTTATTCTTTATGCAACTTTGTTTTCACGCCGTCGCCAGATTTTCTTCCAGCACTTTCGAGCGCGCGGAATTTTCTTTGACTTCAGCAGGCGAAGAATTTTCAAAAATTTTTATCGGCTCGTAAAATGTATTGCGTTGAACCGGAATTCTTCCGGCTTCACGGACGGCTTTGATCATGTCCGTCTCGGTTTGCAATTGCGGCGACGTCGCGCCGGCCATGTGAAAAATGTGTTCCTCGATGATCGTGCCGTGGAGGTCGTCCGCGCCGTAGCTCAACGCAACTTGCGCGAGCTTCATGCCGAGGCCAACCCAATACGCGGTGATGTGCGGGAAATTGTCGAGGTAAATGCGGCTCACGGCGATGGTGCGCAGCGAATCAAATCCGGTCGGCGGCGTCCTGACCGGGATGTCGTTGTCCTCCGGCTGATACGCGAGCGGGATGAACCCGGTGAAGCCGTGCGTCTCGTCCTGCAACGCGCGCAATTGCCGCAGATGATCCACGCGGTCGGCGAGGCTTTCGACGTGGCCGTAAAGCATCGTGCAGGTGCTGCGCTGGCCGAGCTTGTGCCAGGTGCGATGCACGTCGAGATATTCCTCGGCGGATTCTTTTCCTTTCGCGATCTGCGAACGGACTTCTTTGCGGAAAATTTCCGCGCCGCCGCCGGTGAGCGAATCAAGCCCGGCGTCTTTCAGTTCAATCAACGTCTGCTCGACAGATTTTTTGGCGAGCCAGGCGAGATGCAGAATTTCAATCGCCGTGAAACATTTCAGTTGGAGCCGCGCATCGAGATTTTTCAACGCGCGCAGCATGTCCGTGTAATAGCTGAACGGCAGCGACGGATGCAGTCCGCCGACGATGTGCAGTTCCGTGATGCCGATCTTCAACGCCTCGCGCGCTTTCCCGACGATTTCCTCGACGGACAATTGAAAACCGTCCGCGTCGCGCTTTTTTGCGCGCGAACGAGCAGAACTGGCACGAGAGGATGCAGTAATTCGAGTAGTTGATGTAGCGATTGATGATGAAGCTGGCGCGGTTGCCGACTTTTTTTTGCCGGACAAAATCGGCAATGGCACCGACGGCGTTCAAATCTTTCGATTCAAACAGCCGCAGCGCATCGGCCTCGGAAATGCGTTCACCCGCGACGACCTTGTCGTAGATGTCGCGGAGTTCGCTGCGTTGAATGAAAAAATTCACGTGAAAACAAATTAACCGCAATTGAGAGATTGGAAAAGAAAGTTTAACGCAATTTGAAACCGCCTTGAAAAATCACTTCTGCCGCGACGACGATCAAAAAAACCGCGCCGACGAGCGCATTTAGCCGGAAGAACGCAAGGTTGATCCAGTTCAAACTGCGGCGGCGCGCAATCCAATGTTCCAGCACGAGACAGCCGACGATGATGAACCAGCCGATGAGATATGCGATGCGAAAATGGCAGAGCAATCCGAACGCGAAGAGCAATCCACACATGACCATGTGCGCGAGAAACGCGGCGGCCAGCGCATTTTTAGGTCCCCACGCGACGACGAGCGAGCGCAAGCCGTGCGATTTATCGAACTCATAATCTTGCAATGCGTAAATAATGTCGAAACCGACGAGCCACAAAATCACGGCGAACGCGAGCGTGGTCATTTGCAAAATTTCCAAAGGCGAAACATTTCCGCCGCGCACCGCCAGCCACGCGCCGACGGGTGCGAGCGCGAGCGCGATGCCCAAAAAAACGTGCGTGTAATCCGTGAACCGTTTCGTCAGCGAATAAAAACAAACCATCACGAGCGCGACGGGCGAAAGATAAAAACAGAGCGGATTCAGAAAATAACTGGCCGCAACCAAACCAGCCGCTGACAAGGCGCAAAGTGCAATCGCGCTCGTCAAAGAAATTTCTCCGCTCGGCAAATGGCGATTTGCCGTGCGCGGATTGAGCGCGTCGAATTTGCGGTCAACGATGCGGTTGAACGCCATCGCGCAGGTTCGCGCGCAAATCATCGCGGCGAGGATCAGCCCGAAAGTTTTCCAGCCCGGCCAGCCGCGATTGTCGCGCGCGGCCACGAGCATCGCCGCGAGCGCGAACGGCAATGCAAAAACTGTGTGCGAGAAACGCACGAACGAACCCCATTTTTGAATTGTTGAAATCATTTTAATTTGCTACAGAGACCCAGAGCGCGCAGAGAAAAAATTAGTTCCGAACTCGGGGTCCTCTGTGTCTCTGTGGCAAAACTTCATTCCTTTTCCTCTGCCCAGCGCGGCGCGAGTTTGTTCGGGATGCCGATGTGATCCAGCACGCGCGCGACGACGGTGTCAGCAAGTTCAACAATTGTTTTTGCGCCAGCGTAAAAACTTGGATTCGCTGGCAAAATGATTGCGCCTGCGAGCAGCAGCAATTCCATGTTCTTGACATGGATCAAACTCAACGGCGTTTCGCGCGGGACCAAAATCAATTTCCTTTTTTCTTTCAACGTCACGTCCGCCGCGCGCAGCAGAACATCCTCGCTGTAACCGTGCGCGATGCGGCCCATCGTGCCCATCGTGCAGGGAATCACGACCATCGCGTCGGGCGGATTCGAGCCGCTGGCGAACGGCGCGTTCATGCTTTTCAGCGAATGCGATTTCACGCCGTCGGGCAGTTTCAACCCGCCCGGCAATTCCTCGGCGATGACCTGTTGCGCATAATTGCTCTGCACGACGTGGATTTCGTGCGTGCGCGGATTCAGATTGTCGAGCAGCCGCTGCGCGTAAAGCGCGCCGCTGGCTCCGGTGATGGCAACGAGAATTTTCACTCCCGGAAATTATGTCCGAACTTCGCGCGGCAAACAAGCTGCACGAAGAATCCTTCTCATTCTCATCGTCGTCCTCGTCCTCGCTTCGGAAAAAATTGAGAATAAGGATGACGACGAGGACGAGGATGATTCGCTTTTGCCCGAAACAGCTTGAGTCCGTTTTCGCCTTCCGCACAATGGCCGCGTGTTCAAACGCATTGGCATCATTTTTTTGGCGGCAATCGTGCTGGCCGGCTGCGCGACCGCGCCAACGCCGCCGGAAGAGGCCATTTCGTCACCGCCCGTGTCGAATGGAAATTCTTCGCTGAATTGGTCGGCTCCCGGCTTCGAGAAAAAAAACATTGCCCACGCGGCAAAAACAAACGTGCCGCCGCCCGTCCGTTCAAATCTTTCACCGGCACCCGTCTTCACCTGGACTTCGCTGAACCGCTGGGCGGCGGAGCATAAAATCGGCGGGCCGCACCGGGTTTCCGATTCGCCGGTGACAACTTACGCCATCGGTTCGAGCAACGGCATGATGGTTCTGGGCATCGGCAGTCTCGGCGCGACTTGGAACGGCATTGAAATCAACCTCGGCTTCACGCCGGAGTTCATTGACGGCGAAGTATTTTTGAATGGACTTGATTTGCAAAAAAATCTGGAGCCGCTTTTGTGCGCGCCGCCGCTCACATTTCCGCAAACGAACCGCGTCATCGTGATTGACCCCGGCCACGGCGGTTCAAACGTCGGCACACACAGCGTCCTCGACGGCCGGTTTGAAAAGGAATTCACGCTCGATCTCGCGCTGCGTCTCAAGCCGCTGCTCGAAACGAACGGCTGGACGGTTTTTCTTACGCGCACCAATGATTCGTATGTGACTAACGCGACCCGCGTCGTTTTCGCCACGGCGCATCACGCCGATTTGTTCATCAGCCTCCATTTCAATGCGACGCCCGACCGTTCCGAAAAAACCGCCGGACTTGAAACCTATTGCTTTACGCCGACCGGAATGCCGTCAACCGTCACGCGCGGCTATTCCGATCCGTGGACGGACAAATTGTCGAGCAACGATTTCGACGCGCAAAATCTGCAACTCGCCGTGAAGTTGCAGGGCGCACTGGTGCGCGCCATCGGCATGGAAGACCGCGGCGTGCGCCATGTGCGCTATATCGAAGTGTTGCGCGGGCAAAAATGCCCGGCGATTTTGATTGAAGCCGGTTATCTGTCGAATCCGGCGGAAGCGAAACTGATTGAAAGCGCGGATTATCGCCAAAAACTTGCCGAAGCATTTGCCAACGCGCTGAAATGAAAAAAACGAAACATATTTTGGTCACCGGCGGCGCGGGATTCATCGGCTCGCATTTGGTCGAGCGATTGTTGAATGACGGCAAAACCGTTGTCGTTATTGACGATTTCTCGACCGGCAGCTTGGAAAATCTGCGCGCGGTCAAAAAAAATCCGCGACTGAAAATTGTCCGCGCAAAAATTTCCGAATGCAAAGAATTGCCGAAGCTCGCGGCAAATTCGGAATTTATTTTTCATCTTGGCCGCGACCGTTGGCGTGGAACTGGTCGTCAAATCCGCGCTGCACGTTTTGGAAACCAGTTTTCACGAAACGGAAATTTTATTGAAAGCCGCCGCGAAAAATTCCACGCCGCTTTTGCTGACTTCCACCTCGGAAGTTTATGGCAAGAGCGCCAAGCCGGAGTTCGGCGAGGACGACGATTTGCTCATCGGGCCGCCCGGACAATCGCGCTGGAGCTACGCCTGCTCGAAGCTCACGGACGAATTTCTCGCGCTCGCCTACGCGCGCGAAAAAAAACTGCCCGTCACCATCGCGCGGCTGTTCAACACCGTCGGGCCAAGACAAACCGGACGTTACGGCATGGTTTTGCCGCGCTTCATCGCGGCGGCGAAAAAAAACGAGCCGCTGAAAGTTTTCGGCGACGGCAGACAGACGCGCTGCTTTTGCCTCGTGAACGACGTGGTGGAAGCGCTCGTGCGATTGCAGGATTGCCGGAAGGCGCGCGGGGAGATTTTCAACATCGGCGGCACGGAGGAAGTTTCCATGCTCGAACTCGCGCGGCTCGTGGTGCAAACGCTCGGCTCGAAATCCCGGATCGGACTGATTCCCTACGACCGGGCGTATGCGCCGGGCTTTGACGACATGCGCCGCCGCAAACCGCTCGTGGAAAAACTGGAACGCTTCGTGAAATTCAAACCGCAGACGCCGCTGCGCGAAATCATCCGGCTGACGGCGGATTAAATTTTGCATCACCAGAATTTCCACCACGGTTTTTTTACTTCTTCAGGCTTTTGGTTTCGCTCCCTCTCTAAAACTTCAGCAACGGTTATCTCAAAACACTTGTCAACTTCGCCTTTCTTGATGCCTTCTTGGACGACCTTCGTCAAAATTGTTGAAACGTATCCTAAATCATCTCCTGCTAAAAACGCGTCTTGCCATTTCTAACAAGCGAAACAACGCTCCGATTCAGAGCGTCTTCTGATGAATGGACAAAACTGATTCGTTAACATCCCAACTGTGAAATATTACTGAGTATAACCGAAACAAAAACTATTGGTCCTTCTTTTTGGTCAAAATCAACACGAGACAACGGTTAACTTTGCATCTGGCGACTCATTTGTAGATGTTTTGAAAGTCCAGACCTGTCCCGGTTGAAATCGTGAAGTTGCAGCTACAACTTTTGATACTGAAGTCTTAGACGATGAGCGTGAACATGAACCGCAACAGAAAACTGCAATTACTAAAATTATAGCAGTGAGTTTCATAATTAAATTTCATGCCTTCGCGCTTGAGCAAACTGCGTTTCCAATCCAATCCGCCGGAGAAGCCGCCGAGTTTTTTGTTCGCGGCCAGCACGCGATGGCACGGAACCAAAACCGGAACCGGATTCGCGCCGCACGCGCCGCCCACGGCGCGGACGGCCTTGGGATTGCCGATCGCCGCCGCGATTTCGCCGTAGCTTTTCGTCTTGCCGGTGGAAATTTTCAACATCTGCCGCCAGACGGATTTTTGAAAATCCGTTTTGCCCGTCCAGTCAAGCGGCGGCAGCTTTGATTTTTTCCCGGCGAGAATTTTTTTCAATGCCGTTTCGGTTGTGCGATGCCATTTCTTAATTTGTAGGAGACGACGTGAGGAGTCTCTGACTGAAAATTTTTGAGACTCGTTACCTCGTCTCCTACGATTCGCCTTTGGCCAATCAATTTCAGCCAGACCTTTTTCGGAATAGTGCGCGATGAATTTTCCGTCGCGCGTGGAGATCGGCAGTTCGACAAAATTATTTTTCATACGGTTTAACGGTTTGATATTTCAACGGTTCACGAGCTTCAGTGATTTTTCACGAACAGCGAGATGACGCCGAGCAAAATCAAAAACAGCACGACGACGAGGGCGATGAAGCGGTTGCGCGCGACGCGCTTCTCGTAGCGCATCGGGCGCATGCCGTGGACGCCGCCGGCGGAGAGGTATTTCACGAGGCGCGGATTGTTCGTCGTCGGTCGGCGAAAATGATTGCGCAGGCGGTGCCACAGCGCGGGCAGGTCGTATTTGCGCACGCCGAGGTCGTTGTAATGGTCGGGCGATTCGGTTTCCGCGCGCGACGAGATGGATTTGGAGCTAATCTCCTCAAACACCGGCTCGTGCGTGGCGGGCGACGGCGCGGATTTTTCCGAACTGTGCGAAATGGTTGTGCCGTGCGGAATGGCGGTGGAACGCAGCTTGGGCGACGGCGCGCGCTGGATTTGCGTGTCGAGCTTCTTGATCTCGGTTTCGAGCGCGGCGATCTGGTCGTTGAGCGTGCGGGCGCGGTCGGAAATCGGGTCGGCTTTTTTTTTCGACGACGCCATAATTTAATGCCGCAACAAAACGGCGATGAACACGCCGAGCGCGCCCAGCGCGACGAGCACGAGCGGCCACGTCATCGCCAAACCGATTTTGCAGAGTTCGCCGAAGCTCAAGCTGGTGAGCGGCGAAGAAGTTGTTGGCGGCGCGGTTTCAACCTCGGTTTTTTTCAACGCCTCGGGCGAGAGCGCGGGAAGTTTCAGGCGCGCGGTGTTCCATTCCATGCGCGCATTTTCGATGGCGGTGAGCGCGCGGGTCAGTTCGGTGCTGAAATTTTCCTTCGTCCAGGCTTCGTCGCGGACGGCCTGAATTTTGTCGAGCGCGTCGCGGAAATCGGCGATGGTCTTGACCATCTGCTCGGCCTCGCGGCGCGTGTTGAATTCGGCCTCTTCGAGCAGGCCGAGTCCGCGCGTGAGGTTGTGGATCATTTCCTGGCGGCCGGTCTGGAATTCGCTCTGGCGGCGGCGCAATTCCTCGAGCGAGGAGCGTTCGCGTTCCAGTTTTTCCTGCGCTTGCTTCAGTTCGGCGAGTTTTTGCTGCGCCTCGACGACTTTGCGGTCCACCTCGTCGCGCGTGGGCGCGCGCAGCGGGTCGCTGGCGGAAGCCGCCGCCGCAAAGGGCGACTTGTGCGTTTGAAAATCGGTGTCCACAAACTCGGTTGAATCGTATTCAGCAGCCATGCGGCGAATTTAGCCCCGTTACAAAATGGTGTAAAGCGGTGTTTGCACTTGTCAGCGTGCGGGGCGAGTCCTAAAGTGCATTGTTCAGGTGCGATGAAATTTTTGACATGATTGAATTGATTCAATTTCCGTGGAGTCCGTTCTGCCTGGTGCAGCGCCGGATTCTGGAGTTTTCCGGCGCGCCCTTCAAAATCACCAACATCCCCAGCCAGGATCGCTCGCTGGTCTGGAAGTTGACGCGGCAGCGTTATTACGGCGTGCCGGTCATCCGCGACGGCAAGAATGTTATTTTTGAAGTGGCCGACGATTCGCAGGTCATCGCCAAATATCTCGACGAGGAAATGGAGCTCGGCCTGTTCCCGAACCAATGGCGCGGCGTGCAATCCGTCCTGTGGAAGTTCATCGAAAACGAAATCGAGGGCGCGACGTTCCGGCTCAACGACATTTACTGGCGGGAAAATGTCCCGGCGGCGGAGCAGCTGCAATTTCTGCGGTTCAAGGAACGCAAGTTCGGGCGCGGCTGCCTCGAACAATGGCGCAAGGATCAAAAAATCTGGCTCAAAAAATTGGAGGAGCTGCTGATTCCGTTTGAAATCATTTTGACGCACCAGGAATTTTTATTGGACGACCAGCCGCGCTTCGTGGATTTCGACCTGTTCGGGATGCTCGAAAATTTTCTCTACTCCGGCCATTACAAACTGCCAACGCGCCACAAACAGATCCAGCAGTGGCACCGGCACATGACCCGCATCAAATTGAAGCAACTGAAATGAAACTGGTTTGTCACCCAAACGTCGCCGGCTTGCCACTTGGTTTTGATTTGCTCACAAAAGTTTTATTTACACCCCAGTGAAAAATTACATCCTCGACACCAACGTTGTTCTCCACGACCCCAACGCGCTCCTCAACTTCGCCGACAACAATGTCCTGATCCCCATCGAAGTCATCGAGGAGATTGACCGTTTCAAGCGCGAATCCTCCGAACTCGGCCAGAACGCGCGCACCGTTTCGCGGATGCTCGACGGTTTTCGCGGCGACGGCAGCTTGAGCGAAGGCGTGAAATTGCCCAATGGCGGCAAGCTGAAAATCGCGTTCCAAAAAAACGGCAACGGCCATTCCAACGGCGAGAGCCACATCCTGAACAGCAACAGTGTGGACAACCGCATCCTCGCCTTCGCCGCCGGCATCCAGAAAGCGCAGCCGAAAAATCCGACGATCCTCGTTTCCAAAGATATTAATTTGCGCATCAAGGCCGACGCGCTCGGTTTGCAGGCCGAGGATTACGAGAACGACCGCGTATTTTTGACCGATCTTTACACCGGCATGTTTGAAATGGTCGTCAGCGCGGACAAACTGGCGGCGTTCCGCGCCAACGGCGAGCTGGAGATCAACGGCGGCAAAAAATATTTTCCAAATGAATTTTGCACGCTCATTGACGAGGCGAATCCAAAAAAGGCCGCGCTCACGAAAGTGGACGCAACCGGCACCAAGCTCGTTCCCATCATTGACTGCCGCGAAGGCATCTGGGGCATCAAGCCGCGCAACCGCGAGCAGCATTACGCCTTCGACGCGCTGCTCGACGACCGGATAAAATTGGTGACGCTCATGGGCAAGGCCGGCACGGGAAAAACTTTGATGGCGATGGCCGCCGGCCTGAAACGCACCGTGCTCGACCGCGAATTCCGCCGGCTCGTCGTCGCGCGCCCGACCATTTCCATGGGCAAGGAACTCGGCTTCCTGCCCGGTTCACTCGAGGAAAAACTCGCGCCGTGGATGCAGCCCATTCATGACGCGCTCGAAATGTTGAGCGATCTGAACATGGGCCACGACCATCGCCGCAGCGGCGACCTGATGCGCAGCGGCAGCATCGTGGTGGAGGCTTTGAGCTACATCCGCGGCCGCAGCATCGCGAACCAGTTCATGGTCATTGACGAGGCGCAGAACCTCACGCCGCTCGAAGCCAAGACCATCATCACGCGCGTCGGCCACGGCACGAAGATCATCTTCACCGGCGACCCGTATCAGATTGACAATCCCTACGTGGACTCGTCCTCAAACGGATTCAATTACATCGTCAGCCGATTCCGCGACCAGGCCATCGCCGCGCACATCGAACTGCAAAAGGGCGAACGCTCGGAACTGGCGGAGCTGGCGGCGAATATTTTGTAAGTTGACAAATTTCTGCCAGTGCGAATTATTAACGCATGAATCAGAATGTTGACTTGGTTGAAGTAATTTTAGATTTCGTCTTCATTTCGGGAAGTTTGGTTCTCGTTTTTGTTCCGCTAGACAAAAAGCGAATTCGTGAATGCTGGGCAAAAAGTCTTTTCGTAATCGGTGGTTTAGTTGGCATTACAACTCACGTCATCAAATTTATGTTAGACTGCCATTGGCTTACGTTAATCTGGAAAACCGACTATGCAGTTTACAAATTTATTTGGTATGGCAACGGCTTACTGTTGGGCTTTCTCTTTGCTCTGATATTTTCCGGCCAGTTGATTGGCATCAAGCCACAAGAGAAGGAATCCACTTAATTTTCGATTCCTATTTCCCCGATTTCCTGATTCGCTTCTTCGAGGCTTGACGGCTGTTTAGTTTTATTTTGGCCGGTTTGCTTTTCGACTTCACCCGCGCCGCGTCGCCCCAAAGACCTTCCAGATCGTAACGCTCGCGCGCGTCCGTGCGCATGACGTGGACGATCACGTCGAAAAAATCCAGCACCACCCACGCGCCCTGCAACGAGCCGTCCGTGCGCGTCGGGCGCAGGTCGTGTTCCTCGCGCAATCCGTCGGTGATGGCGCCCACGATGGCGCGCAGGTGCGGCTCGCTCGTGCCGGACGCGATCACAAAATAATCCGTCACGGACGACAAATCGCGCACGTCGAGGATGACGATGTTCTCCGCCTTTTTGTTGTCCGCATAATCGCGGCAAAGCTGCGCCAGTTTTTTAGAATCCATAGTTGCGCTGAAAATCTAACCGCTGATTGCGCTGATTACACGGATTATTTCCGAAAAGGAATTGAATCCGCGTAATCCGCGGTTAAAAATCAGAGATAAAGTTTCGCGTTGTGAATCGCCTCGGCCACGAACGGCGGGACGAGATTTTCAATTGGCAAACCGGCCTTCACCCGCGCGCGGATTTGTGACGAAGAAATTTCAATTGGAAATCCTTTCAAGATTTTTCCGCGAAATGGTTTTGGAAATTCCGCCGCCTTTTCACCCGGTCGCGGAATCGCGACAAATTCCGCGAGTTTCGCCAGTTCGCTTGCCTCACGCCATTCGTTCAATTTGGAAATGTTGTCCGCGCCGATAAGATAAAACAATTGCGCGCCGGGAAATCGTTTTGCGTAATCGCGCAGTGTTTCAATCGTGTAGGAAATTCCGCCGCGCAGGATTTCCTGCTCGTCAATTTCACAATTGGTTTTGCCCGCGAGCGCGAGCCGGAGCAGTTTCAAACGAATTTCCGCCGTCGCAATTTTATTTTCCGTTTTGAACGGCGACTGCGCCGCCGGAATGAAAAAAAGTTTGTCCAGCCTAAGTTCCTCGACCGCCGCCTGTGCGACGAGCAGATGCCCGAGGTGAACCGGGTCGAACGAACCGCCAAATAATCCAAGTTTCATTTTCAAGTCCAGTCCAGATACGAGACGCGGAAATTTTCCAGCTTCGCCGGCTCGTCGGTGCCGCAGACTTGCAGCAGCGGCTTCTCGCCGTAAAACGACGCCCATTGCGAAAAGGTGCTTTTCGTGCCGAGAATGTAATCGCAACGGGCGAGCGCGTAAATGTCGCTCATAGGCGAATCGGTGCCGAACGCGACGGTCAGTCCCGGAAACTCGCTGGCGCTGCGCGCCTCGTCGCTGCAAACAAAAAAGGAACCTTGCGGTTCGGGAAATTGCGCGGCGAGTTCGCGCATCCACGCCGCATAACGCGACGTCGGGAAAAAATATCTGCCGCCTTGCCATCCGCGATAATCGCCCTGCCGGATGTGGACGCCGATGACGATGTCCGCGCCGTGCCGCAGCGGTTCAATCGCGTCGCGGCTGGCCTTTTCAAATTTTTCAACCGGGCGGAAATACGCGCGGATTTTGTCGCCATGTTTTTTCACGAGGCTCGGCGTGCGCAGCCACCAGCCATAGACGAAAATAATTTTGGCCGGGCGGATTTTTTCCTGATATTCCGGGCCGTCGAGCAAGGTGATTTTTGTTCCCGGCAATTCGTGCAACGTTTGAACCTTGTCGCCAAAAATCGGGAAGTGTTCGTTGAGCGCGGCGGTGGCACGGGTCAGATGATACGGAATCCGCGTTTTGCGAAGAAACGCGGCGACGCCGGGAACAATATCCATCCAGCTCCGGCGTTGCGGACGGGGATAGCGGCAATAAATGTTTTCGCGAGTGCCTTCAAAAAATTCGGAGTAGGAATGAAAGGTGAAATTGATGAGGCGATGTCCCTGTTCTTCCGCGAGGGCGATGAAATTTGCGAACAAAATCGTGCGGTTCGCGAGACGCCCGCAGCGAAGCCCGATGGTGAACAGTTTTTGATTCTTCGGCGGCGTCATCGGGAAAAATTATCCACGGTGTCCGGCGGCAAAACAAACTTTCTTTGGCGTGCCATCAAACCGGTTCAATATAGTCGAGTTCTTTGCCGTGTGTCTCTTCCAGTCCGCGCAACGCCCAAAGCGCGATCAAAATGCAGGCCACGCCGATGAGCGCCGGGCTTCATTTGATGAAATTTACGATTTACGATTTGCGATTTACGCGGGTATTGTTTTCCGAACGCAATCGTAAATCGTAAATCATAAATCGTAAATGAATTTGACTCGCCATTGCCACAATTGCGGCGAACCCTGGACGTTGAGCGGCCAGCCGGGTCGCGGCGAAACGTGCATGAAATGCCGCGCGGATTTGCGCGTGTGCCTGAACTGCACGCACTACGATCCGCGCGTGGCGCAGCAATGCCGCGAACGCCGTGCGGAGCCGGTGCTGGAAAAGGCGGCGGGAAATTTCTGCGAATACTTTGAATTCATCCGGCGCAAATGGACGCTGAAATCCGAAATCAATTCGCGCGAAACGTCGGCGCGCGAACAGTTGAAAAAATTGCTCGGTGACTGACGCCGCAAAAAAACAGAAAACAAGGTTGACCGTCCGGCAATTTTCCTTTGCAATCATTTTTTACACGCAACGATTATGATTTACTGGTTCACCGGACAACCGGGCGCGGGCAAGACAACGCTGGCGCTGGCCTTGAAAAAAGAGCTGGCGGCGCGCGGCCATGTGACGGTGCATCTGGACGGCGACCTGCTGCGCATCGTCACGGCCAACCAGGATTTTTCGACGGCGGGCCGGATGAAAAACATCCGGGCGGCGCAGGCGCTGGCGGCCAAAATCCACGAGGACGGCGCGTGGGTGGTGGCGGCGTTCGTGTCGCCGTTCCGCGCGTTGCGCGAGGAATTCAAACAGCGCCCGGAGGTTCTGGAAATCTACGTCCACACGACGGAGAAACGCGGGCGCGAAAAATTCTTCGCGGAAAACTTCGAGCCGCCGCTAAAAAACTTTCTCGACATTGATACGACCAGCGCAACTGTGGAAGAGTGCGTGCGGCGCATTCTGGGCGCGAAAAAATTGTGACGGCAGCGAACGCAATCGGACACAACTTGGTTTTACGGCGATTCAACTTTTGCCGCAGACGGATTACGCCTATTCTCGGCGCATGAAAGTCAGCGGGTTCACTTTTCTTCGCAACGGGCAGAAGCTCGGCTATCCGTTCGTCGCGTCCATCCGCTCGATTTTGCCGCTGGTGGACGAGTTTGTCATCGCGCTCGGCCCGTGCGACGACGACACGGAAAAAATGGTGCGCGAAATTGGCGACCAAAAAATCCACATCATCCCGACGCAATGGAACGAACGGATGCGCGGCGATTACAGCGTGGGCGGTTTTGTCTATGGCCAGCAGAAATCCATCGCGCTGTTCAACTGCACGGGCGACTGGGCGTTTTATCTCGAAGCGGACGAGGTGATCCACGAAAACGATCTGCCGAAAATCCGCGCGGCGATGGAAAAACATCTGGACGATGAGCGCGTCGAGGCGCTGGCGTTCGACTATCTGCATTTTTACGGCAATGCGAACACTTACGCGTGGTCGCCGGGCTGGTATCGTTCGGAGGTTCGCATCATCCGCAACACGATTCCGGCGTGGGGGCCGGAAGGTTTGTTTTTCGTCGTGCTGGACACGCACAAGCGCGGGCGTTATCCGCGCGCGGCGCATACGGGTGCGACGATTTTCCATTACGGCTGGGTGCGCAGCGAGGCGGAAATGAACCTCAAACTTTCCAAGGTGCAAAAGTATTGGAATGACATACCATCCGCAGTGGTGGATTATTCAAAAATTGACGCGGCGGTTTTGAAACTATTTTCCGGCACACATCCCAAGGTTGTTCAAGAGTGGCTGCCGAAGACGGAGGGAATTTTTCAGGCCGACCCAAATTACCAACTGACGGCGCGCGAAAAAAAACATCGCTGGATGCTGCGGCTGGAAAAAATGTTTGGCGTGCGGTTCAGCAAGAAACACTACCGGTTGATTGGCTAGTACCTGGCTGATAGCCGGTCTTTGGCGCGAACTGTCACGGAAGCGAATCAGATGCGCCGCAATCTTAACACAATGTGTTTGCAGCAATTTTTGACGGTTCACACGGTTGGTTAAAGGCGAAGTATCGCAAAATCCAAATCCCGACAAGATAAACCAGCAATGTCAGCATGACACCTATGCCACGCAATGGATAGTGAGGGCCGAATTCCGTCAGGCAAGCCCCCATCACGACAGTCAGTCCGGCAGGCGAAATTTTGTTGAGAAGTTTGCATCAAACACGATGCAAATCAGGGCGATCGCCTGGACAACCATTACGACCAGATGATGAGGTTCTAGTATGGGGCTTGCTGGAAACATGCAGAAAAGAAGGACGGAGATATCCAGCACAAAGGCCACGCGCGTCACAATTTGACCTGGTTTAAGCAACTGTGTGGTTAGAAAGTAACCTGCAATCATTAAAGCCCAAGCCGCGCAAAGAAATCTGACCACCATGCCAACCATGTCAGTGTTCCAATTTACAAAATTCAGCTTGCCGGCGGACAAGTCTGGATTCAGCAACATCAGGGCAATCCAGTTTAAGGATACTTTATATCCCTTCCAGTTTAAAAAAAAGTTGGAATTGGACGCCGAAAAAATGCGCTTTACCCATTCGCTGTCCAACGAAACAGTGGCCTGTAGGCCTAAAATACACATTGGCACCACTATAAAGAGGAACAGGATCGAAGCAGCCATTGCCATCCCAACACGCCATTCTTCTCGGAGAACCAGATAACCAAAGAAGATGACACTATAGAATTTAAAGGCCACGCTTCCAGCCAGCAAAAAACCGGCCAAAATCTTTTGATCCTTGTGCCAGCAGTAGCAGCCAAGCATCACCAACAGCAGGTAAAAAGAATCGGCGTTAATTGCCCGCAAATCCCACATCAGGTAATATTCGGTCGCGGCAAAAGCCAGAGCTAGTATCAGCCCATCATATTTTTTGCAACCGCTTAATAAAAACTTTGCAAGCAGCATGCTCCCAAACATGCTCGCCGGCAGAATCAAAAGCCAGATCAGGGCTCCGGTGGCAAAATTCAATGAAACAAAAAAATTGCCACATCAACACAGCTGGCAACGGGTAGGTGAAGCCGGGCGGATATTGGAGATGTTCGTAGGTTTGCTTTGATAAATCAATGAACTGTGAATAGTCACCCATTTGCAACGGTGTGGATAGCCGCGATGGATGAAGGATTATTTTGCCCCACGCAATTATGGCAATGATGATGAGACCCAAAAGACAGATGCGATTGACAAGTTGAATATTCATTAGTTGATGTTTTGAACTACGCTAAGTCGCCGAATGATCGGTTTCACAATCGCTTACTGATCTGTTCTGCGGTCTTTCATAAGAACTTAATACAGCTAGCTGTTAGCATTTCGGTGTCAGCCAAACCAGATTTTTTGCGAGATTCCCCATGGACAAATTCTTTACGAGCAATATCGCGAAGCCGCGCGCGCCGTTGAAACACTTTTTTGCGACGGATTTACGGGGTGGCGGCTCAGGCGGCGGGAACCGGCAGATTCATTTTGCCCAAAGCCCGCTCACAGGCCTTGATGACCGTGTCGGTCTGGACGTTGGAAATGACGCGGTCATTGGGCGGTGCGATGGCCCAGTCCGCGTGCTGAAAGGGATGCGGTCGGCCCGGCGCGTTGGACTGCATGATCATCACCACCCGTTTTCCCATCGCGACCGCCAGATGCAAAATCCCGGTGTCGCCGCCCAAGGTGAGCGTGGACAATTTGGCCAGTCCCCCGGTGACCAGCAGCGGCACGCCCGCCGAAACGGGAAATCCGGCCTGACGAACCGGTTCCAAAGCCGCCGATTCCGCCGGACTGCCGCCGAAAAAGACTTGCAGCCCGTTTGCCTGCCAGTGCCGCGCCACGGCCAGAAACCGGTCGAGCGGCCAGTTTTTTTGCGGCGAACTGGTGAACGGCTGGATGAAGAGGGTGGGCTTGTCTGGATTGAGACCCGAAGTCAGGAAAAAACACCGCGCTTCAGCCAGCGCGCTTTCTGGCAGGACAAATTCGTTGCGGATTTCGCCCGGACGCAGGCCGCATTCTTGTAGCAACGACAGATGTTGGTCGGCAAAATGAATGTGATTGTCAAGCTTCGCCCCGTAAGTGAAAGCCCAGCGTCGGCCCGAACCATACACGCTGCCCCAACGCCGGGGCGCGCCGCTCAAGCGCGCCAACCACGCCGTCTCGCCATAGCCTTGGAAATCCACGGCGAGCGAAAATTTCCCGCCGCGCAGCCGTCGCAATAATGAAAACGCCTCCGTCAAAATTCGTTTCGGATTTCCGCTTTTGAAATTAGCCCGGTCGAGCGTGATGGTTTCATCCACTTCCCGGAAACCCTGCGTCAGCGGCGCATTTTCCATGGAAGTGAGCAGCGTGATTTTTGCCTCCGGGAAATTTTCCCGGATCATGTGGATGGCAGGCAGGATGAACACCACGTCGCCGATGGATTTGAGACGGATCAGCAGGATGTTTTTAATTTCGGATGCCATTGGATTGGCGGTTATCGTGGCAAACCCTGATTCTTTGGGCAACCCCGGCAATGCCAGGCGGCCAACGTTCGCTGCACGGCGAATTTTTCGCGCCAGCGGCGGGACGTTCCGAAAGTCAGCAACGTCATCAATCCGCTGGCCGCCGTGTCCGCGACGAGGCGAACCGCCAGCCCGCAAAAAAGCGCGAGCCGCGCCGGCGCGCCCCGGTGTTTTTTGAAATAAGCGTAGCGTGACCGCCAGTATTCGATCCGCGCGGCGGCGGAAGCCTGCTTGGCCGTCTGGCCTTGGCCGTGCCAGACACGGACTTGCGGCAGGTGCATGACCCGGAGATTTTTCCGGCGCACTTGCAGGCAAAAATCGGTTTCTTCAAAAAAGAAAAAGAAGCGTTCGTCCAATCCGCCGAGCGCGTCCCAGACGGATTTGCGGATGAGCATGAATGCGCCGACCACGGTTTCCACCTCGATGGGCGCGGTGAAGACCTGTTCCTTGCCGGGAAATTTTTGAGGCCACAACCGGCGCAACAGCGACTTGTTCAACAACTCGGTCGCGAGTGTGGGAAAATTGGCGATGGAATTTTGCCGCGAACCGTCGGCATTCAACAGTTGTGCGCC
>CAVTVI010000008.1:0-119755 GCA_963738175.1 uncultured Verrucomicrobiae bacterium
GCAACGCGTGTTCGTGGACCTCTACAAAAAAGGCCTCATCTATCGCGGCAAGCGCATGGTGAACTGGTGTCCCGCGTCGCTTACGGCGTTGTCCGACGAAGAAGTGGTGATGAAGGAGCAAAAAGGTTTTCTCTATTATTTCAAAGTTGAAGTCGCCGAAGTGCCGGGAACTTTTCTGACGATCGCGACGACGCGGCCGGAAACAATTCCCGGCGACACCGCCGTGGCGGTGAATCCGAAAGACCCGCGTTACGCGCATCTCATCGGCAAACACGTCGTGCGTCCGCTGCCGGCGGAATTGCCGCGCGAGCAGAAGCTCATTCCGATCATCGGCGACGAGCATGTGGATTTTGAATTCGGCACGGGCGTTTTGAAAGTGACGCCCGCGCACGACAAGGCGGACTTTGAAATCGGCGCACGCCACAAGCTCGCGCAGATCGAAGTGATTGATGCGAACGGTCACATGAACGACGCGGCGGGCGCGGACTTGCGCGGTCTCGACCGTTTCAAGGCGCGCAAAGTGGCCGTGGAAAAACTCACCGAACTCGGCGCGCTGGAAAAGGAAGAGCCTTACACAAATAACGTCGGCTACAGCGAACGCGCCGATGTGCCGATTGAGCCGCGCTTGAGCGAGCAATGGTTTTTGAAATATCCGAGCGTGGAAAAATCCCGCGCGGTGGTGGCCGAAGGGCGAGATGAAATTTCATCCCGACCGCTGGGCGAAAGTTTATGACCACTGGATGGGCGGCTTGCAGGATTGGTGCGTCAGCCGCCAGCTTTGGTGGGGACATCGGATTCCGGTGTGGAGGAAAACTTTCACCAAAAAAAATCTGCCAATCTGGATTTGTGGACGCGTTGATTCAAAACTCGATGCAGGCAACGCGCAAAGCAAATTGAGGAGAAACTTTCTGGACTGATAAGGTGCCTTGGGACAAAGTTGATAGTTGAGGAATTAGATTCTGGAGAGAAATGTGCTGTTCGGTTATTACGAAAGATCGACGATGAAACAGGAGTTGAGGAATACGCTACAACTTCTGAAAAATTCGCAAAAGAATTCGAAGCCAACGGTTTCACCCAAGACCCCGACGTGCTCGACACCTGGTTCAGTTCGTGGCTCTGGCCGTTTGCGACGATGGGCTGGCCGGAGCAGACCGACACGTTGAAGAAATTTTATCCGACCACCGACCTCGTCACCGGGCCGGACATCATTTTCTTCTGGGTCGCGCGCATGATCATGGCCGGCTACGAATACATGGGCGACCCGAAGTTCGGGCTGCCGGATGCAAAGCCGTTCCAGAATGTTTATTTCACCGGCATCATCCGCGACAAGCAGGGGCGCAAGATGTCCAAGAGCCTCGGCAATTCGCCCGACCCGCTCGACCTCATCGCGAAGTTCGGCGCGGATGCGTTGCGCTTCGGCGTGATGCGCGCCGCGCCGCTCGGCCAGGATATTTTGTTCGACGAACAGAACGTCGAGCTGGGCCGCAATTTCTGCAACAAGCTCTGGAACGCCTGCCGCTTCCGGCAAATGCAGGGCGGCGAATTCGCAAGGCGAAATCGATCCGAAGCTTTTAACGTCCGATGACAAATGGATTTTGCTCAAGCTGGACGCGGCCATCCGCGAAGTGACCATCGCGCTGAACGAATATAAATTCAGCGACGCGACGGCGACGCTTTACAGATTTTTCTGGAGCGAGTATTGCGACTGGTATGTCGAGGCGAGCAAAGGCGGTTTTGCTTCGGCACCGATGCCGCGCGAAAGGCGAACACGCTCGCCGTGATTGACTTTGTTTTAGTCCCACACGCTGCGATTGTTTCATCCGTTCCTGCCGTTCATCACGGAGGAATTGTGGCACGGCATGGGTTATCGCGACCGACATGCCGGAAAATCAGGGCGGCAAGACGATCATGTTCGCGCCGTGGCCGCTGCCGCTCGACGAGGATTTCAAAAAACATTACGGACTGACCGAGCGCGACGAAAAACAAATCGAAGCGCGAAATGAATTGGTCGGGGAAGGCCGCAACTTGCGTCGCGTGGGCAACATCGCGTCGAATAAAAAAGTGAAATTTATTTTCAAACCGGCTGGAAATTTTCCGCCAAACGACATTGAAGTTCTGAAGTTGCTGCTGAATGCCGAGGCGTTGGAGGCGAACGCAAATTATCAGCCGGCCAAGGGAACTCCTGCCGCGCGCACCGGACTTGGCGAATTGTTTTTGCCGCTCGAAGGTTTGATTGATGTCGAAGCCGAGAAAAGCCGCCTCAGAAAAGAAATTGAAAAAGACGAAGTTGAAATAGAGAAGGTTCAATCGAAGCTGAACAACCCCGCCTTCGCGCAAAAAGTTCCGGCGAACGTTTTGGAAGAACACAAGCAACGTCTCGTCGAGTGGCAGGACAAGCTGGCGCACGCAAAAGCCGCGATCGCAGCGTTACAAGGTTGATTTTCTGGCATGAAAAAAATTTCGCTGAATAAATCCCTGGCCGCCGCCGTCAAGGCCGCGCGCGCCGCCGGAAAAATCATGCGCGACAACTGGTATCTGCCCAAGCGCGTCAATTCCACCGAGGCCCACGACATCAAGCTCGAACTCGACGTGCGCTGCCAGAAACTCATCACAAAAATTTTGCTCGCGGCATTTCCAGAAATTTCACTGCTCGGCGAGGAAGGCGATTCCGGCGATGCAAAAAGCGAATATCGCTGGGTGGTTGACCCGATTGACGGCACGGTGAATTATTTTTACGGGATGCCGCATGCCGCCGTTTCCATCGCGTTGCAACGGCGCAAAGGAAAAGTTTATGAGACGGTTCTCGGCGTGATTTACGATCCGTTCACGGACGAACTTTGGACGGCGATGCTCGGCGGAAAAACAAAATTGAATGGACGCGTCGTGCGTTGCAGTAATCGTTCGCGCGTGGGCGATTCGCTTGTGGCGATCGGTTTTTCCAAGAGCAAAGAAAACCTGGAGAAAAGCCTGCCGCACTTGAACCGGCTCGCGCGGCTCGCCAAAAAAATCCGCATCATGGGTTCGGCGGCGCTAGAACTGGCTTACGTTTCCTCCGGGCGGTTGGATGTTTATGTCGAGCGCACGATCAATTTATGGGACATCGCGGCGGGCGCGTTGATGGTCGAATGTTCCGGCGGCGAAATGTTCCTGAAAAATCTGCCGGACGGGCGTTTGCGGATGTGCGCCGACAACGGCCTGTTGCGAAAGAAACTTCAGCTTGGCAGTTTGCTCAAATAGTTTTTTAATTTTTCCAGCGCCTTCGCGCGGTGGCTCAATTTGTTTTTCACTTCGTCGCCGAGTTCTGCAAAAGTTTTCTTAAATCCATTTGGAACAAAAAGCGGGTCGTAGCCGAAGCCATTTTGTCCGCGCGGTTCAAAAAGAATTTTCCCTTCGCACGCGCCGTCGAAAGTTTGCGGTTCAAACTGGTCCGCATAACAAACTGCCGATGCGTTCGGGATTTCCCCCAGCGGCACAGGCACAAACGCGATGACGCAGCGGAATCGCGCGGTGCGTTTTTGCGGCGAAACATCTTTCAAAAGATGCAGCAATTTGGCGTTGTTGTCCTCATCTTTTGAATTTTCATTTTTATCCATTGCTGCAAACCGCGCCGAGTGAACACCGGGCGCACCGTTCAAGGCATCCACTTCCAAACCGGAATCGTCGGCGAGAACAAAATTTTTTGAATTATGAATCGCGGATCGTGAATCGGCAGACGCCAGCCATTGCGCGAGTTCGACGGCTTTCTTCGTCGCATTGCCTTCAAAGGTGTCCGCGTCTTCGACGACCTTGGGCGCGGCGGGAAAATCATTGAGCGTGAGGAATTGAAATTGTCCGCCGAGAATGGCGCGGATTTCCCCGACCTTGTGGGCGTTGCGCGTGGCGATGAGCAGCGTTGTCACGCAGGCACGATACCAACCGCGAAATGGCGCGCAACCAAAGGAATTTCAGTTTTGCGTCAAGCAAGCCCGCGAAGCGAAATCATTCCTGCCCGTCTTTAAGTTGCGTTGGCGTCGGCGCGGCGTTTTGCTCCCGTTTCCGCAGGGCGATCACGGCGATGACGCACGCCGTCCAGGTCGGCAGCATATCCACGACCGGAAAAAATTCCGCGATAAACGTCGGCAACAGCAGCAAATGAAAGCCAAGCGCCCATGTCGTCAACACAAACGCGATCAAATCAATTACCTGATCCACCGGCACCCAGCCGAGCGGGCCGAGAAAAAATTGCAGGCCGTCGGCGGTCACCGCCACCGCGAGTGCGAGGATGATCCGCGTCCGCGTCAATTTTGGCGCGCGAAATATTCGGCTCAATTTTTCCGGCGCTTTCATGGCTGTCTGTGACATCAAATCCCGATCAACGCCGCGCCGATGACACCGGCGGAATCGCCGATCTGATGTTTCACTATCGGTGTTTCAAGTGAATCGCTGAAAACAAATTTTGCCACTTCTGCAATGCCGTCGGTGTAAAGCGCGTCGAATTTTGAAACGCCGCCGCCGAGTACGATCACGTCGGGGTCAAGCACGTCAATCAGGTTGGCGATGGCGCGGCCGAAGTGGCGGAAGAAAATTTTCATGAACGCCACCGCGTTGGTTTCGCCCGCGTAAAATTCCTTTTCAATTTCCCGGAGCGGCTTCTTGATTCCGAACTGTTCGGCATAGCGCGCTTCCAGTCCGCCGCCGCTGATGAGCGTCTCCACGCAGCCAAGCTGGCCGCAGTAACATTTCGGACCATTGGGATCAATGGACATGTGGCCCCATTCGCCCGCGATGCCCTGCGGACCGGTGATGACCACGCCGTTGTGGACGATGCCGCCGCCGCAACCCGTGCCCATGATGACGCCGAAAACTATTTTTTTCCCCCGGCCCGCGCCGAGCAATGCCTCGGCCATCGCGAAACAATTCGCGTCGTTCTGGATTTCGATTTTCCGGCCGAGCAGGTTTTCCAAATCGGATTTAACCGGCTGGCCGATCATGCAGACGGTGTTGGAATTCTTCATCAGTCCCGTGCGCGGTGAAATCACGCCCGGCGCGCCGATGCCGAACGTGTGCGGCTGGTTGTTGATGTGCGCGGCCAGTTCGCCGTGAAGTTTCTTGATGCGGTTCAGGATGTGGCGATAGCCGAATTCCCGCTGCGTCTCGATGCGCTTTCGGAAAAGTTCCTTGCCCTGCGCGTCCAGCACAATGCCTTCAATCTTCGTGCCGCCGAGATCCATGCCGATTTTATATTTGGACATATTGCGTTCTAACTTTTTCGTGCGGCTGCGTTATTGCTAAAAACAGCAATAAAAGCGGCACCTGTGGCCTTTTGCGAGCAAAATGTAATTTCAGGTGGTTAGTTATGTTTGACAAGCAACAGGTTTTATTGTCAGCTAACAATAATTAGCATAGGTGAAACTATGAAAACTCTGTTTGCTTTTTTGGCTTTGCTCGCGGTGCTTCAATTTGCAAAAGCTGACACTCTGGCGCAATGGACTTTTGAAACCAGCCGGCCCGCAGGCTTTGAATCTGGTGGCAATTGGTTTCCCAACATAACGGCAGAAGTCGGCTTGGGAACAGCTTCAGCTTTGCACAGTATGCCAACATTTTACTCCGCAATTCCAGGAAATGGTTCTATGTATGGTTTTGGAGCGTCAAATACTTGGTCGCGAGGGGACTTTTACCAATTTGCCGTCAGCTCCGCCGGATACCAAAATATCACAATCTCATATGACCAAACTGGAACTGCTCCAGGACCAAGCTCGTTTTATCTTGAATACAGCATTGATGGTAATATATTTACGAAATTTGGAAATGACTACACAGTAAATTTTGGCGGCTGGAATACCACTACCCGCAATGCTGCGGATTTGTTGAGTTTCGACTTGAGTTCGATTGTCTCAATTAATGATCAATCAGCACTTTATTTCAGAATTGTTGATGATACGACAGGCACATTCATTGCGACTGATAGAATTGACAATGTTCTGATTTCTGGTCAACCCGTGCCAGAACCTTCAAGTCGAGCAGTAATTTGCGTGGCAATTTTGTCGCTGGTTGGATTTCGCAAGCGGATGAATAATTTTTAAGATGCTGTCCACGCCGATGCGAAACATATTTTTTTAATCTTCTAAAATGGCGGTTTTTTGTTCAAGCGCGCAAAAAAAGCGAACGGAAATTTCCGTTCGCCTTTTTGTTTGAGATTTGAATTCGCTCAATAGCGGTAGTGCTCCGGCTTGTAAGGACCATCCACCGGCACGTTGAGATATTCGGCCTGCGCCTTCGTCAGCTTGGTCAGCACGACGCCGATTTTTTCCAGATGCAGGCGGGCGACTTCCTCGTCGAGTTTTTTCGAGAGGCGATAGACCGTCGGCTCGTATTTGTCCTTGTTCGCCCAGAGGTCGAGTTGCGCGAGCGTCTGGTTGGTGAACGAGTTGGACATGACGAACGAGGGATGGCCGGTGGCGCAGCCGAGGTTCACGAGGCGGCCTTCAGCGAGGACGTAAATGCTCTTGCTGCCGGGCAGATGGTAACGGTCGTATTGCGGCTTGATGTTTTCGATGCGCACGCCCTTCGTTTTCTTGAGCGCGTCCACCTGGATCTCGTTGTCGAAATGACCGATGTTGCAGACGATGGCTTGGTCTTTCATCGCGAGCATATGCGCGGCGGTGATGATGTCGCAGTTGCCGGTCGTGGTGACGTAGATGTCGCCGGTGCCGAGCGTGCTTTCGACGGTGTTGACTTCAAAACCTTCCATCGCGGCTTGCAGCGCATTGATCGGATCAATTTCCGTGACGACCACGCGTGAACCGTAAGCGCGAAGCGAATGCGCGCAGCCTTTGCCGACATCGCCATAACCGCAGACGACGGCGACTTTGCCGGCGAGCATGACGTCGGTGGCGCGCTTGATGCCGTCCGCGAGCGATTCGCGGCAGCCGTAAAGATTGTCGAACTTCGATTTGGTGACCGAGTCGTTCACGTTGATGGCTGGCACGAGCAATTTGCCCGCTTCTTTCATTTGATACAAACGATGCACGCCCGTGGTCGTCTCTTCGGAAACACCTTTCCACGATTTCACGATCTTCGTCCAGAGGCCGGGCTTCTCTTTTGCGAGACGGCGGAGCAAAGTTTTCACGACGGAAACTTCGTGGCTGTCGCCCTTCGATTCGTAAGCCCATTTGGAACCGTTTTCCAATTCGTAGCCTTTGTGGATGAGCAACGTCACGTCGCCGCCGTCGTCAACGACGAGCTCCGGGCCGAGGTCGCCGGGAAACAAAATCGCCTTGAGCGTGAGTTCCCAATATTCTTCGAGCGTCTCGCCCTTCCACGCGAACACCGGCGTGCCGGTCGCCGCAATCGCGGACGCGGCGTGATCTTGCGTGGAAAAAATATTGCACGAAGCCCAACGCACATTCGCGCCGAGCGCCACGAGCGTCTCGATGAGCACCGCCGTCTGGATGGTCATGTGCAACGAGCCGGTGATGCGCACACCTTTGAGCGGTTTTTGCTTCGCATATTTTTCGCGCACGGACATCAGGCCGGGCATTTCGTGTTCGGCGATGGCGATTTCCTTGCGTCCCCATTCGGCGAGCGAGAAATCGCGGACGATGAAATCTTTGCCGGCGGGCGTCTGCGCGGCGTATTTGGAAAAAGTTTCGCTGACTTCGTTCAAAACGGATTTCGCGTGGCCGTTGGATTTGGCGATTTTAGCACGGGATGGCGGAAGTTTGATGGCTGGCATAATTTTGTTAATCGTTAAATGGTTGAATTGTTAAATCGCTTTTTTCAGCGCGGCGACTTTGTCCGTCTTTTCCCAGGTCAACGCCGGATCGTTTTTTCCGAAATGGCCGTAATTCGTCGTCTTGCTGTAAATCGGACGGCGTAAGTTGAGTTGCTCGATTATGTCTGACGGCTGGAAGCTGAACACACGATTGACCGCGCGGATAATTTTGCTGTCGGCGACGGTGTTCGTGCCGAACGTCTCGACGTGCACACTGACCGGGTCAGGATAACCAATCGCATAGGCGAATTGAATTTCGCACTTCGCGGCGAGACCGGCGGCCACGATATTTTTCGCAACCCAGCGGCCCATGTAAGCCGCGCTGCGATCCACCTTCGTCGGATCTTTCCCGGAGAACGCGCCGCCGCCGTGACGACCCATGCCGCCGTAGCTGTCCACGATGATCTTGCGACCGGTCAAACCCGTGTCGCCCTGCGGTCCGCCGACGACGAAACGTCCGGTCGGGTTGATGAGAAATTCCGTTTTGTTCGTGAGCAGACGCTTCGGCAAAACTTTTTTGATGACGTTCTCGATGCAGAATTTTTCGATCTCCGCGTGCGTGACTTCGCGCCCGTTGATTTTGTCCGCGTGCTGCGTGGAGATGACGACGTTTGAAATCGAAACCGGCTTGCCATTTTCATAAACGACCGAGACCTGCGACTTCGCGTCCGGGCGCAACCACGGCACTTTTCCGCTCTTGCGAATCTTCGTCAGCTCGCGACCAAGACGATGCGCGAACATGATCGGCGCGGGCATCAGTTCCGGCGTTTCGTTGCTCGCGTAACCGAACATCAAGCCCTGGTCGCCCGCGCCCTGCTTCGCGGTTTTTTTGCCCTTGGCCTTGCGCGCGTCCACGCCTTGCGCGATGTCCGGCGACTGCTGCGTCACGATGACGTTGACGAAAACTTTGTCCGCATGAAACACATCGTCGTCGTTGACGTAGCCGATTTCGCGGATCGCGTCGCGCGCGATCTTCACAAAATCCAGTTTCGCCTTCGTCGTGATTTCGCCGCCGATGATGGCGACGTTCGACTTCACATACGTTTCGCAGGCGACGCGGGAAAATTTATCCTGCGCGAGGCACGCGTCCAAAACCGCGTCAGAAATTGTGTCTGCCACTTTGTCAGGATGGCCCTCGCCGACGGACTCGGATGAAAAGATGTAACGATTGCTCATGTGATAATTTTTAGTTTTCGGTTAACAACATATTGACGTATCAAGATAAGATGATATATCATATTTTCACAGCGCGTCAAATGCTTTCTCAAAAAAATTTTGAATGCGCGAAAAAATCATGTCCGTCACTCTGAAATCTCTGCGAGCCTTGTCCGACGCCACGCGCCTGCGCATCGTCGCGTTGCTGGAGCGCGACGAGCTTTCCGTGAACGAGCTTCAGGAAATCACGCGGCTCGGCCAGTCGCGCATCTCGACGCACCTCGGTTTGCTGCAAGATTCCGGCCTCGTGCAATCGCGGCGCGAAGGCAAAAGAACTTTCTACAAATTGAATTCGCAAACCAGCGGCGCGACCGCCGAATTCATCCAGCTCGCGATTCGCGGCGCGAAGGAATTGCCGGAACATTCGCACGACCAGATCAATTTGAAACGCGTCGTCGCGCGCCGCCGCGAACAGGCGCAGGTTTATTTCAACCAGATCGCCGGCCGCTTTGACCGCGTTTATGGACCGGGCCGTTCGTGGCAGGCGTTCGGACATTTGCTTTTAAGAATTTTGCCGCCGCTCGTCGTCGCGGATTTGGGCGCGGGCGAAGGTCTGTTGAGCGAACTGCTCGCGCGCCGCGCAAAAAAAGTCATCGCCGTGGACAACTCGGAAAAAATTGTCGCATTCGGCGCGGCCAAGGCGAAAAAGAACGGCCTGAAAAATCTGGAGTTCCGCCTCGGCAATCTGCAAAACCCGCCGATTGACGCGAACAGCGTTGACCTCGTGATCTTGAGCCAGGCCTTGCATCACGCCGAAATTCCGGCGGACGCCATCGCCGCCGCGCACAAAATTCTGAAACCGCGCGGACAAATTTTGCTGCTCGATTTGCTCAAGCACAATTTCGACAAGGCGCGCGAACTTTACGGCGACCGCTGGCTGGGTTTTGCGGAAAGCGATTTGCATCGCTGGCTCGAAGCCGCCGGTTTCAAGAAAATCGAAATCAGCATCGTCGCCGCCGAGGAACAGCCGCCGCATTTTCAAACCATTTTGGCGCGGCGCAGAAAATGATACCGCGAACCACACGAAATACGCGAACAATTCAAAACGGTCGCAGTGATTCGATTGGCGGCAATGATTTGGGCGCATCACCCGCCAATCCATAAACTTCAAGTCCGGCGAGAACGCCATTTTGCTCATAAATAAAAATGTCGCTCAAATTTTCTTCATCTCCAAATGTAAAATCTACAATGGGATGAAGCCCGCCAGAGGGTTCCGGAAATTGCTTCAACGGCAAAATTGATGCTCTCACAACCGCATTTGCATCGCCACGGCGTAACTTTTGCCTTTTCGAGTTGAGATAAAAAAGTTTTTCTTCTGGCTTGCCATGTTCAAGCATCCATTGAACTAAATTTTTCTCGGCTATTATGATTGGCGGTTCATGGACTAAAAGATTTCAGCCCACAATCAAGTTCACCATCTGCTTCGGCACGATGATGACTTTCTTGATCGTTTTGCCGGCGATGAATGGTTGAACTTTTTCCGACGCTTTCGCCGCCGCTTCCAATCGTCGCCTTGTCAGCGTCCACGGAAACTTTGATCGATGTCGCGGAACTTGCCGTTCACCTGCACGGGAATTTCAATCTCGCTCTCGACGAGCAACGCCGCGTCAAACTTCGGCCACGGCGCGTAGGCCAGCGACGGCGCGGTTTGTCCGAACGTCGCGTGCAGTCTCGCCCACAATTCTTCCGCGAGGTGCGGCGCGAACGGCGCGAGCAGATTGCAGAAAAGTCTTTCATCACCGAAACCGGCTTCGTCTGCCAAGTCATCGCCTCGTTGACAAAAACCATCATCGCGGAAATCGCCGTGTTGAAACGCAGCCCGTCCAAATCTTCGGTGACTTTTTTGATGCACGCGTGCAGCGTTTTGAGTTGCGCCGGCGTGGCGTCCATTTCAGAAATCGCACCATTCGAGCAAAATTAAATCCAACAATTCTCCGTGCCTCTGCGTCTCTCTGCGGTCGTCTCCGCCTGCTCAAAAGCCGTTTCCGATTTTTCATCCACGAACAAACGCCAGACGCGGCCGAGAAAACGATACACGCCCTCGACGCCTTTGGTGTTCCACGGCTTCACCATTTCGAGCGGGCCCATGAACATTTCGTAAAGGCGGAACGCGTCCGCGCCGTATTCGCCGAGCACGTCGTCGGGATTCACCACGTTGCCGCGCGACTTGGACATCTTCTGCCCGTCCTCGCCGAGAATCAGTCCTTGATTGACGAGTTTGAAAAACGGTTCGGGCGTCGAGACGTAGCCGAGATCGAACAAAACCTTGTGCCAGAACCGCGCGTAAAGCAGATGCAACACGGCGTGTTCCGTGCCGCCGACATATAAATCAACTCCCGGAGTCGAGGGTCGAGGGTCGAGGGTCGAGGGATTGCTGGTGTCTGGCTCTCGGCTCTCGGCTTTCGACTCTCGACCAACTGCGCCCATCCAATAATTTTCCACATCCTTGCCGACGAACGCGCGGATATTTTTCGCGTCGAGATAACGCAAATAATACCAGCACGAGCCGGCCCATTGCGGCATGGTGTTCGTTTCGCGCATCGAACCGTCGGGCAGATTCACCCAATCTTTGGCGCGGGCGAGCGGCGGTTCGCCGGTGGCGGTGGGTTTGTAATCTTCGAACGTCGGCGGCAAAACGGGCAACGCACTTTCCGGCAACGCTTCGTGATAGGACTCGCCGTCCGGGCCAATTTTCCAAACAATCGGGAACGGCTCGCCCCAGTAACGCTGACGGCTGAACAGCCAGTCGCGCAATTTGTAATTGATGGTTTTCTTGCCGAGCTTTTTTCTCTTCAAGCCATTCGATAATTTTCTTTTTGCTTCAGCAGTTGCAAATCCGTTGAGAAAGCCAGAATTCACCGCAACGCCATTGTCAGTGAAGCCTTGCCAATTTGTATTTGGATTATTTGGCTGAACAACCTGCACAATTGGCAAATTGAATTTTGTCGCAAATTCAAAATCGCGTTCGTCATGCGCTGGCACGGCCATGATTGCGCCTGTGCCGTAGCTGGCAAGAACATAATCGGCAATCCAGATCGGAATCTTTTCGCCATTGACGGGATTAATGGCGAATGCGCCAGTGAACACGCCTGTTTTTTCTTTGGCGAGTTCAGTGCGCTCAAGTTCTGATTTAGAAGCGACTTGTTCTCTGTATTTTTCAACGTTCACCCATTCAATGCAGTTATCTGGAACAATGAGTTCGACCAAAGGGTGCTCTGGGGCAAGAACCAAATACGTAGCTCCAAAAAGAGTATCTGGTCGCGTCGTGAAAACAGTGATTTTATCTTTTAACTCCCCAGTAAATATTTTCCCGCCCCATTCGATGGTAGGATCGACATTGAAATCAACGAATGCTCCTTCACTTCGCCCAATCCAGTTGCGCTGCATTTCCTTGAGCGAATCCGTCCAGTCAATCGTGTCGAGGTCTTCGATCAATCGCTCGGCGTAGGCGGTGATGCGCAGCATCCATTGACGCATCGGTTTGCGGACGACTGGAAATCCACCGACTTCGCTTTTTCCATCCACGACTTCTTCATTTGCCAAAACAGTTCCGAGTTGTTCGCACCACCAGACGGGTTGTTCGCTGACGTAGGCGAGACGTTTTGAATCACAATAATCGGCAACGTTTATTCGAAATTCTGAGCGATAATTCAGTAAAATCCAATTCTCTTAAGTCCTTTAAAAGTTTGAATCGCCGGTTTAATTTTGCCCGATTCGTCATCTTTAATTCTTTCGGATAAAGCAATCCGCCAATAAATCGATCGGTTCTGCTCTATTCGTTATTCGGATTGAACCACGAATTGTAGAGCTTGAGGAAAATCCATTGCGTCCATTGGAAATAATCGGGGTCGGTCGTGGCGAGTTCGCGCGACCAGTCGTAGCTGAAGCCGAGCGATTGAATCTGGCGCTTGAACGTGGCGATGTTTTCCTCGGTGGTCTTGCGCGGATGCTGGCCGGTCTTGACGGCGTATTGCTCGGCGGGCAGGCCGAACGCGTCCCAGCCCATCGGATGCAGCACGTTGAAACCTTGCGCGCGTTTGTAGCGGGCGAGGATGTCCGTGGCCGTGTAACCTTCGGGATGCCCGACGTGTAAGCCCGCGCCGCTCGGATACGGAAACATGTCCAGGATGTAGAATTTTTTTGGCAACTGCGTCGCGGAAACTTTGCCGGAAAGTTTGTGGCGTTGCGCGAAGGGATGGTTCGCGGGAATTTCCTCGTTCGGATTGAACGCGCGGAAAGCCTGCTGTTCGTCCCAAACTTTTTGCCACTTGGGTTCGATCAGATGAAACGGATATTGTCTGCGGCTGCTCGACATAATTGAACGGAAATTTTGCCTGAAAAAAAATGACGGAGCAATTGCGGAATGAAATTCTTAACGCGCGGCAAATTGATTTGCCCAAACTAATCGCAAACCTTCGAGTGTCAAATCCGGCGCGACGGCGGAAATTTCCGGCAGCTTCGCCGCGATCAATTTGGCGTAACCACCGGTCGCGACGACCGGTAATTTTTTTATTTTCAATTCGCGCTTTAATTCCGCAATCAATTCGCGCACAAGGCCGCGATAACCATGCACCGCGCCGATAAGCATCGCTTGTTCGGTGTTTTTCCCGATGACGGCTTTCACTTCGCGAATCTGAATTTTCGGCAGCAACGCCGTTTTCTCGTGCAGATAATCCGTCATCGCCGCCAAACCCGGCGCGATGATGCCGCCGGCATAATTTCCTTTTGAATTTACAACGTCAAATGTGACGGCGGTTCCGAAATCAACGATCACGACCGGCGCGCCAAAACGCGCGCGCGCGGCCACCGCATTCGCGAGGCGGTCCGGCCCGATGGAATTGGGCTTGGGATAATCAATGCCGACGCCGCGCAAAGTTTTCGGCGACAACTCCAAAACGTCCAGCTTCCAAAATACCTTTGCAGTTTTGCGGACAAGCGGCGTCGCGCGCGGCACGACGCTGCACAAAACCGCGCCGGAGATTTTTTTTGAGCCGGCAAATTTTTTGACGAGCGCGATGGCGTTTCCCCCAAACCATTCGCGCGTGGGAATGTTGATTTGTTTCAGCACGCGCCGCCCGTCCGCCAGGCCGATGTGCGTGTGCGTGTTGCCGATGTCGAAGAGCAAGATCATTTTTCCAAAGTGACGTCGCCGCCGGTGATGCGTTCCAAATGTCCATGTTCCGTGCGCAGCAGCAATGCGCCGTCGTCGTCGAGTGATTCGGCGCGTCCGCGAATTTTCCGTTCGCCGATTTGCACCGTCACGTTTTTGCCGATGGTCACGCAGTTTTCCTCCCATTCGTCGGCGACCGCCGGAAATTTTCCGGCGCAAATCCGCGAATAATCTTCGTCCAGTTCCCGCAAAATCGCCGTGGCCAGTTCCGCGCGTGAAATGGTTTCGCCGGTTTCGATTTTCAAGGATGTCGCGGTTTTTTTCAGTTCCGCCGGAAATTCGCCTGCGTCCAGATTCACGTCAATGCCGATGCCGAGGATGACATAACGGACTTTGTCCAATTCTGCGTTTAACTCCGTCAAAATGCCCGCGACTTTTTTTCCGCCGGTCAAAATATCGTTCGGCCATTTGATTTCCGGTTTCGATCCGGTCTCGTTCTGAATCGCCCGGCGTAACGCGATTGCCGAGGCGACGGTCAATTGCGTTGCTTCCTGCGGGCGCAAATCCGGTCGCAGCAAAATGGAAAACCAAAGTCCTTTGTGCGCGGGCGAAATCCATTTTCGCCCGAGCCGCCCGCGGCCTTTGGTCTGCGATTCGGCGAAAACGACGACGCCTTCTTTCACGCCGTCGCGCGCGAGTTTTTCAATCACGTCGTTCGTCGAAGTCGTCTGCTCAAAAACACGGATGTCGCGGCCGATGACTTTGGTTTTGCCGAGCCGCGCGAGCAAATCATCCGCGAACAGCGCATCCGGTTCGCCCACCAGTCGGTAGCCAAAGTGCGGGCCGGCCTCAATCTCAAAGCCGACGTGCCGCAATTCCTCGATGCGCGCCCAGACCGCCGCGCGGCTGATTTTTAATTCCTCCGCAAGCTCCGCGCCGGACACGCCGTCGGGATTGGCGCGCAAGGCGGAAAGAATTTTTGAATCCGTCGTCATCAATTTTTTGCCACAGATGAAACACAGATGGACACAGATAAAAATTAGTTTCAGAAATCTGTGTTTCATCTGTGGCTCAAGTTAGTCTTCAAAATCCAATCCAATGTCCACCGCGCGCGCGGAATGTGTGACCGCGCCGACGGAAATGAAATCCACGCCGCTGCCGGCGATCGCGCGGACGGTTTGCAAATCCACGCCGCCGCTGGCCTCGGTTTTCGCGCGGCCTTTGGCGATTTTCACCGCCTGACGCAACTCCACGGGCGTCATGTTGTCGAGCAGGATGATGTCCGCGCCCGCGTCGGCGGCCTGCGCGACCTGTTCAAGCGTGTCGGCCTCGATTTCCACTTTTAGTTTCGGGGAAAATTTGCGCGCCCGTTGGATCGCGGCGGCCACGGCGTTTGGTTTTTCGTTTTGCAGCGCGGCGAGGTGATTGTCCTTGATGATCACCATGTCGAAAAGGCCGATGCGATGATTGCGCCCGCCGCCGCACGAGACGGCGTATTTCTCAAACCGCCGCCAGCCGGGCGTCGTCTTGCGCGTGTCAAGAATCTGCACACGGGTGCCTTTGACGGCGGCCACGAACTTCGCGGTGAGCGTGGCGATGCCGGAAAGATGCTGCACAAAATTCAGCGCGACGCGCTCGGCGCTCAAAATCGCGCGGGCGGAACCGGAAATGCGCAGCAAATTATCGCCGCGCGCGACGTGCGTTCCGTCGTGGACCAGGTATTCAATTTTCACCGACGATGAAAGATGGAGGAATGACGCCCTGGCGAAATCAAGCCCGGCGACGACGAGCGGTTCGCGCGCGCGCATGACGGTTTTTAACGTCAGCGTTTTTGGCACGGTGGCGAGCGTCGTCACGTCGCCGCCGCCGATGTCCTCAGCCAGCGCGGCTTTGACGGCGGCGCGGATTTCTGAAGGATTCAATTCCACCCGCACAAAATGGACGGGACGCGGTGAATTTGTAAATCTTCGTTTTTGTTTTCGTCGTTTCGTGTTTAGACTTCCGCGCATGAGAAAAGGCGTCTTGCTGGTCAATCTCGGTTCACCGGATTCGCCGTCGGTTCACGACGTGCGGAAATATCTGCGCGAATTCCTAATGGACGGGCGCGTGCTGGACACGCCGTGGCCGGTGCGTTTTTGCGTCGTGAATTTCGCGATCCTGCCGTCGCGCCCGAAGGAATCGGCGCACGCCTACCAGAAAATCTGGACGCCGGAAGGCTCGCCACTCGTCGTCACGAGCCGTCGCGTGCGCGCGGAATTGCAGGCGCGCGTGACCGCGCCGGTGGAACTGGCGATGCGCTATCAAAATCCGTCCATTGAAAGCGCGCTAAAAAAACTCGCCGAAAACGAGGTGACAAATCTGCTCGTGATCCTGCTGTTCCCGCATTATGCGATGTCGAGCTATGAAACGGCCGCCGTGCGCGTGAAGGAACTCGCGGCGCGAATGACGCCGCCGATGCAAGTGGAAATCCAGCCGCCATATTTTGATGCGCCGGATTACATCGAGGCGCTGGTCGCCAGCGCAAAAAATTATCTGGAAGCCGGCTACGACCATCTGCTGTTCAGCTTTCACGGAATCCCCGAACGGCACTTGCGAAAATCCGACCCGACGGGCTGTCATTGTCTGGCAAAGGAAAATTGCTGCGAAGTTCCGAGTCCGGCGCACGCGACTTGCTATCGTGCGCAATGTTTCAAGACGGTCGCGGCGTTCGTCGCAAAAGCGGGCGTGCCGAAGGAAAAATATTCCGTTTCGTTCCAGTCGCGGCTCGGCAAAGACCCGTGGCTGAAGCCTTACACGGATTTTGAACTCGAAAAATTTCCCGCGCGCGGCGTAAAAAAACTTCTGGTGATCTGCCCGGCGTTCGTCTCGGATTGCCTGGAAACGCTTGAAGAAATCGGCATTCGCGGGCGCGAATCTTTTCTCAAGGCGGGCGGCGATGAGCTGACATTGATTCCGTGCATGAACGAGCATCCGCAGTGGCTGCTGGCGCTGGAGAAAATGGTCGAGCGGTTTTGACGGCGGGCCGAAGCGGCGCAATCATTTGTCCGCGTTCGTGTGGCCGGCGGGGTGCTTGAACCGCAGCTTGACCGTATCCATCAAACGGCCGAGGAACCCTTTTTGCTTTTTCGGCGGCGCGGTCTGGATCAGCTCGCACTTGTGGTTGCAAAGCATGCACAGAAAAAGCGGCACACCGCCTTTGCGCCGCATGACGTGGACGCAGGCGTTGCACATCACTTCGTTGCAATTCGTGCATTTGTAAGTGGCGGGCGTTTCCCCATGGCGCGGGCAGCAAAGCGTGCCGTCGGCCAAAACCACCGGCGGCGGCGCCGTCTGGCGCGGACGCTCAAACTTCGGGATGACCACGTTGGCGTCGGTGGACTCGACCAGCAATTCCACGTCGCCCAGCCTCAATGTCTGGCCGGGATCCAGCCACGCTTCCATGACCGGCTCGCCGTTGACAAACGTGCCGTTGGTGGAATCGCAATCGCGGACGTAAACGCCGTCGGCCGTCAGCGCCAGTTCGCAGTGCAGGGACGAAACGGTCGGGTGTTCAATGCAATGCTCGCAGTCCGGGTCGCGACCGACGTGGTTCACGCCCAGGCGCAAAACCAGCTTCTGGTTTTCCAAACCCTCCGTCTTGATGAGCAATCGGGCCATAATCTCTCCAAAACCGTCTGAACTTTGCGCCCCGGCAAAATGGAAGTCGAGCGGAAAATGACTTGGCTCTGGACGGCGAAATGAAATCGGGATAATTTTTACGTTCTGAAAAATTGGACTGTATGTGCAGTCGAATCAAATGTTAGGCGTTATTATGCTTTTATGAAACTATCACGCGCTATTGCACTGGTTGGGTTAGGTTTGTTGATTGGTTTCTTCGTTGGTTGGCATTTTGGCTTTAGAGACCAGAAAGCTCGCAGAGAGCAGACGGTTGAGAATTTTCGAGAGATGATGCTGGCTGGTAAGATTTACGGACTGGCATATTCCAATAATCCAGCCGCTGTGACAGAGTTGCTTCGCACTAATCAGCCAGTCACAAAACCATGACCATGAGGTTTAGATATAGCATTTGTTTTCAAATTCATCCCAGCGGATTTTTTGCGAACGCAAATTCCTCGACGATTTTTCCGCCGATCAAATGTTCCTGAATGATGCGCTCCAAAACTTTCGGCGAGCAGTCGTGATACCAGATGCCTTCGGGATAAACGATCGCAATCGGCCCGCGCACGCACACGCGCAGGCAGTTCGCCTTCGTCCGATAAACCAGCGGCTCCTCGCCGACGAGGTTTAATTCCTTCAACCGCCGTTTCAAAAATTCCCAGGACGCGAGGCTCGTTTCACGCGCGCAACATTTCGGCTCCGTCGGGTCGGCGCACAGAAAAATGTGGCGACGGAATTTTTCGAGGCCGAGCGTTTCCGCGGCGGTTTGCAGGTCGTCATTCATCTTTCAGGAATTTGCCACAGAGACACGGAGACGCAGAGTTGAAAATTAAAAAATCTCTGTGCCTCTGTGGTGAAAAATCACCGGAAAAATGTCAGCCCAATCACGCCGGCGACGGCGATGACGGCACCGACCAGTGAACGGACGCCGATTTTTTCGCCCTCGATGATGCGCGTCATCGGCAGCAGAAAAATCGGGGTCAGCGCGATGATGGCCATCACGATCGCGGCGTTGGTCTGCGCGAGCGCCCATTGCATGCACGTCACGCCGAGCGTCTGTCCGGCCAGCGCATTCGCCAAAACCCACGGCCAGATGCGCCGCCATTTTTCGCGCGAAACGGCCAAAGTTTTTTCCTCAAACATCGCGCCGTGCGCATGGGCGGAACTCCATTTGAAAAGGATCAGCGCGAGCGCGGGAAACAAAATTCCGCCGAGCAGCCGCTGGTAGCCGGTCGTGCCGGCATCGGGAAAAACGCCGTTCGCGTGCGCGACGGCAAAGGCTTTGCGGATGAGCACCGCGCCGATGGCCCCGCCGATCGCGCTGACCACGCTGGCGAAAACGCCGATTTTCAACTGGCGCGGTTCGATTTTCAGATGGTCGCCAGGCGCGAGCGCGACGGCCACGCCGGTCAAAATAATCGCGATGCAAAAAATTTCAGGCAGATTTAATTTCGAGCCGAGCCAGAGCCATTCGATGAGCGCGGCGAACGGCGCGGTGAGGCATTGCACGAGCAGGACGGTGCGGCGGCTGCCGAGCCGGGGCAACGCCTGAAAATATGCGCTGTCGCCGAGGCCGATGCCGACAAGTCCGCTCAACATGAACCATTCGGGCGCGCCGGCGAAACCGCTGCCGAAAGTGTTCGCCCAAATGGTCAGGAAAATCGTGGCGAGGGCGATGCGCCAGAAGTTGGCCTCGACGCCGCCGATTTGTCTGGACGTGCGGTGGCCGCAAATGGCGGAGATGGCGAACAGCAACGTGGTAAGAAAAGCGGCGATCATGAAGCGCGCGGACAAAAGCCGACCGACCGCGCGAATTTTGTCCAACGGTCCCGCGCCAGCGGGCGGCTACAATTGTTCGTAATACTCATCCGACCCGGTTTCGCTGCCGCCCTCGACCGGCACGCCATTCTCCTGAAGAATTTTGGCGATGTCCGGTGCGACCCAGCGCTTGCCCTTGTCTTTTTTGGAAACCGGTTTGATGCGGAATTGCCCCAGCGCGTTGTTTTCCAAAACCCCGCGCTCCTGCATCCGGACCAGCAGCGGCTTGGCCCACTCGGGATTGTCGTAGAATTTTTTTTTGCCGCTCGCACGCCGGGCAACCTCCTTGACGCTGACAAACTCCTCGCCCCGGGTTTTCAGGAAATAATAAATTTCGCGTTCTTCCGAATCCATATTTAGACAATAACGAAACCGGCCTAGAAGTCGAACACTTAAACACCCGTCACTTCAACTTTGCCGCGACGAGCTGCGCCAGCTTCTGTGCGTCGGCGTTGAAAAGGCGGATGCCTTCGGCGGTTTTTTCCACGGCCATCGCGTTCTCGTTGAACAACCAGCGGAACTTCTTTTCGTCGAGCGGAATTTTTTCGATTTTGCTGTCGCGCGCGATTTCGGGGCTCAATTTGCGCGCCAGCGGCGCGGTGCTTTTCTGCAATTCACCGAGCAGTTGCGGGCTGATGGTCAGCAAATCGCAGCCGGCCAGTTCCTGGATTTCGCCCACGTTGCGGAAACTCGCGCCCATGACCTGCGTCGTGTAACCAAATTTTTTATAGTAGGAATAAATTTCCTTCACCGACAAAACACCCGGATCTTCGGCGGGCGCAAATTCCTTTTTCTCCTTCGCCTTATACCAGTCCATGATGCGACCAACGAACGGCGAAATCAGCCGCACCTCCGCCTCGGCGCACGCGACGGCTTGCGCGAGTGAGAAGAGCAGGGTGAGGTTGCAGTTGATGCCTTCGCGCTGGAGGATTCCCGCCGCGCGGATGCCTTCCCACGTCGAGGCGATCTTGATGAGGACGCGCTCACGGCCAATGCCCTGGGTTTTGTAGAGTTCGATGAACTTCCGGCCCTTCGCGACCAGCGCGTCGGTGTCGAAGGAAAAATTCGCGTCGGTCTCGGTCGAAACGCGGCCGGGAACGATTTTCAAAATTTCCGTGCCGAACAAAACCAGCAGGTCGTCGAGGATGTTGGCCAATAATTCCTTGCCGCTGAACTTCGCGCGGTTGTCGGCGATGGCCTTGTCCACGAGGAATTGATATTCCGGCATCTGCGCGGCCTTGAAGATGAGCGACGGATTGGTCGTGGCGTCTGCCGGCGCGAACTGCTTGATCGTGGCGAAATCGCCGCTGTCGGCGACCACGGTGGTGAATTTCTTGAGTTGGTCGAGTTGATTGTCAGCGCTCATAAATTTGTTTTGATTTAATTTTTCCAAACTATCGCGCAAGTCTGGCGGCGTGGCAATTCCCAATCTTTTTGACACGGCGTTTGTGCGCCGCGTAAGATGGGGTGTTTCGAACCAACAATTTCATGGAACAAAAAATTATTCCCGGTTTCCGCACCGTGCCGCGCACCGGCGTGATTTACGTCACGCACGAGGCCACGCGTCACGGTTTTCTCTATGGCCATCCCGAATGGGCGAATCTCGGCCAAGGCTCGCCCGAAACCGGCACGATTCCCGGTGCGCCTGCGCGCGTGAGCGAAGTCAGCATCTCGCCCGCCGCACAGCAATATGGCACCGTCAGCGGCGTGAAGGATTTGCGCCAGGCCGTCGCGGACTTTTACAACGCCACTTACCGTCGTGGGAAAAAATCCAGATACACCGCCGACAACGTCGGTATCGCGGGCGGCGGGCGTCTCGCGCTCACGCGGCTCGCCAGCGCGCTCGGCAACATCAACATGGGCCATTTCATCCCCGACTACACGGCCTACGAAGAATTGTTGAGCGTGTTCAAGGCGTTCACGCCGATCCCGATTTTGCTGCGCGCCGAACACGGCTACAAAATTTCGCCCGCCGATTTGAAAGAAGAAATTCTCGGGCGCGGCTTGAGCGCGCTGCTCGTCAGCAATCCGTGCAACCCGACCGGCCAGTTGATGGAAGGAAAAGAATTGTCCGCGTGGTGCGACCTCGCGCGCGATTGCGAGTGCTCGATGATTTTCGACGAATTTTATTCGCACTACATCTACAACGGGAAAAATTCCGCGAAACCAAAAATGGTTTCCGCCGCCGAATTCGTGGACGACGTGGACAAAGACCCGATTGTCGTCGTGGATGGGCTGACGAAAAACTGGCGCTATCCCGGCTGGCGCATAAGTTGGACGCTCGGCCCGAAAGCCGTGATCGAAGCCATCGCCAGCGCCGGTTCATTTCTCGACGGCGGCGCGAACCATCCGTTTCAAAATGCCGCGCTGCCGCTGCTCGATCCCGAAAAATGCCGCCGCCGAAACGCTCGCCATCCAGAAACATTTTGGCAAAAAACGCGCGCTGCTTTTGTCGCGGCTGAAAAAATTGAACATCGGCGTGGACGCCGACACCGTCCGGCGCATTTTACGTCTGGGCGAATCTGGCGAAACTGCCGCCGCCGCTCGACGACGGCATGAATTTCTTCCGCGAATGTCTCAAGGAAAAGACCATCGTCGTGCCGGGCGTATTTTTTGACGTGAACCCCGGCAACCGCCGCATGCATGCGCGCTACAAAAATTATTGCCGCATCAGCTTCGGCCCGGAGATCGAAAAGCTCGAACTCGGCCTCAACGCCTTCGAGCGCGTGATTGCGAAGTTCAAATAATGTTTGATGAAGACATCAGCGGCTGTGAGGATATCTTATTTCTTTCCCCATTTTCCATTCGCCTTCATCTTGGCTCTGTGGAATTGTGCAGGGAGCAAAATCGTTCCTTCGCGGAGGGATGAAATCAGGCACCGGTTGGCTTGAAAATCGCTTTGCAAAATTGATTTATGATGTTGTGGTGGAAATATCAGCAGCTTCGGTCGAGCAACCTCAAGACGCGGCTGGCGACCATCGCCGAACTGGCGGCTTCCAAGGAGGCGGATTCGGTCGGACCGCTGCTGTTCGCCTTGAAGGATGAGGAGAAGGAAATCCGCGCAGCGGCGGCGTTGGCGCTGGGGCAATTTCATGACAAACAGGTGGTCGAGCCGCTGATCAAGATGTTGCGCGACCCGGCTCCGCTGGGACGGGCGACGGCGGCGGAAGCGCTGGGTCAAGTGCAGGATCCGGGCGCGATCCCGCCGCTCGTCAACCTGTTGCGCGACGCCGATCCCACGGTGCGGGCGCGCGCTTCCCGCAGCCTGGAGCGGCTCGGCTGGCAGCCGGAAAACAACACCGAACGGACGTGGCAGATCGCGGCGACGGGCAACGTGAGCCGCGTGGTCGAACTGGGTTCGGACGGCGTGGATTTGCTGGCCGACATGGTGCGAACCGGCACGCCGGAAAAACAGTTGTCCGCCGTCAAGGCGCTGGGCGAGATCGAAGATCCGCGCGTGCCCAAGCTGATTTTGGAGGCGCTCAAAAAAAGCAACGCTTTGGTGCGGCTCGCGGCGCTGGATTTTCTGGAACGCCAGGCCGACCCCGCCACTTACGAGGCGGTCGAGCGTCTGCTCAAAGACAAGGAGCCCAGCATCCGCGCCGCTGCGGTGATCGCGGCTGTCAGTTGCGGCGGCAATCGCGCCGTGCCGGTGCTGGTGCGTATGTTGCGGGATGTTTCGTGGGAAGTGCGCCGTGAAGTCATCAAGGCGCTCGGCCGGATCGGCGACGCGACGGCGATTGACGGACTTTCCCGGGCGTTGCAGGATCGCGACCATGACGTGCGCGAAAGTGCGGCGGCGGCTTTGGGCAAGATCGGCGACGCGCGGGCGATCCGTCCGCTGGTGCTGGCGCTTTTGGACATTGAAAGTTTTGTGCGCAATGCGGCGCATAATTCACTCGGGGAGATTGACCCGCATTGGGAAAAAACCGAAGCCGCGCGCAGCGCCCTGCCGCAAATCAAGGCGGCCGTCAAGCATCGGGAATATTGGATCAGCCACAGCGCCATCCGTTTGCTGGAGCGGATTCCGGCGGACGCCACCAGTGACGGAGCGGCAACGCCTGCCGCCGTGCCGACGCCGGAAAAGATTTCACCGGCGGAAAATCCCGCGAACTTGCCGGCGGCCTTTGACATTCTCGCGGAACTGCTGGCTGACCGCGATCGTGACCTGCGGCTGGCGGCGGCGGAAGCCTTCGGCCAGTTGCGCGAAAGGCGCGCGACCGCCATTCTCACCACGGCCATCCACGACGATGACGCTTGCGTCCGGCAGGCGGCGGAACGGGCGCTCGTCGCGTTGAACTGATTCCGGCTTGGCTTGTTTTATTCGTTGATCATTGGCAGTCTTCGGCATACAAATTGCGGCAGTATCGCCGCATGGGTTGAAGGAAAAATGTGACGACTCCGGCGAAGCAACATCAAATCCTGTTCGTGGACGACGAGGCTAATTTTCTCGAAACGCTCCGCGCGCTGTTCACGGCCTGGAGCAAAAACACCTGGCAGATCGAATGCGCCGCGTCCGCCGATCAGGCGCTCGAAATCCTCAAGACCCGCCCGTTCGAACTCATCGTGGTGGATGTGAACCTGCCTGTGCTCGACGGCGAGCAGTTTCTGCGCATCCTCGCCCGGCGCTATCCCGATCTAAAAAAAGCCGCCCTCACCGGCTATGCGACCGAGGAAAAGCGTTCCGCCTGCCTGGCCAGTGGCGCCGAACTTTTCATCGAAAAACCGCGCTCGGCGGAAGGTCTGAAATCCATTTTCGTCATGCTCGACGAGCTGGTCACTTGGAAACAGCAGGCCGGATTTCAAGGCATGTTGCGCCGGGTCGGGTTGCAGGATGTCATCCAGATGGAATGTCTCGGACGCAATTCCTCTATCCTCGAAGTTCAGGACCGGCAATTGACCGGACGGATTTACATCGAAGACGGACGGATCATCCACGCCGTCGCGGGCGAGGCGACCGGCGAACCGGCCTTTCAAAAATTATTGTCGCTGGCCGGCGGCGCGTTCCAATTGCAGCCGTTCGAGGCCCCGCCCGCGCGCACCATCGAAGGCCAGTGGGAATTTTTGCTCATGGAGGCCGCGCGTGTGCGCGATGAAAACTCCCTGCAAACGCCCGCGGTTGAACCGGAGCCGTCGCCTGCGCCGGAAACCCCGGCGGCTACGGCGGAACTTTCCGTGCGCGTGGCGGAGACGTTGATTTGCTCCGGCCAGGGAACGCCGCTTTATCAGTGGCAGTGTTCCGATGTGATCGCCCGCGTCGCGCTCCTGCAAGAAATCGCCCAACAGGCGTCGCGCGTGGGACAATTGCTGGCGCTGGGAAAATTCGACCGGCTCGAAATCCAGCTTCCCGCCAGCCGCGCCGTCGCGCAGGTGAAACCCGACCGCATGGTTTTCGTGCAAGTCGCCACGGAAACCGGAAATTCCGGCCAAACCGCATGAACGCAATGATCAACCAATGGTTCGCCAGTTGCGCCCTCGCGCCGGGAATCCTCGGCTGCGGCGTGCGCCTGCCCGACGGCGCCAGCGTCAGCCAGAGTTTTAATGAACATTGCCCGCGCGAACGCCTCGATCAAGCTTTGCAATGCCTCGGCGATTCCTTGCCTTCGTTTTTCACCCACGGCCTCGCTCCGCGCTGGCTGACGTGGACTTTTGAACAAGGCCAGTTGCGCGTCGCCCTGCGCCCGGACGGCCTGCTGCTCGGCCTTGCCGTCCAGCCCAACAGTCCCGCCGCCGAAAACCTGGACCTGCTCACCGAAGAATTTCTGGCGCTGGATTTGAAGAACTAGGATTTCAAAACATCTCCGACCCGACCCGCGATGTTGACGCCGGACACAATCGAATCGCCCAAGGAAACGCCGTCACGATAATGCCCGGCGAAAAGCAAGTTCGGCGCTTTGATTTCAATCTCATTTAGCAACTCGCGGTATTTGCCGTAACCGACATTGTATTGCGGAATCGCCTTCGGATAAAATGTGCAATGCGTGAACACCGGACTTCCTTTCACTCCCAGCAGCGTGCGCAAATCTTCGCAAACCAGTTTCACCAGTTCATCCGGCGGCAGCGACGCCAGTTCGGGATAACGCTCGCCGCCAACGTAACTCGACAACAGGATTTGTCCGGCTGGCGCGCGGTTCGGAAACAGCGACGATGAAAAAATCGTGCCGAGAATTTTGAAGCCTTCGATTTTCGGAATCAACATTCCAAAACCTTCGCATGAATGCGTCACGTCTTCACGCTGGAATCCCAAAACCACGCTGGCCACCGGCGCGTATCGGATTTCTGAAAGTGCGGAAAAATTCAGCGGCGTTTGCGATTCAACTTTCATTTCCGCCAATTTGTGCGCCGTGCCGCAATAAATCACCGCGCCGTATTCAGCTTCACCGTTTGCTGTTGCCACGCGCCAGCCATCGCTGATTTGCGTGAGTTTTGAAACTGGCGTGTTCAGTTTCAACGAATCGCCAAGCTGCGCCGCCAGCGCATCCGGTAAAACTTGCAAACCTTCGTCGAAGGAAAATTTTGGCGCGCGGTCTTTCGCCACTTCGCCGGTTTTCTTCCGTTCGCGCGCGCCGAAAAACTGGCCTTTGATGAGCGAGCCGTATTTTTGTTCCAATTCGAAAAGTTTTGGCAGCGCGTGTCTGACTGAAAGTTTGTGCGGGTCGCCCGCGTAAATTCCGGCGACGAGCGCGTCAACCATCCGGTCGAGAAATTCCCGGTTCAACCGGCGCGTGACAAATTCCGCGACGCTTTCTTCCACGCCGTCGCGTCGGGGTGAAACGAACGGTTCGCGAATCAGCGCCAGCTTCGCGCTCGCGCTCAAAAGTTCCGACGTGAAAATTCCGAGCTGCGACGACGGCATCGCAATCGGTCGTCCGGCGCGCACGACAAAACGTGCCTCGGCTTTCGGGTCAGTATTTAATTTGCGCGATTCAAGTCCGGCATCGCGGACGAGCTGCGCGATGCGCGGCGAGGTTTCGAGAATCGTGTTCGGCCCGAACTCGGCCAGAAAACCGTCCTTGCGAATGGATTGAATCACGCCGCCGACGCGCCCGCCCGCCTCATAAACCATGACCGGCACGCCTTTGCGTTTCAGATAAAACGCAGCGGTCATTCCTGTGATGCCAGCGCCGATGATTGCGACGGATTTCATTGCGATTTTATCTTTTGATAAATCGCCATGAAAATACTCAAGGCAATTTGTAGAAAAAATCCTGCCAAATAAAAGCGCGAATAGCGCAGGAACAAAGACACGACAAATAAAGCGGCCGCGAGAATTTTTGCGAGCGCGGGAGCCTCACTCACAAAGACAAACCATATTGTCAGAGCGATTGTCAGAAAAAATACCAAAGGGAGCAGAATCATGGCTCGATTTTTAGATCGTCTTGGAATGTCTCCGTTCGCCTGCTGGCGCGAGCGTGTTGTCGAAACACATCGCGATGTTGCGGATAAAAAGGCGACCGGCATCGGTGATTTCGAGGCCGGTTAAACTTCGTTTCACGAGGCCGTCGGCTTCAAACGGCGCGAGCGACGCGAGTTCCTTTTCAAAATGCCGCTCGAAGTTGACGCCAAGCTTTGCGCTCATCGCGGCGAAGTCGAGCGAGAGGTCGCACATGGCGCGCATGATGGTTTCGCGGCGGATTTTGTCCTCGTCCGTCAAAAAATAAGCGCGTTGCAATGGAACTTTTTCCGCGTCCACGGCGGATTGCCATTTCGGCAGCTCCTTTTCGTTTTGCCAGTAAGCGTCAGGAATTTGCGAAATGCTTGACATGCCGAACGCATAAATGTCCGAGCCGGCGCGCGTGCTGTAACCTTGAAAATTCCGCTGCAATTTTTTCTCGCGCTGCGCGATGGCGAGTTCGTCGTTCGGCTTCGCAAAATGATCCATGCCGATGTAGACATATTGGTTGTCGGCGGTGAGCCGTTCGATGACAAGCTTGAGCACTTCGAGTTTTGATTCGGGCGTCGGCAGAATTTTTTCTTCGAGAATTTTTTGCGCGGGCTTGATCCACGGAACGTGCGCATAACTGAAAACGGCGAGCCGGTCGGGCTTCATCTCCAGAACGGTGTCGAGCGTTTCGTTGAAAGTTGTTGGCGTTTGAAACGGCAGGCCGTAAATCAAATCAAGGTTGATCGAGCCAAAACCAAGTTCACGCATCCAATCCATCGCCTGCTGCGTCATCTCGCGCGGCTGGATGCGATGAATCGCCTCCTGCACCTTTCGGATTAAAATCCTGCACGCCCATCGAAGCGCGGTTGAAACCGATTTCGCGCAGCGCCACCATGTGTTCGCGCGTCAGCCGGCGCGGGTCAACCTCGACGCTCGCCTCGATGTCCGGCGAAAATGTGAAATGTTTGTGGATGATTTCGCCGAGGCGGCGGATTTCGTCGGGGCGCAAAAACGTGGGCGAGCCGCCGCCGAAATGGAGTTGAACGGCCTTGCGATTTTTGTTCAGCATCGGGCGCTATGCGCGCGACTTCACGGCCCAGGGCCTCGACGTAGGCCGTGCCCTTGTGAATGGTTGAGCGTGATGACCGTGGTGCAACCGCAAAACCAGCACAGCGTTTCGCAAAACGGAATATGGAAATAAACCGAGAGGTCGCGCGGCGCACGGTTGTTGTCCGAGATTTTTGCGGCAAGCTGTTCCCACGTCACGGTGTCGGTGAACTTGGTGGCGGGCGGATAGCTGGTGTAACGCGGCCCAGCCACGTTGTATTTTTTCACCAGCTCGAAATCAACGTTCAGCGTTTTCATTTGAAGCTTTTAACAGTGTCAACCAAGGCGGCGATATTTTCCAGTTTTGCCGCCGGCGTCAAACCGTGGCCGAGGTTGAAAATGTGTCCGGCCGACCACGCATGGCTTCGAGATATTTTTTAGTTTCCGCCGCGATGACTTCCGGCGTTGCTTCTGCGAGCAGCGTTGGCGAAAGATTTCCCTGCATGGCGATGTGCGCTGGAATAATTTTCCGCGCCTCCGCCATTGAAGTCTGCCAGTCAATGCCGATGGCATTCGCGCCGCTGGAAATCAAATCATTCCAGTTGCCGTGCGTGCCAAGCGAGAAGGCGATGACTGGAACTTTGCCGCCAAGCTGCGAAATGATTTCTTTCATCCAGTGACCGCTAGCTTCCTGAAATTCCGTCGGTGCCAGATGGCCGCCATGGCTGTCAAAGATTTGTAATGCGTCCACGCCGGCGGCGATTTGCATCCGCAAATACGCGGTGACAGCGGCGGTGAGTTTTTCAGCAAGTCCAAAATAAGTTTTGGTATCTTCGCGAAAGAGTTGCAGCGCGCGGCTGTATTTCGGCACGCTCGCACCTTCCATCATAAAAGTTGCCAGCGTCCACGGCGAGCCGCTGAAGCCGATGAGCGCGGTCTCGTCGCCAAGTTCCTTCCGTAAAATTCGCAGCGCACGATCAACGTAATTTAATTTTTCAACCACGCGCTCGATGGAAAGCTTTTCGATGTCCGCCTTGCTCGTCACCGCAAAATCCATGATGACGCCGCCGGTTTCCTTGAAATGATATGTTTGTCCCATCGCTTCGGGGATCACGAGGATGTCGCTGAACAAAATCGCGGCATCGAAACCAAAACGGCGCACCGGCTGCAACGTCACTTCGACGGCGAGTTCTGGATTCTGGACAAGCTGGACGAACGTGTAAGTCTCCTTGAGCTTGCGGTATTCCGGCAGCGCGCGGCCTGCCTGACGCATCAGCCAGACGGGCGGGCGATCCACGGGCTGGCAATGGCACGCCTCCAGAAACCGCTCGCGGTTGGTCAATGGGTGCGGGACGGATTTGGTTTTTTCAGCCGAAACGGCGGTCATTTGATAAAAAATACACTGGAAACCGGACAACAGCGAGCGAGTTTTCTCGTGCAACTTTTTTTGAGCGCTGGTTTTTAATCAAAAGCAGACAATGAAAAACGATCCACTCCAGAATGAACTGCGCGAACTGCTTTCGCGGTTGCCGGATGCGCCCGTGCCGTCGAATTTCACCGCGCGCGTGATGCAGGCGGTGGAACTGGAAGAATCGCGCCGGGCGCGCAAATGGAATTTCATTTTCAACTGGCACGCATTTTTGCCGCGCGCCGCCGTCGCCGCCGTCGCGGTTGTTTTTGCCGGAGTTGCGTTTCATCACCATGAAATTTACAACCGGCGCGCACAGATGGCTGAAGGCATTTCGCGCGCGCTCGTGGTCGAAACGCCGCTGCCCAGCATTGAGGCGCTGAAAAACTTTGACGCCATCCAGCGCATGAGCCAGCCGCGCGCCGATGAAGAACTGCTGGCGCTCATGCAATGAAGCGTTCACGGCAGGCGCACTGGTGGCTCGCCTTTTTCGCGGCGGGCGCATGGCTGGCTTTCCCGCTGTTCGCAAAGGATTCAAAGCCGGTTTCCGCCCCGGCAAAATTAATTTCCGCGCCGACGAACGGCCTGCCGCCGTTTGCCGGCAGAAAATCACCCGTGGATTTTTTCCGGCAACTGCTGGCGATGACGCCGGACGAGCGCGATGTTTTTCTGACCAACCGCCCGCCGGAGATCCGCCAGCGCATCCTTGCCAAAGTCGGCGAATACGAGGCGATGAATCCAAACGACCGCGAATTGCGGCTGCGCGCTACGGAATTGCGCTGGTATCTCATGCCGTTGCTGCGCGATTCGCCGACGAACCGCGCCGCGCGGCTGGCGCAAATTCCAGACGACGTACGGGAACTGGTTCAAGCCCGGCTTGAGGAATGGAGCATTTTGCCGCCGACGTTGCAGGAGGAATTTTTGGAAAACGAACACATCCTCCGCTATTTCGCACATATGGACGTAAGCAACAGCCCGTCGGAAAATTTTGGCCGCGAACCGAACGAAGCCGAGCGCGCGCATTGGAACGAGCTTTCCGAACCCGAGCAGCGCCAGGTTGCGGCAGGCTTCAACCATTTTTTTGAACTCACGCCCGATGAAAAGCAGGCGGCGCTGAACACTTTGTCCGAAACCGAACGCAGCCAGATGGAAAAAACCTTGCTGGCATTTGACAAAATGCCGCCGTCGCAGCGCGAAGAATGTGTCAACGCCTTCGCAAAATTCGCGAGCATGACGCCGCCGGAAAAGGCGGAGTTTTTGAAAAATGCCCAACGCTGGTCGGCCCTGTCGCCCGCCGAGCGCCAGGCGTGGCGCGACCTCGTCGTCAACGTGCCGCAATGGCCGCCGCTGCCGGTCGGTTTTGTCGTGCCGATACCGGGAGAACCAGCATCCGGAACGGCCACGAACCATGATTGAAAACGCGAATTTCAATTTCAATTTCCACCGCCGCGCCTTAATTTCCTTTTGTGCATCCGATCCTGTTTCACCTCGGTTCGTTCCCGGTTCATTCCTATGGCGTGATGATCGCGCTCGCGTTTTTGTTCGGGCTGTGGACGGCCACGCTCCGTGCCCGGCGCGAGAAAATCTCCGGCGAAATCATCGCCGACGTCACACTCTGGATCATGGTCGGCACGATTCTCGGCGCGCGCGCCGTTTATGTGGCGACTTACTGGAAAGATGAATTTGCCGGCCAGCCGCTTTCGGAAATTTTCGCCATCTGGCACGGTGGACTTGTTTTTTATGGCGGCCTCATCGGCGCCACCGTTGCGGGCGCGATTTTTTTGCGCTGGAAAAAACTGCCGCTGTGGAAAATCGCCGACGTGCTTGCGCCGAGCATCGCGCTGGGCAGCGTCTTTGGCCGCATCGGCTGCCTGCTCAACGGCTGCTGCTACGGACGCGCCTGCGATCTGCCGTGGGCAATCACTTTTCCCGCCGACAATCCGCTGCATCCGCCGACCTATCCGGTTCACCCGACGGAAATTTATGACGCGCTCTTGAATTTTGCGCTCTACATTTTTCTCGCGTGGCTGTTCCGGCGCAAAAAATTCGACGGCCAGATTTTTGCGACCTACCTCATCTGCTACGCCGTCACGCGTTCGTTCGTCGAATATTTTCGCGGTGATTATACTGATCTCCATTATCACCTCGGCCTCACGCCGGCGCAATGGATCAGCGTGCCGATGTTTGTCGTCGGGTTGACACTCGCCATTTTTCTTTCACGTCGTGCCGAGTCAAAAAGAGGATAGAAAATGGGCGAACCCCAACTTCCATCTGCCGACTCCCGTCTGCCAATCTTCATCGCCGGGCCGACGGCGGTTGGCAAATCTGAAATCACCCTGCTGCTCGCGGAAAAAATCGGCGGTGAAATCATTTCCGCCGATTCCATGCAGGTTTATCGCGGGCTGGACATCGGCACGGCCAAGCCGTCGCCCGCCGAACGCGCCCGCGTGCCGCATCACCTGATTGACATCTGCGACCTGACGGAAAATTTTGACGCCGCGCAATTCATCCGGCTCGCGCAAAAGGCGGTGGAAGAAATCCAGTCGCGAAATAAAATTCCGATTTTCTGCGGCGGCACGGGACTTTATTTCAAGGCGTTTTTGAGCGGACTCGGCGAAGCGCCCGCCACCAATCCCGAATTGCGCGCCGAACTGGAAGCGGCGTCATTTGAATCTTTGCTGCGTGAATTGCGCGAGCGCGACCCGGCGGCTTATGAAAAAATTGACAAACAAAATCCGCGCCGCGTCATCCGCGCGGTGGAAGTGATCCGGTTGACGGGGAAAAAGTTTTCCGAGCAGCGAGCGGAGTGGAAGGTAGGGTCATCGCGCTGCGATGACCGGACGGCGCAGAGCGCCGTCCCTACCAAAATGAAATTTTATTGTTTCACGCGAACACCTGCGGATTTGCACGCACGCATCAATGCGCGCGTAGACACGATGTTTGCGCGCGGACTGGTGGACGAGACGCGCGGATTGCTCAAGCATGGCCTCGAACAAAACAAGACGGCGATGCAGGCCATCGGCTACCGGCAGGTGGTGGAACATTTGCGCGGCGAACGCGATTTGGCGGAGACGATTGAACTGGTGAAAAGCCGCACGCGGCAATTTGCCAAGCGGCAATTGACGTGGTTCCGCCGCCAGCTTGATCCGGAATGGATTGAATTGAAGCCGGATGAATCGCTGGAAGAATGTGTGCGGCTAATTGCCGACGCGCGGCATCTCGCGGTAACAAATCTGTAATCACCACAAGGTCTTTGCCGACGGCTCATGCCCTTCTTTTCTACGGCGAAGAAACTCACGTTGCATCTGAAATTTAATTTTTAACTTTTTAAGTGGAGACGCGGTCGCGAGCTCTTCGGCATATTTCGTTTCGATGGACTTCCACAAGTCGGACTCTTTGCCACGGGCAAATTCAAATGAACCGCCCGAATGAAAACCATTTTTCATAACTTCAATTCAGCGACAAATCATCCGGCATTTGCGAGAGTAATTTATTTTTCCAGCCGCCCTTGGTTTTCAAGATTTTCTGCCAGAGCTGGTCGGGCGGCGTTTCAAAAACGAGTTCGAGCGACGCCGGAAACGTCAGCCATGATTTGCGTTTCATTTCATTTTCAAGCTGGCCGGGCGACCAGCCGGCGTAACCGGCGAACATCTTGACTTTTTTCGCGGAAGAAAAAGATTCGCCGACTTCGACCAGTTCGTCGAGCGAATGGCCGAGGTTCAAGTTGGGAAAGACGTTCGCGTCGGGAATGAAATTGTCCGCGTGCAGAAAACTCAACGCGGTCGGCTGCACCGGCCCGCCAAGAAACAGCGGCGCGTGTTTGAGCGTGTCGGGCAGATTGGCGACCACCAGTTCGCCGACCTTGCTGCCGCTCGAACGGTTCAGGACGAGGCCGAACGCGCCCTCGGCGTTGTGCTCGCAGATGAGCAGAACGGTGCGGTGAAAAAACGAGCCGGTCAAATCGCCTCCATCCAGAAGCAATTTGCCTTTGAGAATTTTTTCCGTCCCGCTCATTGCTGGAGACAATGTGCCTCAAGAATGCGCCGCTGGCAAAAAATAAAACCACCGGGACACGAGGACACAAAAAACGCGGAGGGAAAATCCCTCCGCGTTTTTTTTTCTAAATTTTTTGGCGGTTAAAGCGATTTTACTTTTTTCACAATCGCCGCCGCGTCAATGCCGAATTTGGCGAGCAATTCCTCCGCCTTGCCGGAGTGCGGGATGCCGACCACGGCGAGCTTGTGGACTTTGATGCCTTCCACGCTCAATTCGCCCGCAACCGCGTCGCCCAAACCGCCTTCGGAATAATGATCCTCGACGGTGATGACGGTGTTGCCGGTTTTTTTTGCGGCGGCGAGAATCACGTCTTTGCCGAGCGGCTTGATGCTGTAAGCGTCAATGACCGTGACATTGATGTCTTCGGCTTTCAACGTGTCGGCGGCCTTCAATGCTTCAAACAACGTGACGCCCGCCGAAACAATCGTGACCTTGTCGCCTTCGCGCAGAACTTTCGCGCCGCCAATCGGGAATTTTTCGTCGTTGCCGTAAATGACCGGCGTCTTCGGACGCGAAGTGCGCAGGAAACAGACGCCTTTGATCAACGCCATTTCTTCCAGCAATTTTTCCGTGCTGACGGCGTCGCTTGGATACAAAACCGTGCTGCCGACAATCGCGCGCATCATGGCCAGATCTTCCAGCGCCATCTGCGACGGGCCGTCCTCGCCGATGCTCACGCCGACGTGCGAACCGACAAGCTTGATGTTCGACTGCGAAATTCCCGCGACCCGAATGTGGTCATACGCGCGCGCGAAAAATGTGGCAAACGTCGAGGCGAACGGAACCTTGCCGCGCGTTCCCAAACCCATCGCGACGCCGACCATGTTTTGTTCGGCGATGAAACATTCGGTGGAACGCTCCGGGAATTTCTGGAAAAATTTGTCCGCGAACGTGGAATTTTTCGTGTCGCCGTCCACGGCAACGATGCGTAAATCGGCTTCACCGAGGCGCGCGAGCGCGGTACCGTAGGCCTCGCGCGTGGCGATTTTGTCGCCAAGATTGTAATTGATCGGCGGGTAACTCGCTGGGATTGCATTCGCTGGCGCAGGCAGTTTGTTTGGCGCGGGAATCGCGACGCCGAGGCCGGATTTTGCGCTGGGCGAAAGTTCGGCAATCGCCTTGGCGGCTTCTTCCTTGTTCAACGGTTTTCCGTGCCAGCCTTCCTTGTCCTGCAAAAATGAAATGCCAGCGCCTTTGTAAGTCTTCGCGATGATGGCGAGCGGCTTGTCGTCGAGGCCGACGCCTTGCAACACTTCGACAATTTCCTCGATGTCGTGGCCGTCAATGTCTTCGACGCGCCAACCGAACGCTTCAAAGCGGTCGCGATAAATTTCGATGTGATGGCCGAACGCCGTGGCTTCGCTCTGGCCGAGGCGGTTCGCGTCCACAATGGCGATCAAATTGTTCAGCTTGTAATAGCCAGCGAGTGACGCGGCTTCCCAGACAGCGCCTTCGGCGATTTCGCCGTCGCCCATCAGGACATAAGTGTTGTAATCCAGCTTGTCGAACCGCGCGGCGCGCGCCATGCCGACGCCGACACCGAGGCCCTGGCCAAGCGAGCCGGTCGCAACGTCCGCGAATGCGAGGCGCGGCGTGGGATGGCCTTCAAGTTCGCTGGTGAATTGCCGGAGCGTCAGCAATTCAGGAATCGGCACGAAACCGTTTTCCGCCCACGCGGCGTAAAGCAGCGGCGCGGCATGGCCTTTTGATAAAATGAAACGGTCGTTGTTGTAAAAGTGCGGATTTTTTGCGTCGTAACGCATCTGGCCGAAAAATAATGTCGCGACCAAGTCCGCCGCCGAACAGCAGGAAGTCGGATGCCCGCTGCCCGCCGCCGTCGTGGCTTCAACGGAATGAATCCGCAGTTGGTTGGCGATGCCTTTCAAAAGTTCGATGTCAGTGTCAATCATGAAGCGCGGAGTTTATGCAAGAAATTACAAAAGCCAAGAATGAAAATTGCCGTCACCGAAATGTCACTGCGGCAGGACGTGGCCGGGAATCGGAACACGTCGGCAATTCGCCCACGGCGTTGATCGCATAAGTGCCGCCCGACGGACAAACGGGAAACGTTCCGTCTTTGAAATACGGCAGCAAATCCTGCGCGGTGGGGATGGCGTCCTGCGTTTTATTTTTTTCCAAGGCCCATTGTTGTTTGGCCGCGTCAATCTCGCGGAGATTGTTGATGCAGGCATTGCGCTCGCCCGCCTCCGCGTCCGCCTGTTGGGCCGCCGTCAGTTCCTGCAACTGCGCCTGCTGCTGCTGGGCGAAGGTGCTGGTGGCTTTCAATTCCTGGGACAATTTCCGGTTCGCAGACTGCAACTGCGTGACCTGGTTGCGCAGGCGCGGCAAATCCTGGTTGTCGGCGCGCAGTTTGGAAAGTTCCGCGTTCTGCGAAGCGGCGTTGGAATTTTTGAGCGAATCCAACTGCGATTGCAAATCATCCGCCCGCTGTTTTTCCGTCTGGAAGGAAACCTGCGCCGCCTCTTTTTGCCGGAGCGCGGAAAAGAGAAACACTTCGCTGGCGAGGAACGCCGCGACCAGCAACCATACAATCCCTCGGTTCAGTTTCATGGCTGCGTCTGTTTTCCCCCTTTTGGGAATCGGCGTCAAACACCAAATTTGATTTGACCACCCGCAGGTAAACTGGCTTTTGCCCGAAGTTCCACGGTTGAGTCTGCTTGGCAATTATTGAGTTGACGGCAGTGAGATTATCCTATCTAATGTCGCCTTATGCGCTACCCTATTTTCTCCAAATGGATATTTCCTTTCTCACTCCGGCTGTCCGCCTTGACACTGCTGATTCCATGTCTTGCCGCCGCGCAGACTCAACCCGTGGTCGTGACGGTGGCAGCCGACGGCCAGAGCGCTGATCTTGCGCCGCGCTTTTTGGGCTTGAGCTACGAGTCGTCAATGCTTCTGCCCAAGGATGGGCATTACTATTTCGATGCCGGCGACAAGCCGCTGATTAATATCTTTCAGACGCTGGGCATTAAAAGTCTTCGCGTCGGTGCCAATGCAGTGGATGATGCGCGCATCCCGGTTCCGCAAGAAAAGGAAATTGATGCGCTTTTTACTTTCGCGCGGGCGGCCGGCGTGAAAGTGATCTATTCGTTCCGCTTGAAAAAAGGCGACCCGACCAATTCGGCGCATCTGGCCAGCTATATCATGACTAACTATGCGGATGTGCTGGATTGCTTTTCCATCGGTAATGAACCCAATTTTTATCGTCCCGTCAGAACTTATGAATCCTTTTATGCGCAATGGAAACCGAACTATGACGCCATTCTGGCGGCGGTGCCCAACGCGATGTTTGACGGGCCGAGCGCCGACGGGCCATTTGCCCTGCACCTGGCGAAAGACTTGTTTGCCGACGGACATCTGGCGATGGTGAGCGATCATTATTATTTTCTGGGTTCAGGCCGGGCGGCCGAAACGAATCCGCCCGCATCCCGCGCCCGCTTTCTTTCCAACAAATTGCACGGCGCTTATGAAAATGCCTATGCCAAAACCGGCGCGGTGCTGGCCAAAGAAGGCGTGCCTTACCGGATTGATGAGCTGAACAGTTGCTGGGATGGCGGGGCCAGGGATTCGAGCGACACCTATACGGCCACCTTGTGGGTGCTGGATTGCATCCATTGGTGGGCGGCGCATCACATCCTGGGCATGAATTTTCACACGGGTGAATCAGTGGGGCGCGATGGAAAATTTGGCCCGCCGAATTACGCCGCCTTTTTGCGGCAGACGAATGGCCTTGGATTTGCCGCTCGGCCGCAAGCCTATGGTTTTCTGGCCTTCGGCCAGGGCGCGCATGGCCAGCCGGTGGAAGTGAAACTGCAAATGACAAACGATTTCAACTTCAATGCCTATGCTTACCGGGATGGAGACGGCTCCATTTATGTGACCCTGATCAACAAAAGCTATGGTGACAAGGCGCAAACGGCATCCGTTGCCCTCCAATTGCCCCCCGGCATCGCTATCGGAGCCTGGCAACAGATGGATCTGATGCAAAAAGACCAGAACATCGCTGCCAAAACGGATATCACACTGGGCGGTGCCTCTGTGGATGCGCAAGGAATCTGGGCGGGCCAATGGAAACAAATCAAGGGCGACAATTCCGACAACCTGACGGTTCAGGTGGCGCCCGCCTCCGGGATCATCCTGCATTTTTCTCCGGCGAAATGATTAGTTGAAGGAAATTTCCAGACATCCACTTGGACAAATCCGAGTGGTTGCGGAAAGCGTTGCTTCCCGTTTATTGGGTTATTGTCTATTGTTTCATTGCCTTCGTGAATAAAATCCGAAAAGCTCCGCAAACTCCGTCATGGACAAAGTTCGACTAGGCATCATCGGCATGGGCAACATCGGCAAATATCACGCCGACTATTTGCTCAACAAAAAAATCAACCGCTGCGAACTCGTCGCCGTGTGCAGTCCGAGCGCCGCCGCGCTCGAAAAATTCCGGCCGCTTAAAATTTTCACCGATGGCGGACAACTCATCAAGTCCGGCGAAGTGGACGCGGTCATCATCGCCACGCCGCACTTTCAGCACACGACCCTGGGGATCGCGGCGTTTGAAAATGGCGTCCACGCGATGGTTGAAAAACCGATTTCCTCGCACAAGGCCGACGCGGAAAAACTCATCGCCGCGCACAAAAAAAATCCAAAAATTATTTTCGCCGGAATGTTTCAACTGCGCACCGAGCCGCGCTATTTGAAGATTCAAAAATTGATCAAGGACGGCGGCCTCGGCGAAATCGTCCGCGTCAACTGGATCAACACCGACTGGTATCGCACGGAAGCCTACTACGCGAGCAGCGGCTGGCGCGCGACATGGCGCGGCGAAGGCGGCGGCGTTTTGCTCAACCAATGCCTGCACAATCTTGACACGCTGCAATGGCTTTGCGGAATGCCGAAGCGCGTGCGCGGCTTTTGCCAGCTTGGCCGCTTCCACAACATTGAGGTCGAAGACAACGTGACGGCTTACCTGGAATGGGCGAATGGCGCGACCGGCTCGTTCATCGGTTCCTCGGGCGAAGCGCCGGGCACAAACCGTTTTGAAATTATTGGAACGCTGGGAAAACTTTTGCTCGAAAACAACAAACTCATGTTTACACGCAACGCGGCGGACATGATCGAGTTCAGCAAAACTGCGAAACAGGGTTTTGTGAAACCGGACGCGAAGGAGGAAGAGATTTTATTCGAAAACGCCGTGCAGCCGCACGCGATAATGATGCAAAATTTTGTGAACGCGATTCTCGACGGTGAGCCGCTCATCGCGCCCGGCGAAGAAGGCATCAATTCGGTGGAGCTGGCGAACGTGATGGTCTATTCATCGTTGCTCGACCAAACGGTTGAATTGCCGATGGACGGCGCGGCGTGGGAAAAGAAATTGGACCGGTTGATCGCGGAATCGAAGGCGGAGAAAAAGGTCGTGAAAGTGGCGACGGATGATTTTGCGGGTTCCTTCCGAAAATAATTTATGAAGCTCATGGGCGTCGGCGGTTCATGTTCCCCGCAGTTGGAATTTCCTTCTTTGTTCTTGGGTGTCTTTGTAGTTAGAATCGCTGCATGAGCGCGCTTGCGCCCAACCCATGAACTCGTTTCAAATCATTTTTACGCCGGCGGCGGCGGCGGAACTGGCGCGGATGCCCAAGGAGCTGCAGTTGCAAATCCTCGGCGATTTTCGCGGCCTGCCGCAACAGGTGCGCGGCACGGAACTGGGCGAGTTCGGGAAACTGGAGCAGGGCGCGCGGACGTTGCACCGGTTTCGCGTGGGCGATTACCGCGTTTATTTTGAGCGGCATGATTTGGGCGTGATTGTCCACCGGATTTTGAGCCGGCACACGTTGAAAGATTTTCTTTTCCGATCCGGCATGAAAATCGGCGAGGACGAGGCGCTTCAGGAAAATCCCAAGTTCTGGGAACTCATCGAATCCGCGAAAACCACTGCGAAGGTGTAAATTATTTCCGTCCGCCATCATTCCACGTCTTCACCCAGTTCCACGTTCCAGTAGGCGAGGTCAATGAAATGTTTCCAGCTGTCGTGCCGTTGCAGGGTGAAATTGATCTGCACGAACGGACGCCACTTGGGCCGTTTCGGTTTGCGGACGAGGTGCATCCCGGCTTCCTGCGGCGTGCGGTTGGCCTTGCGCGTATTGCACTCGATGCACGAGCAGACAATGTTTTCCCACGTCGTCGGGCCGCCGCGGTCGCGCGGGGTGACGTGGTCCAAGTTCAAATCCTTGCGCTCAAAAACTTCGCCGCAATACTGGCAGGTGTTTTTGTCGCGCTCAAAAATGTTGTGGCGCGTGAACTTGACCTCCTTTTTCGGCAGCCGGTCATACATCAGCAGGAGGATGACGCGCGGCACGCGGATGCGGAAGGAAATGGCGTGGACGGATTCCTCGTGCGGCGCGGATTCGGAAAGGCTGCGCCACTCGTGAAAATTAAACGTGCGGAACGAGCCGTCGTCCTCGTTCATGACGACCTGCGCCTGGCCTTGAAACAGCAGCGTGAGGGCGCGGCGGGCGGTGCAGACGTTGACCGCCTGCCATAACCGGTTCAACACGAGCACATGTTGGTGCAGCGCGGTATTCATGGCAGCCGGAAATTACCAGAGCCGCTGTTGCGGGTCAATTCCGGCGATGTCACGGAATGGTGACGGATTTGCCCGTCGAGCGGCGGCGTTGCCAAACCTCATGGCCTTCGGGTAATCTTGCAGCATGAAATTTTTCGCCGCGCTGATGATTATTCTACTCGCCGCCGGTTTGTCGCCCGCGCTCGCGCAGCAGGACGAGGATGACCAATACCTCATCATTTACAGTTTGATCCAGCAGGCCGACGGGCTGGCGGCCGCCGGACAGCCGCAACGGGCGCTGGCGCAATACGCCGAGGTTCAAAACGAACTGCAAAAGTTCCAGAAAATTTATCCGGACTGGAATCCCAAGATCGTCAATTTCCGGCTGAAGTATCTCGCGGAAAAAATTGCGGACGTCACTGCGGAACTTCCGCCGACCAATCCACCGCCGCCGACAGTCGCGGCGACGAACGTGGTGCCGGCACCGCCCGTGGCACCCGCCCAGCCCGGACCCGCAACTGGCGATTTTGCGCGGCCAGCTTCAGCAATTGCAGTCGGACAACACGACGCTTGCCGCAAAGCTGAAGGAGGCGCTGGCCGAGCAGCCGGCGGCGATTGATTCGCGCGAATTGACCAAGGCGCAGGCGCAAATCCGGTCGTTGATGAAGCAAAATGAATTGCTGATGACCAGCCTGTCGCAGGGAAAAACCCTGACCAATGTCGTCACCGTCACCGTGGAAACGGATGCCTCGAAACAGGCGCTGGCGGCGCTGGCGGTGGCGAATCAAAAATTGTCCGAACAGGCCGAGCGCGCGGACAAACTCGAGCTGGAAAACACGGCGTTGCAGTCGCGCGTGCAAACCCTGCTCGCCAGCCAGGATTCCATCGAGGCGTTGCGGGCGGAAAATGCGCTGCTCAAAAAACAGATCGCCGCGATGAAAGTGTCGGAGTTGAACTCCGCCGAGGCCGCCGAGCAGGCCGCCGAGTTGAAGCAGGCGCGGTTGCAGATTGCCGCGTTGCAATCCGAAGTCAAAGTCAGGCAGTTGGAACAGTTGGCGCTGGAAAACCGCCTCAAAAAGTCGCCGACCGCCGCCGTCGCCATCCAGCCGGTTCCGTCGGTTGCGCTTTCGGCGGATCAATCAAAAAATGAGGCGCAAATCCGCAAGCTGACGCAGGAGCGCGATGATTTGGCCGCCAAACTCGGCTCGGCGAACCAGGAGTTGCACGCGCGCAAGACCGCGTCCGTCGCGGCGCAGGTCGGCAAGTTGACGGACGAAATCCTGACGTTGCGCAGCCGGCTGGCGGTGGACGAGGCGCAGCCGGTGCCTTACACGCCGGAGGAACTGGCGCTGTTCAAATCGTCCGCGCCGGCGGCCAGTCCCGTTGCGCAGGAAAAAAACCTGAAACTGCCCGCCGGCTCGCAGACGCTGGTGGCGCAGGCGCAAAGTTTTTTTGTGGCGCGGCAATACGACCGGGCCGAGACCAACTACCTGCAAATTTTGCAGCGGGATGAAAACAACGCGCTGGCGCTGGGAAATCTGGCGGCCATCGAAATGGAAGAGGGAAAATTTGACGCCGCCGAAAAGCACCTCAAGACCGCGCTCGCCCAGAATCCCGACGACGCCTACAACCTTTCGCGGCTGGGCTACCTGAAATTTCAGCAGGGAAAATACGACGACGCGCTCGATTCACTGGGCCGCGCCGCGAAACTCGATCCGCAGAATCCGGAGATTGAAAATTATCTCGGCGTCACCTTGAGCCACAAGGGGCTGCGGGTGCAGGCGGAGACCGCGTTGCGCAAGGCCATCCAGCTTGACCCCAACTACGCCGCCGCCCAGAACAATCTCGCTGTGATTTACATCAGCCAGCAGCCGCCGCTCGTGCAACTGGCGCGCTGGCATTATCAAAAGGCGCTCGACGCCGGCCAGCCGCGCAATCCCGATTTGGAAAAGGCCCTGGACGGGGCCGGCGCGCTGCCGACCACGCAATAAATTTCAAAAATGCTGCGCCAGTTTTTCCACGAGCTGACCATCGCCACGCGCGGGCGCGGGCTTTACGAGTTCACGCGCGACGTGGAAAAATGGCTGGCGCAAAATAAATTCAACGACGGCCTCCTGACGCTTCATTTGCAGCACACGTCCGCCTCGCTGCTCATCCAGGAAAATGCCGACCCGGACGTGCGCCGCGATTTGGAATCATTTTTCCAGCGGCTCGTGCCGGACGGCGACGCGCTGTTCGTCCACACGGCGGAGGGCGGCGACGACATGCCCGCGCATATCCGCACCGCGCTGACGACGGTGAACTTGAGCCTGCCCGTTCGCGCCAGCCGGCCCGCGCTCGGCACTTGGCAGGGAATTTATTTGTGGGAACATCGCATCCGTCCGCACACGCGCCGCGTCGCGCTGCATTTCATCGGCGAATAAAAAGGCCGGAACGATTGCTCATTCCGGCTTGAGGTGGGGTTGGCGCGCTGCGCCGACCGGACATCGCAGCGCGATGTCCCTATCGCTTACATCGCCATGTGGGAAACGGGGTCGCTCCAATCGCCCAAGCCCGTGCTGCCGCCGATGGCGCGGAAACGGAAGGTGTAATTTTTGCCGGGCGTCAGGTTCGGAATGACGATGCGCCGCGCCTGCGGATAAATCCCCGCCGCCTGCCACGTCGCGCCGCCGTCGGTGCTCAACTGCCCTTCGTAGGCGTGGGCGTTGGGAATGGGCTGCAATCGCACCAGCAACTGCCCGCTCGTATCGTTGACGATCTGCAGGATGACCGCCTTGGGCATGGGCGATTGCGGGCTGTGTCCCGCCGCCGCCACTTGAAAGCCGGATGAAAGGATTTTCGCCGGGTCGCCATTGGCCTGTTGCTGGACGTAAAGCGCCTCCTGCCGCAGCAAGCCGATGAGCGCGTCATGCGAGGCGTCCTTGATGGCCGTCTGTTGCAGGCCGCCGCCGTTGGCCGCCGCCAGGGCGGATTCAAACGCCTTCTGACCCGCCGTGAGCGCCGCGACGGTGACGGGTGGCGTCGGAAAAGCCGCATTGCCGGTCAGTCCGTTGATGACGCCGACCGCGAAGTTGTTCAAGTCGGCATCCGTGAGTTGAGCGAAACCAAGTGAGACGTGTATTGCCATAGTATTCAGTATTTTTATTTAGGAAACCATCCGGCCCGGCCAGTCATTGGCCGCGCTATAGCGGATGATTCTTATTATGGATACGGAGCAACTTGGAAAATCTTTCAAAAAAAATGCGCGGACGGTGTGATTTTTTGGAAAACCGCCTTTGTCCGTCACGAAAGCAAGCCCGTCCGCGACCGATTGACCTCAATCCGCGACGGAGTGGATTCAGTCGGTGACCGACCGGATTGGGTCTTTGGCGGACTGGCTTCAATCCCTGGCCGACTGGCTTCAGTCCACGGCCAACCGGATTCAATCTGCGACGGAGTGGGTTCAGTTCCTTTCAAACTGGCTTCAATCCGTCACGGACTGGGTTCAATTCATGGCCGACCGGGTTCAGTCTGCGACGGATTGGGTTCAGTCCGTGTCTAAAAAACGACAGTTTTAGGCAAAATGCCCTGAAAATGACAAAAAACGGCGTTTTTGAGGCTTTGCCGTGGCAGCGAACGTCAGTTCGCTCTGAATTCAATTAGAGCGGACTCACGTCTGCTGCTACGAGGTAGGGTCATCGCGCTGCGATGACCGGTCGGCGCAGCGCGCCGACCCTACCATCAATAAACCAAAACCAGCACCGCTGCATCCTGCGCCGACTTCACCACCTCCTCAAACTTTTCATCCACCGTGTTCGGTGCTTTAAGCTTGGCCGAAACCTCCGGCACGGATTCGAGGAAGCTCAAGAGCAAACTGCTCTTGACCGCGTAATTCACATTCTCCGGCAACGCCCCGCTCGCCGCCAACGCCACCGACGCATCCAGCTTGGCCGACACGATGCCGATGACGTTGCCCCGCTCATCCACCAGCGGACGATGCTCGTCCTGCCATTTGCCCGGCTGCATGGTGGCCGTCTGCAAAGACCACGCTGATCTGAAAATACCGCGGGTCATCCCCCGCGCCGGACAGCGACGCGATTTCCCCCTTGGCCAGCTTGGGCGAAAATCCCTGCAACGACGGGTCGGGAAAACCAATCGTCGCCACCGTGCCGCCCAGATGCGCCGAGCGGCTGGATGAAATGGGCAGCGTCACATAAATCTTGCAGCAACGAGTCATCGGGTGTTGTATTCCGTGCGAAAATATGAAGAACGCTTTCATATCAATTTTGCTGCTTGTGAACTTTTTGGTTCTCGCCCAAACAAACGCCGAAAATTCTGATTTATCTTCGGATAAAAACGTGCCTCTTGATGCGACAGAACAATTAGTGGATGCAGCAAGGTCTGGTGATATGGAAATCGTTAAGTCGTTGTTGAAAAATGGGACTGACATAAATGCGAAAGATACCAATGGCATAACAGCCCTGATGGGTGCGGCAGTGACAGGCCAAACGAATGTGCTGGAATTCTTATTAGACAAGGGTGCTGACATCAACGAGAAAAACACCGATGGCTCGACAGCTCTGAATTGTGCGGCAATGGGAGGCCAAACGGATGCGGCAGAGTTTTTGCTAGATAAGGGTGCTGACATCGGAAATGCTCTGGAGAAGGCCGCATGGAACGGCTCCGTGCAGACCATTAAACTTTTGTTGGCGAGGGGTGCCGACGTAAATGCGGTATATTACGGAACCGGAACAGCCCTGATAAGTGCAGCACTGGCAGGTAAATTTGAAGCAGTCAAATTTTTGTTAGAAAAAGGAGCAGATGTAAATGCGAAAGAATCCACAGGCAATACAGCCCTGATGAGTGCGGCATATTCAGGTCAAACGAATGTGGTCGAGCTTTTGTTAGACAATGGAGCTGACATCAACGCGAATGCTATGTTTGATGGAACAGCACTGATGGAGGCAGCACATGATGGCAACATAGAAATAGTCAAACTTTTGCTCGTTAGAGGCGCTGATATTAACGCGAAAAACAGCGACGGTCAGACTGCATTAGACGTGGCGAAAAAAAATGGGAATATTGCTATTGTGCGATTGCTTCAACCTATTAATTTGGCGGTTGCATCTGGAACGAACACTGACAGTTCTGGTTATGTGACCAACGCAAATTTGCTCACGCCATTCACGATTACCAATTCCGCCGGAGATGTCGTGACTAACGCAGTGCTGGTAAAATTGACGCCGAACAAGTTCATCTACAAAGCAGACAACGGAGCCGAAGGCATGATGCCACTGGGATCACTGCCAAAAGATTTGCAAGAGAAATTCGGTTACGACCCAACGCTGGCAGCAGCACAGGATGACATTGATAAAATTAAAAGCGAAATTGACAGGCAAAATCGAATTGAGGCTTCTCAACAAGCTATCTATCAAGAAAAAGTCAGACAAACAACCGCTTACATCAAGACTTGCGAGATGCACTGGATGGTGACAGTAATCCAGAACGTGCCTGATGGTTTACTTGTTCGCTGCCCTGATGACACGACAGCCTTAATCGTTGACTTGAACAAAGAGACAGTTACGGACGATGAGCAAATAGAATGCAGACTTTATCCATACGGAGTTTATACCTACGAATCGGTCAACAACTCGGAGAAAACTGTCAGGAAGCTAACTCCGAATCTTGACCACGCAATCAGTTATAAACTCGCAAATCCAAATTGAAGGCTGATTGAAGTAATTAGGGATGGCACAATTAAGCGGAAGGGCTTGGTTTAATTTAGTTTTACCACCATGAGATCAAGACGCCTCCCGTTCGATCCATATTGACATTGGCCCTTCGACTTTACCAGCCCAGTCAAGACAAGAAACGTCAAGTTTGCCCGCTAGTTCTTTTAGTGTGATTCCTTGACGAAGCTGTTCAGATATTTGTTCAGCGATTTTTGGTTTTGCAACAAATTCATAGGGCACATAATTAGCCTTATCGCCAGTTCGCTTAACTTCACAAAGCATCTGCATATCGGTATTTACCAAGACAATGCTTATTCTGTTTTCATTGATTAATTCGCTTTTGAATATATGAACATACATACTTTATAGAGTTTAGCCGCCTTCCGCCATTCGTCCAACCCAAACTGCATTTGGCAGCGGCGTTCGTCCCAACGGGACAACCGGAAATTTCCGCGTAGCGGCTTTCGGGAGAAAGCCGCCATCTAAAATTCCCGTCCCATTTGCGGAGCTCTGCCGAAACGCCGCTACGTCATCAGTTTTTGTAGGAGACGAGGTCACGAGACTTATTTCAATTTCCACTTTTGGATTTTTAGTCAGAGACTCCTCACGTCGTCACCTACAAGTCCGTTTCGGCGTGGCGGCATTCGGGAGCAAGCCGCCCTCTAAATTCCGTCCTGGTTTTGGCCGGAGCGCGGCTTGTCCCAAGCCGCAGCGCGTCCGCACGCACGAGCCGCCCGGCAATTCTCCAAGCCAACCTGAAAAAACTCAAGCGGGTTTGCCCGCATCTTTCAACGGCGTTGGCAGGAACTTTTTCGCGCCGAATAAACTCGCCAATTCCAAGCGGCAATGGCACGTTGCCCGCAATTTATGCGAGCCATGAGATGTTCCGTTTGCGCCGTTTTTGCGGCAGTTGTTTTTTGTTTTGCCTCCGCCGTTCGCGGCGAAACTGTCACCAACACTTTTGGCTTCACCGGCCCGGAGTTTTATCCGATTGACGACGGCATCAGCCTCCTGCACGCGGCGGATTTGACGGGCGACGGCTTGAACGACCTGATTGTGGTCAACAATTTGCGCTCCAAAATCAACCTGCTTTACAACCGCACGGGCAAAACCAACCAGGTTGACGACGCGAAGCCGCCGGTCAAGCCCGACCTCAACGAACTTCCGCCGGACGCACGCTTCCGCATTGATTCGATTCCGGTGGACGAACGCATCGGCGCAATGGTCGTGACGGATCTCAACGGCGATGGCAAACCCGACATCGCGTTCTACGGCGATGGCAAAGACCTCGAAGTGATTTACAATCTCGGCACGAACGGCTGGAGCGATCCGAAACGCTGGCATTTCGAGGACGGGCAGATGACCCCCAACGCGCTCGCCAACGGCGATTTGAACGGTGATGGCCGCACCGATCTGGTTTTGCTCGGCGACAACGGCTCGCTTTATTTTCTCGCCCAAAACGCGGATCACACGCTGGCCGAGCCGCAAAAAATTCCATATTCCGGCACGCCGAAAGCCGTGCAGATCGTGGACGTGGACGGCGATGGGAAAGATGATCTGCTCCTTGTGGATTTCGACAGCCCGACACCGTTGCGTTTCCGCCTGCAAAATTCCAGCGGCCAGCTTGGGCCGGAAATTTATTTCAAGGTGCCGCCCATCCGCTCGTTCGACATAGACAATCTCGGCGGCGACGCGAAAAATTACATCGTTACCATCGCGCAAAGTTCCGGGCGCGCGGAAGTCTCGCAGTTCACACGCAAGCCGTCGGAAGTTTTGTCCGGCGCGTTTCATCAGGGGCAATTCCAAATCCTGCCGCTGAACAAAACCGACGCGGCGCAACGCGGTTTGCTGTGGGCGGATGTCAACGGCGACGGTCGTCCCGATCTGCTCGTGGCCGAGCCGGCGAGCGGACAAATTTCAGTTTATTTGCAGCAGGCCGACGGTTCGCTCGCGCCGGCAAAAATTTTCCCGACGCTTGCCGGCGTGAGCCAGATTGCGGCGGCGGATTTGAACGGCAACGGCAAGCCCAGTATTTTTCTTTTGAGCCAGGACGAACGCGCGGTCGGCGTGACTCAGTTTGACAAAAATGGACGGCTGCCGTTTCCAACGCTCATCCCGCTTGACGGCAAACCGCTCGCGATGACCGTTGGCGCGTTGAAGCGCGGCGCAAAACCAACGCTCGCCATCATCGTGGACAAGGACGGCCAGCGTTCGCTCGTCACGCGCACGGCGGACGGCAAAATGAAATCGCAAAAGTTGAGCGACAGTTTCAAATCGAACCCGTCGTCGTTCACCATCGAGGACGTGAACCAGGACGGGCTGGCGGACTTGGTCGTGCTGATCCCGTATGAAAAGGTCAAGGTGTTGCTGCAAAAATCCGGCGGCGATTTCGACGAGGAAGACGTTGATCCGCCCGGCGGCGCGCTGGACCAGCCCTGGCTCGCGTCGGCGGACGTGGACGGCGACGGCAAGCTGGAATTGCTTTTGCCGCAGAAAAATTTCGTGCGCGCGGTCGTGCTGGAACGCGGTGACAAAATCCAAGGCTCGACGAACCAGCCGGGCTGGGTTTTCCGCGTGAAAGACCAGATCAACGGCGCGGAAAGCGATTCGCGCATCGTCGGCGCGACGGCGGTTCAAAGCGGGAAAAATGCCACGCCGTCAATTTTTCTGTTCGACGCGGAGCACAAACAGTTGACGTTGTGCGAACGCGACGCGACGGGCGTGTGGCAGGTCGTCCGCAACATCGAACTGCCGGTCACGGATTTCGACAGCGTGCAATCCGTCGCGCTCGGCGGCAAGGATGTCCAGAGCGTCGCTTTTCTCGGCCAGAACATGGTCGCGTGGCTGGCGCTGGCGGGCGATGTCTGGGATTTCACCGCGCTCGACGGCTACGAGACGCCCATCAAGGACGGTTTTCTCAACGACGAGATCGCGGGCGACCTGACCGGCAGCGGGCGCAAGGACATCGTGTTCATGGAGACGGCGAAAAATTATCTCGACCTCGTCAGCTTCAGTCCCAATCACAAGCTGGTGCCGGCGGACCGCTGGCAGGTGTTCGAGCAGCACACGTTTCGCGGACGCGACAACGCCATGCCGGAACCGCGCGAAGCGCTCGTCGCGGATGTCACCGGCGACAAGAAGAACGATTTGATCGTGCTCGTCCACGACCGGATTCTGGTTTATCCGCAGGAGTGAGGGCGCGTTGAATCGTTAAATCGAAAATCGTTGCATCATTTGCCAATTTGACATGGCATGCGCCTGCATCAAAAACGCATCTGCGTCACGGATGATTCTGAAGGTTCGTTGACAACAGGACACCGGCAAGAATCTGGTCAATTTCCGGCCCGTTGTTTTTGCCGGGATGCGCGGCCTGATAATCGCGGAGTTGCGTCAGCAACCGGATAGTTTGAGGTTGGCGCTGGCCAGCGGGCATAATCACGAAGCATCGATCCCAGCAACAAAATCTGGTCGTCCAACTGGCTCTCCAGTATTTCCACCGCCCCGTTTGTGTCGCCGGCGCGCAAGGCATTCAAAGCAGTCAAACGGTCGTTCACGGCGTCGAAAGCGCTATGTGTCTGATAACGCCTTATCCATTTGCCGTAGTAGTGATCCGTGGAATACGAACCGATGGCCCAACCCATGAACAGAGCGATTATTAAAAATAAAAATGGGCGAGCTGCCTTCATTTAATTCAACTGCGGCGGGCGCGGGGCGAAGGCTTTGAACGAAAGCCCGTCCGTCGTGGCGCTGCCGTTGAAGACGGAGAAGAAAAAGTATTTCGAGACTTGGTCGTAATCCGGCAGCAGCGAGAAATCCATCCAGTCGCGGACACTCTTCGGCAACGCCGCCATCGAGCCGAGTCCGGCCGGGCTGTCGGACTGGTTTTTCAGCAGCGTGAAGGCGGAACGCATGAGTTCGCGCTGGTTTTCATAACCGAACAAACCGGTGCCGGTGCCGCCGATGTGCTGCGCGGCGTCGGCGAGTCCGGCGGTTTCACGCAGCGGTTTGCCCGGACTGCCGGTGCTGCGCAGAAAACCTTCGATGATCGAGGAGTCGGCGCTGATGGCCGCGTAGCCGCTGCTGCTGGCCAGATAAAGTGAACGCGCCGGGGCCGTCGCGCCCGCGATGCGTGGCGAGGGCAGGGGAATGCTGTAAATTTTCTTGCCGAGAAAATCGCGCGGCTCGGTCGCGCCCGGCTGCCCATACATCATCGCCGCGACACTTTTGACGGCGAGGACGGCCTGGTCGGGATTCGCCGCGGCGAACAGGAAAATGGACGGGGCGTTGCCCAAATCCGCGATGGAAGTTCCGGCGGGCGTTTTTTGATAACTGACGAAATCGTCGCCGAGATTGCCGATGAGATTTTTGTTGAAGTCAAAGCTCGGGTCTTTCGTCTGCGCGCTGGCGTTGGCCATCGCGATGGCGGCGTTGAGGCTGCTCAAGGCCATGGGCGAGATGTTGCCCAGCATGGTTTGCAGCGCGGCCCAGTCCTTCTGGCCGTCCACGCGCCAGCGCCAGAATTTCACCGCGTCGGCGGGCACGAACAGCGGTGCGCCGGCGTCTTTGGACGAGGCGGCGATCATTTTGAAAAGACCGGTGCGGTCGGCTTCCGGCACGGAGAAAAAGAAATCCACCTCCGAGCCGTCGTGCGATTCGCGGGCGGCAAAACTCGCGCTCTTCAATCCCATCGCGCCGGCGGCGGCGAGCGCCTTGCTCCAGGAAAACGGCGGCATCGGGCTGGGCGCGTCGGGGTTCGGCTCCGGTTGCGGGATGCTGGCGAGGACGTTAAAAAAAGTTTTCGCGTTGAACCAGCCGAAATACAGCGGCGAGCCGCGGAACTGCGACAGTTTGTCGGCGGCGAAAACCGCATTGTCGTTCAGCGCGGGTGCGGAGCCGCCGGTCAGGTGCGCGACGACCGGCTCGACGGCCTTCATGGAATTGCCAGCGATCAGCAGCGATTCAAACTGGCCGATGACGAGTTCGCCGGGCGGCGCGGGCTTGTCTTCCTTGCCGAGTTCCGAGACGGGCTGGCGTTTGGGGAACAATGCGGAAATCGAGGCGGGAAGGTCATTGCTCGAAAGCGGCACGATGGAGAATTTAACGTCGCGGATGGTTTCCGTGCGGATGGGTTTGCCGGCGTCGGCCCATTTTTTTTTCAGCGCGGCGAGGTTGGTTTTCAGCAAATCACTTTTGTCCTTCGCATCGAGCAATAAAACAATTCCCGGTGTCTGGTCGCCGGTGCCGCGCCAGCCGTTCTGCGTGATGGCGACCGTGAACTGTCCCTGCGGCAGTGCGGCGAAGTCGGCGAGCTTCAAGCCGAGGTCGTGTTCCAACGGCGCGACGAAGGACTCGTTCCACTTGTCCATGAACTTGTCGTGAAACGGTTTCATGGCCGGGTCGTTCCACAAAAGCCATTGCGGCGACTGATTCATCGCGGTGCGCATGGCCGCGCAATCCGGCACGGTGAGGACGAACAGCGTGTCCGACGGCAAAAGATTTTCGGCGGGCGGAATTGCGGCGCGAACGGAAGCGGCAAATGCCAGCGACGCGAAGAACGCGGCGAGAAAAATCGGGCGGGGAAATTTTGTCATAATGAATTAAAGTTCACCTGCGTTGAAAGGTTGCGCGGCGCGGTGGAATTATTTCTCATCCGCTTTCTGCTTCGTGTGGCTCGGCGGTTCAAGATAGCGATAGGGATTGTTCGGATTGTCGGCGGCATAGGCGAACGCGTCGCGGTGATCGAGAAAACTTTTCACGAGTTCGACGGGAATCGCAAACCCCAGACCTTCGCCAAAAGTGATCTTCATGTTCGTCACGCCGACGACTTCGCCGGCGAGGTTGAAGAGCGGGCCGCCGCTGTTGCCGGGATTGATCTGTGTGCTCGTCTGCAGATAAAGCTCGCCCTCCAGCTCGCGCGTCTTGGTGCTCAAAATGCCCTGCGTGACCGTGCGTTCGAGGCCGAGCGGGCTGCCGATGGCGAAAACCTCGTCGCCCACGTTCAGCGCATCGGAACTGCCGAGCGTGATGTATTTGAACTTCGGCGCGTCCTTGTCCTCGATCTTCAGCAGCGCGAGGTCGTGAAATTTGTTGATGGCGATGATTTTGACCTGCTTGTAAGTCTCGCGATCCAGCTGGCCGTCGGTTTGGCGGTAAACTTCCACGGAAATTTCCGTCTCGCCCTCGATGACGTGGAAATTCGTGATGAGATAACCGTCCGCGTTGATGAAAAAGCCCGAACCCAGGCCTTCCGGCGTGCGGACTTGCACGACGGCCTCGCCGATCTGCTTGACGAGCGAACTGACATCGCGCGCGGGCGAGGCCAGCGCGTTGGCGTAATAAAACTGCGGCGCGAGCACGTTCAGCAACGGACTGGCGGCGGCGGGATTTTTCAGCGGCGAAAGGTCGTCCGCCTTGGAAATTTTTGTGATGTCCGCGCGCGGGATGACGAGCACGGTGTAGCCGACATCCACGACGACGGCATCGGTTTTCTCGGCGAGGATTTTGCCGGTGACGGCGGCTTGGTCCTTGAGTTGGATTGTGTCGGCCAATGCAAAATTCGCGGCGCAGAAAACCAGCGCCAGCCACGCAAAATGTTTCTTCAACGACATAGCCAGACAATAATGGAGCCGCCGGACTTTTACAAGTGTCACGAAAACTTGGCGGTGTATCAGTCTAATTTGTTTCCGAAGGCGAGGGCGGATGAACACGCTTAAGAATGCCGGCGTTCCCACGGGCGCCTTAAAATTTTCTTCGCAAGCAAACGAAAGACCGGCTTAATTTACAATAATTTGAAAATGGTGGGCCCGCCCGGATTTGAACCGGGGACCAAGCGATTATGAGTCGCCTGCTCTAACCGCTGAGCTACGGGCCCGACGTTCTGGAAGCATCCGCCGATGTTCAATAATTTGACGCAAGGAGATTTTGGGGCAAGCCAATTCGCGTCTTGCCCGGCAAAATTCGGCATTGCTTTTCCGCTGCTTGCGCGGCAACCTGATTGTTAATCGTCGGGGCGTAGCGTAGCCTGGTAGCGCGCTTGTTTCGGGTACAAGAGGTCGTGAGTTCGAATCTCACCGCCCCGACCATCTTTCAATTTTTGATTGATGATTTACGATTGACGATTTGAAAAATCAATCTTACTCGCCGGAAAATCTGATTATTCAATTGCGTTCCGTCGTCGAGCCGCTGGAACTGGTGGAAATTTTTCCAAAACCGCAACTGCTCGAAGTTGAACTGGGCTGCGGCGATGCTTCATTCCTCGTCGAATACGCGCGGCGAAATCCTGAAAAGAATTTCATCGGAGTCGAACGATTGCTCGGACGCATTTCCAAGCTCGACAAAAAAGGCCGCCGCGCCGGGCTGACGAATTTGCGCGGGGTGCGGATCGAGTCATCTTATTTTCTGCAATATCTTCTCCCGCCACATTCGGCATCTGCGCTGCACATTTATTTCCCCGACCCGTGGCCGAAGAAAAAACATCGCAGGCACCGGCTCATCAACGAACATTTTCCGGCGCTCGCCCGTGCCGCGCTCGCGCCCGGCGGTAAAATTTATTTGCGGACGGATGACCCGGATTATTTTGCGCAAATGACGGAAGTTTTTGGCGCGGGCGAAGGATTTCAAAAAGTCGGAACGCCCGATGAACTGGCGGAAGTGCTCACAGATTTCGAACGTGACTTTAATGCGCAGGGAATTCCGACTTTGCGCGCGGCGTATCAAATTGCTAATGACGAATTTCGAGTTGCGAGTTAAATTCATTCGCCATTTGAAATTCGCAATTCAAAATTTTCACACATCAATCACCGGGCCGTTGCCGTCATTGTCCGGTTTTTTGGAAGGCGGCGGGCGGCGTTGGATCGTGATGCGCGCGTTTGAATTGCCGGTCAAAACATTCAGCGCGCCGGATACGAGGCTGATGATCAGCGCGCCGAGAATTGCCGCGCCAAAGGTATTCACCTGAAAATACGGCTGCATCAGCCAGCTCACGAAGCAAAGCATCAGCGCGTTGATGACGAGCATGAACAGGCCGAGCGTGACAATCAGCAGCGGCAGCGCAAGGATCACGAGGATCGGGCGGATAAAGGCGTTGAGAATTCCCAGCAACAGGGCGGTCAGCACCGGCGCAAGCAGTCCCGGGTCGCGGAAATGAATCCCATGCACGACCTGCACCGCCACCAGCACCGCGAAGGTGCTGATGAGCCAGCTTTTCAAAAAGCGCAGGAGTTGCTGGGTTTGCGGCTGCATATTCAGGTGTCAAAAAAATCCACGGCTTTTAACTTGCGCCAGCCGGCGCGGAAAAACAAGGGATGATTTTTTCGTGGATTCGCGGCGGCGTCTGTTGCAGCTTGTTCGACGCGCATGAAAATTTTTCTATTCTCCCTGACCGCATTGCTGGCTTTCAACCTTGCGGTTTTTTCTCAAAGCGTCGTCGCGCCCGGCGCGAAACTTCAAAAGCTTGCGGGCGATTTTGCGTTCACCGAAGGCCCGACATGCGACAAGCATGGAAATCTGTTTTTTGTTGACCAGCCGAACGACCGCATCATGGAATGGAGCGTGGGCGGCAAACTTTCCACGTTTCTCCAGCCGTCCGGTCACGCGAACGGCATGATGTTCGACGCGAAAGGAAATTTGATTGCCTGCGCCGACGAGCACAACCAGCTTTGGTCCATCGCGCCGGACAAAACCGTCACGATTCTTGTCACCAATTACGACGGCAAATACCTCAACGGCCCGAACGATGTCTGGGTCGCGCCCAACGGCGCGATGTATCTCACCGACCCGTTTTACTCGCGCAAATGGTGGGATCACACAAAAATGGCGCTTTCAAACCAGCCGGTTTTTTATCTTTCGCCCGACCGCAAAAAACTTTTTCCCGTGGCCGGAGATTTGAAAAAACCGAACGGCATCACCGGCACGCCCGATGGCAAAACACTTTACGTCGCCGACATCCGCGGCGACCAGACGTGGCGCTACGATATTTTGCCCGACGGCTCGCTCACGAATAAAACCTTGTTCGTCGCGAAAGGTTCGGACGGCATGACGATTGATGAAAATGGAGATTTGGTCATGTGCGCCACCGGCCAGACGAACGGTGTTTCCATTTTCAGTCCGGCGGGAAAACAGATTGACCACATTGACGTGCCGGAAAAATGGTCGGCCAACGTCTGCTTCGGCGGCCAAGACCGCCGGACACTGTTCATTACCGCGAGCACGTCGCTTTATTCGATCCGCATGAACGTCAAAGGCGCAAATCCGGCGAAATGATCTCCCCGTTCGCCTTCTGTGAAGATCAATTGTGAATAACTTTTCAGGGCTGCGCGGTTTCGAGGCACAAGGAATGCGTGCTTTGAAAGGCTATGTGCGACAATCCCGGTTCCGAAAATCAGCATGAGGTTGAATTGCTGCTGGACGGCCTGCCGGTGGAACTGCCGTCGGGACAACGTTCGCTGAACGCCATCGGCTGTTATCTTGAGATGCTTGCCTTGGAAAAACAGCGCGTCCTGCACTCGTTGAGTGTTGACGGCCAGCCGGTGAACCCCGCCCTGCCGCTCGTCAATCCGGGAAATTTTTGCCGTGTCGAAGCCGGGACAGTCGCCCTGCAGGACACATCTGTCCTGTTGCTCAACACGGCGCTGCAACAGACGCATCACGCCCGCGAATGTGTGGAGACGGCCATCACGCTCGTTCTCATCAACAACGCCTGCGTCGCGCATGAAGTCTGGTGGCAGCTGGCCAGGCAGCTCAAACAACCGGTGCTCACGTTGAGCCTGCTGCCCGACAACTGTCATACGCCGCTCACACAGCTTCGCCGATGGCAGTTGGAACAGATCGCCGCCATCATCCGGGCCGTGGATGAAACCTGTCATTCGGCGGACGTCATTCCGCTCTCCAACGCGCTCGAGAACCGCGTGCTGCCGTGGCTGCAAAAACTGGGCGAACTCATCAGCCTCTGGCGCGAAACCGTCATGGCCGGCTCGCGTCTGGGAATCAAAAGCGGCGCGTTTTGAATTTATTTTGAAATCCGGCGGGCAAATTGATCGGCCAACGCCTGCTTCGGCGGCTTTGTTTGTAGGAGACGACGTAAGGAGTCTCTGATTTTTTGATTTGAGTCTCGTCACCTCGACTCCTACGAATTTGGTGGCCGTTCGCAAGAACCTTGATTTGGTTTGGGTTTGGTTCTACAAAGAGGTCGCGCCGATGTGTGGATAAATTTCTCTTGTGCCAATGGGAAAAATCAGTGACTTTATCGCCCAATCTTAATGGCAAAACTCTCTTAAGTGTATAACAAAGCTGCTGTGCGAAGCAAAATGACAACACCGGAGGAAATATGACAAAACCATTCACGATCATCGTCAAAAATCTGGACAGTTGGTATTCGGCTGTTTGTCCAGAACTTTGCGTCAGCGGGTTCGGCAAAACTAGAAACGAAGCGATTGAGTCGTTGGTGCTTGCAATGCGATCCACGTTGCAGGCCAAAGCAACGCATTTCCAAGCACAGGCAACGCTTTTACGGCGAGATGTTAGAAATGTCAAAGCCGTCGCTCGCTTCGAAGCCGTCGCTGCGTAGAGCCACGGCTTTGTGCGGAAACTCTGTCGCCGAAATTTCCATGTCTTTTGCAATGTTCCCATAGCATTCTGCAATGCACGACGCGCTATAAGACGGAGACGAAAAAGTATAAAAATTTATTTCCTCGCCCGTTTTGATTTCCGATAACTCACCGGCTTCGCTTCGGATTTCGTGCCGTCCAGCATGTGTTTGAGTTCCTTGATCTGGTCGCGGAGCAGCGCGGCTTTTTCAAATTTCAAATCCTCGGCGGCCTTGAGCATTTCGGTTTCGAGTTCCTGGATCGTCGAGGTGATGTCAATGTCCGTGCTGCCTTCGCGCAGGACGGCGTCGGCCTCGCGGCGGTCGGATTCGTAGGTCGCGAGGCTTTCCTCGACGGCGCGGACGACGCTGCGCGGCGTGATGTTGTGCGCGACGTTGTAGGCGATCTGCCGTTCGCGGCGATATTTGGTGACGGCGAGAAATTTCTGGATGCTTTGCGTCATCACGTCGGCGTAAAGGATCACTTCGCCGTTCAGATGGCGCGCGGCGCGGCCGGCGGTCTGGATCAAACTCGTTTCGCTGCGCAGAAAACCTTCCTTGTCCGCGTCCAGAATCGCGACGAGCGAAACTTCCGGCAAATCCAGGCCTTCGCGCAAAAGATTTATTCCGACGAGCACGTCGAATTCGCCTTTGCGGAGCGAGCGCAAAATTTCCACGCGTTCGATGGCGTCAATTTCGCTGTGCAAATACTGGACGCGCACGCCGATGTCGCGCAGATAATCCGTGAGTTCCTCCGCCGTGCGCTTGGTCAAAGTGGTGACGAGCGTGCGTTCTTTTTTGTCGGCGCGTTTGCGGACTTCCTCGAGCAGATCGTCAATCTGGCCTTTGAGCGGCTTGAGCGTGATCGTCGGGTCAATCAGTCCGGTCGGGCGCACGACGAGTTCGGCGACGTGGCCTTGCGACCAGCCGAGTTCGCGCGGCGCGGGCGTGGCGCTGACGTAGATCGTCTGGTTTTGCATGGACTGAAATTCCAGAAAATTCAGCGGCCGATTGTCGAGCGCGCTCGGCAGACGAAATCCGTGCTCGACCAAAACGGTTTTGCGCGAGCTGTCGCCTTCATACATGCCGCCGATCTGCGGAACGGTCGCGTGCGATTCGTCAATGACGAGCAGATAATCGTCCGGCAAAAAATCGAAGAGCGTGTTCGGCTGCGAGCCGGGCGGACGGCCGGAAATGTGGCGCGAATAATTTTCGATGCCGGAGCAGACGCCCATTTCCTCCATCATTTCCAAGTCAAATTCCGTGCGCTGCTTGATGCGCTGCGCTTCGAGCAATTTCCGGTGCGCTCAAATTCCGCGATGCGCGTGCCGAGTTCTTCGCGGATGGTCAAAATCGCGTTGCGCATTTTATTTTCCGTCGTGACGAATTGTTTCGCCGGAAAAACGACGACGGCTTCGAGCAATTCGATTTTATTTCCGGTCAACGGCTCGAAGCGCGTGATGCGTTCGATTTCTTCGCCAAAAAATTCCATGCGCAAGCCGTCTTCGCGTCCGGCGGGGCGGACTTCGACCGTGTCGCCGCGCACGCGAAAATTTCCGCGCTCGAACGTGATGTCGTTGCGCTCGTATTGCAGCGAAATGAGGCGCGACAAAAATTGTTCGCGCGAAATCGTGCTGCCAACGCGCATCGGAATGATCATCTCCTCGTAATCTTCCTTGCTGCCGATGCCGTAAATGCACGAGACGCTCGCGACGACAATCACGTCGCGCCGCGAAAACAGCGAACTCATGGTCGAGAGCCGCAGCCGCTCGATCTCCTCGTTACGCGGCTGGAATCTTTTTCGATGAACGTGTCGGTGCGCGGAATGTAGGCTTCGGGCTGGTAATAATCGAAGTAGCTGACGAAGTATTCGACGGCGTTGTGCGGAAAAAAACTTTTGAACTCGGCGTAAAGCTGCGCGGCGAGCGTTTTGTTGTGCGAAATGACGAGCGTCGGGCGATCTACGTTTTTGATGACGTTCGCGACCGTGAAAGTTTTTCCCGAACCCGTGACGCCGAGCAGCGTCTGATGCTTCGCGCCGGACAGAATGCCGTCGGTCAACTTCGCAATCGCCTGCGGCTGGTCGCCGGCGGGTTGGTAATCGGAAACGAGTTGAAACATGGACGACAAAAGTAGAGTGACATTGAAGCGTCGTCAAATGGCGCGCATAGCAGAATAGAATTGAATTCATTTCGCACTTGCCATTCTCCGCGTTTCCCGTATTTTCCATCCTGCCTGAACGCCGCGTGTGCGGATGTTCATTGAGGCTGAGAAAAAACAGTCAACTAACAACCTAACCCTTAACCTCCGTTGCCGGTCGCAGCGTCGGTAGTTAGGCAATGGAGTCTTCAAGTTCCGCCATTCGCGGAATTAAAAGTCTCCCGCGGTTAAACACAGTTAAATTATGCTCACAATGGAAGAAGCCATGAAGCAAAGCGCCACGCGTTTTGCCCAGGGCGAAATCGTCAAAGGCACGGTCATCGAACTTCGTCCGAAGGAAGTCCTGGTGGACATCGGCTACAAAAGCGAAGGCATCATCCCGCTCAACGAATTTTTGGACGCGGCCTCATTGAAGGTCGGCGACGAAGTGGATGTGCTGATCGAGAAGCTCGAAAACAAGGAAGGCACCGTCGTCCTCTCGCACGAGAAGGCGGAGTTCAAGAAAAACTGGGACAACATTTTGTCCATCTGCAACGAAGGCGGCATCATCAAGGGCAAGGTCACTTCCATCGTCAAGGGCGGGCTGGTCGTCAACGTCGGCGTCGAGGCGTTTTTGCCCGCGTCGCAGATTGACGTGACGACGCCGAAAAATCTGGCGTCGTTCGTCGGCAACACTTACGAATTCAAGGTCGTCAAAATCAATCAGGAACGGCAGAACATCGTTCTCTCGCGCCGCGAATTGATCGAATCCGAGCGCACCACGAAGCGCGCGAAAATTTTGGGCGAGATGGTTCCCGGCGACATCCGCAAGGGCACGGTCAAGAACATCACGGATTTCGGCGCGTTCATCGAATTGAACGGCATTGACGGTTTGCTCCACATCACGGACATGAGCTGGGGCCGCATCGGCCATCCGTCGGAACTTTTGAAAGTTGGACAGGAAATTGACGTGGTCGTGCTCGACGTGAACAAGGAAAAGGAACGCGTCAGCCTCGGCCTCAAGCAGAAGCTCGCGAATCCGTGGGACAGCATCGAAACGAAATTTCCCGTCGGCGCGAAGGTCAAGGGCAAGGTCGTCAGCCTCGTGCCTTACGGTGCATTCGTGCAGCTCGAACCCGGCGTCGAAGGTCTCATTCACGTCACGGAACTTTCCTGGACCAAGCGCATCGCCAAACCGAGCGACGTGCTCAAGCAGGATCAGGAAGTCGAAGCCGTTGTTTTGGGAATTAACCGCGAGGAGCAGAAAATTTCCCTCGGCATCCGCCAGTTGAATCTAATCCGTGGGACGGCGCGGCGGCGAAATACACCGTCGGCACGAAAGTCAAAGGCCAGGTTCGCAATCTCACCAGTTACGGCGCGTTCGTCGAACTGGAAGAAGGCATTGACGGCATGATCCACGTTTCCGATATGTCATGGACGCGCAAAATAAATCATCCGAGCGAAGTCATGAAAAAGGGCGACACCGTCGAGGCCACCGTGCTCGAAGTGGACCGTCCGAACCAGCGCATCGCGCTCGGCATGAAACAGCTCGGCACCGACCCGTGGGCGAACATCGAGACGCTCTACAAAGTCGGCGACCTCGTTCAGGGCAAAGTCACGAAGCTCGCGAGTTTCGGCGCGTTCGTCGGCTTGCAGCATGAGATTGACGGCCTCGTCCACATCTCGCAGGTTTCCGAAGACCACGTTGACAAGATCAAGAACGTCCTCAAGGTCGGCCAGGACGTGAACGCGCGCGTCGTCAAGATTGACAAGGGCGAACGCCGCATCGGTCTGTCCATCAAGGCCGCCAGCTACACCGACGAGCAATTGAAGGAAGAGCAGAAGATCCTCGACCAGCTCAAGCCCGGCGAAGACCTCGTGGCGTTGCAACACGCCTTCGACGCGCTCGACACCAACGACAAGGAACCGGCGTAACGCGCTTGATTTCCATCCACTTTGCGTCATCACGTCGGCGTAAAGGATCACTTCGCCGTTCAGATGGCGCGCGGCGCGGCCGGCGGTCTGGATCAAACTGGTTTCGCTGCGGAGAAAACCTTCCTTGTCCGCGTCCAAAATCGCGACGAGCGAAACTTCCGGCAAATCCAAACCTTCGCGTAAAAGATTGATTCCGACGAGCACGTCAAATTCGCCTTTGCGGAGCGAGCGCAAAATTTCCACGCGCTCGATGGCGTCAATTTCGCTGTGCAGATACTGGACGCGCACGCCGATGTCGCGCAGATAATCCGTGAGTTCCTCCGCCGTGCGTTTGGTCAAGCGTGGTGACGAGCGTGCGTTCTTTTTTGTCGGCGCGTTTGCGGACTTCCTCGAGCAAATCGTCAATCTGTCCTTTGAGCGGCTTGAGCGTGATCGTCGGGTCAATGAGTCCGGTCGGGCGCACGACGAGTTCGGCGACGTGGCCTTGCGACCAGCCGAGTTCGCGCGGCGCGGGTGTGGCGCTGACGTAGATCGTCTGGTTTTGCATGGACTGAAATTCCAGAAAATTCAGCGGCCGATTGTCGAGCGCGCTCGGGAGCCGGAATCCGTGCTCGACCAAAACGGTTTTGCGCGATTTGTCGCCTTCATACATGCCGCCGATCTGCGGCACGGTCGCGTGCGATTCGTCAATGACGAGCAGATAATCGTCCGGCAAAAAATCGAAGAGCGTGTTCGGCTGCGAACCCGGCGGACGGCCGGAAATGTGGCGCGAATAATTTTCGATGCCGGAGCAGACGCCCATTTCCTCCATCATTTCCAAGTCAAATTCCGTGCGCTGCTTGATGCGCTGGGCTTCGAGCAATTTTCCGCTGCGTTCAAAAAGATTGATGCGGTCGCCGAGTTCTTCGCGGATGGTCAAAATTGCGTTGCGCATTTTATTTTCCGTCGTGACGAATTGTTTCGCCGGGAAAACGACGACGCCGTCGAGCAATTCAATTTTATTTCCGGTCAACGGCTCGAAGCGCGTGATGCGTTCGATTTCTTCGCCAAAAAATTCCACGCGCAAACCGTCTTCGCGCCCGGCGGGGCGGACTTCAACCGTGTCGCCGCGCACACGAAAATTGCCGCGCTCGAACGTGATGTCATTGCGCTCGTATTGCAGCGAAATGAGGCGCGATAAAAATTGTTCGCGCGAAATCGTGCTGCCGACGCGCATTGGGATGATCATCTCCTCGTAATCTTCCTTGCTGCCGATGCCGTAAATGCACGAAACGCTCGCGACGACGATGACGTCGCGCCGCGAAAACAGCGAACTCATGGTCGAGAGGCGAAGGCGCTCGATCTCCTCGTTGCGGCTGGAATCTTTTTCGATGAACGTGTCGGTGCGCGGAATGTAGGCCTCCGGCTGGTAATAATCGAAGTAGCTGACGAAGTATTCGACTGCGTTGTGCGGAAAAAAACTTTTGAACTCCGCGTAAAGCTGCGCGGCGAGCGTTTTGTTGTGCGAAATGACGAGCGTCGGGCGATCCACATTTTTGATGACGTTCGCGACGGTGAACGTTTTTCCGGAACCCGTGACACCGAGCAACGTCTGATGCTTCGCCCCGGAAATAATTCCGGCGGTCAATTTCGCAATCGCCTGCGGCTGGTCGCCGGCGGGTTCGTAATCGGAGACGAGTTGAAACATGGACGACAAAAGTAGAGTGACATTGAAGCGTCGTCAAATGGCGCGCATAGCAGAATAGAATTGAATTCATTTCGCACTTGCCATTCTCCGCGTTTCCCGTATTTTCCATCCTGCCTGAACGCCGCGTGTGCGGATTGTTCATTGAGGCTGAGAAAAAACAGTCAACTAACAACCTAACCCTTAACCTCCGTTGCCAGTCGCAGCGTCGGTAGTTAGGCAATGGAGTCTTCAAGTTCCGCCATTCGCGGAATTAAAAGTCTCCCGCGGTTAAACACAGTTAAATTATGCTCACAATGGAAGAAGCCATGAAGCAAAGCGCCACGCGCTTTGCGCAGGGCGAAATCGTCAAAGGCACGGTCATCGAACTTCGTCCGAAGGAAGTCCTGGTGGACATCGGCTACAAAAGCGAAGGCATCATCCCGCTCAACGAATTTTTGGACGCGGCCTCATTGAAGGTCGGCGACGAAGTGGATGTGCTGATCGAGAAGCTCGAAAACAAGGAAGGCACGGTCGTCCTATCGCACGAGAAGGCGGAGTTCAAAAAGAATTGGGACAACATTTTGTCCATCTGCAACGAAGGCGGCATCATCAAGGGCAAGGTCACTTCCATCGTCAAGGGCGGGCTGGTCGTCAACGTCGGCGTCGAGGCGTTTTTGCCCGCGTCGCAGATTGACGTGACGACGCCGAAAAATCTGGCGTCGTTCGTCGGCAACACTTACGAATTCAAGGTCGTCAAAATCAATCAGGAACGGCAGAACATCGTCCTCTCGCGCCGCGAATTGATCGAATCCGAGCGCACCACGAAGCGCGCGAAAATTTTGGGCGAGATGGTTCCCGGCGACATCCGCAAGGGCACGGTCAAGAACATCACGGATTTCGGCGCGTTCATCGAATTGAACGGCATTGATGGTTTGCTGCACATCACCGACATGAGCTGGGGTCGCATCGGTCATCCGTCGGAACTTTTGAAGGTCGGTCAGGAAATTGACGTGGTCGTGCTCGACGTGAACAAGGAAAAAGAACGCGTCAGCCTCGGCCTCAAGCAGAAGCTCGCGAATCCGTGGGACAGCATCGAAACGAAATTCCCCGTCGGCGCGAAGGTCAAGGGCAAGGTCGTCAGCCTCGTGCCTTACGGTGCATTCGTGCAGCTCGAACCCGGCGTCGAAGGTCTCATTCACGTCACGGAACTTTCCTGGACCAAGCGCATCGCCAAACCGAGCGACGTTCTCAAGCAGGATCAGGAAGTCGAAGCCGTTGTTTTGGGAATTAACCGCGAGGAGCAGAAAATTTCCCTCGGCATCCGCCAGTTGGAATCTAATCCGTGGGACGGCGCGGCGGCGAAATACACCGTCGGCACGAAAGTCAAAGGCCAGGTTCGCAATCTCACCAGTTACGGCGCGTTCGTCGAACTGGAAGAAGGCATTGACGGCATGATCCACGTTTCCGATATGTCATGGACGCGCAAAATAAATCATCCGAGCGAAGTCATGAAAAAGGGCGACACCGTCGAGGCCACCGTGCTCGAAGTGGACCGTCCGAACCAGCGCATCGCGCTCGGCATGAAACAGCTCGGCACCGACCCGTGGGCGAACATCGAGACGCTCTACAAAGTCGGCGACCTCGTTCAAGGCAAAGTCACGAAGCTCGCGAGTTTCGGCGCGTTCGTCGGCTTGCAGCATGAGATTGACGGCCTCGTCCACATCTCGCAGGTTTCCGAAGACCACGTTGACAAGATCAAGAACGTCCTCAAGGTCGGCCAGGACGTGAACGCGCGCGTCGTCAAGATTGACAAGGGCGAACGCCGCATCGGTCTGTCCATCAAGGCCGCCAGCTACACCGACGAGCAATTGAAGGAAGAGCAGAAAATCCTCGACCAGCTCAAGCCCGGCGAAGACCTCGTGGCGTTGCAACACGCCTTCGACGCGCTCGACACCAACGACAAGGAACCGGCGTAACGCGCTTGATTTCCATCCATCCGCCTTTCTTAACCGAAAGGCGGATTTTTTTTGACACGAATTGCGCGAATTTTCACAAATTGAATGCGTGTTGATTCGTGGAATTCGTGTCTAAAGAACGCTGGACAGAAACGAGATGAGTTGTAAATGTGTGGCAACAAATAAAAGTCATGGACTATTCAGACGCACTTAAAAGATTGCGAAATCACGCAAACTCTCCGGGTTCTGGTTTGCCAGAAAACGAAAGTTTCTTGTTCGCATTGTGGCAGGCTGAACGACAGTCACGCATCCCAGAACTTCGGAATTTATTCGATGACATTCTTGACTGTTTGGAGGCAGTCAATCACGAGCTTAATACGAAGCAACCGTCTGAAAACATTGGAGGCAAAGCGGAAGCATTTCCGCGTTCTTTAGTTGCTGATGTTTCGGGAATTCTTTCCACAGGCTGGCGCAACTATTGGCAATGGTCATCCAATCAGCAATTCACCGAATCCTTTCGCACAGAGTTCGCTGTCATGCTCGTGCAGATTGGAATTGCGTGGAATGCCGTTTTGGCGGGAGACATAGACGATATTCGCGAGGATATTCGGCAAAATTCATAGCTAAAGATTTGTCGCTTGGATTTTAACAATTAAAGTTTTCCGACTTTGAATTTTTGCTCGGCTAAATTTCTTTTTCCCGCGCGCGTTTCGTGGTTAAATTTTTCCCGCGATGATTCAATACCTCGATTTGCTCCGGCACGTCCTTGATCACGGCAAGTTCAAGGCCGACCGCACGGGCACGGGCACGTTTTCCGTTTTCGGCGCGCAAATCCGCTGTCCGCTGCGCGATTCGTTTCCGCTGCTCACCACAAAAAAGGTCCACACCAAGTCCATCATCTACGAGCTGCTCTGGTTTTTGCGCGGCGACACGAACGTCAAATGGCTCAACGATCACGGCGTGACGATCTGGGACGAATGGGCGGACGCGGATGGAAATCTGGGCCGCATTTACGGCGCGCAATGGATGGATTGGCGCACCGCCGACGGCCGCTCGCTCAACCAGATTGACGACGTGATCGCGCAGATCAAAAAAAATCCCGACAGCCGGCGGCACATCGTCAGCGCGTGGAATCCGGGCGAGCTGGGGACGATGGCGTTGCCGCCTTGCCACGCGTTGTTTCAATTTTACGTGAGCGACGGGGAATTAAGCTGCCAGATGTATCAGCGTAGCGCGGATGTTTTTCTCGGTGTGCCGTTCAACATCGCCAGCTACGCCCTGCTCACGCTGATGGTGGCGCAGGTTTGCGGATTGAAGCCGGGCGAATTTATCCACACGTTCGGCGATTTGCATCTTTACGCGAATCACGTCGAGCAGGCGAAACTGCAATTGACGCGCGAGCCGCGTCCGTTGCCGCAGATGAAATTGAATCCGGCGGTGAAAAACATCGGCGACTTCAAGTTCGAGGATTTTGAACTGGTGAATTACGATCCGCATCCGGGCATCAAGGCGCCGATTGCGGTATGAAATTATTTTCCAACAGCCCAGACCGTTCGCATATTCTGGAATTGGATGGGATCAGAGGGTTAGCCATAAGCCTCGTCGTTTTTCAGCACTTTGTGACAGGTTCAATTGACCCCCGCGCAGGCTGGCTGGGTGATTTTATTCAAAGAACATTCACCCTCGGCTGGAGTGGCGTTGATCTTTTTTTTGTCCTGTCAGGTTTTTTGATTGGTGGCATTTTGATGGATAACCGCAATTCGGAAAATTATTTCAAATCATTCTATATCCGGCGCTGTTGCCGGATACTCCCTTTGTATTATCTATGCCTGGCTCTTTATGTTGCTTTGAATTTTTTTTGTGCCGGTCATTATTATTCCCAAGTGTGGTTTCAAAAGTTTTTTGGCCAAGGCGACATGCCTGTCTGGGCTTACTTGACATTTACCCAAAATTTTGTCCAACTCATAAGTAGTCACCATGTTTCAGACTGGATGGCTCCAACTTGGTCGCTTGTCGTCGAAGAGCAATTTTATCTGGTGCTGCCAACGGTAGTCTGGCTTATGCGCCCTTCTTGGCTTTTGCCAACACTGCTTACTTTGATCTGCCTCAATCCACTGCTGCAAGCGTTTCTTTGGATGTATCATCCGCTTTCATATGTAGCCGTCAGCGGCTTGATACCGATACGAGGAGACGCTTTGTTGATTGGTGTTGTTTGCGCTATTTTACTTCGCCAAAAAAAAAATCCACGGCTGGCTTATAAAGAATACGGAACATCTTTATGTGATACTATTGGTTTTCTTGCTGGGTACGGGTTACATCGCTGTAAAATATGATTTTGAATCCTGTCCGCTGGAACGAATACTTTTTTTCAATCATTGGCTGGCGATGTTTTACGCCTGTCTGCTGGTCGTGGCCGTGACTGATAAACAGGGAATTGTTGCAACCACGATGCGCTTTTCTCCATTGCGCAAATTAGGAACGCTGGCGTATGGCATATATCTATTTCATATGCCAATCAATGCTTTGTTGCACGGACTGGTTTTAGGAAGAGACCCAAGATACATAGAACTTTCTGACGTTATCATGACAATGGTTGCTTTGGTGGTAACTTTATTTTTGACGTCGTTATTGTGGCAATTTCTGGAAAAACCAACCATAGCCTGGGGACATTCATTTTTATACGGCAAGCATAAAATTGACGTCACCAAATGAAACATTTTAAAGCCATCGCCGCGCTGACGAGGTCGGTTCTGGCTGGAGCTTTGTTCATTATTTCAGCGACGCTGGCGGCGTATTGGCCGGTTTATTCCGCTGGCTTCGTCTGGGACGACGATGATTATGTCACGCAAAATTTCTTGCTAACCGATCCCGACGGGCTGTCGCGCATCTGGTTTACTGCGCATTCCCAATCGCAATATTTTCCGCTGGTATTTTCGACCTTGCGTCTGGAACACGCCTTGTGGGGCTTGCATCCGGCGGGCTATCACATCGTCAACGTAGTGCTGCACATCTTAAACGCGCTGCTGGTCTGGGCGTTGCTCAAACGGCTGGCGCTGCCGGGCGCGTGGCTGGCGGCAGCGGTGTTTGCACTGCATCCAGTGCAGGTGGAAACGGTGGCGTGGATCACGGAACTTAAGAACACGGAATCCACGCTATTTTATCTGCTAGCATTGTTCGCTTGGATGAATTTTTCCGACGGGAAAGGCCGCTGGTTTTACGCGCTGGCGCTCGCATTTCACGCGCTGGCCTTGTTCGCCAAAACCACAGCCTGTACACTCCCAGCGGTGATGTTGCTGGTGTTGTGGCTGAAGCACAAACCGGTGAGCCGGCGGCGGGTTTTTCAGGTGCTGCCGTTTTTGGCCATGGGTCTGGCGATGGGTATGGTTTCCGTCTGGTGGGAAAAACATCTGGGAAATGTCCAGCCCAGATACTATCTGCTCGGCGGGCCGGTCTACCGGCTGCTGGTGGCGACCCATGCGCTGTGGTTTTATGCCGGAAAATTATTCTGGCCAGCAGACCTGACGTTCAGCTATCCGCGCTGGGAAATCCATGACGGCGATTGGCGGCAATATGTCTGGCCCGCCGGCTGTCTGGCCGTAGCCGCGGGGCTCTGGCTGGGGCGGCGGATACTGGGGCGCGGCCCGGCGTCCGCCATTTTTTTCTTTGTGGCGGTGCTGTCGCCGATGCTGGGCTTCATCCCGCTTTATACGTTTCATTTTTCGTTTGTTGCGGACCACTATCAATATCTGGCCTGCCTTGGCCTCATTGTTTTGGCCGTCGGTGCTACGACCCGGCTTTTTGAAAAATGGCCGGCACCCTGCGGATTTCAACCGGCTCTGGCCTTTTCACTATTGTTCATCCTGGCGATGCTGACCTGGCATCAATGCGGTATTTATCAAAATCTGGAAACGCTCTGGATTGACACACTAAAAAAAAATCCGCAGTCATGGATGGCGCACACCAATCTTGGCCGAATCGAGGCCGGACGTGGAATGTTTACCGAGGCGGAAGCCCACTATCACACCGCCCTGGACATCAACCCTAACGAGGAAACCATTCATTACAACTACGGAAATTTGCTGGCGCGGACGGCCCGGTTTGATGACGCCATAACACAATATCATCAGGCGTTGCAGCTCGCGCCGGCAAAGCCGGAAACCCACAACAATCTGGGAACCGTCCTTTACAAGGTGCACCGGACTGGTGAGGCCATTGCCGAATATGAACGGGCGATTTGTTACAAGCCGGACTACGCCGACGCCTGTTTCAATCTCGGCAATGCGCTCGCCGCAGAACATAAAATGACTGATGCGGTCAGGTTCTTGCAGCAGGCCGTGCGGCTGAAACCGAATTCGGAACTTTATAAAAAACGGTTGCAGGCGCTAGAGGCACCCGCAAACTGAAGCCGATGAAACATTTCAAAGCCATCGCTGCGATGTCGCTGAACCGCGTGATCGGCGCGGGCAATAAAATCCCGTGGCATCTGCCGGAGGATTTCAAGTGGTTCAAAAAAATGACGATGGGCAACGTCGTCGTCATGGGACGGAAAACTTTTGAAAGTTTCGGCCAACCGCTGCCAAATCGAAAAAATTTAGTCCTGACAAAACATCCGCAGCGGCTCATCAGGCAGCATCCGGAAATTTTTGGGCAATATCACGAATGGCGCGGCGGAAAATTCCTGAAGCGCGCCTACCAATTTCATTTCACAAAACTTGGTGAAATCAAAGAGACGGAAATTTTAATTTTCAAGTCGCTGGACAAACTGGACGCGGCGGAATTTCCGAACGATATTTTCATCTGTGGCGGTTGCAGATTTACGAACAGGCGTTGCCGCGCTGTTCGGATTTATATTTGACGCTGGTCAAACGCGAGATTGAAAATGGCGACGCATTTTTTCCGCCGTTCGAGGACAAATTCGATTTGGCGGAAACCATCCGTGATGAATTTGAGTTCAAGATTCTGCATTACCGGCACAAGTCGTTGTCGAAATGAAAGACGGCGGGATGGCCAGCGTTTCACGGTTTTTTATTTCGCCAAAAAGTCGAACGCCGCGCCAGCCAAATCGGTGCGAAATTTTTTTGAAAGGCGCTTTCGCGGCTTGCCAAGCCCCGGTTTCAAAGGCAGATTTTCAAAAGTGGAATTTGATAAACCATAAAGAGGTCATGAGTAAAGAAGCCAAACTGGAGCTGGACGGAAAAATTTATCCGCTGCCGACGGTCGAGGGCAGCGAGGGCGAAAAGGCGGTGGACGTTTCATCGCTGCGCGCGACGACCGGCTACATCACGCTGGACGACGGCTACGGCAACACGGGTTCGTGCGTGAGCAAGGTCACGTTCATTGACGGTGACAAGGGGATTTTGCGTTATCGCGGCATTCCCATCGAGGAGATGGCGGAAAAATCCAATTTCATCGAGACGGCCTACCTGATCATCTACGGTGAACTGCCCGACCGCGCAAAGTTCAAGGCGTTTTCAGATTTGCTGGCGGAACACCAGTTTTTGCACGAGGACATGAAGTATCATTTTGAGGGTTTTCCCACGGGTGCGCATCCGATGGCGATCCTGTCCTCGATGATCAACGCGGCAAGCTGCTTTGACGAAGGCTTGATGAACTGGAAATGGGGCAAGGTGAAACAGTTCGACCTTTATGTGGCGAAGCTGATTTCGCAGGTGAGGACGATCGCGGCGTATTCGTATCGCAAATCGCACGGGCTGCCGCTGATTTACCCGAAGCAGACCTACAAATACACGGCGAACTTTTTGCACATGCTGTTCTCGATGCCGTATGAGGATTTTGAAATCAAACCGGAAGTGGTCAAGGCGCTGGATTTGATTTTTCTGCTGCACGCGGACCACGAGCAAAATTGCTCGACCTCGACGGTGCGCATGGTGGCGTCCAGCCAGGCGAATCTGTTCGCCAGTTGCGCGGCGGGCGTGTGCGCGCTCTGGGGGCCGCTGCACGGCGGCGCGAACCAGGCGGTGCTCGAAATGCTCGAACAGATCCACCGCGAAGGCGACGACGGCTCGAAGTTCATCACGGCGGCGAAGGACAAGAACAGCGGCAAAAAACTCATGGGCTTCGGCCATCGCGTCTACAAAAACCACGACCCGCGCGCCAAGATCATCAAGAAGGCGTGCGACGAAGTTTTATCCAAGCTGCACATCAGTGACCCATTGTTGGACATCGCGAAGAAGCTGGAAGAGGCGGCGTTGAAAGACCCGTATTTTGTCGAACGGAAATTGTATCCGAACGTGGATTTTTACAGCGGCATCATCATGCGCGCCATCGGGATTCCGGTGGAGATGTTCACGGTGATCTTCGCGATCGGCCGGATGCCCGGCTGGATTGCGAATTACAAGGAAATCATGGAAGAACCGAAGAGCCGCATTTACCGTCCGCGCCAGATTTACGACGGGCGCACGCTGAACAGCTACGTCCCGCTGGACGCGCGGAAATAATTTTGCCCCGTCGGATTGAAAAACGCCTTTGCCGGTTGTATCTAAAAGGCATGGATTTTGCTTGGTTTGAACCACTTTTACTGTGAAAAAAATCTTGGTTATTGACGACGAAGAATGGTTGCGCGAAATGATCCAGCTTGCGTTGCGGCAGCGCGGCTATGAGGTGATCGAGGCGCACAACGGCCATGAAGGCATCGAAAAGGCGCGCGCGGAACTGCCCGACCTGATCCTTTGCGACGTCAACATGGGCAAGGTGGACGGCTATCTCACGCTCGCCGCGCTGCGCACCGAGGCGCCGACCGCCGCGATTCCATTTATTCTGATGACCGGCCTCGCCGACAACGCCGGGATGCGGCACGGCATGGAACTCGGCGCGGACGATTATCTCCCCAAGCCGTTCACGACCGACGTGCTTTACGCCGCCGTGGAGGCGCGGCTGAAAAAATCCCAGACCGTGCGCGACGAGGCCGAAAGCAAGCTCCGCCATCTGCGCGACAACATCAGCCTGATGATGCCACACGAAATGCGCACGCCGCTCAATGGAATTTTGTCGAACGCGGAAATGCTCGCCACGTCCGCCGCCACTTTGAAATCGGGCGACATCACGGAAATGGGGCAGGAAATTTTGAAGTCCGGCCAGCGGCTCGAACGGCTGATCGAAAACTTTTTGATCTACGCGCAGCTTGAATTGATCGCCGCCGACCCGAAAAACGTCAACGCGCTGCGGGTTGGCAAAACGGAAGAGCCGTTGTCGCTCATCAAAAAAATCGCCGGCGGGCAGGCGGTGCAGGCCGTGCGCCTGAACGATTTGAGGATCGAGGCGGTGGACGTTCTCGTGCCGATGTCCGGGGAATATTTCGGCAAGGTCGTGAACGAACTGGTGCAGAACGCGTTCAAATTTTCCGAGGCCGGCACGCCCGTGCAAGTCCGGCTGGCCGAGACGTTCAATGGCGTTGAACTTTCCGTCACCGACCAGGGACGCGGATTTTCAACCGAACAGATCCGGCGCATCGGCGCGTATGTGCAGTTCGACCGCAAGATGCAGGATCAGCAGGGATTGGGCATGGGCCTGGTCATCGCCAAGCGGCTGGCGGAGTTGCACGGCGGCGAGCTTTTGATTGAAGGGCGGAAAGATTCGGGCACGACCGTCACCATCAAACTTCCCAAGGCGAAGCCGGTTTGACCGTTTTCAAAAAGGCAGCCGCGCGTAAAGCCAGACGAGGCCGCGTTCCGCGAGTTCGGCGGCAAAAAAAATTATTGCGATTCCAACCACCGGCGCGAAATCCACCCGGCCTGCGCGCAAGGGAATTTTCCGCAACGGCGCGATGAGATTTTGCGCGGTCACGTTCACATAATTCCAGAACGGATGCTTTCCGAAATAAATGTAAGTGTTCAGCAGATGCAGCACGAGCAGCACGGCGGCGACAAATTTCCAGGCCAGATAACTGCCGAGACCGATAACCACCGCTTCTTCGAAGCGATGTGCCGCCGACATGGTTTGTCCGGGATGCATCCATGCAAACGGCCAGCTTGCGAGTCCCCAAACGAGTGCCGTGACCGCCGGCGGCGAAATGATTTTCGCCCAGCGCGGCCAGCCGTCAATGCCGCCCAATTGCATCCGCACCAGCCGGTGAATCGGTTGTTCCTTCGCCGTCTGCCCGGCCAGGATCGAAAGCAGCAGCAGCCACAAATAAAAAATCCCAAGCGCCAGTCCAAAACTAAACCCCGAGAATAAAAGCATCCGCCCGAACGAATTGCTGACGAACGTCAGGACGGTGGCTTCCAGATCCAGTTTTCCAACCCAGGCCGGGTTGGATGCCGAACCAATTTGCCAGTAAAACACCGCGCGCAAAACCAGCAGCGCGCCAATCGCCGCCAGCAGATGCCAGCGCCGGAAATGCGACGGCGCGGCGCGGCGCAGCGTGCCGACGAGCGTGGCGGGCGTCCGTTTGTGGATGGGATCGAACGGCAGCGAACGCCATTTTATCCACAGCAACAGCGCCGCGAGGTTCAGGATGAAATCAACGTAGCCCATGCGAATTTCAAATTACGAATTCAGAATGTCGAAATATTCGCAATTCGCAATTCGTCATTCACATCATTTTAAGCAGCGTGTCGGCCATTTCACTTGGCGTGACGGCGATGCCGATGCCCGCGGCTTTGAACGCGGAAATTTTTGCCTCGGCAGTTCCTTTGCCGCCGCTGACAATCGCGCCCGCGTGGCCCATGCGGCGTCCGGGCGGCGCGGTCGCGCCCGCGATAAATCCGGCGACCGGCTTTTTGCAATTTTTTTTGATCCACTCGGCGGCTTCTTCTTCCGCGCTGCCGCCGATTTCACCAATCATGATGATGCCGTGCGTGTCGGGATCGGCGTTGAAAAGTTTTATTACATCCAAATGTGAAGTTCCATTTACGGGATCACCACCGATGCCGACGCAGGTGGACTGGCCGACGCCGCGCGACGTGAGTTGCCAAACCGCTTCGTAAGTCAACGTGCCGCTGCGCGAGACGACGCCGATATTTCCTTTTTTGTGAATGTAACCGGGCGCGATGCCGATGCGGCAGCCGCCGTGAGAATCTTTTCCTTCGCCGGGCGTGACGATGCCGGGGCAGTTCGGGCCGATGAGCCGTGTCTTGAGGTTGCCTTCCAACGCGCGTTTCACGCGCACCATGTCGCGCACGGGAATTCCTTCCGTGATGGCGACGACGAGTTCAAGTCCGGCGTCCGCGCCTTCGAGAATTGCATCCGCGGCGAACGGCGGCGGCACAAATACCGCGCTCGCGGTCGCGCCGGATTGTTTTACGGCGTCGGCGACAGTGTCGAAAATCGGAATCTTTTTGCCGCCATGTTCAAAAAATTGGCCGCCTTTGCCGGGCGTGACGCCGGCGACGATTTGCGTGCCGTAATCAATCGAGAGTTGCGCGTGCTTCGCGCCAAAGCTGCCGGTGATGCCTTGGACGAGAACTTTGGTTTTGGATGTGACGAGGATGGCCATGATTAAATTTACGATTTCAGATTTACGATTTTCGATTTCATTTCAAAACAAATCTTTTTGTTGTTCGCGTTTTTCTTTGATAGCAACGAGTCGGCGCACCGCATCCAAATCGCGCTCCCGGCCAACGGTTTTTTTCGCCGCAATCAATGCATCAATGTTCAAAAACCGGAACTCACCATAGGGCAACTGGGCAACAACGCTTTGCTTTCGGACCTCTTCAAAATTTCCAACCCCGGCAACCTCACTCAAGCAATCCAGCTTCCCCAGATCGGTTTGCACATACAAATTTTTCAAGCTCGCAAAAGTGTTGTGCGTTTCTTCCAGAGGCAATTTGTTCGCCGTCAGGCGATGAACCGGATGCAAATCTTTGACGGCGGATTCAATTTTGCGCATATTTTCCTCGCCAAATGGGCAGCAGATGTCGAGGTCAAACGTCGCTAGCAGCGCGCCGTGATAAACGACGCAAACCCCGCCAATGACAACGAATTCAAGCCCGCTGTCTTTGAGCCGCGTGAGCAAAGCCTGGTCATTTTGCGCCATGAGATTGACCCGCTTCTTGAACCTCCAATAAAAAATCAATGACCTGTTGATGCTCCGCCAGTCTTTGCGCCGGCGTCATCTTGAGGGCGTCTTCAATCAGCGACATGTCAACACCCGCCGCGTGCGCCGCGCGCCACGCCGGGCCGGCGTCCGGCGGCATGAGATATTCGCCATTCATCTGCGCCAATGTCGCTTCGTCAATCATGGAATCAATTTAAGCAGTGCGTATGAATTTTCAATCAATCACTTCGCCTTCCGTTTGTGAATCATGATCTGGTTGCCGTCGGGATCGAGGATGATGGCGAAGCGGCAGATGGGTGTGTCCATAGCTTCCGTGGAAAATTTCACGCCGCGCGATTTCAACCGCGCGATCTCCGCGTCCAGATCGTCCACTTCAAACGCGATGCACGTTCCGTCCGGCGACGGCTTCCAGACCTCGCCGTAGCAGCCGATGCCTAGAGTCTCTTTGCCGATTTCGTATTCGACCCACATGCCGCCGGCGGATTCCATCGCCGGTTTGAGGCCGAGCACGCCTTCATAAAATTCGCGCGCGCGTTTGATGTCCGTGACCGGCGTGCCGATGAATGCGATTTCAGTGATCATTTTATCACGCCGCCAGAATCGGCCCGCCCGCCACGAGTTTTTTCGCGCGCGGGTCAACGCGCAAGTTCATGCCTTCCAGCGTGCGTGCGCCGAGAATTTCCAAGTCGCCCGGTTCGCCAAAGATGACTTCATCAATCGTGACCGCATCACCGACGCGAAGGATAGCATAACCGACCGCGCGTGTGATTTGATTGCCATTGGCCATCACGAATGTGTAATCTTTTTTTTCGCGTTTGACGCCGATGCTTTTCAGCGTCCCGGAGTCAATCCAAGTGAATTCCGCGCCGGTGTCCACGAGCATTTTTGGAATCTCAGCGGATTTCTTGCGGTCAACATGATTTTCCACGCGACCGTTTGTATAAAATGTTCCCATGCGATTTTTCACGTTTCCAATTTATCATTTGCCCACCGCTTTGACAACCTTCTGCGCCGCATCCGCCATCGAATCGCCGGTGATGATGGCCACGCCGGATTCGGCCAGAGTTTTTTTGCCGGCGAGGACGTTGTTGCCTTCGAGCCGGACGACGAGCGGAATTTTCAAATGCGTTTCCTTCACTGCTGCGACGATGCCGGTGGCGATGACGTTGCAATCCATGATGCCGCCGAAAATGTTCACGAGAATGCCTTTCACGTTCGGGTCGCTCAAAATGATCTTGAACGCCGCCGTGACCTGCTCCTTGCTCGCGCCGCCGCCGACGTCGAGGAAGTTCGCCGGGCTGCCGCCGAAATGCTGGATGATGTCCATCGTCGCCATCGCGAGGCCCGCGCCGTTGACGAGGCACGCGATGCTGCCGTCGAGCTTGATGTAATTGAGCGAAAATTTCGACGCCTCGATTTCCAGCGGCGCTTCCTCGTTCAAGTCGCGCATCTCCAAAATGTCCTTGTGGCGATAGAGCGCGTTGTCGTCCAAGGAAATTTTTGCGTCGAGCGCGACAACGGTTTCTTTTCCGTCGCGCCAATTCAACCACGGCCAACGGATTTAATTCCACCATCGCCGCGTCACATTCCCACCAAGTGTTGTAAACGCCGGTGATGAGCTTCACGCCGGCGTTGAACAAATCGCCTTTGAGTCCGAGCGCGGCGGAAATTTTGCGCGCCTGAAACGGCATGATGCCGACGGCGGGATCAATGTGTTCCTTGAAAATCTTTTCGGGAAATTTCTCGGCGACTTCCTCGATGTCCATGCCGCCCTCGGTGCTGGCCATGATGAGCGGACGCGAATTCGCGCGGTCGAGCAGCACGGCGAGATAAAATTCTTTTTTGATCTTCGCGCCCGCCGCGAGCAGCAGCGTCTGCACTTTGCGCCCGTCCGCGCCGGTTTGTTTCGTCACCAAAATATTGCCGAGCATTTTTTCGGCGAAGCCAACCGCCTCGTCCACCGACGACGCGACTTTCACGCCGCCTTGAAAACCGGATTTGAAAGTTCCCTTGCCGCGTCCACCGGCATGGATCTGCGATTTGACGACGACGCGCGAACTGCCGCTGGCGACAATTTTATCCGCCGCCGGACGCACTTCGGCGAGCGACTTGGCGGGGATTTCGAGCGGGACGGCGACGCCGTATCTGGCAAGCAACTCTTTGGCCTGGTATTCGTGGATGTTCATTTCAAAATTGAACTGCGAATTAAAAACGATTGGCGCAAGAAATCAACTTTTAAGCGAAGGCGAACGCCATTTGCCTTGAATGAAACGCCGCATACAGGCAACTTGCGCGACCGTGAATAGAATTTTAGCGCTGCTCGTTTTGTTTTGCCTTGCGTTTTGCGTGACGCCAACGCACGCGGCATCCATCAACGGTCAGAATTATGTCCCGCTGGCGGAATGGGCGCGCGGGAACGGCTTCTACGGTTTCACGCGCAATCGCGGCGATGAAATCGTTTTGACGAACCGCGCGGCGCGGCTGGTGTTCGACGTGGATTCGGCGCAGGCGCAAATCAACGGCGTGAACGTGCGGCTGTCTTTTCCCGTGGCGAACGCGAAGGGCGTTCCGCTCATCGCGCAATTGGATTTGGAAAAAACAATTCGTCCACTTTTGTTTCCGTCGCGCTACGTTGAGCCAAAAAAAATCATGACGATCTGTCTCGACCCCGGCCACGGCGGCAAGGACACGGGCAACCGCGTCGGCGGCGGATTTTTTGGTCATAGCGAAAAAACTTACACGCTGCTGCTGGCATTTGAGTTGCGCGACCAGTTAAAGAAGCTCGGTTTCAATGTCATGCTCACGCGCGCAAAAGATGTTTATGTCGAATTGCCCGACCGTCCGGCACTGGCGAACAAGCGTGGCGCGGATCTGTTCGTCAGTTTGCATTTCAACGCGACACAAACCGGCAAGGACGAGGTCGCCGGGCCGGAAACTTATTGCATCACACCCGTCGGCGCGAGTTCATCGAACGCGCAGGGCGAAGGCGGCGATTCCGGCGCGACGACGGCGAATCGCTTTGAAAACCAAAGTCTGCTGCTCGCGTATCAGATGGAGAAATCGCTCGTGCGAAATTTGGGCGTGGAAGATCGCGGTGTGCGGCGTGCGCGGTTCGCGGTGCTGCGCGACGCGGCGATGCCGGCGATTTTGATTGAGGGCGGCTACATGACAAATCCGACTGAAGGCAAAAAAATTTACGATTCCGCGTATCGCAAACAAATGGCGGCGGCGATGGTGAAGGGCATTTTGAATTATCAAAAAATCATCGCGCCTGCCGTCGTGCCGGCAATCACAACGACGAATAAAATTTCAGACGCGAAAAGCGCGAAGTGATTTTCGAGGACGAAGACAAGGACGAGGACGATTAAATTTTTTCAAGAGCGGCTTTGGTAAAGCGCCACCAGCGCGGCACCAATCGCCTGCGAAAGATCGCCGAGCGATGCGGGCACGATGGTCATGCGGCTGCGTTGCGCGGGCCAGAGGTAAGGACTGGCGGTCTCGCGGATGATGCGCAGGTAGCGCGCGCGAAATTCCTCGGTCGTCGCTTCCGGATCCATCAACCCGCCGCCGATGACGACGAACTGCGGGTCGAGCGCCATGGCGAGATTGGCGACGTGCAAACCCAGCGCCCGGGCCTGAAAATCAAAAATTTCAACGGCGAGCGGATCGCCCTTTTGCGCCAGGCCGCGCAAGGCGAGGGCTTTTTCCTTGGGTGCAGCCGGAGATTTGGTGAGATCGTGGTCGGGATATTTTGGCAGTATTTCGGCCAGCAGTTGCGGCAGGCCGGAAATGGTGGTGTAGGCTTCGATGCAGCCCCAGGTTTTGCCGCAGCCGCAGGTAAACGGTTTGATGTTCAGCAGGTGCAGCGGCGCGGGCATGTGGGCCGCTTCCATTCCGGCCAGCGTGTCGCCGTCGAGCGGCAGGCCGTTGCGGTCAATGTAAGCACAGCCGAGGCCGGAGCCGGGAGCCAGCATGAGCACGCTGCCGGTGCCGGTGCCGCGCAAATGCTGCGCCTCGGCCACGCCACCGTAGTTGCCGTCGTTGCCGACGGTCAATGGAATCGTGCGTCCGGACGCTTCAGCCAGCGCGTTGCTGTAAGCCGTGTGAACGTCCCAGCCCGCAAAGCTGGCGGGCAGGTTGGCCAGGCGGTCCAGCACGCCATAACTACGAAAGGGACCGGGAATGGCCAGTCCCACGCCAAGCAATCCTTCCCAAGCCAGCCCGTTCTGCGCCATGAAATCGGCGATGGCCTCGACCCAGCTATGGACAACCGCGGCGGGGCCGTTTTGAGAATTGGTCGGACGCTGGAGCAGCTTCGTCGAAATCATGGTTCCGTCCACCCAGACGCCCGCGACTTTGGAGGTGGTGGCGCCGCTGTCCGTGCCGACATAAAAATTCTGTTTCATGCTCGTCAAGCTGTTCCGGTAAAATTTTGAAAATTGATGCGGCGTCCAGTTAATCGCGTCGCCGATGAAAAGTAAATTGCTTTTCATCCGCATTTGCCCGGGAGGTTCTGCTTGGCAAGCGCGGGTTTAACCGTTTAGCTGGTCGCCGTGAGCATTGCGACCAAAACCGGCGACGGCGGCACGACGGGATTGATGTATAACCGGCGCGTCCCGAAAACCCACCCGCGCGTCGAGGCCTGCGGCACGGTGGATGAATTGAACGCCGCGCTCGGCCTGGCGCGCGCCTCGGCCACGGACGATTTCGTGCGCGACAATTTATTCTGGATCCAAAAAAGCCTGGTGGACGTGATGGGCGAAGTCGGCGTATTGACGGAAGATTTGCCACGTTACGTGAAGGACGGTTATGCGCTCGTCACGCCAGAAATGACGGCGAAGCTCGACGCGCTCGTGCAGGAAATCGAGGCGCAGAAAGTCAGCTTCAAAGGCTGGGCCACGCCGGGCGCGACCCAAAATTCCGCCGCGCTCGACCTCGCGCGCACCATCTGCCGCCGCGCCGAACGCCGCGCGTGCGCGCTGCGGGAGGCGGGCGAATTGAAGAACCCGGAAATCATCATCTACCTCAACCGCCTGTCCGACCTGCTGTGGCTTTTCGCGCGGTGGGTTGAGACAAAATCTGCCGTCTCCACAACGAAATAAAAAAGTCGGAGCTGTTTTCCCGTCCGGGCTTTTGTCGATCATGCCGCGCTGACTTCGGCGGCCGATAAGAAGGTCACTTCAGGTTGTTGAAAAACTGGATTTCTCTCGCAAAACTCTTTTCCGAGTCAGAGGCATGAATCATGTTGAACAGAAACTTGTCATCGCCGGGTTGCTGAAATTTCAACCGGTATGAAGCATTCGCTTCTTCGGCACCCGGCCAGAAATCTCCGCGAACGGTGCCTTTATCGGCCTGCCACGGCCGGGTTGCGCCCACGGCCTTGCGAACTTTCTGGATGGCGTCGTCTCCCTTCAAGTGCATGACCTTCACCGGGCCGTAGGCCATATACTTTGCCGTGCCATCCAGACAGGCGGGCCTGTCCCCGATGGCGGGAAAATAAAATTCCCGCCATTTTTCTTCCGAAAGATTTTTGCCGTCGGCGAGCGTGCATTCCGCCACCACTTTTAATCCCAACGCTTTTATGCGGTACTCAACCCGGTCGTTCAAGTCTCGCCAGAACGAGTCCGGCTTGATGACGACCAGCGTGTCCTCTTCCTTGCCATCCGCCATGGCTTTTCGGGTTTCAGTCTGCAGTTTCAATGTCATGTAATATTTTTTCCAGGCGCGCAAAATGAGCCATGCCGGTTGGTCGTGTCAACCGCAAACAAAAACAGCCGGAACAATGGATGAATAACATCCTCCGTCCAGATGATGGTGAAGTTCAGCCGCCGAGACGCGAAGCTGCGAGTTTTGAAGTCGTCGAATCTGGTTTCACCGAATGATTTAAGCGGTTTGGTTCCACCACTTCCGCCGGCGACGGTTCCCATCACGTTGCCGATGATGGCTCACGCGATGCTGGTGACCAGCGCGACTTTTCCTTTTAGAGAATCATTCAAGGCAGTTGTTTGATCCGGTAAAACTGTTGCCGGTTCGTCGCGTTTAAGTCAATGAAATTGGTAATACCGGTTCCGTCGGTCGTGTTTGTTTGAATTGGCAGCCACAGGTTCGCGGGGTTGGTGAGGCTCGTTGTCGTCAGCAACACATAATGGGTGTTCGCAGCCCCCGCCACACCGATGGTGGCTGTGGTTCCGTTGAAGCTGATGCGGTTGGTCGCCGGAGTCGCCGCGCCCGCAGCCACATGAAGATAAAGTTCAGCGTTGCTGATGACGAGCGAAGAGGTTGTGCCGCCGATAATCCCGTCGCCATAAACCGTGACCGGAGGAAGCGTTGACGAGGCGACCACGCCGCCGCCCGCGCCATTGGTGGAAATCAACCTGTAATCACCCGTCGCAAACGCAGAGCCGTTGACATTGGTCACGGTGACGACATTGCCGACGGCCAAAGTGATTGCCCCGGAACCTGAAATGATCAGCGGAGCCGTCGTGCCTTTGAAGGCTGAAAATTGCAACCGGCTGGTCGCTCCCAACGCGAGGCCCGCGCCGGAACCCGTGGCAATCGTTCCAGCAGAGGTTGTGCCGCTGGCTTTCAATGTTTGGCTGTTGCCCAAAGTCAACCCTGACGTGAAAGCAGAAACGTCGAAAGTTGCGCCGCTGGCGATTTCAATCAACGGCGAGCCGGAGATCGCGCCATTGACGCTCAGGGCAAGCGCACCGCTGTTCACAAATGTTCCGCCGGAGAAAGTGTTCGCGCCGCCAAGAATCAATGTGCCCGCGCCTTGCTTGACGAGAATGCCCGCCGAACCCGGCTTGTCGGCGATGACTCCGTTGTAAGTGAGGAAGCCGTTGGTTTTCGCCACGCTGATGGAAGTTCCCGCCGTCGCGCCAATCTGGATCCCGCGGTTGGCGTTGATCGTGTTGGTAACGGCGTTTCCCGACGTGTCTGAAGAAATCAACTGCCCGCCATCAATGACAATCGCATTTGTGGTCACCGAACCTGGAAGCGCGCCGAAACTTCCGTCGCTGGCAAAGCCGACTCCGCCGCTGTTGAAAGTTACCGATCCTGTGAAATCATTGGCTGGATTGCTGACATACATTGGCATAGTGCTGGTTCCCGCGAAGGTCAGGCCCGCACCGCTGTCGCCGGAGATTTGACCGGTGAATATCCGGCTGTTACCGCTGCCGGCGGTGATGCTGTTGGTTATGATCCTCGTCGCTGAACCGAGGTTTATGGGCATTCCATAAATATCAACGCTTGTGCCGGCAAAGGTAAAATTACCGCCGATGGCGAGGCTGGCCGATACATAAGAATTTCCGCCTGAAGATTGGATGGTGCCACCGTTGATGGTCAACACACCTGTGCCAAAGGCATATTTCCCAGACACAATGATGGTTCCGGCGTTCAAGGTGAAGCCGCCGTCAAAACGGGCGACACTGCCACTGCCCGGGCCGGCACCCCAATTCAAAATCCCCGTGCCATTCTTGACGATTCCCGCTCCCTCATTTCCGACGGCGATCGATTGGCCTTGTCCCGTCCACGTCAGTGTCGCTCCCGTTCCGATGTCGAACGTGCGGACACCGCCCAAAGTGAGCGACCCGCCATTGGTGACAGTGACGGTTTGGTTGTCGGATACCGTTACGTTTCCGACCGTCGCAGTGGCAAAGGTGAGGATGGAATTGGCAGTGAACACCGCGTTATTTCCGTTTGTCCAGCCCGTTCCGCCCGCAGCATTTGCTGATCCCACGTTCCAATAATTTGAGATCCAGGTTCCGTCGCTTGCGCCGTCAGTCCGCCAGTATTCATCTGCCGCCCGCATTTGGCCGGTCATGCCCAGCGTGATGACAGTCAGCACGGCCAGGACGGTTTTTGACACGCCGACGAAACAAGTTTGAAGCCAAGAATAATTGTTTTTCATAGGTTTGATAAGGCATATTTTCTGATTTTGTTTGATGTTGGATTCTAGGGAAAACATTCCCACTAAAGATAAATACGGACACCAAAGACAAATCTTTCAAAAAAAGTGAAAAATAATTGAGGCGGCTGGATGTGTGTCGCCGGGTTGTGAATAACTTAACTAGACCGCGCTGGATTTGGCAGCTTTGAAAACCACAAACAACTCGTCACCAACGCGCTGCGCCGAGTGCAGTTTGAACCGCGCCGCGCCGGCCAGATTTGACATTCCGTTACCGTCGGCGATTGTCGGCGCATGACGCCCGCCGAAAATTTTCGGGCAAATCGTCAAATGCAGTTCGTCCAGCAAATGGGCGCGAATCAAAGCGCCGTGAAGTTCGCCGCCGCCTTCACAGAGCAAACGCCGCACATTCCATTTCGCGCGCAGCCAACGGAGCGCGCTGCGAAAATTGATTTCCGTTTTGCCGCAGATTTTCACCTCATCGGCCACGGCGCGGAGTTTTTTCAGGTTCACCTTTGAAATCCGCGCCGTCGTAAGGATGACAATCGGGGAAAATCGCCGCTTGAAAATTTTTGCAGCGGAATTGATCGAGCCGCTGCCGCTGACGATGATGCGCAAAGGATGTTCGGCAAGCCCATGTTTGAGTCGCTGCCTGCGGAATTTTTCGCCGCCGTTCCCCAAAATTGTCCCGGTCACTTCAATCGTTCTTGCCCCGCACATGACCGCGTTGGTGGTCGCGCGCAATTCCATCATGTGCTCGCGGTCGCGTCGGCTGGAAAATGCCGTGAACCCGCCGTCTGCAAACGCAATTTTACCGTCCGCAGTCATCGCAAAATTAGACAAAATAAAGGGCAATTTTGTCTTCATAAAATCAGCATCGCGTCGCCGTAACTGAAAAAGCGATAACGCTCGCGAATCGCCTCGGCGTAGGCGGACAAAATCATTTCGCGCCCGCCCGTTTCGCCTGGCGCGGCGAACGCGCTCGCGAGCATCAGCAATGTGGAGCAGGGCAGATGAAAGTTCGTCAGCAACGCATCCACGATTTGAAATTGAAACGGTGGAAAAATAAAAATATTCGTTTTGCCCGCAAAAACATTGAGTTTTCCAGCGTTTTGCGCGGCAACGCTTTCTAAAACGCGAACCGTTGTTGTGCCGACGGCAATAACGCGATTGCCGGATTTTTTTGCCTCGTTCACGGCGCAAACCGTTTCTTCGCCGATTTCAAACCGTTCCTCGTGCATTTTGTGTTCCGCGAGGGTTTCAGCTTTCACCGGCTGGAAAGTTCCGAGGCCGACGTGCAAAGTGACGAAGCAAATTTTTACGCCGCGCGCGCGAATTTGTTCCAATAATTCCGGCGTAAAATGCAAACCGGCGGTCGGCGCGGCGACGGAGCCGGCGGGTTTGGCAAAAACGGTTTGATAACGTTCTTTGTCCTCCGGCAATTGTTTTTCGCGCCCGATGTAAGGCGGCAATGGAATTTCGCCGAGCGAGTCCAATTCGCGGCTGGATGTCCGGCGTGCCGGAAAATTTCAACCGCCGATGACCTTCACCGTTCACTTCGGTTACGGTCGCGAGAATTTCTGTTGATTGCCCATTTGTGTCGTGGAAAACGATTTGCGTTCCGATACGGGCATTTTTGCCGGGGCGAAGCATGGCCCACCAATCGTTCACTGCGCTTTCTTCGAGCAAAAGGATTTCAAACTTGCCGGCGGTTTTGGCGTTCACGCCACGCAATCGCGCCGGAATCACGCGCGAGTTGTTCAAAACGAGCACGTCGCCGTCGCGCACAAATTCCAGCAAATCGCGGAATTTCCGATGTTCAACGCGCCCGTCCATGCGATGCAAAACCAGAAGCCGTGATTCGTCCCGCTTGGGCGCGGGCGATTGCGCGATCAATTCCGGCGGCAAGGCAAAATCAAAATCGGCGGTTCGCATCGCGGCGAGTTTCAAGTTTCGACTTTGAAGATTCAAGCCATCCTGCACAAAAGTTTTCCTGCTTTTCCACATCTGTTTTCCTATTGTGAATAACTTTCCAATAAATCCCCATTTCTCAAAAAGATTTGCATTGACAGTTGTGGGTTAAAGTGGTTAAAAGTGGGTCGTTGTGGGTGAAGTGGGCATTTTGGGGTTGATGGTGAATAAATGAGCGCCGCGCAAGCAAAGGAACCGACTTATTACAATTCGTGCTACCGGCACGGAGTGGATGAGAAGCGTCGCGTCCAAATCCCGGCCAAATGGCGGCCTGAAAAAGACGGCACCGAATTGACGTTGATGCTCTGGCCACAACATCAGGCGGGCAGTTGCCTGCGCGTTCTGCCGCCGGTGCAGATGGCGAAGATGAAAGCGGACATTGATGCGATGCCGAACGGCAACCCGAACAAAGTCGTCCTCAAAAGATTTATTGGCAGCGAATCCGTTCAAGTGAGTCTCGACAAGTCCGGGCGGATTTGTCTGCCGGACGAAATGGCGCGCGCGGCGGCGATCAAGGACGAAGCCGTCCTTGTCGGCTTGCTCGACCGTTTTGAGATTTGGAACCCGAACCGTTACGAAAACGTGAAGGCCGCCGACGCGGTGCTGGCGTCCGAAGCGTTCAAGTTGATGGAATAAATTATGAACCTTGGAAAATTACTCGGCGCGGGAAAAAGTTTTGTGAGCGGGCAAAACGCGGCGACCTACCGCACGGACAAGCGCGTCTATCTGCCGCAATTTGTTTCGCCAAAAAATCCGTTTGCGAATCCCGCCGCAACGGCGACACCGGTTGAATTGCCAAAACCGGCGGCGGAAAATTCTGCGGCTCCGGTCAAAAAGAACAGCGTCGCCGCTGTGGGTGACAAAAGCAAAAAATTTCCGCGCCGTTGCCAGCTCCGGCGCGCGCGACAACGTGGGTGAGCAAATTGAATCCAGTTTCAATTTTCCGCGCGGCGCCGCCATCGGCAAATAAAGTGGTACCCGTTCAGGCCGAGCTTTCCCTGGAAAAAGTAAAAGTTGTCCACAACGATTTGACCGACGCGGAAGTGGAAATTGTGCCGATGAAATCGCGTCCGGCGCGCGAACCGGCGGATTTGTCGCCGGCAAAAAACTCGTGGGAAGCCTTGGGCAAGCGGATCATGAAGGCAACCGCCCTTTAACCAGCGACCAAAATGCGCAGTGCCAGAATTCATTCACAGACCAGTGATGGCGGCGGAGGTGCTCGACGCGCTGAAGCCGCAGCCGGACGGCCGCTACGCCGACGGGACGCTCGGTGGGGGTGGTCACGCAGCGAGCATTTTGACCGCGAGTTCGCCGACTGGATGGTTATTTGGGTGCGATCGCGATGGCGTCGCGATTGAAGCCGCGCAAAAGCGGCTGGCGGAGAAATTCGCCGGGCGATTTGAAATCCGGCGCGGAAATTTTTCGGAATTGGCGGACTGGATTCCGGAAAAAAGTTGTGACGGCGTGCTTTTGGATCTGGGCGTGAGTTCGCCGCAACTGGATTCGGCGGAACGTGGATTCAGTTTTCAAAACGACGGCCCGCTGGATATGCGGATGGACGACCGGCAATCGCAGACGGCGGCAGATTTGGTGAACGATTTGAGCGCCGAGGAACTGGCGAAGATTTTTTGGGAATTTGGTGATGAACGCGAGTCGCGGCGGTTTGCAAAAGCAATTGTCCACGACCGCGCGCAGCGAAAATTTGAGACGACGAAACAGTTGGCGGAATTGATCGGGCGGCTTGCGCCGAGGCGCGGGAAAAAGTCGCATCCGGCCACGAAAGTTTTTCAGGCGTTGCGGATCGCGGTGAACGACGAGATCGGTTCTTTGAAACGCGGGCTGGAAGCGGCGGTGAAAATTTTGAAACCGGGCGGACGACTGGCGGTCATCACGTTTCATTCGCTTGAAGACAGGATTGTAAAAGAATTTGGCCGCGAGAAAACGCGCGATTACACGTTCAGCGGCGAAGTGGATGTGCCGGAATTGCGGCATGCCGATTGTGCCGGAACTGAAATGGGTGAGTCGCAAGGCGGTTCAGCCAAGTGAAATTGAGTTGAAGGAAAATCCGCGCAGTCGGAGCGCGCAATTGAGAATTTTGGAGAAAATTTAAGATGGCAAAAAATCGAAAAAACCAGGCGGCGGCAATCCGGTTCGGCCCGGCGTTGAAGGCGCTGTTTTCGTGCCTGTTGATCGCCGGTTCGGCGGTCGGTTACGTCTGGCAAAAAAGCCAGATTTACCAGCTCGGAAAACAGATTCATCAAAGCGAACTCCGTCTGACGCAATTGTCGCGCGACAATAAAAAGCTGGAAGACCAGCTCGCGGATTTGCGGTCGCCGGTGATGCTCGACCAGCGCGCGCACAATCTTGGACTGATGCCGGCGCAACCAATGCAGGTTGTCCGGCTGCCGGAACCGTCGTTGACGCCGGAAGATAAAAATTCAACGCGTCTGCTCGCTGCGCGGCGGGTGGACGCGACGACACAATAAACCATGAAACATTTTGGCCGCCGCTCGTGACGCCGTTGGTTGAGGAACCGACCGCCGCGGGCGGCTGGCCGTTTTAGGATGATAAAACGGGAGCAACAATTCAGACGTTTGCTGGCATTGCTGGCGCTGGTGGTGCTTGCCTTTGCCGGATTGGGTTTCCGGCTCGTGGACTTGCAGGTGTGGCGGCACGACGAACTGGCGAAACTCGCGGAAAGAAAAACGCAGCAGACGACCTGGCAGGAGGCGAAGCGCGGCGACATCTTGGACGCGAACGGAAATCTGCTCGCGACGAGCATTTCGGTGAAGACGATTTGCGCGGATCCTTCGATGATCGGCGGCCAGCAGGCCGTTGTCGCGCACGCGCTCGCGCCGTTGTTGCAGATGAGCGAAAGCGATTTATTGCAGCGGATGACTCCGCGCATCGTAAAAAATTCCAAGGGTGAAACCGTCACGAACGGGCTTTATTACGTCCGCCTCCAGAAAAATGTCACGGACGAGACATGGCAAAAAATCCAGGCGGCGATGGGCCAGCTTTCATTCGGCGTGGATGAAAAAAAATTGTCCAAGGCCGACCGCACATTTTTGCGCGGCCTGCGGCAATACGCGATTTCCGCCGAGCCGGACCAATCGCGGATTTATCCGAACGGCGCGCTGGCGGCGCACGTCCTCGGTTTCACCGGCACGCTGGAAAACACCAACCACACTTCGGAAATGTTCGGCTGTGACGGCATTGAAAAATTTTTCAACGACAAATTGAGCGGCGCGTCCGGCTGGCGCGTGACGGGCGTTGACAGCCGGAAAAATGAACTGGCCGCGTTGCAGGACGAGGACGTGTCGGCGAAAAACGGCCTGAACGTGGTGCTGACGATTGACGCCGCCGTGCAGCACATCATGGAAACCGCGCTCGCCGACGCGGTGAAGGAACATTCGCCCGCGAGCATCACCGGCATCGTGATGCGCCCGCGCACGGGCGAAATTCTGGCGATGGCGTCGCTGCCGAATTTTGATCCGAACAATCTCCGCACCATCAACACGAATACCGAGCCGGATCGCGTCATCAGTGACGTGATGGAGCCGGGCTCGACGTTCAAGACCATCGTGATTTCCGGCGCGTTGAACGAGCACATCGTGAATCTGAACGACACGGTTTTTTGCGAGAACGGCGTTTTCCATTATGGCGGAATTATTTTGCATGACGCGGAGCATGATCATTTTGGAAATCTGACAGTCGAACAAGTTCTGCAAAAATCGTCGAACATTGGCGCGTCAAAAATTGGAATAAAACTTCAGGCGCCAAAACTTTACGATTACATGACGGATTTCGGCCTTGGCGCGTTCACGGGAATTCCCTTGCCGCACGAAGCCAGCGCGAAAAATTTTGTGCGCCCGGCGGACAAATGGGGAAAATATTCCATCGCGCAAATCCCGATGGGGCAAGGTGTGGCCGTGACGCGCCTGCAAATGGCGATGGCCGTCGGGGCGCTCGCCAATGACGGTGTGCTGATGCGTCCGATGCTGGTGAAACGCCTCGAAGATTCCAGCGGGAATGTGATCCAGCAATACAAACCGCAAAGCGTCCGCCGCGTGGTGAGCGAAGAAACGGCGAAGGAAATGGTCGAAGCGTTGAAAACAGTTGTCAGCAAGGACGGCACCGCGCCGCTCGCGGCGGTGACGAATTACGTCGTCGCCGGCAAAACCGGCACGGCGCAAAAAGTCGTGGACGGAAAATATGCGAACGACAAATTCGTCATTTCGTTCATCGGATTTTTTCCGGCCGACAATCCGGAAGTCTGCATTTCCATCGTGATGGATTCGCCGAAGGAAGGCGGGCGCGCGTTTGGCGGCGCGCTGTGCGGCCCGGTGTTCCATGACATCGCGCAACGCTGCGCGAGCTATTTGAACATTCCGCCGGACGAAAATTTGTCGCAACCAAGTTCGCCGCCAACGCTCGTGGCGGCGGAGGGTTCACATTGAAAATTTTGCAGTGGAAACACGTTCTTTGAAATTTGTTGCCGAAGCCTGCACCGCCGAAATCTTGCGCGGCGCGGCGGAAACTTTGGTGGAAAACGTCTGCACCGATTCGCGCCAGGCGAAGCCGGGCGATTTGTTCTTTGCGATTCGCGGCGAGAAATTCGACGGCCATGATTTTTTGGATGAAGTCGCGGCAAAAAATGTTTCGGCAGTCGTCATCGAAAAGGGAAAGATTCCCGCGCAATTGCCGGAATGTGGCGTATTGGTTGTGGATGATGCGCGCGCGGCTTTGGGAAAATTTGCTGCGGCGTATCGAAAGGATTTTGCACTGCCAATTATTTGCGTTGGCGGCTCGAATGGCAAAACGACGGTGAAAGAATTGCTCGCTTCAGTTTTGAAACGAAAATTGAACACGCTTTGGAGCGAGGCAAGTTTCAACAACGACATCGGCGTGCCGCTGACATTATTGCGACTGGATAAATCGCATCAGGCCGCCGTGCTGGAAGCGGGCACAAATCATCCTGGCGAACTTGCGCCGCTGATGAAAATGATCCAGCCGAAAGTTCGGCGTGCTGACGAACATCGGGCGCGAGCATCTGGAATTTTTTGGCGACGTCGCGGGCGTCGCGCAGGAAGAAGGCTGGCTCGCGGAACTGTTGCCGGCGGACGGAAAATTTTTTGCGAACGGCGACAACGGGTGGACGGAAAAAATTATTGCGCGAACGAAGGCGAAAGTTGTCCGCGTCGGGCTTGGCGAGGAAAATGACTGGCGCGCGGACGAAAATTCGTTTGGATAAAAACGGCGTGACGTTTCGGGTGCAAACGGCGAAAGAGAATTTTAGCGGCGAGTATCGGATCAATTTGCTCGGACGCCATCAGGTGACAAACGCCTTGCTTGCGGTTGCGGTCGGCGAGGAACTCGGTTTGAGCCGTGACGAAATTCAAAACGGCCTCGCTGATTGCAAGCCGCCGAAAATGCGGCTGCAATTTTGGGAAGCGAACGGCGTGCGCGTTTTGGACGACGCCTACAACGCGAACGCGGATTCGACGATCGCCGCGCTGGAAACGTTGTGCGATCTGCCGTTGCAAGGCCGGCGCGTGGCGGTGCTCGGCGACATGGAAGAACTCGGCGCGCACAGCGAGGCGGCGCACGCGGAAGTCGGCAAGCGCGCGGCGGAATTAAAGATCGGGCAATTGTTTGCGGTCGGAAAAATGGCGGCGGTCACGGCGAAAGCCGCGCGTGACGGCGGATTGAACCGGGTGATTGAATTTGAAAATGTCGAGGCGGCGGTGACCGCGATCAGAAAATTTTTGAAAACGGGCGACGTGGTTTTGTTGAAAGCATCGCGCGCGTCGCGGTTGGAACGGATTGCGGAGACGTTGAAAGCGGATAAATCGTGAGTTAAAAATGCTCTACTATTTGAGCCAGCAGATGTTGGATTGGTCGCACGGGACGGCTTGGGAAAGCCGGCTCTCGTTCTTGCGCCTGTTCCGCTACATCACGGTGCGCAGCGCGGGCGCGGCGATCACGGCGCTGCTGTTGAGCTGGTGGCTCGGCCCGAAAATCATCCATTGGCTCAAGACATTAAAGTTCGGCCAGGATTACAAAGACAAAGCCGAGGAAGCCGGTGGATTGGCCGCGCGCATTTTGTGCAAAAAAGGAACGCCGACGATGGGCGGAATTTTGATCGTCACCGTGCTGGTTTTTTCGACGATGCTCTGGACGCAATGGAACGCGCAGGTGGAATTGACGCTGCTCGCGGTTCTGGTTTTGTCGGGCCTGGGGTTTTACGACGACTACGCAAAAATCGTCCAGCAAAGCGGCGGCGGCACTCCGCCGCGCGTGAAACTTTTGGTGCAGACGTTGCTCGGATTGTTCGTCGGCATTTATCTCTGGAAACTTCCGGCGACGAGCGCATTGCAATTTCCCGGGAAAAAATCCGTCATCGTCATGCACAGCAATCTCGTCAGCGACGCGATGCTGCCGTTCTGCAAATATCCATACGAAGTCGGCGCGGTGGTCGGCGTGCTGATCGTGCTGCTCGCGATCGTCGGCAGCTCAAACGCGGTGAATCTGACCGACGGCCTCGATGGTCTGGCAATCGGCTGTACGCTCATCACGGCGTTCGTATTTTTGATTTTCACTTATCTCGCGGGCAACATCAAGGCGGCGGGTTATCTGCAAATCCCTTACGTCAGCGGCGCGGGCGAGCTGACCGTTTTTTGCGCGGCGTTGATCGGCGCGGGTCTGGGATTTCTGTGGTTCAACTGCCATCCGGCGCAGGTGTTCATGGGCGACACGGGGTCGCTCGCGCTCGGCGGCGCGTTTGGGATCATTGCGGTGCTGATCCATCAACCGTTCGTGCTGGTGATCGCGGGCGGAATTTTCGTTCTGGAGGCGTCGTCGGTATTGATCCAGACCGGCTGGTTCAAATACACAAAAAGGCGTTATGGCACCGGTCAAAGGATTTTTTTGATGGCACCGCTGCATCATCATTTCGAGAAAAAAGGCTGGTATGAGTCGCAGGTCGTGATGCGGTTTTACATTTTGTGCGTGCTGTTCGCGGTGGTCGCGCTGGCGACCTTGAAATTGAGGTAAAATATGACTCCGGCATTGAATAAAAATCATGGTTTTGCCCGCTTTGCTCCTTGCGTGCGCGGCGCGGGGCTGATAAAGATTTTATCGCAGGTGGCGAGACGCGCGATGGACGGCGAGGGACTTTCAGTTTTATCCGCCGGAAAAAGATTTGCCGACGACTTCAAGCCAGCAGTGAAGGGAAAAAATAATTTAACGCGCTGTGGAATTTTTCGAGGGAAGATTTCGCAGCGGAAAACTCAAACCAATGAAAACCGCCTCGAAGAAAGGACGCCGCCGGCGCCAAACCCATGAATAACCCAAATCCATTCGTTCCCAAAGGCTCAATCCTTGAGCAGCAAAGCAAGCGCCGTTCGCGCCTGAAACTCGCCGTGTTCTGCGTGATCGCCATCGGCGTCGCCGGACTTTCGGCGATGCTGATCCAGGGTTGCAAACGCGAACAGCCAACTGACACCACGGACAATTCCACGCCGACAATTGACACGAACACGGCGATCGCCGCCGACACGAATGTTCCGGCGATTGACACGAATCCGCCGGTCGTCGCGCCGCCCGCTGCGGTGGTCGCGCCGCCAGTTGAAACGGCGGGAAGCGAATATGTCGTCGTCCAAGGCGACACGCTTGGGAAAATCGCCAAGAAAAATGGCGTGACGCTCAAGGCCCTCGAAGCGGCGAACCCCGGCGTCATCCCGACCAAATTGAAAATCGGACAAAAACTTTCGCTCCCCGCCCCGACCGCTGGCGCGGTTGCGCCTGCGACGGCTGCCGGTGCTGACGCCGCCGCCGGAGAAACCTACACCGTCAAGTCAGGCGACACATTGACCAAGATTGCCAAACAATACGGCACGACCGTCAAGGCGCTTGAATCCGAAAACAGCCTGTCCACGACGAAAATCAAAGTCGGCCAGAAACTGAAAATCCCGGCAAAGGCTGAAGTCGCCGCGCCGGTCGCCGCCGCGCCCGAACCGGCTCCCGTTGCGCCCGCGCCAGTCGCACCTGCGCCCGTGACGCCGCCGGGAACAACGTCCGCGCAATAAAGGCGGACGAATTGCGGTCGGCGTTTGTTTTGAGCCAATTGAAATGAAAGTCGCCGTCACAACTCTGGCGTTTTGCGCCGCCGCCCTGCTGGCGCTGGGTCTGGTGATGGTCTACAGCGCGAGCCAGGCGCTCGTGAACGCCCACACGCACGCCGAAGTCGGCGCGCGGATGCTCCAGATGCAACTCGTCTGGTGCGCGCTCGGCCTCGTCGTGTGCGCGGCGATGGCGGTTCTCGACTACGGCTTGTTGAAAAAATTCGCGTGGCCGATTTTCATCGGCGCGCTGGTTTTGGCCGCCGCAGTTTTCATCCCGCACTTCGGAATGAAGCTCAACGGCGCGCATCGCTGGATCCGGTTGCCCGGCGCGACGTTCCAGCCGTCCGAACTCGTCAAGCTCGCGCTCATCATCATGCTCGCGTGGTATTGCGACCGCTCGCAGCGGAAAATGGACACCTTCAAACGCGGAATCATTTTTCCCGGCCTCATCATCGCGTCGGCGCTCGGTTTGGTTTTCATCGAGCCTGATCGCGGCACGACCATCCTGCTCGCTGTCGTCTGCGGCATGATGCTTCTCGTCGCGGGCGTCCAGTTGAAACATCTTTTTGTTCCCGCGTTTTGCGGTGCGGCGGTTCTGGCCGTTTCAATCTTGCACGACCCGATGCGCATGAACCGCATCGCCGCATGGCTGCATCCGCAGGATCATCTGAACGGCGCGGCGCTGCAAGGACAGCAGGCCATGATCGCCATCGGTTCCGGCGGCGTGACCGGCCTCGGCCTCGGCAACGGTTTGCAGAAACTCGGCTATGTCCCCGAAATCCACAGCGATTTTATTTTTGCGAACATCGGCGAGGAACTGGGATTGATCGCCACGTTGTTCGTCGTCCTTGCGTTTCTGCTCATCGCCATTTGCGGAATTTGCATCGCGCTTAATGCCCGCGACAGTTTCGGCTGCCTGCTCGCAACCGGCATCACCTTTTTGATCTCGTTGCAGGCCGCCATCAACATCGGCGTCGTCACCAGCGTCCTGCCGAACAAGGGCCTCGCGCTGCCGTTCATCAGCTCCGGCGGCTCAAACCTGCTGGCGATGCTGGCGGGCGTCGGGATTTTGTTCAGCATCGCGCGCCACGCGCCCGTGCGCGAAAAAGTGCGCGAAAAAAAATCTGAATCCGCCGCCGACCCCGGCGACAATCCGTTCGCCGCCAAAGCCACATGACCGCTCCCGAAACCAAAACGCCCTTCGTCGCCATCGCCTGCGGCGGGACGGGCGGGCATCTCTTTCCAGGCATCGCCGTCGCCGGGGAATTGAAAAAACGCGGCTGCAAAATTGCATTGCTCATTTCGCCGAAAGAAATTGACCAGCAAGCCGTGAAATCCGCCAGCGGTGTGGAAATCTTCACGCTGCCGGCAGTCGGATTGCAGAACCGGAATTATTTTTCCTTCGGCTTTAGTTTCTGGAAGTCGTTTCGCGCCGCGCGGAAAATTTTCAAGCAACACAAACCCGAGGCCGTTCTGGCGATGGGCGGATTTACTTCCGCGCCGCCGATTCTGGCTGCGCGAAAATTTGGCGCGAAAACTTTTTTGCACGAATCCAACACCATTCCCGGACGCGCCAACCGTTTTCTCTCTGGCTTTGTTGACGAAGCGTTTGTCGGATTTCCAGAAGCTGCTGCACGTTTGCGCGCGAAAAAAGTTTCCGTGACCGGCACGCCCGTTCGTCCGCAATTTCAACCGCGCGGCGTTGCTGAATGTCGCACCGCCCTCGGCCTTGATCCAAATCGTCCGACAATTTTAGTTGTTGGCGGCAGTCAAGGCGCAAGTGGCTTGAATGAAATGATTTTATCCGCGCTGCCGCTGCTTGTCTTGAAAAACTGGCAATGGTTGCATCTGACCGGCGCGAACGATTTTGAAAAAGTTAAGGCTGCTTACGCCGCGCGCGGAACCAAAGCGGTTGTGAAACCGTTTCTTGCCGAAATGGGTTTGGCTCTTGGCGCGGCGACGGTTTCTGTCAGCCGTTCCGGCGCGTCGTCGCTCGCGGAAATCGCGGCGATGCGTTTACCGTCGCTGCTTGTGCCGTATCCGACGGCGGCGGACAATCATCAATTTTTTAACGCGCTGGCGTTTGAGAAAACCGGCGCGGCAAAGTTGTTGGAACAGAAAAATTCTACGCCGGAAAAGGTCGCGGCTTTGCTGCGAGAATTGATTGAGGATTCCATCAGCCCGTGACAAAATTCAAAATGCGCTCGCGCAATGGCACGCGCCGAAGGCGGCGGAACAGATTGCGGAAAACATTTTGAGTGCGATTGCAGTGCAGCAAGAGAAAGCGGCACAGTCAAAGACCAAAACTTGCAGTTGCGGCCACGCGCATGGCTCCGCGAAGCATGCGCATTGAAACATGATGCCGGGTGCCGACATTTTGAACAAATCCGATGCGAATTGAGAAAAATATCGCTGATGAAATCGCCGGGCGCGTTTCGCGCGCGACGGTGATCCGGCGCGACGAGCCGCTGGCGAAGCACACGACCTTGCGCGTCGGCGGGCCGGCGGATGTTTATGTCGAGCCGGCGGATGAAAATGATTTGGTGAACGTCGTGAAGTTTTGCAACGAAAACGAAATCAAATTTTTTATTCTCGGTCGCGGCTCGAATCTGCTCGTGCGCGACGGCGGTTTTCGCGGCGTGATGATTTGTCTGTCGCACTCGCATTTCAGCAAGATCGAGGTTGCTGGCGAACGGTTGCATTGCGGCGCGGGCGCGAAGTTGAAGAATGTTTCGGTCGAGGCGAAGCGGAACAATTTGAGCGGCGTGGAATTTCTCGAGGGCATTCCCGGCAGCGTCGGCGGCGCGCTGCGGATGAACGCGGGCGCGATGGGCGGTCAGACTTTTGACGCGGTTGAATCTGTTCGCATCATGGATTTTGACGGCAACATTTCTGAAATGTCGCCGAAAGAAATGTCCGTTGATTATCGCAGTTGCGCGACGCTGAAGAATCACATCGCACTGGGCGCGGTTTTCAAATGCACGCCGCAGCCGCGCGAAGAAATCGAGCGGCGCATGAAGGCGTTCAGCCAAAAGCGCTGGGAATCGCAGCCGGCCGCGCCGAGCGCCGGCTGCATGTTCAAAAATCCGGCGGCGATTCCGGCGGGAAAATTGATTGATGAGATCGGCCTGAAAGGCGCGTCGGTCGGCGGCGCGATGGTCTCGCTGGAGCACGGCAATTTCATCGTGAACGGCGGCAGCGCGACATCGCGCGACGTTTTGGAATTGATTTCAATTTTGAAGGCCAAGGCCAGGGCCGAACGCGGAATTGAATTGCACACGGAAGTCGAAATCATCGGCGAAGAAATTTTATGAAAATCATACAATTCATAGTTTGTTTTTTGTTGGCAATGTTCCTTTGTGGATTTGGATGCTCCTCATCGAAGCCAACGCCTGATCCGTTGGCTGGGTTGGCATGAAGTAATTTAAGCGAGCAGATCCTAATCAAGCAATTGTCAGATGATTATCAAAATTACATTCAAAAACTTCCACCACAAGAAAGACAATTTAGCTACAGTTGATTATTTTTTGAAGATGGAACAGGACAGCACGCTAGTTAAAATTACAATTGGCTATAAATGGAACAAATTGGCGACATGTTTTGATTTACGACAAGGAAAACAAACGAATTAAGACAATAAAATATGCAAGTGGCAATTCTATGAGTTAAATGTAAAATTTAATTCCGTTAATTTTGTCTGAAAAATGTTTCAACGATTAAAAATTGTGGTGATGCTCGGCGGCCCAAGCGCCGAGCGCGAAGTGTCGTTGCGGTCGGGCGCGGGCGTGGTGAAGGCGTTGCGGTCGCTCGGTCACTCGGTGGTCGAGCTGGATCCCAAAACGCCGGACTGGATTTTGCCGCCGGACACGGAGGTCGTCTGCCTCGCGCCGTTGCACGGCACTTACGGCGAGGACGGCACGGTGCAGCGGCAGCTGGCGCAACTCGGCGTGCTTTTCACGGGCTGCGATTCGGAAGCGAGCCGCATCGCGTTCGACAAGGTTTTGACGAAACAAAAGTGCATCGCGGCCGGCGTGCCGACGGCGAAATTTGTGGTCGTCAATTCGGAAAAAGCGCCGCTGCCGAAAGATTTGCGATTGCCGCTGGTCGTGAAGCCGGTGCGGCAGGGTTCGAGCGTGGGTTTGCAATTTGTCGAGCGCGCGGAAGACTGGCAAAATGCGCTGGCGGAGGCGTTGAAATTTGATTCGGAAGTTTTGGTCGAGGAAAAAATCGTCGGGCGCGAGACGACGGTTGGAATTTTGGACGGCGCGGCGTTGCCGATTGTGGAAGTGCGTCCGAAAGTCGGGCAGTTACGATTACAAAAATAAATACACGGCGGGTTGCACGGAATATTTTTGTCCGGCGGAATTTGATGCGGCGACGACGCAAAAAGATTCAAGCCGCCGCGCTCGGTGCGTTTCATGCAATCGGCGGACGCGATTACGCGCGCGTGGACGTGATGGTGCGCGCGAACAACGAGCCAGTTGTTCTTGAAGTGAACACATTGCCGGGCATGACGGAAACGAGTTTATTGCCAAAAGCTGCGGCTGCGGCGGGATTGAGCTATGAAGAATTGTGCCAGCGGATGATTGATCTGGCTTTGAAAAGAAAAATTGTGGACAAGATGGACGAAAAAATGGGCGACAACACGGCGTTCGCCGCAAAAGTTTGTGTTGCCAGAATATGTTGATGACAAATGTGGTTTAGGCGAGAACAAAAAAACCGGCGGTTGCGGCGCGGGCATTTGCTCGACGTGAAGTTGCGCTCGGATCAGGTCCGCGCGACGCGCATGCGGCTGGCGTTGATTTTATTCATGGTGCCGGCCTGCACGTTGCTCGGACTTTATCTTTTGTGGCGCACGGGCGAGTGGGCGCTGGACAAATTTGTTTACGAAAATTCCACGTTCGCGATCCAAAACATCGAAGTTCAGACGGATGGCGTGATCGCGCCGGAGCAGTTGCGTCGCTGGACGAACGTGAAGCTGGGTGCAAATCTCATCGCGCTCGATCTGGCGTCGGTGAAGCGCAACCTCGAACTGGTGCCGATGATTGATGAAGTTTCCGTGGAGCGCGTGCTGCCGCGCACGTTGAAAGTCCGCGTGACGGAGCGCGAGCCGGTGGCGCAGGTGAACGTGCCGACGGTGGGCGCGTCGGGTGGAATCGCCGTGGCCGTCCTGCAATTGGATGCGGACGGCTACGTCATGAAGCCGCTCGACCCGCGCCTGTGCGTGATCCCGCTGTCGCAGATGAGCGCGCAATTGCCGGTGGTCACCGGCCTGAATGTCTATCAATTGCAGCCGGGGCATCGCGTCGAGTCGCCGCAGGCGCAGGCGGCGTTGCAATTGATCGGCGCGTTCGATCATTCGCCGATGGCGGGGTTGGTGGATTTACGGCACGTGGATGTTTCGCAACCGGGCGTGGTCGTGGCGACGACGGGGCAGGGCGGAGAAATTACTTTCGGTCTGGAAAATTTGGAGCAACAATTGGCGCGCTGGCGGAAAATTTACGATTTGGGAATGAGCAAAAATAAAATGATTGCCTCACTCGATCTGGCGGTGGCAAACAATGTTCCGGTTCGCTGGGCGGAAATGGTTTCCGTGCCGGTTATTCCTAAAAATTCCAACCCCATAAAAAGTCGGAGGAAAAATGTTTGATGACGCGAACATCATTGTCGGCCTCGAAATCGGCACTTCAAAAATCTGCGCCGTCGTCGGCGAGCAAAATGCCGACGGCACGCTGAACATCGTCGGCCTCGGCCAGTCGCCCGCGCGCGGGATGCGCAAGGGTGAGATCGTGGACGCCGCGCTCGCCGAGGAATGCGTGCGCAATGCCGTCGTCGAGGCCGAGCAGATGGCCGACGTGGAAATCCGCAGCGTTTATCTCGGCGTGACCGGCGGACATTTGCGCGGCTTCAATAATCGCGGCGTGCATCCGGTGGTTTCCGCCGACCGCGAAATTTCCGAGGACGATGTCCAGGACGTTGTCAAAAATGCGAAGGCGATCAATTTGCCCGCCGAGAACACGGTCGTTCACGCGGTGCGCCAGCATTTTCTCGTGGATGGTCACGACGGCATCACGAATCCCGTCGGGATGCTCGGCGCGCGGCTCGAAGTGGACATGCACGTCGTCCACGGCAACACGAACCGCCTGCAAAATTCCGTCCGGCTCGTGAAAGGCTTGCAGCTTGAGGTTGAGGAAATTGTTTTCAACGGCCTCGCATCGTCGCTCGCGCTGCTGACGAGCGAGCAGAAGGAACTCGGCGCGCTGGTCATTGACATCGGCGGCGGCACGACGGATTACGTCGTTTATGCCGACGGCGTCATCAAGCACACCGGTGTGCTGGCGGTCGGCGGCGACCACGTTTCCAACGATCTGGGCCATGGATTGAAAGTGCCGTTGAGCCGCGCGGAAAAATTAAAATTGGAACACGGTTCCGCGCTCGTGGACGAAGCGATGAAAGGGCGGACGCTCACGATCACGAACGAACTCGGCCTGCCGCTCAAAACGATCAACGTCGAGCATCTGCAACGCATCATGTCGCTGCGGCTCGAGGAAATTTTCCAGATCATCGCGTCGGATTTGGAGCAGGCCGGGCTGGTGGATTATCTGCGCGCCGGAATTTTTCTCTGCGGCGGCTGCGCGCGCGCGCCGCAAATCGCGAAGCTCGCCGAGCCAATTTTTCAAATGCCCGTTTCGCTCGGTCAGACCAATTCCATCAGCGGCCTGAAATCCGCGCTCGACCAGCCGGAGTTTGTCGCCGCCATCGGCCTGGCCAAGTTCGGTTCGCTCAAAACCAAGAAGCGCGAAGGCAAATCGTCATTCGCGCACGGAATCAAAAGCACCCTTACCAATTTTTTGCGCCGATAATAAAATTGATTCGCCATGAAAACTAAAACCGAAACTCCAAAGACTGTGCTGGAAACGCCGCAAACGCGCACCATTAAAATCATCGGCGTCGGCGGCGCGGGCGTGAGTTTGCTCGACACTTTGAACGGCGAAGAATTTTCTGGCGCAAGTTTTGTAGCGGTCAACACGGATGGTCAATCGCTTGCGGCTTCGTCAGCGACGGTGAAAATTCATCTTGAAACAAAATTGCTGCGCGGTTTGGGAACCGGCGGCGATCCCGAACGCGGGCGTGCGATTGCCGAGGAACAATTTACCACGCTCAAAACCGCGTGCGCTGGCGCGGATGTGATATTGATAATCGCCGGCCTCGGCGGCGGCGCGGGCAGCGGCATCAGTCCCGTGCTCGCGCGCGCGGCGAAGGAAACCGGCGCGCTCGTGCTCGCGTTTGTAACGCTGCCGTTTTTATGCGAGGGCAATCGCCGCCAGCAACAGGCGCAGCAAAGTCTGGAGCAATTAAAATCCGTCGCCGACGGCGTGATCTGCCTGCCGAGCCAGAAAACCTTCAAGCTGATTGACGAAAACACGAGCGTGCTGGACACGTTCCGCATCACGGGCGGATTGCTCAGCGAAGGCGTGCGCGGCGTCTGGCATTTGCTCACGCGGCCCGGCTTGATCCAGATTCACTTCGACGATTTGTGCGCGCTTGTCCGTAATCGTCATTCCGAAAGTTCGTTTGCCTTTGTTGAAGCCAGCGGCGCGGGACGTTCGCGCGAAATCGTGGAAAAACTGCTCGCGCATCCGCTGCTCGACGAAGGCCGCGCGCTGGCCGAATCCGACGCGGTGCTCGTGAGTTTGATGGGCGGAAAAGATTTGACGATGGCCGAGGTGAACCGCGTGATGGAACAGATTTCACGTCATTGCGAACACGCGCAAATCGTCATGGGCGCAGCGGTGGATATGCGGATGAGAGATCGTCTGTCCGTAACCGTCATCGCCGCGAAACACAACGCCATGGCTGCGCCTGAATCGTCCGCTGCCTCAACTCCTGCCGCCACTTCCGGCGAGCAGGACGGACAGATGATTTCGCGCGGCGCGCCCGCGCGAACCGGAACACGTTGCGCCACGCCGGCACCGGCATTCAATCTGGAGCAGCGCGAACAATTGCTGACCAGACACGCCAGTCGTCCGCGCAAAGCCGCTTCAAAAATGCGCCAGGAACAATTGCCGCTGGCGATCATTTCCAAGGGGCGCTTCGACAAGAGCGAGCCGACGGTTCACAAGGGCGAAGACCTCGACATCCCGACGTTCGTGCGCCGTGGCGTGGCGTTGAATTGAGTTCGCTATCAATTCTTCGACCACGCGGCAAGTTTATTATCAGACCCGAAAGTAAGTTTCAAAACTTTGTCGCCGGAACCCGTGCCGATGCTTTGGCCGACGCCCACGCCCATGCCGCTTCCGCCGCCGCCGGAAAAAAATCCCGTGCCGAAGCTCAATCCACTCCCGCCGCTGCGATGCGTGATCCATTCAGCAACTGTTTTGCCATCGTCCAATTTGGCCTGTTTGTCCGGCGGGCCGAAATCGGTCACGGCCTGGTCATAAGTATAAGTGCCGACGCGGCTGCTCCAGTCAACCGGCGGGGTTGATTTGCAACTAATGAGAAACGCGGTGACAAGCGTGAAAACAACCAGCAGGGAAAATTTTGCGGCAAAGTTTATTTTCATGTCGTAAATCTAGCAGAACATCCGCAGTGTGCAAATCACACGTCTTTGCGCGGGAACAACGGCGCGGGTTCGCCAATCGCGTGGCCGGATTTTAGTTTGCCCCAAGTCGCCTCGGAAAAATTGTCGGGCGGTTCGTTCAGGCCGAGCTGCGCGTAAATTTTCAGCGACGTGCCGGGCAGAAACGGCCGGAGCAAAACCGCCAGCACGCGGCAGGTCTCGGCGAGATTATACAAAACTTCGTCCAGTCGTTGCGCCTGCGCCGGGTCTTTGGCGAGCTTGAACGGCGCGGTCTGATCCACGTATTGGTTGGCGCGCGTGACGAGTCCCCAGATGCTTTGCAGCGCGGCTTGCAATTGATTTTGTTTCAGCAGCGCGCGCGTTTCGTCCGCCGCTTTTGCGGCGTCGGCGGAAAGTTCGTTCGATGGCGGTGGAACAATTCCGTTGCGATAGCGCTTGAGCATTGAGAGCGAACGGTTCACCAGATTTCCCAAGCCGTTCGCGAGTTCGGATTGGTAACGCGATTTGAATCCGGCTTCAGTCCAGTTGCCGTCCGGGCCGATGTCGAGTTCGCGCAAAACGTAAAAACGAAAAGCGTCCAAGCCCCATTCGTTGACGATCGCAACCGGGTCAACCACATTGCCAGTGCTTTTGCTTATCCGCGCACCGTCCTTCTGCCAAAAGCCGTGAACAAGAATCTGCTTCGGCAGCGGCAGTCCCATCGCCTTGAGCATGATCGGCCAATAAGACGGCGTGAAATTTCAAAATATCCTTTCCAATCACATGAATGTCCGCCGGCCAAAGCTCGACTCCGGATTTTGGCTTTGCCGAAACGATTTTGTCTCCATGTGCGGCAGGAATGGAAATGTAATTCACCAGCGCGTCGAACCAGACGTAAGTGACAAAGTTCGGGTCGAACGGAATTGGAATGCCCCAATTCAAACGCGATGATGGACGCGAGATGCACAAATCTTCGAGCGTGTTGTTTTTGAGGAATCCGAGCACTTCGTTGCGGCGATAACTCGGCGAAATAAAATCTGGATTCGCCTCGATATAATCAATCAGCCATTGCTGTTGCGCGCCGAGCTTGAAGTAATAATTGTCTTCGAGCAATTCGACGACTTCGCCGTAGCTCGGATCGAACGCGCCGTCGGGCCGGCGATCTTTTTCGGTCAGGAACGTTTCTTCCTTCGCCGAATAAAAGCCCTTGTAGCCCGCCTTGTAAAAATGCCCGGCGTCGTTGAGTTTGGACAAAATCGCCTGCACAAATTCCTTGTGGCGCGGATCGGTGGTGCGGACAAAATCGTCATTCGTCAGTTCCAGTTTTTTGGCGAACGCCAGCCAGTCCGCCGCGAGCGCGTCGCAGTATTCCTGCGGATTTTTTTTCTCGGCGAGCGCGGCCTGCTGGACTTTCTGGCCGTGCTCGTCGAGGCCGGTCAGGAAAAAAACTTCCCGGCCGAGGCTGCGATCGCGCGCGCGCGATCACGTCGGCCACGATTTTCTCGTAAGCATGGCCGAGATGCGGCTGGCCGTTGACGTAATCAATCGCGGTGGTGATGTAAAACCGTTTGCTCATTGTCGGATCAGCAGTGTGGCGCAGAAACGCGACGATGGCAATCTTGCGTCAGGATTGTTCGTGGACTATTTTGAACCACACTCGTGAGCAAGATCCGAAACATATGGCTGACGCTGTTGCTCGCTGGCGTCCTGCGCGCCTGCGCGGCGTTGGCTGAAGGCGGCACGTTCGACGCGCAAAATTTCCCCGGCCAATGGGCGCTGGCCACCAATCAGGACGCGACCATCACCGCGACCGGAGGCGCCGTTCTTCCGTCGCGGCGAGGAAGTTTATCAAAGGGTCTTGTTGCTCAAAGCCGTTCCCGATGAAGCCGCTGGCCAGCCGCAAAATATCACGGAAACCGATGTGAGGAATTTCATCAGCCGTTATCGTCCGCCGCCGATTCCCTATACCAGCGAAAAAACCGCAAAGGCAACCGGACGCGAGAAATTCAACTGCCTGGAATTTGCCGAGGACATCGTGATCCAGGCCGAGTCCAACGGCATTCCGGCGCAGGTGATCGGAATCAAATTCAAGGGAAAGCTCGTCGGGCACGCCTGCGCCGGGATTCCGACCGCCGATGGCCGGACGCTTTATTTCGACAGCACGCCCAGTGCGGGACAAGTCAGCCGGCGGGCGCACGAGGCGCGGGTCGAATTGGGCAAACCCTATCGCCGGGCCGACGGCGGCGAGCTGGCCGGCGGCGCAGAAAATCTGCCCATAACCAAAATCATTCCCGTAAGCCGGCTCGAGGAAATCGCCAGCAGCCTGCTCGACGACAACCCTGAAAATTTGACCGCCAAAACAAAACTCGTGGTGGCGGAGGAAAAACATCTGCCGGTCGAAGGGATTGAATACGCCGGGCCGGACACGCTGAAAGTTTCGGAAGCACAGCTTGCCAGATGGAACCAGGCCGCCGAAGAAGCGATGGCGGCAAAAGCCGACCGGCAGGAGGCGCAAAAGCGGGCGGCGCAGGCAACGGCAAAAAAATTGGCGGCCAGTGCGCTGGCGGAAAACGAGCGGCTTGCCGCCCAAGGCGATGCCTATGGCGAACTGCGGATGGGCGAGCGTTACCTGACCGGCGACGGCGTGGACAAGGATATTTTCAAGGCGCGGGATTATCTGCAACTTGCCGCCGCCCAAGGCAGCCAGACCGCAGCCGACGAACTGAATCGGCTGGGCGGACAATAGAAATGATTGTGGCTGGCTAATTTCCAGTTGTCCCTTTCGGAACAAATTTGGTTTTAAGCGCTGGAAGCGCGCAAGATAATAGCCCACGGTTTCAACCGTTGGTGAAAATGCCGAAGGACGAAAGCCCCGCAGGGGCGAAAGAATTGGAGTTTGAGCGGCAGGATTCTGTCGCCCCTGCGGGGCTTTGTCCAATTTTGTCCGTGAGCCCACAGCTAAAGCTGTGGGCTACTTTCGTTCGCCGCTCTGCGGTGAAAACAAGTCAAATCGTTTGCGGAAAACGGCTGGACAAGTTGGTTTTGTGGGCGCAATCTCAAATTCGTGAAATGCAATGGCCAAAAATTTGCACTTCAATCATAAAATATTAGCATTATGAGCCAACTACCCTTCTTACAAAAATACGAAGGCCAGACGATTAACGAAATAATTGCGTTGAGAGGTCGTTATCGAGACGATTCTTTAGTGCTGGCAATCGAGAGCGCATTGATTAAGCGCGAAGGTTGGTTTGATTTAGACAGCGAGCGAATAGAGCGAGTAATTTTATCGCTGACGGAAGCAGAACGTGTGGTCATGGCCATCGAGGCTATGGAACGAGAGGTGAATAATGGCGGATATGGACAGTTTTTATGAACTCATCCAAACATTTTGCCCCTTACATTGTGCAAGCTCTTCAAACAATCAGCTGCTTCAAATTCGCAGCTTTAATGACGAGTGCAATTGCGGAATTAAAATTGCCACCCGAGTATGATGGTGAGGATTGTGATAAGGCACTTTCTTTGTCCAGAGATGAAATCAGCCCAAAACTTCACGAGCTTGACGAACGCTATTATCAGAATATGGAGCCAATTGGTGATAAATTATTTTCTTACATTGAGCAACACGCACCAGAGATTCGGATTCCACACGCAAGCTAACTCCAAATTTCATAATTCACCCCTTCTCAATGCACGCATACGCGTTGTGATTGTGGATGCTCTCGAAATTTTCCGCCTCGACTTTATACCAGCCCACGCGTTTGTCCGCGTTCAGCCGCAACGCCACGTTGCGCACCAAGTCTTCCACGAACACCGGATTTTCATACGCGCGCTCCGTCACCGCCTTTTCGTCCTGCCGCTTGAGCAGCGCGTAAAGCTCCGAACTCGCCGCGCCCTCGATCATCGCCACCACGTCCTCGATCCAGACCACGCGCGTCGAACGCAACGCCACCGTCACCTCGCCGCGCTGGTTGTGCGCGCCGTATTTGGCAATGGCTTTTGAACACGGGCAAAGCGTCGTCACGTTCGCCTTCACCGTCAGGACAAAATCAATTTCCGCGCCGCACGCCGTCGCGTCGAACCGCGCGATGTAATCCATCAAACTTTCCAGCCGCGACACCGGCGATTTCTTGGACATGAAATACGGGAACTCGATCTCCAAATGCGACGTCACCGCGTTCAGTTTTTTTTGCAACGAGCGTAAAATCTCCGAAATGTTTTCAACGTGGACGACATTGCCGTGCGCGTTGAGCACCTCGACGAAGCGGCTCATGTGCGTGCCTTTGAATTCCTTCGGCAAATCCACGAACATTCCAATAGTTGCAACCGTATTTTGGATTGAGCGCGCCTTATCGCGCACCTGAATTGGAAAACGCAATCCGCGCACGCCGACCTTGTCAATGCGCAGTTCGCGCGTGTCACGTTCGCTCTGCTTGTCGTGCAGATGCGCGGCGGAATTTTTTCTGGCCGTTCGAGGCATGGAACGAAAATAGCAGATTTAGATTAAATGGCAAAAGCGTTTCTCGCTTGAAAACTAAATGCCATCTGACAATTTCTGTAGCCGCATGAAATCTCAAGGCCGCTTTGCTCTTTTATTTTTAGCGCTGCTTTGCTCAAACGCTTTTTCCGAAACTTTCCGCGTCGCAACTTACAACGTCGAAAATTATTTAGACCAACCGACCGAATCGCGTCACTTCGTAAAATCCGCCGAAGCGAAAGCCAAAGTCCGCGAAAGCATTTGTGCGATGAATCCCGACGCACTGGCGCTTGAAGAAATGGGAACAACAAATGCGCTGATGGAATTACGCGCTTCGCTGAAAGCGAATGGCCAAGATTTTCCGTTTTGGGAATGGATTGAATGCGCGGACACGAACATCCACGTCGCCGTGTTGAGCAAATTTCTCATCGTCGCGCGGCACCCGCACACAAACGACGAATTTCTTTTGGACGGAAAACGTTTTCGCGTCAGCCGTGGATTCGCCGAAGTGGAAATTCAAACCGCGACAAATTTCACCTTCACCCTCATCGCCGCGCATCTAAAATCGCAACTGCAAATTCCAAATGCAGACGAAGCGGAAGAACGGCTCGGCGAAGCAACTGTCCTGCGCGGAATCATTGACGAACATTTCAAAGAAAATCCAAACGCAAAACTAATTGTGCTTGGCGATTTGAATGACTCAAAAAATTCCGACCCGATCAAAAAAATCATCGGGCGCGGAAAATTCAAGCTCACCGACACGCGCCCCGCCGAGCGCAACGGCGACAATTCTTTTGTCGAAAACATTTATCACGAACCGCGCGACGTGACGTGGACATATTTTTACGGCGCAGACGACACTTACAGCCGCGTTGATTATATTTTGTTGAGTCCAGCCATGGCGCGCGATTGGGTGACGAATGGAACTTACGCGCTGACAATTCCCAATTGGGGCATCGGTTCCGACCATCGGCCAATTGTTGCAACTTTCACGACTGAAGCCGGGCGGTGATTTACCTTTCCAAATCCGTCCACGTCACCAAATCTCCAAGCGCGGGCCGGCCGTCGTGCCGCCACGTCAGCGGCGGATTTTGCATCTGACCGAGCGGACAAATCCGCGTCGCGCCCCAGCGCGCGAATTGGGTGGCAATTTCATCCCATTTTTCCTCCGGCGCGGCAATGCCGACCGTTGAGACTTTTCCGCGAACGCTGTCCGCGCTTTCCAGGACTGTTTTCAAATCCGCCACGGCTTTGACATAAATAAACCGGTTCAAGCAGGAAAGTTGAAACCGCGCGTCGGCTTCGTAAACCACCGTCCACGCGGTCGAATCCTTGCTGCACCAATGCCGCGTCGCCTCCGGCGAATGGGCCGCGCGCACTTCGTAAATGCCGCGACGCGACGCAATCGCCGCCGCGTGCTCCGCCGCCAGTTCGCCGCGCGGCTCGACGGCTTCGCGCTGCTCCAATTCTTCCGCGAGCAACTGCGCAAAATGTTCCGGCGCAACTTCGCCGCCAAGCTGGACATAAATGACATGCGGAGACAGGCAGCCAAGCTGGTTCCACACCACGACATCGTCCGCAACCGCCGAAACAATTTTTTTTGCGCGCGAGCCGTATAAAACTTCCTGCGCGACAAAACCGAAACTCACGCGATGGCCGTGGCCGAGAAAACGAGTTCGCAACGGCAGTCGTTTGCGGATTTCGTCGAGCGTTTCGTCGCCGCCCGTCGCGGTTACGCAATCGGCCTCGGCGAACAAGGCATTTTCCAGAGCCACATTTCCGCCGCGCCATTCGGCAATTTCCAAACACGCGCCGAGTTTTGGGTCGGCCTCGTAGATCGAATGCGCAAACAATCGCGGCAGGAACGCCGAGCCGCTCGCGCATTTCACAAATTGCGCCGAGCGCGTGAGCAGGCCGAAAACAATGCTGGCCAGCGCCGGATTCGGGAGGTTGCCCGCCGCGATGTGGACTTGAAATTCCGGCGCGTTGACGATAGCCGCGCGATTTTGTTTTTGTTCGGCAGCGGTTGCGCAGATTGAGTCGAGCCGTTTCGCGTCACCAAATTCCTGGACGAGCAGCGCGTGGAAATTTTCGCGCGTGAGCTGCTTGAAAAAATTGTCCAGCCCGCGCGCCAGTGTTTCGCGGGAAAAACCGGTCTGCGCCGGCCCGAGTTCCAGCGCGAATCTGCGAAATGGATTTCCGGTTTGCAGCCAGCCGTCCGCCACGTCGCTCAAAATCCTGATCAGGCTTTCCGTCGGGCGGTTCATCAAATAACGCTCGCGGTTGCGCTTGAGCGCCTGGCACGCCTCGGAAATCATCGCCGGCGAAAGCGTCGCTTCCGGCGGCAGGTCGGCGAGAAAATAATTGGGCAGGTTCACAAAATTTACGGTTTATGATTTTGGATCGGCAATTTCACGCTGTCATCAAGGAACAGCCGCGCGGTTCGGCCATTTGCGCGCGGCCGATCAATTCAAATCCATCGCCGCGGCGGATTCCCAAATCTTCCGTCTGGATTGCCGCGACGGAAAATACATTCGCCAGATCGAAAACGCGAATCAAACCGGTTTCATTCTCGCCGACTTCGCGTCCGTTTTCGGGCGAAACAATTTGAACGCGCGCCCAATTTGGAAAACGAAACGCGTGTTTTTCATTTGGCTTTCTTGAATCATACGCCTGTGAACTTAACTCGCTCATGCCGTATTCGCAGATGATGTTTTTGCCCGGAACACCGAGTCGTTCCGTGATGAGCGCGTGCAAATCCGTTTTTGGCATCGCGCGCGCGCGGTTTTTGTAGCCGCCGGTCTCCATCACGCGCGAATTTTCCGGCAGTTGGAACTGCAAATGATTTTCCGCCAGATGATCCAGCAGATGCACAAAGGAAAACGCCGTTCCGAGCAAGGTCAAAGGTTTTTCTGCGGCGCAGGCGGCGTTTAATTTTTGAATGGTTGCGGCGAAATCAATCGTCCACGAATCATCGGCGGAAAGTTTTCCCGTGAACGCGGATTTGGCCGGGGCGGACAGCTTGCGCACGGTCTCAAACATATGAACGAGCGAGGAATGCGGCGCCTGTTTCGGCGGCGGTGTCAACATCAGCAATTCTGAATTTGCAGAAATGTTCTGCCCGAACCATGTCCACAGCGACGTCTCATAAACCGCCAGCGATCCGGCGCTGTGAAAATGGCGGCTCGGCTTTTGTCCGGTCGTGCCGCTTGAATGAAAAACGGCGGTGCGTTCGTGCGGCGCAAGGCTTGTGAATTCCAGTTCCTTGAAAGCCGCCGTCGGCACGGCGGGGATTTGCGCCCAATGCCCGATTTTTTCCGGCGTGCGCCCGCGCGCCTCGCAAATGGCGCGATACGCGGCGTTGTGCTTGAACTGGAGTGCGAACAGTTCCGTCGCGAGCGCATCAAAACTTTGACCCTGAAAACCGGAATGGATGGAGGCGCGCAGACGCGCGGCAAAGCTGGAAAGTCCTGTGTTCATGCGGTTTTTATTCGCGGCTGGTGTTCCGCAACAGCCAGTGGACATTGTAACTGAAAAATGATTTGCGGCAAGCAGCGATTGCTGCGGTGCCGCGCGGCGGCAATGGCTTGTGTGTTCCTGTGAACAGTTTGTTTTGCTTTGAAATGTCCGGCGTTCCCTGCCAATATCGGTGTTCTTTGAATGTCGAATTGCCCGTCTTGGATTCCTCATTCGCCAATTAAATGAAACGCACGCATCATTGCAACGAACTGCGCCCGGCGCACATCGGCCAGACCGTCACGCTGTCCGGCTGGGTTCATTCCCGCCGCGACCTCGGCGGCCTCATCTTCATTGACATCCGCGACCGCGAAGGCCGCACGCAGACAGTTTTCGATCCGTCGGATTTGACGCCGGAACTTTTTGCGCAAGCCGCCGCGCTGCGCAGCGAATGTGTCGTGAGCATCACCGGCAAAGTCCGTCAACGTCCGGCTGGCACAAACAACGCAAAAATTCCCACGGGCGAAGTCGAAGTGGGCGTGACCGCGCTGGAAGTGCTGAACATGGCGGAAGTTTTGCCGTTCCCCGTGGACGATCCCGAAATTGCCAACAAGGTGAACGAAGAATTGCGCCTGAAATATCGCTATCTCGATTTGCGTCGGCCCGAAATGGCGCGCAACTTGAAATTGCGCAGCAAAGTCGCCATCGCCACGCGCAGCTACATGGACGAGCAGGGATTTCTCGAAGTCGAGACGCCGACGCTCTTCAAATCCACGCCCGAAGGCGCGCGGGAATTTCTCGTGCCGAACCGCCGCGAGCCGGGAACGTTTTACGCGCTGCCGCAATCGCCGCAGCAATTCAAACAGATTTTGATGGTCGCGGGCGTGGAAAAATATTTTCAACTCGCGCGCTGCTACCGCGACGAAGATTTACGCGCCGACCGCCAGCCGGAATTCACGCAGGTGGACATCGAAATGTCGTTCATCGAGCGCGAAGACATTTACAATTTGATCGAAGGTTTGTTGAAACGAATTTGGAAGACCGCGCTGAACATTGACGTGCCGACGCCATTCAAAAGAATTTCATTTGAAGAAGCGTTGAATCGTTTTGGCATTGATAAACCCGACACGCGTTTCGGCATGGAACTTGCGGACTTCACGGAAGAATTCAAGGCGAGCACGTTCAAAGTTTTTTCCGGCGCAATTGCCAGCGGCGGAGTTGTGAAAGCGCTCAACGCAAAAGGCATGGCCGGCGCGACGCAAGGCCAGATTGAAACGATGACCGAATACGCCAAGAGTTTCGGTGCAAAAGGCCTCGCATTTATCAAAGTTGAAAACGGTGAATGGAAATCGCCCATCGTGAAATTTTTCAGCGACGCGGAAAAAACCGCGCTCACTTCAAAATTGAAAATTGAGGAAGGCGATTTGATTTTGTTCGCCGCCGACCAATGGCTGAACGCGTGCGAAATCCTCGGCAAAATCCGTTTGTATTGCGCCGACGTTTTGAAAGGGCAAGGGAAGCTGGTGATTTCCGCAGATCAATTTAATTTCCTCTGGGTCATCGAATTTCCGCTGCTCGGTTTTGATCGCGAGCAGAACCGCTGGTATTCCAGCCATCATCCGTTCACCGCGCCGGTGCACGGAAGACATTCCGCTTGCTCAAGACCGATCCGAAAAAAGTCCGCGGCCAGCATTACGACGTGGTCGTCAACGGCGTGGAACTCGGCGGCGGCTCGATCCGTATCCATCAGCCCGACGTGCAGAAAACTATTTTCGAGGAACTGCTCGCGATTCCGCCGGACATGGTGAAGGCGCGTTTTGGTTATATGCTCGAAGCGTTTCGTTACGGCGCGCCGCCGCACGGCGGCATCGCGCTCGGCTTCGACCGGCTCATCGCGATTCTCTGCGGCACGCCAAGCATCCGCGACGTGATTGCGTTTCCGAAAACCGCGAAAGGCACGGACTTGATGACCGATTCGCCCAGCACTGTCGAGCCGAAGCAACTGCGCGACCTTTATCTCGAAGTGAAGGTGCAGAAAAAGGAATAAAAATAAACTGTGTCCGACGAAACATCTCCAACGAAGTTGGAATTGCCTTGGCGGCGGTGGGGCAAGCTTGCTTTGTGGACTTTTCTCATCGGCTACACCGTGATTCTTGTTTCGTTCACCAGCTTGCAGCGCTATTTGGTTTTCGTTCCGACGAAACTGTCGCCGGAACTCGCCGAGAAAACGGCGGCCAGAGTGGGTTTTGTGCGGTGGAACAACAAGTCGGGTCAACTCATGGGCTGGAAATTGCCCGCAAATTCCGCGCCCGTCGGCAGCATCCTGATCCTTCACGGCAACGCGGGCTGGGCGCTTAACCGCGCCTACATCGCAATGCCGATCCACGACGCGGCTCCGTTGGATGTCTATATCCTTGAGTATCCCGGCTTCGGCGCACGCGCAGGTTCGCCGGGCGAAGCCAGTTTTTTATTGGCGGCGGACGAAGCGTTTGAAAACCTGCCCGACAACTTGCCGGCCTATCTCGTCAGCGAATCTCTGGGAACCGGCGTGGCCGCGTATCTGGCCCAAAAATATCCGGCGCGCGTCGCGGGCCTCGCGATGTTTGTGCCGTATAACAAGCTGGCTTCGGTGGCCGAAAACCATGTCCCGTTTATTCCCGCATATTTTTTGCTGTGGGATCGTTTTAATCCGGAGGCATGGCTGAAAAATTATCACGGGCCGGTGAAGGTCGTCATCGCGGGCGCGGATGAAATCATCCCGCCGATCCTCGGCCGGCGGCTTTACGACGGATACAATGGGCCGAAAAGTCTTGAAGTGATTCCGGGCGCACACCATGCGAGCACCACCACGGAAACTCCAAATTGGTGGCGGGCAGTTCTGGCCTTCTGGCAAACGCACCCGGCAACCAATCACATAACTGCTGGTGCAAATGCAAAGCCGCTTTACTCGCGGATGAAGTAGCTCAAATTTTCCAGTTCAATGGCGAGGTTGACGTTGTTGACCATCACGTCCTCCGGCACGTCGAGCACGATGGGTGCGAAATTAAGGATGCCCGTGATGCCGCTGCGCACCAGCGCGTTCGTCACTTCCTGGACCACGGCGGCCGGCACCGTGACGATGGCCATCTTCACGCCGTGCCGCTCGACAAATTCCGGCAGCGAATCCATCGCGTAAATCGGCTGCTTGATTTCCTTGTCGCGCCGGCGTTTCGGCTCGGCGTCGAACGCGGCGATGATTTCAAATCCCTTCCTTTTCAAATCCGCGATACGAGAGCAGCGCGAGGCCGAGGTTGCCGACGCCCACCAAAATGACCGGCTGCAAACGCGACGTGCCGAGTTCCTCGGAAATTTTTTTGAAAAGCTCCGCGACATCATAGCCGAGGCCGCGCGTGCCGAACGTGCCGAAATACGCGAGGTCCTTGCGCAGTTGCGTGGACTTGACGCCGGCGGCCTTGGCGAGCGCCTCGCTGGAAACGGTGCCGATGCCGTTCTCATGCAGCCGCGCGAGGCAGCGCAGATAGATCGAAAGGCGATAAATCGTCTTGCGCGGAATTTCAGGGCGACCGTTCTTTTTCAACGCGGCGAAAGTAAGGGAAATGCGGGCTGCGGCGCAAGCGTGCGGATTCGAAAATCAACTTTTTCCGCAAGCTAACGAAAAAAGCTGAACCACGTCGTAACTCGCGACGTGAACCGCGATAGCGGAACTGACAGCGCCAACGGCGGTTGGGTCAGCTGCTGGGTATTACACAGCGGACAATCTGTGTCATTCACGAGCATTCCGGAGACAGATTTAGCCCCCGAAAGCTCATTCCCGTCAATCCCAAAACTCTGGGTGAACACCTTTTGTCAAAACGCATTGAAGCGAACCTGTCCCAGTCGGAAGTGGCTAAAAAGGCAGAGGTTTCAGTGAGGACGGCGCGGAAATGGGAACACGGCCACGTTTGCCACACAGAAGATCATTGGTTCACCGAATTAAAAGTTAAACCTCTTTTAGGCTGGTTTTGAAGTTGGCCACCGTAAGAACGCATACAAAGGCGTGAATGCGTTCAATGAGTATTGCCACAATCCGTTTGTTACATTATTGGTTCGCTGGACTAGCGTTGCGGATATCCAGTTGTTTTTCAAGATAAGTGTCTTCCGGCGCGTCGAGCCATGCGGTATACCAGATGTTGCCGAGCATTTGGCCTGCTTTCACAATTTGATCTTCCAAGAGAGGCAGGCCTTGCATTCCTTTATCGCCTTCGCCGGTCAGCAGGCCTTCTTTCTCCATTTCGTAAAGCGGTTCAACATATTTATTTTGCTCAACAAGATAAACCACGACGTCGCGGAACATTCCATCGGGATCATCCGCATTTGCAATGCGATCCGCCGGATGGATTTTTCCGAGCAATGTTTGAACTTTTATTCCGCCGGTTTTCCGGAAATAGCCGCCATCTATCCACGCGTGAAAAGTCGTTCGCGTCGTAAAACCTTTCGGATTATCACCGATCCAGCCGTTGAAATGCTTCGTTGTGTGCAGCGGCTGCGAGCCGTCACCGACAAAATGTCCCATCACGCCCATCACATAAACGATGTCCGCCTGTGCATTCGCTATTTCCACGGGCGTGCCGCCATGGGTTTGAAACGCCTGCAAGGTGCTGAAATCGGATTTCAATTTTTCGTAATACTCCGTAATGGCCCACGGCAAAAATCCACTCAGCTCGCGGGTGTGATCGGTGTCCTTGGTCGGGTCAATTTGCGGAAATTTTTCCGGATGGGACGCGCGCGCGCGCGCGATGTCCGCCATGAAATCATAACGCATGATCGGCAGCGTTTCCGGCGTGAGCCCATAAAGCTGCAGATCCTCCAAATCAATATAGTGATCCGGCCCATTGACATTCTTGAGTGGCAAGTCACCCACATTCCGCCAGCGATCCGGTTCGCCCGCGAGGAATTCAATGCGATTCTTCAATGCCGGCGTCAGTTCAAAACCGCCGAATTTCGGAGGCAATGATGCAAGTGCCAATTCGTTGACCGCGTGGTGTCCTTCGTAATCCCAGGCGTTGACAACTTGGACGCCAAATGCAATGAAAGCACTGACCGCGCCTGCGAATGTGAACAACTTCAATTTCATAATTTTACCCTGGTTGCGCGCCAGCCTAACGGAACACAATGTGGCAAGCAAGAGAGTAACGGCATCGTATGGTTTGAAGCCTCACGCCGCGGAGGAAATCCTTTGACCCTGGCGAACGAATCTGATTTGATTCGCGAGAATTAGGAAAGATTTTCCCCCATGTATTTGAGCGTAATCGGAATTTTTTTGGCGGCAATCATTGTTGCCTACTTTTGCAACAATCCGCTCGGTCATGGCCGCTGGTTCCTGATTCGCCGCTTCATCAACTGGTTTCCGCTGGGCATGACTTACGCGTTTCTATACATGGGTCGCTACAACCTGAATGTTTCCAAAAACGCGCTCGGAACGCTGATGTCCAAGGAGGATTTTGGATTGATCTTCGCCGCCGGCACGGTGACTTATGCCGTTTCATTCCTGATCAACGGCCCGCTCATTGACAAAAAAATCGGCGGGAAAAACGGGATTCTCATCGCGGCGCTGGGCTCGTCTTTTGCCAATATCCTGCTGGGTGTTTTGACCTGGCTCATCACGGCGCGCGGGTTGAAAATCAACGTTGTCGCCGCATTTTCGTTTCTCTATTCGGTCAATATGTATTTTCAAAGCTACGGCGCGGTGTCCATCATCAAGGTCAAGGCCTATTGGTTTCACGTGCGTGAGCGCGGCATTTTTGGCGCGATTTTTGGAACGCTTATTTCCATCGGCGTTTACTTCGCTTTCGATTGGGGGCAGGCAATCGTTGAAATGACCAAGTCGAATCAAACCGGCGCGAGCGGCTGGTTTCAGCATTTTATTCAAAGCACATTTGCCCTCCGCAACGGCACCGTGGACGCGACGTGGGCGGTTTTTTATATTCCGGCGGCGATCTTGATCTTTTGGGTGCTGCTGGACTGGTGGCTCATCAAGGACACGCCTGAAGAAGCCGGCTTCCCGCATCTGGACACTTGTGACGCTTCCTCCGGCCAGATGCACGTGGAATTTTCCGTGCTGGATTTGATGAAAAAAGTTTTTACCAGCCCGTTGATGTTGATGATTGCCGCCATCGAATTGACTTCAGGGGTTTTCCGCAATGGCATCACACAATGGTATTTCGTATTCGCTCATGAAGTGAAGCAACCGGGCGCGGAATTTTTTCTGGCGCACTGGGGCTGGTTGCTGTGCATTTTTGGAATCATCGGCGGGTTCGCGGGCGGGATTATTTCGGACAAGATGTTTCAATCCCGCCGCAGCCCGCCCGCCGCGCTGCTGTGCGGATTTATTTTTGTGATGGCGATCATCATGGCTGTGTTTTTGTTTTCAGCACCGGTGATTGTAGGCTGGGCGGCGGTTTGCATCGTCATGGCATCCATCGGCATTACGTCATTAATGTCCGGCACGGCGGCGACGGATTTCGGCGGGCGCAAGGCCACCGCAACGTGTTCGGGCATCGTGGACGGCTGCGCATATCTTGGCACCGGCCTGCAATCCTTCAGCCTCGGCTATTTGACCACATGGAACTGGCATTCGTGGCCGGTTTTTTTGATGCCCTTCGCGCTGATCGGCGGCGGAATTGCCGTTTGGATTTGGCATGAATTGCCCGCCGCAACGCGAAAATACATAGACCAGGTTGAGCTAAAGAAGCCTTGACGGGAATGAGCAAAATTTGCGGCGCGGACCGGAACTCAATCGTTCGGCAGTTTGAACCTAAATCATTTTCGGGCTTTCCGGATGATTTCCGAAATCAGCGGCGCGTTTTTCTGCGGCTTCGCAGAAAGTTCAAACGCCGTTTCCAACCGGGTAATTGCAGTCTTGGCTTGGGTTGCATCGTCGGCATGAACTCGGCACAGCACGCCGGATTTTTCCACACGCTCGCCGCGCTTTGCGATATTATCCACGCCGACATCATAATTGATCATTGAATCTTTGGCGAGCCGGCCGCCACCCAGATTGCGAACCACTTCACCGACGATTCGCGCATCACATTTGGATACGAAACCCGCCCTTCCTGCCTTTAACTCCAAAACTGCTTTTGCCGTCGAATCCAGTGCAAGTTTGCGGTTGAAATCTTTCAAGTCTGCGCCTTGAGCGGCGATCATCGCTTCCCATTTCTGGCGCGGTTCGCCGGATTTCATGCAGATTTCCGCCAGCCTGCGCGCAGCGACGATTGATTTTGTTTTGCCCGTTTGAACCAGCAGATGCGCGGCGCAATCAATGACCAGCTCCAGCAAGTCTGCCGGGCCGTTGCCTTCCAGACACGCGACGCTTTCCTTCACTTCCAGCCAGTTCCCGGCGGCGCGACCGAGCGGCGTGTTCATGTCCGTCAAAATCGCGCGTGTATTGGTGCCACACTGATTGCCAAGAGCGACCATCGCTTCCGCCAGCTTGCGCGCGTCGGCTTTGGTTTGCATGAACGCAGCGCCGCCAAATTTCACATCGAGGATGAGCGCGTCGAGATTTTCCGCCAGTTTTTTGGAAAGAATTGAAGCGACGATCAGCGGAATGCTCGGCACGGTTCCGCTGGCATCGCGCAGCGCGTAAATTTTCTTGTCGGCGGGAACCATTTTGTCCGTCTGGCCGCAGATGACACAGCCAACCTGCTGAACCTGTTTTATAATTTGCGCGGCGGGCAGCAGCGTTTTGAAACCGGGAATGGAATCCAGCTTGTCGAGCGTGCCGCCGGTGATGCCGAGGCCGCGACCGGAAATCATCGGCACGCGGAAGCCGAGACACGCGAGCAGCGGCGCGAGCGGCAGCGAAACCTTGTCGCCGATGCCGCCGGTGGAATGTTTGTCCGCTAGCGGGCGTGGGTCTTTCGGAAATTTCAGCACGTCGCCGGAATCGCGCATGGCAAGCGTGAGCGCGGTGGTCTCGGCGGAATTGAGGCCGCGAAAATAAATGGCCATGAGCATGGCGGCCATCTGGTAGTCGGGAATTTTTCCGGCGGTGAATTCGCGGATGAATTCCTGAATCTGCTCCGGCGCGAGAATTTTGCCTTCGCGTTTCGATTCGATGAGCGGGAGAAAGTTCATCGTTTGTTTCTTCACTTGTTCGGCTGATGTTCGCAGCCCCTATAATTTAAGACAACGAATTTTGTGCCATAATCGCGGCACGGTTGGCGTAGTTTTACATTTCAGAACACCCAGCCAATAATCTGAATGAAAAAGAATTGTTTATGCGGAACATCGCGGCACAATGATTTCGTATTGATCATGCAACCAGAGCCAAACATCCCCCAGATTTCAGAGGCGGTCTTGACGAAATTGCGTGCTGCCTCGGTTGAGGCCGCCAAAAAAGCGTATTGCCCATACAGTCATTTTCCGGTGGGTGCCGCCGTGTTGACGGCGGAGGGCGGGATTTTTTCCGGCTGCAATGTTGAAAACGCCTCGTTTGGCCTGACGATCTGCGCCGAACGGAACGCAATTTTTCAAGCTGTTGCCTGTGGTTCACAACAGATTAAGGCGCTGGTGATTTATACCCCAACATCGAGTCCCACGGCTCCCTGTGGCGCGTGCCGGCAGGTGATAAATGAATTTGGTCCGCAGGCGGAGATTTACTGTTTTTGCAACGGACAAAAAAAATTGCGTGTCTCAATGCCGGAATTGTTGAAGCACGCGTTTGGACCGCATAATCTGGGCTGAACTTCGCTCATAGCAAAAAACCCGCGAGCGAGGCGGTCATGTAGGCGGCGAGCAGACCGCCGAGCATCGCGCGGAACCCGAGCTTGGCCATTTCGCTGCGGCGTTCCGGCGCGAGTGAACCGATGCCGCCGACCTGGATCGCGATGCTGGAAAAATTCGCAAAGCCGCAGAGCGCGTAGGTTGCAATCGTGAAGCTGCGCGGGTCGAGCGCGAGCTGTTTCGCATGGGACGTGAGGTCGAGATAGCCGACAAATTCGTTGAGCACGATGCGTTCACCCAAAATCTGCCCGACGGCCACGCAATCCTGCGCCGGCACGCCCATGAGCCACGCGAACGGCGCGTTGACCCAGCCGAAGATATTTTGCAGCGTCACGGGATTTTTCACGCCGAGATGCGTCTGCGGCCAGCCGACCACATAATTCGCCAGCGCAATGATGGCGATGAAGGCGATGAGCATGGCGATGATGTTCAGCGCCAGATGAAAACCGTCGCCTGCGCCGCGACAAATCGCATCAATGGAATTGGCCGTGGTGCGCGGCGTCATGGCGGGCGAGCCGGCGGCGGTTTCACTTTTTTCGGTTTCCGGCAGCATGATTTTGGCAATGAGCAGCGCGGCTGGACAATTCAACACGGACGCGGTGAGCAGATGTCCGGCGGTGTTTGGATAGCCGGCCGCCATGCCCATCGCCGCATAAACTGCCGCCACGCCGCCGGCAATGTGCGCCATGCCGCAGACCATGATGGTCATCAGTTCGCTGCGCGTCATGTGCGGGACGTAAGGCCGGATGACGAGCGGTGCCTCGGTCTGGCCCATGAAAATATTCGCGGCGGCGGAAAGCGTTTCGCTGCCGCTGGTGCCGAGCGCCTTGCGCATCACCCACGCGACGACGCGCACGACGCGCTGCAAAATTCCCCAGTGATAAAACAGCGACGACAGGGCGGCTACGATGACCACGGTGCCGGTGACGAGGATGGCGAAAACGACGCTGTTTTCAGCACCAAAAACCCTGCCGGTGGCCACTTGGTCCGCGAGCGGGCCGAAAACAAATTTCGTCCCATCGTTGGAAAACTGGATGAGCTTCTGCACCACCTTGCCAGCGAGGACAAAGAAGCCTTTTCCCGCATCGGTGTTCAAGATCAGCAGCGCCAGCGTGAATTGCAGTCCCAGCCCCCAAAGCACGGTGCGCCAAGGGAATTTTTTCCGGTTAAAGGAAACAGCCCAGGCAAGCAGGAGCATCGCAGGCCAGCCGAGCAGACTGATAAATTTTAGCTCCATTTATTATTTACAAATCTTTTTAAAAACTCGCTTGTTAATATCCGGGTGCAATACGCCTGCGAACGGCAGGTTGCCGCAACGCTCATCAAAATCAAGCTCGCATTATGGGGAAATCGCCATGTGCCTGAGAATGCGATAAAGGGTGTTCTGAAAATTGATCATTCGTGTCCGATGATGATTTATCATGCCTGCTGAATATCATATGATTCACGCGTTATGCCTGTTGCCAAAAAGCCAATTATAAAAAAGTGGATAACTTTTTTTAAAAAATGCTTGGCAGGGTTTCAATTGTGTGAGATAAAAACTCAAGTTGCGGCAAGGCGCAACTGGATCGAGTCTCATTCAAAACCAAACGAATGCAAAATCAAATGAGCGGCATTGTGCATATTTTCCCCAAGGGAAGAACAATCAAACACATCAGTGTGCAACCCGGTATTTTCCCATCTTCTGGTCAAGCCCGTTGTCATCGCTCAACCTTACGAAGTTCACGTTGATGTCACACGACCGTCGCGCAAACGAAGCAAAACCATGATGAACTGTTGTTTGGATAAATTAGATTTTGGCAAATAATAAAACCCGAAAAAATAAAATCAAAACATGAAAACAAAATTAGCATTCCTCTTTTTTCTAGCCCTCACCGCACTGTCCGTGCGGGCGACAGTGCTTTATCAAGATTCCACAAACTATCCCTATACGGATGGATGCATCGAGGGTCAGGGCCAGTGGTATTGTTATTATCCAACAACGCCGCATCAGAACGCCTTCGTGACCAACAATGTTTTGCTCTTGACGGCTGTTTCCACCAATGACTCCGTTGCGACACCCACCAACGGTTTTGCCCCGCCCAACCCCGGTACAATCACCTACGCCAGTTTTTCCATCAATGTCAGCCAGTTGCCGTCGGCCAGCGGCACCTACTTCGCCCAATTTCAGAATATTAACGACACCAATGATTGCTGCCACGTTTTCGTTACTACAGCAGGCACGACCGTGCCGGGAACCTACCAGCTGGGAATTGCCAATTTTAACACTTCATATTTAACCGTATCACCGCCGGTTAATTTTCCCATGGATCTGGCTCCGGGGATTAACTACAATGTTGTTATCATATATGATACCGCTAATTCTGCGTTAGCGGGTGCCACGCTCATGATAAACCCTTCCTATCAGGACTATCAAAATGCACTGCAAGACGGGGAAAATCAGGTTGACACATATTTCGGTCAAT
>CAVTVI010000009.1:0-223805 GCA_963738175.1 uncultured Verrucomicrobiae bacterium
TGCTTGGTTGACTCAACTTTTGAAAATACGCTTTGACCTGGCTTTCCAACATTCCCACGGCACGGCCAATTCGCCGCAACGGTGGCAACTCGCCACTCTCCGCCCTCCGTCTCACCGTCCGCTTGCAGACGCCGAAAATTTTTTCCAATTCCGGGAACCGGATTAAACGGTCATTAAATTGATGCTCGACTGGCATAAAACATCATTTTTCCTCCTTCAATTTCCAAGTCTTTCCTGCCTTGTCCCATTCCACTCCCTTTCGCAGCCGTCTCCGCAAGGCAGCAGCTTTTGCAGGGGAAGCCATTGCCGCCTTCAATTCCGTCAGCAGATAAAGCATATCCTGCTGTTTGTAGTCCTCGTAAATGGTGCTTCGTTCCTTTTGATACTTCACCTTTCGGTTGCCTTTGTCCTTCGGGTCACGTTCGGTGAATTCCACTGCTTCTTTGGCTTCTTGCTCCGTTGGCTCATCCCCACCGCCCGCCTGCAACAGACGTTCACTTTCTTTAAGCAGACTCTCACCCGGGTCGTCCACAAAACCAACTCTGCGCTTGATTTCCTCCGCCCAGGCTTTGCATTCACTGACCGACACGACAATAAAGGGGCGCTCTTTGGCTCTGCGCTTTGCGCCGAACAACCTGGTTTCCTCGTGAGTGACGTAAAAGAAAAAAGCGGTCAGTTTGCCTTCCTTGATGCGTTTATAGACGCTGGCGCGAGAGACGGGAACGAATAGAACGACGCTGCTGGTTGAAAGCCCCACGTCTCCTTTGTAAAACTCACCGAGTTTTTCCAGCCACTCGCCGCATTCCTTGAAGGTTCCCTCCCGCCGGTAGGCACGAGTGCCGGGCGTCGGCTCGCCGACCAGCTTGTGCAATTCCTTCGGCACTTCGATGAATGGAAACTGAATAAACGGCATATTCCCTATCGTAGCATGACAGATACAGTTGTCAACCATAAATCTTGAAATTGTATTTCTGAATTTCCCGCCATCGGCTTGGATGCCGTCTTGAGCATGGCTTATGATTGAAAATGTGCTTGCACAAATTTCCGGCCAGAAATCCCGACGCGCCTTCCTAACCAGCCACGTCCCCGGCTCGGCGAGCACTGTCAAGGTGGAGCCACAAAAAGAAAACTCGGCGCGAGGCGCATCGTTTTATTTGGACAACCTTGACAGGCGCAGTCGAGCCATACAATGGACGAAACGAGGCGCGCCGGAACTCACCATGCGGTCACACTTTCCATGTGAATATCTTTTTTCACTCCTGTCCCGCTTAAAACCCAAGTAAACATTGATGATTATCGGTGTCGGGTGATGTGGGAGTGGGTGGAAGTTGAGCAAGTGCCTGTGAAATGGGCATTTTCTCGAAGAGCGTGAGGCTCAAAATCTGTAAAATAGTGTAGAGGCTGGCATCCAGATGCAGACGTTTTTTCAAAATGGCGACGAGCAGATAAACGGCGATGGCGCTCCAGACTTGGGTGCGCACCGCGTTGGGGCTGGTGCCATAAAAGGCTTTGATGCGCAGATGTTGCTTGATCCATTTGAAGAACAATTCGATCTGCCAGCGGCCCACGATAGAGTTGGGCGATGGTCAGAGCTGGCACGGTGAAGTTGTTGGTCAGGAAGACGAGCGCTTTGCCGGTTGAGTGGATCGCGATAGCCGATGCGGCGCAGCGGGACGGGATAATCGTGTTGGGCATCCAGGCCGGTCATCACCACGGTCTGGTCGAAACGCAAGCCGGTGGTTTTATCCACGGGCCGGGAGTAACGGCGGGCGCAGCGGAAGTTTTGCTTGGCGCGGGTGACGAAGAAAGCACCGCACTGATGAATCCGATGCCACCGGGCGAAGTCCAGGTAGCCGCGATCCATGATGTAGAACGAGCCGGCTTCCCAGACGAATTGGTCGAGGATGTTGACATCATGCACACTGCCCGTGGAGACAATGATGACGGTGGGAAAGTTGCCTTGGAGGGTCAGCAGGGTGTGGAGTTTGATGGCGGCCTTGTGTTTCCGGAAACGTGGCCCACGGAAAGAGCGAGAGGCAGAGGTCAAGGGTGGTGGAGTCCAGCGCATAAGCCGCCGCTTGGAGTTCAAAGCGGAACGGTTCATCGGCGTAAAGCGCGGTGGCTTGCTGGATGAGGACGTGGGCAAAGTCGGCAAAGATGCGCCAGTCCCGCTTTTCATTGGCCACCGCCAGCGTGTTGCGGGCGGTGGGTTGGCGGATGCCGGCGTGATAGAGTTTCGGGCCGAAGGACGCCAGACAGGTTTCGATGTCGCGCAAACTTTCGCGCCACGTCAGTTGGGCGAAGGCCAGCACGAGGAACTGTTCATAGGTGGGCAGCTTGCGGACGCGGAAGTTGCCGTGGTAACGGGCGACACACTTGTCGAATTCGTATTTGGGCAGGAGGTCGAGGAGTTGGGCGAAGACGGTGCGACCTTCGTTCATAAGGTGAAAAACCGCCAACCGGCGGTGGAACACCCTCGAAAAGCCGTCGCAGAATTGAAATCGAAAAATGACTGGACGACGAGAAAATGCAGATTTTACAGGGCTAAAATCGTTGTCAGGAAAACCTTAACGGGACAGCAGTGATCTTTTTTCAATTTTCCATTTGCAAGCCAGAGAAGTGATATACAGCAGCACAAGCTGTGCAAGGTGATCTACCGGCATTTTTTGAAAATAATGCCTCATGTCATCATCTCACAACGGATTTATTCACATTCATGTCGGTTTGTTGGCGGAGGCCTGCTTTTCGCCGGTTGCAGCAGCCATTCCAAAGCGGCTGACTCCGCCTGAAAGTTTTCCAATTCAAGTCCCCGATTCTTGGCCACCATGACTCTAAAGTCCCGCGAGCGAATCCAAATCGGATTGGCAACATGTGCAATCTTGACCAATGATGCTGCATCAGAAGCAATTTGTTCGGCGTAATCATATTGTTCGGCCATTTCGGCTGAATGGAACCCGGATGCCTTCGTTGAAATAATCAGGAGTTTTTTGATCTTTTGCTTGCGGCAACGAACAACCGCGCGGCTTATCAAATGAGCCATTTCGGCAAACGAAAACTTTCCAATGGGGCAAAACACCGCATACCCCTCTTTCTTTTTGAAGTGCTCCAGCTTTGTCACCAGACCAACAGGAAATTACACTTGAAACCTTGAATCAAGCGGAAAGAACGTAAGGGAAACCCTGAAAAGCACAAATGGCCAAGTCAGACCAGATCATCGGCTCGCCCTTAATTGGTAGATTTTTCCAAATGTCCGCCAAAACCGTAGCGCATGGCCGAGAGCAGCTTGTCCTGAAAATCTGCGTCGCCACGCGAACTGAAACGCGCGTAGAGCGCCGTGGTCAGCACTGGTGCCGGCACGCCTTCATCAATGGCCGCCTTGATCGTCCACCGGCCTTCGCCCGAATCGGAGACGCGACCGACATACTTCGCGAGAGCGGAATCTTTTGCCAACGCATCCGCCGTCAGGTCGAGCAGCCACGAGGCGATCACGCTGCCGCGCCGCCAAACTTCGGAGATGTCGGCGAGGTTTAGGCCGAACTCGTAGTTTTCCGGGTCGCGCAACGGCGTGGTTTCCGCATTGCTTTCGCCTTGTTGTTTGCCGATGTTTGCGCCGCGCAAAATGCCCAAGCCCTCGGCATAGGCGGCCATCATGCCGTATTCGATGCCGTTGTGAACCATTTTGACAAAATGCCCGGCACCGTTGGGGCCGCAGTGTAAATAACCTTGCTCGGAAGTGCCGCCAAGCTTCTCGCGTCCCGGTGTGCGCGCGACGTCGCCGATGCCCGGTGCCAGTGTGGCAAAAATGGGATCGAGGCGTTTAACCACTTTTGAATCGCCGCCAATCATCATGCAATAACCGCGCTCAAATCCCCACACGCCGCCGCTGGTGCCCACATCAACATAGTGAATTCCCTTCGGTGCGAGTTCCTTCGCACGCCGAATGTCGTCAATGTAATAAGAATTGCCGCCGTCAATGAGCGTGTCATCCGTTTCGAGCAATGGCACGAGGTCGGCAATGGTTGTATCCACCACTGCCGCCGGCACCATCAGCCAGATGGCGCGCGGCTTGGCGAGTTTTTTGACCATGTCCGCGAGCGAAGCCGCGCCTACCGCCTTGCCCTTGGCCAAATCCTTCACCGCTTTTGGTAACTGGTCAAAGACGACACATCGGTGGCCGTTTTTGATCAGCCGCCGGACCATGTTGGAACCCATTCGGCCCAGGCCAATCATGCCGAGTTGCATGGTTGGTTTTTTCTTCATGAGATTGTTTGCCGTGCGGATATTGTCCAAATACAGCAACGAATTATGCTCCCACCGCGCAGGTTTTCGTGCTGGCGCACGCTGGTTGATGTTCTTCCAACGCTTCCGGGTTGGTGCGGCTGATGATTTCGCGCGCGTGAACCGTTTCCACATCGGAGCCGTGGGCGATCAAGACATACTTGCCGCTCTTCACCGCCGTCTCGTATTGCAGAATGCTGTCCTTGGGGATGCCCATGCCGTAAAGCCCGGCACCCAGCGCGCTCAAACCGCCCACCACCACTGCGCCTTCCAGCGCGCCGACGATATAACTGACAATTGGTCCTGCGAATAGCAACGGGCCAACACCGGGAACAAAAAAGAACGCGGAGCCGAACAACAAGCCCCAGAAGCCACCCCAGAAAGCGCCCAGCTTGCCCCAGTATTTCATGCGGTCGCCGGTATTGTAGTAGCCGATCACGTTTTCATCCGTGTGATAGTCGCGTCCGACGATGGAGAGTTTCTTCATGTCAAAGCCCGCCTGCTGGAGTTCCTTGACGGCGGTTTCGGCTTCGATGTGGGATTTGAAAATCGCCACGATGGAATTGTTCTTGGTCATAATGTTTGTTCTTTCAATTTTCTGTTTTGTTTTATTGCAGATGACATTTTAGGTCGCAGGCTGGCCCACTGCTATGGGGTGTTGACCCCATTGTTCGCGTCGGCCAAAGGAGCCAAAGTCCTCGTGACAAAAATGTATTCATCCGATCTTTTTCACGCGCTTGTCTGGGCGCGATTGAAGCGACGAACCGCCGAGGCAAACCCAGCGTGGCGGTTCATGGGTCAGCGACCGCTGTTTTTGCCCGCAAGGAAATATGTCTGACCGTTTGACCATCTTGCCTAAAACGAAACGCATCGGCATCGCCGCCGACCACGGCGGTTACGAGTTGAAAGAATATCTGGCCGGGAAATTGCGCGAAGCCGGTCATGAAGTGGTTGACTTCGGCGACGGCCGTCCGAAAGAGGACGATGACTATCCGGATTTCATCGTGCCACTGGCCCGCGCGGTTGCCGCCGGAAAGGTGGATCGCGGCGTGGGCATTTGCGGCAGTGGGGTTGGGGCATCGGTCTGCGCGAACAAAGTGGCAGGGGTTCGGGCCTGCTTGATTCACGAAAACTTTTCGGCGCATCAAGGCGTCGAGGATGACGATTTGAACCTGATCTGTTTTGGCGGCCTCGTGGTTGGTCACGCTCTCGCCTGGGAATTAGCGCAGACGTTTCTCACCGCGCGATTCACCGGAGCGGCACGTTTTCATCGCCGTTTGGCAAAAGTGGCGGATTTGGAAAACAAGCTTTGAACACAAAAATACTATGACGACAAGCAAACAAGCACCGGCCAGAAACCCGAACTATAATTCTTTGCCAACGGAAATCGACGGCTTCGATTCACTGGCGGAGCTGGCGCTGGACTTGCGCTGGTCATGGAATCATGCCACTGACGAAGTGTGGCGGAAACTTGATCCCGCGCTGTGGGAACTCACGCAAAATCCCTGGGTGGTTTTGCAAACTGTCTCCAAGGACAAACTCAAAAGCGTGCTGGCCGATTCAACTTTCCGCAAAAACATTGATGGCCTGCTGCAAGCGAAGCGGCAGGCGGCAGAGACGCCTGCGTGGTTTCAGAAAAACCATCCGCAGTCGCCCTTGAAGTGCGTCGCGTATTTCAGCATGGAATACATGTTGAGCGAAGCGCTGCCCATTTATTCCGGCGGGCTGGGCAACGTGGCCGGAGATCAACTCAAAGCCGCCAGCGACCTGGGCGTGCCGGTGGTCGGCGTGGGGCTGCTTTACCAGCAAGGCTATTTTCGTCAGGTGATTGACAAGGACGGAGCGCAACAAGCCCTTTATCCGTATAACGACCCCGGACAATTGCCGGTCACGCCGTTGCGCCAACCGAACGGCGAGTGGTTGCGCTTGGAAATCGCGTTGCCCGGTTACTCGGTCTGGCTGCGCGCGTGGCAGGTCCAGGTGGGCCGGGTGAAACTTTACCTGCTGGACAGCAACGACGCGGCGAATTTCCCGGCGCATCGCGGAATCACCAGCGAATTGTATGGCGGCGGACCGGAGTTGCGCCTCAAGCAGGAAATGCTGCTTGGGGATTGGCGGCTGGCGGTTGCTCGCCGCACTCGGCATCAAGCCGGATGTCTGTCATTTGAATGAAGGTCATGCGGCCTTTGCGGTGTTGGAACGCGCCCGCAGTTTCATGCAGGAAAATGCGCAGCCTTTTGAAGTCGCGCTGGCCGCCACGCGCGCGGGAAATCTTTTCACCACCCATACGGCCGTGGCCGCTGGCTTTGATCGTTTCACTCCGGCGCTCATCGAGCAATACCTCGGCGGTTATGCGGAGAAGAAACTCGGAATTTCGCTCCACGACTTGCTGGCCTTGGGCCGCCAGAATCCGAACGACGCGACGGAAAGTTTCAACATGGCTTATCTGGCCATTCGCGGCAGCGGGTCGGTGAATGGCGTGAGCCGTTTGCATGGAAAAGTCAGCCGGCATCTTTTCGAGCCGCTTTTTCCCAACTGGCCGGCGGACGAAGTGCCCATCGGCCATGTGACCAACGGAGTTCACATGCCGACCTGGGACTCGGCGGCCGCCGATGAACTTTGGACCAAGGCCTGTGGCAAAGACCGCTGGCTGGGGAAGTCGGAAAACTCTGGAGCAGGACATTCGCCGTGTCTCCGACGACACCCTTTGGAAATTTCGTCTCACCACCAGCAAGTCGCTGGTGGAATACGCCCGTGAACGCCTGGCCCGGCACTATGCCGCCGCCGGAGCGTCGTCCGAGACGGTTGAAGAGGCGAAACATCTGTTTGACCCCAATGCGTTGACCCTGGGTTTTGCGCGGCGCTTTGCGACCTACAAAAGACCAAATCTTTTGCTGCACGACCCGGAGCGATTGCTACGCCTGTTATCGAATCCCCAGCGCCCGGTGCAACTCATCATTGCGGGCAAGGCTCATCCGGCGGACCAAGCGGGGCAGGCGTTGATTCAGAAATGGATTCAGTTTATTCGCCGACCTGATGTCCGGCCTCACGCAATTTTCTTGAGCGATTACGACATGCACTTGACCGAACGCTTGGTGCAAGGAGTGGATGTATGGCTCAACACGCCGCAGCGACCTTGGGAGGCGTGTGGCACGAGTGGCATGAAGGTGCTGGTCAACGGCGGCATCAATCTTTCGGAATTGGACGGCTGGTGGGCGGAAGCGTATGTGCCGGAGTTGGGCTGGGCGCTGGGCGACGGTCAGGAACATGGCAGCAATCCTGCCTGGGACGCGGCTGAAGCCGAGGCGCTTTACGAACGACTCGAACGCGAGGTGATTCCAGAGTTTTATACCCGCAACGAGAAGGGCATTCCCACGGCCTGGATCGCCCGAATGCGCGAAAGCATGGCGCGATTGACCCCGCGCTTCTCCGCCAACCGCGCCGTGTGTGAATACACCGAACAACATTATCTCCCGGCAGCGATAGCCTGCCAATCGCGTGTGGCCAACAAAGGCGCAGTCGGGAAGCAAATGGTGGATTGGCGTCACAACTTGGATCAGAAATGGGGCACGCTGAACTTCGGCGCAGTGAAAGTGGCGACACGCAACGGGAAACATATCATTGAAGTTCAAGTCAGTCTGCATGGCCTCGACCCCAAGGCGGTGCGGGTGGAACTTTATGCCGACGGAATCAAAGACAGCCCTCCGGTGCGGCAGGAAATGACCTGTCTTCACCCGCTGGCGGACGAATCAGGCGGCTACGCTTACAGCGCAACCGTGGCTGCGACTCGACCGCCGACGGATTACACGGCGCGAGTGATGCCGCGCTGTGACGGAGCAGCAATTCCTTTGGAAGACTCACGAATCCTGTGGCAACATTGATGAAAACTTTCCAATGAAAATTGCGGCAACCAGCAAGAAATCGAACGACCAACTCGAACCGACGGTGTTCGTTATTTTTGGCGGAGCCGGTGATTTGACCTGGCGCAAACTCGTGCCCGCTTTGTTCGACCTCTCGCAGGATCGCAGCCTGCCCGCGCAATTTGCAGTCATCGCGGTGGACCGCATCAAGCTCGGCGATGACGCGCTGCGTTGCCGATTGCATGATGGCATCAATCAATTTTCCCGTTTCGGAAAAGCTAAGTCCGTCGCGTGGAATCAATTCGCGCAACACATCCATTACCAGCAGGGCGATTTCAAGAAACTTGCAGACTTACACGGCTTTGGGCAAACAATGCGCGAAGCTGGAAAAGGAATGGGGCACCAAAGCTCATCGCATTTTTTACATGGCCACGCCGCCAAGCATGTTCGGCGAAATTCCAAAATACCTCGGCAAGGCCGGACTGTCGCGCGACCGGGAATTCGCACGGATCGTGATTGAGAAACCCATCGGCTACGATTTGGAATCGGCGCGCGCCTTGAACGCCGTTCTCGCCGCGAGTTTTGACGAATCCCAAATTTTTCGGATTGATCATTATCTCGGTAAGGAAACCGTGCAGAACATTCTGGCCTTTCGTTTTGCCAATCCACTGTTCGAGCCGATGTGGAATCGTCGCTACATTGATTATGTGACCATCACCGTCGCCGAAACCGTGGGCGTCGAACATCGCGGCGGTTATTACGACCACGCCGGCGCGCTGCGCGACATGGTGCAAAATCACTTAATGCAACTGCTCTGTCTCGTCGCGATGGAACCGATGGTTTCTTTTCAAGCCGACGAAATTCGCAACAAAAAAGTGGACGTCCTGCACGCCGCGCGTCCGATTGCCCGCGACGCGGTTCCGCAATCCGCCGTGCGCGGACAATATGGTTCCGGCAATGTTGCTGGAAAAAAAGCGCCCGGCTATCGCGAGGAAAAAGGCGTCGCGCCCGATTCCAAAACGGAAACATTTGCGGCGTTGAAATTATTTCTCGACAACTGGCGCTGGCAGGACGTGCCGTTTTATCTGCGCACGGGCAAGCGCCTGCCGCAGCAGGCGTCGGAAATTTCCATTCAATTTCGCGCCGTGCCGCACCGGTCGTTTCCGCCCGAAGCCTCGCTCGGCTGGCAACCGTCCCGGCTTGTTTTGTCCATTCAGCCCGACGAAGGCATCGTCTTGGGTTTTCAGGCCAAATATCCGGGGCCGAAAATGCAATTGCGTCCGGTGGATATGCGTTTCAGTTATCGCGACAGTTTCGACGCGCCTTCGCCCGATGCCTACGAAACACTTTTGTGGGACGTGATGAAAAAAGACGCGACGCTCTTCATGCGCGCCGACCAAGTGGAAGCCGCCTGGGAACTTCTGATGCCGGTGCTTGAAGCGTGGCAGGCCACGGCACCGAGCGATTTTCCCAATTACGCCGCAGGCACCTGGGGACCGGAAAATGTTCAGGAACTTTTGTCACCCGGACATCGCTGGCCACTGCCGACTGAATTGTTGGTCGCTGGCAAGAAAAAGGGAAAGAATTCGTAACGCAACATCAAATGAAAGATCCAATTGAATACACAATCGTCGCTGTGCCTTTTCACGCCGATGCCGCAACCCATGACGAGCTTGCGCGAAAGGTGAACGAAAAATTAAAGTGCTGGTTACGAACTGCTTGGCGCACCATTTTTCAGCGATGAAATGATGTATCAGGCCATGACGAGGCCGATTATCCAGACTGCACCGCTCCCGGCCTCATGAAAAAAGGAGCACCAATCTCGGCCTTGTTCCTCGACATCGGAGGTGTGCTGCTCACCAACGGTTGGGATCATCATGCCCGCCGACGGGCGACGAAACATTTTAAGTTGGACTGGGCCGAGATGGAAGAACGGCATGGTTTGAACTTTGAAACCCACGAAGAGGATAAAATTACTTTCAACGAATATTTGGACCGGGTGGTCTTCTATGAAAAGCGTCCGTTCACGCGCGCTGAATTTCGACGTTTCATGTTCGCGCAGTCGAAATCTTACGCCGAGATGATTGAACTGGTTCGCGGCCTGAAAGCCAAATACGGACTGAAGATTATCGTCGTCAGTAACGAGTCGCGCGAATTAAATGCACATCGTATCAGCACCTTCAAACTTGCTGGTTTCGTGGACGCTTTTATTTCCTCCTGCTTCGTTCGTCTCAGGAAACCGGACGCGGACATTTTCAAGCTGGCGTTGGACATAGCCCAGAAACCCGCGCGGCAGATTATTTACATCGAAAACACGCCGCTGTTTGTCCAGATCGCAGAAGGCATGGGAATTCGAAGCATTCTTCACACGGACTATAAATCCACTTGCACGAAACTGGCTGCGCTCGGATTGGCCATCGCAGGATGAACGAAAAACCATCCATCCTGACCGTCAACGGTGGCTCTTCGAGCATCAAGTTCGCGTTGTATGAGGCGGGCAACCCTCTGAAGCGCGGGCTTTACGGAAAGGTTGACCGCATCGGCTTGAGCGGGACAAATCTGACGTTCAATGAACCAGCGAAAAAACAGCCAAAAAGCTTCAAACTCGCCGCTGCCGATCACAAATCAGCGGCGAATTCCCTGATAGACTGGCTCGAAAAGCAAATTGATTTCAAATCGGTAAAAGGCGTTGGACATCGTGTGGTTCATGGGATGAAACACACCGAGCCGGAGATTGTCAAAAAAAAACTATTGGCTGAACTGCGTCGCATCAGCCCAAACGACCCGGATCATTTGCCGCGCGAGATCGAACTCATTGAGGTGCTTCGCCAACGTCATCCGAAACTGCCGCAAGTGGCCTGCTTCGACACAGCGTTTCACCAAACCATGCCGCGCTTGGCGAAGTTGCTGCCGCTTCCGCGACGCTTCGACGCAAAAGGAATTCAACGCTACGGTTTTCACGGTTTGTCTTACGCATATTTAATGGAAGAACTCGCGCGCCTCGGCGACCCGGCGGCAAAAAAAGGTCGCGTCATCCTCGCGCATCTCGGCAACGGCGCAAGCATGGCCGCCGTGCGTGACGGCAAAAGTATTGATACGAGCATGTGCTTCACGCCGACGGCGGGTTTGGTGATGAGCACGCGCTCCGGCGATTTAGACCCCGGACTCGCGCCGTATCTCGCGCGCACGGAAAAAATGACCACACAACAGTTTTACAAAATGGTGAATCACGAGTCGGGACTGCTCGGAATTTCGGAAACCAGTTCCGACATGCGTGACTTGCTCGAACATGAAAAAAAAGACGTGCGTGCGGCGGAAGCCGTGGCGTTGTTTTGTTATCAGGCAAAAAAGTGGATTGGATCTTACGCTGCCGCCCTTGGAGGATTGCACACACTCGTCTTCGCGGGTGGCATTGGCGAAAACTCGCCTGTCGTCCGTGCCCGCATCTGTGAAGGGTTGGACTTTCTTGGCATTAAATTGGATCGGGCGAGGAACGCCAAATGCGCCGCTAAAATTTCCACCAACGCCAGTCGGGTTGCCGTGCGTGTTATCCGCACGGACGAGGAACTGATGATTGCGCGTTCGGTTTTTCGCTGCCTGGCGGCGGCATAGCCGGTTAAACGGTCCGATAATTCCAATCATTTCAATCGCATGGGGTGTTCACCCCATTGTTCGCAGCGCCCAAAGGGGACATTTTCAAGGCGGTGCAAAGTCACCATTGAATTCAATATTTGCCATGAAAACCAACCCGCTTGCCCCCGAATTGCTCCAAAAACTTGACGCCTACTGGCGTGCCGCCAATTATCTCTCGGTCGGCCAGATTTATCTTTTCGACAATCCGCTGTTGAAGCGCCCGCTGGCAACCACGGACATCAAACACATGCTGCTAGGGCACTGGGGCACGACGCCGGGCCAGAATTTTATCTACGCGCACCTGAACCGAGTGATCAAGAAATATGACCTCGACATGATTTATGTTTCCGGTCCCGGACACGGCGGCCCGGCGGTGGTGGCCAATACCTACCTTGAGGGCACTTATAGCGAGATTTATCCGAACATCAGCCAGGATGAAGCCGGGCTGCAAAAGCTCTTCAAGCAGTTCTCGTTTCCAGGGGGCATTCCCAGCCACGCCTCGCCGGAATGTCCCGGCTCGATTCACGAAGGCGGCGAACTCGGTTATTCCCTCAGCCATTCTTTTGGCGCGGTATTCGACAATCCCGACTTCGTGGTCGCCTGCGTCGTTGGTGATGGCGAGGCGGAAACGGGCCCGCTGGCGACGTCGTGGCAGTCCACCAAATTCCTCGATCCTGTGACCGACGGAGCCGTGTTGCCCATTCTGCATCTCAACGGTTACAAGATCGCAAATCCGACTGTTCTCGCGCGCATCGAACCGGAAGAACTGGATCAGTTCCTGCGTGGCAATGGTTGGACGCCTTACTACGTCGAGGGACACGAGCCCGCCCTGATGCACGAGGCCATGGCCGCGACGCTCGATGTGGCGGTGGCGGAGATTAAACGCATTCAGCACGAAGCGCGCGTCAACGGCAACACCATGCGCCCGCGCTGGCCCATGATCGTCCTCAAATCTCCCAAAGGCTGGACGGGGCCGAAATGGGTGGACGGCCTGCAAATTGAAGGCACGTTCCGCGCGCATCAGGTGCCGCTCTCCGATCCGCGGGCGAACCCCGAACATCTTAAACAGCTTGAAGCCTGGCTGCGCAGTTACCGACCGGAGGAACTTTTCGACAAGCAGGGCAAGTTGAAACCGGAACTGGCCGAACTCGCGCCCAAGGGCGAACGGCGCATGGGCGCAAATCCTCATGCCAATGGCGGCAAGCTGCTCCGCGACCTCGTGATGCCGGACTTTCGCAAATACGCGGTGAAGGTGCCGTCGCCCGGATCGGTTCAGGCGGCGGACGCGCATGAACTCGGCGTGTTCCTGCGCGATGTCGCGAAGCTCAACCGGGAGCAGCGCAATTTCCGAATCTTCGGCCCAGACGAAACGCTCTCCAACCGCTTGACCGCCGTGTTTGAAGTGACCAACCGGCAATGGGATGCCCGCCAGCAGGACAACGATGAGTTCCTCGCCCTCGATGGCCGCGTCATGGAAATGTTGAGCGAGCATCAATGTGAAGGCTGGCTCGAAGGTTATCTGCTCACCGGCCGGCACGGACTGTTCAACTGCTACGAGGCGTTCATCCACATCATTGACTCGATGTTCAACCAGCACGCCAAGTGGTTGAAAGTCACCGCCGGCCTGCCGTGGCGGCGGCCCATAGCGTCGTTGAACTATTTGCTGGCCTCGCATGTCTGGCAGCAGATGCACAACGGATTCACGCATCAAGACCCCGGCTTCATTGACCACGTCGTGAATAAAAAATCTTCCGTCGTGCGCGTCTATCTGCCGCCGGATGCCAACTGTCTGCTCTCGGTCTGGGATCATTGTTTGCGCAGCCGCCACTACGTCAACGTCGTCATCGCCGGCAAGTATCAAGCGCCGCAATGGCTGACGATGGACGCCGCCGTGGCGCACTGCACTGCGGGCATCGGCATCTGGCATTGGGCGAGCAGCGACGCCGGGAGCGAACCCGATGTCGTCATGGCCTGCTGTGGCGATGTGCCCACGCTGGAGACGCTCGCCGCGGTTTCGATCCTGCACGAGCATTTGCCTGATTTGAAAATTCGCGTCGTCAATGTCGTGGATTTGATGAAGCTGCAGCCGCAGAGCGAACATCCGCACGGATTGAGCGATGATGCTTTTGACGCGCTGTTCACCAAGGATAAACATGTGATCTTTGCCTTCCACGCTTATCCGTGGTTGATTCACCGGTTGACCTATCGCCGAACCAACCACGCCAACATTCACGTCCGTGGCTACAAGGAAGAGGGCACGATCACCACGCCCTTCGACATGACGGTGCTGAATGATCTGGACCGATTCCACTTGGTGATGGACACGATTGACCGCGTGCCGCAGACCGGTAAAAAAGGTCGCGCCCTCAAGGAGCAACTCCAAGCCAAGCTCATCGAGCACAGGGAATACATTAATAAAAATGGCCAGGACCTGCCAGAAATTCGGAATTGGAAATGGAGCAATCCGAAATGAACACTCAATCACTTCTCGATAACGAACGTTTTGCAGGTCAGGACAGTCCAATCTTTACAAAATGAAAGGAGATCAAAATGCCAATTCAACTCAATGAAGAAAATGGCGGGAAACTGCTCGCCGTCCACGTCACGGGGAAACTGGTCGCAGCGGACTATGAACACTTCGTGCCGGAGTTTGACCGGCTCGTCGCGCTGCACGGAAAACTGCGCGTGCTATTCGATATGACCGGCTTTCATGGTTGGACAGCCGGCGCATTGTGGGAAGACACGAAGTTTGCAATTCATCATTTCAGCGATATTGACCGCCTGGCGGTGGTCGGTGAGAAGAAATGGCAGGAAGGAATGGCGACGTTTTGCAAGCCGTTCACGAAGGCGACAATTCGTTACTTCGATCACGCCGATGCCGTTGAGGCGTGGAAGTGGTTGGCGGAGGCATAAAACACTATGAATGAATCAAAGCACGGTCACAAATCGCACGGAGATCCAAATGGCGGCCCGATTCATCACGGCCAGCCTCCTTATTGGCGACGCGCACATCGGGACTGGCGCATTTGGTTTTGCGTGATTGTGATGCTCGTGGCCATGGCGGTCTATTTGATGACCGGCGACTTACGCTGGCCGTTTCATGGCCATCCGCAGCCAATGGTGCCAATCGCTGGTTGAAAATATTTGGCGAGTCGCCAATTACCTACATGAACACACAACTGTTAATAGATACTGCCAGCAAACTTGTTGCCGACGACAAGGGCTTGCTGGCGATGGATGAAAGCCATCCCACCTGCAACAAACGCTTCGCAAAGCTCAACATTCCGCAAACGGTGGAGACTCGGCGTGCGTATCGGGAGATGATTGTGACCACGCCCGGTCTCGGCGAGTGCATCAGTGGTGCCATCCTTTTCGACGAGACGATCCGTCAACAAAAAAAAGACGGCACTCCATTTCTCAATGTCCTCACCGATGCGGGAATTATTCCCGGCATCAAAGTTGATACTGGAGCAAAAGACCTGGCTGGTTTTCCCGGCGAAAAAATCACCGAAGGTCTGGACGGCTTGCGCGAACGTCTTGAGGAGTATTTTCAAATGGGCGCGCGTTTCGCCAAGTGGCGCGCGGTGATTGCCATCGGCGCTGACATTCCCAGTCGGTGTTGCATCGAAGCCAACGCACACGCGCTGGCCCGATACGCCGCGTTGTGCCAGGAAGCCGGACTGGTTCCGATTGTCGAACCGGAAGTGCTGATGGACGGTGATAATACTCTGGAGCAGTGCCGCACGGCGACAGAGGAAGTCCTGCGAAACGTGTTCATCCAGCTCAATTGTCAGCGCGTGCTGCTGGAAGGCATGATTCTGAAACCCAACATGGTGCTGCCGGGATTGAACTGCATCACGCAAGCATCCGTGGACGAGGTGGCCAACATCACGGTGAAGAGTTTATGGCGAACCGTCCCCGCAGCCGTTCCGGGAATCGCTTTCCTTTCGGGCGGACAATCCGCCGAACTGGCCTCGGCCCGCTTGAATACCATGAATCTCCGCTTCAATTCGCGGCTGCCGTGGGCGCTGTCATTTTCGTTCGCCCGCGCCATTCAGCAACCGGCTTTAGAAATCTGGCAGGGCAAGGAGGCCAACGTGCCGGCGGCACAGCGGGCGTTGCTTCATCGCGCCAAGTGCAATCGCGCCGCGCGCCGCGGCGAATACACTGCCGCGATGGAAAATCAGTGAGCCAAGACGCACAGCAACCTAATGAAAAAACTCATAGTATTCGATCTGGACGGCACGCTGGCCGAAAGCAAGGCATCGCTCGATGCCGAGATGGCTAAATTGCTGACCGCTCTGCTGGGAATTGTGAAGGTGGCGGTGATTTCCGGCGGCGATTGGCCGCAGTTTGAAAAACAGGTGCTCGCCAATCTGCCCCACGACGAACACCTGAAGAACCTGTCTCTGCTGCCTACCTGCGGAACAAAGTTTTACCAATACGCAAACGATTGGAAAAAGATTTACTCGGAAGATTTCACTGCGGACGAAAAAAAGAAAATCATCGGTTCGCTGAAGCAGGCGCTCGAAGCAGCGGGCTTCAAAGCCGAAAAGGTCTGGGGAGAAACCATTGAAGACCGGGGCAGCCAGATCACGTTTTCCGCATTGGGGCAGCAGGCGCCCATCGAGGAAAAGAAAAAATGGGACCCTGATTTCAGCAAGCGGAAGAAGATCAAGGCACTTCTGGATAAACTAATTCCCGAGTTTTCCGTGCGGCTGGGAGGCACGACTTCCGTTGACGTTACCAAGCCGGGCATTGATAAAGCCTACGGGATTCGAAAACTCCGGGACATCCTTGGCATTGCCATTGATGAAATGATTTTCATCGGCGATGCGTTGTTTCCGGGCGGTAACGACTATCCAGCAAAAGAAGCTGGTGCTCTTTCCATCCGCGTCCGAGATCCCAATGAGTCGAAACGGGTGATTGAAGCCATCGTCGCCTGTTTGGAAAGCGTTCAACCTTTATGAAGCCATATTCTGACCAGCCCAAGGCTCCCGAACCAAAACCAGTTGCCTCCGCAGAATCGAAGCCCACCGATACCAATGCCAAGACTGACGCGAAGCCCACGACACCCGCGCCCAAACCGGCTCCGCAGGACGATTTGAAAACGCTGCCGCTGGCGGAGGTTGAGAAAAAATTGGAGTCATCGCCAGACGGTCTCTCGCAAGCCGAGGCGCAGAAGCGGCTGGCTCAATATGGGCCGAATGAACTTACCGAAAAGAAGACCAATCTTTTCCTGAAATTCCTTTCCTATTTTTGGGGGCCCATCCCGTGGATGATCGAGATCGCGGTGATTCTGTCGGGCGTGGTCGGGCACTGGCCGGACTTTTTCATCATCCTCCTGTTGTTGGTCGCCAACGCGGTGGTCGGATTTTGGGAAGAAAAGGAGGCGAGCAACGCCATCGAGGCGCTCAAGGCCAAGCTGGCGGTCAAGGCCCGGGTGAAACGCGACGGCAAGTGGATCAACCCGCCGGCGCGCGAGTTGGTGCCGGGCGATGTCATCCGCATGAGGCTGGGCGACATTGTGCCGGCGGATGCGCGATTGCTGGACGGCGACCCGGTGGAGGTGGATCAGTCCGCGCTGACGGGAGAATCATTGCCCGCCGAACGCAAATCCGGCGACGCCGTGTTTTCCGGTTCGATCATCCGCCAGGGTGAAGCGGGCGCAATGGTCTATGCCACGGGCGAGAAAACTTACTTCGGCAAGACGGCGCAACTGGTGCAGGAGGCGCACACCGCCAGCCATTTTCAAAAGGCGGTTTTGAAGATTGGCAATTATCTGATCATCCTCGCGGTGGCGCTGGTGGCGGTGATCATCGGTTTCGCAATCTATCGCGGTGACAAGATTCTTGACGACATTGCAGTTTGCCCTCGTGTTGACCGTTGCCGCGATTCCCGTGGCAATGCCGACGGTGCTGTCGGTGACAATGGCGGTCGGCGCACGCCTGCTCTCCAAGAAACAGGCGATTGTGAGCCGGCTGGTGGCGATTGAAGAACTGGCGGGCGTGGACGTGCTGTGCGCGGACAAGACCGGCACGCTGACCCAAAACAAACTGACGCTGGGCGATCCGTTTAGTGTGAATAATGTCCCCGCCGAGCAACTCATTCTCAATGGCGCACTGGCATCGCGCGCGGAAAATAACGACACCATTGATCTGGCCGTTCTGGGCGGGCTGAAAGACAAGGAAGCGTTGAAGGCTTATGAGGTGGTTCATTTCCAACCATTCGACCCGGTGCATAAACGCACCGAGGCCACCGTCAAAGCCAAGGACGGAAAGACGTTCAAGGTAACGAAGGGTGCGCCACAGGTGATTTTGGCATTGTCGGCCAATGCCGCGCAGGTGAAGCCTGCCGTTGAGAAGGCCGTGAACGAATTTGCGGCGCGCGGTTTTCGTTCGCTGGGCGTGGCGCGGGCGGAAGGCGACGGCCCATGGCAGTTTCTTGGCGTGTTGCCGTTGTTCGATCCGCCGCGCGAAGATGCGAAGGCAACCATCGCGACCGCGCTGGCAATGGGCGTTAAGATCAAGATGGTGACGGGCGATGCCTTGGCCATCGCCAAGGAAACCGCCAAAAAATTGGATATGGGCACGAACATTCTTGATGCCGCCAGCCTGGGTGACACGAAAAAGCAGGAAACCGCCGAGGTGGCCGAATCCATCGAGAAGGCCGACGGTTTCGCCCAGGTGTTTCCCGAACACAAGTTCCACATCGTGGATGTACTGCAAAAACGCGGCCACATCGTCGGCATGACAGGCGACGGGGTGAATGACGCACCCGCGCTGAAGAAAGCCGACTGCGGCATCGCCGTTTCGGGCGCGACGGACGCGGCACGCGCGGCAGCGGCCATCGTGCTGACGACGCCAGGCCTGTCCGTGATAATTGATGCGATCAAGGAGAGCCGCCGCATTTTCCAGCGGATGAACAGTTACGCGATCTACCGCATCGCCGAGACGCTGCGCGTGCTGTTCTTCATGACGCTGGCAATTCTGATTTTCAATTTCTATCCCTTGACGGCGGTGATGATCGTGATGCTGGCGTTGCTCAACGACGGCGCGATCCTGTCCATCGCCTATGACAACGTTCAATACAAGGACAAGCCCGAAGCCTGGAACATGCGCATGGTGCTGGGGATTTCCACGGTGCTGGGCCTCATCGGGGTCGTCTCCGCCTTCGGCTTGTTTTATCTCGGCGAGCGTGTCTTTCATCTCGACCGCGCGCACATCCAGACGCTGATGTATTTGAAACTGTCCGTGGCGGGACATCTGACAATTTTCCTGACGCGCACGCGCGGGCCGTTCTGGTCTCATCGTCCGGCGCGGATTTTATGGGTGGCCGTGGTCGGCACACAAATCGTGGCGACGTTGATCGCAGTTTATGGATTGTTCATGACGCCGCTCGGCTGGGGCTGGGCCGGGTTCGTGTGGGGTTATGCACTGCTGTGGTTCCTCGTGAACGACCGCATCAAATTGCTCGCGTATCGGATTTTTGATCCAGTCAAAGCCACGGCTCAAACGGCAACGAAAGCCGCGCCGCAGCCAGACGCCAAAGTTGAAACGAAACCTGATCCCAAGGCCGAAGCTAAACCCGAAGAAAAAGTTGCACTGGAAGATTCTTCTGAAGCAAAGCCTAAAGCTGAAACCAAATTTGACGTGGACGCCACACCTGAAACCAAAGCCAAGACGGCAACCGATTTGACCCCACAGATCGCGGCGCGGGCCTATGAACTCTACGAGCGCCAAGGCCATCAGGATGGACAATCGGCGCAAAATTGGAACAAGGCCGAGCAGGAGATTCGCGCAACTCAAGCCAAGGCTGAACCAAAAGTTGAAACTAAACCAGCGGCTAAAGACGAGTCGCAGCCGGAAGTTAAAGGTGAACTTAAACCTGAAACCAATTCAAAACCGGACGCCAAGATTGAGCCAACGCCAGCAACGAAGGTCGAGCCTAAACCTGAAACCAAATCTGCCGAACCTCAACCCAAAGCCGTGTCGCCGTCCGAAGTCAAAGCAGAGACGAAACCAGACATCAAAAGTGATGCCAAACCAGCCGACGCAGTTGAGCCGAAGCCTGATGCAAAGGCGGAAACTAAATCTGAACCGAGCGCAGAATCTGCGGTCGAGGTGTCACCGCAGCTGGTCAAAAAAGTCCACGAATTTTATGAGCAATTAGGGCGCGAGGATGTTCGCGCCGTTGAGGAATTGGATCAGGCGAAGCAAAAGTCTCCCGAAGTGGAAGCCAAAAAATAAGTCGTCACAAACCACACGGCTGACATGGCTGCAAGAATAAAGATGAAAATCAATTCAAAGGATTTCCGGGTGCATCCCGGAGCCAAGGTCAATCTCAAAAAATGGCCAACGAAGGTGAAGCCGTTGTGCAAATCAAAGAAGCAGTATAAAAAACTTCTTAAGGCACACGTTGAGGAATTGAGCGCACTACAACAACTTCACTACGCCTCCAACCGCCATGCGCTGCTGCTGATTTTTCAGGGGATGGACGCTGCCGGCAAGGACGGAGCCATTCGGCACGTCATGTCCGGGGTCAATCCAGAGGGTTGCGAGGTTTTCAGTTTCAAACAGCCGACCGCCGATGAGTTGGAACACGATTTTCTCTGGCGCACAAACCGTCATCTGCCGGAACGCGGACGGATCGGCATTTTCAATCGTTCCTATTATGAGGAGGTGCTGGTCGTTCGGGTGCATCCAGAAATTCTCCGCAGTCAGGGGCTTTCGGAAGAGTTGCGCGACGAAAAATCCATCTGGAAGGAGCGGTATCGTTCCATCGTGGATTTGGAGCAGCACCTGCATCGCAACGGCACACGGGTCATCAAATTTTTCCTGCATCTATCGAAGGACGAACAACGAAAACGATTCCTTGAGCGAATTAATGAGCGGGACAAGAACTGGAAATTCAGCCTCGCCGACATTCACGAGCGGAAATATTGGAAACATTACATGCATGCTTTTGAAGATTGCCTGAGCGCGACCAGCACTCACGAAGCGCCCTGGTTTGTCGTTCCTGCTGACGACAAGGAAAATTCCCGTTTAATTGTTTCCCGCATAGTCCTTGATGCGCTCAATGAATTTAAGATGGGGTATCCCAAGACCACCGCGAAACGACGGCGGGAATTGAACTCTATCCGCAAGCTGCTGACGAGGTGAAATTTGATTTTTTTACCGTTGATACTATGACGCGATGGGAGGCAGGCGTAAAAAATCCTTATGCGGCATCGCGACCAATATCCGGGTGGAGAGCACAGCCCGGTTTGTTTTTAAATTTGGGTTCAATCAGATTTTTGCTGAGGATGCCATGTCGGTCCTGTCCGCAGAAGAACATGCGCTCACGGTTGCCACAATATTTCCACGCATCGGTTTGGTTAAACCCCCGTTGCAATCCTAGATGAATTACTGTCCAATTGATTTTGAGGTCAGCGCATTTAATATGAATTGAAAGTGACCGGCGCTTTGACTGGCCGGCTTGCTTCCAGGTATTCAGCAACCGGCCAGACAAATCGCCTCAAGTGAAACCTAGACGGTCACGCACTCACCGGTCGTTCTAAAACCGCGCTCAACTCCGCCGTCGTCCGTTCATGCCACTCCCGACCTGCTCCGTTTCGCTGCCGGTTTCAGAACGCCCGGTCAGTGCTTGGTAATTTGCACATCAATGCTCCAATTTTAATACGTTCAATCGAACGTGATTTGTGGCGGCTTTCTGGAATTGGAAAGCCGGTAATTTTGTTAGACACCATCCCCTTCCGAGTTCGGAAGGCAAAAATGAGGCCTGACAGCACGCGGCAAGTTGCGGCAAAAGGCGGCAATGAACTTGCCGCTATTTGCCGCAATGACCGGTGAAATTTTGCCGCCACTTGCCGCCATTTGTCACCGGCAGTTGCCGGAATTTGTCGCCATTTGCCGCAGACTCGGCGCAGTTTCATCGCAATTAAACCTTCACCTACTCCTTACCGTCGAATTGCTGCTTTGGATTATCCTGTGCGTTGATGACCGAAACGGCACAACGAAAACGCGGCGGCAGGGCGTATCACAGCGTCCTGGAACCGCACTTTGATTTCATCCACCAGCAACGCCAGCGGCGCAAAACGTGGCAGGAAATCGCCGATCTTCTGTTCAGCGAAAAGGGCATCCGCGTCACGTTCTATGCACCGTATCGCTTTTACCGGCGCAGATTAAAAAGAGCGGCTAAACCAAATTGGGAAAATTCAGCCGGCGAAATCGAACCCGTCAGCCCAGCCAGCCAGCCGCCATCGCGTTCCGCACCGTTGCCAAAACAAAACACTTTCAACCGCCCAAACATCAAAAACATTAACACCGACCAAGAGTTCACATGAATACCATCAAACGCATCCACATCAATCCCCAGTCCAAAGGCAGCCTCGGCAAAAGTTTCGAGGCCGAGTTTCGCACTGCCTGGCTGGATTATCACCAAATCATCTGGAATGGCTCCGACCTCGATGACCGGCACCATTCCTTTTTCGACCGGCATCCCAAACAGGTGCAGTCCTACACGCTGGGCAATGACGACGATAGCAAATCTACCCTGCTGGGATTGTTTCGTAATGTGTCGCGCAGTAATGCGCCGGTTCACGTCATTGACTGCCGGGCGCAGGCCGACGGACTCATCGTGCAGGCATTGGAATCATTGCAACTGCTCGACTCGCTCGCGACGCAAGGCATCCGGTTCACATTTTTTCTGTTCCCCAGTGAGGACACGGAGAGCATGAATAATCTGCTCGACCTTTTTTATTTTGCCGGCGACCGCGTGGATTATGTCGTGGTCCACAACCCGGCCAAGGTGCGGAACAAACCTGTTCAAGAAATCCAACATCGAAGCCGAGTTGAAAAAGTTCGGGGCGAAGGAAATGACGTTGCCGGTGGTGACTTCCATCACGTTGCTGGCCATCAAACGCGCCGAGGCCAAGGCTGGGCCGCAAGTTGAGTTTTGCCGAAGTGGCGACGCCCGGAGCAGCGCATTTGGAATTGATGCTGGCCGGTGAAATGCAATGGGCGATGCAGCAGATGTTCCGGCAATACGACGCCATTGCCGATTTGCTGGTGCCATCGGAACAGGTGCCGGAGGTCGAACCACAGCCGGAACCGGAGGCGAAACCGGCCCGCTCTAAACAACCGATGCTCAATTTGGGCGAATGATTTTATGGACAAGAATGATTTGGCGGCGTTGCTCGTCGGCGCACCAGCCGACGAAGTGGATCGGATTCACCGGCTGTTATATGAATGGAGCGTCGGGCCGGACAACAGTTTTCCGGTGCAACTGGCCTTGTTGACCAAGGCGCAATGGCGCGTCGCCGCCAATCTGCCGCGCCTGATGAATGATGCCAGCAAACTGATTGAGCAACATCTGGCCGAATACCGGCGGCAGACCGGCGCGCTGGTCGCAAATTTCGATGACACGACCAGTTCGACCATCGCGGCGTTTGACCAATCGGTTGCCAATCACAGCGAAGCCATCAAACAAGCCGTGGCCAAATCCAACGGACATCTGGTTGAAACCGAAAAGGCCGCCCGCCAGGTCAAATTTGAGTTGGAACACGGCAACGCCTCGCTAAAAAAGGCGTTGGATGAAGTCAGGAAAGAACTGATTGACGAACGATTTCGCCTGATTGAGGCACAGAAAGCATTGGATGCCAGAATGTCGTTTCAGGCGTGGTGGGGACAGATTCTCTGGAGCATCGGCGAATTGCTTTTCGGCTTCGGCATTTATTTTCTTTGGACGTATCGGCGGTGACAGAATCAATGGACTCACGATGGGCTCAATGGACTCATTCACAGGCGGGGCGACAAATTTGTTTCCGCGTGCCGCTATTATGTTGGTGACGCGATGCTCATTTTGCATCCGCACGGGGAGGATTCCGGCGCGCTCGCCTCGTCCATTGTATGGCTCGCCTGCGCCTGTCAAGGTTGTCCGAAAAATTGTGTCTGGCGCTGCGCGCCGGTGGTTCGGTTTGCGGCTCCACCGTTGACAGGCGCAGGCGAGCCAAAGACGTGGCTGGTTAGGCTTTTGCGCCGGGATTGCTGGCCGGAGTTTTGGGAGAATTTTTTTTACCGCAGCAGGCTGCGCGTTGACGAGACCCAACCCGGAAGTCACCCCGCAAGTGACCCCGCAGGTTGAAAAGGTGCTGACCGTGCGGACATTTGAGTCGGCGCAGATTGAACCGAACTTTTTCGAGCATCCGCGCCCAACTGGTGCAAACGGACACGAAGTCGCATTGACGCTGGACATTTTTCACCGCAAACTCGTCCGCTAACGACGCCCATGGTCAAGGACGGCAACTTGAGCATCCCGTTATACGTCGCGCCGGCGGCGAATGGCGCATCGGATGCAAACTCGACGGCATCGAGCCACCTCGGCCTTTCGGCGGCTCTCGACGGCTGGCTGGAAAGCGCCGCCAAAACCCGCAAGTCCTTGCAGTCGCTAATAATCGCAGCCGATGACTGACCAAGAACCACCTGAATTACAGCTTGTTTTTGTCAGATATACGAATATCTTTATCTGACAAAAAATATGGGCAAACACATTCAATCCATTGACCGGCAAATCCTTGCCCGCATCCGGGCGCATGGCAAGGCGCGTGTTTTCACGCCCGCCGATTTTCTCGATCTCGGCACGCGGGCTGCCGTGGATCAAGCCCTGTCGCGCAATACGCGGGCGGGGATTCTCAGAAAAGTGGGTCGCGGTCTTTACGACCTGCCGCGAAACCATCCTCTCTTCGGGCGGCTTTCCACCACCACTGATGCCGTGGCTAAAGCAGTCGCCAAACGGGACAAAGCCACGCTTCACACCTCGGGCGCACATGCGGCCAACATACTGGGACTGTCCGACCAAGTGCCCATGAAGCTGGTTTACCTGACCGATGGCCGCAAACGCCACATCCAAGTGGGCAAATCTCCGATCATTTTCAAGCACACCACGGCCCGGACCGTGAAAACCAAAAATCCCGCCAGCGCACTCGTCATTCAGGCACTGCGTTGGCTGGGCCGTAAACATGTGGACGATGACATCATTGCCCGCTTGCGGCGCAATCTCAAACCGGCTGACCGCGCCGCCTTGGTGCAGGACGCGCCGCAAGCGCCCGGCTGGATCGCCGACATCTTTCACCGGCTGGCCAAGGATTGAATTCTTATGGACTCATACCTTCAACTATCGCCTGCCGACCAGGCTGCTGCGTGCAATGAATGCAGTCGCCGGCTTTCGCTCGAACCCGTCAGCGTGGAAAAAGATTTCTGGGTCTGCTGGACCTTGCGGGAACTGTTCGCTCTGCCGGACATTGGCCAGCACCTCACGTTCAAAGGCGGCACTTCGCTTTCCAAAGCCTGGGGACTGATCCGTCGTTTTTCCGAGGACATTGACCTGGTGGTGGACAAGGAAGCCCTCGGCTTTGGTGGTGATGCCGCCCCCGAAAAAGCACCGAGCAAAAAGAAACGGCGCGACCGCTTGGAAGCTCTGATGGAAGCCAGCCGGAAATGGGTTCAAGAAAAACTACAGCCCGCGCTGTCCGGCCGGCTTCATGCCGCGCTTGGTAAATCCGGCTGGAAACTTGAAGTTGATCCTGACATGGCGGACGGCCAATGCCTGTTGTTTCACTACCCGTCGGCGTTTCCGCCGGGAACTGCCGGCTACGTTCGCCCGGTTGTGAAGATCGAGCTGGGCGCTCGCTCGGATGATTGGCCGCATGAGCAGAAGACCATTCAGCCCTATGTCGCGGAACTTTTTCCGAAGCTTGTGCCCGACGCCGGATTCGCCGCGCGCGTCATCGCGGTGGAACGCACCTTCTGGGAAAAAGCCTGCCTGCTGCACGAGGAAACTTTCCGTCCGGCGGACAAACCCCGGAAACTCCGCATGGCTCGCCATTACTATGATCTCTGGTGTCTGTTGTGTGCCGGAGTTGGTGCGCGAGCCTTGGTCAACCAACCTTTGTTCCAACGCGTCGCGGAGCATCGCGAAATTTTCTTCCGCCACACTTGGGTGGATTACACCACCCACCGGCCGGGCACATTCCGGCTGCTGCCGCCGGAACAGCACCTCGCCAACTGGCGGGCCGACTATGAGCAAATGCTCGGACCGATGTTCTTCGGCGAAGTCCCGACCTTCGATGAAATTCTCAAAGTCGTCGGCAAGTTTGAGCGCGAATTCAACGCCACCGCATGACCACCGCGCTGCCAAAACTGGAAAAGCTCAAGCCCAATCCAAATTGGGCCAAGCTGCCGCTGTTCAATCGCAAGAATTGGACGCACTTGCGGTTTGCGGTATTTCCATTTTAGTTTGCCCGCAACAGTTTTTGAAATACGATGACGAATCCTTTTTTGAAAAATGGATCTCATGGCAACTGAAGCAGATACATGCAGGAAGTTTGTCGTGCCGAAGCTCCAGGCAGCAGGCTGGGACTCCGACCCGCATTCCATTGCCGAGCAACGCAGCTTCACCGATGGTCGGATTGTCGTGCGCGGCAACAAGGCTGATCGCAAAAAAGGCAAGCGTGCGGATTATCTGCTCCGTTACACCCGCGATTTTCCCATCGCCGTCGCCGAGGCCAAGGCGGAATACAGAAAAGCCGCCGACGGATTGCAGCAGGCCAAGGACTACGCCGAAATCCTGAAGCTCAAATTTGCCTATGCCACCAACGGCAAGGAAATTATCGAATTCGACTTCATCACCGGCATTGAACGAATTATTGAAAACTTTCCCACGCCTACGGAATTGTGGGCGCGGCTGAGGGCGGCAGAGAAATTGACCGATGACAACATTGCCGCCCGGTTGCTCACACCGGCTAATCTGACAACCGGCAAGGACCCTCGTTATTATCAGCGGATTGCGATTGACCGCTCGGTGCAGTCCATTCTGCAGGGTAGGAAGCGTGTGTTGCTGACGATGGCCACCGGCACCGGCAAGACCGTCGTCGCATTTCAAATCTGCTGGAAACTCTGGTCTTCCAAATGGAATGCCAAAGGCGACCTGAACCGGAAGCCGCGCATATTATATTTGGCTGACCGCAATTTCCTCGTGGATGATCCCAAGGATAAAACTTTCTCAGCCTTCGGCGATGCCCGGCACAAAATCGAGGGCGGATTGGTGGTTCATAGCCGCGAACTTTATTTTGCGACGTATCAATCTATCGCTAAAGATGCCAACCGCCCCGGTCTCTACAAAGAATTTGCCCCGGACTTTTTTGATCTAATCATCGTGGACGAGTGCCATCGCGGTAGTGCCAAGGAAGATTCCAACTGGCGCGACATCCTCGAACACTTCGCGCCAGCCTATCAGCTCGGCATGACTGCCACACCATTGCGGGACGACAATCGCGATACCTACCTGTATTTCGGCAACCCAATCTACACCTATAGTCTGCGGCAGGGTATAGATGATGGCTTTCTGGCACCGTATCGCGTTCATCGGATTGTCACGCAGTGGGACGCGGCCGGATGGCGGCCCAGCAAGGATGAGCTTGACCGCTATGGCCGCGAAATTCCCGACGAGGTTTACACGACGGGTGACTTTGAGCGGCGGGTTGCCCTTCGCGCTCGCACGCAAGCCGTTGCCCGGCACCTTACGGATTTTCTGAAGAAGACTGACCGGTTTGCCAAGACCATCGTTTTTTGCGTGGATCAGGAACATGCCTCCGAGATGCGCACGGCGCTCAATAATCTGAATTCCGACCTCGTGAAGGTATATCCTGATTACGTCTGCCGCGTAACGTCTGACGAAGGCGACATCGGACGCGGCCACATGCAGCGGTTTCAGGACGTGGAGACGCGCACGCCGGTCATCCTCACCACCTCGCAACTGCTCACCACCGGCCTCGACGCGCCGACCTGTCGCAACATCGTGCTGGTGCGGTTGGTCAATTCGATGGTGGAGTTCAAGCAGATCATCGGGCGCGGCACGCGCGTTCGCGACGACTACGGCAAGCTTTGGTTCAACATCCTCGACTACAGCGGTGCAGCCACGGCTAAATTTGCCGATCCGGCCTTTGACGGCGATCCGGCGTTCGCCACGCAGGAGGAAATTGACGAAAACGGGAAGGTGAAAGAATCCGAAGTAATCACGCCGGAAGAGCCGGAGGATGATGGTGGTGAAATTCACGAGCCGCCGGGCGGCACGGTAATCAGCGACAACTTTGGCCTCAACCAGCGTAAGAAATTCTATTACGACGGCGGACAGGTGGAAATTGCCGCCGACTTGGTTTACGAACTGGACGCGGACGGGAAGCAACTGCGGGTGGTTAAGTTGACGGATTATACCGGTGACAAAGTGCGTTCCATCTGTCCCAGCACGGTGGATTTACGGGCGCGGTGGAGCAACCCGGAGCAGCGGGCGGAAATCATCGAGCAACTGCGCGAGCGCGGGATTGATTTTGAAATGCTGGCGAGTCAGGCGGGTAAACCGGATGCTGACCCGTTCGACTTGCTGTGCCACCTGGCCTATAACGCACCAATATTGACCCGCCGCCAGCGGGCAGACCGGGTGAAGAAACAACAGGACGCCTTTTTCAATTATTTCAAACCGGAGGCGCAGGAAATTCTGGCTGACTTGCTGGAGAAATATGCCGCCGATGGTGAACTGCAATTTACGCTGCCGGACGTGCTGAAATTGCCGCCGATCTCACACCACGGCAATGTGAATGAAATCATTGGCAAATTCGGTGGCGCAGACCAGCTTCGCAAAGCCGTCAATCAACTGCAAACGCTGTTGTATGCGGTGTGAAATGCTCAACATTGTATGAATAAAACTGAGTCTAGGCCAACTCGCAGCCGAATTTCACAAGAGGATTTTGAACACTTTGCACGCGCTTTTCCACCCCAAGTAGAGCCGCCCGAGGCTAACCCTCAACGTCTCCCACTTTTTAATGTCAGGTTGCGACCCTCCACAGTTAAGCGAAAGTGGAAACCAGAAGACTTTTATAGTGATAAATCGCGGATTGTGTTTTGCTCATCCTTTCGTCGGATGATGCAGAAAGCTCAGGTCTTTTCACTTGAATCGAATACTTCTGTCAGAAATCGATTAACTCACACGCTTGAAGTTGCAGATGTGGGACGGACGCTGGCAAGGCACATAGGAAAACAGCTCGAAACCAAAGGAATCACTTCGACCGAAGGCACGGAATGCATACAAGGTATTGTAGAGAACGCATGTCTAATACATGACATCGGCAATCCTCCATTTGGTCATTTCGGAGAGCAGGCAATCAAGGGTTGGTTTAAAACACGCGGTGTGGAGATTTTTTCTCGCGCAAGAGAAACCCGACTACCTCTACAGCTTCCAGATGATGCCCATGATTTACTAAAAGATTTTCTACTCTTTGATGGAAACCCACAGGGTTTTCGAATAGTGACACGGTTGCATTGTGATGTTGACCACTTTGGGCTGAACCTAACTGGCTCTTCACTTTTGGCATCTATTAAGTATCCGAAATTCGGCGGGGTTCGATTCGGAAATAAGTTGGGGGTGTTTTCGAGCGAAAAAAAGATTTACGAAGATATTTGTGGTCTTTGTGGCGTCGCATCCGGCAAGCGTTATTTCCTTGCTTACATAATGGAGTTGGCGGACGACATTTGCTATTGCCTCAGCGATATAGCAGATGGGTTTGAAAAACGTGTCATGGCTTCGCGTGACTTTAAGGAAGAATTTCGGAAAATATGCGAGGCGGAGAATGTGGATTTCACAACCGTTGTTTCTAAAGGCATGGACAAGATTGGCCACTTTGGTTACGAAGTTGCCATTAAGATTACACGTCAAATTATTGACGAGGCTGCCAAACATTTTGCGGCAAATATTGATGGTTACCTCGACGGATCGGCAAATGAGATGGCAGAAGATTTGCCCACAGGAAAGATTCTGAAGTGCCTAAAAACATTTGCCAGACGGTTTATTTATACAGACCACGAAGTTCAACGTATTGAAATTGCCGGCAGTCGCATTGTTGAAGGACTCCTTGATTACTATGGTCGCCTACTTGAATTACCACGCAGTGACTTTCTTTACTTTGTTGAGCGGGGCGAATTGAAAAAGCACAGTGGCTTGGACACGGAATGGCGGATTTTTAACCAACTTTCGCCGCGTATGCTTCGCGTCTATAAGCATAGTGCAGACCATGCAAATCACGACCAAGAATGGATCATGCGGGCTAGGCTGATTGTTGATTATATTTCCGGACTTACAGACACCCACGCCCTACAGGTTTATCAAAATTTCATGGGTATTAGTCTGGGTAGTCATGCAAGATAGCTGAAAACACGAAGACATGACTAAACAAGCTCCTCATCCAACCACCGCCCAATCCCTCGGCACACTCCTGAAATCCGCGCGCGACATCATGCGCAAAGACAAGGGGCTGAATGGCGACCTTGACCGGTTGCCGATGCTCACTTGGATCATGTTCCTGAAATTTCTGGACGACTTGGAAATTCAGCGCGAGGGCGAGGCCAAGCTCGCCGGGAAAAAGTTCAAGCCCGCCATCGAGCCGCCTTACCGCTGGCGCGATTGGGCGGCTAAGTCCGACGGCATCACCGGTGACGAATTGCTCGCTTTCATCAACAACGAAGAAAGTGCTCTGCCGCACGGGCCAACTGAAAAACCCAAGCGCGGACCGGGTCTGTTCAGCTACTTGCGCCTGTTGACCAGTTCCGATTCGGCAGGTGTCGCGGACACTCGGCGCGATGTCATAGCCACCGTATTCAAGGGCGTGCAGAACCGCATGGTCAGCGGATACCTGTTGCGCGATGTCATCAACAAGCTCAACGGCATTCATTTCACCGCCAGCGACGAGTTGCACACGCTGGGCGCGCTCTACGAATCCATGCTGCGAGAGATGCGCGATGCGGCGGGCGATTCCGGCGAGTTTTACACGCCGCGCGCCGTCGTGCGATTCATGGTCACGGTGACGAATCCGCGCCTCGGCGAAACGCTGCTCGACCCGGCCAGCGGCACGGGCGGCTTTCTGGTCGAGGCGTTCAACCACCTCTCCCAGCAGGTCAAGACCGTGGCCGACCGAAAAATTTTGCAGGAAAAATCCCTGTTCGGCTGCGAACCCAAGACGCTGCCGTATCTGCTTTGCCAGATGAACCTGCTGTTGCACGGCCTCGACGCGCCGCAGATTGATCCCGGCAATTCGCTCCGCTTCAAGCTGACGGACATCGGCGAGCGCGACCGTGTGGATGTGATTCTGACGAATCCGCCCTTCGGCGGCGAAGAGGAAAAGGGCATCCAGGGCAATTTCCCGGAAGACAAACAAACGGCGGAAACGGCGCTGCTCTTCCTCCAGTTGATAATGAGAAAATTGCGGCGGCAAATTGGCCTCGCCGGCAAGGCGGCACGGGCGGGCGTCGTTGTCCCCAATGGAACATTGTTCGGCGATGGCGTATGCGCCCGCATCAAGGAAGAACTGCTCAAGGAATTTAATCTGCATACCATCGTCCGGCTGCCGAATGGAGTGTTTGCACCCTACACGGGCATCCCGACGAACCTTCTGTTCTTCGACCGCTCCGGCCCGACGCGCGAAGTCTGGTATTACGAGCAACCGCTGCCGGAAGGCCGGAAGAATTACACCAAAACCGCGCCGATCCAATTTGAGGAATTTACGCCGCTCGTGGAATGGTGGAACAAGCGCGTGGAAAATGAGCAGGCGTGGAAGGTGTCAGCAACCGAGTTGCTGGCCAATGGTTGCAACCTCGACAGCAAAAATCCGAGAGCAAAGGATGACATCACGCACTTGCCGCCTGCGCAACTCGTCGCCGACATCTTGAAGAAAGAGCAGCGCATCGCGGAAATCATTGGCAACATCCAGAAACTTTTGGCAAACCAGGCATGAGCAAGCAATGGCCAATGGCGAAATTGGGCGAAGTGCTGCGGCGTGTCGAGCGATTCGAGCCGCGTGAGGAATTCACCGAGTATCCGTTCGCCGGAACTTACAGCTTTGCGCGCGGAATTTTTGTTGGCGAGCGCAAACTTGGCTCGGCATTTGCACTGCCGAAGATTCAGCGAATTCGTGCTGGCGATTTTATCTACTGCAAAATCATGGCTTGGGAAGGCGCGTTCGGCGTCGCTCCGAAGGAGACAGATAATTGCGTTATGTCAGGTGCATTTGTGGTTTATGAATTGAACCACGAACGGATTGACGAAAAATTTCTGGATTATTTTTTCAAAGTGCCAGACCACTGGCAGAGCATTGGCAGTCAGAGCACTGGCACAAATGTTCGTCGGCAAAGCCTACATCCAAGTCAATTTGAGAAAGCGGAAATTCCGTTGCCGCCGTTGGCAGAGCAGCGGCGGGTGGTGGCGCGGATTGAGGCAGTAGCCGCCCAAATCCACGAGGCACGCACGCTTCGTAAACAAGCTACCAAAGAAGTTGACTCGCTAATCATATCAGCCTTGACGCATCTTCGGCTATCAGGTGGCACGAAAGCCAAACCAATCGCCGAATGTTCAACGATGAGCACCGGCACAACTCCACCGAGCGAACGCGGCGATTTTTACGGTGGGCCAATTCAGTGGTATACGCCCGGTGACTTGGAATATCAGCAACGGCTTGGTGCGTCATCGCGCACTTTGTCGGAATTGGCACTAGCTGAACGAAAAGCCAGAATGTTTGAACCCGGAACGGTGTTGCTTGTCGCAATTGGTGGTTCACTCGGCAAAGTTGCCTTAACGCATGAACGTTGTTCGGCCAACCAGCAAATTACTGGCATCAAGTTCTCGGATGATATTTTGCCGGAGTATGGTTTCTGGTGGATGCGCGGCTTGGGGAAGAAACTCATGGCTGCCGCGCCGCAGGCGACATTGCCAATAATCAACCAAAATGGAATCGGCGTATTTGAAATCAGCATACCGCCGCTCGCCGAGCAGCGCCGGATCGTGGCCGAGTTGGACGCGTTGCAGGCGGAGGTGGACGCGCTAAAGCGCCTGCAAGCCGAGACCGCCGCCGAGTTGGCTGCCTTGCTCCCCGCCATACTCGACCGCGCCTTCAAAGGAGAACTCTGACTTATGTTCAACGTGCTAATATCCGCCGACGACACAGCTTGGGAAACGGATCAATTGATGCGCATGGATGTCCGCCGATTCAAGGAATACAGTGACGGTAGTGAAGCTGAATTGATTTTGTTGAAAAAGCCGGACACTCTCAAATTGCTTGAGAACGTTCCGGCTCTGTTAATGTATGAGAGCGGAACCAAAGGGCCAAACACCGAGACGGCACGTTATGGGAAATTGTCTGACATCAGAGTTTCAGGCGGTGAGTTGGTCTTCATGTTTAGAGAGGAAGGACGATTTCCAATGGCCGTCGTTCGAGAATATGCTGAACGTCTTGGCGTTGGCCAATGGGAACAAAACCGAACTCATTGGGCGATCAAGGACAAAGGCATACCCAAGGCCATGCTCGCCAAAATGCAACGGTCCTATGATGTTGTATTTTCATTTGCCGGAGAGGATCGGAAATATGTTGAGCGGGTCGCCAAATTTCTACGCTCCCAAGAGGTGGCGGTCTTTTATGACAGTTTTGAAGAAGCGAATCTGTGGGGAAAGGACCTGGCGGAACACTTCGATTCAGTTTACCGCCAAAGCGGACAATACTGTGTGATATTCATTTCCAAATTCTACGCCGACAAAATGTGGACCACACACGAGCGCCGGTCGGCTTTGGCGAGGGCGTTGAAAGACCGCAAAGAATATATCTTGCCTGCGAGGTTTGATAAAACCGAACTGACTGGAATCCTCCCCACGGTGGCGCACATTACCGCATCTGATAAGACGCCAATTGCACTAGGGAAATTGATTTTGAAGAAACTAGGCAGAGAGTTGGTGCCTACAATCAGGCGAAAAAAGGTCGGGCAGAAGTAGAATACCTGCCACTATGTTACAATTCGGATGTAATAGAAATCGCTTGCGGCAACCATACAGACGTATTGCTCAGGCGAACCAGTGATGCCACGATAGGTAACGCTTGGATAAACCTGTGCGGTTCAAGCGGGGTTTCATCTTCGTCCCAAATCTCAGCTGCAAATGCAATTCGCTGAGACGACGGCACCACATGACCAGCTGTGTATGCAGCAATTTGAGAATATTTAAATTCTAAAATCCACGAATCTGAATCGGCGACATCATTTTGTCGCGCTTTCGCAAGAGCCTTATCGAGTTTCCACATGCGCTTAAAAAGCGGATAACCCGGAGTCCGCCCTCTTGACCCATTCGCAGCAGCGGCTTCGGGGCCGGGTCGGATTGTAATCTGGACATCACGACAAGACCATTCGCTTTCTGCAGCGGCACATACAGGCGCGTCCCAAGCAACACACAATTGGAGTTGTGGTGACGAGGATTCGTCAATCCACGCGACGGGAACCGGAAGTTGCACGCGAACAAGATCGTCTTCATGAGCGATTACTCCTTGCCAGACAAAGCGTGCTCTTTGCTGATTCGGTCTCCGAAATCTCTCGGCACTGGCGCGACCAAATCCAATTGTGCGTTTAGCCAAAGGTTGAAACGAATCACTTAATCGCTTCGCTACATCGTCTGCTGTCAACGCGAGAACTGCTTTTACGGTGCACGCAAATGGGCGTGAATCACCCGGACATTTCGGACGTAACTCCTCGAATACAAACGCCGCCTCACGTGCCAGCAAAGGTGCGGCAAAAGAAGTCCCAAAACCTTCACGCGGATTTCCAAGAGCCGTGTAGCCCCAAACACCGGCGCCGGCGAGCGGACGATAATTTGCGTCACTATTTCCAGCGGAATCACAGAGATCAGGTTTGGGACTGTTCGCAAATCCCGGTCCGATGCGGGTAAATGGACTTGGAGCATCGATCTCCGACGCCAAACCTCCGGCGCTCAATTGTCCAGCGACACCTCCACAAGTGAGCGCGTTGAATGCGCGAGGGAAACTGTGCATTTCCCATGCAGGGTTATCAAAGTGCAGAGGATAGCCGGGAGCCGGGGTAATTCCTTGTTGAGCGTTGCCAGCCGCCACCACTAACAGAACATCTCGGTCAAACGCAAAATTATCTATCTCCTCAATGTGTTTTAGCGTTTCTGCCCTCTGTTTAGCAGGAAGATCATCGAGCCGTTGCTCGCCATCAAAACTTAAGTTAAATACTCGGACATCAGGAGCGGCGGTGATTGCGGCGGCCAATGCGCCGGAAACGCTTTCAGCAAGAATCTTCCCGGCTTGACCAGTGCCTACGCGCACCTCAAGAAATCTACAGGTCGCTGGCGGCGGTGAAGCCAATCCGCCAAGGTCAACATCGCCAAATACCACTCGCGATGCGACCATAGAACCGTGATTGTCGTTCTCAGTGTTCGAGCAGTTGAGGCCTGTAACAGCCCCGCCTCGCCGATACGAACGTAGCCAATTGTGTTCTTGCGGCACGGCGGTATCGACGACTGCCACACAAGGTAAAGTCAGAGCCGGTCTGCGAGGCGGTATCCGGAGTGGATTACTTGGTGACGTGACTTCCGGCGGAAGGTTCTCGGTAAATGCGATGATTGGTGGATGAATAGATTGAATAGAAGTGAACTCATCTGCCAGTTTTTTTACCATCTGTGCATTCAAAGTTGCGCGAAGAAAAAATCGCCCAAGATAACTGCGGCCCTTGCCACGCAAAGCAACGCCAGCCTGTCCACGAAATGTATGTTCAAGTTCGCGAATTACGAGGTCAGCTTCCAATTCACTGATCAATGGCTGAAGTTTGATGTATCCTTCGGCCGATTTTTTGCCGATTTCGTCAAGCCATTCCTGATCGAACTTCCATTTGCCTGCCAACCACTCGAATGATTCGAACGCCACAAAGCGAGCTTGCTCCCGAGCACCTAGCTGAGCGAGTTGCGACGTTCTGTTGATAAGCTGCTCCATGTGTTCGGGTGTCGCATGAACAGTTGCAACACCGGAAGGGTGAACTTCGATCAAATCCAAACCAATCCGGTCAAAAAGTTTCGATTGCTCCCCACTAAAAACCACCGCTTCCAACTTTTGCCCGTGAACAGCATCCTTAGCTTTGGATGCCTTTCTAATTTGTGCAGTAGGATCGGCGATGAGGTAATACTTCCGCCTTCCAAGCGGATCACGAGATTGACTTGCGCGTTGGCTTACTCGTTCCAAAGAATTGTGCAGTCGTTGCGATTTTTGGGTCCAATTTATGCCAAGGTATTCTACGAATCGCCCGCCGCCGCCTTTGTCTTCGACGGAAAGCTCATGACTCTCGTTTAGAAAGTAATTCTTCGGCTTGGAGGGAAGAGTAGGCATGACTGCTCATGTGTCTAAAACTCGGCGCCGAGCTTCGGAAATTACCAACTGCTCCGCTTCTGCGTAGGAAGCGGATTTTCGGCATCGAGCTAGCATTTCGAGATTGGCACGGATCCCAAAGTCCCGCGAGCGGCATCCGGCAAATCGAACGAGGTCTTTTCCGGTTGGTTTTGGAAAACTGACGCGCAAGTCAAAGCGTCGCCAGAGCGCGTCGTCGAGGGCTTTGGGCAAGTTCGAGGTCGCGATGATAAATCCATCGCCGTGCGCGTGCTCTAGCTCCTGCATAAACGCGATGACGATACGGTCAAGTTCACCAACTTCCATCGGGCTACCACGACGCTTGGCCAGTGCGTCAACCTCATCAAACAATATTACGCAGGGAGTTTCCGCAGCGAAGCTGAACAACTCGCGAAGCCGTAATGCAGTCTGGCCGAGATATGCCCCAATCAAAGAATCAAACCGGACAAGGAATCCAGGCAGTTTCATTTCCGCAGCGAGCGCCGCTGCTGCTGCGCTCTTCCCGCAGCCCGATGGCCCATGAAAAAGTAGACGCCACCGGCGAGGAAGGCCATGCTTAACGAGTTTTTCGCGGGATTTCCATTCCTTGATGACATCGCCAAAGCTCTTCCGAACAGCCGCAGAAAGTTCCAATTGATCCAAACGCCTTGATGCTGGCAGCGGCATCAGTGTTCCATTGACGCTCCATGCTGCGTTTAACATTGCATGCTGACCGGCATTCGGCGACTTCGCCATTCCGTTCAGTGCTCCGAGGAGATCGCGTTCAGCGCGGTATTGGCCACGGGCCCCGCGCTGCGCGGCGAGTTTACGAGAAAGCGTCGCCGCTTGCGCCAGATCATGCGAACCAATGGCGCGGAACAACTCAATCAATTCTTTGGTTTTAGGCATGGCTTCAATCGTTACGAAAAATAATATACACTCGCCGTTCTCTGAAAACAGCAAGAATAAAAAATCGTCATTCCGGCGGGTCAGGCGGATTTATCTGATTTCAGCGCGACCGGTTCAAAATTCATCCGCCCGGCCATTGCTTTGCGATGCTCGTTGGCCAGATGTCCATAAACCTTTCCAATCAGGACGCCGCCATCTTTGTGTCCCACCCAGGCAGCTATCGTCATAAAATCAATGCCGCTCATGACGCCCATTGAAATAAAATGGTGCCGGCAATCGTGAAATCCAAAGCCCGGCAGTTTCGCGCGCTCGCGAACCAGCACCAACGATTCGCGAAATGTCTTTGCGGGAATATCCTTTTCGCCGCGCTGTGGTGACGGGAAAAGCCATTGCGATGCGTCGTGAGATCGTGCCTTCATATCGAGAAGGTGCGCGTTCAGCTTCGGATTGAAATCCACCACACGCGCATCGCGGTTCTTGAGGTCTTCGATTCCGCGCTCGGTGATCTGTCGGCGGATGAAAAGCTGGCTGTTTCCAAAATCAACATCCTCCCAGCGTATGCCGAGGGCTTCGTTGCGGCGTGCGCCGCTATAGGCGAGCACCCTGATGTAATCCACAAATTCCTGCGCGTTTTCAGTAACGGGAACATCGCCACCCTGTTTATTCTGCTTCGTTTCAAACGCAGCCTTGCAAAGTTTGTCCAGATCAGCCGCCGTGAACAATGAGCGTTTCTTGGTGCTGGTTTTGAGCGGTCGCAAACCTTCCATTGGCAACCGCTGGACCAGTCCATCGGACAGGGCGCGCTTGAAAACGACCCGCAGCACAATCACATCCAAGTTGATGGTTCGCGGGGACACGTTTTCCTTGAGGCGAGATTCAATAAACCGATTGACGTGAACCCGTTTGATCTGGTCGAGACGCAAGCCGCCAATATAATTATTCCAGCGTTTCAGGAGCGCTTTTTCTTTCGCCACCGTTCCCAGCTTTTTGGTTCCCTGACCACTGCCGATAAAATCCAAATAGCGCGCGGAGTATTCGTTAAATTTCGGGGTTCGTGCCAGTGTTGGCAGCGTGTTGTCTGACCGTTGCGTCTGCAATCGCTTTAATTCGGCCATTGCTTGTGCCACCGTCTGAACCGGAATGCCATCCTTCGTGACCAAAGGCACGCGCTGGTTCTTTTTGATGCCGGTGAGAGGATTCTCAACATTCAGCCGGGCATAATAACGTGTGCCACGGATCCACAGTCCGCGAATCGGTTGCTTGCGCCCATCCAATACTTTTGCGAAAGTAGCGCCATGAGCTTGGCGCTTTTCACAATTTTGGTCATTGCTAGTGGCATCACTTGCCTTCATGCCATAACAGTGGCACAAATAGTGGCACAACGTCAAGTATGGAGTGGTAACACAATCGTAAGTCGTTGTTAATCAAGGTTGCCGGTGTGGCGAAATGGCAGACGCACAGGACTTAAAATCCTGGGACTGTAAAAAGTCGTGCGGGTTCGAGTCCCGCCACCGGCACCAATTTTATCTTGCCAGTTTTCAGCGGGATGGTGCAACCAGAGGAAGCAAGTGCCAGTTAAATTATTACGGGGGGGTAAAACCAAATCAACGGCATTAAGCGGCAATTACTCGCGAAGACGGAATTCGCTGCCTGCCGCGGAACCTGACAGCCGGATGTGCACAGTTGCAATTTGAAAGCCTGTCGCAAGTCTGCCGACTGTGCCCAATGTTACTTGCCGGTGTTCACATAAGCAGTGACTTCCATGCTCAAGCTGATTTCATCGAACGCTGGTTTTGTCCATTTCATATGTTTTATGTTGTTTTGATTAATTTACCGGCACGAAAAACAAATTTATCATGGATTCTCTTCAGCCGCCAGCCGGTGCGCGGCAAGCATGACAAACATCCACAAAATCAATTTGCTGTTTCGCATATCATCAAGACAAGCGCTGGGTCTTCAGAGAAAGCCCGTCCGACACTGCGACGGGCCATCCCGATTTTGCCTGCACGCACGGCAGGAACCAACGGCCTTGCTTGGCTTGATTGGTTTTCCCCTTAATTTCCAAAAACCTGGCTCTCGTAGAACGAGGCAAAGCCCGCGCTGGCGCCGGTCACGTAAATCCGAACATAGCGGTTCGTGGCCGAAAACGCGTCGCTTGTGTTCCCGTCTGTGACGTTGTTCGTCTTGTTCACAACGGTCGTATAATTCGTATCGTCATTGCTGACCTGGATTTGATATTTATAAGAGCGTGTGGCGCTGCTGTACCAGTAGTTGGACACCGACTGCAAACTGTGGACGGCGCCCAAATCCACCCGCCACCATTGCGGGAAAGTGCCGTTGGCTGCGGCCCAGCGGGTGCTAAAATTGCCGTCGTTGCCGTTGGTGGCCACGTTCCCTGCTTGAAAACTACTGACGGTCACCGGATGGCCTTGCGACAACAGTGTGGTGGCTGTGGGTGTGGCGCTGACCTGACCGGAGTTGGCGCTCTCGCCGTTCGAATTGAGCGCCGAAACCACATAGTAATAGGTCGTCCCGTTCGCCAATCCCGTATCTGTGTAGCTGGTCGTGGCCACATTCGTAATGGTCGTGTAAGGCCCGCCGCTGGTCGTCGAGCGCTTCACGTTGTAACTGGTCGCCCCGGAGGAGGCATTCCAAGTCAATGCCACTTGTGCGTTGCCCGCCGTGGGTGTAAGTCCCGTCGGTGGCGGCGGTGCGGAACCACCGGTTATGGGAATATACTGAATTCCGTTGAGCGGCGCGCGCGGAACTCCATCGCTCGCTGAAACTGGTGTCGCGCTGATGGTGAACGCACTGACATTGCCAATCGTGAACACGACGTAATTGCCTGTTGAATTGTTCGCCTGTGTGAATGTGCCGTTGAAGGTGTTCGGATCCGTCGCATTAATGGTCGTCGTCGTAATCCCCGTCCCGCTAATTTTGTAAGCCCCCACGCGTGTCGCCCCGCCGGTGTTCTCTTCGCAGTAGACATACACTGTCCAACCGTTGGCACTGGCCGGCAAACCGCTCACCGCGACGGTCGTCGTCGAGGTGGGGCTGGTGTTGACGGCACCTTGCATCATCCGATAATTGCCGGGGGTGCCGTTGGTGCCATCCATCGTGTTGTGATCGGCAGACCACGTCAGCGTGGCGGTGGTCAAACCGCCGGCGTTATCTTCCAGCGCCTGATTGCTGCCAGTGAAGCTGACGGCGTTATTCCAATTGCCCTCGGCAACCACGCCCGCACTCTCGGTGCCAGCCATATTCGTGCCGAGACCCACAAAGTTGATACTGACGGGCTGCGCGCCCACAGATCCATTGGCCACCACCAAGCTCACCGTCGTCGTATGATTTGTGCTCCCGAAGGTGCCCATGATGGTCAGCGTTGAAGTCCCGATCGGCGTGCCGCTGCTGGTCGTCACCGACATTGTCGAAGTACCTGAACCGGTGATTGAGGTGGGATTGAAGCTGGCTGACGCCCCCGATGGCAGGCCGCTGGCGCTCAAGCTCACGGTGCCGTTAAAACCGTTCAGCGCCCCCACTGTCACCGTGTAACTGGTGCCATTGCCCGGCGTGACCGTTTGCGAATTGGGCGAGGCTGAAATGACAAAATCCGCATTCGTGATGAGCAGCCCATACACACCCAAATTGCTGGCCGTTCCCACATACACTTTCCCGTTCGCAATCGTCGGGCGGTTCATCTTCACATACGTCCCCACGCTCCCGCTCCAGAGCACCGTCGGAAAATTCACCGCATCATACGCCCGCAGATTGCTGTCACTGCCGATTTCCCACAAAATACCGCCGCTCGTTCCATTTGCCGACAGCGAAGCGCCCCCGACGCGGTCACTTTGCGAGAACGACGACATGCCCAAGGCCGTCGTGGTAAAGCTTGTGCCGTTCCACTGAAATGATTTCGTCGGACTGTTGGCGTGGGTCGCAAAAACGTATTGCTTGCTCGGACCATTCCAATACACCACGGGGCCGACCGTGTCGCCGCCTGACGCGGCGGAAAATGTCTGCGCAAAGTTGCCCAAATGCCCCATGTTACTCGTGTTCGCCACATACATGATCCCGTCCTTGCCCATCCCGACCACATAGCCGTTGATCAACACCGGCCCGCCCGTGCCAAAGTCCGTGTCCCCCGAATTGAGCGATGCATAGTTGGCCGGCGTGGCATAGTCCAACACCGACAAGCTCCCGTTCAGTTTCACATACGATTCCCCGTAGTTGGCGGTGCCGTCAAAAGTTCCGTTGGCCGTCATCACATAAATGTTCCCGCTGGAATCCGCCGCCGGCCCCCCGCCGCCCTGCCAGATCGCTGCCTGACTGCCGCTGGGGCTCACATTGAAGGCCGAAACTTGCGCCAGAGTGGTCGCATTGTAACCCAACAGAAAGCCATGATAGGCCCCGTTGTCGCAATGTGAACCAAAGCCGACATACACGACGCCATTCAACAACAGCAGACCCGGCCGCTGGTGTTCCACGCTGGCGGCGAACCCAGTGGCCGAAATTGTCACCGGCCCGCCGAATTTTTCACTGCCCGTCGTAATATCCAACGCATGCAGCTTGTGAGTCGGCCCGGATGCCAGCTTCGTATCCACATAGAGCGTCCCGCTGCTGATATCAATCACCGGCGTGCCGGTGATACCGACCACCGGAGTCAAATCACCACAACTGGGAGTAAAGGGCGTGCCGAGATTAACGTGCCAGTAAGTGATGCCGCCCGTGTCCGCGTCAAACGCATACACGCTGTTGGTCTCCGTGCAGACAAAAACCACGTTGTGCGTTCCGCCCGATATGTTCAACCCTTGAACGTAAAGCGGCTGGGCATAAACCTGGCCATCCACAGTGTCGGCGAACAATTTGCCGAAGGTGCTCGTGGTGACACTGCCGGTTGTCAGGATGGTTTCGTTGGTATTGGCACCGTCGCGCGAAATGTCGTTGTGCTCGGTGAGCACGTTGGTCGCGCGCGCCGGTGACAATAACAGCAAGGCCAGTAAAGTTCCGCCTGTTCCATTACGAAGAAAGACTAATATACGCTTCATATATTTATTTTACCTTTCAAATAAGTATTGGTTGTTTGAAACACGTTCTTTGGGGTAGCATCGTCATTCTATGCATATAATTGCCGTTTTGTCTTGTCACCAAAACTGGTGACAAGACGGCTTATTTATTTTTTGTGATTGTTTTGGGTTAATCGTATAGATGGCTTTTAGGGTGCTTTTCTGTTAAATGTTCTGATTTGAGACTTTATTAAAATTAAAGTAATGAAATTCTCAAACAAAATTGCAGCCGTCTTCGCTTGCTGGCTGGCATTGGAGTCAACATCGGTCGCAGAAGATATTTCATTAGTGAACAATCCTTATGCGTCAATTGCGGCTCGCAATATTTTTGGCCTGCAACCACCGCCTCAAACACCCGTGCCGGATCAGCCGCAGGCACCAGTTGAAGTTATCACCGCCAACGGAGTAATATCCATCTTTGGCCCGTTACAGGTATTATTCAAGGTTTCTGCGCCTGCGGCCGATAGACCAGATCAGGAAAAAACCTACATTCTTGGCGAAGGGCAGTTGCAGGATGATATTGAATTGCTGAAGATTGACGAAGACACACATATTTTTACTTTTAACAACCATGGTGTTATTCAGTACATTCCCTTGGCCGTCGTTCCCAACCCAAATGACAACGAGCACATTTTCATTGGCAGCCACCTTAAAAATGGCCGGTTCCATAATGTTTATAATTAACCTGGTTTTGCCTTGTTCACGTGTCCCGGCTGCTTGCCAACATCCACTTTTTATTTTTTCGCCATTGGTTATTCCAAGCAGTGCATTTTATAAAAATCTCTGCTTCTGTCCGAGTCCCGCCACGGCACCAACCTGAAACCTGCGACGAATCAGCTTGCCCTTCATCCTGATACGAGCAAAATATGTCTGCGAGGGATTTGGTGGATTAAGTTTGCATCTGTCATTTTCTGCCGATTGGAATTACGACGCTGAAAGCGTTCGCTCATTTTTTATATGCGAGCAGGATCAGATCGTGATGCAGGGTTTTTGAGAAAACATCGCAAAACTCATTATATTTTTGGTTCGGGGCGTAGCGTAGCCTGGCTAGCGCGCTTGCTTGGGGTGCAAGAGGTCGGGAGTTCAAATCTCCCCGCCCCGACCATTCTTGATTCGGATTTTGTGGAATTGACATGATTCCCGCGGCTCTCTAACTTCCTCGCGCAAAGACACGCGCTTTGCCCCGAATCCACATTCGGGGATTTTTATTGCACGGATATAAATAATTTATGGCAAATACAATCTTGGTCGGCGCCCAGTGGGGCGACGAAGGCAAAGGCAAAATCATTGACGTGCTCACCGAAAATGCGGACATCGTCGTCCGTTACGCCGGTGGCAATAACGCCGGGCACACGGTTTTTCTCGGCAAAAAAAAATACGTCCTGCATCTCGTGCCGTCGGGGATTTTGCGCAAAAATAAATTATGCGTCATCGGCAACGGCGTGGTCGTTGACCCGATCGGCCTCGTCGAAGAAATTGTCGGCCTGCAAAAAATCGGCGTCAAAGTCACGCCGAAGAATTTCGTCTTGAGTGAAACCGCGCACGTTGTGTTTCCGTATCATCGCGAACTGGACGCGCAACGCGAAGTGATCAAGGGCAAAAATAAAATCGGCACAACGAAACGCGGCATCGGCCCGGCTTACGGCGACAAAGCCGCGCGCGTCGGTTTGCGCGTGAACGATCTGGTTGATCCGGCTCGGCTCGAAGAAAAACTTTCTCGGCGCATCCAGGAAAATAACATCGTCCTCAAATCGCTCGGCGCAAAAACGCTTTCGTTCAAAAAAATTTTCGCGGAATACAACGCCGCTGGAAAATTTCTGAAACCATTCGTCGCGAACACCGTAGTTCTTTTGCACCACGCGATGCGTGACAACGCGGACATTTTGTTTGAAGGCGCGCAGGGAACGTTTCTCGACATTGACCACGGCACTTATCCGTTCGTCACGTCATCGAACACGACGGCGGGCGGCGCCTGCACCGGCTCCGGCGTGCCGCCGCATCGCATGGACCGCGTCGTCGGCGTGATGAAGGCTTACACGACGCGCGTCGGCGAAGGGCCGTTGCCGACGGAGAACGCCGAGATTTCCGACCTCCTGCACGGCATGGGCCGCGAATTCGGCGCGACGACCGGACGCGCGCGGCGCTGCGGCTGGTTTGATTCCGTCGCCACGCGCCACGCGACGATGGTCAACGGCATTGACGATCTCGCCATCACGAATCTCGACGGCCTCGACACGGTGGAGACGATCAAGGTTTGCGTCGCGTATCGTCACGGCACACAGCAATACGACTTCGTGCCGAACGACGCGCAGGTGCTCGCCGAATGCGAACCGGTCTATGTGGAATTTGAAGGCTGGCGCACGCCGACGGACAAGGCGCGCAAGTTCGCCGACCTGCCGCCGAAAGCGCGCGCGTATCTGAAGGCGATTGCGGAATTGAGCAATGCGAAATTGTTCATCGCGTCCATCGGGCCGGCGCGGGAGCAGACGATTTTTGTTTGAAGATATAAATTGCTTTGCGAAGCTGAACCTGAAAAATCTCGCATATCAAAAGGTCATCAACAAAAAAAATAAATGAATAAAGTCGTATATTTTTTAGGTGCCGGCTTCTCTGCTCCGCTCGGTCTTCCCGTGATGACCAATTTTTTAATCAAATCGAAGGATATGTATTTTTCAAATCCAAAACGATTTGAACACTTCGCAAGTGTTTTTGAAACAATCAAAGAAATGTCGGTGGCTAAAAATTATTACGAGACTGACCTTTTTAATATCGAGGAGATTTTATCTATTTTGGAAATGCGCCAAATGATTGATGGTCCTACCAAGCGCGCTGAATTTGTGAAGTATTTGATTGATGTAATTGAGCATTTCACTCCTGCGGTTAAAAAATATGATGGTGAAATGCCTTCCAATTGGCACAAGTATCTTTTTGCTTCTCCAATTCAACAATCATATGCCTATTTTGTTGCCAGTTTGTTAAATCTGGATTTTGAGGCTTCTATGGTGGTTCAAATGGCTCCTGCTGGCCCAAGAAACGTCATGACATTAAAGTGTAAAAAGCACACTAGCTCCGACACTTTATATTCAATTATAACGCTGAACTATGATTTAGTAATCGAGAATTTCTCTAAATTTTTTAACGAGCGTCGCGATGGAGAAGAAATAAAATTTCATTTAGACGATGAAGACGATGCTCAATTGCCAAAAGCATCATTTCTTTCCAAGCTTCATGGCAGTGTTCATACAAAACAAATCGTGCCACCGACATGGAATAAAGCGTTGCATCAGGAATCGATTACATCATGGCGACGGGCGTTCAAACTTTTGAAAGAGGCAAACCACATACGCATCATTGGCTATTCTCTCCCTACGGCAGATTCTTATGTTAAATATTTATTAAAAGCTGCCGCTATTGAAGCTCCCCACTTAAAAGGTATTGATGTGCTTTGCTTGGATGCGGGTGGCAGAGTTAAGAATCGTTATGATGAATTTATCAACTTCTATAAATACAGGTTCGTGAATGGAAGTGTGCTCGATTATTTGAATGGGCACAATGAATTGCTGATGAAACCATTTGAGCATAATTATCAAAATAAGCCAATGATTTGCGACAAGTTGGAAAAGTTTCACGAAGGTTTTTTTGGGAACTGAAGTTGACTTGAAAATGAGTTCCACCACTTCCCATTTGAGCGCCGAAGCCCGCGCGTCGTTGCCGCAGCACGTCGCCGTCATCATGGACGGCAACGGCCGCTGGGCGAAGCAGCACGGCTTGCCGCGCGTCGAGGGTCATCGCGTCGGCGCGGAATCGGCGCGCACGATCATCCGCACGGCGGGCGAACTCGGCATCAAGTATCTCACGCTCTACGCTTTTTCGGCGGAGAATTGGAACCGCCCCAAAGACGAAGTGGACGCGCTGATGAAATATCTCGTCCACTATCTCAAAAGCGAAACGCCGGAGCTGAACAAAAGCAACGTCCGCCTCGAAGTCATCGGCCAGATTTACCGCCTGCCGGAAAATGTGCAGGAACATCTCCGCAAATCCATCGCGACGCTTTCCAAGAACAACGGCCTGACGCTCGTGATGGCATTGAGCTACGGCAGCCGGATTGAAATCGTCGAGGCCGTGCGCGCGATCGCGGAGAAAGTGAAGTCAGGAAAACTTGAATCGGCGGACATCAACGAGAAAGTCATTTCAGAAAATCTTTGGACGCGCGGAATTCCCGATCCTGACTTATTGATTCGCACGAGCGGAGAAATGCGCGTGAGCAATTTTCTGCTCTGGCAGATTAGTCCTACGCCGAACTCGTCATCACGCCGACGCTCTGGCCGGATTTCCGCAAGCCGCAGTTTTATTCGGCGCTCGAAGAATACGCGAAACGCAACCGGCGTTTTGGCGGCATCTGAATTTCAGGCTTGGTTCGGGATTTGGCTCATGCATTTCCGCCGAGCGTGTTGCGGATGGCCAGCAGCAGTGCGTCGTGGTTCAGCGGTTTTTGAAAACAGGCGACGATTCCTCCGGCTAAAATCTGATCCTTGTATTTCATCGGGTCAGTCGCGGAAATGATGATGATGGGGATTTTTTCCGCCTCGGGCGTGCGGCGGAGCCATTCAACGATAAAAAATCCGTCCTGCGCCGGGCTGCTGACCTCGACTGGGAAATTCAGGTCGAGCAGGATCAAATCCGGTTTTTCCCGGCGGATGACGCCCAAAGTCCCGGAAATGTCGCCGGCGGCAAATACCTGATAACCTTTGTTGGTCAGCGCCAGCGACACGGTCTGCTGGATGATTGCATTGTCATCCACCACCAGGATTTTCCGGGGGCTTGAGGCGGTTGATTCTTCATTCATATTCAGGCAATTCTCAAATTTAGGATTAAGTCGCGGGTCTTGCAAGAGCAGTTTGAAGGCCAATTTCAGGGCAAACCACGGCGGCGAATCCGGTGCCAGCTAAAACTTGCGGCGGCGGGGCGATTTGCAAGAATGACGCGGTGAACAATCCATTTCGATTGGGCGTACTCGGCTCCGGCAAAGGCTCAAACTTTGCCGCGATTGCCGATGCTTGCGCCGCCGGAAAAATTCCGGCGGAAGTCGCCGTCGTGTTGAGCGATGTCGCGGACGCGGGAATTTTGTCGCACGCGCGCGACCGGAAAATTCCGGCGCAATTCATCCCGCCGGGAAAATTCCGCACGAAGCTGGACGAAGAAGCCGAGCGCGAATTTGTAAAAGTTTTGCGCGAGGCCAAAGTGGATTTGATCGTGCTCGCGGGTTTCATGCGGGTGTTGAAGGGCGAATTTCTGCGCGCGTTTGAAGGCCGCATCGTGAACGTGCATCCGTCACTGCTGCCGTCGTTTCCCGGACTTGAAGCGTGGAAACAGGCGCTGGATCACGGCGTAAAAGTAACCGGCTGCACGGTGCATTTCGTGGATGCGGGTGTGGACGCCGGGCCGATTATCGGACAGCAAACTGTTTCAGTTTTGGACAATGACACAGCGGAAAGTCTGCACGCGCGGATTCACGCGGCGGAGCATGAGTTGTATCCGAAATGCGTGGCGGCGATTGCGCGCGGGGAAATTTTGGTTCAAGGGCGACGTGTAATTTGGAAAAGACATTGAACCACGAATAAACACCAATAGACACGAATTCAAAAAACTGACGAATTCCAACTTTAGTGTTCATTCGTGGTCTATTCGTGGCTGCCCCATGAAATTGAAAAAGAAGAAAGTGGCGTTTCCGCGGCGGACTTGGCAGATTAACCCGGTCACGCGCGTAAAAGCATCGAAGAAAAAGTATTCGCGTCCGCGCGTGAAACAGAATTTACAAAAATTGGATGAGTAAAAAATTAAAATTTGGTTTGCCGAAAGGCAGCTTGCAAGACGCCACCATCGAAAAGATGGCGAAGGCGGGCTTCAACATTTCCGTCAGCAGCCGTTCCTACATTCCGCATGTGGACGACGACGAGATGGAAATCCGCCTCATCCGCGCGCAGGAAATCAGCCGCTACGTCGAGCACGGTTATCTGGATTGCGGCATCACGGGTTACGATTGGATCATCGAAAACGGCTCGAAAGTCCACGAGGTCGGCGAATTTCTTTTCAGCAAGGCGACGCGCCAGCCCGCGCGCTGGGTTTTGTGCGTGCCGGAAAATTCGCCGGTGAAATCGGTGAAGGATTTGAAAGGCAAACGCATCGCCACGGAAGTCGTCAATCTGACAAAAAAATATCTGAAGAAAAACGGCGTGAAAGCCGAGGTGGAATTTTCGTGGGGCGCGACGGAAGTGAAGGCGCACGAACTGGTGGACGCGATTGTCGAGGTCACGGAAACCGGCTCGTCGCTGCGCGCGAATAAATTGCGGATTGTGGACACGCTTTTGGTTTCTACGCCGCGCTTGATTGCGAACATTGATTCGTGGAAAGATTCGTGGAAGCGAAAAAAAATCGAGACGCTCGCGTTATTGCTCAAGGGCGCGCTCGAAGCGGAAGCAAAAGTCGGATTGAAAATGAACATCGCGGAAAAAAATCTGGCCAAGCTGTTGAAAGATCTGCCCGCGTTGCGCAATCCGACGATTTCCAGTTTAAGTTTGAAAGGCTGGGTCGCCGTCGAGACAATCATTGACGAGCATGTCGTCCGGGAATTGATTCCGGAGTTGAAAGCCGCCGGCGCGGAAGGAATCATTGAATATCCCCTGAACAAAGTGGTATACTGAAAAGCGAAATCCTATGGGTTCAATCAAAAAACGCCGCAAGGCAAAAATCAACAAGCATAAACGGCGCAAGAAGCTGCGCTTGAATCGTCACAAGAAGCGCACCTGGCAGAAGTAATTTCCGCCTCGCGGTTCATTCATCCGTTCGCGGGCGGGCGCATTTTCGCACCGTCCGCGGCGGCCTTTTTCTGTCCGGCCGATTTCCGTGATGAAACATCAGTTTGAAAAACATTACACGCGCGAAGAGGCGAACGCGCTGCTGCCGCAGATCCGCAAGTGGCTGGAGCGGTTGAACCGCCTGCGCGAAGATTTGCAACGGTGCGAAAAGCGCCTGAACGGGCTGACGGAAAAGGGAAACGACATCGGCGGCGAGACGGTCAACAACTGGATCCGCGCGCTGGCGGACATGCAGGAAACGCTCGCCGAATTCCAGCGCCGCCAGATTTTCATCAAGGATCTGGAGCGCGGGCTGCTGGATTTTCCGGCCCTCATCGGCGGCAAGGAGGTTTTTCTCTGCTGGGAATCGGACGAGGACGCCGTGGAATTCTGGCATGATCTTGAAACCGGCTACGGCGGTCGCGAGCGGCTCTGAAATTCACTTTGCGACTTGCACACGACCCGTGTGCCGTGGATCCGCGCGGAACATCGGCCACGAACTTTTCGCCAGCGGCGCGCTGTTCGTGGCGGCAAAGGAAAATAAATTTCTCCCGTCACCCAGATAAATCGCACCGTCGGCGCCGATGGCAGGTGAACTTACGGGGACAAGTCCTCTGCCAATGTCCGCCGACCAGACCATCTGTCCCTGCGCGTTGAAGGCGGTGAGCGCGCCCCACGCCGAGGCAAAATAAACCAGACCGTTCGCGGCGGCGACCGGCGAATAGTCCATGAGGCACGCCGAGCCGGAATCCCAGATTTTATTCCCGTCAACGCCCACGCCGGTTTTGGCGGAATTGACCGCCAGATAAACTTCCCCCTGCGCGTCAAGCACCGGCGACGATTCCGTGAAGCCGCCCGTCCGCAGCCGCCACTGCTCCGTTCCGTCCGGCTTCAACGCGTAAAGATTGCCGTCCGTCGAGGTAAAATAGATCGTGCCGGTGGCGGCGATGGCGGGCGACGAGGTGATCGGCCCGTCGGTCAAAAATTTCCAGCGCAGCGTCCCGTCCGGCTTCAAGGCGTAAAAATTCCGGTCGTGCGAGCCAAAATAAATTGTTCCATCGGCCGCGATGGCGGGCGAGGAGACGACGATGTTGCTCGTGGCGAAAATCCATTTGAGCGAGCCGTCGGGATTAAGCGCGTAAAAATTTTTATCCCACGAACCGAAATAAACCGTCCCGTCCGCCGCAATCGCCGGCGAGGAATCAATCCATGCGCCGGACGTAAAAGTCCACTTGAGCTTGCCTTCGGGCGTGACGGCGTAAAATTTCCGGTCGCGCGAGCCGAAATAAACCGTCCCGTCATCCGCGATGGCCGGCGACGATTTGATTTCGAGCGGCGTCTTGAAAGTCCATTTGATTTCGCCCTGCGGCGTGACGGCCAAAAGCTTGCCGTAAAAGGTCGCCTGATAAATCGTGCCGTCCGGCGCGAGCGCCGGCGACGATTGGCCGACGTAATGCCCCAGCGGCAGGATCCACAAATTTGTTGCGGCGGACTGGGCGCGGCAGATTGAGTGCGCGCCCAAATTAAAAATGCAGGCAATCAGGCAGATTTGTCGCAAGAGGTTCATTTCGGCCATCAGTTAATCGGCAAATTGCGAAAACGGCAAATTGAATCCGCGCCGCGCTTGCCACTGCCGCGTTTGCAAACTATCTTGCGCGTCCCTATGGAAAAAATGGAAAAAGTTGTCATCATCGGTTCGGGTTGCGCGGGCTGGACGGCGGCGCTTTACACGGCGCGCGCGCAGCTCGCCCCGCTCGTGCTCACCGGCAAACAGCCCGGCGGGCTGCTCACCACCACGAGCATCGTGGAAAATTTCCCCGGCTTTCCCGAAGGCGTGGACGGTTATGAATTGATGACGCGGATGCAGAAACAGGCCGAACGCTTTGGCGCGAAATCGCAATTCGGCCTCGTCGAAGCCGTGGACTTTTCCAAAAAACCTTTCGCGCTCACCGTGGATGGAGAAAAAGTCGAAGCGGAAACCGTCATCATCGCAACCGGCGCGAGCCACAAACATCTCGACGTTCCCGGTGAAGATTTGCTCGAGACCAAAGGCGTAACTTATTGCGCGACGTGCGACGGCGCGCTGCCGTTTTTCCGCAACCAGCCGCTGGTCGTGGTGGGCGGCGGCGATTCCGCGTGTGAAGAAGCGCTTTATTTGACGCGATTTGGTTCGGTTGTGCATCTTGTGCATCGCCGCGATTCGTTGCGCGCGTCGAAAATCATGCAGGAACGCGTCCACACGCACACAAAAATCCAGCCGGTCTGGGATTCCACCGTGACGGAAATTCTCGATGTGAAACAGGACAAAGTCACCGGCGTAAAATTGAAAAATCTCAAGACCGGCGCGGAAAGTATTTTGCCGTGCGCGGGAGTTTTCATCGCCATCGGGCACGGGCCGAACACGGATATTTTCAAGGGCCAGATCGAAATGGACGCGAATGGCTTCATCGTCCCAAAAGAAGGCACGATGACGAGTGTGCCGGGCGTGTTCGTGGCGGGCGACTGTGCGGATCACGTTTATCGTCAGGCCATCACGGCGGCGGGCGCGGGCTGCGCGGCGGCGATTGACGCGGAACGATTTTTGTCGGCGCGGAATGAATGAAGATTTTCTGTTGTCGAATCAAAAAAATATTTCCTTAAATTTGCATGAAAATGATTTTCCCGATTTTCGTTGCCGTGACATTTGCCATCAAATTGTCCGCCGCAGACACAAACGCTCCCGCCTTATCGAAGATTAGCGCGACGGAGGCGGCCAGTCATTACGATCAGGAAATGGTTGTGACCGGAAAGGTCGCGCAAGTCACCATCCGGCCCACTGTAACATTTTTGAACCTCGACGAGCCGTATCCCCATTCGCCGTTCGCGGTGGTGATTTTCCACGGCCACAGCCAATTTTTTGGCGACGCAAACGCATTGAAAGGAAAATCAATCGAGATACGCGGCAAGATCAAAAACTATCGCGACAAACCGGAGATCGTGCTTGACACCACCAATCAATTGACCGTTTTGAATTTCACAAACTCCATCATCTTGAGCAACGCGCCGCCGGCCAAATTGTCAACCAACAGTTTTCCTGAAATCATGTGATTGGCTGAAAACGCAACGCCTCCGCCGGTTCATCGGGTCAATCTGCCGCCTCGTTTAATCAAACTTCAGGCTTCTTTGGTTCGTCTGACATCCATTTGGCCGATTTTTTTGTGTCCGTGATCCGTCTGCGGCAGCATTTGGTGTCAGCAGATGCTGTTTTCCCGCCGACCGAAGTTATTTCCACTTTTTTTGAAAGATTTGCCGTTGGCTTCCGTATTCCTAATTGGAGTTTTTAAGTCATTAACTCTGAATCAAATTCCGTTCGATCAAAACCACGGCCAAAAACCATAAAACCATGAGTAAAAATAAAAACACCATCACCCGGCGCAAAATCGCCCATTACGGCTGGACGCCGGACTTGCCGGACAACCGCGACCATCAGTTCGCCGCGCCGCTGCTCAAGCTCGGCCCGCTGCCCGCCAAGGTTGACCTGCGCCAGCAATGTCCAAAAGTTTATGACCAGGGACAAATCGGTTCCTGCACTGCCAACGCCATCGCCGCCGCCATTGAGTTTGACGTTAAGAAACAAAAGTTACCCGACTTCATGCCGTCGCGACTGTTTATCTATTACAACGAACGCAACATGGAACACACCGTCGCCACCGACAGCGGCGCGCAAATCCGCGACGGCGTCAAAAGCGTCAACAAACTCGGCGTCTGCCCGGAAACAGAATGGACTTATGTCGCCACGCCCGCCGACCCGAACACCAACCTCTGGCCGCCCGGCGCGAAGCCAGCGCAAAAACCGTCGCCGCCCTGTTACGCCGATGCCTTGAGGAACAAGGCCGTGAGTTATGAGCGCGTCACGCGCGACCTCGCGGAGTTCAAGGGCTGCCTCGCGGCGGGCTATCCGTTCGTGCTGGGCTTCACCGTTTATTCCGCGTTTGAAAGCGCGCAAGTCGCCAAGACCGGCGTATTGAACTTGCCGACCTCGGCGGAGCAGGTTGAGGGCGGCCACGCTGTTCTCGCCGTGGGTTACGACGACGCGGCGCAGCGGTTTATCATCCGAAATTCTTGGGGTGCGTCATGGGGCATCAAAGGTTATTTCACCATGCCTTACGCTTATCTGCTCTCGGAAAAACTGGCGAGCGATTTCTGGACGATCCGCGTGGTGGAATGAACAAAATATAATTCGTGGGGATCAAAAACAACGCGGCCTTCGGAAACGGAGGCCGCTCTTTTTCCAAGAATCTCGACCTGCTGTCCAATTCTTCATTGACGCAGGCGCGCGCGTTGTTAAAATTTCGGAATCGGTTTAAGGAAAATTTATTCCACCAAATAACAACAAAAAAAATAATTATGGCAGTCAAAGTTGCAATCAACGGGTTCGGTCGCATCGGTCGCTTGGTCTTTCGCGCCATCGCTGAACAGGGTCTTCTCGGCAAAGAAGTCGAAGTCGTCGCGGTCGGTGACATCGTGCCCGCCGATAATCTGGCTTACCTGCTCAAATATGATTCCACGCAAGGACGATTTGCCGGAACAGTCGCCTCGAAGAAATCCGCCGCCGACAAAACGGAAGACGATGTTTTGATTGTGGACGGAAAAGAAATCCATGTCGTCAGCGCGAAGACTCCGGCGGAATTGCCGTGGAAAAAATTCGGCGTGGACGTCGTCATCGAATCCACCGGACTGTTCACCGACGCCGACAAGGCGAATCCGAAATCCTGCTACGGCCACATCACGGCTGGCGCGAAGAAAGTCATCATTTCCGCTCCGGGCAAAAACGAAGACATCACCGTCGTCATCGGCGTGAACCACGAGAAATATGACGCGGCCAAGCATCACGTCATTTCCAACGCAAGCTGCACGACGAACTGCCTCGCGCCGCTCGTCCACGTTTTGCTCAAGGAAGGTTTCGGCATCGAGGAAGGTTTGATGACAACGATTCACAGCTACACCGCGACGCAAAAAACCGTGGACGGTCCGAGCAAAAAAGATTGGAAAGGCGGACGCAGCGCGGCGATCAATTTGATTCCGTCCACGACCGGCGCGGCCAAGGCCGTCGGCCTCGTTTGCCCGGAAGTGAAAGGCAAGCTGACCGGCATGTCCATCCGCGTGCCGACGCCGACGGTTTCCGTCGTTGACCTGACCGTCCGCACGGTGAAGGACACGAGCTATGCGGAGATTTCCGCCGCGATGAAAAAGGCGAGCGAGACCTATCTCAAAGGCATCCTGGAATGGACCGACGACGAAGTGGTGAGCAGCGATTTCATCCACAGCAAATCGTCGTCCATTTTCGATTCCGGCTCCGGCATCGAACTGAACAAACGCTTCTTCAAGCTCGTGAGCTGGTATGACAACGAATGGGGTTACAGTTGCCGCGTGGCCGACCTGCTGAAATTCATGATCGGCAAAGGGCTGTAAGCGGAATTAAAATTCAAAACGGCGGACTGGAAACAGTCCGCCGTTTTTTGTTTTGGGAATCAATTTATTTTTTGTAGCCGATCATTTATCGGAGACATCGCCAGATTCTGTTTTTGGAAATAACAGCATGATTGATCCCCTCAAGAATATCCACGCGCCCCACAACCCCACAGCAAGTGCAAGTGCAAGCAGCGAGATGAGAACGACGTGATAGAATGCAAAAATCAAAATCGCCACGACGGGAACTGCCATCAATCCAATACCAGTCACAATCTTCCTGATGCCGATTCCTTGTAGGGTGGCTGTCCGTTCTTGAAACATCGCACGAACTGAAACAGTCGCATCTTCGTGACTGAAGCCATTCATCATCAGAAATTGAACTACATCTTTAGGCTCGTCGCCCCAAAAGATTTTGGATCTGGCTTCGATTTCTGCTTTGGCGGAATCGACTTGTCCTGCTAGTGGTGCGCCTCGACGCGGCACGGGTGCTGACGAAGCAGGTTGAATTGTGGGTGCGTGTGTTGCAACATTCAAACGCACCGCAGGCTTGGGAATTACTGCCGGTTGCGGTTGTATGTTCTGGGCGATAATCGCGTTGGTGGCAATAGTGCCATCCGCACCGCATGCCGGGCAAGCCACCGTAGAAGTTATGCGTCCATCAACTGGCTCAACGTCGAAAGCGTATCGCTGGCCGCATTCACAATGAATCTTAATTGGAATCATCATACGGGAGCCGCATTGATTCTCTCCAGAATTTTTAAGACGACGAATGCAATAAGCTCATACGCTGCCAAGCAAATGCCAATGAAAATCAGACATACAATCACATATAAAACTATCGAATGCGGATTAGCAAAATCGCGATCATATCTTGCAGCCTGCTTCGCAAGATAAGCCTCTCGTCCCATCTGGCCTTTGTTCACATCCATAAGGTGGGTAATACAACCATATGTGATTGCCAGAATTCCTGCTGAAATTATTCTGCTTGATATTCGATTCATAAAAATACCTTCCGTAAATGATTAACAAGGATTAGGCGACGCGTTTTGCGGCCTGTCAAGTTTCATTTAGGAACAGTATTTTGGACACAAATATCAGTCCAGCACATTCACTTCACTTCGCGAGTTTCGTAGCGGCTTTTCGGCAGAAAGCCGCAAACCATTTTAATGCGGCGGTCTGCCGACGCGCCGCTACTTTTATTTCACCGTCTGCGGCGTTTCCTGAATCACTTTCTTCTGCTCCAACTTTTCCAGCTTCGGCGCATTATTTTTTAGGGCTTAAAAACGGTATGGCATCGCGCCCATGACGCCTGTAAAATCGGAAATCATCGTCGAGTGTGAACAGCATCGGGTCTGAAAATTCTTCCGTCATCACCACAAGGCAGGCGTCGGCGAAATCCATCGGCCTGTCCGAGTATTTTTCCATCAGCCGCAAAATCCGCACGATGTTCGACTGCGCGGAAAATTCGACGGTCAAAATTCCATCCCTGACAAGTTGAATCACCCGATGAAGGTCAAACCCGCCTGATTGAATCCGCGCGCACGATTCAGCCAGAACCGCCTCGCACGTCGAAAAATTTTCGTTCGCTGAAAAAATGCCGACAGCCCATTCGTTGAATTCATCGTCGCTGTCGAGATAGGCGATGATTGCCCCGGCGTCAACGAGGTTTTTTCTTGGCATAAATTTTCAGATATTCATTTCCGCGCGACATTTTTCCGCCGCCGCTGAAAATCAGGTGCTTTGCCCGCTCATGCGCCGAGGTTTTTTTGCCGACAAGATTTTGCGCCGCCTGCCGCAACAAGTCCGACAAATTCGGGTTGAGCGAACGTAATTTTTCCTTCGTGCCGTCCGGTGCTTTGAAAATGATTGTTTCCATGTCGGAGACGATATTACAAAAATGCCACGCCGTCAAATACAAACCTTGCCCGCGTCCTGAAGCATGGCCCGGATTCAGTTTTCAAGCAAACAAAGGGTGTAAGCGGAATTAAAATTCAAAACGGCGGACTGGAAACAGTTCGCCGTTTTTTTGTTTTCGAGAATCAATTTATTTTTTGCAGCCTATCTAGTTGTTAGGCTGCCCGAAACGATTCTGACTAACTGTTCCCGGCAGAAACCCACACTCAACCAGCGCCCAAATAGGCCCAACTAATGGAATAAAAGTGATGAGTGTCCACCAACCAGATTTATCACGGTCATGCCAGCGTTTGGCATAAATCGCGAGCATAGGCCAAATAATCGCAAGCCAAAGAAGTATAGACCAATCATGCTCGTCTTCTATTTGTGCAACGACAGCTAGCGAAGCAATCGGAATCGAGGCAAGCCAATAAGTGGCTCGCGGGATTCGACCCGAAAATCGGAAATAGATTTTAATGAATGAATTCATATTTGCAGCCTAACAAGGATTCAATGGCGTGTTTTGTAGCCAATCTAGTTTCATTTCAGAAAAGTATTTTGGACGTAAATAATTTGTCCAGCACATTCACTTCACTTTGCGAGTTTCGTAGCGGCTTTTCGGCAGAAAGCCGCAAACCATTTCAATGCGGCGGCCTGCCGCCGCGCCGCTACTTTTATTTCACCGTCTGCGGCGTTTCCTGAATCACTTTTTTCTGCTCCAACTTCTCCAGCTTCGGCGCGATGACGACCTGGCAATACGGCGCGTTGGAATTGTTGTCGAAGTATTGCTGATGATAATCCTCGGCCTTGTAAAATTTCTTGAGCGGCACGATTTCCGTCACAATCGGATGCTTGAAATTTTCCTGCGCCGCAAGCTTCGATTTTTCCGCGAGCAATCTCTGCTTCTCGTCGCGATACAAAATGATGGAGCGATACGACGTGCCTTCGTCCGCGCCCTGACGGTTCAACGTCGTCGGGTCGTGCGCCTGCCAGAAAACTTCCAGCAGTTTGTCGTAAGAAATCTTCGCGGGATCAAATTCAATCTCCGTCACCTCGGCATGGCCGGTCGTCTCGGTGCAGACCTGCTGGTAAGTCGGATTTTCCGTGGTGCCGCCCGCGAATCCGCTCGTGACGGAAATCACGCCGGGCAACCGTTCAAAGACCGCTTCCATGCACCAGAAGCAGCCACCGCCGAAATCGGCGACTTCAGTTTTATGAGTTGTGTTCATAGAATTGGTTTGCGCGAGCGCGGAAAAATTCAGCGCGCTGGCAGCGAGTCAGAAAATAAATTGTTTGTTTCATCGTGCAAGTTTGGACAGACAAGAAGCCGTTCCCACTCAATCGTTTTCCGGTTCGTCCAAATTTTCACCGGGCGGCAGTTCGGCGTATTTCTCAAAATGTTCCGGGCGCAGTGGCTCGGAAATCGCGTGTTCGCCGCTGAACCATTTGCCGAGATCGATCAGCTTGCAACGCTCCGAACAAAACGGCCCGAATTTTCCCGCGAGCCAGTCGCCGGATTTTTTACACGTCGGGCATTGGATTGGCCGTCCCATTTTATCCGGTTGCGGCCGCGATCTTCTTCAGATCCTTGACCACGTTTGCCGCGTCGTAGTCCGGCACGCCGCCGTCCGACAAAATTTTCTGCACGCTGTCGCAAATCATCTCCTGTTGCGCCGCTGAAAGGTGCGAGCTGTTGAAAATGGCGTGGACATACTGGGCCAGTTTCTGTTGCTGGGCGTGCAGTTTTTGGTTGCCGGCGATGGCCGTAGTCAAATCCCCGGCGAGCCTGGCAATGGTCGCCGCCGACGGCTTTGCGCCCTGGGCCGCCGTGGCCAAATCATTGTTGAGCGGGGGCGGGTTTGTCGGGCTGGCCTCCAGATTTTCAAAATCCGCGCGCAAGGCGGCGATGTTCTGCAACGTGGCCTGGAGTGCGGGATTGGGCGGCGGATTGTTTGGCGGTGGCGACGAAGATGGCGGACTGTATCCGCCCTGTTTTGCGCTTTCAGCGTTGGCGACGTTCCTGGCCTGTTGTTTCGCGATTGAATAAACGTCGGCAAATGCAAAACCCGCCACGAACAGCGCGCAAAACAAAACGAAAGACGTCTTCATAAACTGCTTTTCATTTTGCAATCAAGGTGCGATTGGCGGACAAAGCCGAAATGTAGTCTTCGAGAATATTTTCCGTTTCATCTTCCATCGGATCCACATTGGCTGAAACAGTCGTTGCCTCTTCAGCCTGTTTGACGACGTTGGTTTTGCCATCCGTTAACGCTGCCGGATTGGAAGCTGTCGAACCAACCGGTTCCGGCAGTCCCGGCTTGTCCGCGCTTTCAACGGTGATTGCGTAAATGTTCATGCCTGAAGGTTTGCGCGCATCGCGTTCCTTGTCGCGCGCCTTTTGGCGGATCTGGTTGGCCTGCCGTTCCTTGATCTGTTCGCGTTCGTTAAGCGACATGGTTTTGTCGGCCTGCAATTTTTTCGAACTGTTCGATGTCCTGCTGGATGTAGATGAAATCCTGGTTGGTCGCAATCCGCGCGTCGGAATTTTGACGCAGCCCGGCAAGATAAGGTTCAACCAGATTTAATTTGTCGTAGGTTGCGCTGTGAATCGTGTCCCACGGCAGCGGATTTTCCAGCGAGGTTTCGCCGATGTCGGGCGAATAATTCAGCACGTCCGGCAGGATGATGTCGGGCACGACGCCTTTCAACTGCGTCGAGGCGCCGCTGACGCGGTAAAATTTCCGGATGGTGATTTTGACGGTGCCGGGGTCGTTCGTCAGGAAATTGCTTTCCGGCCAGAACGGACGGAGCGGATTTAAATTTTGGACGGTGCCCTTGCCGTGCGTGGAAGTGTCGCCGACGATGACTGCGCGTCCGTAATCCTGCAACGCGGCGGCGGCAATCTCGGCGGCGGACGCGCTGAAGCGGTTGATCATCACGGCGAGCGGGCCGTCATAAAGCACGGAGGAATCAGTGTCGGAATCCACACTGACATAGCCATCGGGCGAGCGCGCGAGGACAACGGGGCCTTCCTTGATGAAAAGTCCGGTGAATTTCACCGCTTCCTCCAGCGAGCCGCCGGGGTTGCTGCGCAAATCCAAGATGATGCCGGCGACCTTTTCCTGTTTCAGCTTTTTTATCAGTCGGGTGACATCGGCGGTGGTGCTTTTGCTGGCGTGGTTGGCGCTGCCGGGCAGATCAATCGTGGCGTAAAACGAAGGCAGGTCAATGACGCCAATCCGGTTGGTGCCGCCGTGACCGTCGGGCATTTCAATCAATTTGGCCGACGCTTCATGCTCCGAATCATCGAGCTTGACCTCGTCGCGGGTCAGGGTCACGACGCGATGCGCTTCGCGGTCGTCGGCAGGGCTGATGGTCAATTGAACTTGGGTCCCTTTCGGGCCGCGAATCAACTGGACGACTTTGCCGAGTTCCATGTCCACGACATCCACGGGCGGTTTGCCGCCTTGCGCGACGGCGATGATGCGATCCTTTTCATTCAACTGTTTGTTTTTGTCCGCCGGGCCGCCATGCAGAATTTTGCTGATGGTGCAATAGCCGTCGTCCTCGACCAGTTGCGCGCCGATGCCGAAAAGCGACAGGCTCATGTTGATGGAAAAATCCTGGGCGTGCTCGTTGTTCAAATAATCCGTGTGCGGATCGTAGGCATGCGCGAGCGCTTCCAAATACGCCTGCAAGACATCGGTGCTGTCCCAGTTCGTCGCCTGGTGAAAATTCCAGCGGTAGTGGTGCGCCAGCGTGTCGGCGATGTCAGCGGCGGCATTTTTCGGCAGGGTCAGAACGGTGTTGTCATTGGTCGCGGAAAGTTCGCGGTTCAATTTTTCCTGCAGATACTGGTAACGCAACTGCTCGCGCCAGAGTTCCTTCGCCTCGTCCAAATCCTTCGGGTAAGGCGCATGGCGGCGGTCAATCAGGATATGGTCGTTGCCGGTAAATTTGAATTTGTCCTGCTTCAGCAATTCGCCCACATAAGCGTTGTGCTGCTGCAGGCGCTCGATGAACCGCTGGTAAATTTCAAAGGCGGGCGTCAGGTCGGCGGTGCCGGGCTCGTCAATCGTGAGCTTGTCCAGGTTCGTCCGGTAGCGGGCAAACCCGTCAACGTCCGATTGCAGGAAATTTTCCCGGCGCGGATCGAGCGTTTCCAGATAGCCGTCAAAAAACTTTTCCGACATTTCCGTGTCGAGCGGCTGTTGCGAGTAATGATAATTCTCCAGCAACTTGGCCGTGACGTAGGCGATCCGCCCGTCATTCGGGCCGGGCGACAGACGCGCGGGCGCGTTGGTGGCGGACGATCCGGCAAAACATGAAAAGCCCAGCAAGGCGATGAAGGCGGCGACGACGGACATTTTATTTTTTAGAAAACTCATGATGATTGGCACAACTTCGACCCATTATACCCCAATCCGTTCAGCAAGGAAAACATTTTGAACAGGAGGTATGATAAATAACAAGCCGCGCAATCAATTCCATCGCCGGTTTTGCGCCAAAAGCCGGGCGGAAAGCAGATCAAGTTGTGCCGTTGCCTGTGTTTTTTGCAACGAGAAGAAGTCGCGAAATGAACCTGTCGTCCCTCACGCAGACACGCCGCCGGCGATGTATTGTTCCATCTGCTCAATGGCCGAGTTCTGCGCGGAAATGATCCAGTTCACGAGGTCGCCGATGGATATGATGCCGAGGACCTTTTCGTCTTCAACCACGGGCAGATGCCGGATGCGATTTTCCGTCATCAGCTTCATGCAATCCTCGACCGATTCATTCGGCGAGACGCAGATGACTTCGCCGGACAACACTTCCTGCACGCGCGTGTCCCGGGAGGTTTTCCCCATGAGCGCGATTTTGCGCGTGTAATCGCGTTCGGTGAAAATGCCGACGAGCATCCCGCGCGACATCACGGGCAACGCGCCGATGTTTTTTTCCGCCATGAGCTTGATGGCGTCGAAGACCGTGGCCTCCGGCGAGACATCCCACACGACCGAACCTTTGTGGTGCAGCAACGAACTGACAGGAATAAGAGTTTTCATAGTTTTTTACAGGCTTAATACTGTTATCCGCCTGTTCCGCGAATCTTGCAAGTGAAATCTATTCACAAAATTAGCGGTGGTTTTGCTTTCCGGCGTCGTCAATTTTTGGTTTCATTCAACTTCGCGCCGGATTTATCGGCGCAAACTGTTTACAAACCATGGAATCATTGCCGACTGTCCTGTTAAAACCCGGTGAAGCCGACCGCATCGTTGCCGGCCACCCGTGGATTTATCACGGTGAAATCCTCCGGCTCACCGCGCCCGTTGTTGACGGCGCGCTCGTCCAGGTCAAAGACCATCGCCAGCGGCTGCTCGGCGTCGGCTTTTACAATTCCCGCTCGAAGATCAACGTCCGCATCATCGCGCCAGAACGCGTGGACGTGGACGAAACATTTTTCGAGGAACGCATCCGCGTCGCGCTTGCCGTTCGGCAAAAACATCTGCCAGATGCAACGTCCTTTCGCGTCTTGAATGCCGAAAGCGATTTCTTGAGCGGCCTTATCGTGGACAAATACGAGGACGTGCTCGTCGTGCAGATTTCCGCGCTCGGCATGGATCAGCGCAAGGCGATGATTGTCGCCTCGCTGCAAAAAATCTTTTCGCCGCGCGCCATCATGGAACGCAGCGATGTTTCGTCGCGCAAGTTCGAGGGCTTGGCGGAATCAAATGGAATTTTATTCGGCGAATTGAGCGGGCCGGTTTCCGTGAACTTGAACGGCCTGAAATTTGAAACCGATCTGGTCGGCGGTCACAAAACGGGAATGTATTTGGATCAGCAGGCAAATTATCAGGCCGTGTCGCAATTCGCCAAAGGTGGGCAGGTGCTCGACTGTTTTAGTTTTCTCGGCGGATTCGGCTTGCACGCGGCGCGCGCGGGCGCGGCGCACGTTCATTTACTCGACCAGAGCGCCGACGCCATTGAAGCTTCAAAACGAAACGCCTCGACAAACGGTCTGGCGGAAAAATGTTCCTTTGACGTTGTCAATGTTTTCGACTGGCTCAAAAATAACACCGCCGTCAAACCGCATGAACGCGTCATTCCGCGTTTCGATTTGATCATTCTTGATCCGCCGTCATTCACGCGCAACCGCGCGTCCGTGCCGGATGCGTTGCGCGGCTACAAGGAAATTCATCTGCGCGCATTGAAGTTGTTGAAACCCGGCGGCACGCTGGCGAGCTTCTGCTGTTCGCATCACGTCAGCGCCGGCTTGTTTCTGGACTCGCTGCTCTCGGCGGCGTTCGACACGCGCCACATTTTGCGCCGCGTCGCGACCTATGCGCAAAGCCCCGACCATCCGGTCATCCCGATGATTCCCGAAACGGAATACTTGAAAGGTTTTGCGTTTGAAAAAGTGCGGTGAAGCGGCTGCTAATTTCCAATTGCCGCTTGCCCGTCGCGCAGCGTGGTTTAATCTTTCACCGTGGCCTGGTTCACTGACCGTCATTTCTTTCTGCTCGCCGTCGTGCTTTACGGTTTGAGCACGATCTACTCGGTTTTCCTGTGGCGCAAAGGCTTTCGCCGCGATGACTGGGTGAATTATTTTCTGGTGGCCGGCGGCGTGGCGCTGCACACGCTGGCCATGACCCGGCGCGGCCTGACGCTGCACAGTTGCCCCGTCAACAATCTCTACGAGGCGATCGACCTTCCTGCTCTGGGCGCTTGGCCTGGCGTGCCTCGTCTATTCGCTGCTGCCGCGCTTCAAGTTTTTGTGCGCGTTCACCGCGCCGGTGCTGTTCACCGTCGGAGTTTTCGCATTGATGCCGTCGCTCGACCCGCCTCACGGACCAAGGCCCGAATTTTCCGGCGCGCTCCGCAGCCTGCACGCGGCGACGATTTTGCAAGCCTACGGCGCGTTCGGCCTCGCCGCCGTGGCGGCGGGAATGTTTTTGATGCAGCGGCACGACCTGAAATTTCACAAGCTCCGCGCGCTGCTCTCGTTCCTGCCGTCCATCCAGCGGCTGGAACTCATCGCGTTCCGGCTGGTGGCGGCGGGCTTCGTGCTGCTCACCATCGGCCTCGCCGCCGGCTCGCAACTGCCGCGCCCCGAAGGCGGCTCTTATCTCTCCGACCCGAAAGTCATCTGGTCCGCGCTGCTCTGGCTGGCCTATCTCGAATCCCTGGCAGCCTACAAATTTTTCGGGCGGACAAGCCGCCGCTTCGCCACCGGCGTCATCGTGTTGTTCGTGTTCCTCCTGCTGACATTCTGGATCACGAACTTGTTTTCCGCCCTGCACCACCAATGAGTGTCGTCGTCATCGGTTTGAGCCACCGCACGTCGCCAGTGGAACTGCGCGAACGCTTCGCCTTTGCCGACGAAAAAATTCCCGCCGCGCTTAAGACTTTGCGCGAATCCGGCATCGCGACCGAGGCGGCGATTCTCTCGACGTGCAACCGCGTGGAAATTTACGCCGCGACTTCGCTCGCGCCCGAAGCCGCGTTTGCGGAATTGAAAAAATTCCTCATCACTCACCACGCTTTCGACCACGCGCTCGGTGACGAAATTTATTCTTTCGCCGAGCCGCACAGTTTGCATCACCTATTCAAAGTCGCCGCCGGCCTCGACTCGATGGTCATCGGCGAGACGGAAATTTTCGGCCAGCTCAAGTCGGCTTACGAACTCGCGTTCTCGCACCGGCACACCGGCGCGCGGCTGAACAAGGCATTCCAGCGCGCGTTCCACGTCGCCAAGCACATCCGCACCGAGACGAGCATCCAGCGCGGCAGCGTTTCCGTCGCGTCCGTCGCGGTGGAACTGGCGGAAAAGATTTTCAGCTCGCTCGCCGAACGCGAAGTGCTGGTCATCGGCGCGGGCGAGACGAGCGAAAAAGTCGCGCGCGCCCTGCTCTCGCGCGGCGCACGTGGCATCATCGTCGCCAACCGCTCGCACGAACGCGCGCAGGTTTTGGCGAAGGAATTTGGCGGACGCGCCGTGCGGTTCGACGATTGGGCGGCGGAGTTTGAGACCATTGACATCGCCATCAGCAGCACGTCCGCGCCGCATCACATCCTCGACCGCGCGAAACTGGAGCCGCTGATGAAGGCGCGCAAGCATCGCCCGCTGCTGCTCATTGACATCGCCGTGCCGCGCGACATTGACCCCGCCGTCAGCGCGCTCGACAACGTCTATCTCTACAACGTGGACGACCTGCAAGGCATCGCCGATGATTATCTGAATTTGCGAAAAGAAGAAGTCGCCCGCTGCGAAAAAATCATCGCCGAGAAAGTCGCAGTTATGTTGGTACAGCCACAGATGCCCACAGATAGAAACACACAATTGGAAAACGGCTTGTTTTCTTTTCATCTGTGTTCATCCGTGTTAATCTGTGGTTAAAATATGGCTGTGGAACGTCCCATCATCATCTGCACGCGCGGCAGCGCGCTCGCGCTCGCGCAGGCCAACCTCATCGCCGCACAATGCCGCGCCGCGTTTCCCCGGCTGCGCTTCGAGCTGAAAATCATCAAGACCACCGGCGACAAATTGCAGAAGGCTTCGATGGCCAAAGTCGAGGGCGGTTTGCCGAAAGGCTTGTTCACGAAAGAACTCGAAATCGCGCTCGTCAAAGGCCACGCCGACCTCGCCGTCCACAGCCTGAAAGATTTGCCGACCGATTTGCCGTCCGGCCTGATTCTCGCCGCCACGCCAAAACGCGAGGACGTGCGCGACGTTTTGATTTACCGCTCGGCTGATTTTCTTGCAAAACAAAAAGAAACCATCCGCGAGCAAAAAGATTGGTCTCCGGGACAATCGGCTTTGCGCGGCTACAAACCGCATTTGAAGCTGAAAGATTTTCCACAAGGCGCAACGCTTGCGACAAGCAGCACGCGGCGTAAAATGTTTTTGCTCGCCGCGCGCCCGGATTTGAACATTGTGGAAATTCGCGGCAATGTGACGACGCGGATGCAAAAAGTCGCCGAGCGCGGCGAACTGGACGCGACCGTACTCGCGCTCGCCGGACTGACGCGGTTGAATTTTAAGGTCAACGCCGACGGCACGCTCGCCGGCGACGCCGTGCCGGATGGTTTGCTCGCGACGGTTTTGGATTTGGACGTGATGTTGCCATGCGTCGGGCAAGGCGCGATTGGCATCGAGATTCGCGCGGACGACGAGCGCATCGGGAAAATCGTCGAGCGGCTGAATCATTTCAACACGTTCCACGCGGTGACTGCCGAGCGCGCGTTTTTGCGCGGCATGGGCGGCGGCTGCCAGAGTCCCGTCGGCGCGCACGCGGAAATTTCCGGCGACAAAATTTCACTCAAGGCCGTTTCCTTCCGCGATGAAACCGTGAAGCGCGGCGCGGCGAAGCGTCCGGTTGCCGAAGCCGTCGCATTGGGTGAGGAAATGGCCGCGCAGTTGAAATGATTTGTCACCGCCGCCACGGCTGCTCAATGATTCGCGGACGGATGGGCGGCGGCAGCGGAATTTTCGGCGGGCGCGCGGGAGCGGCGGGCGAAGGTTGAACCTGCGGTGCGGGCGTCGGCTTGATTTCAGAAAGCTCCGTCCTCGCCGCCGCGTCGCCGATTTTCATTTCGGGAAACTTCATCTCGCCGATCTCAAAATCCTTGAACGAACCCAGCGCGCCAATCGTCGCAAAATCCGTTTTAGCCATCGTCGGCTGCACCGGCGATTGCAGCGTGTCGTAGCCGTTCACGACCCAATCGAGTTTTCCCGTCTCGACATCAATCATCAAACCATGCACGGGAATTTTCGGGCCGATGAGCGGGCTGCCGCGCGCGAAATCGCACGCCTTGATGACGTTCTGCCGTTCCGTCGCGAACATCCCGAAAAATTCATTGATGTTTTCCGGCAAACGATTTCGCTCGACGCCCAGCGCCTTCAACTCGTCGAGCAATTGCGAAGTCGTCGTCTTGCAGACCTGGCAGTCCGTGTGGCCGATGATGGCGATCTCGCGTCCGCCCTTGACCGCGCACGCCAGCGCGAGCGAGCGCATGGTGCTGGTCAGCGGGCCGGTGATGATGTTGCCCGCGTTGCGCAGCCAGATGAACTGCTCGGCGGGCAACGCCAGCGCATTCGGAAAAAAAGCGTTCAGGCGCGGGTCAATGCACGTCAGCGCGATGACCGGCAGCGCGTCCGCGAAATCCGCCGGATGCAAGCCCGCCGAATTGTCACCGGCAACCGCGCGATGATTCGCGTCAATGATGGATTCGAAGAGATGCATTCAAAGTCTTTTTGAGATACGATTCAGCTTCAATACGTCCAAATGGAATTTCAACTACCTTAAACGTGCAAAATTCTTGAAAGAACTCAGAATTTATTCTTTGATTTGGAAATTCTCTTTCAAATTTTTTCTTTAACGTGCTTTCCTTCTGTCCTGCTTTACCAACATGAAAACGTAGTCGTTGTAAATTTCCTGTTTCGCCAATATAAACAGGTGTTGGACGCTTTTTATAGTAAGCCATATACACGCCCGGTAGCTTCGGAATTGTTTGACGATTCCCATTGTGATGAAACTCGTAACGAAGGTTGCCTCTCAATTTTTTAACAAGCAAATTTAATTTCGGGGCTTCGTTTGCCGCTTTCTCAATTTTGGGCAGATATTCTTCGGCAATAAGCTTCAGTTCTGTTTTCACAAAAACGACAAATGTGTTATTTATTTTTTGTCATCATCCTTGCTCATCGCCTTTTTCAGCGCGGGAACCTGCTCCATCAATTTCTCGAACTTCACGCCGGTCAAGGCTTCCAGCACAGGCGGCAACTGGCTGATGATGGTCGTCACGTCGCTGGTCAGCTTGCTCGCGCCGCCGCCCGGCCCGTTGCCGGAATTGATGATGACCATCTTCTCGGTCTTGGACAGCGGCTCGCTGATCTTGCCCGCGATTTCCGGCATCACGCGGATGATCATTTCGATGACCGCCGCCTCGTTGTATTGCTTGAAGCTTTCGGCCTTCACGCGCATCGCCTCGGCGGTCGCCTTGCCTTGCGCCTCGATGACGGACGGCCTTCGGCCAGACCGCGCGCCTTGTTCGCATCGGCTTCGGCCAAGCCTGTTGCTTTGACGACATCGGCTCCGGCAAAACCCGTCGCCTTCGTCGCGGACGCGGCGCCGGCGGCTTCGGTTTCCAATTGGAATTTCCGCGCGTTCGCGAGTGTCTCGACTTTGTAACGCTCGGCGTCGGCGGGCTTCTGGATGGTCGCTTCGAGTTCGCGCTGTTTGCGGAGAATTTCCTGCTGTTGCAATTCGATGTTCTTTTGCTTCTCGACGATCTGCACCTGCACTTGTTCGGCCATCACGAGCTGACCAGTCTTGAATTTCTGCAAATCATACGCGAGGTCGGCCTGCGCTTTTTGCACGTTCACCGTGGCCTGATATTGCGCGACGTTCGACTGGTAATCGCGTTGCGCCTCGGCGACTTTCGTGTCGGCCTGAAATTTCGCCTCCTGCCCGGCCTGGTTCGCCTGCGCGGAACGGATGACGGAATCGCGGTCGGCCTCGGCCTGCGCGATGATGGCGTCGCGCTTGACCTGCGCGATGCGCGGTTTGCCGAGCGCGTCGAGATAACCTTGTGTGTCGCGGATGTCACGGATGGTGAAGCTGACGATGGTGAAACCCATGTTCGCCATGTCGCCGGCGGCGACTTCCTGAACTTTTGAGGCGAACGCATCGCGGTTCTGGTAAATTTCCTCGACGGTCATCGTGCCGAGAATCGCGCGCAAATGACCTTCGAGCGTTTGCATCGCGATGTTCTTGATGTCGTCAACGCCCTTGCTCAAAAATTGTTCCGCCGCCGTCGCGATGGAAATGTCATCGCCCTTCACTTTGATCTGCGCGACGCCGTCCACTTTTACCGGCACGCCTTTGCTCGTGTAAACTTCCGGCGTCTGGACATCAATCGTCAGCAATTCAAGCGACAATACGTCCACTTTTTCGAAAATCGGCCAGACAAAACGGCCGCCACCCTTGACGATGCGGAAGCCGACTTCGCGCGTCGTGCCGTCCGCCTCCACCATTTTCCGTTTGATGCCGGAAATCACCAGCACCTGGTTCGGCCCGCTCTTGGTGTAACGACTGGCGTAAATGACGATGAAAACGAAAACGACAAACAGGATCGAGCCGACGCCGATGACGATGTTCATCAGCGAGGCTTCGGCCAGCATGGGAGTCAGGTTCATATTAGTTGATAGGTTTTAGTTGAGGTTAAAATTCAGTTGGCGGCTTCGACGTAAAATTGCGAACCAACGATGCGCGTGATTTTCACCGTCTGGCCGCTGGCAATGGTGCCGCCCCTGTCCGCGCGAGCCGGCGCGGTGTAACGCGAGCCGGCCTGTGTGTAGGAGATTTCGCCTACGCCGTTTTCGGGAATCGGCGTGACGATGGCGGCGGTCTGGCCAATGAGCATCGCGACGCGCGATTCGCTGGAGCCTTCGGTTTTCCTGAACACGGTGTTGAACAGCCACAGCACCAACAGCGCCACGCCCAGCGCGCCGAAAAAGGACAGCGGTGCATTAATCCAGACGCTGCTCGTCGCGTCAATTTTGCAAAAAATCAAACCCAGCGCGCCAAATGCCGTGATGAAGCTCGCCAGCACCGTCGGGCTTAAAAAGGAAATTCCCGGCACGCCGTCGTGGCCCACGCCGCCCTCGGCATGGCCGCCCGCACCGACATGGACATCGCCGTGTCCGCCAAACAAATGCCCCAAGACGGCGCTAAACAACGTGAAGATGAGACCGAACACCAGGCAGACGGTATAGACAATCGTAATCATGATTACCTCGCTGATTTGCTGTTGCTCCAAGTAAAAACCCGTCCGCCCGCCAACGCAAGCTGGAAAGGGAAGCCTGGTTTGTCTTCGTTTCTCATACGACGCATCCAGCTAACAACATTCCCGCGTCCGCTGCATTTACAATTTCACCCGAAGTTTGGAATCGCTTCCCGCTTGCCAGCATTTCGCCGATTGACCATTTTCAAGCCATGCAATCCCATGAATTGTTCCGCGAAGTTTTGGAAAAAAAGAAACCCAAGGAAATCGCCGCCGACCTCGATCTCTCGACCTCGATGATTTACAAGTGGGCCGAGCCGAGCGTCGCGGGCAGCGGCATCGGCAATCCGCTCGACCGCATCGAGGCGCTGCTCAAAAGCACCGGCGACCACCGGCTCGTGCAATGGATTTGCCAGCGCGCGGGCGGATTTTTCATTTTGAATCCCAAGAACGCGCCGCATCCGCATTTCCTGATTCCGGCGACGAACCAGATCGTGCAGGAATTCGCCGACCTGCTCGCCGTCATCGCCACCGCCGCCGCCGACAATCAGATCACGCCCGCCGAGGCGAAACAAATCCGCGCGCGCTGGGAGGAATTGAAATCCGTCACAGAAGGTTTTGTGGAATGTTGTGAGGAAGGAAATTTCGGCGCGCTGGAAAAAGCCGCCAAGAAATTGTGAAATAAAACTCAATGGACAAATTGGAAGACGACGAATATAAATAAAATCGAAATAGGTTATGAAAAGTTCAAATTTTTACTGTTAGACCAATTCACACATATGAAATGTCCACATTGTCAGCATGTTCAAGCACTAACAATGCTTGCGTATTATCGAGCGCCGTTGGGACGCCATACTTGTTTATCATGCGGCCAATGTTTTGAGTTCCGTCAGTCTTTTTCAAATGCTGCGATGACGCTTTTGACATGTGCTTTAACAGTGTTTGCTCCTGCTTTTCTTATATTCTGGCTTACACATTCTATTTGGATTGCAGTATTGTGTGGACTGGCATGTTGCTTTCTTTTTTATTTTCCCATAGGTAGATTCCTAGACGAGAGGCGAGAGACTAAAAAATTGTAATCGTTTGACTAACTGAAGCTGGAAAATTCTTATACCAACTTCATTTAACCCTTTGACTTCTTAAAAAAACAAACGGCGCGGTTCATCACCCCGCCGCTTTTTTCTTCGTGAAGATGTGCGTCGCGTGGCCGTAATAGGCGTCCGCGCATTCCATCAACGTCTCGGACAACGTCGGGTGCGCGTGGATGGTCAGCGCGATGTCCTCGACCGTCGCGCCCATTTCCATCGCCAGCACGGCCTCGGCGATGAGTTCGCCCGCGCCCGCGCCCGTGATGCCCACGCCGAGCACGCGGTCGGTTTCGGGATCAACGATGATTTTCGTCACGCCGTCCGTGCGGTCGAACGTCAGCGCGCGGCCCGACGCGGACCACGGAAATTTCGCGACTTCGTATTTCAAACCTTTTTCCTTCGCCTCGTTTTCCGTCAAGCCGCACCACGCGATTTCGGGATCGGTGAACACGACGGCGGGAATCACGCTGTCGAACACGCCGTCATCGCCGGCAATGACGCCGACGGCGATGTGCGCCTCCTTGTGCGCCTTGTGCGCGAGCAAGATGCCGCCCGCGATGTCGCCGATGGCGTAAATGGCCGGGTCGCTCGTCTGCTGGTGCGCGTTGATTTTCACAAAACCGCGTTCGTCGAGCTCAACCTTTGTGTTTTGCAGGCCGAGGTCCTTGCTGTTCGGCACGCGCCCGACGGAAACCAAAACGCGGTCGTAAAGTTCGGAAAATTTTTCGCCGTTGTATTCGGATTCAACTTTAATTTGTTTTCCGACGGTCGCCATTTTCGTGACTTTTGCTTTCAGGCGGATTTCCTTGAACATTTTTTTCGCGTTCGCCACAACGGGTCGCGCAAGGTCGGCGTCTGCACCGGCAAGAATGGCATCGAGCGCTTCAATCAAAGTAATTTTGCTGCCGAGCGCGGCGTAAACCGTACCGAGTTCCATGCCGATGTAACCGCCGCCGACGACGAGCAGATTTTCAGGAATGTCCTCGATCTCCAGCGCCTCGGTGGAAGTCATCACGCGCGGATTGCCGAGGTCGAACGCCTTCGGCATCGCGGGAATTGAGCCGACCGCGAGAATCGCCTGCTCGTATTCGATAAATTTTTGTCCTTGCTCCGTCTCAACGCGCAATTTGTTCGAACCTTCAAAATAGCCGCGCCCGGCGATGACTTCCACGCCGCGCATTTTCGCGAGCGTCGCCACGCCGCCGCTCAACTTGACGATGATGGAATCTTTCCACTCGCGCAATTTCGCGACGTCCACCTTCGGTTCAGCGAAAGTGATGCCGCGATGTGCCGATTCGCGCGAGTTGACGATCTGATGCGTCGCATAAAGCAGCGCCTTCGATGGAATGCAGCCGCGGTTCAGGCAGACGCCGCCGAGCTTTTTCTCCTTCTCGATGAGGATGACTTTTTTGCCCAAGTCCGCCGCATAAAACGCCGCCGCATAACCGCCAGGGCCTGCGCCAACAACTACGATTTCTGTTTTGATCGAATCCATACAAATTAAATCTTCACAACTTCTTCGCCGAAATTTTCAAACGCCTTCACCAAATCCACCGTGAACCGCGCCGCCGCGCCGCCATCCACCACGCGATGATCGTAAGATAATCCCAACGGCGTCATCATGCGAACTTCGACCTTGCCATCACGCACGACCGGCTTCAACGCACCGCGACCGAGACCGAGGATGGCGACTTCCGGCAAATTAATTATCGGCGTGAAATGCGCGCCGCCAATCGCACCTTGATTGGAAATCGTGAACGTGCCACCCTTCATTTCGTCGGCGGTGATTTTCCGGTCGCGCGCCTTCGCCGCGAGCGATTCCAATTCCTTCGCCAGATCAAGCAAAGATTTTTTGTCCACGTCGCGGATGACGGGAACCATCAAGCCTTGATCCGTGTCCACCGCGATGCCGAGGTGAATATATTCCTTGATGACAACCTCGTCCGCAACTTCGTCGAGGCTCGAATTGAAAATTGGATGCTTCTTCAACGTCTCCGCAACCGCCTTCAAAACAAACGGCGTGAGCGTGAGCTTGACGCCATTCTTTTCGTAATCGGCGGCAAATTTTTTCCGCAACTCACCGAGCTTCGTGAAGTCCGCATCGTCAAATTGCGTGACGCGCGGAACGGAGTTCCAACTTTCGGCCATGCGCCGCGCGATGACCTTGCGCAATTGCGTTACCGGCTTTTTGCTGATCGGCCCCCACTGCGAAAAATCAATCTGCACGGGCGCAGGTTTCGCTGGAGCCGTGCTCGCAGCAACAGTCGCAGGTTTCGCCGCAGCCTTCACCAAACGTTGAATATAAGCGCGCACGTCGCCGATGACGATGCGTCCGCCCGCTTCGCTGCCACGGATTTTGCCAAGATTGATTCCAAGCTCGCGCGCCATTTTACGGATAGACGGCGACGCCGCGACATGTTCATCGGAAACTTCTTCTTCGACTTCGGCGGATTCCTCGATGACTTCTTCCGGTTCCGGCGCAGCCTGCGCGACAACTTTTTTCGCCGCCGGTTTCGGCGCAGCCGCAGCGACCGGAGCGGCAGCAGGCTGGCCGCTTTCCGTGAGCGTGATGAGCCGCGCGCCGACGCCGACGCGGTCGCCGGCCTTCACATGCACCTTGGCGACGACGCCCGCGCCCGTGGACGGGATCGAGGCGACGGCCTTTTCATTTTCCAATTCCAGAATCGCCTGATCCTTCGCGACCGTGTCACCTTCTTTGACGAAGATGTTGACCACGACGCCGGAATCAGCGCCTTCACCGAGTTTAGGAAGTTTTACATCCATAAATTAATTAACGGCGGATAACTTGGAGCAAACCGCCGCCGCTTTCCAGAAATAAATTATTCCCCGACAAAATAACTTCAAACGTTCCCGCAAATGTGGCATCTAATCATCGTGCGCCGCATCATTTTCTTTTTTTCAATCTGCCTTTGCCTCGCGGCTTTGACCGCGCGCGCCGCGCACACACACGTTCAATTGCTCTTGTCCGCCAATCCCGCGAAGCCCGGCGACACAATTCTCGTCGGCGTAGACATGAAGATGGATCGCGGGCTGGCATACTTACTGGAAAAATTCCGGTGCCGCCGGCTTGCCCACCAAGATCGAATGGCAGTTGCCGCCCGGCGTCACCGCCGGTGAAATCCAATGGCCGCTGCCGGAAAAACTTCCACCCGCCGAAGTCACGACTTACGGCTACGAAAACGAAGTCATGCTCCTCGTGCCGCTCACGCTCGCGACGAATTTGCAGCCCAGTCCGCTGGTTTTGAAGGCCAAAATCTCGTGGCTCGAATGCATGAGCAACAGTGCATTCCCGGCAGCACGAATGTCGAAGCCGCGTTGAATGTCGACAGTGACGAACAAAATTTCTGCCGATGTGGCGATTATAGAATCGTGGAAAAACAAAATGCCAAAAGCCAGTTGACTAATTCTGACAATTCAGGTTTTGTTGGAATGATCCAACCAATGTCGATCCACGACCACTGATTATCGAGGGTAATTTTCAAGGCAATTAAATGGATTACAAACAGGCGAGTCTGATTTTTTTCCTGACGCAAACGATAATTTTGAAATCCAATCCAAGACCAAATGAAACTATGTTTCCGAAACAGAAATTTCAATTATAGTACATCGCAAGTTGGTTAAAAAATTCTCTGGCGATTGGCCGAACAGAAATCTCTGGTGTGTTGGTTATTCAACAACGACAGGTTTTCAAATTGGGATTGCCAATCTTTAATTCACGCAAACAAATCAAACGATTTCGTAATGCACGAACCGGTTGCTTCAATTTCAAATTCACCGACTTTGCCTTCGCAATCACTCTGGCAAATGCTGCTCTACGCCTTCATCGGCGGATTGATTTTGAACATCATGCCGTGCGTGCTGCCGGTCATCGCGCTGAAAATCCTCGGCTTCGTCAACGAAGCCAAAAGTTCGCCGCGCCGCGTACACGCGCGCTCGGCGGAATTTATGCCGTCGGAGTTTTGTTTTCATTTCTCGTTCTCGCGGCCATCGTCATCGGAGTGAAAGCCGCCGGACATCAGGCCGGCTGGGGAATGCAATTCGGCAGTCCCATTTTCATCGTCTGCCTCGCCACGCTCGTCACGCTCGTCGCGCTGAATTTGTTCGGCGTATTTGAAGTCACGCTCGGCGGACGAACTTTGGACGCGGCTGGAAATCTGGCGTCGCGGCACGGCGCGAGCGGCGCATTTTTCAACGGCGTTCTCGCCACAACTTTGGCGACGCCTTGCACCGCGCCGTTTCTTGCGCCCGCGCTCGGCTTCGCTTTTTCACAAAGTGCCGCAACAATTATTTTTATTTTTCTATTCGTCGGACTTGGCCTCGCGTCGCCTTACGTTTTGTTAAGTTGGAATCCGGCATGGCTGAAATTTTTGCCGAAGCCCGGCGCGTGGATGGAGAAATTCAAAATCGCGATGGGCTTCCCGATGCTCGCGACGGTCGTGTGGTTGCTCAACATCGCCACCGCCAGTTATGGGAAAAAAGTTTTGTGGCTCGGTGTTTTTCTCGTCGTCGTCGCGTTCGCCGCGTGGATTTTTGGTGAATTTGTCCAGCGCGGACGCAAGCACAAAACGGCGGCGGTGATCATCACTTTATTTTTGCTCATCGGCGGCTACGTTTTCGGCCTGGAAAAAGAATTGGACTGGCGCACAGCGATGCCGGAAGCGGACGCGACGGGTTCGCTCAAAGAATCGGCGGATGGCATTGACTGGCAACGCTGGTCGCCCGAAGCCGTCGCGACTGCACGCGCCGCCGGAAAACCCGTGCTGGTGGATTTCACCGCCGATTGGTGCCTCACCTGCCAGGTCAATAAAGGAACCAGCATCGAAATTCCGTCCGTGCGCGCAAAGTTGAAGGAAATAAACGCCGTCGCTTTTACCGGCGATTACACGCGCACGCCTGCCAACATCACAGCGGAATTGAACCGTTACAATCGCGCTGGGGTTCCGCTCGTTTTGGTTTATCCGAAAAACCCCGACTCGCAACCGATTGTGCTGCCGGAAGTCTTGACGCCGGGAATTGTTTTGAACGCGCTTGACCAAGCGGCACTTTGAAGAAACCGCAGATGACGCCGATTAAGATTTGAAATCCGCGGAACTCGCGGTTGAAAATTTTTGAACCTTTCATCACGCAAACTGCGTCTGTTAATTTGACAACCAACAAATTTATGAAAACCACACTTGCAATTCTAACTGCACTGGCATTCGCCGCTTCTGTCTTCGCCGTCGAAGTTGGCAAACCCGCGCCGGATTTCACCGGCACGGACATCAACGGCAAGACCGTCAAGCTCTCCGATTACAAAGGGAAAATCGTCGTCATCGAGTCTTACAATTCCGACTGCCCCTTCTGCCACAACCAATATGCGACGGGCGCGACGCAGGATTTGCAGAGGGAACTCGCCGCCAAGGGCGTCGTCTGGCTCATGGTTAATTCCGTCAGCCCGGGCAATTTCAGCCATCGCACGCCCGAACAGGCGCGCGCGGAATGGGCCGCTGAAAAAATCGCCGCGACGGCGTGGATTGACGACAGCTCCGGTGCCATCGGTCATCTTTACGAAATGAAAACCACGCCGCACACGTTCGTCATAGATAAAAATGGCACGCTCGTTTATGACGGCGCGATGGACGACAAGCCCGACCCGTTTCACAATCCGCGCACGGCAAACAATTACGTTCGCGACGCCGTGGACGAAGTGATTGCGGGAAAACCAGTGACAGTTTCTTCAACGAAACCTTACGGCTGCGCCGTTCACTACGCGGATTAAATTGTAACGTTCGGCCTGTGGCCGAACTGGATCGAGCAGAGACTCGACACTACACAACTTTCCCGGGCAGCGGCGATTTTTCGCCCTGCCCTTTTTCTTTCGGCACGAACGCACGGCGCACCCATTTTTCCTGTTGCAACTCTTTTGAGAGCGTGAAGCCAAATTCCTTCAGAAAATTTTCCGTCGGCGCAAGAATGTTCACCGGTCTCCGCGTAAACGTATCTTTGTAAGCCAGCCGCACCGCGCGCAGGCCGAGGCGATAACCTTTTTGCACGCGCCCATAAATTTCATCGCACACAATCGGACTGCCCGACTCCGCCAGATGCACACGAATCTGATGCGTGCGCCCCGTCAGCGGACTCGCCTCGATGAGCGTAAATCGGTCATTGCTCATCAGCGCGCGAAAATGCGTTTCGGCTTCCTTGCCTTCTTCCGAATTGTCCACGCGCATCTTGCCGAAATTTTTCGGATCCGGGCCGAGCGGCAGTTCGCAAGTCCATTCCTTTTCGCGCGGCACGCCTTCGACAACGGCGAGATACGTTTTCTCCATCCGCCGCGACTCGAACATCTCGCCCATCGCGCGCATTGCGCCCTCGCTTTTGGCGAAAAGCATCACGCCGCTCGTGTCCGCATCCAGCCGGTGGACGTGACGGAGATAGCGCAGATTGCGCGAGCGCGCCCAGAAATCATCCGCGCGGATGGACGAATCAATCGCCGTCTGCAAGTTCCAGTTCGTCTTGCGCCACGAATCCGGCACGAGCATCCAGCCGCGCGGCTTGTCAATCGCCAGCACCGAGCGATCCTCAAAGATGATGGAAATCGGCTCGCAGCCCGGCAGTTCGATGAAATTGGGTTTGGCCATGCCAATTAATAAGTTAATTATTTCTTGGCGGCTTCTGTTTGAACTAAATCAAACAAGGACACTTCAAAAAGGATTAACGAAGGAAAAATTGATAGAAATACTTTTGCCATGTGCGAAGGCTAGGAAACGTTTTTCCATCCGTCAACGTTTCCGCCACTCCGTTTTTGCCAGCTCCGGCAAACCTTGCGCGCAGCGCCGTGTGGAAACGCAGCTTGGAAATTTTCGCCCGTTCGCCCGCGCCACGACTGGTGATTTCTGATTATTGAAATTCCATCCAATCGAAACTGACGGATCCGTTTTCAACGGACAATTTCACTTGATTCGTTCCTTGAGCCAAATCCACCGGCTTGAGTTTGAATTCAACCCAGCCATCCTTTGCATTGGCCACGACATCCTGGCTGCTGCCATTGACGGAAATCTGAAATACAGCCGTCGCGCTTTCCGCTTTGGCCCGCACCGTCAAAGCATAAGCCTTCGCATCGAGACTGTTGATGACATAGGCGGTCCATTCCATGGCGTTTAATTGAATTGACTGACCCGGTTCTGACAGCTTCACCGGCACGGGTTCCGAGGTGCGGTAGTAAGCCGACTTCCGCGTAACGTCATTCACGAAGTATGAACGAATCAATCCTTCATGGCCGTAATTCTCGGCCTCGACTTTTCCCGGCACCCGATGAAAGAGGGCATTCACCACGTCGGAGAAGAACTCGCAGTTTCGCAGCCGGATATTTTGCAAAAGTTCGTCAAAAGCCTTCTGCGCGATTTCCGGCGACGGTTTGTCCGCGCCGGCTTTCCGCGAATAGTCCCTGATCGCATCCCAGTTTTCAGGTGATTTGACAGAATACGGCGTGTTGTGCGTATCCATTTTTTTCCAGGGCCAGAACGACCAGCCGATATTGTTTGCTTCAAAGTAATCGGTGGTTCCCCAATAAATCGCGTCATCCCTTTCGCCGGTTTCACCCACCCACACCGGCGCACCCAGCCGTTCGCGATAATCCAGATACTGGCTGATGTCATTTAGTTCGGTGGGCCGCTCCCAGCAATAATAATGAAATTGATAGACCAGATTGTCATCGAACGGCGTCGAAAACACCGACCAGTCGTTGGCCCAGTTCGCGCCCTCGACCGTGATCATGTGTTTTTTGTCCACCGCCCGGATCGCCTGCGTGATGCGTTTATACAACGGTTCCAGTTCGCTCTTATATTTTGCCGCGGCACCAGTCCGTTCCGGCAAAGGCTCGTTCAGCAAATCGTAGGCGGCCACCGTGGGTTCATCCTTGTAACGCGTGGCAATCTTTGCCCACAACGCCACCAGCCGGCCCTGGTTCGTGGGATTGGCGAACAATCCGGGCACGTCATCAATGCTGTCGTCAATGTTCTGACCCGTCTGGCCGCCGGGTGCGGCGTGCATATCAATGATCACATAAATGCCGCTCCGCTTGCACCAGCGGATCAGGTTGTCCAAAAGTTTGAACCCTTCGTCCTGATAAACCGGATTCTCGCCTTCGGATAAAAACAGCCGGGCATTCAACGACGGACGGACCGAATTGAATCCCAATTGCGCGATCCGCTGGATGTCCTTCTGCGTGATGTATTGTGCGCGATATTCCTTCCAAAACTTCGCGGCATTTTTCGGGCCGATCAAATCGCTGACGATCTTTTCGATCTTGCGCGGACGATCGCCTTCCTTGCCAAAGCGCCACATATAACCCTCCGGCAACATCCAGTTCCCGAGGCCGACGCCGCGCAACATGATTTTCCGGCCCTGCTCATCAACGATGTTTTCACCCTGCGTATGCAGAAATCCCGCCGCCGGCGCGGAACACAAAAACACTGAAGTCATCAGCAAGGAAACGCAGGCCGTCGGATTTACAAATGAGTTTTTCATTTTATGGGTGCGTGTTGACATTGAGGATGTATCAACCGCAAAACTATTCAAGGCTCAAACGCCAAACGCTAAAAAAAGAAGCCGTTTTGGCGGCTCGCCGCCCGGCAGTTCGATGAAATTGGGTTTGGCCATGATTATTGATTCATAATTGGATGAACTTCATAGATTTCATCTACCGTAAATGATCTTATCTCGAATTAACTCGTTAAGTTTTGCTTCGTCCCAAGAAATGGATGGATTTTCTGACATCAGCTTTATTTTGTGTTCCGCCACTCCGTCTTCGGCGGTTCCGGCAAACCTTGCGCGCGCAGCGCCGTGCGGAAATGCAGCTTGGAAATTTTCGCCAGTTCGCCCGCGCCGCGTTCTTCCACAAATTTTTTCGCCGCCGCATCCACCGCCGCTGCACGCGCCCTTCGGCAGTTTCATTTCAAATTGTTTTTCCAGTTTCGCCAGGCCTTTCACAAATTCGTCGCGCGCCAGAATCGAGGCCGCCGCCACGGCGATGTCTTCTTCCGCCTTGTGCCGCTGCACGAGCTGCAATTCCTTGCCCTGCGCCATCAACGCCTTTTCGATCACGCTCTTGCTCGCGGCGAACTGGTCGCTGATGGCCTTCACCGGCGGCGGGTTCATCTGGTAACGCTTGCCCAGCAGATTTTCGATCACGCGCGCGTGACCCCACGCGAGCAGCGTGTTGACGCTTTTCATCTTCGCGTAAAGCCGGTTGTAAGCCTCGTTGCCGATGACGACGGAATCCGTCACGCAGCCGGGCGTCGTGCGGATTTTTTCGGCAAGCTCGGCAATTTTTTTGTCGCTGGAAATATTTTTGGAATCGCGGATGCCCAAATCCTTCCACGCGGCGATGACTTTTTCGTTCACATAAACGCCCGCGATGGACAGCGGCCCGAAGAAATCGCCCTTGCCGCTTTCGTCCACGCCGATGCGCGGCAGGAGCAGTTCGGGATTCAAAATGGTTTCGTAGCCGAGCTTGACCTCCTTGAGAATTTCCGGCTCCAGCACGAACTCGACAAATTCCGCCGTGCCCTTGCCCTGCACGACCAGCTTGCCGCTCTCGTAAAAAACGATGTTCGTCTTGTCCGACTCAAACGCGAACCGCGCATACGGCACCTCGCGCGGCTTCCAGTTGCGCGCCTGCAACGCGGCCAGCAGCGCCGACGCCTGTTCGTCGGTCAGCTTGCAAGTGTGGATGGTGAGCGGCTTCACGCGGAAAAAATTAACCGCAAAGGAACGCAAAGGACACAAAGATTTTTTGACACGAATTTCACGAAGGAACACGAATTCAATCCGTGAAAATTCGTGCAATTCGTGTCTGAAATTTTCTTGCGGCTTACTCTGCTTGGGGACTTGGTTCGGTTTGTTCGTTAAAAGCCATTGAAACGAGCATTTTTACACTGTCAGATTGCGGCACGGGCAATAGCGGGACAACTGCATCAATGTATGGTTTTATTAGTGCGGCAAAATGGTCTGCAATTTCGTTTGAAATTATATTTTCATCGGAAAAAACAATCTTTTGTTTTTTAAGATATGCGTGAACATTTTTATACTGGCTTCCCATTTCAAAACTTGTGTTGCCCGCCGAACTATTTTCATTGATGTGATACGCAACAGAACGGGCATGAGCCAATCCGTTACGAAAAGCAATTAAGGCGTGAATGCCATCAATTAAATTTTTTTCCGTGACGAGTTCTTTTAGCGGTTTTCCCATTGCTGTTTTGAACAAATCTGGAAAGTCATCAAAAGTTGCTTTTGAGACTTTTTCTCGGAAGTCATGTTCTAATCTTCCTTCAAAAGTATTGTTTATTAGGTATATGCTTCCAATCGTATAAGATAGCAAACATTCAACAAGAAAGCCTTCAATGCAGGTAGCAGATAATAAAATTATCGTGGCATTGAAGCCTTTGTTTTGCATCTGTAAATTAAAGTGATTCCCCGTCTTGAAAGTGTTTCTTTCTTTCTGCAACCATTTTACCATTTTAGGAAATGTGTTCCAAACTAGGTTCTCCACAAATAACAAAGGCTTTTTGTTTGAATTCATGAGCAAAATCATCAGCAACACTTGACGGCGTGTCAAACAGCCGTTTTTTTCATTTCCTTTTCGCGTATTTCGTGTATTTCGCGGTTCGACAAATTTTTGAACTCAAAACCAAAAACTAAAAATTCAAAACTCGTCGCCGCGTTGCTGGACTGGTTCGCCGCGAACGCCCGCGACCTGCCGTGGCGGCGCACGCGCGATCCTTACGCGATCTGGGTTTCCGAAATCATGCTGCAACAGACGCAGGTGAAAACGGTGATTCCCTTTTGGAACCGCTGGCTGCGCGAACTGCCGACGATTGAAGCCGCCGCCAAAGCGCCTTCGGAAAAAATCCACAAACTGTGGGAAGGACTCGGCTATTACACGCGCGTCCGCAATTTGCAGAAAGCCGCGCAAGTCATCGTGGAAAAGCACGACGGCAAATTTCCTGAAAAACTTTGACGACGTTCTGGCATTGCCGGGAATCGGCCGCTACACCGCCGGCGCGATTTGCAGCATCGCCTTCAATCAACCGACGCCGATTCTTGATGGCAATGTCATCCGCGTGTTGACGCGCATTTTTGGCATCTGCAAAAATCCAAAGGAAAAGAAAACCAATGCACGGCTTTGGCAACTGGCGGAAGAACTGGTTGGTCGCGCGAAGGACGCGAAGGCGACGAAGGAAAAGAATTCTTCGCGCGACACAAATTCCTGTTCTCATCTCAATCAATCGCTGATGGAACTTGGCGCGCTGGTTTGCACGCCGCGAAATCCGCAGTGCCTGATTTGTCCGGTAAAAAAACTTTGCGTCGCGTTCAAGGAAAACCGCGTGGAAGAATTGCCAAACCTCGGCAAACGCGCAGCAGCGACAGCGCGAGACGTTTTTTGCCTTCGTCATTGAGCGCAACGGAAAATTTCTCGTCCAGCAGCGTCCGGTTGGAATTGTGAACGCGCATTTGTGGGAGTTTCCGAATTTTGAAATCAATGGCGAAAAAAAGGACGCAAAAGAAATCTTTGATTCGGCTTTTGATTTCAAGGCTGCGAAATTCCATCCGCTTTGCACCGTCAAACATTCCATCACGCGTTATCGGATGACGCTGGAAGCATTTCATATTCACTTGAAAAATTCGCCTGAAGAAACTGAACGGGCGTCTGGCTGTCGCCGCAAGAATTTGATTCGACATCGCCTTCACGGCTGCGCACAAAAAACTCGCCAGTTTTGCGAAGAATTGTATCTTGTCCGACCGATGATTTATTTCGACCATAACGCCACCGCGCCGGTGATGCGCGAAGCGCGCGAGGCCTGGCTGGACGCGACGGAAAATTTTTCCGGCAACGCCTCCAGTCCGCACCAGTTCGGCCTGCGCGCCAGCACCGCGCTCCGCGACGCGCGCGAAAAGCTCGCGCACTTTCTCGGCTGCCACGCGAACGACATCGTCTGGACGAGCGGCGCGACCGAGGCGAACAACACGGTCATGCACCATTTCGCGCGCACGCTGGATGCGAAAAGTGAAGTTTGGGTTTCCGCGATTGAGCATCCGTGCGTTGACGAATCGTCGAAACATTATTTCGGCAAGCGCGCGAAATTCATTCCCGTCACGCACGACGGCGTGATTGATCTGGACTGGCTTACGGTGGAACTGGCCGACACACGACCCGGACTCGTCGGCGTCATGGCGGCAAACAACGAGACCGGCGTCATCCAGCCGTGGCGCGAGATTCTTTCCATCTGCCAGAGCTACGAAGTTCCGTTCTTCACCGACGCCGTGCAATGGCTCGGCAAAATGCCCGCGCACGGTTTGGGCGACTGCGATTTCGTCACGGGCGCGGCGCACAAGTTCGGCGGCCCGCGCGGCATCGGCTTCTTGAAAATTCCGCACAAGAGCAAAATCACGCCACTACTTGTCGGCGGAAAACAGGAGCAAGGCATTCGCGCCGGAACGGAAAATGTTGCGACGATTCTGGCGATGCTCGCGGCGCTGGAAGTCCGCGAAAGGCAAATCGCGCGCGGCGAACATAAATTGCGCGAAGTCTGGCGCGGCAATTTTGAGAAACAATTTTTGAAAGAATTGCCGGGCGCAAAAATTGTCGGCGAAAATTCTCCGCGATTGTGGAACACGGTTTCTGCTTTGATGCCGGACGGCGTGCAATCGCGCTGGCTTTCAAAATTGGACAAGGCCGGATTCGCCGTCTCGACAGGTTCGGCTTGCACGACGGGCAAGGAAGAGCCTTCGCACGTCCTGGCCGCGATGCACTTCAAGCCGGCGGAAGCGCACCGCGTTTTGCGTTTCAGCAGCGGCTGGGAAACGACCGAAGTCGATTGGGAAGCGCTGGCAAAAGTTTTGCTAAAAGTTCACGGCGAAGTGCAGCACGCAAAAGCTTAAGCCGTCACGCGACTAATTTTGGCTGATCATCCGCACTTCGCGTTGCGGGAATGGAATCTCAATTTTGTTCGCGCGGAATTGATTCAAGATCGCTTCGTAAATATCCACCTGTGCCGGGCCGTAATCCGGCACTGATGTCCACGGCCGGATCATGATTTGAATGGACGAATCACCCAAGGCCGCGATGCCCACGACGGGAGCTGGATCTTTGAGCACGCGCGCATTAGTTGCAAGAATCTCGCGGACAATTTTCAGCGCGTTGTCCATGTCCGTTCCGTAAGCCACGCCGACGCTCAAATCAAGCTGCCGAATGTGGCCGTAGTTGTGCAGAATTTCGCCGACGAGTTTGCGGTTGGGAACCATGACGCGCGACATGTCGGTATGCAGCAGCATCGTCGAAAATAATTCGATGTGCTTCACCTGCCCGCTCACGCCGACAACTTCGATATATTCACCCACGCGAAACGGCTTCGTGAAAATGATCGTCAGTCCGGCGACCAGATTGCCGAGCACGCCTTGCATCGCCAGACCAATGCCGACGCCCGCCACGCTGATGCCGGCGATCATCGGCGCGATGGGTACGCCGCATTTGTCGAGCGCGAGCACCAGCGTTAACCCAAACACCAGCATCCGGACCACGCGCACGGCCAGCATCCGGATGGGCGGCTCGACGCGCTTTTTGTCCAGCCACTCGCTCAACACGCGGCCGATCCACCACGCGATAACCGCGCCGATGGCGAGAATGATCAACGCCCCGACGATCTGAAAACCGTAGTCGGTCAAAAAATCAATGACCTTGTTTTTCACTTCATCAATGGTCTGGATGGTCTTGTCAGTTGTGTTTTCCATGTGTTATTTCAGGTTGATGGTTTTTCCCCGGCCATTCGTTAAACGAAACGGACAACGCCCGTCAAGATTTTCATTGTTCCCCGCGATAAACCGCGCGCGCCGTGCAAGTCTCCGCCACGACGACTTCCGTGAGCAGCGGCAGTTTCGGTTTCAGTTTTTTCCAGATCCAAACTGCGATGATTTCGCTCGTCGGATTTTTCAGGCCGGGAATTTGGTTCAGATAATTGTGGTCGAGCTTTTGCCAGACCGGTTTGAACGCCGCCGAAATGTCCGCGTAATCCATCAGCCAGCCGAGTTTTTTGTCGCACTCGCCCGCCACGACGATTTCCACCTTGAAACTGTGGCCGTGCAGCCGCCGGCATTTGTGCGTCTTCGGCAAATGCGGCAATAGATGCGCCGCCTCGAACTGAAATGTTTTTTTTAACTCCATTTTCATAATTGTTCAACTGCGGCTGGACACTGGTGAGAGAATTGACGCCCTTCAGATTTAAAAACAAACCCTAACTTTTTTTAAATTTCGACATCAAGTCGCGGTGCACACCTCAAGCTTTCGCCAGCGCGTGAGCCTGCAAAATGCGGCGCATGATTTCGGCGGGCTTTTCACCGCGTCGCCGCGCCTGACGGCGGTAATAATCAAGGCTCGTCGGCGCGAGAGAGACGGTCACTTTCACCGTCCGCAACGTCCGGCGCACCTGTTCGGGACTCGGCAGAAAATCCAGATTCACCGGCGCGCCAAGTTTTCCAATTGGCTCGCCGTTCAATTCGTGCAGGTCAGCGTAAGTGATTTTGCGTTTCATAAATTTGTCTGCCTTTGCGCCAGTAACCCGCGCCGATGACGCGAATCCGGCCACGCCGCCGCGTGAACCGCACGGTAAGAATAGCATCACCCACCTGTCCGATGCAATACCAGCGCGGTTCGGCTTGGCTGTGGCTCACATCGGGTAAAATCATTCTTCGCGGATCGGCGAAGGCGGCAACGGCTTCAACAAACGCGACGCCGTGCTTGGCGAGATTGGAAATTTCCTTCGCCTCGTCCCATTCAAAATGTTCGCCGAAATTTTCCAAACGGTTTTTTTATTTTTCCAGAATCACAACTTCTCCGGCTTCAGCATCAATTCCGCGATCCGTTGCAACAGGCGCCCGGCACCGCCGCCGTCGAGCACGCGATGGTCGAAACTCAAGGTGAGGTTCGCCTCGGTCACGGGCACGAACTGGCCTTTCGCCTCGTCCCAATGCGGCGCGCGCCGGCCCGCGCCCATGCCCAGCACGAGCGTCTGCTCCGGCAGCGGAATCGGCGTCGCCCAGATCAGGCCGAACGTGCCGTAGTTCGTCACCGTCGCGATCGAGCCGCCGGTCGCGTCCGCCGGCAGCTTGCGTTCGCGCGCCAGCTCGACGAGCTCGTTGTAGCGCTGCGTCAAATCTTTCAGCGATTTTTTGTCGGCATCGCGGATGACGGGAACGAGCACGCCGTCCTCGGCTTCGACGGCGAAGCCCACGTCAATCGCCGAGGGATGAACAATCTTGCTGCCGACGAGGCGTCCGGCGGGCGCGGAATTTTCCGCCAGCGCAATCGCCAGCGCACGCAACGCGTAAAGCGCCGGGCCGGGTTTGGGATTTGAGGATTTGCGATGCGCGAGCAACGCGTCGAGCGCGACGGGCAGACCGACGGTCGCGAGCGGGCGCGTCCAACTGCGGCGCATGGCGTCGGCCACGGCCACGCGCATGGACGAGGCTTTGCTCATCCGCTGCTTTTCCAGATGCGCGATGAATTTTTCAAAATCCTCGACGGTCACGCGCCCCGCCGCGCCGCTGCCCGCGATGCCCGCGAGATCGGCGGCGTGCAGGCCGAGTTCGTCCATGCGCGCCTTGAGACGTGGCGAAAGATAGCTTGCGCCCTTCGCGTTCGCCGGCACGGGCAATCCGCGCACGGTGGGTTGCACGCGACCGCTGCGGATGATTGTTTCGGGTTTTGAAACGCGGTCGGTGTCGGAAGTTTTTACCGGTGCAGGAACATCCAAGTCCCAAACGCGCGGCTTCTTCTTTTGTGGCTTCAATCTGACCCAGCACCGCGCCGACGGCGTAGCTTTCATTCAACTGCACGGTAAATTTTTCCACGCGCCCGCTGCACGGCGAGGTCACGGTCATCGTGGCCTTGTTGGTCTCGACTTCGATGAGGTCCTGGTCGGCCTTGACGTTGTCGCCGGGCTGGACAAGAAAATTGATGATGGCGGCCTCGGCGATGGATTCGCCGAGCTGCGGCATGATGATGGGAATCTGTGGCATAAATTTAGCGCCTTAAAATTTTCCGGGCGGCGGCGGCGACGGCGCGGGCGGTCGGACGATGCGCCATCCAGAGGTTCGGATGATACGGCACGGGCGTGTCCTTGGCGTTTAGCCGTTGCGGCGGCACGTCGAGCAGACCGAAACCCTCGCTGGCGACGCGCGCGATGACTTCCGCCGTCACGCCGCCCCACGGCCAGGCTTCGCCGACGCAGAGCAAACGTCCCGTGCGCGCGACGCTCGCGATGACGGTGTCGGTGTCCAACGGCTTGACTGAACGCAAATCCACGACTTCAATTTCCCAACCTTCGGTGGCAAGTTCCGTCGCGGCTTCGAGCGCTTCGTGAACCATCGCGCTGTAAGCCACCACGGTCAGGTCGCGGCCTTCGCGCGCGATGCGGGCTTTGCCGATGGGCAGTGCTTCGCTCGGCAATTTCTCGGCCTTGAGATGGTAATAAAGAAATTTGTGTTCGCAGAAAATCACCGGGTCGTCAATCGCCACGGCTTCGAGCAGCATGCTGTAAGCGTCCTCGACCGTCGCGGGCGTCAGCACGACGAGACCGGGATAATGCGCGTAAATCGCCTCGATGGACTGGCTGTGAAACGGGCCGCCGCCTTCGGTGCCTCCGAACGGCAGGCGCACGGTGATGGGGCACGGGACATTCGTGCGCCAGAAAAGCGTTGCGGCCTGGTTGACGATCTGATTAAAGCCGACGATGGAAAAATCGGCGAACTGCATTTCGATGATCGGCCTCATGCCTTCAATCGCCGCGCCAACGGCCATGCCGACCATCGCGTCTTCGGAAATCGGCGAATCCAAAACTCGCCCGGGAAATTCCTTCGCCAGATTTTTCGTGGCCTTGAACGCGCCGCCAAATGCGCCGACGTCCTGCCCGTAAATGAACACGCGCGGGTCGTCGCGCAGCGCGTGGGACTGCGCTTCGCGGATGGCTTCGAGGTAGGTAATGCTCATGGCGCGAAATTAAATTCAACTTGCCGAGTCTTCGTCATGCACGTCAGTTAAATGTGCGGAGGAAATCGCCAGCCATTTCTCGTCGTAAGGATCGGGCGCCGCTTCGCGCCGGACTTGGGCGACGGCTTCTTCGATTTCGCCGGCAATTTCACTACGCCACGCCGCAAGCGTCTCGGCATCCGTCCATTTTTGACGGAGCAGACATTCTTCGGCAACTTTCAGGCAATCGCGCCCGAGCGGAGAATTTTTTAATTTCGGGTCAATATAATTTGAATCGTCATGTTCACCGTGGCCGCAGAGCCGGAGTAATTTTGCGACGACGAGCTGCGGGCCATTCCCTGCCCTTGCCTTGGCTACCGCATCGCCAACTGTTTTCAAACATTCAACTAAATCCGTTCCATCAATTGAATGGGATTCGACGCCATAACCGATGGCCTTGTCCGCCAGATCCTCGCAAACAAACTGGCGCGAAGTCGGCGTCGAATAAGCATATTGATTGTCGGCCAGAACCATGACAAGCGGGAGCTTTTCCACGGCGGCTTGATTAAGAGCTTCGTGGAATGCGCCGGTCGAAGTCGCGCCGTCGCCAAGACACGTCGCGCCGACTGTGCCGGAAATTCCCTTCATCCGTCGCGCAAACAGTGCGCCGTTGACAACTGAAATCATCGCACCGAGATGGCTGATCATCGGGAAATAACCTTCGAGCGGCTTGCCGCGATGAACATTGCCGTCGCGTCCGCGCATCGGGCCAAGCGAGGAGCCGAGATAAGTCCGCACGGCATCCAAAATTGTTTCACCGAATGCGAGCCGACCGGCGGCATCGCGGATGAGCGGCGCGAACACGTCGGTTTTCTTGAGCGAAATTCCGACCGCCGCGCTCAAGGCTTCCTGGCCGCGTCCGAGAAAAACGCCGCCGTGGATTTTGCCGGCGCGGTAGAGCGCGGCGAATTTGTCGTCCAAAACGCGCGCCCGCAGCATGAAGCGATACGCTGCGAGCGTCGTGTCGCGCGCAGTTGTGGTTTCACCCGCCGGATGGGCGTCGAGCACCGTTTGCAGCATGGCGGGATTTTATCGCCGGGACGGTGCGCCAGCAATGTTTGATTTTGGCGCGAAAAAATATTTCACGCAAAAATCAGGTTGGCCTTGTCACGATAATTGCTGTTCAATGGTGAAATACAGTCTGCAGTTGTGAAACAAACCGAACAAAACATAGGCCAACGGTCATCCCAAATCCTGCTGGTCGGCAACGACCCGAAGACGCTGGACGCGCTGTCCGCCGCCTTGCAGGAAGACCACATCGCTTTGCGTCTGGCGCGCACGGCCGAGCAGGCGATGCAGTTTTTTCATGATCGTCCCGCCGACCTGGTGCTGGTTGATTTGGAAGCGTCAGGAGCCGATGGTCTGGAAGTCCTGCGCGAGTTCAAGGAACATCCGCCCCGGCCGCGTGCGCTCGTCATCGCGCTGACGGCGGCGGATGACAAGGTGGGAAAACTGCGCGCATTCGACCTCGGCGTGACGGATTGCCTGGATCTGCCGTTGGAACCGGAGGTTTGCCGCGTCCGACTGCTCGCGGCGTTACAGACCAAAAGTCAATATGACGAATTGCTTCAGCACAACCGTGAGCTGACGAAGGCGCGCATCGCCGCCGAGGCCGCCGCGCGCGCGAAGGGAGATTTTCTCGCGGCGATGAGCCACGAAATCCGCACGCCGATGAACGGCGTCATCGCGATGGTCAGCCTGCTGCTGGAAACGCCGTTGAACACCGAGCAGCGCAGTTATCTCGACACCATCCACGCGAGCAGCGAATCGCTGTTGAACATCATCAACGACATTCTCGACTTTTCAAAAATCGAGTCGGGCAAGATGGAACTGGATTTGCATCCGTTCGACTTGTGCGCCTGCGTCGAGGAAACGCTCGACCTGTTGTCCGCCAAGGCCGCCGAAAAGAAAATTGATCTCGTTTATCAACTGGACGACGGCATTCCGGCCATCGTCAAAGGCGATTCGCTCCGGCTGCGCCAGGTGCTGTCGAATCTTTTCAGCAACGCGATCAAATTCACCGCCGCAGGCGATGTCTCCGTCCGCATCAAAATGCTTTCCGCGCCGCCGCCGACTGAAGCCAAAACTTATCCGCTGCATCTGCATTTTTCCATCCACGACACCGGCATCGGCATCACGCCGGATAAACTTTCGCGCCTGTTCAAACCGTTCGTGCAGGCCGATGTTTCGACCGCAAAACATTATGGCGGCACGGGACTGGGCCTCGCCATCAGCAAAAAACTTGTGGAAATGATGGGCGGAAAAATGTGGGCCGAGAGCGTGCCGGGCAAAGGCTCGACGTTTCATTTCACGGCGAATTTTCAAGCCGAACCACAGGCCGTGCGCGAAATCCGCCAGCCCAAACTGGCCGACCTCCGGGTTTTGATTGTGGACGACAACGCCGCCAGCCGGCGCACGCTGGCCGAACAAACGACTAAATGGGGCATGGTTCCCGAAGCGGTGACGGCTCCGCAACAGGCGATTGAATTGATTCGTGCCGGCGCACAATTCGATCTGGCCATTCTTGATTTGCATTTGCCCGGCATGGATGGCGTTGCGCTGGCCACCGAAATCCGCAAGCTGCCCGGCGCGGCGATGCTGCCGCTGGTTTTGCTGACGCCGCTGGGCGTCCGCGCCGACGCGGCGGCGGATGCGCGACTTGCCTTCGCCCATTGTGTCGCCAAACCCGTCAAACCCGCGCAACTCTGCGCCGCGCTCGAACGAGCGCTGTTCAGCCCGAAAAAAGCCGTGCCAGAAGCCGCCGCCGCGCCGGCCCAACTGCTTGCCGAACGGCTGCCGTTGCGGATTCTTTTGGTAGACGATAATGAGATCAACCAGAAGGTCGCCGCGCGGATTCTGGCCCAGATCGGCTACAAGCCCGATCTGGCGGAGAACGGGAACAAAGCCCTCGCCGCGCTGGACGCAAAAATTTACGACCTCGTTTTCATGGACCTGATGATGCCGGAAATGGATGGACTCGAAGCCGCCCGCAATATCCGTGAACGCCAGAAAAATCCCGGCGCATATCCGAATTATGGCGGACGCATCATCGTCGTCGCCATGACCGCGCACGCCATGCAGAGTGACCGCGAGAAATGCCTGGCCGCCGGCATGGATGATTATTTATCCAAGCCGATTCGCCCGGGCGACATTCGCGGCATCGTCGAAAAATGGGGTTCATTGGCAGATGCGGCTGGGGAAATAAAACTTTCGCCCACGCCAAAAATGGAATCTCCCGCCGTTGAATCGCCGGTGGAAATGGACCGGCTGAATGACTTGACCGACGGCAACGCGGACAGTTTGCGCGAACTCGCCGAAATGTATTTCAAGCAGACCACGCAGCAGTTCGGGCAGATCAAGGCCGCCATCGCCGCGAACAAGGCCGACGAAGTCCGCCGCGTCGCGCACAGTTGCGCGGGCGCGAGCGCGACGCTGGGCATGATGCGGCTGGGGCAATTGATGCGCGACCTGGAAAAGGCCGGCGCGGCTGGCGCGTTGACGAGCGCCACCCAAATTTGCAATGATGCGGAACGCGAATATCTGGCGGTCAGGAAATTTCTCGCGACGCAGCCGGGTCTGGCCGCGACGGTTGGAAGCATTGTTTAGCATGAAAAAAATTCTCTTTATCGAAGACGATCAGATCGTGGCGAATGTTTATCGCAACAAGCTCGCGGTCGAAGGCTACAAGGTCGAGACCGCGCCCGATGGCGAGACCGGCCTGAAGACCATGCGCATCTTCAAGCCCGACACCATCATCCTCGACCTGATGCTGCCGGGAGTCTCCGGCCTGGACGTCATCAAACAAGTCCGCTCGGAGGAGGAATTCGCCAAGATTCCCATCATTGTTTTTTCCAACACCTACCTGACGAACATGATTCAGGAGGCATGGAAGGCGGGCGCGACGAAATGTATTTCCAAATCGAATTGCTCGCCCAAGGAAGTGATTGACGTGGTGCGCCACACCATCGGCGACAGCGGCGCGGTTCCGACGTCCGGCCCGGCGGTGGTCGGCACGCACATGCCGGCAAAGCCGATTCCGCTGAACACCGAGACCGATTCGGCATTTCAGGCCGACCTGCGGAAAACTTTCATTGACAGCCTGCCCGCCACGCTTGTCACCTTGCGCGCTTCGTTGCAAAGCCTCATCAAGGCCGACAATGAAATGACGCGGCTCAAGGAGATTTACGAGCTTTACCGCCGCGTCCACGCCCTCAACGGCAACGCCAGCATCGCCGGACTCGTCCAGATCGCGCATATGTCCGCCGCGCTCGAAGCGCTGCTCAAGGAAATTTACGAAAAACCAAAAAACATCAACACCTCGACTTTGCGCACGGTCGCGGCGGGCGTGGATTTTCTCGGCTTCCTGTTCGAGCGCGGCACGTTGCCGGAAACCCAGGAAGTTCCCGCCGCCAGCATTCTGGTCGTGGACGACGAGGCCATTTCGCGCCGCGCCATCATTTACGCGCTGGAAAAAGCCCAGCTCCAGTCCGTCAACGTCGAGTCGCCGGAAACCGCCTACAAACTTCTCACGGAAAGTAATTTTGACCTCGTGTTTCTCGACGTGGACATGCCCGGCATGACCGGCTTTGAACTTTGCACCAAGCTGCGCGCCCTGCCGCTGCACAAGAAAACCCCGGTCGTGTTCGTCACCAGCTTGAGCGATTTCGACAACCGCACCAGTTCGACGATGGCCGGCGGCAACGACTTCATCGCCAAACCTTTTCTGTTCATCGAACTCACGGTCAAGGCTCTCATCCATGTGCTGCGTGGCAAATTGAAACCATTGAAATGAAGCGCCAACTTTGCCAGACATTGAACCCCGCAAATTCTACGGGAACTTTGTGTGGCGCAGTTTCACCAAAAAAAAGAAAAATCGGAAAGGCTGGCAAGGTAACCCATTTACTGCTGAATAACCGGACGTATCTCGGCACATGAAGTTTTACATTTTTGCGGGAGCGTTGGTGCTCGCATTTGCGGGCGCCATCTCTTATTTCTATGACTATCTGCTGCTTCGCCGGGACACCCGCCGTGAGCGCGAAAAACTGCTCGCGCAACTGGTTTCGCTGCCGTCCGTCAAGGCGGATTTTTCCACGCCGGAAGGCGCGGTTCTTTGTTTTGAGGATGCCTGCCGGCAACAGGACATCGAGGCGGCGGCAGCCTGCCGGGACTTTGTCACGGAAGCCAGGTTCTGGCTTCAGGAACGCGGCCATTTGAGCCAGGAAAAAAAAGATGCGATGCTGCCCGAAACCATCCTGGCGATGGAAAAGTCGTTTCGCGATGGCATGGCAAAAAAACCGGCGGTTGATTGGGAGCGGACAAAATCCTATTTTCTCAAGCGCGGACCGTTTGGCGACGGCGGCGTTGTCGTCAACAAAATCACACAAATGCCGGACGGCAGTTTGCTCTCGCAACGAATCCTCGTCGCAGAGACAAACAAGGGCTGGAAAATAGTGAGGCCCCTGCCAAACGTGCCAGACGACGCGGAATGACGGCCAGACCGTGGCCGGAAGCGATTTGGATTCTCGGGCAATTGAGAACTGGCAATTTGCCCCGCGCCTGTTAATTTCACACGAATGTCCGACGCGGTTGCCGCAGCCCCGACGCCCTCAAAGGCAAAAATCTTTCTCCGCCGGCTGATCACCACGGTGATTCTCTGGACGGTGATTCTGGCCGCGTTGTTTTCCGGCAATGCGCTGGTTTCCGACGGCGTCTGCATTCTCATCCTGATTTTTCTCGCCGTGACCGGGCTCGCCGAATTTTACGGGCTCGCCGAAAAGTGCGGGCTGGCCTGCTTCAAATGGTGCGGTATCATCGGCGGCGTGCTGTTGCTCGCCGGGTCTTTTTTGCATCTGACCACGAAATATCTCGGCATCAACGATTCGCCCGCCCGCGCGAATGATTTCGAGACCGGCTTTCTGATTTTGTTTGTCCTTGGCCTGTGTGTGCGGCAGTTCGTCTCCAAGACCAACACCACGGGAATCCTGACGATCGCCACGACGCTGTTCGGCCTGATGTATGTGCCGTGGCTGCTGAACTTCATCCAGAAAATTAATTTTTTCATTGGTGTTGATGGCAAATACTTTCTGCTCTATTTCATCCTCATCACCAAATTCAGCGACATGGGCGCGTATGCTGTCGGTTCGCTCATCGGCAAACACAAGATGATCCCGCGCATCAGCCCTGGCAAAACGTGGGAAGGTTTTGGCGGCGCAATTCTGGTCTCGACCGGCGCGAGCCTGGCGTTCGTGCATTTTTTCGGCGCGCATATGTATGGGATGAATTCGTTGCACGCGGTCATTCTCGGCGTGGTGTTGAGTTCCACCGCCGTCATCGGCGATTTGATTGAATCGCTCTTCAAACGCGAGGCGGGTGTGAAAGATTCGGGAAACCTTTTCCCGGGCATCGGCGGCATTTTGGATCTGCTCGACAGCCTTTTATTCAATGCACCGATCATGTATTTGTATCTGCGCCATATTTTGACGCACAGCCTGACCTGAAATGAAAAACGTCGTCCTTCTCGGCAGCACCGGCAGCATCGGCACCAGCACCGTCAAGGTGGCCGAAGATTTACCGGACCAAATCCGGCTGTTGGGCCTCGCCGCTGGAAACAATTCCGAACTGCTGCTCGAACAAACGCGCAAGCACAAACCCGCCGCGATTTCAATTTTTGATTCCGCCAAAGCAAAGGAACTTCAAGACGCGCTTGGCGCGGCGGCTCAAGTTTTTTCCGGCGAAGAAGGTTTGATTAAATTGGCAACACTTCCGGCGGCGGACATCGTTTTGATCGCAATTGTTGGAACCGCCGGACTCAAACCCGCGCTCGCCGCGATCCGCGCCGGCAAAGACATCGCCGTCGCGTCCAAGGAAATTCTCGTGATGGCCGGCGAAATCGTGATGAACGAGGCGCGAAAATACGGCGTTCGCGTGCTGGCCGTGGACAGCGAACATTCCGCGATTTTTCAATGTCTCGACGGCAAGCCGTCAAATTCGATCCGCAAACTTTGGCTGACCGCGAGCGGCGGTCCGTTCCGCGACAAATCACTTTGGCCGAAAGAAAAATTTTCCGAAATCACCGTCGAATGCGCGCTCAAACATCCGTCGTGGGTCATGGGGCGAAAAGTCACGATTGATTCCGCGACGCTGTTCAACAAAGGACTCGAAATGATCGAGGCGCGCTGGCTGTTCGACATCGAAATGGCGCGCGTCGCCGTCATTGTGCATCCGCAAAGCATCGTGCATTCGATGGTCGAGTTTGTGGACGGCTCGCTGCTCGCGCAGCTTTCGACGCCGGACATGTGCCTGCCGATCCAATACGCGCTGACCTATCCCGACCGCGCCGCGAGCGAGCGCGTGCAGACGAATTTTGCAAAACTCGGCCAACTCACTTTTGAAGAGCCGGACGTTGAGAGGTTTCCGGCAATTGAACTCGCGCGGCGCGCCGGAGAAATTGGCGGCACATTGCCCGCCGTGTTGAACGCGGCGAACGAAATCGCAGTCGAAGCGTTCGTGAACCGTAAAATCAATTTCCCGCAGATCACCGAGACTGTCCGCCGCACGATGGACGCGCACAAAGTCGTTTCGCATCCGACGCTCGAACAGATTCTCGAAGCCGACAATTGGGCGCGCAAAGCGGCGGCAGTTTGAAATGGCGCAAAGACTTTTCGCTGCTATAATCTTACGACTGATTTTGCATGACAATTTTACGATACATTTTCATCGCGCTGGAAGTGGTGTTGCTTTTCAACCTGCTCATCGGCGTTCACGAACTCGGCCATTTTCTCGCGGCGAAATGGCGCGGGCTGAAGATCGAGCGCTTTGCCATCTGGTTCGGCAAACCAATTTGGAAGAAAAAAATCAACGGCGTCGAATACGCCCTCGGCTGGATTCCGGCGGGCGGTTATGTCGCGCTGCCTCAAATGGCGACGATGGAAATCATCGAAGGCAAGGGCGGCGAGCCTCAAGAAAAAATCATCGAACCTTTTGCGGAGCGCGTGGGCGGCGACTTAAAGGAAACCAAAATTGATGCGCTGCCAAATGTTTCGCCGCTCGACAAAATCATCGTGGCGTTAGCCGGGCCGCTGTTTAGCTTCGGACTGGCGATTGTTTTTGCATTCGTCGTCTGGGGCGTCGGCAAGCCCGTCAACGGCGATGACAATTCCACGACCATCGGTTGGGTTGACCCGACCGGCCCGGCGTGGAAGTCAGGCTTGCGGCCGGGCGACACGATTCTCGAGATTGATGGCCAACCAGTAAAACATTTTGCTCCGCCCGCGCAAGACAGCGTGACGTGGCGGCTCATCACCAGCACCGGCACAAACATCGCCATCAAATACCTCCGCGACGGCAAGGAAGACATGGCTTACCCCGCGGCCTACCACCGGAAGACTCAATGGTATGAGCGCAGGGCATTGCGGCAGATTCTTATTTTGCCGGAAATGAAATCCATTGTTTATGGCATCGCCAGCAATAGTCCGGCGGCGCAGGCCGGATTGACCAATGGCGATGAAATCATTGCCTTGAACGGCCGGAAAATTTTCAGCCCGCAGATGATTTTTTCCCTCGAAGATTCCTGGAGTAATGCCTTGCCGCAGCCCGTCATCCTGACCGTGAAGCGCGGAGACACCCAATTTGATTGCACCCTGCTCGCGGTAAAACCCATTCAACCAGCCAACAGCAATCCGATCGCTTGGCCTTCTTGAATTGGGCGAGTGAAACAAATGTGACATCTCGTTCATCCGAATCCAGCGGATCAAATCCGTGACAGCGTCGGCCAGATTACTGGCACAATCGGCGCACTTTTTGCATCCAAGAGCGAAATCGGCGTGCAGCAACTCGGCGGTGCAGTGATGATCATCCGCGTTTACAGCAATCTTTTTGAAAGCGAAGACGGCTGGCGGCGCGTGCTGTGGTTCAGCGTCATCCTCAACGTCAATCTCGCGTTGCTCAATCTGCTGCCCTTGCCGGTGCTTGACGGCGGACATATCACTTTATCTTTGATTGAAGCCATCCGCCGCCGTCCGTTGAGCGCGAGAATTTTGAACACTATCCAAAGCGGCTTCGCCATCCTGCTCATCGGCTTCATGATTTATATCGCATTTTTTGACATCGGCGACTGGGCACGCAGCGCACATGCCGACCACGAACCACCGATCGTCTTTGCGCCGAGCAAATAATTTTCCATGCGCTACTGCGAATCTCCCTACTTTTATCAGCGGCGAAAGACGCGCGAAATCGTCATCGGCGATCCGGCGAATGGCGGCTTTGTGATGGGCGGCGGCCATCCGGTCGTGAAACAATCCATGCTCACCTGCGACACGATGGACACGGCGTTGAGCGTGAAACAAACCTTGGAACTCGTCGCCGTCGGCTGCCAGCTTGTGCGCATCACCGCGCCGACCGTGAAGGATGCGGCGAATTTGCAGAACATCGTCCGCGAACTGCGCGCGCAAAATTGCGTCGTGCCGATTGTCGCCGACATCCATTTCAAGCCCGATGCCGCGATGGAAGCGGTGAAATGGGTCGAGGTTGTCCGCGTGAATCCCGGCAATTACGCCGACTCAAAAAAATTTGCAACGAAGGAATACACGGACGAACAATACGCCGCCGAACTGAAACGCATCGAGGAAAAATTCACACCGCTCGTGCATCGAAGCGAAGAAATTAAAACGCTGTCTGCGCATCGGCACGAACCACGGTTCGCTTTCGGATCGAATCATGAACCGTTACGGCGACACGCCGCTCGGCATGGTTGAGAGCGCATTGGAATTCGCGCGCATCTGCCGCCAGCACGATTTTCATAATTTCAAATTTTCGATGAAGTCGTCCAATCCGAAAGTGATGATTGAATGTTATCGCCTTTTGGTTGCACGATTGAATAAAGAAGGCGCGGATTGGAATTATCCGATTCATCTTGGCGTTACCGAAGCGGGCGAGGGCGAGGACGGCCGCATTAAATCGGCAATTGGAATTGGCTCGCTGCTCTGCGATGGTTTGGGCGACACCATCCGAGTTTCGCTAACCGAAGATTCTCCGCGCGAAATCGAAGTCTGCACCGACTTGCTCGCGCAGATTCCCGTTCTCGCGAATTCAAAAATCAAAATCGCTGAAAAAGATTTTCCTTTCGACCCGTTTCATTTCGAGAAGCGCGCGACGCCGGAGATTGAACTGAACGAAAATATTAAATGCGGCGGTGAACAATTGATCCGCGTCGTGGTCACGCGCACAACGTGGGACAAAGTTGCGCCGAAGATTCGTCCGAAAGATGACGTAAAGCCGGAGGCGGTTTACGAAGACCTGAATATTTTTGAGATTGATCCGACGAAGGATTTCGAGATCAATTGCAAGACGCAGCTTGTGACGGTGAAAGATGGTGTCAATCTTCCGGCCATCACTGCGTTCCGTTTGCTCGCTTCAAAATTAAAAAAACTTGGCCGCAACAATCCCATCCTGCTCAAGGATTGCATCAACTTTGAATCCGTTCCGCTCGAACCAAAAATTGCTCTGCTCCGCGCATCCGTCGTCATCGGCTCATTGCTCGCGGATGGGATTGGCGACGCGATTCTCGTTCGCGGCGAAGCGGGCGGCGGACAATGTCGTTGCGGCTCGCGTATAATATTTTGCAGGCCGCCGGTTGTCGCAGTTTCAAGACGGATTATGTCGCGTGTCCGAGTTGCGGGCGGACGTTGTTCAATTTGCAGACCGTCACCGCGCGCATCAAGGCGCGCACGGAGCATCTCAAGGGCGTGAAGATCGCCATCATGGGCTGCATCGTGAACGGGCCGGGCGAAATGGCGGACGCGGATTTTGGCTACGTGGGCGGCGCGCCGAACAAGATCAATCTTTACGTCGGCAAGACGCCGATCAAGTTCAACATCCCCGAAGCCGACGCGGTGGAACGGCTCGTTGACCTCATCAAGGAACACAACAAGTGGGTCGAGCCGGAAGCAAAAGAAACAATTGCGGTCGCTTAAAAAAATGTCGGCAATTTTCAAAAAATGGAAATATCTGATAATTGGCGGAATCGTTCTTGTTACTCTAGCGTATGCACTCGGTCCGACTGTAGAATTTATTTTGAAAGTATTTCAACGCTCTGCCGATTCACAAACTGGGTTTAATCCTCACTGGCAGCGCTTCACAAATCGGGAAGGTGGATACATTGTGGAATTTCCATCAAAGCCGTTTGAATATCATGATAGCAATGAAATTATTACTAATCCGGCTGCCATTTCCTATCATCAATTTGTTTCTGTTTTAGAAAGCAACAATTGTTTTATGGTTGCGACGCTTGCGGAATCTTTTACCAATGATTTCACGGACGAACAAATTAAGTTTATGTTGGATGTTTCTGTCAAAGGAGCTTTAGGATCGGACGGCAAGTTACTCGCAAAGCGGAATATTACACTCGGCTCAAATTTAGGAAGGGAAATAGAATTTCAAAAGGGCGGCAACTTTATGAAAATGCGGTTCTACAAAGTCGGACATAAACTCCAACAATTAACGGCGCTGGCTCCTTTAACAAACCAACAAGCATCGCAGTCAACCAATGCTTCTTACTTTTTCGATTCGTTTAGTTTGCTTCCCAATTAGTTTTTGGGTCGTTCAACCTTGCGGCTTTGACATTTGGCTTCATCCAATAAACCTTGCCATTTGCGCGCATTTCCTTAAGTTTTGCGCCCGCTTTTGAAAGTGGATTGAAATGGCCAAACGCGATTATTACGAAGTCCTGGAAGTCAGCCGCGAAGTCTCCTTTGAGGAGATCAAAAAATCCTACCGCAAGCTGGCCGTGAAATATCACCCGGACAAAAATCCGGGCGACCACGCGGCGGAGGAAAAATTCAAGGAACTCGGCGAGGCTTACGAGGCGTTGAGCGACCCGGACAAGCGCGCCGCCTACGACCAATACGGCCACGCGGCGTTCGACGCGCGCCATCGCGCCCGCAGCGGCGGCGGTTTCCACGATCCGTTCGACATCTTCCGCGAGGTTTTCGGCGGCGCGGCGGGCGGCAGCATTTTTGAAAATCTTTTCGGCGGTGCGCAGCAAGACCCGTCGCAACCGCAGCGCGGCGATGATTTGCGCTACGACCTGGAAATCTCGCTGGAAGAGGCGGCGCTCGGCTGCGACAAGGAAATTTCCGTCACCAAGCTCGACAAGTGCGAGACGTGCCACGGCTCCGGCGCGGAAACGGGTTCAAAATTGAAAACGTGCGCGACGTGCGGCGGGCGCGGGCAGGTTTTGATGTCGCGCGGGATTTTCAGCATCGCGCAGACGTGCCCGCATTGCAAAGGCGCGGGCCGGATTTTGGAAAAGCCGTGCAAGACGTGTCACGGCAACGGCAAGCATGAACGCAGTTCAAAAATAAAATTAAAAATTCCACCGGGCGTGGATGTCGGTTCGCGTTTACGTTCGTCCGGCAATGGCGAGGCGGGTTTTCGCGGCGGGCCGAGCGGTGATCTTTACGTCGTGCTGCACGTCAAGGAGCACGAGATTTTCAAACGCGACGGCGACGATTTGATCTGCGAAGTGCCGGTAAGTTTTGTGCAGGCCGCGCTCGGCACGGAGATCGAGGTACCGACGCTTGAAGGCAAGGCGTCGCTTAAGATTCCCGCGGGCACGCAACCGGGCGCGGTGTTCCGCGTGAAGGGCAAGGGCGTGAAAAATCTGCAAGGCTACAGCCACGGCGATCTTCATGTGCGCGTGCAAGTGGAAGTGCCGACGCGGTTAAACCACGAGCAAAAAACCAAGTTGGAGGAATTCGCCGCGTTGTGCGACGGCAAGGAAGCGCCGCTTGCACACAGTTTTTTTGAAAAGGCGAAGAAGTTTTTTAAATGAATTTTTGATTGATGATTTACGATTTCAAATCATCAATCATAAATCGCAAATCATAAATTCCCGATGCACCGTTTTTATCTGCCGCCCGAACGCTGCGCCGGAACCACACTCCGGCTCGACGGACGCGAGGCGCATCATGCGTTGCACGTCCTGCGCTTGAAACACGGCGAGCTGGTCGCCGTTCTGGACGGCATTGGCAATGAATTCATGTGCACGATTGCGGACTGCGGACGCAATGTTGTCACGCTTTCCGTGTCATTGAAAAATTTTGTTCCCGCCCCGCCCTGCTCCGTCACGCTGCTGCAAGCCGTGCCAAAGGGAAAAATCATCGAGAGCATCATCCAAAAATCCGTCGAGCTGGGCGCGCGCAGAATCGTGCCGGTTCTTTCCGAGCGCGTGGTGACGCACCTCGACGACGGGGACGCGGAGAACAAACGCGACAAATGGCAAAACGTGGCGATCGAAGCGATCAAGCAATGTGGCGCGACGTGGCTGCCAAAAGTCGAAGCGCCGGCGACGATTGAACAATTCATCGCGCGCAAAGATAAATTTGATTTGTCGCTCGTCGGTTCGCTGCAAAAGGAACGCCGTCATCCGCGCGAAGTGTTGCGCGAGTTTGAAACGAAGCACGGACGTTTGCCGCAAAGCGTCGGCGTTTGGATCGGGCCGGAAGGTGATTTTAGTTTGGATGAATTGCAAGCGGTTCTAAATTCAGGTGCGCAGCCAATTTCCCTTGGAAATCTGGTTCTGCGCGTCGAGACGGCGGCAATTTATTGCCTTTCGATTTTTAATTACGAGTTGAACCGGCAGACATGATTTTGGAATTGCATTCCCATTTGGCCGGGCTTATAAGCAGCGTCGTGGAAACAAAATCAGCAGAAGTGAGCCAACCTGAATCTTGATTCGTTATGAAAAATAAACCCCTGTTTCTTTTGATGATGTTCGCATTGTTCGGTGGCGTGCATCATGGCACCGCCCAAAGCTTCGTGCTGGCCTCCTCGCCGGGCGTCGGCGCATCACCCAGTTCGGTCACGGCGGCAGATGTCAACGGCGACGGCCGGGTGGATTTGATCTCCGCCAACCAAGGTGACAGCACGCTTTCGGTGCTGACAAACGGCGGCGGCGGCAACTTCGGTCTCAACGCCACGATCAATGTGGGCAACAACATCGCAACCATTTCGGTCACGTCGGCGGATGTCAACCGGGATCACAAACCGGATTTGATCTGCGCAAACTTCGGTAACAACACGCTCTCGGTATTTACGAATGACGGCAACGGCAACTTTGTACTTGCTTCCACCAATAAAGTGGGTGGCGGCCCCAGCTCGGTCGTGGCGGCGGATGTCAAAGGCGATGGCAAGGTGGACTTGATCTGCGCAAATGCAAATGACAACACACTTTCAATATTGACCAACACAGGCAACAGCACTTTCGGCTCCAATGCCACGCTGCATGTGGGATCTTCCCCTTTTGCTTCCCCGGTTTCGGTCGCGGCGGCGGATGTCAACGGCGATGGCAAGGTGGACTTGATCTGCGCAAATTCAGGTGACAACACACTTTCTGTGCTGACCAACAAAGGCAACGGCACCTTCGCAGCCGCCGTCGATTATTCTGTGGGCAACGCTCCTCAATCCGTCACCACGGCGGATGTCAACGGCGATGGCAAGGTGGACTTGATCTGCGCAAATGCAAATGACAACACACTTTCGATATTGACCAACACAGGCAATGGCACTTTCGTCCTCGCTTCTTCGCCGGGCGTTGGCGGCATCCCTTATTCAGTGACGGCGGCGGACGTCAACCACGACGGCAAGACGGATTTGATCTGTGCGAATGCAAGTGACAACACGCTTTCAGTGCTGACAAATGATGGCAGCGGAAATTTTGGATCCTTCGCCACGCCAAGTGTCGGCGACATCGACATTATCGGACAAATCTTTCCTCAATCAGTCACAACGGCAGATGTGAATAACGATGGCACCGTGGATTTGGTCTGCGCAAACCAGGGCAACAGCACGCTTTCGGTTTTTTTCAACGGGCCGACGCTGGCCATCAAACAATCAGGGAACAGCGTGACCGTTTCCTGGCTGGACATTTGGACCGGGTGGACCAACTTGCAGCAAAATTCAAATCTGACGACGACAAACTGGATTTCCACCGGCGGCGTCACTGATGACGGGACAAACCAAAGCCTCACCATCATCCCATCTTCGGGCAAACTGTTCTTCCGCCTGTCGAATCCATAGGCACCGCCGGCGTCAGGATTTTGCCTGCGCCAAAACGCGGAAGGCGCGGCCCAGATGTTCCGGGTGCGTCAGGGTTTGAAATTGCCGGGTGCGGCTGGCGCTCCATTCAAAAGATTTTTCCTTCAAGGTCCTTTCGAGAATTTGTGTCAGGAATTTTGTTTGCGTGCCGAAAAATTCGGTTTTCAGGCCGGCTTCTTCGCCGGCTTTTTGAATCGCGGAAAAGTTGACGTGTGCGGTCAAATCCTGTTCACCGGGGTTGGCCAGCAAATCGTCGCTGACATGCTGCCGGAAATACGCGCGCAACGTGCCGTTCGCGCGCGCGGGTGAAAAAAGCTCGTCGGCGGTCAGGCCATAATCAATCACGAGCAATTTCCCGCGCCCCAAAAATCCGGCGGCTTCGCGCCACCAGTTTTCGGCGGCGGGCGAGGTTTCGAGGGCGTAACCGTCGGGTAAAACTTCCAAAAGCGAAGGCGGAAGATCGAAGATGGAAGATGGCGGATTCAGTCCTGATTCCGGCATTTTTGCCCAGATAAATTTTTCTCCATCAACCGCGACGCCCCATTCGAACCATTTTTTATTTTTTGCGTCCCAGCCGAACCGGTGGACGGGCATGGCGTCGAGCAGTTCGTTGCTGAAAATGATTCCGGTCAGTTTTGAGTTTTGGGTTTTAGGTTTTAAGTTTGCAAAATCGGTGAACCAGCGGACGCGCGGCGCGAAATTTTTCAGCGTTTCGCTTTGCCATTCCCGCCGCCGCGCAGACGGCTCGATGATGCAGTATTCGAGTTGCCCGAACAGTTTGGGACGGTTCGATTGCAACCAGTTCAAAATGTCTTTGGCGAGCCTGCCGTCATGCGCGCCAGCCTCGACGATTTGCACTTCACGATCCGCAATGCTCAATTCTTCCAGCCACCCGGCGAACTGGAACGCCAGCAACTGGCCAAACAGTTCGCCGGTGCTGACACTCGTGATGAAGTCGCCGCCGCGTCCAACATTGTCCTTTTGCGTTTCATAGTATCCATGAACAGGACAGTAAAGGGCGAGTTCCATGAAGCGTGCGAAGGACAAAACGCCGGTGGCGGCGGTTTCAGCGCGGATAATTTGAGACAAAATGTTCATGGCTTGCGTTTGGCGCGACAATAGCTAGGATTTTTGTGACCGGAAGGAACTTATGGCTAAAATTGATGCATTTTTCAACTTGATGTTCGAGCAGAAGGCGTCCGATTTGCACATGTCCTCGGGCAACCCGCCCATGCTGCGCATCAACGGCGAGATGCAGCGCGTGGATTATCCGCCGCTGGAAGCCGATTCGCTCAAGCAGATGCTCTACGAAATCGCGCCGGATTACAAAATCAAAACCTTTGAGGAAACGGGCGACGTGGACTTCGGCTACGAAATCCCGAAAATCTCGCGTTTCCGCGTGAATTTTTTTAACGAGAAAAACGGCATCTGCGCGGTGTTCCGCCAGATTCCCAGCCGGGTGCTTTCGTTCGAGGATTTTGAAAAGCTGGAATCGCCGCTCCCGGCGGTGCTGAAAAAATTCGCCATGCTGCATCGCGGGCTGGTCGTCATCACCGGGCCGACCGGTTCCGGCAAATCCACGACGCTGGCGGCGATGATGGATTACGCGAACCGCAACCGCAAAGAACACATCATCACCGTTGAAGACCCGATTGAATTTGTCCACGAAAGCAAGAACTGCCTGGTGAACCACCGCGAAGTCGGCGTTCACACGAAATCATTTGCCGCCGCGTTGCGCGGGGCGTTGCGCGAAGACCCAGATATCATCCTCGTCGGCGAAATGCGCGACTTGGAGACGATTGAACTGGCCATCACCGCCGCCGCGACCGGGCATTTGGTTTTCGGCACGTTGCACACGCAAAGCGCCTCCAAGACCGTTGACCGCATCATTGACGTTTTTCCCGCCGACCAGCAAAACAAAATCCGGCAGACGCTTTCCGAGGCTTTGAAAGGCATCGTGGCGCAGACCTTGTTCAAGCGCAGTGACAAGAAAGGCCGCGTCGCGGCGTTTGAAGTCCTGGTTTTCAACACCGCCATCGCGAACCTCGTGCGCGAAGGCAAGACGCATCAAATCCACGGCATGATCCAGGTCGGCAAAAAAACCGGCAACCAGCCGCTCGACGACCATATCATGGAACATATCCGCATGAAACGGATCACACCGGAAGACGGCTACGACAAGGCGCTGGACAAGAAAAAATTCCGCGGCTTGCTTTCGCATCCGCCGGAAGACGATGAATGAGGAAACTGGATTATTGATTTATGCGGCGACCCGAACTGGATCAAATTCTGCTGACGACGCTGGCATCGCAGCCGGAGGTCTCCGACGTTTTGTTCACGGTGGGCCGTCCGCCGCAGGTGGAAGCCTACGGCGAACTCAAGCCCGTCGTGCTGGATCCGCCGATTGAAAAGCTCACGCCGTTCCAGATTGAAACCATCGCTCAGAACATCATCGGGGACAATCTCTGGCAGATTGAGGATTTGCTGCGCCACGGCTCGTGCGACGCTTCTTATGCGCTCCAAGACAAGGCCCGTTTTCGCGTCAACATTTTTGCGCAACGCGGCAATTATTCCATCGTCTGCCGCCAACTTAATACGACCATTCCCACGTTCGAAAAATTAAAGCTGCCCGAAATTTTTAAGGAGATTCCAAAAGAGAAAACCGGCCTCGTGCTGGTCACCGGCGCGACCGGCTCCGGCAAATCCACGTCGCTCGCCGCGATCCTGAACGAGATCAACGCATCCAAGGCCGTCCACATCGTCACGCTGGAGGATCCGGTTGAATATGTTCATCCGCACAAGAAGGCGACATTCAATCAGCGTGAGCTGGGCATTGACTTTGACAGTTATGCCAACGGCCTGCGCGCCGCGCTGCGCCAGGCGCCAAAGGTGATTCTCGTCGGTGAAATGCGCGACCGCGACACGGTGAAAATCGCCTTGAGCGCGGCGGAAACCGGACACCTGGTCGTGAGCACTTTGCACACGGTCAACGCGGGCGAGACCGTCAACCGCATCCTCGGTATGTTCGAGCCGGAGGAACAGGAACAGGTTCGCATCCGTCTTTCCGATACGCTGCGCTGGATTGTCAGCCAGCGGCTGGCGCCGCAAATCGGCGGCGGGCGCGTGGCGCTGCTGGAAATCATGGGCAGTAATATGCGCACCCAGGAAACCATCCGCCTTGGCGAAACCGAGGGCAAAAGCTTTTACGAAATTATCGAGTCCAATCTTCCCTTCGGCTGGCGCACTTTTGACCATGCCTGCCTTGAAGCCTACGAACAGGGTTTCATCACCGAAGAAAACGCCCTCGTCTATTGCACCAAACGCAGCGTTGTTTCGCGCGGCATTGACAACATAAAAAAATCCCGCGGCGAACTCGCCAACACCGCCAATTCGCTGCGGATGAAATCCGGCGTGGCGGCGGCGCCGCCCATGCTCAAAATAAGATAACCATGACTGGCTCATTCGATTTCGTCAGCACCGAGGACAAACCGGCCTTGATCGCCTTTTCCACGCCGGAATGGCTTGATGTCGCCAAGAACGCGCTCCGCGAGCTCGGCTACAAAGTCCACACGGCCGCCACGCACAGTGATTTCCTCGTGCGCTTCGGCCAGGTGCATTACCAGGTCGTCATCGTCGAGGAACTTTTTGCCGCGAACAACATCGGGGAAAATCTCACGCTTGAGGCGCTGCAAAACATGCCGGTCAACCAGCGCCGGCACGCCACCGTTTTTTTGCTGGGCGATTCGTTCCAGACCCTCTCGCCCATGGAAAGTTTCAAATACAGCGTCCACGCCGTCATCAGCAGCTCTGAAATGTTCCTGCTCAAGCAGCTCGTGGAAAAAGCCGTGGCCGACAACACTCTTTTCCTCCACAGCTTCCGCGAAGTCCAGAACCGCGTTTACAGCAGCGGCACGCGGCTGTAATCTTTTCAGACCGTTCGTGGATTAAATGATTCGCCTCGACCAAGCACTGGTTGAACGCGGCTTGTGCGACAGCCGTGAAAAAGCCAAACGCGCCATCCTCGCCGGACAGGTTCGCATCAATTCCCAGCCAGCCCGGAAGGCCAGCGATTCTGTCAAGGCCGAGGATGAAATTTCTCTGGACGCGCCGGAAAAATACGTCAGCCGGGGCGGTCACAAGCTCGAACACGCCCTGCTCCACTTCAAACTCGATGTCGCCGGATTCACCGCGCTCGATCTCGGCGCATCCACCGGCGGCTTCACTGATTGCCTGCTGCAAAATGGCGCGGCAAAAGTTTTTGCCGTGGATGTCGGGCAAGGCCAGCTTGCGTGGAAATTGCGGCGCGAAAAGCGCGTCGTCGTCATGGAAAAAACCAACGCGCGCCATTTGAAATTGGAGCAAATGCCGAAATCATTTTCGCCCGCCGACGTGGCCGTGATTGATTGCTCGTTCATTTCGTTGAAAAAAATCCTGCCGACCGCGATTGCATTATTGAAAACAGACGGCAAAATTGTCGCGCTGGTCAAACCGCAGTTCGAGGCGGGCAAGACGGAAGTGGACAAAGGCCGTGGCGTCATCACCGACCCGGCGATCCATGAACGGGTGCTGAAAGAACTGGAACAATTTGTCGCCGCGCAAAATGATTTGCACTGGCGCGGCGTGACGGAATCGCCGCTGCTCGGCCCGGCGGGCAACAAAGAATTTTTGGTGTTGATTGAAAAAACAAGCTGACAAAATCAGGCGCATCGGACTCATCGGCAATCCCGAAAAGCCCGCGAGCGCCGCCATCATCCGCAAAGCCGTTCGGCTCATCCAGCGTGCCGGACGCAAGGCGTTTGTTGACGGCGACGCTGCGTCGCTCGCGCGCGAGGTGGATTTGCTTTTGGTTTTCGGCGGCGACGGCACGATGCTCGGCGTCGCCCGCGAAATCGCCGGTTCACCCACGCCGATCCTTGGCGTCAACATCGGCGGCCTCGGCTTTCTCACCGGCGTGCCGTCGGCTGAACTCGCTGGCGCGTTGAAATGCGTCTGGAACGGTGAATTCAAATTTGAATCGCGCGCCTTGATTGAAGTTTCCGGCATCGGCAATGGAAAAAAAATCCTCGCCTCGGCGTTGAACGACATCGTGGTCAGCCGTGGCGCGGTCTCGCGGCTCATCGCGCTTGATGTGAGCGTGGACGGCGAACTTATCACGCGCTACCGCTGCGACGGGCTCATCATCAGTTCGCCGACCGGCTCGACGGCGTATTCGCTGGCGGCGGGCGGCGCGGTGGTTTTGCCCACGGCGGAGGTTTTTGCCATGACGCCGATTTGTCCGCATGCGCTTTCAAATCGCTCCATCATTTTGCCGCTGTCATCAAAAATTTGCGTGAAGGCCATCAGCCCGCTGCCCGCGACGGTCTTGAGCGCGGACGGACAATTGATCGGCGAACTCGACGCGGGCGATAAAGTCACCATCCGCTGCAGCCGCCGCGCCATTCGCCTGATGCACCTGGCAGGCAGTTCGTTTTTTGAAGCCTTGCGCCATAAATTACAGTGGCGCGGAGCCTATCTCTGAAATGAAAGTGTTGAACCGTTACATCGTTGAATCGTTGCGTTGGATTTTGCTTCTTTCCCATTCGCGATTTACGGTTCAACCATTCAACGAATAACAATGATCCGACTCAAAGACATTGCCCAGCACGTCGGCGTCTCCATCATGACGGTCTCGAAAGCGTTGCGCGACGAGCCGGACGTTTCCGCCGCCACCAAATCGCGCATCAAGGCGCTCGCCAAGCAGATGGGCTATGTGCCGGATTCCAGCGCGCAGGGTTTGCGGACGAAGACAACCAAGCTTTTTGGCCTGATCATTCCGTCCAGCACCAACCCGATTTACGCACGCATGGTCGTGGCCATCGAGGAACGCGCGCACGAACTCGGCTACGACATCCTCTTCGCGCACTCGCTCAACAAGCCGGAGCGCGAGGAACTTTGCATCCGCCGTTTCCTGTCGCGGCGCGTGGACGGGCTGTTCATTTCACCCGTTTATCGTTTCGAGGCCGAGGCGCGGATTTACCAGGAAGTCCTCGCGAGCAAAACACCGACGGTCTTGCTCGGCCCACCCGCCGCTTTTTGCAAACCGTTCGCCAGCGTGGAAATCGAGGAACTCAACGCGAGCTACACCGCCACGCAACACCTGCTCCACCTCGGCCACAAGCGCATCGCGTATCTCACCGGCCCGCCAGTCGCGCCGTGGGCGCACGAACGCTTTGAAGGTTATCGCCGCGCGTTGCGCGAGGCCGGGCTGGAGGTGGACGACAAGCTCGTCTTCCAATCCGGCAGCACGATTGAGGATGGCACGAACGCCGCGCTGCAAATACTCAACGAAAATTGCAACGCCACCGCCGTCCAGGCCGTCAGCGACCTCGTGGCCATCGGTTGCGCGGAAACTTTGCTCGCCCAGGGCCTGAAAATTCCCGAGGACATTTCCATCGTCGGCTTCGGGAACATTCTGGTGACGGAACATTTCCGCGTGCCGCTCACGACCATCAGCCAGCCGAAGCACCGGCTCGGTGCCGCCGCCGTGGACATCATGATGAATTTGATTCGTGGCGAAAAAGTCCAATCCAAACGCCTGCCCGCCGAATTGGTCGTGCGCAAAAGCACCGCGCCGCCAAAAACCTAAACAAACATGGACGAGAAAATTCCAATCCAGACCGAACTAGTCGGCATCCGGCAGCGCCTGACTGAACTGCGCGACGCCTTGTTGCGATTGCACAAGGCGCTGATGGAAACCGAACGCATCGGCTATGAACAGACATTTGGCAAAATCTCGTCCCCGTTTCAATTCCTGAAACTGCTCACCGAAGACCCGTGGTTCGCGTGGCTGCACCCCGTGTCGCAATTCATCGCCGAGATTGATGAAGCGCTGGATGCAAAAGAGCCGTTGACAGTAGCCGCCGTGGATGGATTTATTTCTCGCGCCAAAACGATGCTGGTGCCGACCGAAGGCGGCGAAGGCTTTTCGCAACATTATGACGAGGCGTTGCAACGCGATCCCGACGTGGTGTTCGCGCACGCGGCGGTGGCCAAATTGCTCCGGGCGTAGCCGCAAAATCAGACCAAAGCCAGCGGCTCGAATTGTTTTCCAAGAATCGGCGCACTTTTGGTCTTTAGCCAGTTTTCCAAAACGCTCGCGTAGACATTCCGGAAATCCACGTTGTATTTGATGTCGCCCTCAAACAAATCCTGCGGCGCAAGACTCGGATATTTTCCAAGCAGTCCGGCCTTCACCTTGTTGCCCACAACAAACATCGGTGCCGCCGCGCCGTGATCCGTGCCGCCATTGGCATTTTCTGAAACGCGCCGACCAAATTCGCTAAAGGTCATCACAAGAACGCGCTGCATATTGCCCTGCGCTTTCATGTCGTCCACAAACGCCTTCGTCGAATCGCCGAGGTCTTGCAGCAAACGTGTCTGAGTGTTGATTTGATTTGTGTGCGTGTCGTAACCGCCTTGCGAAACATAGTAAACGCGCGTCGGCAATCCGCCGCCGATGAGCTTGGCGACGAGCTTGAGCGAATTGCCCAGTTGCGAACCGGGATAAACCGCCTGGTTCTGCACCTTCGCCGCGATGGCGCGGACTTTGTCGGAACTCATCTGCGCGTCGAGCGCGGTGCGCGTGATAAAATCCACCGCCGAACCGCCCTGCATCGGCATTCCCGCCGCGAGCGAGGCGATGGTGCCGCCGGAATTTTCCTCGGGCGTCATGCTTGGCCCGCCGTCGGGCGCGGGACTGGACATTTCCAATTCGTTTAATTTTCTGTAGGATTCCTCCGTCGCGCTGCCGTTGGCCATGAAGCGATAATTTTGCGGATTGTTCAGGCAGATGCCCGTGGGCTTCTTGGCGAAAAACGCCTGCGGTAACTGGCTGCCGATGGTCACGCCGACGGTCGGGTCGGCGCCCGCGCAGGCATTGTCAAAGTAACGTCCGAGCCAGCCGTATTTTTCAATTTTGTCCGACGCACTGGCCGTCTGCCAGATTTCCGTCGAACGGAAATGCGAGCGGTTCGGGTTCGGATAACCGACGCCCTGCACCACGGCGAGATTGCCCGAATCGTAAAGATTTTTGAATCCGGTCAGCGCGCCATTAAAACCGATTTCACCGTTCAAACTTAAAACCTTGTCCGCCGACAATCCGATTTTCGGGCGCGCTTTATGATAAAAATCGTTAGTGAAAGGCACGACGGTGTTGAGGCCGTCATTGCCGCCGGCCATTTGCAGCACGACGAGAATGGTCGAATCCTTGCCGGTGACAATCTGCGTGGCGGAATCCGCCGCCTCGCTTTGCAGCGCGGTCAGGGTGTTGGCGAGAAACGCCGGTACCGTCCACGACAGCGCGCTGCCAAGCACGGTCGTCCGCAAAAATTCGCGGCGCGTCTGGAGTGTGATTTCATTTTTCATAAATTCATGTGACTTGATATTCGGGCGTGGACATGACGAGCCGGATGGCTGTGAGAACGTCCGCGTCGCTTAATTTTTCCTTTGCGTCGAGAAATTCGCGCAACGCCTGTTCCTGGTCGCCCTTGAGCGTGGATTGCAACAGCCGGTGTTGCAGCGAGGCGACGAGCGTATCCTTGCTGGCGCGTTCTTCCGGCGTCAAAATTTTTCCCAGATCCACGCCGCCCATGCGGACGCGCTGCAAAACCTTCATCGCCTTCTCGCCGCCCGCGCCGCCTTGTTTGCGCGCAAAATCCCCGGCGTTCAACGGCGGCAGCGTGCCCTCGACCAGCGCCTGGGCGTCATTGTAACGGGTCAGCAATGTGTTCGTCGTGATCCACGTCACGCCGCCGTCCCAGCCCTTGACGTTCGGCGGCGCGAACAAATCCTGCCCCAACTGGCGCGTCATGCCCCAACTGACGAGCGTGGGCGGCAGATCGCATTCCAGCACGCGCACGCTGCCGATGAGCCATTGCACCGGGCTTTTGACCTGGTTGCGGATGATGTCGGCGGCATAAAATTCCTCGCTGCGGAACATCACGCGCAGGAACGGCTTGAAATTATTTCCGTTCGCGCGCAAAACGGCGGCGAGCGCGGTGTTCAATTCGTCGGACGGATATTGCCCGGAAAAATAATTCCACAATTTCGCCGTGATGAAACGCGCCGCCTGCGGTTGCGCGACGATTTGCGCGATCACGTCGTCGCCGTCGAGATTTCCCGTGCGGCCAAGAAAAGTTTTTTCGCCGTTGTCGTGGAAAAACGGGCGGTAAATATATTTTTGATCAATGCGATCCAGCGACCAGCCCGTCAACGCCCGCGCGCCTTCGGTAATGTCATGCTCGGTGTAATGGCCTTCGCCCAGCGAAAACAGTTCCATGACCTCGCGCGCAAAATTCTCATTCGGATGCGCCTTCTGGCTTTGCGCCTGGTCGAGCCAGACGAGCATCGCCGGGTCTTTGCCCGCCTCGGTGAGCAGTTCCAGCCAGTTGCCCGTGGCCAGCCGGCGGAACAACTCGTTCTGCCGCCACATGAAATAGGGATCGCGCACTTTTTCCACGCTCGTCGCAAAATGACCGTGCCAGAACAGGACCATTTTTTCCTGAAACGGCCTCGGCCCGCGCGCCATGTGCTGAAGCCACCAGCCGCGCAATTCGATCATCTCGCGCTGCAAAAGCTGCTGCTGTTCGTGCTGGAGCTGTTTCTTCTCTTCGGGCGTGCCGTGCTGGTTCACGTCGCGGATTTTTTTCATCCGCTCCGGGTCGGGCTTGGCCCAGTCGGGATTGGGCGTCGGGTCGGGAATTTTTTCATAATCCAGCAGCAAGGAAATCGCCCCGTCCTGGTCGAGGTCGGCCAGCTTCTCGATTTCCGACGGCGGGCCGCCGAAACCGGCGCGGTTCAACAAATGCGCCGCCGTCTCGTAATTCCAGCCGTGTCCTGAAAGTGCTTTCAGCATATGGTTACAGACGTAAAACCAATCGCACAAGTTTCAGGCGCGACAATAAATTTTTGCTCAACCCTTAACGCTCAACTGTGAGTTCTCAACTATTTTTTGACAGGGCAGATTGGTAACTTGAAGCTGTTCCGGTAATATCTCGCAGGGATTAACGGCGGAAGGCGCGACGGACATAAATGAATACTCCACTGCCAAGTAAAAGCAGGAACGACGAGGAAGGTTCGGGAATGGCGGTGGCGGTTATGGCAAATTGAGAATAAACGGATGGAGGTTGAATCCAAAACAAACCATTACTGGAAGTCCAATCCCAAACTTGGCTGCTCCAACCATCACTTGAATTATAGGGAATTGGGCCCGCAGCGCTCAAGTCATAAGCGCCATTGGCCACCGCCGTTCTAGCAGTGAGCACAATAAAATATTCAATATTTGGCGATAATGTGAAGCTTGAGGCAGGGGTATAAGTGTAAGTGCCAGCGGTCACTGGATTCAAAGAGCCATTCAGGGTGCCGAGGCTAACTCCGGGTAAAGCGAATGGTGGAGGTGGACCATTAAAAGTAGACCGATAAAGCATAACCGTGAAGCCGATGGGATTGCCCGAAGCGGCCGTCATAGCCAGTTGAACCGAGTTGAGCGTATATCCGCCGACATTGGCTCCTGTAATAAATGGCACAGCAACCCATGAATCACTTCCTACCGATTCGCTACCTATGGATGACTGTCCCAAGTTGGAGACATAAGTTGTTCCTTGGGCTTTGGTGATTTGTTGGATCAGAAGTCCGACCGCAAATATGATGATGAACTTTTTCATTAAACCGTCTTTGTTTTCCTTCCGATATGAAATTGCCCGGCTGCGCCTTGGGTGTGGGAACTTTTTTACGCCTCCCGACAAAGTTTGGCAATGATTATTTCGCCCGCAGAAATTATTTTCATTTTGTTTGAAAGATTTTCCGCTGGCGTCCGTATTCTTATAATTCGGCTTCGATTTTTTGCCTCTTAACGGATTTTGATTGTCTGGTTTTCAACCGGCCTTTTTTTTGTTTGGATGAATACTTGAAACTTGAAACCTGAAGCTTGAAACTCTGCCCATGTCGTTGCCGCCCGATTATCATATGCACACGCCGCTCTGCCGCCACGCGGTCGGCGAGCCGGTGGATTACTCGCGCCGCGCGGTCGAAGCCGGGCTGACGGAAATCGGTTTTTCCGACCATTCGCCCATGCGACGGGACAACTTTGACAACTGGCGGATGAATTTTTCGCAACTGGACGGATACGTCGAAAAAGTCAGGCTCGCGCAAAAAACGTTTCCGCAACTCACCATCCGGCTCGCGCTCGAAGTGGATTATTTTCCGAATGGCGAAGATTGGATCCGCGAACTCGCCGCGCGGCAGCCGTGGGATTATTTCATCGGTTCGGTGCATTACGTCTCCGATTCGTGGGCGATTGATGATCCGCAGAAATTATCCGAGTGGAAAAACCGCGATGCGTTTGAAGTCTGGCAAATCTATTTCGAGCGGCTCGCGATGGCGGCGGAATCAAAACTGTTTGAAATCATCGGCCACGTTGATCTGCCGAAAAAATTCGGCATCCGTCCAGCGCAAGACTGCACGCCGCTTTACGAAAAATTCCTGGACTCGGCAAAAAAGTCCGGTTGCGCGATTGAATTGAACACCGCCGGCTTGCGGAAAGATTGCAAAGAGATTTATCCGAGCCGTGAAATTCTCCGCCTCGCGTTCAAGAAAAATGTTCCCATAACTTTTGGTTCGGACGCGCACGCGCCGGAAGAAGTCGGACTGAATTTCGCCGAGGCGATTCGACTCGCGCGCGACTGCGGTTACAAGGAGTCTTGCCGCTTTGTGCGGCGAAAACGCGAACAACGGGAGTTTTGAATTCCACTTAAAAAATGTCCGCCGCCAACTTGAAGAAAAACCGGCTCTTTGCCGCGCTTTGCCTCACGCTCGCGCTCGTGACGCTGGCGATTTATTGGCCGATGACGAGGAATGATTTCGTCAATTTCGATGACCAGCAATACATCACCGCCAATCCTCACATCACATCCGGGCTGACGTGGGCGAACGTCGTCTGGGCGTTTGAAAGCGGCGAGGCGGCGAACTGGCATCCGCTGACGTGGATTTCGCACATGATTGACTGCAATCTTGTATGGCACGAATCCCGCCGGCCATCACCTGACGAATCTGCTTTTTCACATTGCGAATACGTTGCTGCTCTTTTTGTTTTTGAGGGAAACCACTGGCGCGATGTGGCGCAGCGTGTTCGTGGCGGCATTTTTCGCGTGGCATCCGCTGCACGTCGAATCCGTGGCGTGGGCGTCGGAACGCAAGGACACGTTGAGCACTTTTTTCTTTTTGCTCACGCTGATGGCTTATGCGCGCTACGCGCAGGAGCAAGGAACCAGGTGCAAGGCGCTAAACGGCGGTTGGAAAAATCCCTTCTCCTTTTTCCTTTCTCCTTGCTTCGGGTTCTATTCCGCCGCGCTGCTGTTCTTCGCGCTCGGACTGATGAGCAAACCGATGGTCGTGACGCTGCCGTTTGTTTTGTTGCTGCTGGATTTCTGGCCGCTCGGACGGATGGCCAACGGCGGATTTCAGATTCCAAATTTCAAATTGTTGATTTTGGAAAAAATCCCTTTCTTCATTCTCGCGGCAGCGGGCAGCGTCGTGACGTTTCTCGTTCAAAAAAACGCCGGGGCGATGTGGGCGTCGAGCTGGGAATTGCGCCTGGAGAACGTCGTGCTCGCTTATGTCCGCTATATCTCCAAGCTGTTCTGGCCGCAGGATCTCGCCATAGTTTATTCTTTTCCGCACCGCTGGCCGGCACTGCTCGCGGCGGGCGCGGCATTGCTGCTGCTGACATGGACGGGACTTTCGCTTCTTCGCGCGCGGCAAAATCCGTATCTGCCCGTCGGCTGGCTTTGGTTTCTCGGCACGCTGGTTCCGACCATCGGCATCGTGCAGGTCGGCGCGCAATCCATCGCCGACCGCTACACTTACATCCCGAGCATCGGATTTTTCATCGTCGTGGTCTGGGGTGCGAATGACCTCGCGCAGCGCTGGCCGGAAAAGGGAAAATTTCTACCAATCGCCGGAATCGCGGCGCTCATCGGCTGTCTCGGAGTGACTTCAATCCAGATTGGTTACTGGCACGACAGCGAAAAACTTTTTTTGCACGCCATCGGGGTGACCACGCAAAATTACGTCGCGGAAAACTGCCTCGGCAAGGCGTTTGAACAAGCCGGCCGGAACGACCGCGCGCTGGTGCTTTACTCGGACGCGGTCAAAATCGAGCCGCGCTACCCGCAGTCGCAATTCAATCTGGCGATTTGCCTGCTGGCCTTCGGCAAAACCAATGCGGCGCTCGAGCACCTGCGGATTGCCGCCCGCCTCGAACCGCACGACCCGGACATCCAATACGACCTGGGCATTTATTTTACGCAGCACGGCAGCCCGGACGACGCCGCGCGCGGATTCCGGGCCGCGCTCGCCGACCGTCCCGATTTTCCCGAAGCGCAAACCGCGCTTGGCACGCTGCTTTCGCGGCAAAAAAAATTCGCGGAGGCCATCCCGCATTTTGCCGCCACCGTGCGGCTCAAGCCGGACGACCCGGAGGCGCGCTTCAATCTGGGACTCGCACTGCTCGACAATCACCAGCCCGCTGAAGCCGCCGCACAATTTTCCGAAGAGCTCCGGCTGACACCCAATGAAACCAAGGCGCACTTCCGCCTCGCGCAAGCCTTGCAACAGCAAAACCAGTTCGCCGAGGCGGTTGTTCATTACCGTGAAGCCTTGCGCCTGACGCCGGATTTTCCCGAAGCGAAAGCCGCGCTCAACCAGATTCTCTCCGCCAATCCCGGTTTGAAAATCCGCGAACCGCTCGACACGGGCAAATGATTCTGAAAAACTCCGCGCTGTGAAACAAACAATCGTCACTCTGGACATGGAAGGCGTGCTGACGCCCGAAATCTGGATCGCCGTCGCCGAGAAGACCAAAATCCCGGAACTGCGCCGCACCACGCGCGACGAGCCGGATTACGACAAGCTCATGCGCTATCGCATTGAGATTCTCGACCGGCACGGCATCAAGCTCTCGCAGATTCAAGAAGTCATCGGCACACTCCGCCCGTTGTCCGGCGCAAAAGAGTTTTTGGACGAGCTGCGTTCGTTCGTCCAAGTCATCATTTTATCCGATACGTTTGAGCAATTCGCGCAACCACTGATGAAGCAACTGAACTGGCCGACGCTGTTTTGCCACCGGCTTGTCGTCGAAAACGACCGCATCGTGAATTACCAGCTTCGCCAGCCGAACCAGAAGCAAAAATCCGTCGCCGCGCTGAAGTCATTGAACTATCACGTCATTTCCGCCGGTGATTCCTACAACGACACCGCGATGCTCGGCGAGGCGAACGTCGGTTTCCTGATTCACGCGCCGGAAAAAGTGAAGTTGGAATTCCCGCAGTTCAAAGCCGTCGAAAGCCACGCGGATTTGCTCAAGCTCATCAAAGGAATGATCTGATGCCGACGAACAAAGGGTCATTCAAGATTTTTACGTTCGCCGGAATCGGTGTCTATGTGCACTGGATGTGGTTCTTGGCCGCGATTTATTCCATTCAGTATCGGACTCATGTTTATTCATCCTTAATATGGAATATTTTGGAATATCTCTCACTTTTCGCCATCGTGCTGACGCATGAATTCGGCCATCAACTGGCCTGCCGTTCCGTCGGCGGGAAGACCCATGACATCGTCCTCTGGCTGCTCGGCGGCGTGGCGTATGTGTCGCCGCCGCAACGACCGGGCGCGCAACTCTGGAGCATCGCCGCCGGCCCGCTGGTAAATGTAATCCTAATTCCCGTGCTGTCCGTGTTGGTGTCGACCAGTTCGCATCTCGGTTGGTATGACACGCATCCTGACGCGTATGAACTGCTCCACAACGTCTGGTATATCAACATTGGCCTTTTGATTTTCAATATGATGCCGGTCTATCCGCTCGACGGCGGTCAAATTCTCCGGTCGCTGCTCTGGTTTCCGTTTGGTCGCGCGAACAGTTTGATGGTGGCAAGCATCATCGGTTTCATTGGTCTGGCAGGCTTGTTGGTTTTGACCGCGTGGATTGTTTTTGTAAATCAAGATGTGCATTCAGGTGGCTGGCTCGCCCTTATAGCAGTCTTCATTGCCACGAGAAGCTGGGGTGGTTTGCGAGAAGCGTGGGCACTCGCGCGCATCGCCAAACTTCCGCGCCACGAAGGTTTTGCTTGTCCGTCCTGCAAAACCGCGCCGCCGACGGGCGAACTCTGGCGCTGCGGCAAATGCGGCAAGGCTTTCGACACATTTCTCACGCAAGGAAATTGCCCGCACTGCAGGACGCAATTCAACGCGACGCAATGTCTCGACTGCGGAACTTCAAGTCCGTTAAGCGAATGGACCGCGCCGCGAAACTAATTCAATCCTCCGCTTTGAACGACCGTGAAATCAAATCGCGCACGGCCTGTTTCGGATTTTTATTTTCGTAAAGCATCGCGTGAACTTCGTCAATAATCGGCGTGGCGACTTTCTTTTCTTTCGCCAGACGATGTGCCGAACGCGCCGTCGGATAACCTTCCGCCAATTTCGGATGCGAAGCCTGAATCGCTTCAATGCGTTTCGCCGCGACCAAGCCGCTCGCCCAAATCACGATTGCGACTTTGTTTTGAAAAACAAGTCAGCATCAAATCGCCCAAACCGCTCAAGCCCGCGAAAGTTTCCGGTTGCGCGCCGCACGCGACGCCAAGCCGACGCATCTCGGACAACGCCCGCGTCACAAGACCCGCCTTCGTGTTGTCGCCGAAGCCAAGCCCGTCGCTCACGCCCGCGCCGACCGCAATGACGTTTTTCAACGCGCCGCCGTATTCCACGCCAAGAATATCCGTGCTGCGGTAGATGCGAAATTCCGGGCGATGAAAAAGCCCCTGCACCGTTTTCGCCGTGCCATCGCTTTCACACGCGCAGACAATCGTCGTCGGAATTCCCAAGGCGACCTCGCGCGCAAAACTCGGTCCTGACAATGCCACGACGCGATCCGCCGGAGCCTGCTCGCGCAAAATGCGGCTCATCGTGTCGCCGGTTTCAAATTCAATTCCCTTGGTCACGCTCACGAAAATTCCCGGATGACCTTTCAATTTTTCTGAAACTTCGCGGAACACCTGCGACGGAATCGCCAGCACCACGCACTCCGCGCCGCCGATGGCTTTCTTGAAATCCGCCTCCGTTTTCCAATCTGTCGGCAGCGCGACGCCCGGCAGATAACGCTCGTTGCATCCGCGCTGGATTTCGTCCAGCGTCGATGCGTTGATGTCCCAAAGCGTCACGGCATTGCCGTTTTCTTGAAGGGTTTTGGCGAGCGCCGTTCCCCACGCGCCCGCGCCCAGCACGGTGATTCTCATTTCGCGCCCTCCGTTTTTTTTCCGAGACGGCTTTCAGTTCCGGCCATGAGTCGTTGAATGTTGGATTTATGTTTGTAAATCGCCAGCGCACCGAGCGCCGTCGTGACAATGCAAAGAAATAAATTGTGTGGCGTCATAATCCAAACTGCTGTCGGCAATGCAACCGCCGCCGCGATGGAACCAACGGAAACATATCTCGTCACCACCACGGCCAAAATAAAAACTACAGCGCAATCAATAATGCCCACGGCGCGAGCGCGAGAAAAACTCCCGCCGTCGTCGCGATGCCTTTGCCGCCTTTGAATTTCAGCCAGCAGGTATAATTGTGACCGAGCACGGCAAAAATTCCGGCGATGATGGCGAAATGTTCCATTCCTTCTTGTGAAGGCAAAGGAATTGAATCTGAGGTAGAATGCAATCCGCTAAATTGGTAGAAATAATGGTTGTAAAATATTATCGCAAGCAAACACGCTCCAAATCCCTTAAGCGCATCCATTAACAGCACAATGATACCCGCCGGCTTGCCCAGCACGCGCATCGCATTCGTCGCACCAATATTGCCACTGCCCACGCTGCGGATGTCCACACCCTTCGCCTTCGCCATCAGAAAGCCGAACGGAATCGAACCGAGCAGATACGCACCGAGCGCGGTCAGGATGTATCCCAAAATTGGCACGTGCACAGTTTATGAGTCCAAAGCCCAAAATTCAAATCTCATTGTAGGAGACGAGGTGACGAGTCTCTAATTTTTCCAGTTAGAGACTCGTCACCTCGTCTCCTACTATTTTCATTTTCCGCCAGCCATTTCGCTGGCAAACTCCGCGCATGGCAAAAGTCAAAGTCGCCGTTCTCGGCACCGGCTCGCTCGGTCAACATCACGCGCGCATTTATTCCGAACTCCACGCCGCCGGCGTCGTTGAACTCACCGGCATTTACGATGTGCACGCGGAAACCGCCCGCAAAATCGCGGAAAAATATAAGCTGCGCGTTTTTAATTCCATTGCCGAAGTGGCAGAAAATTCTGACGCGCTCAACATCGTTACGCCGACTACGACGCATTTTGACATCGCCAAGCAACTGCTCGCGCAAGGCAAACACGTCCTTGTTGAAAAACCGATGACCGACAGTTCCGCGCAGGCCGCCGAACTGTGTGAACTCGCCCTGAAAAAAAATCTTGTCCTGCAAGTCGGCCACGTCGAACGATTCAATCCGGTTTTTACATTTCTCCAACAAGTTGCCACCGAGCCGAAGTTCATCGAGTGCCACCGCCTGTCGCCCTTCCCTGCCCGCTCCACCGACATCGGCGTCGTGCTCGATTTGATGATCCACGATCTCGACGTGATTCTCGCGTTCGTGAAATCGCCGGTGACCAGCGTGGATGGCGTGGGCATTCCTGTGTTGAGCAAGAGCGAAGACATCGCCAACGTGCGCCTGCGCTTCGCCAACGGTTGCGTCGCCAACCTCACCGCCAGCCGCGTCAGCCCGGAGCGCATGCGCAAGATCCGCGTGTTCAGCGGCCCGACCAATCCCTGCTACATCTCGCTCGATTACCGCGTGCAAGAAGGATTCATCTATCGCGTCGCCCGCGATGGCGAGGAAGAAACGCCGTTCATCAAAAAAATTCTCGCGGCCAAGCTCGGCATCGGCAAGGACTCAACCATCGTCAGCCAGTTTGCCGGGAAAAAAATCGTGCGCGAACCCGTGCCGATCGCGAAGGACGAACCGCTCAAGCTCGAACTGCAACATTTCGTCGAATGCGTCCGCGCGCAGCAAACCCCGATGGTCAGCGGCGAATCCGCCAAACGCGCGCTGGACTTGGCGTTTGAAATCACGCGGCAGATTCAACAGATAAAATAAAATTTAACCGCAGAGGCGCAAAGGCGCAGAGAAAATGAAAACTCAATTTTTAGCTGCGGAGCAGCGCGCGATAGTAGCCCATAGCGCCAGCTATGGGTTTAGTCGTCCACAAACCCACCAAGCTCCGGCAGGAGCGACAGAAATATGGCGCACACCTTCACCCATTTGCTGACGCACATCATTTTTAGCACAAAAGACCGGCGGCCATTGCTCGACGGGGATTTGAAATCGCGCCTGTTTCCGTATCTCGGCGGCATCATCCGCGCGCATGATGGCAAGGCGCTCATCATCAATGGCCCGGCAGATCATGTTCACATTCTGGCATCGCTCGCGGCGAAACATTCGTTGTCCGATTTGATGCGCGAGCTGAAGGCGGATTCGTCCAGTTGGATTCATAAAAAATTTTCAAACCAAAAATCGTTCGCATGGCAAATCGGTTATGGTGCGTTCAGCGTGAGCCATTCAAATTTGGTCGAGGTTGAAAAATATATCGCCAATCAGGAAGAACATCATCGCAAGGTTTCGTTTCGGGAAGAATTTATGGCGTTTCTCAAACGGCATGAGATTGAATACGACGAAAGGTTTTTGTGGGAATGAATTTTTGTTCGCCCCTGCCGGGGCTTAAAATTCTGTCGGATGTTTTCCCACAGCCATCGCTGTGGGCTACTATCGTGCGCCACTCCGTGGCTGAAGCAGCGGGAACGCAATTCCAAATTTCCTCCGCGCCTCTGCGTCTCTGCGGTAAAATAAAATCGTGAAACGAAAAACCTTCATGCTCATTGCCGGTGAGGCGAGCGGGGATTTGCTCGCGGCGGAACTGGTTGCCGCGCTGCTGGCCGCGTCGAAGCCCAGCGAAGACGGGCGCGCTCCGCAATTTTTCGGCGCGGGCGGCGCGCAGATGTCTGCCGCCGGAGTCGAACTGGCGTTTGACCTGACGCAACATTCGGTCATCGGCATTTCCGACGTGCTGAAAAATTATTTCAAGTTCAGGCGGCTGTTCAATCAACTGCTCGCGCTCGCCATCGAACGCAAACCGGACGTGGTCATCGGCGTGGATTACGGCGGGTTCAATCTGCGCTTCGGCCACGCGGTCAAGGAATACGTCCGCAACAATCCGTTCTCAAAATGGAATCCGAAGATCGTCCAGTTCGTCTCGCCGCAAGTCTGGGCGTCGCGTCCGGGCCGCGCAAATCTGCTGGCGGCGGATTACGATCTGCTCTTGAGCATTTTTCCGTTCGAGAAGGATTGGTATGCGCAGCGCGTGCCGCAGTTGCGCGTGGAATTTGTCGGGCATCCGATGATTGGCCGTTTTTCTCGTAGCAGCCGACGTCGAGTCGGCTCAAATTAAAAAAAATCAGAGCCAACTTACATTGGCTGCTACAAAATCTTATTATTGCCCGGCAGCCGCAAAAGTGAATTGCAACGGCACTTGCCGGTGATGCTTGGCGCGTTGAAGATGATTCAGGAAAAATTGCCGTCGGCGAAAGTAAAAATGGTTTTGCCGAATCAAACGCTGTTGCAACTCGCGAAATCGCTCGGAGCAAATGTGGAAATCCAAATCGGCAATTTGCCACAAGCGCTCGCCGACGCCGATGTCGCCATCGCCTCGACGGGCACGGTGACGATGGAGTGCGCGTTCTTCGGCGTGCCGACGGTGACGCTCTACAAAACGTCGTGGGTCACTTACGAAATCGCCAAGCGCATCGTGACGGTGAAATCGCTGACGATGTCGAACATTCTGGCCGGCGAGGAAATTTATCCTGAATTCGTCCAAGGCGACGCGACGCCGGAAAATATTTCGCGCGCGGCGCTGGAATTGTTGCAGGACGAACCGCGCCGGACGAAAATCAAATCGCAGCTCGCCAAAATCGTTTCCTCGCTTGGCGAACCCGGCGCGGCAGGGCGCGCGGCAACGGCGATTTTAAGTTTGTTCAAATGAAAAATGTCGCGCGAAACGGGAAAAGCTGCGGAGCAGCGTGCGGCAATAGCCCACGGCGTGAGCCGTGGGTCAGCGTATTCAACCATTCAAGCTCCGGCAGGAGCGGGAGAAGACAATTTTTCTTTCGCTGCTACGCAGCTTGTGCGCTAATTCGTTGCGTTCCCACGGTTGACACCGTGGGCTACTTTCTTTTCGCCGCTCCGCGGCTGAAAAATTGTCGCGCGAAGGGCGCGAAGGCGGCGAAGGATTTTTTATGGACAAAAATTTTGACAGAAGCAAAATCAAGTTGTGAAACGAAAAACCGCAAAGGAAATGGCGCAATTGACAGAAGGACTTACAGGAGGTGGAACTGAATTAAACAATTGGTTTCGAGATGCCTCTATTCCAGAGCTTCATGAGTATGTGCTGAATGTTTCTACAACCTTCAATGCACACGCTTACCAACTTGCAACAACAACGCTTGAAATTCGGATTGCGGATGAACAATCCAAATCAGCGGCAGAGCTAGAGAAGCAGACCAAAGCACTCGTCGGTTTGACACACAACCCGACTTCACCGATTCTGTCACGGAATTCTCTTGTTCGTTTTTGTTTTACTAACAGTCTTTTTTGGCTTTGTTGGACTCGTCGCAATCATCGTTCCATTCACCGAAGCGACTAATTCGAGCGATTTAATTGCATCAATTGCAGGTGGTATTTTTTCTTTTTTGTTAGCATGGGCTTGCGTTGTAGGTGCGAAGCATTGCAACAAGGAAACAAAGTGACGTTCACTTCGCGGCCTTCGCGCGACAATTTCATTTTTGCAATCGCACAAAAATCATTTCCTTTATTCGCCGCGCGTTTTAACTTTTCCGCATGGACACACTCCACGCGCCGTGGCGCATCGAATATATTTTGTCGCCCAAGCCGGAACTCAAGGAAGGCTTGTTCACGCGCATCGCGCAATCGTCCGACGACGTGGAAAATCTGGTCATCGTGCGCGACCGGACGTGTTTCGCGCTGTTGAACCGTTTTCCCTACGTCGGCGGGCATTTGATGACCGTGCCTTACAAGGAAGTCGCCGATCTGCACGGCCTGACGGACGAGGAGCTCGCGGATTTGTGGAAGCTCACGCGCCGCTGCCTCGCCGCGCTCACCGCCGTGATGAAGCCGGACGGATTCAACGTGGGCATCAACCTCGGCAAAATCGCGGGCGCGGGCATCGCGGAACATCTGCACATCCACGTCGTGCCGCGCTGGAACGGCGACACGAACTTCATGCCGGTGCTGGCGAACACGACGGTCTTGCCGGAGGCGTTGAAGGAAATCGCGGGGAAGCTGCGGGTGGAATTGGGGAAATAATTTTTGCCACGGTTGAAACACGGATTGAACACTGGCTCACTTCACCAGCGCCTCGGCGTGTTTTCTGTGCGGCATCGGTCTGGCCGCCCAGCATCCGCGCCAGTTCGGTCACGCGCTCCTTTTTTGTCAGCAGGGCGATCTCTGAAATCGTGCGGCCATCGCGGATCTGCTTGGTCACGACGTAATGCGCGTCGGCGGGCGCGGCCACCTGCGGCAGATGCGTGATGCACAACACCTGCCGCTTGGCGGCAATCTGTTTCATCTTTTCGCCCACCGCGTTCGCCGTCTCGCCGCCGACGTTCGCGTCCACTTCGTCGAAAATCAAAACTGGAATTTCATCTTCCGCCGCCAGCACGGTCTTGAGCGCCAACATCACGCGCGCCATTTCGCCGGACGACGCAATCGCGCGCAACGGCTTGGCTGGTTCGCCAAGATTCGGCGCGAATTGGAATTCAATTGCATCTAAACCTGACGAAGACATTTCAGCCGCCAAAATCGTCACATCAAACTTGCTTTGCTTGAAACCCAAATCAGCGAGCTGTTTTTCCACGGCCTTGGCGAGCTGCGGAATCACTTTTTTGCGCGCGGCGGAAAATTTTTTGCCCGCACTCAAAATCTCCGCGTCGAGTTTTTCCAGCGCAGCATTGAGTCGCGCCAGTTCCACGTCGCGCGATTCGAGCGACTGTAACTTTTGTTTTGCCTCGTCGCCGAATGCGATGACTTCGGCGAGCGTCGCGCCGTATTTGCGCTTGAGCGAATGAATCAGGTTCAACCGTTCTTCGAGCTCCGCCAGCCGCGCGGGGTCAACGTCCACTTTCTCCGCGTAGCGCGAAAGTTCGGACTGCAATTCGCGCCATGCGGAAACCGCTTGCGAATGCAATTCAGCCAAATTCGCCGCGCCGGAATCCACCCGCTGCAATTCCTGCAAGGTGCGGCCGATCGCGCCCGCCTGCGTGAGCAGGGAATTTTCGTTCTCGCCCAAGGCGTCGAGCGCGGACTGGCTCAATTGCAGTAATTTCGCCGCGTTGCTGGCGCGCTGGAAATTTTCCTCGACGTTTTCATCTTCGCCGGGCTGAAGCCGCGCGCCGAAAATTTCCTGCACTTGAAAGCGAAGCAAGTCCAACTGTTGCGCGTAGGTTTTTTCGTCCACGACAAGCGTGGATTTTTCCGCTTCGAGCGCAACGCGGCGTTGAACCAATTCACCAAACGCCTCGCGTTCTTTTTCCAATTTGCCGAAGGCGTCGAGAATCGCCAATTGCTTCGCTGCGAATGCAAAAGCGATTGATGGTCGTGCGGGCCGTGCATATCCACGAGCCATTCGCCAATCGTCGCGAGAACATTCAGCGTGGTGGCCGAGCCGTTGACGAACTGGCGATTTGTTCCGGCGCTGGTGAACGTGCGTTTGAGGACGAGTTGATTTTCTTCGCACGGCTCAAGGCCGTTCTCTTCCAGAAAACTTTTCAACGGCGCGCGGAGTTTTTTCACGTCGAACACGGCCTCGACGGAGCAACTGTCGCTGCCGCTGCGGATGAGCGCGCGGTCAGCGCGTTCGCCGAGGACGAGGTTGAGCGCGCCGATGATGATGGACTTGCCCGCGCCGGTCTCGCCGGTGATGACGTTGCCGCCGGGCTGAAGTTCCAGCGTGAGGTCGCTCACGAGGGCGAGGTTTTTGATGCGGAGCGTCGTCAACATGGTTAGATTCGTCGCGCTGAATTTGGCGGTTGCGCGCCGGTTCGGCAAAAGAAAATTTTGACCATGTCATTTTCGTTCACATTCCTCGGTTCCGGCACGTCACAGGGCGTGCCGCTCATCGGCGTGGATTATCCGCCGGCATTTCTGGCGAATCCGAAGAACTGGCGCATGCGGCCCGCGATTTACGTCGCGACGGAAAAAACAAAACTGGTCGTGGACACGCCGCCGGAATTCCGGCTCCAGTGCCTGCGCGAAAAAATCAAGTGGCTCGACGCGGTGCTGGTCACCCACCCGCACGCCGACCACATCATGGGGCTGGACGACTGCCGCCGGTTCTGCGATCTGCGCGGCAACACGGCGCTGCCGGTTTACGCAAGCGAGGCGACGATGGTGCATTTGCGCCGTGTTTTTATCTACGCGTTTCACCAAGGCCCGTGGCCGAAGGGTTATTTCATTCCCGAAGAACATATCATTGCCGGGCCGTTTGAGATCGGCGATCTGAAAATCACGCCCATGGATCTGCCGCACGGACGCATGACGACCACGGGTTTTCTGTTCGAGCAGGATGGCCGCAAGCGGCTTGCCTATTTAAGCGACTGCAAGGAAGTTCCGCCGGACGCGCTGGAAAAAGTTCGCGGCGTGGAAATCGCCGTGCTGGACGCCCTGCGCCCGCAACCGCATCCGACGCACATGAACCTGGACGAGGCGCTCACCGCCGCGCGGCGCATCGGCGCGAGCCGGACTTATTTCACGCATCTCACGCATTTTTATGACCACGACGCGGCGCAGGCCGAACTGCCGCCGGGCGTAATGTTCGCGTGGGACGGGCTGAAGGTGACGTGCGAAAATTAAATTTTTCAACGCCTTGGCCAATCAAAGGTCAAATGACCGGCACATGAAAAAAATACTCATTCAATCCGCAGTTTTGATTTTCGCCCTTGCGCCGTGGCTCGCCCGCGCCGGCGGCGATGAAGTTGTCGTGATTTACAATTCGCGCGTGCCGGAATCAAAATACGTCGCGGAGTATTACGCGAGAATGCGGCAGGTTCCCGAAAAGCAAATCTACGGCTTCGAGCTGACGACCAATGAAGAGATGTCGCGCACCGAATTTCACGATTCGCTGCAAATGCCGCTCGCCAAAAAACTGGAGGCGGACGGCCTTTGGAAACTGGCGATGACTTTCTATCGCGGGACCAACGACCAGCCGGATCGCGCCATCCGCAAAGTGGTCGCCTCAAAAATCCGTTATGCCGTTTTGTGCTACGGCGTGCCCTTGAAAATCGCGCCCGACGCCCGCATCCATGAAATCGCGGCGGAAAAAATGCAGCCGGAACTGCGGCGCAACGAAGCCGCCGTGGATTCCGAATTGTCGTGGCTGCCGCTGGCGCAGATGGAATTTCCGCTCACGGGTCCGTTCCCCAACTGGCTTTACGGGACGACGAATGCGGCGGCACTCAACGCAACCAACGGTTTCCTGCTCGTCGCGCGGCTTGACGGCCCGACGCCGGAAATCGCGCGCGGTTTGGTGGACAAGGCGTTGCAGGCCGAGCGCGACGGCTTGTGGGGACGCGCTTATTTCGACGCGCGCGGCCTGGAGAAGAACAGCAGTTATTACATGGGTGACCAATGGATTCTGGCCGCCGCCCAGATCAGCCGCGAACTGGGATTTGAAACGGTTGTTGACGACAAGCCGGATACTTTTCCCGCCAGTTTTCCCATGAGCCAGATTGCCATTTACTGCGGCTGGTATGACGGCGGGGTTTCCGGCCCGTTCACGCTGCCGAAAGTCGAGTTCATGCCCGGCGCGTTCGCGTATCATCTTCATTCTTCCAGCGCGTCCACCCTCCGCAGCCCGACCGAAAACTGGTGCGGCCCGCTGCTCGCCAAGGGCGCGACCTGCACGATGGGCTGCGTGTATGAACCTTACCTCCCCGGCACGCCCAACGTCGCGGTGTTTTTGGAAATGCTTGGAAACGGCCATACCTTCGGCGAGGCGGCGTGGGCGTCACAGCCGGTCTTGTCCTGGCAGACCACCGTCATCGGCGACCCGCTTTACCGGCCGTTCGGGAAATCGCCGCAACGGCTGCACTTCGACCTTTTGCGCGCGCATAATCCGCTCGATGAATGGGCCTACCTGCGCCTCGCAAATCTCGGCCTCGCCCGGGGCGCGCGCATGGCCGAAATCTCGCAACTGATCGAAAATCTCGACGCGACCACTAACAGCGCCGTGCTCACCGAAAAACTGGCCGACCTTTACGATGCGCTGGGCAAGCCATCCTCGGCGATTTTGACTTATCGAAATGCGCTGAAATTAAATCCGTCGCCGGAACAGCGCATCCGCCTCCGGCTCACGCTCGGCGAAAAACTTCAGGCGCAGGGCCGCGACGCCGAGGCGGTGGAAAATTATGAAAAGCTCCTCGCCGAATCGCCGGATTATCCCGGACGGCAATTCATTGAGAACACGCTCGCCGCGCTCCGGTTAAAAATCGCCGGCACGAACACACCCGCCAAATAGATTTTTAATTTAGCCATGGTCGAATTCTTTGACACGCACGCGCACCTTGATTATCCCGACTACGCGGCGGATTTGCCGGAAGTCGTCGCGCGCGCGCAGTCAGCCGGCATCACCAAAATCATTTCCATCGGCACGAGCCTCGACAGCAGCGAACGCGCGATTCGTCTTTCAGAAAAATTTCCGAACGTCTATGCCGCCGTCGGCTGGCATCCAACCGAAGCGGACAAGGCACCGGACGATTTACGCCCTGCCCTGCGCGAATTTGCGAAACACCCGAAGGTTGTCGCCATTGGCGAAACGGGTTTGGATTATCATCATTTGCCAAGCGAAAAACCGGAATTCACCGCAGCCGACGACGCGCGTTACAAACAAAAACAGGCGGAGATTTTCCGGCAGCAGATGGAAGTCGCCGCCGAATTTAGATTGAACTGCGTCATCCACCAGCGCACGGCTTGGGACGACACCATCGCGCAGATGAAACCGTTCATCGGCAAAACGCGCGGCGTGTTCCATTGCTTTGGCGAAACCGTCGAACGAATGAAACAAGTTTTTGAGACCGGCTCGCTCGTCAGTTTCACCGGCATCGTCACGTTCAAGAACGCGCAGAACGTCCGCGATTGCGCCGCCGCCGCGCCGCTGGGAAAATTCATGCTGGAAACCGACTGCCCGTATCTCGCGCCCGTGCCGTATCGCGGCAAACGCTGTGAACCGGCTTATGTGAAGGAAATTTCCGAAATGGTCGCGCAGGTGAAAAATTGTCCGCTTGAAGAATTAAGCGCGGCAACTTGCAAAACGGCAAAAGAATTTTTCACGAAATTATAATCCGGTGGCAATGTAAGCCACTCTCCGTGCCAGCGTTGCGTTTGTTTATCTCAAGCTTATTTAATTTCAACCTGCCTGCGGCCGCCGGAAGATTGGGCTTGACAAAGCCCTGCAAATGAGGGACAACAGCAAACCAGAAGGAAATTCCGCCTATGAAAAATGAAAGACTGTTTCTACTTGCGCTGGTGTCGCTGGCGCTCTTAACCATCAACTCGCAATTTTCAACCGCGTTCGCCCAAGGCACGGCGTTCACCTACCAAGGCCGTTTGAACAACGGCACGAATGCAGCCCACGGCACTTACAATCTGACCTTTGCGTTGTTCGTCACTAATACCAGCGGAACCGCCATCGCGGAACCGGTCACTAACAATGCCGTCTTTGTCACCAATGGCCTGTTCACGGTGCAGATTGATTTCGGCTTCGGCGCGTTTTCCGGGCAGACCAACTGGTTGCAGATTGGCGTGAGAACCAACGGCAACGGAAGTTTCGCCAACTTGACACCGCGCGAACAATTGACGCCCACACCCTACGCCATCTATGCCGAGAGCGGCGGTTCTTTGTCGAGCGGAGTGGCCGTAGGTTCGGGATCAAACATTACGATTGGGAGCGGCGACCAGAATTCATTCATCGGCGGTGGACTGAACAATAATATTCAAACTGGCGTCAACTTCTCAACCATCAGCGGAGGAGATAACAATATCATATATTCTGGCGGCGACGAATGCTTTATCGGCGGGGGCACGAGTAATTCTATTGTGAACGGTATCTTCGACGCGGCCATCGTAGGCGGTTTTGACAACATTATCATGGGTATGGGTAATTTGGGTAAATACACTTTTATTGGAGGTGGAATTGGAAACTCAATTTCTTATGGGAGCTGCGCGAGCATAGTGGGAGGTTCCAGTAACACCATTTCATCAGCTGGCGGCACTGATGGCGGATGGGAAACAATCGGCGGTGGCATCACCAATCGGATATCTGACGCCGGGATATCTGTAGTTGGAGGTGGATCCGGGAATCAAATAGTTGATGCAAATGGTGGTTCTGGATATGGCTGGGACACGATTTCCGGCGGGTCTCAAAACAAGGTTCAATTGGCACAAGCAAGCACAATAGCAGGAGGTTCAGGGAATCTGATTGACGGAATTCTTGGTTCGGGAGCCCCCTCGTCAACGATCGGCGGAGGATCTGGCAATCAAATTACCACCGCTTTTTCTACAATCGCTGGCGGCGAAAACAACATCGCTCAACCAAATTCCCCATCCACAATTAGTGAGACCATCGGTGGAGGCTGGAACAATATGGTGGCTGGATCCTACGGAACTATTTCAGGTGGCACAGGCAATTCAGTCAAAAATGATTATGGCACGGTAGCCGGTGGCGCAAACAATCAGGTGATAGGATATGGTTCTTTCGTCGGCGGTGGTGGCTATGACGGAACACTTACATCTGGAAATGTTGCCAATGGTCTGGCATCCACCATAGGCGGAGGAATTGCCAATAACATAGGCCTAAATCTTTCCAACACACCATCCGCGCCGCTCCCCAAGGATTGCACAATCGGCGGAGGAATCTCGAATTCCATTGAGCCCACGGTTGCCGCCACAAGTTACTCGCCTGCTTCTGCCGCCACCATTGCCGGTGGGAATGGAAATATCATATATGCGTTCAACTACGCATCCACCATTGGTGGCGGGCTTGGAAATCAAATATTCTCCGGTGCGTCAGGAGATTGGTTTTCCGACTATTCAACCATCAGCGGCGGACAGGCAAACTCCACCGTCGGCGATCACGCAGCCATTGGCGGTGGTGAAGGCAACAGTTTGGGTCAATACACCAGCTTCTGCTCGATTGCGGGTGGTTTTGGGAATTCAATCATCGGCGGCAATGGCGCGCAACCGAACGTGAATGCCGCGACGATCAGCGGGGGATACTCCAACAATATTGTCTCCGCTTCTCCGGGCAGCTTGATTGACTTTGGCACCACCATTGCCGGTGGTTACCAAAACTACGCCGGGGGACGCAGCGCTTTTGTTGCCGGAGGCATATTGAATTCCGCAACTGCAGACTATTCCTTTGTCGCCGGTTCTCACGCACAAGCAAATTATCCTTATACCGGTTCATTTGTCTGGGCCGATTCCCAAAGTGGAACCTTCAGTTGCACTACTTCCAACCAGGTAAATTTCCGTTGCGGCGGAGGCGCGCTGTTCACGAGTGCCAGCAGCGGCCTCAACCAGACTGTTTCCTGGACGCCCGGCAGTGGAAGTTGGAGCTTTTCCAGCGACCGCAATCTGAAAGACCGCTTTGAAAAAGTGGATCCTGAATCGGTATTGGACAAGGTCGCACAATTGCCTATCGTCGAATGGAGCTACAAGGGATATGCCCAGCGACACATCGGTGCCATGGCACAGGATTTTCACGGATTATTTCCGCTTAATGATAACGACAAGGCGTTAAACGATGCTGACCTGCATGGCGTGGCATTGGCGGCAATTCAAGGGTTGAATCAAAAGCTAGAAGCGGATGCTAAAGCCAAGGACGCAGAGATTGCATCGCTGAGACAAAGCGTGGCCGAGTTAAAAATACTGGTTCAAACTCTCGCCGATAAGAAATGAGGCGTTTAGGAAGAAATTATTTTGTCTTGAGTTTGTTGATTCCAACGTCGGCTTTGCACAGAGCTACTCGATTGACTGGTATAAAATCGCCGGCGGCGGCGGCACGAGCACCGGCGGCGTCTATCAAGTCAGTGGAACGATCGGCCAGCCGGACGCCAGCGGCGCGATGACGGGCGGCAATTATTCCTTGACGGGCGGTTTCTGGTCGCTCTACGCCGTGCAAACGCCCGGCGCGCCATTCCTCTCCATCACTTATTCCGGCAATCAGGCCATCATTTCGTGGTCGCCGTCGGTAACGGGTTGGACTTTGCAGACGAATGACAATCTCGCCACGGGAACTTGGGGCAATTATGCCGGCGCGGTCGGGAACAACAGCGTGACCAATGCGCCGTCCGCAGGAAATCTGTTCTTCCGGCTAAAACAATAGGTGGAGCTTCTGCCAAACCAGCGTGGCGGACGCAATTTTTTCCAGGTTGGCTTGTCTCATAATCGTGATATAATAATTTCGTCATGCGAGGAAAAATCATCGGGGGGCTGTTGTGTGTTTTGACGGCGTTTGGCGCGATGGATTCGTTGCGCGCGCAAGGCACGGCGTTCACTTATCAAGGCCGGCTCAATGACAGCGGCAGCCCGGCTGGCGGCAGTTACGACCTGACCTTCGCACTTTATGGTTCGACCAACCTGCCCGGCACGGTCCTGACCGGCCCGATCACCAATTCCGCCGTGGCGGTGACGAACGGCTTGTTCACCACGTTGCTGGATTTCGGAAGAAATGTTTTCACCGGCACGAATTATTGGCTTCAGATCGGCGTGCGTACAAATGGCGACCCCAACGCGTTCACCGCACTGTCACCGCGCCAGCCGCTGACACCGACGCCATATGCAATTTTTGCCAACACGGCCAGCAACCTGTCTGGAACTTTGCCCTCCGCGCAATTGAGCGGCGCGCTGCCGTCCGCGCAGATCAGCGGCACCTATTCGGGAGCGGTGACATTTCAGCAATAGCGCAGACAATTTCATCGGCGCGTTCAGCGGCAGCGGCTCAAGCTTGAGCAATCTAAACGCTTCACAATTGACCAGCGGTACAGTGGCCAGCGCGCAAATCAACGGCACCTATTCGGGCGCGGTGACATTCAGCAACAGCGCGGATAATTTTTTTGGTGCGTTTCGCGGCGACGGTTCGAGCTTAAGCAATCTGAACGCTTCACAATTGACCAGTGGAACCGTGGCTGACGCGCGGCTCTCGGCGAATGTGGCGTTATTGAACGGAAACCAGACGTTCACCGGCTCAAATATTTTCAGCGGCTTTAATACTTTCACGGGAACAAACAATCTTACCGGCGTGAACACGTTCACGAACCCAGGCAATAGTTTTTCTGGTAGTTTTTTCGGGAATGGTCTGGTCGGCTGGATCGTGACGAGCGGAACGGCGGTTCAGGCGCAGATTGACCACGGATATTTGCTGACCAATTCACAACTGGTGACGGTGACGCTGCCAGCGTCGCCGTCCGTGGGCGACATCGTGCGCATTTCCGGCGCAGGCGCGGTGGCTGGCTGGTCAAGGAAAATTCCAGCCAGTCAGTGACAGGCAATTTAACTGCGTATCGAAATGGTTATCTGGCGGCGTTATCACCCAGTCCCACAGCTGATGGTCATGGAGTTGCCGGTTCGGCGGATGGCGTTCGGATGTATGCCGTGGGCAATGACATTACCGGTGTATACGGCTCTTCCAATTCCGGACAGACCTGGAGCCAGGTTAGCAGCACTGGCGGCACCGGTCTCGCCAACAGTTGGTTTTCCATCGCCTGTTCCGCCAATGGAAAAATTGTTTATGCCGAGCCAGCCGCTGGCGGCACCATTCAGAAGTCCACCGACTATGGAGTTCAACTGGGTCGCCACCGCCTCCAGCGCAACCGGAACTTTCATTTCCTGTTCGGCGGATGGGAACACGCTTTTCCCGAATTAATTACGCGTGTTCCGGCAATGGCACCTATCTGGCAAGATTGGTTGGCGGAGTCATTACCATTTCCACCAACGGAGGCACGAGCTTCCCGGTCACGGTCACCGCGCCCGCTGCCGGCGTGACTTGTCTGGGCGCTTCCAGCGATTGCACCCGGCTAGTGGCCGGCGTCAACAACGGCCTGCTCTACGCCTCGTCGAATCAAGGAGAGACTTGGACATCCCTTACCAGCACCGAGTCAGTATTGGTTCGGTGCGTGGATGTCGCCGGACGGCAGCAAGTTTGCCGCGACCGTCAGCAAAGTCTGGCAGCACGTGACGGTGGCGTTTATGATTGCAACGTCAGCGCGTTGCCCAACACGATCAGCACCACCTGCACCGGCAGTATCGTCCGGCAGCCAGGGATCGGCGGTGGAACTCCAATACATCGGCAACGGGCAGTTCATGCCCGTCAGTTCGACGGGACTCATTTGGGCGAATTAAAAATCGCTCAACTGGTTTTGAACTTTCCCGACTGGCGCAGAAATTTTTTCGGGTTTGAAAAAATTACTCGCTCAATCGCGCCCGCCAGATGCCCGCGCTTTTTCATTTCCAACGCCGTCTTCGGCACCGCCAGCGGATCGCTCACGCCCCAGTCGCACGCGCTGTTCATCCAAAGCCGTTCGCTGCCGTAAGTTTCCAAAATGTCAATCGCGCGCGCCGGCGTGCATTTCGTTTCGGGGTAGAGCGTCATGCCCGCCCACATGCCGCAGTCCAAAACCATTTCGACCGTGTGTTCCTCGACGTGGTCAATGATGACGCGCTCCGAACGGATGCGCCGGTCGTTTTTCAAAACTTCGAGAATCAATTTTGTCCCTTTCAGCTTGTCCTCGAGATGCGGCGTGTGGACTAAAATCAGTTGCTTGTGTTTTGCGGCGAGTTCGACCTGCATTTCCAAAACGCGCAATTCGTTCCGTGAATTTTTGTTCAACCCGATTTCGCCAATCCCGAGAACATTCGGGCGGTCGAGAAATTTCGGAATTAATGCGATGACTTCTTCGGCAAGCTTCACGTCCTCGGCTTCCTTGGAATTGATGCAAAGCCAGCAGAAATGTTTCAGGCCGAACTTCGACGCGCGTTTCGGCTCGTGCTCGGTGAGCTGGCAGAAATAATCGTAAAAACCGTCCACGGAACTGCGGTCGAAGCCGGCCCAGAATGCCGGTTCGCAGACCGCCGCGCAACCGGCGAGCGCCATGCGTTCGTAATCATCCGTCGTGCGGCTGACCATGTGGGCGTGCGGTTCGATGTAGCGCATGATTTTTTAGCCACAGATTTTCACAGATGAAACACAGATGGGGAAATTTTGAATCCGTGTTTCATTTGTGCCTATCCGTGGCTGCTTCAATTTGAAATGCTCCACACGCGCCTTTACTCGTGGCCTTGGCAATCGGCTCGGTTGTTAGATCGCTGAACGCGAGCAAAACGTCCTTCGCCTTGTTTTTCTTTTTGCCGTTCAGTTTGGCGAGCGCGGCGCGAAAACTTTTCAGGCGGAAATCATCCTTCCCAGCCGCGCGCTCCACGCGGTCGAGAAAGGCGGCGAGTTCGACAAGCTTGTGGCGCGCGTCGAGAAAATAAAGGTCGAGGATTTTTTGCCGGTTCATAAATTGTTGGACGCAATATAAAACGGAATCGCTGCTTCGGCAATGGCAAAGACAACTCACCGCCGCCCGTCATACCACATATGCGCCGATTCGCGGCTGCCCATCGCGCGGCGCGTATCAAAGATGGCGCGGAATAAAAACCAAAGATGATCCCAAGGCGAGTAAAGCCGCATCTTGCGCGCGGAGGTCACGAGCGGATGCCGGTGCAGGATGACAACGAGCTTTCCGTTTTCCGCCGCCAGTTTTTTCAGCCGCTGGCTCAATTCCAATTCTTCCGCCACAAACATCTCCTTGTTGAAGCCGCCGGTTTCCCGGAACGCCGCCGCGTCGCAAAAAATAAAAGCGCCGGCCAGAAATCTTTTCCAACGGCTGACCAGATTCCAGAGGCGCGTGATGATCCCGGCGACGAAATACTTTTCGTCCAACCGGACCGTTGAGCCGCCCGCAAGACATTGGCCGGAAAGAATCTGCTCCGCGACATCGGAAAAAAGTTCCGCGCTGGGATGCGAATCGGCGTCCACAAAAACCAGCCAGTCGCCGGTCGCCGCCGCCGCGCCGGAATTTCTGGCGCGCGCGATTTGGTTGACCGGCTCGAACACGACGGTCGCGCCCGCCGCGCGCGCGATTTCGGCCGTGCGGTCGGTGGAGTTGTTGTCACACACAATCAACTCGACTTCCCAGCCGCGTTGCGCAAAAACGCCCGCCGCCGATTTGATCTGCACGAGGGATTCGCCGAGCAGCCGTTCTTCGTTGAACGCGGGAACGACAATGGAAATTTTCACCGCGCAAACGTAACAGCGAACGTGAGTTTGCTCAAACCTCAAACCCTTGGCAGTGATTTTTAGCCGGCTCACATTCGCTGCTGCGTTCACACAATTTTCCGCGTGCTTTTTCCGGCGGATGCTTTTTACTGTGGGCATGACAATCTGGATTCTCGCCTTGGTGTTGCTGGCGTCGTCCATCGCGCTGGGCCACAAGCTCGGGGCGATCAACGCATCGTTCACGTTTGTCGGCATCGTTTTCGCGGGATTGCTGGCCGCGCCGCTGGGCGGACTTTCGAAACATTTGCTGGCGCACGCCGGCATTCACAACGAAACGATGGCGTGGGCCATCGCGCCCATCGTGACGTTTTTCCTGGTGCTGGCGCTGTTCAAGGCGGCGGGATTTTTTGTGAACCGCAAAGTGGCGGTTTATTACAAATACCAGACGGACGATTTGCGGCTGGCCTTGTGGCAGCGGTTGAACACGCGCCTGGGCGCGTGCGTCGGAACGCTGAACGGCACGGCGTATCTCGTGCTGGTGAGCTTCGTGATTTACAATTTCAGTTACTGGACAGTGCAGGTCGCGCCGTCTGAAAACGAGACGCGGACGACGAGATTCATCAACCATCTCGGACAGGATTTGGAAAGCACCGGGCTGGACAAGGCGGCGCATTCGCTCGTGGCGATGCCGGACAATTTTTACAAGGTCGCCGACCTCGCGGGATTGATCGTCCAGAACAGTTACAAAAAAGATGGCAGCCCGAATCAAGAATTCGTTGGTCGACTGGCGAATTATCCGGCATTCATTTCGCTGACGGAGCGCGACGATTTGCAGCAGCTCACGCAAAACAGCGATTTCGCCAGCGCCTGGAATTCGCACGCGCCGATGGGTCAATTGTTGAACGAACCGCAGGTCAAGACCCTGCTTCAAAACAATGATCTGCTGAACGCCGTGTGGACGACGGTGCAAACCAATCTGGACGACCTGACGGTTTATCTCAAAACCGGCAAGTCGCCGAAATACGATGAGGAAAAAATCCTTGGCCGGTGGGATTTCAACGTCAGCACCACCATCGCCATGATGCGGCAGGCGCGACCAAACATCTCGGCCAGTGAAATGAAGGTGATTCGCGCCATGTGGAGCCAGGGTTTTGCGGATACGACTTTTGTCGCTGGCGCCGATGGCCAGGCGTTTCTGAAAAGTCTGCCCGACTTCAAAAGCCAGCCACCCACGCTGGAAACTTGGAAAGGCTCATGGACGGAAAATGGAACGAACTACGATTTGTCGCTGGCCAGCAACGGTGAGAATAAATCCATGAGCGCCCAGATTGGCGGCGGGTGGTTGACGGTCAAGGATGACAAGAACACCTTGATTTTTGACCGCGAAAATTGATTCGCGGGCGAACGTTTCGCAAAATCAAACTCAAACCGTCAGAACAAGCCGCATCAATCCAACCACTCCGAGCAACAGGAGAACCACAACCAAGGTGCCCCAAGTATCCGAGCGGGCGTTTCTTGCTTCGTCAGTGGAAACCACCGTGGTCATCAGGTAGTAGACGCCGCTTCGATTCACTTTATTGACAACTGTCTTCATGACTGTTCTCCCAAGCAGATACCAAGCCAAGTTTTGAAACAAAATCGCCAGCCGGATTTTTTGTTCCATTGCCAGATTATTGACAACTTTTCCAGTTTTGAGACATCTCAATACCGGCGGTTTCTCCCGCGGTTAAACCATTTTGGCCGCCATCAAAAGCGGCCTGCGATTTGCTGTCTGAAACCGGGATGTGGATTACAAAAATCATTACAATTTTGCTGGTGGCCTTTGCCGGGCTGCTCCCGTCCAGCTGTTCCATGGCAAAGAAACCGGCGGCGCAACAGCACGCGCCGGTGGTGAACATCGTCACCTCGCCCGAAGCCCTGACCAATGCAAACCTGGGCGAGCTTCAATTGACAAATCATTACGAAACCTGCGTGAATCTTGGCGCGGGCAAAAGTTGCACCATCAAGCCAACCGTGCTCAACCACAGCAGCCTGCAGCTTACCATGGCGCTGGAATCCAAAAGCGCCAACGGCAGGATCAAGGATTTAAGCGTCGTGCAAGTCGTCGCCAAAACGGGAATGCCCTTTGAAGTCGCGGTCGGCGACATGAACCTCACCCTGACGCCGAAACTCTCGAACGAGTAGTTGTCGTTGCGTGGTGAAATGGTGCGCGATACAGGGTTCGAACCTGCGAAAAAACCCTGATTCATTAGAAAATTCAGATAGTGCCTCACAAATAGCCTCACAAGAAAGTGGTGGGGTTCTTCATGGTCTAGATTCTGTCGTCGAAGCTTGGCTAAAACTTCCCCCTGCCCTCAAAGCTGCAATCATCGCCATCGTTGACTCGTCGGCAGCCTCACACTTTAAACAATTTCCACGCGGCGCTCTGCCCGTCGTGAGGAATTCAACTAACCCGGCAGAATTGAAAGGTAAAATAGTATGATGATAAAAATGCTGGTCATAGACAAGGTGTCGGAAACGTTCGACACAAAAAAAGGTTCCAAAACGCTGCATCTGCTGGTGTGCCAGGATCAATCCCGTCCGCCGCTGCGCAATTCGTTCGATTACGAGATGACGGCGGACGAGTTGAGCAAATACGGCGCGGGCGTCGTGGACAAGCAAGTCGAGCTGAACGTCCGCGACATGAGCCAGGGTTTCTCCGGCCGCATCCGCATGTCGGGCGCGATCACCAAAGTCGGCGCATAATGGAAACGGGCCTGACATATACGCTGCAACGCGTTCACTGGCAGTTCTTCGGCACCTTGACATTCAAGAGCGCTCGGCTGCCGGAACGTGTGCGGCTGTCCATGTTCTTCGCCCTCGTCCGGTGCCTGTGCCGCTGGCACAAAGTCCCCTTTCGCAAATGCGTCTGGGCTTTGCGCCAGGAGCACGGGGAAATCACCGGACGCCTTCACTTTCACTTCCTGATCGCGGGTCTGCCGCTGTATGCCGTCCAGGTCGCCACTGCTATGAGTATCAAGGCGCAATGGGAAAGAATCGGTGGCGGCATGGCTCGCGTTCGGGAATACGATTCGAGAGAGCAAGGTCTCGAATATCTGCTCAAATGCCTCAATGTAACGAATGCCGGAGCGAATCTCTACGAAGTCACAAAGTTTTCGTATTCGGCGGATGAGGTGATGTTGTCGAACTCAATCTGGAACCCGGCGAATCTCAACCGGGTGTCGGATACGTTTGTCACTGGCTAGTCGAATGCTCGGCGCTGGTGGTTCGTCAACCGATTCGGGCGGGGTGTGGGAGCGCGCGCAGCGCGCCCCACACCTTGCCCGATGGCTTGAAGATGAATTGTGTCCCGATGAAATCAACTGAACCGAAAATGCTTTGGAAACTGGTCAAGTCCGGCGAGATCAGGCCGCTGTCGGCTGCGGACATCGCTTTGCTGCTACGGATTCGGTTCGCGTTTCAGGAATATGAGGCACAGGAGCCAGAATCCGTCAACAAGGCGGATTTGACAAATTCCCAATAGTTGGTAACTATTAAAATATGAGTGCAGCATTAACAAATTATTGGCAGGACTTCATCAACCAGATGGTTTCGTCGGGGCGTTACAACAACCGCTCCGAAGTGATCCGGGCTGGACTCCGTTCGTTAGAAGAGCGGGAACTGGCGAAAGAAGTCCGCGAATTCGATCAAATCTTTGCCGGTGGCCGTGCGGGTGAGCCGGACGGCAAAACCCTTGGCCGGATGGTTGCCCGCCAAAAGGCGCATCGTAACAAGGCGCGGCGATGATCCGGGCGGTCTATGACTGCAACGTGATTATGTCCGGCATCGGCTGGACCGGCGCCGCGCGCAATTGCCTCAAGCTGGTGGCCTGCCGTCAGGTCTTTCTCTACGTCACCGACGAAATTCTGGCGGAATATGAGGCGGTGATTCCTGAAACCTTGGCGGAAGAAACGCCTAAAATTGATCCGCTGCCCAAGCTGGCATGGATTAGAAATAAATCCCGGCTGGTCGAACCGGCACCGCTCGGCAAGCGGCGCAGCCGTGATGCCAAAGATGACATTTATCTCGCGGCGGCAATAGCGGCCTCGGCCACTTGCATTGTGACTTACGACAAAGATTTGCTGACGCTGGGCAAGCCGTTTGGAATTGAAATCATCCGTCCGCCGGAATTTCTGCGGCGACTGGCTGCCGAATGAGTCAAGTTATTGGTCAAGCGGGTAAATGTTGAGGTGAACTTGCTTCACATTCGCGTGGCCGCAGAACTGCATAAACTAAATTATATTAAAATCATTATGTGCAACCACGCATGAAAATTCTATGCCGGCTGAAGTTTCCCAATAATGAATATGAAACTCATGATCCACATCACGTCGCCAAGCTTTATCGATTCCTCGTGTGACTTGTCGTTCGTTTGCTCCACGCCCTACCCGTAAAGCATTGCTCCAATTCCGGCCTGCTGATGCAAAGGCCGGTGATCTGGTTTTCAAGGGACTGGTGCCACGTTCCAAACTCTTCAACGAGCATTTGAAAGCTGCAAAAATTGCAAAAGTTGATTCACAAGGGCGGGTGGTGGATTTCCATTCGCTGCGGCACACGTTCTGCACGAATTTACACCGCGCCGGGGTGTCGCAACGTGAGGCGATGGAACTGATGCGGCACAACGATCCGCGCCTGACGGCAAAGACATACACTGACGCATCTTTGCTCCAGTTGGGAAGCGCGGTTGAAAAACTGACTTGTCCAGCCTCACAAATAACCTCACAAATTTTAGGCGCAGAGGGTCATACGGTGACATCGCCTGTCGCAAAGTCTGCGGGTGGGAAGGCTGATAAAACCATTGCAAACAAAGGCGATTTGTCACTGTATGACGCGGCGTGTCTCGTCCTGACGAATATTCAGAAATGGTGCGCGATACAGGGTTCGAACCTGTGACCCCTACCGTGTCAAGGTAATGCTCTACCACTGAGCTAACCGCGCGCTCGAAGAACTTTTATTTTCATTTTTCCGCCGCGTTTTGGCAAGCCGAATCGTTGATCCTGATTTTCAACCTGAAAATGGCGGTGCATAATTTTCATTCATTTCTGCAAAAGAACATGGCGTCAACCGCGGCAGTTTTGGTAAAATTCAGCCATGCCATTCATCCACGAAGATTTCCTGCTGGGCAACAAGCACGCGCGCCGGCTCTACCACAAGTTCGCCGAGGCGGAACCGATTTTTGACTATCATTGCCACATTCCGCCCAAAGACATCGCGGAAAACCGGCAGTTCAAAAACCTGTTTGAAATCTGGCTGGAGGGCGACCATTACAAATGGCGCGCGCTGCGGGCAAACGGCGTCGCCGAAAAATTCGTCACCGGCAACGCCACGCCGGAGGAGAAGTTCAACGCGTGGGCGAAGACCGTGCCGCAAACGCTGCGCAATCCGCTTTACCACTGGACGCACCTGGAATTGAAACGCTACTTCGGCGCCACTGATTTGCTGAACGAAAAAACCGCCGCAAAAATCTGGAAGCTCGCGAACGCAAAACTCGCCACGCCCGCGTTCACCACGCAGGGCATCCTGAAAAAATTCAAGGTCAGGGTCGTCTGCACCACGGACGACCCGGCGGACAATCTGGAATACCACCGCGCGTTTGCAAAATCCGGCCATCCGACGAAGATGCTGCCGGCGTTCCGCCCGGACAACGCGCTGACGGTGAACTCGCCGGCGAGCTTCAACAAATGGGTGGAACGGCTCGCCGCCGCCGCGAACGTGGACATCAACGGTTTCGGCGCGTTCATCATGGCGTTGCAGAAACGCCACGACTTTTTCCATTCGCAAAACTGCCGCCTGTCCGACCACGGCCTGAACCATTGCTTCGCGGATTTTTGCACCGAAAAAGTCGCCGCCGCCATTTTTGACAAGGCGCGCAAGGGCGAACCGGTTTCGTCGGAAGAGTATTCACAGTTCGCCTCCTACATGATGTTGTTCTTTGGCCAGCTCGACGCGAAGCGCGGCTGGACAAAACAGCTCCACCTCGGCGCGCTGCGCAACAACAACACGCGCCTGCTCACGCAGCTCGGGCCGGACACAGGCTTCGATTCTATCGGCGATTTTCCGCAGGCCTCCGCGCTTTCAGCTTATCTGAACAAGCTAGATTCCGAAAATCTGCTGCCGAAAACGGTCATTTACAATGTGAATCCCACGGACAACTACGCCTTCGCCGCGATGATCGGAAATTTTCAGGACGGCACGGTTCCCGGCAAAATCCAATATGGCTCCGGCTGGTGGTTTTTGGATCAGAAGGAAGGCATGGAATGGCAGATCAACGCGCTGTCGAACCTCGGTTTGCTTTCGCGGTTCATCGGCATGATCACGGACTCGCGCTCGTTCATGTCGTATCCGCGCCACGAATATTTCCGCCGGACGCTCTGCAATCTCATCGGCCGCGACATGGCCAAGGGTTTGCTGCCGGACGACGAGGAATTGCTCGGCCCGATGATCAAAAACATCTGCTACGCGAACGCAAAAAAATTCATGGCGTTTCCCGGCGTCGGCGAGCCGGCACCGCGGAAAAAATCCGTCGAAACGGCACATCCATGAATCTCCGGGCGGAACAATTTCAACTTTGAAGTCGCCGCGTTGAACGGTTACGCTGTCGTCATGTCACGAAAGACGGGTTCGGGTTCCAACAACGGTTTTGGCGATGTCATCGGCGTCGCACTGCTGGCCATCGCGCTGCTGCTGCTCGTCGCGCAGTTTTCCTTCGACCGCTACGACCTTTCATTTTTCCGCGACCCGCACAACAAGCCGATCCATAACTGGATCGGGCCGCTCGGCGCGTATCTCGCGTGGGGATTTTTTCTGCCGCTCGGCCTCGTTGCCTATCTCGTCCCGCCGTTGCTCGCACTTTTCGGCGCGGCGTATCTGCTGAATTTTCTCGGCTACCTGCGCGAGCGGTTGCGCTGGTCGCTTCTCTGGTCGGCCATGTTGATCGTGTCGCTCACCGGCCTGCTCTACCTCGCGGACAACGGCGGCTTGCGCGGAAAAATTCACGAAGCCATCGGCGCGCAAAGCGCCGGCGGCTGGCTGGGCTGGCTGACTTACGGCCAGACGCAAAATCGTAATTTCGGCCTTTCCCTGCTCGGCCCGCTCGGCGCGACGATTATTTATTCGGCGCTGTGCCTAATCAGTTTGCTGTTCCTGACCAATTTCCAGCTCGGTGAATGGATTCGCGCTTTCTTTGACAAGGAATCGGCGACGGCGGAAACCGGACAAAGATCTGCGGAGGAAATTGAACTCGAACGCCGCGCGCGCGACCTCGAAAAGCAGGCGAAAAAATTGCAGGAGGAAGTTGCGCGCTCCGGCCTCGGCGCGGATTTACAGCCCGTGCCCGAACCGACCGTGCGCGACTTGAGCGTGCCGCAATCCAAAGAACCGCGCTTCCGCAAAACCACTTTGCCTGAATCCAAAATTCCCATCGCGCCCGCGCCCGCCGAGGAAGTTGAAGTGATTCCCGCCAAGGAAATCGTCGCCGCCACGACCGAGGAAATTCTCGGCAAAAAATCCGGCGACGAAAAACCCGTTGAAGAAAAAACTGAAACACCTGCTGTTGAAAAAATTGATTCTGAAAAATCCACCGAAGAAAAAGCCGAGCCGGAAATTAAAATTTCGGGGATTGCGCCCGCAAAATCCCGCGCGCCGCGCAAGCCCAAGCCCATCACCGTCGCGCAGACGCCGATGATCGGCAATTACCAGTTGCCGCCGATGGATTTTCTCCAGCACGCGGACATGACGCTCAAGCCGACCGAGTCGAAGGAGGAATTGATGGCGAACGCACGGCTCATGCAGCAGACGCTCGCGCAGTTCGACATCGAGGTCCAGCTCGGCGACATCACCAAAGGCCCGACCATCACGCGCTATGAGTTGCATCCTGCGCCCGGCGTGAAGCTCGAAAAAATCACCGCGCTCAACAACAACCTTGCTGCCGTGCTCAAGGCCGAACGCATCCACATCCTCGCGCCCGTGCCGGGAAAAAGTTCCGTCGGCGTCGAAGTGCCGAACGCGGTCAAAACAAAAGTCATCATGCGCGATTTGTTCGAGTCCGACGAATGGCGCAACACGAAGGCCAGAATTCCCATCGCGCTCGGCAAGGATGTTTATGGTCATCCAATCATCGCCGACCTCGCGGAAATGCCGCACTGCCTCATCGCCGGCAGCACCGGTTCCGGCAAATCCGTTTGCATCAACGCCATCATCGCGTCACTGCTTTATCGCTTCTCGCCGGATCAATTGCGCTTCGTGATGATTGACCCGAAGGTTGTCGAATTGCAGCAATACAATTCGCTGCCGCATCTCGTCGTGCCGGTCGTTACGGATCCGAAAAAAGTTCTGCTCGCGCTGCGCTGGGTTGTGAACGAAATGGAAAAGCGCTACCAAATTTTCGCGCGCGTCAATGTCCGCAACATCAAGTCCTTCAACGAACGCCCGAAGGACAAACTCGCGCCGCCGACCGAACCGGAACTGCCGCTCATCGCGAAAAAAGAAAAAGTCGAGCCGGGCGCGGACGGTTTCGCCGTGGAAGTGGACGAACAGATCGTCGTGCCGCGCGATGAAGATATCATCATTCCCGAAAAACTTTCCTACATCGTCGTCATCATTGACGAACTCGCGGACCTGATGCTCGTCGCGCCCGCCGACGTGGAAATGGCCATCGCGCGCATCACGCAAATGGCGCGCGCAGCGGGAATTCATTGCATCGTCGCCACGCAACGGCCTCGAGCGTGGACGTCATCACCGGCGTCATCAAAGCAAATATTCCGGCGCGAATTGCATTTCAAGTCGCGGCGAAAGTGGATTCGCGCACAATTCTCGACGCGATGGGCGCGGACAAATTGCTCGGCAAAGGCGATATGCTTTATCTGCCGCCCGGTTCTGGAAAATTGATCCGCGCACAAGGCGCTTTGATCACCGACCACGAAATCCAGAGCGTCGTGGATTTCATCGCCAAGCAGGGCAAGCCGAGTTACGAAGTGGAAATCCACAAGCAACTTTCCAAGCCCGCTTCCGCTTTTGGCGACGAGAGCGGCATTGACGAGGACGAGGAGATCATCCAGCAGTGCATCGAGGTCATCCGCAGCGAACAGAAGGCGAGCGTCTCGCTGCTGCAACGCCGCCTGCGCCTCGGCTACGGACGCGCCGCGCGCATCATGGACGAACTGGAGAACCGCGGCATCGTCGGCGAGAGCAAAGGTGCCGAGCCGCGCGAAATCCTGATTGACCTCGACGGCGGCGGCGCGGACGGCGGCGACCAGCAGGCAGTATAACCAACCAGTCATTTCGCCGGACAATTTATCGGCATTGGCAGGAAATCTAACGATGCTGACAATAGTAAAATGCCATAGTGCAATACATTTACATATTCTTGCAATCAATCGATAAATGATTATGATATGTCTATTTATTTAAGAAATATGTCAAACGATTCAAGTAATAGCATTATCAAGCATGGAAATAATAATATGCTTGCAAACAATACATAATTTTATGTAAAAAATAACCAAATCAAGTATTACAATAGTTATATTTCCTATGTCAACGAATCAATTGCCATAAAACTCTTATTTTTACCATGAATAACCCAGAAAATCCTCAAAAGACGGCGTCCGTTCAACCCTTGCCCAGCCGTGATCTTCTGGCACTGGCACTCGGCCATCCCGCACGCTGGAAGATTCTTCAAGAACTGAGTCTTGGCGAACCGCGCATGGTGCGCGAGCTGGCCAAGTTTGCCGGATGCAGCCCGGACATGACCTCCAAGCATCTGGCCAAATTGCGCAAGGCCGGCGCGGTGGTGCAGGGACGCGGGCGGCTCTACCAGATTCCATCGCAGCATCCTGCCCGGCGAACGCATCGTGGATTTCGGCCACTGTCTGCTCCGGCTGGATGTGGCCGGGTGAGGCGCGGATTCAGCACGAAAATTTCAGGCGGCCTCCGTCAGGACGTCCGCAGCTTGAGCGAATCTTGATAACTTTATGCACGTCACATTACAAGCAATTGGTTCTGCAATTTCCAAGATTGCCAAGCGCACGTCCAATCCGCCAAATTAGACGCAAGCTGGCGTTGCGCGAATCCTTCCGCACATCGGCAATCACATTAAATCAATGCTTTCGTTCCTTCGCCAAACCAGCCCCGTGCGGCTCGCGATTTTTCTGCTGTTCGCGCTCACCTGCTACCGCCTGTGGTTCATCACGCAAATGCAACTGGTGCCGGACGAAGCCTACTACTGGCTTTGGTCGAAACATCTGGCCGCGTCGTATCGCGACAAGGGGCCGGGCATCGCGTGGACCATCGCGCTCGGCACAAAATTGTTCGGCAACACGGTCTTCGGCATCCGCTTTTTCGCGGTGATGTTGAGCACGGCCACCGGCGCGCTGATTTTTTTGCTGGCGCGGCGCTTGTATGACGACCGCGTGGCGCTGTGGTGTTTGCTCGTGGCATCGGTGATGCCGCTGATGGCGGTCGGTTCCATCCTGATGACGATTGATTCGTTGAGCGTTTTTTTCTGGGCGCTCGCGCTCGTGATTTTTTGGAAGGCATTGCATCGCGACAAAATCAGCGACTGGTTCTGGTTGGGACTGGCCATCGGCGCGGGCTTTCTCGCCAAGTTCACGAACGGCGTGCAACTCGGCTGCATCGGATTTTTTCTGCTGTGGTCGAAGGAACATCGTCCGCTGCTGTTCAGCAAAAAAATGTTCGTGATGTGCGCCGCGTTCGGCATAAGCATCCTGCCGATTCTCTGGTGGAACATCCAGACCGGCTGGGTTCACGCCATCGCGCTGCACTCGCGCAGCGGCGTAACGAACACGTTTCAGATTCATCCGCTGGAACTGCTAAAATTTCTCGGTGGACAATTCGGCGTGGTGTCGCCGCTGTTCATGGCGGGAATGTTCGTGGCCACCATCGCGCTTGTTTGACGAAACGGCACGCCGATTTGCGCGCGCGTTTTTTGTTGAGCCAGTTTCTGCCGCTTTACAGTTTGTTTGCTTTCTTCAGCTTGAACAAGGCGGGCCAGCCCAATTGGGCGGCTCCGGCGCTGGTCGCGGGAATTATTTTCACCGTCGTTTACTGGCGCGAAATTGTGGCTCGGCATCCGGCGTGGCGTTGGGGCGTCGGCGCGGCCTTCGCCATCGCGCTGCTCATGTCGGCGGCACTGCACGACACGGAACCTTTGATGCTCATTGCCGGACACGTGACAAACTATCTGCACCTCCGACCCATCACCGACCCGCTGCGCCGCGCGCAGGGCTGGGATGAATTTGCGGCGCACGTCCAGCAAGCGCGCGAAAAATACAATGCGAGCTTGTTGATTGCAAACCACTATTCGCAGGCGAGCATGATGACGTTTTATCTGCCCGACCAGCCGACCACTTATCTGCCGCCGGAAAAATACGGCGCCTCGCAATTCACGCTCTGGCCCGGCTACCAGCTCCAACCCGACACGCGCGCCTTGTTTGTGACCGATTCCACCAAGGACGTGTTCCCAAAAACTTTGTCGGATGGATTCAACAAAATTGAACTCGTGGACGATTTCTGGGCGCAACATCACGGCCATCCGATGACCCGGTTCCGCATCTACCTTTGCACGCGAAACTGAAAAGAAGCATTTTCCAAGATTGCCAAGCGGCTTCCAAACGCGCTAAATAAGCTGAATGTCAACGGTTGCCGAACAACTCCGCGCCGCGCGCGAGGCGCAGAAACTGACCGTGCAGCAGATCGCCGACGCGACGAAGATCCGCACGGATCACATCCACGCGCTCGAAAACGGGGACTTCAGCGTGTTCTCCGCGCCGATCTACATCCGCGGCTCGGTGAAGCTTTGCGCCACGCGGCTCAAGCTCGACGTGCCGCAAATCATGGCCGCGCTCGACACCGAGCTGAAAGCCACGGAAAAATTCAGCGAGCCGCCGCCGTTCACCGACGAATCCAACAAGCCGCTCGACCGCGTGATGTTCCTGCTCGCGAAACTGAACCTCAAAATGGTTTTCGCCATGGTCGTGGTTCTGGGAATTGTCGTGATCGTTCTGGTGGTCAACGCCGTCTTGAAGCATGGCCGGAAAAATGACCCGTTGAACGGCCTGCCGCCCGCCGTTGTCCAGCCCGCCAATTCCGGCGACACGCTGCCGCTGCCGAAGAAATAATTCTTCGCCGCTTCACATGTCGCTCAAATAAATCTCGCGGTTGCGCCACAGATAAATCAGGCCGGACGCCGCCGTCAGCGCGACCGTCAGCCACAGCGCGATTTCGGCAAAAGTCACCGACCAGTCCTGGAAAACATTTTGCAACCACGACGGCCATTCATTTCTGGCATCGGTCACAAGCAGCGCGATGATGGCGACGATCTGCGAAATGGTTTTATGTTTTCCAAATCGTTCCGCCGACAGCACCACGCCTTTCGACGCCGCCAGCAACCGCAAACCCGTGATCGCCAGCTCGCGCGCGACGATGATGATGACCATCCACGCGGCGACCTTGACCGGCGCGTCGGGATGCAGATGGGTGCTTTCGACAAATGCGACAAACGCCGAGCAAGTCATGATTTTGTCGGCCAGCGGATCCATCAGGATGCCAAAATTGGTGATGAGCCCGCGCGCGCGCGCGATGCGTCCGTCGAGAAAATCCGTGACGCCGGCGAAGCAGAAAAAAAACAGGGCGAGCGTGTGCCGATACGGAACCGGCCACGGCCAGAACAGCGCCCAGAGGAAAACCACCGTCAGTGCGAAACGCGAGGCCGTCAATTTGTTCGGCAGGTTCATGTCGCCGAAAATTTCACGCTCCAAACTTGTCAAACATCTTCGCGTTGGCCTGCATCAGGCGGATCAAAAATTTAGATTTGAACACGCCGAGCGAGCCGGAGTTTGCGCCGGTCTCGGTGAAGCGTTCCAGCTTGTCCGAACCGCTCACCGCCGAGTGCAGAAGTATCGGCTGCGGATGCCAGGAATGTCCTTTCAAGGAGCATGGTGTCGAGTGGTCGCCGGTCACAACGAGAACGTCCGGTTTTCTTGCGAAGCAAAACCGGCAGTGCGGCGTCGAAATCTTCAATCGCTTTTTTCTTCGCGGCGAAATTTCCGTCCTCGCCGTATTTGTCCGTGTATTTGTAATGGATGAAAAAGAAATCGTAGTTGTCGTATTCCTTCAGGTAGCGCTCGAACTGCTCGGCGATGGTCGCCGGGCCTTCGATTTTTTTCATGCCGACGAGTTGCGCAAGGCCTTTATACATCGGATAAACCGCGAGGCACGCGGGCTTCAATTTGTAGCGCTCCTCGAACAGCGGAATGTGCGGCTGATGCGCGATGCCGCGCATGAGAAAGCCATTCGCCGGATGTTCTTTTGAAATGATCGGCAGCGCGGCCTTGTAAAAATCCGCGATGAGCGCGGCCATTTTTTTCTGACCGACATTGTTTTCGTCGCGCGGATGAACGGTCGGAATCGGAAACCCTTCGCGGTTCGGATCGGCGTCGGTCAGCGGCCCTTCCAATCCCTTGCCGCGAAAGATGACGACGAAGCGATGTTCTTTGCCGGCTTTAATTAAAATTTCTGTGTCGCCGATTTTTTTTATTTTGGCCGTGAGCAGCGCGACCAGTTTCTCGCAAACCTCGGTTGCGATTCTTCCAGCGCGACGGTCGGTGACAATTCCCTTCGCGTCAAGCGTCGCAAAATTTGCGCGCGCGCAGACGTCGCCCGGTTTCAATTCCACGCCGAGGCCGAGCGCTTCAATCACGCCGCGGCCGACCTGAAATTCCAGCGGGTCGTAGCCGAACAGACCAAGATGCCCCGGCCCGCTGCCGGGCGTGATGCCGGGCGCGACGGGAATCATGCGGCCTTGCGCGGAATCTTTCGCGATCTTGTCGAGGTTCGGCGTCGTCGCGGCTTCGAGCGGCGTGAGATAACTTTGTTCCTTCGTCGCGATGTCGCCGAGGCCGTCGAGCACGACGAGGACGAGCTTGGCTTTGGTCTTGAGGGTCAGTTCGGAATACTGGGCGTCTAAATTCATGGGCTTAATTTGCGCCGAAGCGGGCGCAAGCGCAATCCGATTCCATTTTGCGCCGTGACAAAACGGTGACATTCTTTTCCCACGAATGAATCCATTGATGCTGCACGAATTTCATCACGGCCTGAATGCACGATTTGCAGAACTCAACGGCGCTGAAATCGTGAATGACTTTGGCGACTGGCTGGCCGAACACGCTGCGTTGCACGAAACGGCGGGCGTGATTGATTTAAGTTTTCGTTCGCGTATTTGTTTGACTGGAACGGACCGCGTCCGATTTTTGCACGGGCAAGTGACGAACGACGTGAAAAAACTTCGCGTCGGCGAAGGTTGCTATTCCGCCATCACCACGGCCAAGGGCAAAATGGAAAGCGACCTGAACATTTTTGCGCTCGCGGATGAATTGCTTTTGGACTTTGAGCCGGGACTGACGGAAAAAATTTCACAGCGACTGGAAAAATTCATTGTCGCCGACGACGTGCAAATCGTGGATGTCGCACCGCATTACGGCTTGTTAAGCGTGCAAGGGCCAAAAGCGACGGATGCTGTCCGTGCATTGAATTTATTTCCTGAAATTCCGGCGCAACAACTTGGTTCAATAAAAATTTTCGATGCCACGCTCGGAGAAATTTATCTCGCAAATAATCCGCGACTCGGCGGGAGCGGATTTGATTTATTCGTCCCGAACAATTCCCTCGGCGCAGTCGCGGACAAATTGATTGCCGCCGCAAAACAAATCGGCGGACGCGCCGTCGGCTGGACGGCGTTTGAGACCGCGCGCATCGAGGCGGGCGTTCCGCGATTCGGCGCGGGCATGGACGAGACGAACATCCCGCTCGAATGCGGCATCGAGAGCCGCGCCATCGTCTACAACAAAGGCTGCTACATCGGGCAGGAAGTCATCAACCGCATCCACAGCGTCGGCCACGTCACGCGCGAGCTGCGAGCCTTGCGGCTGGCCCCCAATTTGGAATCGTTGCCAAAAAAAGGCGACAAACTGTTTCACGCGGGCAAGGAAGTCGGCTACGTGACCAACGCGGTGAAATCACCGACGCTCAACGCGAACATCGCGCTTGGCTACGTGCGCCGTGAAGCGAATCAAATCGGCAACGAACTGACGTTGCGGACGGCGACGGGCGAAAGTCCGGCGAGAATTGTGGACTTGCCGTTTGTGAAATGATTTTAAGATGGACGGGATAATTTTAATGGCATTTAATCTTCTGACCCATATGAAACAAAAAATCATCGCCGCAATTTCATTGGTTGCATTTGCGACTGCAACTTCTCAAAGCTTTGCCGAAAATTCAAAATCTCATGTCGAGATTTTTGTGACGGCGAAAGACACGGGACAGCGCCTGTCAAAAACGAATGAAATGGAACTGGCGGACAGTCCGCCGATCAATGAAAAGCAGCAATACATTTTTGTCGATCCTTCAAAAAAATTTCAAACCGTCATCGGCATCGGCGGCGCGCTGACGGACGCCTCGGCGGAGACGTTCTACAAGCTTCCCAAGGACAAACAGCAGGAAATTTTGACGGCGTATTTTGATCCGCAAAACGGCATCGGTTACACGCTTGGCCGGACGCACATCCATAGCTGCGATTTTTCAAGCGAGAGTTATACCTACGTCACGAACGGCGACGTGAATTTGACCAGCTTCGACATCTCCCACGATTTGAAGTATCGCATCCCATTCATCAAGGAAGTGCTGGAGACCGCCGGAAAAAATAATTTCACTTTGTTTGCCAGCCCGTGGAGTCCGCCCGCTTGGATGAAGGACAACAACGATATGCTGCACGGCGGCAAGTTGCTGCCGGAATACTATCAGTCATGGGCAAATTACTTCGGCAAGTTCATCCACGCGTATGAAAAAGAAGGCGTTCCGATTTGGGGAGTGACGGTGCAGAACGAACCGCTGGCCGTGCAGAAATGGGAGTCTTGCAATTTTTCCGCCGAGGAGGAGCGCGATTTTGTAAAAAATTATCTTGGGCCGGCCCTCAAAAAAGACGGCTTGAAAGACAAAAAAATCATCGTCTGGGATCACAACCGCACGTTGATGGATCACTATGCGTCCGTCATTTTGGACGATCCGGCCGCCGCCAAATATGTCTGGGGCGTCGGCTATCATTGGTATGTGGAAGACACTTTTGAGAATGTCAAACGCGTCCACGAAGCCTATCCCAAGACGCACCTGCTCTTCACCGAAGGTTGCAACGGACCTTTTAACATCACCAACATCTACGACTGGCAATTGGGCGAGGCCTACGGCAAGTCCATGATCAACGATTTTAACAACGGCGTTGAAGGCTGGACGGACTGGAACGTGTTGCTCGACGAAAAAGGCGGGCCGAACCACGTCCAGAATTATTGCTTCGCGCCAATCCATGCCGACACGCAGACGGGAAAATTATATTACACGGATTCCTTTTATTACATCGGCCACTTTTCAAAATTCGTCCGTCCGGGCGCCCGGCGCATCATCAGCTCATCCACGACCGACAAGCTGCTGACCACGGCCTTTTTGAATCCCGACGGGAAAATTACCGTCATCGTTCTCAACCTTACCGACGAAGCGCAGCCGTTCAACCTTTGGCTGGACGGGAAAAGCGCGAAAAGCACCAGCCCCGCGCATTCCATCATCACACTCGTGCTGTCGTAGAAGCGGATCAAATCAGAAACGAACTGACGTTGCAAGGCATGGGCGAAAGTCCGGCAAAAATTGTGGAGCTGCCGTTTGTGACGTAGCGGCGTCTTGGCAGAGCGCTGCGTTTCTAAATTTTCAAATTGTGGCTTTCTGCCGAAAGCCGCTACACTTCCAACATGAAACCTGCGCCGCTCACGCCGCAGCCAGAAAGCCACCACCTACCGCGCCTCGCGCCGGAATTTTATCGCGGATTCGCCGTGGTGCAATGGACGATCACACTGGAACGCCGCGCTACCGGCTGGCTGGACGAAAGTTTTCATCTCCATTTCCGCGAACTGCTCCTCCACGCCGCCGCGCGCGAAAGTTTGTTTTGTCCCGTCTATGTCCTCATGCCTGATCATCTGCATTTGCTCTGGATGGGATTGCGGGCGGACAGCGACCAGCGCAACGCGATGAAGTTTCTGCGCAAACATCTGGCTGCGGAACTGGCGCGGCGTTCGCCCGGCGACGTGGAATTTGAACTGCAAAAACAATCGCACGACAGCGTGCTGCGGGAAAAAGACCGGTTGCGCGGCGCGTTTGAAAAATCCTGTTTCTATCTCCTCGACAATCCGTGCCGCAAGAAGCTGGTGAACCATCCGCGCAACTGGTCGTATCTGGGTGCGGTCGTGCCGGGCTATCCGTTCCTGCATCCGCTAACCGAAGATTTCTGGGAATCGTTCTGGAAAATTTACATGGAGAAACGCGAGGCGATGCCGACGTAGCGGCGCGTCGGCAGACCGCCGCAAATTTTTTCTATTTGAGATGGCGGCGCTCTGCCGAGACGCCGCTACGCGATTTTCGCGCTTGTCGCCGGGGCGTTTGGAGTTACAGTTTCAGCACCCATGAAAACGCTTTCGGCCAAGGTGAAAATTAGTGGATTCTCCATGAAAAAAAGGAACAAAATATGGCACTAATAAAATGCAAAGATTGCGGTAGCGAAATGAGTTCAAGCGCATCGAAATGTCCGAAGTGCGGAAAGACACGAAGCACTGCTGCTGGCATAGTGATTGCAATAATCATCGGGATTGTGTTGTTCATCGTTCTTCGGTGGTTTTGGTGAGTCAAAAAAACGAAGAGCAAATGTCTTAAAGCTTAAAGACACAAAGACTATAAGAGCTTAATGCCTTTGTGCTTTTCTTAAAGCTTTAAGAAAGTTCGGCGAAAAAGTCCTCCCATGTCTTGTATTCATGTTCATGTAATTTAGAAGAATTAAAAAATACATGAACATGACATGTAGATTATATTAATCCAAAATTTCGCAGTCAAGACAAATATCTTTGGTGTAATTTTCGGCCTGTTTTTTGCAAACAAACACCCCCTTCAGCCAACCCCCTCCAGACTTGGATAACAAAGTCAAGTCGGAGCAGCAAGCCAAAAACAAAACTTTTCGTTTTCGGTTCGTAAATTCCCGATTTCTACGAACTACAAGTTGACTCGGAAGCGTTTGTGTTATGAACAAAAAATCATATAACACAAACAATACCGGCAAGCGTAAACGCAACATGGTTTCGCTTGAAAACTCACAACAAAACGCGATTCAACTATTGCTGCCATTGCAATTTTTACCTGAAACGTTGATTCATTTGTCACGAAAGCGTCGTCGAGCGGAAATAATTGCTCCGCGTTGTCCGCTTTGAAGTTGGCGGCGGAATTAAATTTTAATTCGCATTGCGCGCAAGAAATTTTCTCGCCCACGATTCATTTTACAGTTTTACTTTCCGTGCATGAAACAAAAAGCTTACGCCGCCGCCGGCGTGGACATTGATCTGGGCAATCGCGTCAAGGCCACGCTGCCGCAATTGCTCGCCAGCACGCATCGCCGCGAGGTGCTCGGCAAGGTCGGCGGCTTCGGCGGCCTGTTCGCGCTGGACGTGAAAAAATATCGCGAGCCGGTCCTCGTGTCGTCCGTGGACGGCGTCGGCACCAAGCTCAAGCTCGCCTTCGCGCTGGACAAGCACGACACCATCGGCGCGGACCTCGTGAACCATTGCGTGAACGACATCGCGGTGCTGGGCGCGGAGCCGCTGTTCTTCCTCGATTATCTCGGCACGGGAAAACTGGAGCCGCACGTTTTCACGGAAATCATCAAGGGCTTCGCGCGTGCGTGCGCGGAAAATAATTGCGCGCTCATCGGCGGCGAGACGGCGCAGATGCCGGGCTTTTATCAGGCGGGCGAATACGACGTGAGCGGCACCATCGTCGGCGTGGTGGAAAAATCCAAAATGCTCAACGGCCAGAAAACCATCCGGCGCGGCGACGTGGTCATCGGCATCGAATCGAGCGGGCTGCACACGAACGGCTATTCGCTCGGGCGGAAAATTTTCTTCGAGCAGCTTGAAGCTACAAACCGTCGAGCCGACAAAGTTCCCGGATTGAAAAAGTCCATCGGCGAAGAATTGTTGAAAGAACACGTCAGCTACGGCCCGCTGGTGCAAAAGTTGTTGAAGCGCTTCAACTCAACACTCAACACTCAACACTCGACACTGCCCGTCAAGGCGTTCGCCCACATCACCGGCGGCGGATTCGTGGACAACATTCCGCGCGTGCTGCCGAAGTCGCTCGACGTGGTCATCAAAAAAGGTTCGTGGGACATGCTGCCGATTTTCAAAATCATCGAAACAGAAGAGCGGCGTGCCGGACGAAGAATTGTATCAGGTCTTCAACATGGGCATCGGCATGGTTTCAATCGTGTCGGCGGAAAAAGCGAATGACGTTTTGAAATTCATCCGCGCGCAGAAGCACAAGGCGTGGCTCATCGGCGAAGTCGTCAAAGGCAAAGGCGTGGCGCGGGTGGAATGATTTTCAATAACTCATCCGGTCAATCTTCACCTTGCCGCGAAAAATCCAGTAGATGCAAACCGTGTAGGCGATCACAATCGGCACACCGATGCACGCGATGACGAGCATGATGCCGAGGGTTTTTTGCGACGACGCGGCGTTGTAAATGTTCAGGCTGTTCTCCGGATTCGGCAGGCTGTAGACGAGGTTCGGAAACAGGTTCAGGCCGAACAGCAGCATCAGGGTGATCATCGCGCCGCACGACGACAGGAACGCGAGCCAGTCGCGGTTGTGGTGAAATTCGCGCGGGATGTTGGCGATGGCGAGCATATTCGCCAGCACGACGGTGAAGAGCCACGGATTGGCGCGCACGCGGTCGGCCATGTGCGGCACATACAACAGCGTGGCCATCGTCGTGGTCGCGGCGCAGATCACGAAGAAGATGATGCAATTCATCGCCCAGCCGCGCAGTTTGTCGTGGAGCGCGCCCTCGGTCTTCATCACGCCGTAAATCGCGCCGTGCATCATGAACAACGCCACGGTCGTGACGCCAACCAGCACCGGATACGGCATCAACAGGCCGAGAAATGTCCCGGCAAATTCACCGTTCGCGTCAATCGGAATGCCCCACGCGATGTTGCCGAGCGCCACGCCCATGAGCAGCGCGGACAAAATGCTGCCGACGGAAAAACCGATGTCCCACGTCTGCCGCCACCAGCGCATCGGCTGCTTGCTGCGAAACTCGATCGCCACCGCGCGGAAGATCAGCGATGCGAGCAGCAGATAAAACGCGAGGTAAAAACCGGAGAACACCGTCGCATACACGTTCGGGAACGCGGCAAACAATGCGCCGCCGCCGGTGACGAGCCAGACTTCGTTGCCGTCCCAGACCGGCCCGATGGAATTGAGCAGGACGCGGCGTTCCTCATCCTTTTTCGTGAACAGATGCAGCGCGCCGATGCCGAGGTCGAAACCGTCGAGCATCGCGTAGCCGGTGAACAGCACGCCGACGAGGATGAACCAGATGGTGTTGAGGTCGAAGTTCATGGTTTTTTGTGTTCGGTCAATTCTTCCGGCAAGGCCAGTTTGCCGGACGGGATCAAATCATCTTCATGCGGACCGTGCTGGATTTTGTCGTTGAGCAGATAAATGAAAACGGCGAACAGCATAAAATAAAGAAACGTGAACATTATCAGCGACGTGAGGACGACATTTGCCTTCACCACGGCCGACAAGCCGTCGGGCGTGCGCAGTTCGTGCCAGACAAGCCACGGCTGCCGGCCCACTTCCGCGGCGAACCAGCCCATTTGATTGGCGAGTTCCGGGCCGAGCACGGAGAACACAAGAATCCACAACAGCCAGCGTTTTTCAGCAATCGTCCCACGCCACAAATAAAAACAACCGGCCACGGCGATGGCGAATGTCGTAAAACCAATTCCCACCATGCCGTGGAAAAACAGGAACGAGGCCGTGACCGGCGGACGGTCTTCCGGCGGAATGTCATTCAATCCGGTGACAACGCCGTTGGGCTGGCGATACACCAGCCAGGTCAGCATATCCGGCGCTTCAATGCCGACGACTTTCTGTTTTTGTTCGTCCACGTAGCCGACCAGCACGAGCGGCGCGTTGGAAGTGGTGTTGTAAAGCCCCTCGAAGCCCGCGAGCTTGGCCGGCTGGTTTTTCGCCACGCCGCGCGCGCTGGAATCGCCGGTGATGATCTGCAACAGCGCGGCAATCAGCGCGACAATCAAGCCGACGCGCAACGATGCGCGGGCAAATTCAATATGTTTTTTTTTCAGCAGATACCACGCGCTGACGCTGATGACGAGAAACGCGCCCGTCTGCCACGCGCCGCAAATCGTGTGCGACAAACGGTCAATCATCGAAGGATTGAAAACGACCTGCCAGAAATCCGTGACTTCTGCCCGTGCGTGCATCCCTTCCCCGACGATGTGGTAACCGGCGGGCGTTTGCATCCACGAGTTCGCCACGACAATCCACACCGCGCTGAAATGCGCGCCAAGGCAAACCATGCACGTCGAGAAAAAGTGCGTCTTGCGACCAACCCTGTCCCAACCGAACAGCAACACGGCGAGAAAACCGGATTCAAGGAAGAATGCAAAAATTCCTTCCGCCGCGAGCGCGCTGCCAAACACATCGCCGACAAATCGCGAATACGTCGCCCAGTTCGTGCCGAATTCAAACTCCATTACGATGCCCGTCGCCACGCCGATGGCGAACGTGAGCGCGAATACTTTCGTCCAGAACCGCGCCATCTGGTGGTAAATCGGATTTTTCGTTTTGAGCCACGCCGCCTCCATGATGACAAGCATGATGCCCAGCCCGATGCTCAACGGTGGATAAATATAGTGAAACGCGACCGTGGCTCCGAATTGAATGCGCGAAAGAGTGAGGACATCCATACGCAGGAGCTTGCGCCGATTTGGAAAAACTGTCAACGGGTCGGGGGCAAGAATCATTCAACACTTTTTGCCAAATTGCAGCCATTTCTTGGCAATAACCCTCATTGAGATTGCTTCACGGCTTTTTTTAATTACCCTGCGAACGATGTTTGCGACCACGCTTCATGAAATTGTCCCGGTGCTGCAGGTGGCGACCGGCCCGGTGATTTTGATCTCCGGCATCGGCCTGTTGCTGCTCACCATGACCAACCGGCTGGGGCGCACCATTGACCGCGCACGGCAGCTCTGCCGGGATCTGCCCGAATCCAGCGGCGAGAAACGCGATCAAAACCTGACGCAAATCACCGTCATTTACCGGCGGGCACAGGTCATCCGCTTGAGCATCGGGCTGGCGGGCTTCAGCGTGCTGCTCGTCTCCGCCCTCATCATCATTTTATTTGTGGGCGCGCTGCTGGACTGGCAGGCCGGCGTGTTTGTCATCCTGGTTTTCATTGCGAGCATGGCCTCGTTGTTCGGCTCGCTCGTGGCGTTTCTCTACGACATCAACCTGGCGCTGCACGCGCTGCGTCTGGAATTAAAAAGCCTCAAGCCCGACCTTAACTAAAAACGCGGCGCAAGTTTTTTTGACCTGCGGAAAATTTCATGAAAATTCTCGTCATCGGTTCCGGCGGACGCGAACACGCGCTGGTCTGGAAACTCGCGCAATCGCCGCACGCGGAAAAAATTTTCTGCGCACCCGGCAACGCGGGCATCGCGCAGGAACGGCTCGAGAAAAATTCCTCACCCGTCGAATGTGCAAATATTTCCGCCGACGATTTGCCGAAACTGCTCGCGTTTGCACAGGAAAAGAAAATCGAACTCACCGTCGTCGGCCCGGACAATCCGCTCGCGCTCGGCATCGTGGATTTGTTCCAGAAAAATGGTCTGCGGATTTGGGGGCCGAACCAAAAAGGCCGCGCAATTCGAATCGTCCAAAGTTTTCTCGCAGAATTTCATGGAGAAATATGGAATTCCGACTGCGCGCGCCGGAACTTTTTCTGATTCAGTCGCTGCAAAAAAATTTGCCGCGTCGCTCGGCGGCAAATGCGCGGTGAAAGCCGACGGCCTTGCGCTCGGCAAAGGCGTTTTGGTTTGCGCCAATGAAATCGAAGCAAACAAGGCGATTGACGAAATTCTCGTCAGCAAAAGTTTCGGCGCGGCGGGCGCAAAAATTGTTATCCAAGAATTTCTCGAAGGCATGGAAATTTCACTTGCACGCGATTTGCGACGGCAAAACGGCAAAATTGTTTCCCACATCACAAGACCATAAGCGCGCGCTCGACGGCGATCTCGGTTTGAACACCGGCGGCATGGGAACTTATTCGCCGACGCCATTTTTGAGTGACGCGGAATTGAAAAAAATTCGGCGAGGCAATTTTGAATCCGTGGCTGCGCGGCTGCGTCGAGGAACATATTAAATTCTGTGGAATTATTTATCCAGGAGTGATGCTGACCAAAGGTGGCCCGAAAGTTTTGGAGTTCAACGCGCGTTTCGGCGATCCCGAAACGCAAGTTTATCTGACACGACTGGAAAATGATCTTGTCGAACTGCTTGATGCCAGCGTGAACGGCACACTCGACAAAATTGAATTAAAATGGAAACCGGCAGCGAGCGTGTGCGTGGTGATGGCCAGCGGCGGTTATCCGGGAAATTATGCGAAAGGGAAAATGATTCGCGGCTTGGATGATGCGGCGAAATTGCCGGACATAAAAGTTTTCCACGCTGGCACAGCTTAAAAGTGGAAATGAAATCGTCACGAACGGTGGACGCGTTCTCGGCGTGACGGCTTTGGGCAAGGATTTGAAAACCGCGCAAGCCGCCGCCTACGCCGCCGTGGAAAAAATCCATTTCGACGGCGCGCATTTCCGCCGCGACATCGCGGCGAAAGCGCTATTTTGATTCCTTCTTTGCAAAAGGTTTTATTTTGTCCGTTATGTCTGTGTTAAATTCCTGGGTGCCACTTCCGTCCCAAGTTCCGACTCCGACGTAATGAGAGCCAAATGCTCCTATTGTCATAAGCGTATCGTGTTGATCATTCACCGGAGTTTTTTCTGTTATCAACGAATCAGGTTGAGATACGTCACTCAAGTTCCCTGTTTGCGTAAGTTGGTAACGTTGAAGCAAGGCGTCATCCACCGGCGGATTAAAGTAAGATTTCAAGTCTGAAATGTCATTGGGCAACTGTCCGTTATTGGCTGAGATATAATCGTCCAAGGCTGCGCCCATCGAAAAGGAAAATTTCTGTTTGGCATTGCTCCGTAGTTCGGCCAAAGCTATGTCAAAAGCGTCATCAGTGTTCAAATTGCCGACCATTGAAGCTTCTCGTAGCCAATCCTGATCGGTAAGAAATTGAAGTTCTGGAATCTTTTGCCACGGCATTTGTTCCAATCGCTGTTTAAGTTGGCTGACTCTGGCCACCAAAACTTCGGCGGCAGATTCCGTCGGGTCATTTTCTATTTTGGTTTCATTTCCCAACTGCGTCACCTTTCCGCGTAATTTCAATAACTCATTAAATTGTTCATCCGATAATTTTTTGGAATCGCCAGCTTCCGCAAGACGATTTGAAAGGCTTTCGTTGTCGGTTTGCAATTGCCGGATTTGATCGCCTAATGAAGTTTGTTGTTGCTGGAGAATTTGATTTTGTTGGCGCAGTTGCGCGACTTGACGCGCTTCAAAAATTCCAGTTCCAATCGCGGCGGTGAACGCGGCGACGATAAAAGTTTTTTGAAGTGTGGTCATGGCAATGGTTTTGGTTGCGGCAATTACGGTTGAAGTATGAACGGCGGTTCCGGCCAAAACAGCGGCGGCGGAAATGGTGGTGGCCAGTCCAACCGGCGCGGATTGAACGGCGTTCGCCGAAATCAGAACGGCCAGTCCGCCCGCGCCGATCGTCACGTTGCGTTTCGAGAAAAATTCGCGCAATCGTTCCACGGCGCGGCTCACGCGCTTTTGCGCGGCGTCATCGGAAATTTTCAAACTCTCGCCGACTTCGCGCAGATTTTTATTTTCAAAATAGCGGAGCAAAATCGCGCTGCGGTCGGTCTCGTCGAGCGCGGCCATCGCGTCGTCGAGCAGCGGTTCGATTTGCGTCCAGTCGTTTGCGGTCGCGTTCATGTCGTTCATCTCCACGGCGATTTGTTCGCGCAACTGGCGGCGTGACTCCTTGCGGATCACGTCAATCGCGGTTCGTCGCGTGACGGAATAAAGCCAAGCCGTTAGAATTGTTTCCGAATGTAATTTGCCCGCGTCGCGCGCGAGGTCGGTGAAAACGGATTGCGCGATTTCCTCGGCCAGTTGCGGCGAGCGGACTTGTCGCAACGCGGCGGAATAAACCAGGTTCACCTGACGCCGGACGATTTCCGTGAAGGCGTCCTGCGAATTTTCCCGCGCGAATCGCCGCAGCAAATCCAAATCGCTTGTCATTTTCAGAAGTATATCGCCGCCGCCGCGCGAAATCCGACAAAATTGTTCGGCGAGCGCGCCCGCCTCGGGTGCGCTTAGAAACGCGCCCCGCGTCGAAGCCATTTGCCACGGTGTCACGAGGCGTCCGTTGCGACACGCGAGGCGCGTGTGCTCCCCGCTTTACTTTCGGCGTTTGGTCGCGCAATTTGGATGCAGAATGACACGACAATTTTGCAGTTTTTCGATTTTGGCACGGCGTTTTTAATGGGCGCACAAATTTCCCTGCGCGCGGACGCAACCAACACGACTTTGGCAAAGGCCGCCATTTTGGAGAATGACACGCTGTATCTGCGCATCGGCGAAGTCGGAAAAAATTTGCCGGCAGAAATCCAGTCGGCGCAAAACTCATTGGCAGCCACAAATAAAATTGCCGGAACAATTCTGGATCTGCGGTTCGCGGGCGGCGATGATTTGGCGGCGGCGAAAGCGGCGGCGAACCTGTTCGCGGCAAAAAAACTGCCGCTGGCAATCCTTGTGAACGCCGAAACGCGCGGCGCGGCGGCGGCCCTGGCCGCGGATTTGCGCGAGGCGCGCGACGGGCTGGTCTTTGGCGGCACGACGGCGGGATTGAAGCCGGACATCGCCGTGACTGTAAAAACCGAAGACGAAAAAAAGTTTTTGGAAAATCCCTACGCGGCGCTGGCGCAGGGCGAAACCAATGCCAGTGCGACGACAAATAATTTTGCGCCGTTCATTGACCACACGAGCGAGGCGGACTTGGTGCGCGAAAAAATCAAGGACGGCGACGAGGACGAGGATTCCGCACCACCGCGACCGGCCGAGCCGCAAAAGCCCTTCATTCACGACCCGGTTCTGGCGCGGGCGGTGGATTTGATCAAGGCGCTTGCCGTCGTCCGCCAGCCGCACGCCTGATTTCGGATTGACGATTTGGCGTTTGCAACTCACCTTGAACCTTCGCGCGGGATGAAAACGATTCTGTTCATTTGCACCGGGAATGTCTGCCGCAGCCCGATGGCCGAGGCGCTGTTCCGCCGCGCCGTGCGCGGACGCGGCGAGTTCCGCGTTTTTTCGGCGGGGCTGGGCGCGGTGGACGGCCAGCCGCCGACGCCGCATTCCGTGCAGGCGATGCGCGAGCTGGGCGTGGACATTTCCGCGCAACGGAGCCGGATGCTCACCGCCGATTTGGTGCGGTCGGCGGACATCATTCTGGGCATGACGCACAGCCATGTGGACACGATCGCGCTTTTATATCCGCCGGCGGCGGAAAAGACTTTTTTGCTGCGCGAATTTGACGAGACGCTCGAACCGTATGAAAAAGACATCAGTGATCCGATCGGCAGCCCGTATAATGTTTACACGGATTGCCGCGACCAGATCGAACAAGGCATCGTCACGCTTTTGAAATTTATGGAACAGCACAATATGTTGACCGGCGTACACGCAACACAAACCGCAACGCTCGTGAACTTCGCGCTCGGCGCGGATCACGGCGGCTTTGAGATGAAGGAATCGCTCAAGCAACACCTGCTGCAGCGCGGCCTGACCGTCATGGATTTCGGCGCGAAGACGAAAGACCCGGCGGATGATTATCCCGACTTCGCGCAACCGGCGGCACAGGCCGTCGCCGATGGCCGCGCGGAACTCGGCGTGCTTTGCTGCACCAGCGGCGTCGGCATTTGCATCGCGGCCAACAAAGTTTCGGGCATTCGCGCCGGCCAGGCCGAGAACGAGGAGGACGCCAGCCTGATGCGTCGTCACAACGACGCAAACGTGCTGTGCTTGAGCGGACATAAAACTTCCATCGAAGAGGCAAAAAAAATCCTTGATGCGTTCATCGCCGGAAGATTTGAAGGCGGACGCCACGAACGCCGCGTTTTGAAAATGGACGTGCAATTCGCACCCGCGAATCTGCGTTTGCGAAATGTGGATCCGCAAATCGCCGAAGCGATTGAACATGAAAAATTGCGCCAGCAGGAAAACATCGAGCTGATCGCCAGCGAAAATTTTGTCACCCCGGCCATCATGGAGGCGCAAGGCTCGGTGCTGACGAACAAATACGCCGAAGGGTATCCGAAGAAACGCTGGTATGGCGGCTGCGAAAACATTGACGTGATCGAGCAACTGGCGATTGACCGCGCGAAAAAACTTTTCGGCGCGGAACACGCGAACGTCCAGCCGCATTCCGGTTCCGGTGCGAACATGGCTGTTTATTTTTCCGTGCTCAAGCCCGGCGACAAAATGCTCACGATGGATTTGAGCCACGGCGGCCATCTGACGCACGGCAACAAGGCGAATTTTTCCGGCAAATTTTTTGAGATCGTCCACTACGGCGTGAACAAGGAAACCGAGCGGATTGATTACGAACAGATCGCCACGATGGCGCGCGAGCACAAGCCGAAGATGATCACCATCGGCGCGAGCGCGTATCCGCGCGTGATTGATTTCAAACGCATGGGCGAAATTGCGCGCGAAGTCGGCGCGTATCTGCTCGCGGACATCGCGCACATCGCCGGACTTGTCGCGGCGGGAATCCATCCGAGTCCGATGGAGCACGCGGATTTTGTGACGACGACGACACACAAAACCTTGCGCGGCCCGCGCGGCGGATTGATTTTGTGCCGCGAGAAATACGCGAAGGAAATTGATTCAAACATTTTTCCCGGAATCCAAGGCGGACCGCTCGAACACGTCATCGCCGCGAAAGCCGTCTGTTTTCTCGAAGCATTGTCGCCGAGTTTCAAAACGTATCAGCAGCAGATTGTGAAAAACGCCGCCGCGCTCGCGGATGGCATGAAACGCAACGGCTACCGACTCGTCAGCGGCGGCACGGATAATCATTTGATGCTCGTGGACGTGGGCGCGAAAGACATCACCGGCAAGGATTCGCAAATCGCGCTGGACGAGGCCGGCATCACCGTGAACAAAAATACGATTCCGTTCGAGACGCGCTCGCCGTTTCAAGCCAGCGGAATCCGTTTGGGCACGCCCGCCGTGACGACGCGCGGGATGAAGGAAGCGGAAATGGCCGCGATTGCCGACATGATTTCCGAAGTGCTGATGGACATCAAAAACGCGGACGCCGCGCACAAAGTCCGCGCCCGCGTGCGCGAACTGACGGCAAAATTTCCGCTGCCTTATTGATTTGGATTTTGCGGCGGCGGCGTAGTGTTGGCTTTTTCCCAAGCATCAAAATTTCCGTCGTAGGAAGTTGCGATATGAACACTGCCATCTACCAAACCATAAACACGATGCCACGTTCCATCGGGAGCTTGGTGTGACATGGTTTCGCGAGAAAAAATCATTCGCGGATATTGTTCTACTATGTTGGTTATTCCCGCCGCATTAAGATTAACAAGGTCCACGCCGTCTGAATACAATTTTTGATACGTTACATCGAGTTCATTTGTTATTTGCTCAAAATTTGTTGCGTATTGATTATTGTTGTCGTCAGCGTAAACCCGTTCAGCTAAACCAAGCTCTTTCATATCGTTCACAGTTGCAATTTCATGCTTTGTGAATTTTTCTTGAACAGACAAATTTTCCGCCAATTTTTCTTCGGCAGTTTGAGCTTTTTGATTTGCTTCATTCTTTTTTTCCTGCGCCTCACTTGCTTGCTGTCGCAAAACACCAACTTCACCGCGCAATTTTAACAATTCACTCATTTGCTCGTCCGAAAGTTTTTTGGAATCACCATCTGCCGCAATCCGATTTGAAAGACTTTCGTTGTCGGTTTGCAATTGCATGATTTGTTGCGTCAGCGATTCGATTTTCCGCGCGCAGCTTTTCCTGTGCCTGATGTTGAACCACAAATGCCGTTGCCGCACTTGCCACGATGAGCCCACTGAATGCCAATTTTATTTTCGTCGCAGTCATAATTTTCAGAAATGTGAAGGTTCCAGTTCCAGCAGCCACAACTGAAGCTGTCGTCAACGTCGCGGCCAGATTCGCGGGCGCGATTTGAACCGCGTTCGCAGAAATCACGGAGGCCAGAGCGGTCGCCGTCGTGATGCCGCGCTTGGTGAAAATGTCGCGCAATTTTTCCAGCGCGCGCTCGACGCGCATCCGCGCGGCGTTTTCGTTGAGGCCGAGTTTCGCGCCGACTTCGGCAAACTGCCGGTTCTCAAAGTAGCGCAGCAAAACGGCTTCGCGGTCGGTTTCCTTGAGTTCGTGCATGGCGTCGTCGAGCATCGGGCGGAGTTTTTCCCAATCGGCATCGGGCGCGGATTCGGAAGCTGGTTCGCGCATAAATTTTTCCTCGCGGTCGCGACGCCGATCTTCCGTTCGCACAATCTTCGCGGCAGCAAAATGCGCGCTGGTGTAAAGCCATCCGTTCAAAGTTTCGCGGCGCGAAAGTGAAGCGGCTTTCTGCGCAAGGTCGGTGAAAACCATTTGCGCGACATCTTTTGCCAGATGTTCGTCGCCGTTCATCTGCCGGAGCGCGGCGGAATAAACGAGGTTCACATGGCGCTTCACCAGTTCGGCGAAGGCGTCCTCGGAATTTGTCCGGGCAAACTGCCGGAGCAATTCTGGATCGGGCGTCATGTTCAAGTTATAGCACCCGCCAAATTGAAAACCGCACAAAAAAATCGGGTTTGACACGCCGGCCAGCTTGCGTCAATATATGCGCGAACTGACTGCAAGATTTCCCCCGTTGATTTGAGGAAAATCTCGCTCGCTCCGGCGGCAACCATTCCATTTTGAACCAATCCAGTCGCACGGCGTCCAACGGGGACTGCTTTTGCGGCCTTGACGCCGGGAGGCAATCAAGATCCCAGCCAGTTGGAAATCTGATCCGTCAAAAATAATTTATGGCCCGAGTCCCGACAAAAAAAGCGAAGGCGCAGCCGGCGGAGGAAATTTCGCCCGCCGTGGAATCGCCCGCGCCCGCCGCGCCGCCCGCCGAGGAAATTCCCGCCGCCGCGCCGGAACAGTCCGGTTCCGCCGGATTGCGCCCGCCGTCCACGCCGGTCGAGCCGACCAGCGACGACACGAAATTCGAGGAGCGGCGCGGCTACCAGCGCGACAAAATCGCCGCGTCCATGAACATCGCCAAGCTGCAGGCGATGAGCATGAACGACCTGAACAAGATGGCGCGCGAATATGGCGTGGAAAATTTCGGCACGATGCGCAAGCACGAGGTCATCTTCCACATCCTGCAAAAAAACGCGGAGCGCGCGGGCGTGCTGTTTTCCGAGGGCGTGCTGGAAGTGCTGCCGGAAGGTTTTGGGTTTTTGCGTTCGCAAAGTTTCAATTACCTGCCCTGCCCCGAGGACATCTACATTTCGCCGTCGCAAATCCGCCGTTTCGATTTGCAGACCGGAAATTTGATCGCCGGACAAATCCGTCCGCCGAAGGAAAAGGAAAAATTTTTCGCGCTGCTGAAAGTCGAGGCCGTGGACGGCGAGGAACCGGACAAGGCGAAGGACAAGACGCATTTTGAAAACCTCACGCCGCTGTTCCCGAACAAACGCCTCATCCTCGAAACCGTGCCGGACGAATTGAGCACGCGCGTTTTGGATCTGGTTTGCCCCATCGGCAAAGGCACGCGCGGATTGATCGTCGCGCCGCCGCGCACGGGCAAGACGGTCTTGATGCAGAAAATGGCCAACGCCATTTTGAAGAACAATCCGGAAACTTATCTGTTCATCCTGCTGATTGACGAGCGGCCCGAAGAAGTCACGGACATGGAACGTTCCTGCAAAGGCGCGGAAGTGATTTCGTCCACGTTCGACGAACCGCCGGAACGCCATGTGCAGGTCGCCGAAATGGTGATCGAAAAAGCCAAGCGCATGATCGAGCACAAGCGCGACGTGGTGATTTTGCTGGACTCAATCACGCGTCTCGCCCGCGCCTACAACACGGTTCAGCCGCATTCTGGAAAAATTTTGTCCGGCGGCGTGGACGCGAACGCGTTGCACAAGCCTAAACGGTTTTTCGGCGCGGCGCGAAACATCGAGGAAGGCGGCTCGCTGACCATCATCGCGACGGCGCTCGTGGACACAGGTTCGCGCATGGACGAAGTGATTTTTGAAGAATTCAAAGGCACGGGCAACATGGAAGTGAGCCTGGATCGCGGCCTCGTTGACCGGCGTATTTTTCCGTCCATCAACGTCGAGCATTCCGGCACGCGCAAGGAAGAATTGCTTTATCATCCCGACGAATACAGCCGCGTCGTGCTGCTGCGCCGCGCGCTGACCGGCGTGCCGCCGGTCGAGGCGATGGAACTGCTTTTGGGCAAGCTCAAAAAGCACAAGAGCAACATTGAATTTCTGCTCCAAATGAGCGTGAGCTGATTAAAACCCTTGAATTGACGTGGTTCATTTGCGCTTGACGCAGGAGTGCTAAAAAATTATATTAACCACCAAGAGCGGTAAAGTTTGCTGGTTCGGCCAGCGTGTGAAAGTCGGAGATCAACATCTTCCGGCTTTTTTATTCGCCGGATGCGGACAGGACGGACGCCGTGTTTGAGTTATGAACGCAGATTTTTTGGCGGTTTTGGAATTTTGGGAACGCGAAAAGGGCATCAACCGTGATGTCCTCGTCGGTGCTGTCCAGGAGGCGTTGCTGTCCGCCGCGAAAAAAGCGGTCGGCCCGGCGCGCGAATTGCGCGTCGAGATTGACCAGAAAAACGGCGACATCAAGGCGTTCGCCAAATTGATCGTCTCGGAAAAAGTCATTTCGCAGCACGACCAGATTTCGGTTTTCGACGCGCGCCGCATCAAGGCTGACGCGCAGGTCGGCGACGAAATCGAAAAGGAAGTCACGCCCACCAATTTTGGCCGCGTCGCGTCGCAATTCGCGAAGCAGGCGTTGATGCAAAAAATCCGGCAGGCGGAAAAATCCCTCATCTTCGCCGAATTCAAGGATCGCGTCGGCGAAATCATCAGCGGCACCGTCCGCCGTTTTGAACGTTCGGACGTGATTTTGGATTTGGGAAAATACGAGGCGTTGCTACCGAACCGCGAGCGCGTGCCGACCGAGGAATATCAGGTCGGCGAACGCATCCGCTGCTACGTCAAGGCCGTCGAGGAAGGTCCGCATGGGCCGGAAATTATTTTATCGCGCGCCGATCCGAAATTCATCATCAAACTTTTCCAGTTGGAAGTTTCCGAAATCAACGACGGCACGATTGAGATCAAGGGCATCGCGCGCGAACCGGGTTTCCGCACGAAGATGGCGGTTTATTCGCGCGACCCGAAAGTTGATCCGGTCGGCGCGTGCGTCGGGATGCGCGGCCAGCGCGTGAAAAATATCGTCCGCGAATTGAACAATGAAAAAGTGGACGTGATTCCGTGGTCGTCCGACATCAAAACTTTTGTCACGAAGGCGCTGGAACCGGCGCAGTTGAAAAGCATCGAGCTGGACGAAGCCCGCAAGCGCGTGAAAATCCTGGTGAGCGAAGACCAGTTGTCACTCGCCATCGGCAAGCGCGGCCAGAACGCGCGGCTGACGGCGCGATTGACCGGGTGGGAAGTGGACATTGACGCCGAGCAGGTTGTCACGAAGGGCTTCGACGAGAAGGTCGCTGAAGCCATCGAATCGCTCGCGGCGATTCCGGGCGTAACCCGCGAACAGGCCGACGCGCTCGTCCACGCCGGCGTGACACGGCTGGAAGATTTGTTGTCGGCGGAAGCCGGTGATATTTCCGACATCCCGCAGATTGGCGAAAACGCGGCGGCAATTTTGGAAGCCGCGCGCGCCGAGGCCGGACGCCGCACGTTGAACGTCGGCGAAATGCCCGTGACCACTTGATTTTATGACGCAGACCGGAGCAAAGTTTGTTCGCGCGATTTAGCCATGAAGGCCATTCGCACAATCTGGTCGGCGACGGTGAAAAAATTTTATGCCCGTTCGGATTTACGACATTTCGAAAAAGCTCGGCCTGGAGAACAAGGAAATCATCTCCAAAGCCAAGGCTCTGGGCATCGCCGCCGCCAAGGTTCCATCCAGCTCGCTGGATAAAATCAGCGCCGAATGGCTGGAAGAAGAGCTTCTCAAGGCCTATCCCGAAATCGCCGCCCGCCTCGCGCCCAAGCTCACGCCGGAACCACCCAAACCCGCGCCGGTCGAGGAAAAAATCGTTCTCATCACCGCACCACCGCCTGAACCCAAGCCGGAAGCAAAAGAAGAACCGGCGGTTGAAACGACAATTGAAAACGGCGAATCCGTTTCGCCATCCATTGTCGAAGCGCCAAAAATCCCGCCCGCACCGCCAAAACCTGCGGGGCCAAAAATCGGCGAGAAAGTCGGGTTCATCCAGTTGTCCCCCCGCCCGCAGCCGCGCGGCAACGAAAGGTCTGGCGGCCAGGCCAAATCACCGCCGCCGCGCGGCGATTCGCGCCAGCAATTTCAACGCGGCCGCGACGGCCGCCCCGCGCCGCCGCAACGCGAGCAGCCGAAACCCGCCGCGCCGGCACAACCAAAATTTGTCGCGCCCACGACCGGCGAAGTCATCGTCATCAAGCCGCCGATCGTCGTTCGGGAACTCGCCACCCAGTTGAAACAAAAGCCGTTCAAGATCATCGCCGATTTGATGGGACTTGGCGTTTTTGCCACGGTGAACCAGGCGATTGACGAGAAAATCGCCCAGCAGCTTTGCGCGAAATATGGTTTCCGTTTTGAAGTTGAAAAACGCGAGCGCGGTGCCGGCGTGGTTCATGCGCCGGTTCAGGAAGTTGAACTCGACACCGAGGACAAGCCGGAAACGCTCAAGCCGCGCGCGCCGGTCGTCACCATCATGGGCCACGTTGACCACGGCAAAACGAGTTTGCTCGACGTGATTCGCAAGGCAAACGTCGCGGCGGGCGAATCCGGCGGCATCACGCAGCACATCGGCGCTTACACGATTTCCGTCCCGCATCCCGAAGCTAAAAAGGGCCTCGCGCAGATCACTTTTCTCGACACGCCCGGCCACGCGGCGTTCAGCTCCATGCGCGCGCGCGGCGCGAACGTCACGGATATCGTCGTGCTCGTCGTTGCAGCAAACGACGGCGTCATGCCGCAAACGCTCGAGGCGTTGAGCCACGCGAAGGCGGCGAAAGTTCCGATTCTCGTCGCAGTCAACAAGATTGACCATCCGAACGCTAACGCAATGAAGGTCCGCCAGCAGTTGCAGGACAAGGGTCTTGTGCCTGACGATTGGGGCGGCGACACGATTTTCGTCGAGTGTTCCGCGCTGACGAAAGTGGGCATTGATAAATTGCTTGAGATGATTTTGCTTCAGGCCGATTTGCTCGAACTCAAGGCGAATCCGAATCGCAACGCCAAGGGCAACGTCATCGAGTCCGGCGTCGAAGCCGGCGGCCCGACCGCGACGGTGCTCGTGCGCAAAGGGACGTTGCGAGTCGGCGACATCGTTTTGTGCGGTGAATTTTACGGTCGCGTCCGTGCGCTGATCAACGAAGAAGGCCAGCGGCTCAAGGAAGCAGGGCCATCCGTGGCTGTGCGCGTCCTCGGTTTGAACGGCGTGCCCGATGCGGGCCGGGAGTTCATCGTGGTCGAGGACGAAAAAGCCGCGCGCGAACTGGCCGAACAGCGTTTCCTCAAAGACCGCGCGGAAGGACACGAAAACAAGAAGGTCACGCTCGAAAATCTTTTTGCGACTCTTGCCGCAAATCAGGACAAGGTTCTCAAGGTCGTCGTCAAGGCCGACACGCAAGGCTCGGTCGAGGCGATTGTCGAGGCGTTGAAAAAAATCGAGGCGGAAAAAGTTTCGCTCGAAGTCATGCACAGCGACGTCGGCGCGATCAGCGAAAACGACGTGGCGCTCGCATCCGCGTCGAGCGCGATCATCCTCGGTTTTCACACGCGCGTGGACAGCACCGCCGCCGAAAAGGCGAAGCATGCGGGCGTTCAAATAAAGCTTTACGCGATCATCTACGAATTGATTGACCAGGTGAAGGAAGCGATGGCCGGGCTGCTCGATCCCGAAGCCCGTGAAACCATCACCGGCGTGGCGGAAGTGCGGCAGGTGTTTGAATTGTCCAAGGGCGTGCCGGTCGCCGGCTGCATGGTTTCCAGCGGACGCATCGTCAAGGGCAAAGTCCGCGTGCGCCGCCGCAAGGACGTGATTTACGAGGGCATCGCGCAGTCGCTCCGCCGTTTTCAGGACGAGGTCAACGAAGTCCGCGCCGGAATGGAATGCGGCATCCGCATCGAGGGTTACAGCGAATTTCAAGTCGGCGACACGATTGAATGTTACGCGATTGAAAAAATTGCGGCGAAATTATGATGCTCTGAATCGTTGAAGTGATTTGCAGTTCAACGATTCACGGTTTAACTATTTAACGATTCAACGAACATGGCCAGTCTCCGAATCCAACGTGTGCGCGAACTGCTCAAGCGCGAAATCGGCGAGGCCATCCGCCGCGAGTTTCACGTCAACGAAGTCGGCTTGATTTCCGTCAACGACGTGGATGTCGCGGGCGATGTGAAATCGGCGATCGTTTTCATCAGCATCCTCGGCAACGCCGAACAGCAGAAGCGCGGCTTCCAACTACTCACCGAGCATCGCATCCGCATCCAGAGTCTGCTCGGTCGCTCGATCGTTTTGAAATATACGCCGACGCTGAAATTTGTTTTTGACGATTCCATCGTGCGCGGCAACCGCGTCCTGCAAATCCTGGGCGAACTGGAAAAAACGACGCCCTTGGACAGCGGCCCGACCGAAGAACCACGCAGCGAAGAATGAAAAGTTATCCAAAAATAATAGACCGCATTCTCGAAGTCGTCCGCGAGCACAAAACTTTTTGCATCGTCGGCCACATCCGGCCCGACGGCGATTGCATTGGCTCGCAACTCGGCCTTGCGCTAGCGTTGCAGAACGAGGGCAAACGCGTCACCGTCTGGAACGAGGATTCCGTCCCGCAGAAATTAAAATTTCTCGATCCCGACGGCCTGTTCCAGAAACCCAAGCGCGGACAGAAGTTCGACTGCGTCATCGCGACCGATTGCGCAAGTTTCGAGCGGCTTGGAAAAGCCGGCACATGCATCGGCGACCGGAAAGTTTTCATCAACATTGACCATCATGAAAGCAACACGCGCTACGCCGACGTGAACTGGGTTTCCGCGCGCGAGCCTTCGTCCGGCGAATTGATTTTCCGGCTGCTCAAAGTCGCGCGCTGGCCGATCACAAAGCTCATCGCCGACAATCTTGTTCACCGCCGTCTCGACCGACACCGGTTCGTTTCAATATCCGACCACGCGACCCGGCACGTTTCACATCGGCGCGGAACTTGTCACGCGCGGCGCAAACCTCGCAAAAATCGGCGACGAAGTTTATCAAAGCTATCCGCTCTCCCGCGCGCGATTGCTCAAGCACGTTTACAGCAAATTCCGCCTCACGCACAACGACCAGATCGCCTACCTGTGGCTGAAGAAAGCCGACTTCACGCGCACCGGCGCCGAAAGCAACGATTCCGAGGGACTCATTGACCACATCCGCGCCATCGAACCGGTTGTCATCGCGTGCGTCTTCGAGGAAATCGAACCTGAACTCACGCGCATCAGCCTGCGCTCGAAAAGCGACAAGGTGAACGTGAACGAAATCGCCGCGCAATTCGGCGGCGGCGGACATTCGGCGGCGGCGGGCGCGAGAATTCCGGGCAAACCGCTTTCGGTTCAACGCAAAGTCATTGCCGCCGTGAAAAAGGCGTTGAACAACGCCCGATAATTTTCATGCAAGATTTTTCCGCACTCGACGGCGCGATTCTCATTGATAAACCCGCCGGCCCGACTTCGCACGATGTCGTGGACGCGATCCGCCGCCGTTTTCAGATCAAAAAGGTCGGTCATTGCGGCACGCTCGATCCGAACGCCACCGGACTTGCTCATCATCGTCCTAGGACGAGGCACGAAGCTCTCCGAAAAATTGATGGGCGACGACAAAGTTTACGAAGGCACAATAAAATTCGGCGAGACGACGAACAGCTACGACGCCGATGGCGAAATTCTCGAGACAAAAACCGTTCCGCCGCTGACGCTCGAAACATTGAACGAAGAAGCCGCCAAGTTCACCGGCGATCAGATGCAAATGCCGCCGATGGTTTCAGCCATCAAAATGAACGGCGTGCCGCTCTACAAACTCGCGCGCAAAGGCATTGAAGTTGTGCGCGAGCCGCGTCTCATCCGCATTTACAATTTTCGTTTCACGAATTATGCCGAGCCGCTCGGCGAATTTCGAGTCGCCTGCACAAAGGGAACTTACGTCCGCAGCATCGCGCACGATCTCGGCCAGAAGCTCGGCTGCGGCGCGCATCTGGCGACGTTGCGGCGCAGCGTTTCAGGAAAATTTGACGTTGTTGACGCAAAGCCGTTGGACGAGGTTTTGAAATTGTCACCAATTGAGTTGGAAAAAAGAGTGATTCCATTTTTGAAACTGGCCGCGTCATGAAAATCATCCAAGCTGCAAACGAATTAAAAGCCGAAGGTAAGAAAGTTTGCCTTGCAATCGGTTTTTTTGACGGAGTGCATCTCGGCCATCAGCAAATCATCCGGCAGACCATTTCTGATGCGCGCCAGCACGACGCGATTGCAGTTGTGCTGACTTTTGACCGGCACCCGAATTCCATCGTTGCGCCGGACAAAGTGCCGCCGCTGATTTATTCGCTGCCGCAAAAACTGCGGGCGATTGAATCGCTTGGCGCGGACGCGCTGTTGCTGGTTCAGTTTGACAAAAAATTCAGCGAGCAAACCGGCGAGGAATTCATCCGCAGTCTGGCGTGCGATTTTGGAAAAATTCACAGCATTTGTGTCGGTTCGGATTTTGTTTTTGGTCACAAACGCAGCGGCAACGTTGAATTGCTGAAAAAGCTTGGCGCAGAATTGAATTTTTTGGTTCACGGACTCGCCGCCGTTTCGCTTGACGAACAAATCGTCAGCAGCACGCGGATCCGCGAAACGATTCGCGCCGGTGATTTCGACGCCGTGAGCCAGATGCTTGGGCGAACTTACGCCATTTCCGGCCGCGTGGTCGAAGGCGACCGGCTCGGACGCCAGCTTGGTTTCCCGACGGCGAATCTTGACGCGACAAATCTGATTCTCCCGCCAAACGGCGTTTATTCCGGCTGCACAAAATTGAAGGGACAGTTTTATCGCGTCGCGCTCAATATCGGTTTTCGTCCGACCGTTGCTTCGGCCAAGCCGCAGCTTCGCGTCGAGGCGCACCTGCTAGATTTTGACGACGACCTCTATGGAAACGAATTAGAGGTTGAAGTTGGCGAAAAACTGCGCGACGAGCAGAAATTTGCTTCCCCGACGGAATTGCGCGAACAAATCGCCCGCGACATCGCCCAGGTGCGGACGCGGGTTTGATGGCGGTTGACGCCGGAAACACCGCGATTTTCGGACATTTAAGGGAATTTGACGGCTTTTGGATTTGTGACGGAATGGTGACGATTATGCTTGAATTTCCTGTAAAAGGAGCTAGTATCGGGGGGGCGTCGGTCTTCTGGTCGCAATCTCCCGAAGTTGATTGGGTGAAGGCACATTTGTCGGGAGCGGCGGCGTTCACAGGCGGAAATCGTCCATATTTCTCTGAACTGAAGCGAATTATTTGGGTCTTAACTTTATGCTGAAAAGAAAAACATCGGCGTCGAACAAGTCGCCGCGCAGCCGCAAGGGCCATAGCGCACCAAAGGCGGGAGTCAAAACGGCTCCGGTGCGGCGGCGTTTTGTCATTACTTCAAACGCAAAACGCGCAGCAGCCCAATCGCCGGAAGCGAACGGCAAGGCCAAGCACACGGCCACTTCCATTGCCGCGGCGGCGCAGAAATTGCCGAACGGCCAGCCGGGTGCGACCAGTTCAACGACGCCGACATTTTCAGTGGATTTGACCGAGACCATCAAGACGCTCGTCCATCTTGGTCAGGAACACGGCTACGTCACTTACGACGACATCAACGACATCCTGCCGGACAATTTGAGTCCCGATGATCTCGACGCGCTGTTGAGCAAGTTGCGCAGCCTGGACGTTGAAATCGTCATGGATCAGGCCGAGGCCGAGCGCTCCGATCGCGGCAAACAACCGCAGCAGCCCGAAGAAGTGGAGGATGATTCGCGCCTCGAAATCCTCGACGACCCGGTGCGGATGTATATGAACCAGATGGGCAAGGTTCCCTTGCTCACGCGCGAACAGGAAGTCGAGATCTGCAAAAAAATCGAGGAAGCCGAAGTCGCGATGAAAAGCATCATCTACGGCCTTGGCTTCACGGCGAAGGAACACATCGCCATCGCGGAAAAACTTTTGTCCGAGCCGCCGAAGGAGCGTTTCGACCGCGTCATCGTTGATAAAAAAGTCGCCAACCGCGAAGGCCATCTGCGCGACCTGCGCAAGTTCATCAAAAAACTGCGCGCATTCGACCAGAAAGTGGACGAAAAATATTTCAGCTGGCAGAAATCCCAGCAAAAAAGCCGCAAGGAAAAGATGCAGCGCGAGCTGAAAAAGATGAGCGCGAAGCTGCAGGAGATGTTCATCAAGTTTTATTACAAGCAGAAGGTCGTCGAAGAAATGATCGTCGTCGCGGGCAACGTCTACGAAAAATTCCAGGCCAGCACGCGGCACGTTCAGGAACTCGAGGCGCAACGCACGACCGCCGAACGCCGTGCGACGATTGACGCCGAACGCGCCAAAATCCAGACGCTCGAACAATTCGTGCGGATGCCGCGCGAGGAGTTTTTGAAGACATTCAAAGATTTGCGCGCCGCTGCCGACCGTGGCCTCAAAGCCAAGACGCATATGGCCGAGGCGAATTTGCGCCTCGTGGTTTCTGTCGCCAAAAAATACACGAACCGCGGCCAGTCGTTCCTCGATTTGATCCAGGAAGGCAACATCGGCTTGATGAAAGGCGTCGAAAAATTTGAATATCGCCGCGGCTACAAATTTTCGACTTACGCGATTTGGTGGATTCGTCAGGCCATCACGCGCAGCATCGCGGACCAAGCGCGAACCATCCGCATTCCGGTTCACATGATTGAAATCATGAACAAACTCTGGCGTGCGCAAAAACAGCTCACGCAGGAGTTGGGCCGCGAACCGACGCCGGAAGAACTGGCCGACGAAATGCACATGCCGGTTTCGCGCATCCACGCGTTGCTGAAAATGGCGCAGCAGCCGGTCTCGTTGCACGCGCCCGTCGGCGACGACGGCGACGTGAGCGTCGGCGACTTCATCGAGGACAAATCGGCGGAAAATCCGTCCGAAGTGACGAGCTACAGTCTGCTCCGCGAAAAGTTGAGCGATGTGCTGACGACCTTGACCGAGCGCGAACGTAAAATTCTGGAGATGCGTTTTGGTCTGCTCGACGGCTACGAACGCACGCTCGAGGAAATCGGCAAAATGTATAACGTCACGCGCGAACGCATCCGCCAAATCGAGGCGAAGGCATTGCGCAAACTGCGTCACCCGACGCGCGTGCGCCATTTGCAAGGTTTCCTCGAAACGGCTGAAGTCGTGTAAAAAACTAGATTCAAAAAAGCGCGTCTCAATTGAGGCGCGCTTTTTGATTTAGACTGAACCAGCAAGCTGACCTGTCGCCGTTTTAGTTGTTCGGATCAACGATGTGGATGTCAATGCCCGGCGCGTGGTGCATGAAAAATTCAAGGACGTTCGGGCGCATGAACTGCCACCATTTCCGTTCACTCGTGCCGAGAACGACGAGATGGACATCATTTTCGTGACAATATTTCAAGAGCACTTCGCAGACATTTTCACTTTCCAAAACCGTGACGCTGCCGCCGAGTTCGGTCGCAAGCTGGACGTTCTGAATGAATTTCCGCTGCAAATCAGAAGGAATGTTCAGCGGATCTTCCTTTTTGCGCCGCACATAAACCGCCATCCACTCACGGTTCAATCGTCCCGCGAGCCGCGACGTCGAGCGCAACAACCTTGCCGTCGTCACCGGATTTGTGCTGATGCAGACGGCAATTTTTTCGCTGACATCCGTCGGCGACTTTGCGCCGACACGCGGGCGTTGGTCGAGCGCGTTCGCAGTTTCGCGCAAGGCCAGTTCGCGCAGTTCGTTCAGATTATTTTCCGTGAAAAAATTTTCCAGTGCGGCGGCGGCGCGGTCGGCGGGATAAATTTTCCCGAGGCGCAACCGCTCGCGCAATTCCTCGGCGGTCAAATCCACGTTCACAACGTGGTCGGCCTCCAGCACAAAACGGTCGGGCACGCGCTCGCGCACGTCCACGCCCGTCGCGCGCAACACCGTGTCGTGCAAACTTTCGAGATGCTGGATGTTCATCGCCGTGATGACGTTGATGCCCGCGAGCAGCAGTTCCTGCACATCGAGATAACGCTTGGGGTTTTGTGAACCGGCGACGTTGCTGAACGGCAGTTCGTCCACGACACAAACGGTGGGCTTGCGTTCAAGAATTTTCGGAACGTCGAGAATTTCAACCGTGCTGTCGCCGTGCGGGATTTTTTTGCGCGGGATGATTTCCAGATCGCCGATCAACGCCTCGGTGTCCTTGCGCCCGTGCGTTTCAATCCAACCGACGACGACATCCACGCCCGCTTGTTTCAGGCGATGCGCTTCTTCCAACATCGCGAACGTCTTGCCGACACCGGCGGCGTGGCCGAGATAAATTTTTAATTTGCCGAGACGGCTTTTTTCGATGAGGCGGAGAAAATCTTCCGGCTTCAGTCGTTCAATCGGCGGCGATTCCATGCCGCAAGGAAACTACTTCTGCGTCAACTGGTCGAGCGCGAAGTTCAATGTCATCACGTTCACGCGCGGCTCGCCAAAAATGCCGAGGTCGCGACCGCTGGTATTTTTCTGAACGAGCCTGTGCAACTGTTCTTCGGAAATTCCGCGCGCCTTGGCGACACGCGCGATTTGGATTTCCGCGTTGGCTGGCGAAATGTGCGGGTCAAGTCCGCTGGCGGATTCCGTCACGGCGTCGGCGGGAACTGGCGCGTTTGCCGCCAGATTATTTTCCGCGCGGTAATTGGCGATGTTTTGTGTGATGTTCGCGACGAGGTTGGATGATGTCGGTCCAAGGTTGCTGCCGCTGGAACTGGTCGGGTCAAAACCGTTCGCGCCCGCCGCCGACGGGCGCGGATGAAAGTATTGCGCGCCCGTGAAGTTTTGCGCGAGCAACGCCGAGCCGCGAATCGCGCCGGATTTGTCCATCAGCAGGCTGCCGTTGGCCTGATGCGGAAACAATAATTGACCGGCGGCAAAAACCACGAGCGGATACACGCCGCATAAAATGACGGCAAAGAAAATTGTCGCCACAATCGAACGGCCAAATTCAGCGAAGATGTTTTTCATAAATTTTTCAGTTTGAGTTACGCGAGGTGCAAACCGGCGACGATGACATCAATCAGTTTAATTCCCACGAACGGCACGATAACACCACCGACGCCGTAAATCAGAAGGTTGCGCTGTAGGATTTGTGCCGCGCCAAGCGGACGGAATTTCACGCCGCGCAAAGCCAGCGGAATCAGCGCGACGATGACGAGCGCGTTGAAAATCACGGCGCTCAAAATCGCGCTGTCCGGGCTGTGCAGGTGCATGATGTTCAGCGGCGCGATGACTGGAAACGTCACCATGAGCATCGCGGGAATGATGGCAAAATATTTTGCGACGTCATTCGCGATGCTGAACGTCGTAAGCGCGCCGCGCGTGATCAAAAGTTGCTTTCCGATTTCAATAATTTCCAAAAGTTTCGTCGGATTTGAATCCAAGTCCACCATGTTGCCGGCTTCTTTCGCGGCCTGCGTGCCGGTGTTCATCGCCACGCCGACATCGGCCTGCGCGAGCGCCGGCGCGTCATTCGTGCCGTCGCCGATCATCGCGACCATGCGCCCGCCGGTCTGTTCCTTGCGGATGAGCGCGAGCTTGTCCTCCGGTTTCGCCTCGGCGAGAAAATCATCCACGCCCGCTTCTTGCGCGATGGCGGCGGCGGTCAACTTATTGTCGCCGGTGATCATCACGGTGCGAATGCCCATCGCGCGAAAGCGTTTGAAACGCTCGGCCAATCCGCCTTTCACGATGTCCTTCAAATGAATCACGCCGAGCGCGCGTTCCTGCGTGGCGACGACGAGCGGCGTGCCGCCGGAACGCGAAATATTTTCCACGGCGCTCTCAACTTCCTTCGGCAACGTGCCGCCGACAAATTGTTTCACCGCCGTGGCCGCGCCTTTGCGGATTTGTTGGCCTTCATAATTCACGCCGCTCATGCGCGTCTGCGCGGTGAACGGCACGAATTGCGCGCCGGGCAGTTCGTGAATTTCCCGCGCGCGGATGCCGAAATTTTTCGCGAGCACGACGATGCTGCGGCCTTCGGGCGTTTCGTCGGCGAGCGACGCGAGTTGCGCGGCGTCGGCGAGTTCCTGTTCCGTCACGCCGGACGCGGGCAGAAACGCGGTGGCCTGGCGATTGCCGAGCGTGATCGTGCCGGTCTTGTCCAAAAGCAAAACGTCCACGTCGCCCGCCGCTTCGACGGCGCGACCGCTCATCGCCAGAACATTTCGTTGAAGCAAACGATCCATGCCGGCGATGCCGATGGCGCTCAACAAACCGCCAATGGTTGTCGGAATCAAACAGACGAGCAGCGCGATCAAAACGGAATTGGAAAAATTCACGCCGGAATAAATGCCGAGCGGTTTCAACGTCACGACCGCGAGCAAAAAAACAATCGTCAGCGCGGCGAGCAAAATCGTGAGCGCGAGTTCGTTCGGAGTTTTCTGGCGGCTCGCACCTTCAACGAGCGAAATCATGCGATCCAAAAAACCTTCGCCGGGATTGCAAGTGATGCGGATTTTGATTTCGTCCGACAAAACGCGCGTTCCACCGGTGACGGCGCTACGGTCGCCGCCGGCCTCGCGGATGACGGGCGCGGATTCGCCGGTGATGGCGGATTCATCCACCGTCGCCGCGCCGTGGACAATTTCGCCGTCGGCGGGAATGATTTCGCCCGCGCGAACGACGATGACATCGTTTTTGCGGAGCGAGTCGGCGTCCACGGTTTTGATTTTGCCGTCGTCGGAAATTTTATTCGCGCTCGTTTGCGTGCGCGTCTGGCGCAACGCCTTCGCCTGCGCCTTGCCGCGGCCTTCGGCGACGGCTTCGGCGAAATTCGCGAACAGAACCGTGAACCAAAGCCAGATCGCGATCTGCAAAACAAATCCAAGTCTGGCCGGGCGAGCGGAAAATCTCGACGGTGCTGATGGCCGCGCCGACAAGCGTGACGAACATGACGGGATTTTTCACCATCAGGCGCGGGTCGAGCTTGCGGAACGTGTCGCCGAGCGCGGGCGCGAGGATTTTCGCGTCAAAAATGGAAACAGGTTGGTGCGTCATAAAAATTTTGGTTAAAACAAATTTCCTTTCAGCATTAAAAAGTGTTCGACAATCGGGCCGAGCGCGAGCGCGGGCAGAAACGTGAGCGCGCCGACCAAAATAACCGTGCCGACGAGCAGCACGACGAACGTGAAGCCGCTCACGGGAAAAGTTCCGGCGCTGGCGGGAACGATTTTTTTGCGCGCGAGCGAACCGGCGAGCGCAAGCAACGGAATGATCATGCCGAATCGTCCGAGCAGCATGTCAATGCCGAGCGTCGTGTCATACCACGGCGTGTTGGCGTTGAGACCGGCGAAGGCGCTGCCGTTGTTGCCCGCGCCGGAAGTGTAGGCGTAAAGAATTTCGCTCAAGCCGTGCGGGCCTTGATTTGCCAGACTCGAAGTTCCCCAATTGCTCACCGACGCCCACGCAGTGAAACCGAGAATGATGAACGCGAGAATCACGAACGCGAGCAGCACCATTTTCACGTCGTAGGATTCGATTTTTTTGCCGAGATATTCCGGCGTGCGCCCGACCATCAGCCCGGCAATGAACACGGTCAGCACGACGAAAATCAACATCCCGTAAAGTCCCGCGCCGACGCCGCCGAAAATCACTTCGCCGGTTTGGATATTAAAAAGCGGCACGAGTCCGCCGAGCGGCGTGAACGAATCGTGCATGGAATTCACCGCGCCGCACGAGGCATCCGTCGTCACTGTGGCGAAAAGCGCGGAATTAAAAATGCCGAAGCGGACTTCCTTGCCCTCCATGTTGCCGTCGGCGACGGCGACGCCGAGCTGCTGATGAATCGGATTGCCGCGCGCCTCCGCCCACCAGCAAAACAAAACTCCCGCGAGACACATGGCGAACATCGCCGACCAGACCGACCAGCCGTGTTTTTGATTTTTCGTTTCGCGGCCGAGGTGATACGTCAGCGCACTGCCGATGCACAGGAGCGCAAGCATCTGCAAAAAGTTCGAGAGCGGCGTGGGATTTTCAAACGGATGCGCGGCGTTGGCGTTCGTGTAACCGCCGCCGTTCGTGCCGAGCATTTTGATCGCGACCTGCGACGCCATCGGCCCTTGCACGATGGACTGCGTGCTGACCACCTGGTTCGTCATCACCGGATTGCCCTTGGCATCCACCACGCCCTTGCCGTTCGCATCGGTAACTTGGACAGAAACGGTCTGCGGTTCCATGACAGTGGCCGTTGTGTAAGGTTTGAAATTTTGAATCATGCCCTGCGACACGAGAAAAATTGCGAACACGAGGCAGACTGGCAGCAGCAAATAATAAGTGATGCGCGTCACGTCCACCCAAAAATTGCCGATGGTCGTGGCCGTGTGCCGCGCGATGCCGCGCACGAGCGCCGCCGCGACCGCCATGCCGACGGCGGCGGAAAAAAAGTTGTGGATGGTCAGCGCGACCATCTGCGAGAGATACGACATCGTGGATTCGCCGGCGTAGCTCTGCCAGTTCGTGTTCGTCGTGAAACTGACGGCGGTGTTGAACGCGAGATGCTGCGACAGCGCGCCGAGTTTTTGCGGATTAAGTGGCAAAATATCTTGCAGGCGCAGAATCGCGTAGGTAAAAAGGCAACTCACCAAACTGAAAATCAGCATCGCGAACGTGTATTGTTTCCAGGCTTGCTCTTTCGTCGGATCAACGCGAAAAATCCAGTAAGTCAATTTTTCCAGCGGGCGCATGACCGGGTCGAGAAAAGTTTTTCCGTTCGCGTCGAACACACGACCGAGATACAAACCGAGCGGTTTGGTGACGAGTACGAGCGCGCCGAGGTAAATCACGAGTTCCAGCCATTGATGGGCGTTCATAAAATTTCAGTGGTTAAAATTTTTCCGGCCGCACCATTGCGAAAATTAAATAAGCGCAAAGTGCGACGGAAATGATTCCAAGAATTAAGTTTTCCATAAATTTAGCCAGTTTTGGTCAGAACTTTTCGCAGCCGACTGCATAAATGTAGAACGACAGAAAAAATCCAAAAACCAATCCGATATAGATTGCGTCCAACATAATTTTGCCAATAAACAGCGCTGCCACGATAAACGCAACAACGCCATAACATTTTTATCTTGGGTGAACTTGAGGCCGCGGACTTCGCGGATCAGAGGATCGCCCTTCCAATTGCCTGCGAGATTAGCTGTCGGGCTTGGCCTTGAAAGTGGCCTTGAAACCGGTTGCCCGGTTTCGTTCGCCCCGTCCGATTTCCCGGAATTTGGGTCTCCCGCGCCCGGCTTCAGGAAGGAAGCCAGACTTCGGCTGCAACAGAAAGAGCTAATCACGACCGCCGATTCCTGTCAAAATAAAAATGGCACGCCCCCGTCAAACGCCGCATGAATACTATGTTTTTTGACGAAAAAACTTTGCCAATCGCCGTTTGCGGTTAAATTGCAGGCGCAATTCAATGAAGTTTCGATCCAGAATTTTGCCCGGGTTTGTTTTATTTTTGCCCGCGCTTGTTTTCGCGGCGAGCACCAGCTACGAACCGGGCGCGATTATTCCACCGCCGCCCGCCCGCGAATTCCGCGCCGCGTGGATCACCGAGGTCGCCGCCAATCCCGACTGGCCGTCCAGACCCGGTTTGCCCGTTGCACAACAAAAAGCGGAATTGATTTCGCTCCTCAATCATGCACAACAACTTCACCTCAATGCCGTTTTTTTCCAAGTGCGGCCGGCGTGCGACGCGATGTATGCCTCGGCGATTGAGCCGTGGTCCGACCGCATCACCGGCGTGATGGGCAAGGCGCCGGAACCATTTTACGATCCGCTCGCCTTCGCCATCACCGAGGCGCACAAACGTGGACTGGAATTGCACGCATGGTTCAATCCGTTTCGCGCCGCGCATCCTTCCACCAAATCGCCGCCCGCGCCCAATCACATCACCCGGACGCATCCCGAACTTGTCCGCCATTATGCCGATCAAGTCTGGCTTGATCCCGGCGACCCGGAAGCGCAGTCGCGCACGCTGGCCGTCGTCCTTGATGTGGTGAAACGCTACGACGTGGACGGGATTGTCTTCGACGATTATTTTTATCCATATCCCGTAAAAAATTGGGCCGGACGCGAACTGGATTTTCCCGACGACGCGAGCTGGCAGAAATACGGGTTGAAAACCGGCCTGACACGCGAAGACTGGCGGCGCAAAAATGTGAACCAGCTTGTCCAAAATGTTTCGCAGGAAATCAAAGCCGCAAAACCTTGGGTGCAATTCGGTGTCAGTCCGTTCGGCATCTGGCGACCGCAAAATCCGCCGCAGATAAAAGGCTTGGATGCCTACGCCGTAATTTTCGCCGACGCGCGGCTGTGGCTCGCCAGCGGCTGGGTGGATTTTCTCGCGCCGCAGCTTTACTGGGCCATCGCCGATCGTGACCACAGTTTTCCCGTGCTGTTCAACTGGTGGCGCGCACAAAATCCCAAAGGCCGCCACGTCTTTGCCGCGTTGAATGACGCCGCCGTTGGCGAAAAATTTCCGGCGGACGAAATCACGCGGCAAATCCAGGCCGTTCGCGCGCAGACCAGCGTCAGCGGCGAAATCCATTATCATCTGCGCAGCCTCGCGGAAAATCCCGTGCTTGCCGCCGCCGTGCAATCTCAATACGCGCAACCCGCGCTGGTGCCAACTTCGCCGTGGATGGATTCCGTGCCGTCGCCAGCGCCAAAACTTTTTGCCGCAACGGAAAATTCCGCCACTTCCGTGCGCTGGTTTTCTCCGTTCGGCGAACCGCCGCGCTGGTGGTTGTTGCAAGTCTGTACGAACAACAATTGGACGACGGAAATTTTGCCCGGAAGCCAGACGAGCCGTATTCTTTACAATTCAAATCCTGACACAATTTCCCTGCGCGCCGTGGACCGATTGGGCAACTTGAGCGCGCCGGCGGTTCTGGTGCCGAGAAAATTTTCAGCCGTTCCGAATGACAAGGAAGCAACTCGTTTGAAATAATTTTATCCGCAGATTATGCGGATTACGCAGATAAATTATTCCGCACGTTTTAATCTGCGCCGGTCTGCGAAATCTGCGGACGAAAACAAAATGGTTTTGGAAGGGCTGTAAGCCGAATTCTGTCTGCGCCCTTGCGAGCGGAGAGAATCATTTGTCTTAGCGACCGATACCCGAAACCTGTTTCGCTTTCACGAAACGCGGAGCGGGCAGCTCCTGGGTTTCCTATTTGGCCTTGCACCCGATGGGGTTTTCCGTGCCGCGTCGCTTGCGCTTCGCGCGGTGGTCTCTTACACCACCTTTTCACCCTTACCGCCTCAAACGGACGGCGGCGGTTTAATTTTCTGTGGCACTTTCCGTCGAAAAGCCTTCCGGCTTTCCGCCCGAGTATATCTCCGGCCAAACCGGAGTTACGCGGCATCATGCCCTGCGGTGTTCGGACTTTCCTCTTCCGGCTCGCGCCGAAAGCGATTCTCCGCCCTTCCAAAACCAGTTTGAGAATAAGCGAAGTTGGTAATTTTCTCAAGTGATGAATCAGCCCGTAGTTCAGAAATAATAAATTCAAATAAGTGTTGACACCCGCCGTGCCCACCCCAAAGTGCTGCTCGCAAGCCATGAGGAAATTGGTGAAATTCAGAAGGCTCACCGAAAACGCAACCGCGCAACCGCGCAATAAGCGGAAATCTTTTAGTCGTCTCCAAGTCTCTTGCCGCCGTTCCGCAAACTCCTTTAATCGCTGCCAGAATCTTTCAGCCGCCGCCGGAACTCGCGCAACGATTCCGCAACTTCCTCCAACCATTGCCGGAGGCCGTCCAATGACTGCGCGAGGCCAATCAGCGATTGCCAGAACCCACCGGCGATTGATTGGCCTCCACCAGCCGCCGCACAGCCTCCACCAGTCATCGTCGGAATTCCACCAGCCGTTGCGTGGGTTCATTCAACCATTTTCAAGCCCCTCGCAATCGTTGCCAGACGCCCATCAATCATTATTAGAATCCAATCAATCGTTGCAAGAGTCTCAAAACAAGCAATTTGACATGATTTAACCGTTCCAAACCTCCAACAACTAAAAACTATGGCTAAATCCTACTACCTCCCATCTGATGACGCTGGCAAAGGCGCATGGTTGAACAACCTCGCCGCCAAACTGCCCAGCTAACCGGCAGCTCTCTTTGGAATAGAGGCGAAGATACCAGTGGGAATTGGTCTTAAAAAAGCTATGAAAAACCTACTGACAATTGCCACGCTCTTTAGCGCAGCATCTTTGTCGTTTGGACAAGGCATTATTGACTTTGAAAACTTCAATAATTCCCCGGTTTCAACAAGCGGTCCAACAACAGGGCTTATTTCAGGACCCGTTGGCTCATATTACTTCGCTCTCATGCAGGGATTCATCAATGCCACCAGCATTGATGCCACTTTGGATAACGGAACAAGTTTGGCAAATGGCGGCTGGATATTTAGTGGCAATCTTGCAAAAAACACTTCTACGCCCGGCCTGTTGAATGGAAATTACACAACTGATCCTGGCGTTGATATCATTGGTGGCCCTTCCGGTTACCCTGAAAACTTTGCAGTTATTGGATGGTCAGCCAACATTGGCACCACCTACGCTGATGCCAAGGCTTGGTGGAATAACGGGAACCCGAATTCAGGCCAAAGTGGCTATTTTGGAATTTCGGACATTGCTCAAGATGTTCTAGTTGGCGGCAACCCTTACCCTGTTCCTACCATCTTCGGGCCAACGCCGGGAGGCGAAATTCAAGGCTTCACCCTGAATTATTATTCCGTCCCAGAACCCTCCACCTTCGCGCTGGCAGGCTTGGGCGTTGTAGCGTTCTTGGCATTCGGCCATCGAAGGCAAGAGCAAAGCAATCATTTCGCTGGCACGCAATTTTTGAAGACTTTCTTCAGTTCGTCCGCACGACGAACTAAAGGATAAGAAACAACAAACAACATAGGAGAAAACAATATGGCCAACACTATTCAAATAATGAGCATAGGTCACGGAACTGGTTTCAATTTGGATGCCGCAGAAAAGCAAGCGCAGTTGTCGTCCAACTTCAACGCGATTGTCCAGATACCTCCCAATCCCTGTCCGGGAAAATCATTTCCCTCGTCTATCAAACGGACTCCCATTGGTCAGCCCCAGTTCTCATACACGCAAGTGACATTCCCTATTTTCCACGGCATAACGGAGACGATGTATTCAGCGACATGCAAACAAAAGTGGAACGTGACTATCGCTTGCTATGTGCCGCCATTTCCGAAAATCCTCAAGAAGAAAACGAGCGGGCGTCCGACTCCAGGGCCGGATCCGTTCAAGACACAGCGTTAGCAAAAAAGTTAATCCCCGCCCGTCAACTCCATGTCGCGCGTGTAATACAAAATCCGGCCGCAGCTTGAGCAGGTCACCAGTTCCTTCTGCGCCTGGCACATCACAATCAACTGCTGCTGCAATTTCATGTGGCAGCCGCCGCACACGCCGTGGTCAATGCCCACCACCGCGTTGTCGCCCTTGCTCTTCAAAATCCGTTCGTAACGGCTGCGCGCGGATTCGTCCACGGCGGACGCCAGCTCCGTGCGGCCCGACTGCAAGGCGGCGAGTTCCTGTTTGAAATTTTCCTCGCGCTGGCCGAGTTCGGCAATCTGGCTGTCGGCCAGTTTTTTCGCCTCGTTCGCTTCCAATGTCGCGCGGATAACTTCTTTCTGCGCAGCTTCGGCCTGTTCCATCAAAACAATCTCCGCGTCCTCAATCTTGAAAATGGCTTCCTTCGCCATTTCGATTTCGTGGGCGAGCGCCTTGTATTCCTCGTTCTTGCGCGTCTGCAATTGCTGGTTGGCGTATTTCTCGATCTGCGATTTCTTGGCCTCGACTTCCAAATCACGCTGCTTGCGTTCGGACTCGATGTGCTTGACGCGATTTTTCGCGGCTTCAAGTTGCGTTTGCGTCGCGGACGCGCGGTTGCGAAGCATTTCGCGTTCGGGCGCGATCTGGGCGAGTTCCTGTTGCACGCGATTAATTTTGCGGTCGCGATCCTGCAAAACCAGAAGTTTTTCGATTGAATCCAGCATTGAAGAAGAAAAATTACCCGTCGCCCGCGCTCAAGTCAATTCGCAGACAAAAATGTTTTGGCCACAGAGACACAGAGGCACGGAGCAAATCACGAAAGAATTTTTCCTTCCCGGCGGCTTTGTGCCCGGTGGCAATTTCATTTTGCAGTTTCCCGTTTCATGCTAACCTGCGCCCATGCGTTTCATCGGCAATGTCATCGAAAAATTGCAGCGGCATCCCAAGCGGGTCGTGTTCCCCGAAGGCGAGGAGCCGCGCATTTTGCAGGCGGCGCGGCAGTTTCACGCGCTGCGGCTCGGCGCACCCATCGTGCTTGGCGACGACGCGAAAATAAAGGAAGTCGCGGAAGGCTTGAACATCCCACTTGAAGGCGTCCGCATCATCAATCCCGCCGCGAGCGAAGACCTGGAAAATTTCGCGAAGCGTTTTTATTCGTTGCGCCGCGAGAAGGGGCTCCGTGCCACCGAGGCGCGCGAGGCGATGCTGCAGCCGAATTATTTCGGCACAATGATGCTGGCGATGCACCAGGCGGACGGTTTGGTTTCCGGCGCATCGCACATCACCAGCAGTCTGCTGCGCCCGCTGTTCCAGATCATCAAGGCCGCGCCCGACATCAAAACCGCGTCGAGTTGCATGGTGATGGAAGTCGAGGACACGCGCATCGGCGAAAAGGGCGTGCTGTTCATGGCCGATTGCGGCGTCATTCCCGATCCGACCGTGGATCAACTCGCCGACATCGCCGTTTCGACCGCGCGGCTCGCGCGACATATGCTTGGCGTGAAACCGCGCGTGGCGTTGCTCTCGTTTTCGACAAAGGGCAGCGCGTCGCATCCGAGCGTTGGAAAAGTCCAGGCCGCGACCGCGCAAGCCAAACGCAAAGCGGAGCAATTATTTATGGAAGCCGATTTCGACGGAGAATTGCAGGTGGACGCCGCTCTCGCACCAGATGTTGCCGAACGCAAATTGCGTGACAGCCAGGTCGCCGGCCGCGCGAACGTGCTGATTTTTCCCGACCTTAACTCGGGCAACATCGCCAGCAAACTTGTCCGCATCGTCAGCCGCGCGAATGCTTACGGACAAATTTTGCTCGGCTTGAACCGACCGGCGGCGGATGTTTCGCGCGGTTCGACGGCGCATGACATTCTCGGCGTCGCCGCGATCATCGGCGTGCAATCCACCGACTACCAAAAACTTTATCCGGGCGCGGACGCGCATTTGCCCGGCGAGTAAATGAACACGACCACGCCGCGCGTCTTCATCGCCGCCACGCGCCAGAACGACGGCAAGACCACCGCATCGCTCGGCCTCATCGCCGCGCTGCAAAAATATTTTCCGCGCGTCGGCTACATCAAGCCCGTCGGCCAGCGCTTCGTCGAGATCGAGGAGCAAAAGATTGACGAGGATTCCGTGCTGATGGACGCGGTGTATTCCATGAATTGCCCGCTCGTGGACATGAGCCCGATCGCGGTCGAGCCGGATTTCACGCGCAAATATCTCCAGTCGTCCAACAACGAGGCGCTCGTCAAAAAAATCCAGAAAGCCTTCGACCGCGTCGCGTGGGAAAAAGATTTTGTCCTCTGCGAAGGCAGCGGACACGCCGGCGTCGGTTCCGTTTTCGATTTGTCCAACGCGCAGGTCGCGAAAACACTCGGCTGCAAAGTCATCATCGTCACGCAGGGCGGCATCGGCAAACCGATTGACGAAGTTTCGCTCAATCAGGCGTTGTTTGAAAAGGAAGGTGTCGAAATCATCGGCGTCATTTTGAACAAAGTGCTCGGCGAAAAAGTGGATTACGTCGCCGACTTCGCACGGCGCGGCCTCAAGCGCAAAGGTCTGGATTTGCTCGGCGTGCTGCCCTACGAGCAAACCCTTTGCAATCCGTCGCTGGATTTAATCCGCGAGGAACTCAAGGCCGAATTGCTCAACGCGCCGCCGACGCTCCATTCGCTCGTGGAGGACGTGGTCGTAGGCGCGATGAGCGCGCAGAACGCGATGAAATTTTTCAAACGCGGCGTGCTGCTCATCACGCCCGGCGACCGCGAGGACATCGTGCTCGCCGCGTGCACGGGCATAGACGCGCAGAGCGAAGAAAAAATGGCCGGGATTGTTTTGACCGGCGGCTTGCGTCCGCCCCAAAGCATTTTGAAAATCATCCGCACCATGCCGATCCCCGTTTTGCTCGTCCAGGCGGACAGTTATGAAGTCGCCTCCAAAGTCCATACCCTCATCGTCAAAACGCGCCCGTCTGATTCGGAAAAAATCTCGCTCATCCGCGACATCGTCGCCAGAAATGTGAACGTCAAAAAAATCATCAACTCGCTCTAAAATGCCGATGACGCTGCCACTGTCCCCATTCCTGAAAACTTTGCCGGTTTACCAGCCCGGTCGCCCGATTGAAGAAGTCGCGCGAGAGATGAATCTGCCCGCCGACTCCATCATCAAGGTCGCGTCGAACGAAAATCCGTTCGGCCCGTCGCCGCTCGCGCTGGCTGCGCTGCAAAAATCTTTGACGGGCGTAAATCTTTATCCCGATGGCAACGCTTTTTACCTGAAACAAAAACTCGCGGCCAAACTCGGCGTTGAAACAACAAACTTAATTTTGGGAAATGGATCGAACGAAATCATCGAGTTCGTCTCGCACGCATTGCTTGCGCCGGGCGATGACGTGGTCGTTTCGCAATTCTGTTTTGCGATTTATCCCATCGTCGCAAAAATGTTCGGTGCGAACCTCGTCACCGTTCCGGCAAAAGATCATGGACATGATTTGCCCGCGATGCTGAAAGCCATCACGCCAAAAACGCGGATTGTTTTCGTCGCAAATCCGAATAATCCGACCGGCACGCTTGCGCCGCGCGAGGAAGTCATCCAATTCGTCAACAAAGTTCCTGACGATGTGCTGCTAGTGATGGACGAGGCTTACATCGAATTTCTGGATGACGCGGTGGACTTGGTTCCGCTCATCCGACTCGGCGTCCGCAAGAATCTGATTTTGATGCGGACGTTCTCAAAAATTTACGGACTCGCCGGTCTGCGCATCGGCTACGGCATCGGGAATCCTGAATTTATTTCTGCACTGGAAAAAACGCGCCAGCCGTTCAACATCAATTCCCTCGCGCAAGCCGCCGCGCTCGCCGCGCTGGACGACGACGAACACGTCCGCAAAACGCGGGCGAACAATTTCGCCGGACTGGAATTTTTCCGCCGCGCGTTCCGCGATTTGAAACTGGAATTTGTCCCGTCATTTGCGAATTTCATTCTCGTCCGCGTCGGCGAAGGGCAAAAAGTTTTTGACGCGATGCAGAAGCAAGGCGTGATTGTGCGCCCGATGGGCGGTTATCAATTGCCGGAATGGATCCGCATTTCCGTTGGCACGCCGCAGGAGAACGAGCGAAGTCTGGGTGCATTGAAAACTGCCATCGGCAAGAAATAATTATTTGAATCCCGCCCAAAACTGATTACTTATTCCCCGCTGAAAACAATCAACAAGCCAAAGTGAAACTGACCGACCTGCGGGGCATCCTGCAATACATTCCGCAATTCCGCGAGAAGACGTTCGTCATCGCGATTGACGGCGCGATCGTCACCGACGAAAATTTCGCCACGCTGCTGCTCGACGTCGCGGTGCTGCGCTCGTTGAGCATCCGCGTCGTGCTCGTCCATGGCGCGTCGGCGCAAATCCAGGCGCTCGCCGAGGAACAAAAAGTTTCCGCGTCCGACCTCGACGGCGCGGGCATCACGGACGCCGCCACGCTCAAGCTCGCGCTCAACGCCGCGAACCGGCTCACGCACGAGATTCTCGAAGGCCTTTCGGCGAATGACCTGCGCGCCGCCAGCACAAACGTCATCATCGCGCATCCGATGGGCATCATCGGCGGCGTGGATCATCAGTTCACCGGCAAAGTCGAGCGCGTGGACACGGCGCTGTTGCAGACATTGCTCGCGCAGGACGTCATCCCCGTCATTCCGCCGCTGGGTTTCGACGGCGACGGCCGGACGTATCGCGTCAATTCCGACGGCGTCGCGCTGGCAGTGGCCGAGGCGTTGAAAGCGATAAAATTAATTTTCATCACGTCCAGCGACGGATTGATTTACAACAGCCTGCTCATCCGGCAAATGCTCGTGGCTGAATTGGAAAAACTGCTGCAAGCGCACAGCGCAAATTTCGCGCCGGAAATTCTGTCGAAGGCGCAGCACGCCGCCGCCGCCTGCAAATCCGGCGTGCCGCGCGTCCACGTCATCAACGGCAAGGTGGACGAAGGCTTGCTCGCGGAAGTTTTTTCCAACGACGGCATCGGCACGTTGATTTACGCGAACGAATACCAGCAAATCCGGCCCGCGAAGAAAAAAGACATCCGCGCGATCCAGTTGCTGACGAAAGCCGCCGTTGAATCGGACGAGCTTGTCAAGCGCAGCCGCGCCGTGATTGATAAAAGTCTCGGCGATTATTTTATTTTCGAGATTGATAAAAATCCCGTCGCGTGCGTCGCGCTGCATGTTTATCCCGAATCGAAAAAGGGCGAACTTGCGTGCCTTTACGTCGCGTCGTCGCACGAAAACCAGGGCATCGGGCGCAAGCTCATCCAGTTCGTCGAGAACAAGGCGCGCGAAATGGGCTTGAGCGAACTGCTCACGCTCTCGACGCAGGCGTTCACCTATTTTCAATCCAAGGGCGGCTTCGGCGAAGGCACGCCTGACGATCTGCCGCCCGCGCGCCGCGAAAAATACGAGCAAAGCGGAAGAAATTCCAAAGTGCTCGTGAAGAAATTGAAATAAGGCGGCGGCGAATCTTTTTCGACGCGGAGACGCAAAAACCGAGAAAGATGAAACGAATCCCTTTGGGATTTATTTACATTCGCAAAGACAGGAAGTCAAAATGGGTGCAAAATTGAGAAACTCTTCGAATTGTCTTGAAGGCCGTCGTGAAACTCTGGCACAATCGCCACGGGCTAACTGCCCCATCCAAGCGACTTCACCATGAAAACCGGAAAATTTACCGCCGCCGCCGTCATCACACTACTGATGGTGCAACGGAAGTTCGCCCCCATTTGTTTTCATTGGCAATGGCGTGCAACAGGTCAATGGCACTTATCTGAATGCGCAAAAGATTTCAGATAATCTGTGGTCACCTCTGTAACCTTTCAGGCCACTGGCTAAATACCATTGTTCATCCTTCGGACTTTCAACCAGTGGACTGGGCACGTCGCATTTGAACCTTAAATTGTTCACGAAATTTATTATCAGCAATACCATGAACATGTTCACCCGGTTCACTGATTGCTTTCATGGACAATAGATTTGTCGCTGGCAGCAATACGCCGATCAGCCGAACGGACGATGAAGGTAATACTTATCAATCGCGAAAACTTGAGAACGGAAATCAATATGAAGTTTTGAAAAATTTTCCAAACGAAAAGGAGGCCATAGAATTTATTGGCGATTCAGTGGCCGATTTTTCTTGGACGGAATTGCAATACTATTGGCTTTTAACTTACACGCTGAAATGAAAAATGGTCGGGGCGGGGAGATTTGAACTCCCGACCTCCTGCGCCCAAGGCAGGCGCGCTAGCCAGGCTACGCTACGCCCCGATCCGCAAACATCATCACAGGAATTTTCCCTAGCGCAATGAAATTTAGCCACCGCGCAACTTGAAGTTCTGCTAGACGCTTCGCCCGTTCGCGTTTAATTTAAGCTCATGGCAACTGGAGCGTCCACCGCCCCGCAAAAAATCAACCTTCGCCGGCCCGACATCATGGAAGCGGTGCAGGCGCAGGTGCTCACCCATTACCGCAGCGAACTGGTCGAGCGCATCCGCGCGGGCGGCGGCGTGCTTTCCGCCGGCGAACTCACCGTCAAGCTGGCGAAGGAATTCGGCTTTTGCTACGGCGTCGAGCGCGCGATTGACCTCGCCTACGCCGCCAAAAAACATTTTTCCGAGGTTTCGCCGCACACGCCGATTTATCTGCTCGGCGAAATCATCCACAACCCGGAGGTAAACGACCAGATCCGCGCCATGGGCATCCAGATCATCGCGCCCAAGCCGACGGACGAGGATTTGTCGAACCTGCAGTCCGGCGACGCCGTCATCATCCCCGCGTTCGGCACGGAAGTCGGCACGCGGAAAAAAATCGAGGCCAAAGGCTGCATCATCGTGGACACGACCTGCGGCGACGTGATGAGCGTCTGGAAACGCGTCCGCCAATACTCGAAGGAAAGCGTCACCAGCATCATTCATGGGAAAGCCAAGCACGAGGAGACCAAAGCCACGACGTCGCAGGCACGCGCCTACGGCAGCGGACATTATCTTGTCGTCTTCACGCTCGCGGAAACGGATTACGTCTGCGATTACATTTTGAACGGCGGCAATAAAAATGAATTTCTGGAAAAATTCAAAGGCGCGTATTCCGCCGGCTTCGATCCCGACCTGCACTTGCAGGCCGTCGGCGTGGCAAATCAGACCACGATGTTGCGCGGCGAAACCGAGGAAGTTCAGCGCCGCATCAAGCAGGCGATGATTAAAAAATACGGCGAGGCCGCGATTGAAAAACATTTTCGCTTCTTCGACACGATTTGCGGCGCGACGCAGGATCGACAAGATGCTTTGCAAAAATTGCTTGTAGAGCCGATGAACCTGCTCATCGTTATTGGCGGCTACAATTCTTCAAACACCTCGCATCTGGCCGAGATGGGCGAGGCGAAGTTGCCGACCTATTTCATCAAGAACGCAGGCAAGATGGTTTCGGACAAATTGATCGTCCATTACAACCAACACCTGCACAAGGAAGTCGAGACGCGCGACTGGCTGCCGTCCGGCAAAATCACGGTCGGCATCACCGCCGGCGCGTCGTGCCCGAATAATTTGATTGAGGACACCATCCGCCGGCTTTTTGAATTGCGGGGGATTTCCGTCCAAGAATTGCTGGCGAATTGAGATTGCCTTGCCCTTTGAACCATGCCGCGCACCCGACAGGAACTGGAACGAATCGAACGTCAAATCCTTGCGCCTTACGCGCAGTTCAGCGGTGACACGCGCGGCCGTGAATACCAGGAAATTCCACCCGAATGGCGCACGCATTATCAGCGCGACCGCGACCGCGTCATCCACTCGCGCGCCTTCCGCCGGCTCGAATACAAGACGCAGGTTTTTCTCAACGGCACTGGCGACCATTTGCGCACGCGGCTCACGCACACGATTGAAGTCGCCGCCATTTCGCGCAACATCGCCAGCGCGCTGAAATTAAATTCCGATCTGGCGGAAACCATCGCGCTCGCGCACGACCTCGGCCATTCGCCGTTCGGCCACAAAGGCGAAACCGTTCTCGCACGTTTGATGAAAGGCCACGGCGGATTTCGAGCACAACCAGCACAGCCTCCGCATCGTCGAGCAGCTTGAGCAAAAATATCCGAATTTTCCCGGCCTGAATTTGTCGTGGGAAGTCCGCGAAGGTTTGGCCAAGCATCACACCGCCTACGACCATCCCGGCAAGCGAAAAGGTTTCGACGCCAAAAATTCCTCGCTCGAAGCGCAAATTGCCAACCTTGCCGACGAGGTCACCTATTACAGCCACGACCTCGACGATGGGTTGGATTCGGGATTGTTGTCCGAAAAAAATCTCGCAACAAACGTCCGTATCTGGGCGCACGCTGCGAAGCTGGTGAAAAAGGAATTTGGCAATCTGCCCGACGAAAGCCGCCGCTACTTCACCATCCGCACCATCATTGACATGCAGATTCACGATGTTGTCGGGAACAGCGAACGGCTCATCGCCAAAGCCAGCGTGCAATCCGCCGATGACGTGCGGCTCTGCGCCAAACCGCTCATCGCTTACAGCCCGGCGCGGCGCGCGCTGAACCTGGAACTGCGCAACTACCTCTACAAAAATTTATATTACAACCCCGTCGTGCATGAGCCAAACCTGCGCGCGGTAAAAATGCTCGGCCAACTTTTCAAATACTACCTCGTGCATCCGAAAGAGATCGGCGACAGCGCGCGGAAACGCATCAGGCAAACCGGCCTGCACCGCGCCGTGTGCGATTATCTCGCCGGCATGACCGACCGCTACGTCATGCTCGAATATCAAAGGATTTTCGGCGAAACCTTCAAAGTCGTGTGACAGTTTCCTCGGAAGAAATTTCCGCGAGCAGTTGCGAAACCGTTTTGGTTTGAATTGGTAAAATCAATTCGGGAGCAATTTCACTCAACGGCTGTAAAACAAATTTCCGCAAATGCGCGCGCGGATGCGGCAAAATCAATTCCGGCAAATTCCGCGTTTCGTTTCCAAACACAATCAAATCTAAATCCAGCGGGCGCGGTTCGTTCAAAGCCGTTTTCGACGCGCGGCCAAATTCTTTTTCCAATTCGCGCAGTTTTTTCAGCAGCGATTCCGGCGTTTCATTTTCTTTTGGAATCAAACCGACAACTGCGTTCACAAATTTCGGCGAGTCCGGCGGACAATCCACCGGTGATGTTTGCCACAAGGAAGATTTGAGGATCGGCGCGTCGGTAAAACTTTTGCAACCGCGCCATCGCGTCCAAAATGATTTGCCGCGAATCTCCAAGGTTCGAACCGAGCGCAACGAAGGCGAGTTGCTGAAATTCTGACTTCTGACTTCTGACTTCTGGCTTCATTTCAGTCCCAGCACGTCCTGCATATCGTAAAGGCCGGGTTTTTGCTTCACGACCCAGAGCGCCGCGCGCAATGCGCCGTTCGCAAACGTGTCGCGGCTCGACGCTTTGTGCGTGAGTTCCAGCCGCTCGCCGGTGTTCGCAAAAATGACCGTGTGGTCGCCCACGACATCGCCACCGCGAATGGAATGAATGCCAATTTCCGACGCCGTGCGTTCGCCGACGATGCCGACGCGACCGTGCCGCGCGATTTTGTCGAGTTGCTGTTTGCGGACTTCCGCCAGGATTTCCGCCAATGATTTCGCCGTGCCGCTCGGCGCGTCTTTTTTGAGGCGATGATGCATCTCGACCACTTCGAGATCAAAGTCCGGGCCGAGGATTTCCGCCGCCTTGCGCGTGAGCCAGAACAAGGTGTTCACGCCCGTCGAAAAATTTGAAGCCAAAACAATCGGGATTTGCGATTTGCGATTTGCGATTTCTGACTTTTCGGAATCGGAATGGCCGGTCGTGCCGATGACAACCGCTTTTTTATTTTTTGCGCAAATCTCCGCGATTTTTGGCGTCGCGTCGTGCGCGCTGAAATCAATCACCGTGTCGGCCTGGGAAATGACGGTATTCAAATCGTCGCCGCAGTCAATCGCAGCGACAATTTTCAAATCGCGAAAGTTTTTCGCGCATGAGACGAGCGCCTGTCCCATGCGGCCTTTCGCGCCGTTGATGATAACTTTTGTCATTTTTGATTGGCCACAGAGTTTTTCAAAAATAATTTTTACCTCTGCGTCTCTGTGTCTCTGTGGCAAAAAATCATTCAAGAACACCGCAACGCTTGAGCGTCGTGCGCAGGGTGTCCCAGTTTTTCGGATCCATCGGCACGAGCGGCAGGCGATATTCTTCTTCGATCAATTTCAGCATCGCGAGCGCGGCCTTCACCGGCGTCGGGTTCGTTTCGATGAACAAATCCTTGAACAACGGGTAAAATTTTTCGTGCAGGCGCATCGCCGCCGCGATTTTGCCGGACGAAAACAGTTTCACCATTTGCGAAACCTCTTTTGGAATCACATTCGACGCCACGCTGATGACGCCGTTTGCACCGACGGCCATGAACGGCAGCGTCAATGAATCGTCGCCGCACATGATTTCAAATTTCGGGCCGAGCGCCGCGCGCAATTGCGAGACGCGGTCGCAGCTTCCGCCCGACTCCTTGATGCCGACGACGTTTTTGTATTCGCGCGCAAGGCGTCGCACCGTCTCGACGCCGATTTCGACGCCGCAACGTCCCGGAATGCTGTAAAGCACCAGCGGCAGCTTCGTGCTTTTGGCGATGGCGCGGAAATGCTGATACAAACCCTCCTGCGTGGGCTTGTTGTAATACGGCGCGACCTGCAACGAGCCGTCCGCGCCGGCCTTCTCGGCGGCTTGCGTCAGGGAAATCGCCTCGCTCGTCGCGTTGGCACCGGTGCCGGCGAGCACCTTGATTTTGCCCGCCGCAAATTTAACCGCGAGCGCGACAAGGCGGACGTGTTCCTCGCAATCCACTGTCGGCGATTCGCCGGTGGTGCCGACGGGCACAATGCCGTCCACGCCGCCCTTGATCTGCAGCTTGACCAGATGCTCGAACGCGGCTTCATCAATCGCGCCGTGTTTGAACGGCGTGACCAGCGCGGTATAGGTTCCAGTGAACATGACCCCGATAGCATCAGAAAATCCGCGCGGTTTGGCGAGCCTGATTTTTGCGGCTTTGCCGGAGGATGTTCAAAGCCAATTTCAAAGTTAAAATCTTGACGGATATTTGCGTCCAGAACAAGAATCGTATTGAAACGTGAATTGAAATAATCTCAAGGTGTTGCTTAATGTTTGTTAGAAATTACAACTTACGTCCATGAAAAATATCTTGTTGCTTCTCGCCGTCATTTTGGCGGTCCAACAACTGCCAGCACAGGTGACAGATGATATTCATGGTTCTGTTGTCCAAGACAGTGATGTTTCATACGCCCCGCTGTCGCTGTTCACAAACGGCGCAGGCAGAATCTTCACCCTTCGCGACGGGCTCTTTCTTCTTCGTGACGGGCAGATGCTAAAAACTGGCCGCAAATATTCCATGGTTGCCGTTCCGGATCGAGGCTTTGTGTTTAGTAGTTGGCAGCCGGTTACCGTCTTTACTTTCATTGAATACACGAAGGATCCTTCGGGCACCATTACCGAAAGAACAAACACGGATGTGATCACAACTCCTGAATATATCAAAGACCCTCTATTGAGATTTACGATGGAACCCGAACAAGTGCTTTTAGATATTCCGAACGTCAGATCAATCACCCAAAGCGCAGGATGGCAGGCGAATTTCGTCTCGGTTAAAAAGCCCATTCACTGGACGGACAGCAGATAAGATATTTTTGAGGAAGCCTAATCTCAGAATAGGCTGCCAAAGTTGATTTTCCAATTCGCGCATTGGAGTGCAGCCCGTATTTCCGAACTTTCGCCGCGTCTGGCTTGCCTCTGTTCGCAGACAGCCAAATTGAATTGCCCAAAGCGCATTTCCGAATAACCTTTCCGTCCGACATTCATCTGAAATGAGCAAACCAATTTCCAACGGCGAAATCCCCGCCCTGCCCTCCGGCGTCAAACTCACCACGCTGGACAACGGCCTCGTCATCATCGTGCGCGAAGATCACAGCGCGCCGGTCGTCTCCGCGCAGGCGTGGTGCGCGGCGGGCAGCATCCACGAAGGCCGCTGGCTCGGCGCCGGCCTCTCGCACGTACTCGAACACATGCTCTTCAAAGGCACGACGACGCGGCCCGGCAGCCGCATTGACCAGGAAGTGCAGGAAGCCGGCGGTTACATGAACGCCTACACGAGCTTCGACCGCACGGTCTATCACATTGACGTGCCGAACACCGGCGCGCGCACGGCGATAGATATTTTGTGCGACATCATGCAGCACGCGACGTTGCCGCCGGACGAACTCGCGAAGGAACTCGACGTCATCCGCCGCGAAATGGACATGGGTCAGGACGATCCCGGCGCGCCGTTCGGGTCGCCGCCTGTTTGAAACCGCTTACACAAAAAGTCCGTATCGTTTCACCATCATCGGCTACCCGGACATCTTCAACGAACTAAAGCCGGAAAACATCCGCGATTACTACACTGAAAAATACGCGCCGAACAATGTGCTTCTACGTCGTCGCTGGTGACATAAAAAACGACGAAGTTGTCGCGCAAATAAAAACTGCCTACGAAAAAACAAAGGCGCGCGCGTTGCCGCCAAATTATTTGCCCGCAGAACCGAAACAGACCGCGCCGCGCGAAATCATCGAGGAAGCGCCCATTGAACTCGGTCACGTTCATTTCGCGTGGCACATTCCCGAACTCCGCCATCCCGACGTGCCGGTGCTTGACGTGCTGTCCGTGCTGCTCGGCAGCGGTCGCAGTTCGCGTTTGTATCAGCAGGTGCGCGAACGTCAGGGCGTCGTGCATCACGTTGACGCGTGGACTTACAATCCGGGCAGCACGGGACTGTTCGGCATGAGCGCGATGGTGGATGCGGACAAGTTTTCCGCCGCCCGCGATGCGATGCTCGCTGAAATCGAAAAAATAAAATCGCTGTCGGTTTCCGCCAACGAAGTGCAGAAGGCCGTCAAACAATTCATCTCCGCCACGCTTGCCACGCGCAAAACGATGGAAGGCCAGGCGAACGACCTTGGCGGAAGCTGGCTCGCCGCGAGCAACCTCACCTTTTCCGAACGCTATCTCGCCGCCGTCAAGCGCGTCTCGCACGCCGACGTGCAGCGGGTCGCCCGCGAATATCTCACGGCGGAAAACCGCACGCTCTATGCGTTATTGCCAAACGGCACGACGCCGAAAATTTCCACGGCGGTTGAAAAAAACTTTGATTCGCCCATCCAGAAATTTGAATTGCCCAACGGCCTGCGCTTGCTCGTGAAGGAAAATCACCGCCTGCCGTTCGTGGAATTTCGCGCGGCGTTCCAAGGCGGCGTGCTGGCCGAAACCGCCGAGAACAACGGCGTCACGCAATTGCTCGCCAAGATGCTGCTCAAAGGCACGAAGACGCGCGATGCGGAAAAAATCGCGACGGAAATCGAATCTGTCGGCGGACACATTGACAGCTACGGCGGCAACAACAGTTTCGGCGTGAACGCGGAAGTGTTGAGCGACGATTTTGCGACCGGATTGGATTTGCTCGCGGACGTTTTGCTGAATCCGACTTTTCCCGCCGACGCGCTCGAACGCGAACGCACGGTGCAAATCGCCAGCATTTACGAGCAGAAGGACAATCTGCTCAAAAGCGCGAGCAATGCGATGCGCCGCGCTTTGTTCGGCAATTCGGGTTACGGCCTGGACACGCTCGGCACGGAAGAAACCGTCACCAAATTGCAAGTCGCCGACCTGAAATCGTTTCATCAAAAGCTCATCGCGCAGAAAAATTGCGTCCTCGCCATTTTCGGCGACGTGAAAGTCGGCGAAGTCAAAGCCGCCGTCGAAAAGGCTTTTGCGAATTGGAAACCGGGACAAAAACCGGAAGCCCGAAGTCAAAAACCGGAATTGAAAGAACCGAAACGTATCGAGGAAACACGCGACAAAAAACAGGCCGTGATCGTCATTGGGTTCGCCGGCACGACGATGCACGACGATGACCGTTATGCGCTCGATCTGTTGCAGGAAGCATGCAGCGACCTCGGCTCGCGGCTGTTTCTTCGCGTGCGCGAAAAACTCGGCTTGGCGTATTACGTCGGCTCGCAACATTTTCCCGGACTAGCGCCCGGTTATTTTTCCTTCTACGCCGGCACGGAACCGACGAAGGCCGGCCTAGTCGAACAGGAATTTCTCAAGGAAGCAGAGTTGTTGCGCACCGAAGGTTTGACCGCCGAGGAACTCAAGCGTGCGAAGGCAAAGATCATCGGCCAGAAAAAAATCGCGCGGCAGGATCTCGGCAGCCTCGCGTCGTTGACCGCGCTCGACGAACTTTACGGCCTCGGCTACCAGCGCACGGAACTCGACGACGCGAAGTTTGAAGCCGTCACGCTGGAACAAGTCAAAGCCGTCGCGCAAAAATATCTGAAGCCGGACGCATTCGTAGTTTCCGTCGTGAAGCCGCAATAAGGCTCAAACGTAAAGCGCATTCTCCAGATCGTTCTTGAGAATGCTCATGAAGGCATAACGGCGGTCAGGGTCACGCGCGAGACACTTGAGGATGGCTTTTTCGAGCGCAAAGGGGATTTCCGGATTGTGTTCGCGCGGCGGAACCGGACCGGCGTCGTCCAGTTGAGCGGCGAGAATTTCTGCAGGCGATTCGCCGGGGAACGGCTTGTGGTTGGTCAGGATTTCGTAAGCGGTTACGCCATACGCAAAAATATCCGCGCGGGCGTCAATCGGCCCGCGTTGCAATTGCTCCGGCGCCATGTAGCCGGGCGTGCCAGGATTTTTGGACAGTTTGACCGGCTTTTCGGGAATCGGAATGGCGGTGTCAAAATCAATCAGCCGCACGCTGCCATTGCGCGTGACCAAAATATTTTCCGGCTTGAAATCCAGGTGCATGAAGCCGCTTTCGTGGACGTGCAGCAGCCCGGACGCCGCGTCAATCAGGATTTGCGCGACGTTTTCCGACAGAATCGGATCCTGCTTGGCGAACAATTCCTTGAGGTTCTCCGCCTCGACGTAATCCATGAGCATATAAGGCGTGCCTTCCGCCTTGCCGTGCTCGACATAGCCGACGATGAACTCGCTCTCGTTCAATTTCGACAGCACTTCGCAGCCGCGCGAAAAACGGCGGCGGGCGGGCAGGTTGAACCGCAGCTCCCTTTTCAGTTTCCGCAGCGCGTAAGGTTTGCCGCGCCCATCGGTCACGAGCCAGATTTCCGACATGCCGCCGCTGTTGATCAGCTCCTGCGGATAAAACTTCCCCGCAAAGCTTTTTTGCTTCGGGTCGTCCAACGATGTCTCTTTCAATAAACTTGCCATCCGCTTCCTTCAATAACACGTCGCACACACGGGCGCGAATTAAAACTGCTCACCGCCATTTTTTATAGACGTAATCGGATTGCATTTGGCGACAAAAAAATTATCGTCGCGCCATGCGACTGCCTTCCGCGCCGCCCAGAAACTGGCTCGACACCGGCCTTGGATTTTTCTACCCGGAAATCTGCCAGCTTTGCGAAAATGAACGCGCCACGGCCAAGGACGGCTTCGTCGGCGCAAAATGCTGGCAGCAGGTCCGCTTCATCCGCCCGCCGTTTTGCGAACGCTGCGGCCTGCCGTTCGAGGGCGACCTCACGACGAAGTTTGAATGCACCAACTGCCGCGAAATGGAACTGCATTTTTCTTCCGCGCGTTCCGCCGTCGTCGCCAAAACCGTCGTGCTGGAAACGATCCATCGTTTCAAATACCAGCGCGCCCTGTGGTTTGAAAATTTTCTCGCCGATCTGCTCATCCGCGAGGCCGCGCCGGTGCTGCGTGGACAAAACTGGGATTTCATCGCGCCCGTTCCGCTTCATTCGTTGAAGGAACGCGAACGCGAATTCAACCAGGCTGAAATTCTGGCCCGACATTTGGGCGCCGCCACAAAAATTCCGTTGAACACAAAACTGCTCCGGCGCGTCTCATCCACCAAGACCCAAACCCTGTTGACGCGGGAAGAGCGCGCAGAAAACATGCGCGGCGCGTTCGCCACCGGCAAAGGCGTGAAATTGAACGGCGAAAAAATCATTTTGGTGGACGACGTTTTCACGACCGGCGCGACGACCAGCGCGTGTGCACAGGCGCTGAAAGCCGCCGGCGCGGGCGAGGTTTGCGTCTGGACAGTGGCGCGCGGACTTTAGTATTATTTTATCAATCAAATGGACACGACTTCGTTCACGAAAAAATCAATCACCGGCGGTGTTGCCACCATCGAACCGGCGCTCACGCCGCCGCCCGTCACGACGGCACAGACTACTTTCGCAAAAAAAACGAAAATCGGCGCGGGCAAGTCCAAGACCAAAAAACGCGATATTCCCGAAGGGCTGTGGACGAAGTGCCCGACGTGCGAGACGATGCTGTTCGACAAGGAACTGGACGAAAACCTGAAGGTTTGCATGAAATGCGGCCACCATTTTCCCATCGGCTCGCGCGAACGCATTCACTCGCTCGTCGAGACCTGCACGTTCGAGGAAATGGATGCAACCATGGCCAGCGTGGACATGCTCGGCTTCAAAGGCGCCTCCACTTACAAATCCAAACTTGAAGCCTACAAAAAGAACACCACGCTCAAGGACGCCGTCGTTACCGGCCTTTGCAAAATCGGCGAACAGCGCGTTGCGCTCGGCGTGATGGATTTTAATTTTCTCGGCGGCTCCATGGGTTCGGTCGTCGGCGAAAAACTGACGCGGCTCATCGAACGCGGCACGGAAAAGGAACTGCCCGTCATCATCATTTCCACCAGCGGCGGCGCGCGGATGTATGAAGGCATGTTCAGCCTGATGCAGATGGCGAAAACTTCCGCCGCGCTCGCGTATCATGCGAAAAAACATCTGCCCTACATCAGCATCCTCACGCATCCGACCACGGCGGGCGTGATGGCAAGCTACGCGACGCTTGGCGACCTGATCCTGGCCGAGCCGGGCGCGATGATCGGCTTTGCCGGGCCGCGCGTCATCAAGGACACGACGCAGGCGGAACTGCCGCCGGGCTTTCAGACCGCCGAATTCCTGCTCGACCACGGCTTGATTGACGCCATCGTGTCGCGCAAGGAAATGAAAACGCAACTCATCGCTTATTTGAACTTTCTCACCGCCGGGAAAAATACCGCTGCAGCCGGCTGAAAAAATTCTTTGGTTATGAATCGGCGAGAATCCGCCGGGCTGAATTACGGACGGCTTCGGCCAATTCACGCGGCTTCAAAACTTTTGCGTCGCCGCCCCAGCTCAAAACCCAGCGCTCGATTTCGGCGAGGCTGGAAAGTTTCAGCGAAAGTTCAACGCCGCCGCTTTTCAATTCGCGCAATTGCTGCGACTCGTGCCATTTTTTTTCGCGGACATAATCGGCGGCGCGCGGGTTGAAGCGGATGACGACTTCGTGTTCGCCCTGGCCGGAGTGGACGCCGAAACTGTCGCGCAATCGTTTCTCCAGCGAGAATTTTTGCGGACGCTCAAAAGTTTTTCCCGTCGGCTTCACGGATTTGATGCGCGCGGGCGCGAAGGTGCGGATGTCTTTTCGCGCATGATCGTAGGCGAACAAATACCACTCGCCGTTGATATTCGCCAAATGATACGGGTCAACGACGCGCGCTTCGGGTTTCGTCTGGCCGGGTTTGCGATACGCCAATTCAATCTGTTCGCGGCGCGCGGCGGCCTTGGCGAGCACGTCAAAAATTTTAAGGTCGAGAATCTGCTCGGCGCGCGTGCGGAAAGAAATGGTCTGTTCGATGTCGGCAAGATTCAGCGAAATCGTGTCGGGCAGCGCCTGTTCCATTTTTTTTATCGCGCTCAAGAGCGGCTTCTCGAAGCTTGTGCCGCGATATTGTTGCAACGCCTTTTCCGCGACGACGAGCGCAAAGATTTCGCCCTCGGTGATTTGCATCGTCGGAAACGAACTGACTTCGCCGATGTAAAAATAGCCGTTGTTGCCGGGCGTCAAATTCAATCGGCAGATTCAGCCGGTCGCGCATGAACTCGATGTCGCGATGGATGGACTTGGTGCTGACTTCGAGTTCGCGAGCGAGCGTGGAGGCGTTGGGAAATTTGCCGGATTGCAGCGACTGATGGATGCGCAGCATCCGCTCCAAAGGCGGACGGGAATGCAAGTCGTGCTTTGTTGAATCGTTGAATCGTTGCATGGAAATCCGAGTTAACGATTCACAATTTAACCAATCACGAACCAACCGACATCTTCGCCAGCAATTCGTCGTTCGTCTTGTGCTTCTTGAGCGCGGCGGTGAGCGTTTCCATCGCTTCGATGGGGTTCAAGTCCACCATCGTGCGGCGGAGCTTGCGGATGGCTTCGAGGTTTTTCGGCGCGAACAATTTTTCCTCTTTGCGCGTGCCGGATTTCGGGATGTCAATCGCGGGATACAAACGGCGGTCGGAAAGTTTGCGGTCCAAAATCAACTCCATGTTGCCCGTGCCTTTGAATTCCTGAAAAATCAGTTCGTCCATGCGCGAACCGGTGTCCACGAGCGCGGTGGCGAGAATCGTCAGCGAGCCGCCGTTCTCGATCTTGCGCGCGGAGGCGAACATCTTGCGCGGAATTTCCAGCGCGCGCGCGTCCACGCCGCCGGTCATCGTGCGGCCGCTGCCGCCGTGAACGCTGTTGTAGGCGCGGGCGACGCGCGTGAGCGAATCGAGCAGAACGAAAACATCCTTGCCCGCCTCGACGATGCGACGGCAGCGCTCGATCATGAAGCGCGAAAGGCGGACGTGCGTTTCCAGATCCATGTCGTTCGACGACGCGACGACTTCGGCCTTCACCGAGCGCTGGAAATCCGTGACTTCTTCCGGGCGCTCGTCAATCAGCAGCACCATCGCGTGAACTTCCGGATGATTCGTGGTGATGGCGTTGCAAATCTGTTTGAGGATGGTCGTCTTGCCCGTGCGCGGCGGCGCGACGATGATGCCGCGCGTGCCCTTGCCGATGGGCGTGACGAGGTCAATCACGCGCGTCTCGATCAAGTCCGGCGTGGTTTCGAGCTGAAATTTTTCAATCGGGTCAATGCTCGTGAGGTTCTCGAAGCGGACGACTTTCGTGTAATCCTCGAACGACAGGTCGTTGACCTTCTCCACGGTCTTGAGCTGCGGGCTGGTGCCGCGATGCGGCGGCTGCGTGGTGCCGACGACATGGCTGCCCTCGCGCAAAAAATTGCGGCGGATGGTGTCGGGCGTGACGAAGATGTCGGTCGGCTTGGGATGAAAATGGTTGGCGGCGGTGCGCAAAAATCCGAAGCCCTTCTCGGAAATTTCCAAGTGGCCGGAACCGTGGTTGGGGATTTTCTCCCCGTTGCTGTCTGGACTGCTCATAGTATGTGTGTGCGCGAAGGCCGGAATATGTCCCGAAACCAATCTTGAATTTGTGAACTTGGGAAGTCGTCCCGCAAAAACGGGACTAACAAAACCTTCGACGGCCAATTAACTACGCGGAAACGCGCGTGAATGCAACAAGTATTTTTACCGTCTGTTTTTGGTTTTATCCTCCAAAGCAAAAATGATATAAATTGGAAATAGCATAGGCGCAATTGGAATACAGAAACCAAGAATAAAAAATAACATAAATAAACTGCCAGCTAAATCTCTCGCATATCCTTTAGCTCTGGCCAGACTAAAGCTCGTTATCATCCACATAGCCCACGCAGCAAAAAATATAACAAGGCAAAGGACGCCTTGATTTTCGCTCATAACTCCATGTTGTCGCCATCTACGAACCAATACAACGAACAGCACCGTCAATCCGAGCGCACAAACAGATTGAAATAATGCACGGTTGCGGTATTTGGAAATCATAAGAGTTGCGCCAAGGCTACTTCATCCACCCACCGCCGCGCGCGCTTCGGCGGCGAGCGGCGTGCTCAAGTAACGTTCGCCCGTCGAGCAGGCCACCGTCACGATGAGCTTGCCCTTGTTTTCAGGACGGTTGGCCACTTCAATCGCGGCGACGACATTCGCGCCGGTGGAAATGCCGACCAAAATTCCTTCTTCCTTCGCCAGCCGCCGCGCCATCGCAAACGCGTCGTCGTTGGAAACCTGCACGCATTCGACGATCTGCGGTTTTCCATTCGCGTCTTTCAAATGCAAATTTTGGGGAACAAATCCCGCGCCCGTGCCTTGAATCTTGTGCGGGCCGGGCTTGACCGGCTGTCCCGCGAGCGTTTGCGAAATGACGGGCGAATCTTTAGGCTCGACCGCGATGGCCTGAAACGACGGCTTCTTCGGCTTGATGCCTTCGACGCAACCGGTGATGGTGCCGCCAGTTCCGACTGCGGCGACCAAAATGTCAATCTTGCCGTCCGTGTCTTCCCAAAGTTCGACGGCGGTGGTGTGCAGGTGAATCGCCGGATTCGCCGGATTATTGAACTGCTGCGGAATCCAGGAGTTCGGCGTTTCCTTGGCGAGCGCTTCGGCGCGCGCGATCGCGCCTTTCATGCCTTCCGCGCCGGGCGTCAAAACCAGTTTCGCGCCGAGCATCGCCAGAAGCGTGCGGCGTTCGAGCGACATCGTTTCGGGCATGGTGAGAATCAATTGATAACCTTTCGCCGCCGCGACAAACGCGAGCGCAATACCGGTGTTGCCGCTGGTCGGCTCGATGATGACGGTGTCTTTCTTGAGAATGCCGCGTCTCTCGGCATCTTCAATCATCGCCATGCCGATGCGATCCTTGACGCTGCCGAGCGGATTGAAAAATTCGCACTTGAGCAGGATGGTCGCGCCCGCGCCGGCGGTGACCTTGTTCAGTTTGACGAGCGGCGTGCGGCCGACGGTTTCGATGATATTGTTGTAGATGCGTCCCATAAATTTATTGGAGTTAAATTGTTTTGCGTAAAACTGCGTAAAGTTGTGCCGAATGTTGCGGGCGGGCAAGTAATTTTTATCGGAATCCCTCTCGTCCTCATCGTCATGCTCATCCTTAACTTTCTAATTTTGATTTATGACGATGAGCATGAGGACGAGGATAATTTCTGAAAACAATAAGTCCCTGCCCGACCTTCCGGTCGAACAGGGACAAATGGGGGATGGGAGTGCGCCAGTCTCTCTTTCCCATGCTGACATTCGGCGCGCCCTTTTCAGGGGCTGTCAGCTTCCCGACGCCATTCTCCACGGCAAGCGGAGTTTCCGGCCTCGTAGCAGGGCCGTCCAGCGCCTTGCGGCGTCTGGATTTCGAGTGAGGCTTTTCAGCCCGCTTCAACTGGTGGTTGCGCCACCGGCCTGCGAACCAGGTTGAGACACGCCTATGATTTCTTTCGCGTCTCCACCATTGGCACCGGGTCAGCCGCCGCTTTTGACGGCGCGTTCGCCCGACACCACGGGTCTCGCCTCTTCACTCTCAAGTTGCTTTTCTTTCACAGCCCGGCGGTGTCGTTTTTAACATCGCCGACGCTTGGAAGTTTTTCACGCGGCCTGCCCAGCCTGCGTGGCCTTCCCGGTCCGGACTCTCGTTTTGTTCCGCCTTTCGGCGTTTTTCTTTTGGCAGACCCAACTTTTTATTTTTGAACCCGCCAGAGTCGTCCGTCCGTGCTGATGCGCAGTAGCAACCAATGCCTTTTGGCAACTGCGATTCGTCCAGGCTCGAAACCTGCCTGAACTACTTGACCCGGTTCGGAACGGTTTCTAATCGTCCCTCGCCGCACGGTTCCCTTTTTCGCGTTACTGGCGCGCGCGAACGCACCAGAGGAACCGGTGAATCATGCCTCGCCAAATCTCACGATCTGGTTTCAGAGGAGTCGCGCCAACCAGCCTGACCCGACTTTTCCCCGGTCGCCCGGGATTATCCTGAAACGGTCAACTCCGATGTTACTCTCGGCCGCCGCTTCGTTCTTTCAATGAACTGCAAAGACTATAACAAATTTTCCGCTTCCTTCAACGAATTGATATGCACAGCTTATTCACCGAAACGCGCCTGTGAACAACGGGTGAAAAACTCAAAATCAGCCCGTCAAATCAAGGCGATTCCCATTTCGTGGACGTGAATTATTCACAGCCTTTTCAGGCCAAAAACGGCAGCGGTGAACAAGTTCCATTTGTTAAGTATTGGAAAAATTTCATTCGACAGAAAAATTTTAAGACGCAAACTTAAATTGTTTCGAGCAATATGATTTTAATACTTATTCCTATCTTCTTCTTGATTGCTTGTGTCATCGGGCTAATTGGCGTCATGCACGCGCGCGAATCTGGCAGTAAGATAATTGGACTGCTCTACGGAATTCCTGTGATGCTTTTTTCTCTACTCATTCTAATACCTTCGATGGAAATAATTAACAATCCATCGTCGCTGGGATTTTGGTTGTGGTCACTATTTGGCGCTTCACCATTAATTTTGAGTTGGCTGACAATCTGGAATGGCTTCCGCAAAGACAAGACTTCTGTCGAATGGATTACTGGAATTGTGGTGGCCGCAATTATTCTTGGAGTAGTTGTAGCATTGTATTTTTGGCCTGAACCCATCCAGATACTTTGCAATCTGATTTTGTATTTTTTCCCATCACTGGGTTATCCGACGGCTTGATGGAGAATGAAACGCCACCTTCCATTCGCGCTCACCACCTTGCGGCTGCTGCTCGGCCCAATCGCCCTGGCTTGCGCGCTGACGAATGTTCCGCGCTGGATTTATCTGCCCATCCTCATCACCGCCACGCTTTCGGATATTTATGACGGCATCCTCGCGCGGCGTTTCGGCGTGGCCACGCCCGCGCTCCGCCGCTACGACAGCATCACGGACGTGATTTATTACCTGTTCATCCTCGCCGTCGCGTGGCGGCTGTGCAAACCCGTCCTCGCGCAAAACTGGATTTTGATCGCGCTTATCCTTTTTTCCGAGGCGGCGGTCATCCTCGTCAGCTACGTCCGCTTTAGAAAATATCCGGCCACGCATTCGTATCTGGCAAAATTTTACGGCCTCTGCCTGCTCGCCGCGCTCGCCGCCCTGCTCGTCTTCAACGCCGGAAGCTGGGCAATCATCGCTTTGACCATCGTCGCGCTCGTCACGAATTTAGAAATCATCGCAATTCACTTCGCCATGAACACGCCGCCGGTGGATGTGCGCTCCATTTTTGCGCTGCCGAAAAGGTAAAAATCAATTCTTTTGCGCCTTGCCGAACAAGAGCCGCAAACTGTTCATCACCACGACGACGGTGCTGCCTTCATGCCCGACCACGCCAATCGTCAGCGGAATTTTCCCGAGCATCGCAAAGGAAACCAAAACCACAACCGTGCCGAGCGAAATGAACAGATTTTGCCGGATGACGCGCCGCGCGCGCTGGCTCAAGCGGAACGCGGCGAGGAAATTTTCCAGCCGGTCGTGCATCAGCACCACGTCGGCCTGTTCGAGCGCGGCGTCCGAACCGCGCGCGCCCATCGCCACGCCGATGTATGCCGCCGCCAGACTCGGCGCGTCGTTCACGCCGTCGCCGATCATCGCGACGTGTTTTCCCTTTGCGCTCAATTCATGAATCGCCTCCACTTTTTGCTCCGGTTTCAATTCCGCGCGCACATCGTCCAATTTCAATTCCGCGCGCAAAAATTCGGCGGTCGCCGCGCGGTCGCCGGTCAAAACGACGGAACGCAAACCTTCCTGCCGCAATTCGTCAATGACGGACGCGGCCTGCGGGCGGATGTCGTCGCGCAAAATGATCCGCCCAAGCAAATCGCCCTCGGCCAGCCAGATTTCGGAAAATCCTGCATCCGTCGGCAGGAACTTGAGAAATGATTTTGGCGCGTTCGCCTTGCGCGAGCCATTCGCGGCGGCCCAGCAAACATTCATTCCCGTTTCGTTCCGCCTTCAGGCCCAGGCCGGTGACGGATTCAAACCGGTCGAGCGCGAGCGGCTCGATTTGATTCTGTTTGCCGTGGCGGGCGATGGCGCGGGCGAGCGGGTGCGTGGACAATTTTTCCATCGAGTAAGCCAGCCGCGCGATTTCGCTTTCGCGTCCGGGCGGAAAACTTTCGATGGTTTCCACGCGCAGTTCGCCGGTCGTCAGCGTGCCGGTTTTGTCGAGGCAAACCACGTTGATCTCGGCCAGTTTTTCCACCGCCGTGCCGCCGCGAAACAAAATTCCGTGCCGCGCGCCCCACGCGATGGCCGCCAGCACCGCCGACGGGATGGAAAGCACCAGCGCGCACGGCGACGAAACGACGAGCAGCGTCATCGTCCGGTAAAACGCGCTGTGTTCCTCGATGGCGGATTTGAACGGCGTCAGATGAAAACCCAGCCACCAGACAAAAAACATCGCCACCGACAGGCCGAGGACGCCGTAGGTGTAATAGGTGCTGAATTTGTCGGCGAAGAGTTGCGCGGGCGCCTTTTGCTGCTGCGCCTCCTTGATGAGCGTGATGATTTTTTGCAGCGAACTTTCGGCGGCGGGCCTGGTGACCGTGACTTCCACCGCGCCCCAAAGATTGATGGTTCCGGACAAGGCGACGTCGCCGACTTTTTTTTCGACCGGCGCGGCTTCGCCGGTGAGATTCGATTCGTCGGCGGCGGTGCTGCCTTTGGCGATTTCGCCATCCACGGGAAATTGCGCGCCGGGCTTGATGAGCAATTTCATTCCCGCGCGAAGATTTTCGACGGACACTTCGCGTTCACGGCCCTGATCGTCGAGCGCAATGGCCGTTTTCGGCGCGTCGCGGAACAGGGAGCGGATTTCCTTTTGCGTGCGGCCCAGCGCGTAATGTTCCAGCGCGCCGGAAAAAGAGAACAGGAACAGCAGCGTCGCGCCTTCCGCCCACGCGCCGATGCAGGCCGCGCCAACGGCGACGGCGATCATGAGAAAATGCACGTCCAGCACGCGTTTCTGCAAACGTTCCCAGACTTCCTCGGCGGGATAAAAGCCGCCGGCGAGGTAGGCGGCGGCGAACGCCAGAACTTTGAATTGGACCGGCACCACAAACGCCGCCAGCAAGGCAAACACGCCGCAAAGAACCGCAGCGACGAGCTGCAATTTCCATTCGCCAGCGTGATGTTCTTCGTCCTCCAGTTCCAGTTCGATCTCACGCGGCTCGATGCGCGGAAACGGCAGGTCGCGCCAGCGCCAGAATTTCGGCGCGGTCGGGCAGGTCACGCGCGCGATGGTCGTGCTCGCGCCGTCGTGGTGGATGTTGATTTTCCTGCGCTCAACCTCGGATAACGGCGAGCCGCAGACCGCGCAATCGCTTTTCCCGCTCAACAGCGTGCAGGCGTGGGCGGCATCGGCGGCTTGGGCGGACTGGATTTTTCCCGTAAGCCGCTGCGTGAGTTTTTCCACGTCGGTGCGGCCCAATGTGGCAATGGAAATTTTCTCCCGTGCGGCATCAAACGTCACCGCCTCCAGCGCCGGCTCTTCCGCGAACGCGTTCGCAACCGAGCGCGCGAGGCATTGTTCGGCCTCTTCGTGGTGCGTGGCGCGCCTGCCGGGCGATGAATTCATGACCGCTCATTTGTAGCACAAGGCCGGGCACGGCGCACGCAAAGAGAATGCCGTAAAAACTCTTTCAGCCTTGAATCAAACTTTTCGCCTTTGCCAGCGCCTCGTCCAATTTGGTCGAATCCCTGCCGCCGCCGCGCGCATTGTCCGGCTTGCCGCCGCCTTTGCCGCCGACAATCGGCGCGATGGTCTGAATGATTTTTCCGGCGGAAATTTTTGCAACAAATTCCGGCGAAACATTTGCGACTAAAGCAACAGTTCCGTTCATCGCGCCACCCAAAACAATTACACCTTTGAAACGGCTTTTGAGCGCGTCAACAATTGCCTGCAAATAATCCGCGTCCGAGTCGGGAAAATTTTGCGTGATGAGTGGAATGCCGTTCACTTCCTGCGCCCGCGTGAGCAGCCAAGCCGCAGTCTGTGCCGCGTTGCGTTGAATGGCCGACTTGAGCGACTTCTCCAATTCCTTTCTGATGCGCGAGCAGCGATTCGATTTTTTTGTCCAGTTCGTGAACCGGCGAATTCACTTTGCCCGCGAGCGTTTTGATTAAATGCAATTCATCATTCGCCTTGCGATAAGCTTCAAGTCCGGCAACAGCTTCAATTCTTCGGACACCCGCCGCGATCGCGCTTTCGCCGACGATGCGGAACAAGCCGATCTCGCCGGTCGCGCGCGTGTGCGTGCCGCCGCACAAGTTCCATCGAATAGCCGTCGAACTTATCCGGCGTCGCCGCCGATTTGGACGACGCGCACCGTGTCGCCGTATTTGTCGCCGAAGAATTGCATCACGTCCTTGCGGTGCTTCACGTCGGCGTGCGCGAACTTCCGTCCACGAGACGCCGGCGTTTTCGAGGATGCGTTCGTTGACGAGCTTCTCGATGTCGGCAACCTGCGCGGCGTGAGCGGCGCGCTGAATTGAAATCGAACGTCAACTTGTCCGGCCCGACGAACGAACCTTTCTGCGAAGCCTCTTTGCTCGCGACTTCGTGCAACGCCCAATGCAACAGATGCGTGACCGTGTGATGCCGCTGGATTGCGCGGCGACGATTTAATTCCACGGACAAATTCAACCGTGTCGCCGGGCGGGCGCAGTAAATTTCCCAACGCTTCAAGGTTTCTTCCAGTTCAAGAAAATGCAGGAACGTGTTGCCAGATTTTTGGGTGTTCGCAATCTCGCCAATTCACATTCGCCGCCGGAACATTTCGCCGGTGTCGCCGACCTGGCCGCCCATCTCGGCGTAAAACGGCGACGTGTCCAGCACGACGGCAGTTTTGTCTTTGACGCTGACGACTTCGAGCATGCGCGCGGGCGATTCCAATTTTTCAAAGCCGACAAAATTTGTCGGCGCGGTCGTTTCGATTTGCGAAAGTGAAATGACTTCTTTTTTCTGCGCGGCGCGGGCGCGGGCGCGCTGCTCATTCAGCAGGTCCAAGAAACTATCTGTGTCCACTTTGAAACCCCATTCACGTGCAAGAATCTCGGTCAAATCCAACGGAAAACCATAAGTGTCATAAAGACGAAACGCATCTTTTCCATCAATAATCATCAAGCTGTTAAGGGCTTTCGCGCCAGCCTCATTTTCTGTTTCAAACTCAATTTGTATTTCACTATCTCCAATGCGAGGAAACGAAACCTCGATCAGTTTCGACAATTCTGAACTTTCTGTAATTTTTTTTGCTATTTCAGCAACACTACGTTTCCAAACCGCCTGAAATTCTTCGAGTCCTTTGTCGAGCGTCTTGTTGAATGATTCCTCCTCTAATTTCAACACATCTTTGATGTGTTGCTGTTTTGTGCGGAGTTCGGGGAAAACGTCTCCCATTTTATCGGCCAGCACATCCACGAGTTTATAAAAGAACGGTTCGTGAAATCCAAGCGAGCGGCCGTAACGCACCGCGCGGCGCAGGATGCGACGTAAAACATAATTGCGGTCAGTGTTGCCGGGCTGGATGCCGTCAGCAATCGCAAAGCTCAATGTGCGGATATGGTCAGCTATAACGCGGAAAGCAATATCGATTTGTTTCTGACTACCGACCTTCATTTCCATTTCTCCTGCTTGTCCTTCTATTAGTTTGCTGGGCAATGTGGAACCGTATTTTTTACCGCTCAACTTTTCGATGGTGTCAAAAATTGAGCGGAAAATGTCGGTCTCGTAATTGGAAATTTTGGCGCTGGCAAAGTCGGTCAGGTTTTTCGTGCCTTGAATGATCGAGGTTACGCGCTCGAAACCCATGCCGGTGTCCACATGCTTGGCGGGCAGCGGCGAAAACGTGCCGTCGGGATTCGCGTTGAACTGAATGAAGACGAGATTCCAGATTTCGATACAGCGCGCATCGCCTTTGTTCACAAGGCTTCCGCGCGTGTCGCCGTCGGGCGTCAGATCAACGTGCAGTTCAGAACACGGCCCGCACGGGCCGGTTTCGCCCATCATCCAGAAATTATCTTTCTTGTTGCCGTTGACGATGTGAATTGCGGGATCAAGTCCGACGCTGCGAAATTTTTCCGCCCAGAAATTCCACGCTTCCTGATCGAATTCGCTCGGATCGTTTTTCGTTTTGTCAGGATTGTAAACGGTGGCGTAAAGCCGTTGCGGCGGAAATTTCCATATCGTCACGACGAGTTCCCACGCCCAGTCAATCGCCTCGCGCTTGAAATAATCGCCGAAGCTCCAGTTGCCGAGCATCTCGAAAAACGTGTGGTGATAGGTGTCGAGGCCGACGTCGTCGAGGTCGTTGTGCTTGCCGCCGGCGCGGATGCACTTTTGAGTGTCCGCCGCGCGACCGGGCGTGTAGGGACATTTGGTCTGGCCAAGAAAAATCGGGACGAACTGGTTCATGCCGGCGTTCGTGAACAGCAGGTTCGGCGAATTGGGCATGAGGCTTGAAGACGGCACGATGGTGTGCTGCTTCGATTTGAAAAAATCGAGGAAGTCCTTCCGGACCTGGCTGCTTGAGCGGACTTGCGCGGATGTCATCATTTGAAACAGGCAAAAGTTTAGCCAAAAATCTTTGCGCGGGCGAGCGGAAGTTTTTTGGTTTTGCGGCTAGTGCGTCGGCCGCCAATTGTCAACTGCGGGAGGTGAAATTTTTTCAAAAAAATCTCTTGAATAATTTCGCGGACGGGACGATAAAGGAGTCAGAAGTCAGCACGCTCTTTGAACAAAAAAATTTCCCTGCCCTGTTCGTGATTCGACACAATCCTTGAACCGTAAGTTAAACGATCACGGGGCGAGTTGCGGTTGTGGCCGACATGCCTTCACTGGAAGTCGAAAGCGGCCCGGCGAGTCCCACATGTTGCAAAACATGTTCAAAGGAGCAGTTAGACACGGCAATGGCGGGGGTTCTTTCAAGATTGCAGGACTGCTTCGTCAACCCTGCAATCAAAGCCCGCCACCCGTTGCGGGCTTTTTTGTTTTGGGAAAACATTTTGACCGGTGTTAATCTCAATTCATGGCGCGCGACGATCTGTTTTCCGCTCCGGTTGAAAACCAACCGGAAGAAAAAACTTTGCCCGCGCCGGAAAATTTCCGCAACCAGCCGCTCGCCGCGCGGATGCGCCCGCGCAACCTCGACGAATACGCCGGACAAACCCACATTCTCGCGCCGGGACAATTATTGCGCCGCGCGATTGAGGCCGACCGGATTCAATCGCTGATCTTTTACGGACCGCCCGGAACGGGAAAAACTTCTCTCGCGCAAATCATCGCGCGGCAGACGAAATCAAAATTTGAAAGATTGAGCGGCGTGGAATCCAACGTCGCGGATATGAGGCGCGTTTTGTCCGGCGCGGCGAATCGCCTTGAAAACAAAGGGCAATCCACGATTCTCTTCATTGACGAAATTCATCGCTTCAACAAATCGCAACAGGACGTTTTGCTGCCGGATGTCGAAAGCGGCGTGGTCAAACTCATCGGCGCGACGACGCACAATCCGTTTTTCTTCGTCAACTCGCCGCTGGTTTCGCGCTCGCAGATTTTTGAACTGCGCCCGTTGACCGAGGAAGAATTATTTTCATTGTTGCAACGGGCGTTGAAGGACGAAGAACGCGGTTTGGGTTACATGAAAATTCTCGCGGACGAAAACGCGCTGCGCCATCTCGCAAAAATTTCCGACGGCGACGCGCGCAAAGCATTGAACGCTCTGGAAATCGCCACGCTCACGACTGCGCCGGAAAAAAACGGCGACGTTAAAATCACGCTCGAAGTCGCCGAGCAGAGCATCCAGAAAAAAGCAGTCGTTTATGACGGCGACGGCGACGCGCATTACGACACAATTTCCGCGTTCATCAAATCCATGCGCGGCAGCGACGCGGACGCCGCGCTTTACTGGCTGGCGAAAATGATCCACGCCGGCGAAGACCCGCGCTTCATCGCGCGACGCATCGTGATTTGCGCGGCGGAAGATGTCGGGCTGGCCGACCCGATGGCTTTGGTTTTGGCGAACGCCTGTTTGTCAGCTTCTGAATTTGTCGGCTGGCCGGAAGCGCGGATTCCGTTGGCCGAAGCGACGATTTACATCGCCACGGCAAACAAAAGCAATTCTGCCTACAAAGCCATTGACGCCGCGCTCGAAGATGTGAAATCCGGTCGCACGCTGGCCGTGCCGGAACATTTGCGCGATTCACATTATTCCGGCGCGAAAAAACTCGGCCACGGCACCGGCTACCAATATGCGCACGAAGGAGAAAATCATTTTGTCCCGCAGGATTACCTTGGCGCGGCCAAAATTTACTACGAGCCCACGGATCAAGGCGTGGAAAAGAAAATCAAGGAGCGCGTCGAAAAATGGCGCGCGCAATTCGATCAAATCAAGAGACAAAAATAAACGGATGGACGCGGATAAACACGAATCAAAAGACGGACTGCGCGCAAAAATCCGCGCGCGGCTGGAAAGAATTTCACCGGCGGTGCGGGCGGTGGAATCCATCGACCTGTGCGCGCGGCTGAAGGCGCAGATGCAAAGTGCGCGGACGATTTTATTTTTTGCGCCGCTGCCGGACGAACTGGATGTCTGGCCGCTGCTGGAAGAATCGCTGGCTTTGGGAACAATCTGCGCCCTGCCCTTTTTCGACGCGGAGAAAAAAACTTACGGCGCAAAGATAATCAAAACTCTGGCGACGGACATTGTCGCCGGAAAATTCGGAGTGCGTGAACCGGCGGCGAGTTGCGAGGAAATTCCTTTGAACAAATTTGACCTGATTCTCGTGCCGGGAATGGCGTTTGACTTGGACGGAAACCGGCTGGGTCGCGGCAAAGGTTTTTACGACCGGTTGCTGGCGGAATCCACCGGCGTGAAATGCGGCGTGGGTTATGATTTTCAACTGCTGGAAAAAATCCCGTCGGAGCCGCACGATGCGCGGGTGCAATTTGTTTTCACGCCTTCGCGATGCGTAAAAACGGGGCGGAAAATTTAAGCGTCAGTCACGGGTGCTGTCCCATGTCAACGGGCAGGCCGCTTTCCCAGCTTTGCGGCGAGTTCCACGGACGGACGGAGGCGTTTTGAGGCTCGTTGGTCGAGCAACCGCCGGCACCGGCGAGGATTGCGACCAAAGCGAAAAGCCAGAACCATTTCGCCGCGCGGTTCATTTTCAGGAGGCCGGATGCGCCGGGCTGACTTCATCGCCTTCGATGACTTCGCCGAGCTTCCAGCCGGGGATGACATTGGCGATGCAGCGGTCTTTTTCAAGGCTGCGGACAATCACCTTGGCGACCAGCCTGCCGTCGCGGCTCACCAACAGTTCGCTGTCCGGCTTCACGCCCTGATCGTCGCCGATGTTCAGCACGACAAAATCCCATTTTGGATCAACCACCAGGATTTTGCCCTTGAGGTTGGCGGGCAGCACGATGTCAGGATTATTTCCCAGCAATTGGTCAAGCCGTGCCTGAAGGCGGTCGCGTGTATGCAGCAGGACAACTTTCTCCGCGTTCAACGCATCCATTGCATCCTGCATGTCTTTTAGAGTGTGATTTAATTTGCCGACCTGGGCCGGCGTCAGGCCGGAAACTTTATAGGCCGCCAGTTCGTCCTGCGCCAAATCCCGTTCCTGCGTGGTCTTGGCCAGCTTGTCGGTCAAGTCATCGCCCCGTTTTTTCTGCGCCTCCGCATCGGCGACGGCTTTGTCGCGTTCGGCCTGGGTATCGGCCAGTTGCTGCTGCGTCTGCTTCAAATCGGCCTGCGTCTTGGCCAGTTCCTTTTTGGTGCTGGCGAGTTCGTTTTGCGCCTGTTCTTTTTGGCTGCGCTCACTGTTGCGGGCGTCCGTCAACTTTGTGATGTCATCTTTGACCCAAACAAAGTTCACCACTCCCACGGCAAGTGCCGCGACGATGGCCAGAATCAGACTGATGCGAATCAACATGGTGGTTTGAAATTTTTCAAAGATTAAACCTTCGCCCCCGGCATGTCAACGCCGTTTGCACTTTTCAAAAGTTCCAATCCACCTCATTTTCCGCAAGTGAAATTAAATCACGGACTGCATCTCGCCTACTGCACGAACGTCCATCGCGGCGAAACGTGGCCGGAAACATTTGCCTCGCTCAAAAAATACGCGCTTGCCGTGCGGGAACAAGTCTGCCCTCGCGATTTTTTCGCCATCGGCCTGCGCTTGGGCAACCGGGCGGCACGGGAATTATATGCCCCGAAAATCCTGTTGAAATTTCAACGCTGGCTCGAAAAAAATTCCTGCTACGTCTTCACCATCAATGGATTTCCCTACGGCCAGTTCCACGGCACACGCGTGAAGGAACGGGTTTATTTGCCCGACTGGACTTCGCCGGAACGGCTCGCCTACACCAACCTGCTTTTCGATCTGCTGGCAAAACTGCTGCCCGCCGGAATCGAAGGCAGCGTCAGCACCGTGCCCGGCTCGTTCAAGGAATTAATCCAAACGGACGCGCAGAAAAAACTCATCCGCAAAAATGTCTGGCGCTGCGTCGAACACATTGCGCGCGCCGGCGAAAAATCCAGACGCAAATTGCACCTCGGCCTCGAACCCGAACCGCTTGGCCTGCTGGAAAATTCCGCCGAGACGATCCAATTTTTTGAGCAACTGCGCGCCGAACACAAAAACGACCCGCGCCTCGGCGAATTTCTCGGCGTCAATTACGACTGCTGCCATTTTGCGATTGAATATGAAGAGCCGCGCGAAGCCCTCAATTCATTGCGCAGCGCCGGAATCAAAATCAGCAAAATCCACTTGAGTTCCGCGCTCAAGGCCAGGGCGACCAAAGAAGCGCGCGCCGCGCTGAAAAATTTTGCCGATGATGTTTATCTCCATCAAGTCGTCGCCCGCGACGCCAGCGGCAAACTGAAATTCTTCCGCGACCTGCCCGACGCGCTCGCTGCATTTCCCATCTCCCAACTGCCATCTCCTAACTCCAATTCCGAATGGAGAATCCATTTTCATGTTCCGCTCCACGCGCCCGCTATGCCGCCGTTTGAAAATACAAATGACCATCTGCTCGGCGTACTGGATTGGCTCGCTGCGGATCCGAAACTTTGTTCGCATCTCGAAATGGAGACCTACACTTGGGAAGTCTTGCCGCCGGAATTAAAATCGCGCAGCGTCGTCGCGCAGCTTGCCGCCGAGTATGACTGGACGCTCGCGCGATTGAACGAACGCGGGTTGGTTTGATTTGCCGCCCTTGTTGTTTCCATATTTTATTACCAGTTTTTCAGCAAAATTGTTCTGGACAAAGGGATTACCAAGGAAGATAACTTTGAAACATGAAAATTTTTGCATCAAATAAAACATATAATGACTGTTAGGTGGAAATCAAATTTTACAGTTAAATAATTCGACAACATCTACAACAAATGAAAACAATAAAGCATATTATTATGTCGTTAATCTGCGTGTCACTAATCGGGTGTGCCACACGTACTAATATATCAGGAAATGATTTTGACACCTCTAAAGTTGCTGAAATCAAGAAAGGCGTCACTACCAGCGATGAGCTCCTAAGCCTGCTTGGCAAACCATTCGATAAATCTGTGAAATCAGAGGATGAGGTGATTTGGTTATACGATTGGGCAAAAGCCACCTCAAATGTCAGCATGGGTTGGAGCAGCCCTAATATTGTGACAGATGGATATGAAAAGAAACTGCAAGTTCTTATTAAGAATGGTGTGGTGGTAAATTACGTTTTAGACGAGGGGCCATTCCACAGAGAAAGCAGAGAAGGAAGCAAATAAACAGATGACTGAAAATATGCTGCCACAAATCGCCGGAGCCAACCGCCGTTGACGCTGGGGTTCCGCTGTCGCGGTTCCCGTCACGAGTCGGCAGTGGCTCAACTTTCTAAGTTAGGAAAAATTCACTTTTATGGCTGGGGCTCCGCCTGTATCGCAAGAAAAAAATCCGCGTCATTGACGGTCTAGTTTTCCAAAACCGCCGTGGCCGCCGCGTAATGTTCCGTGTGGCTCAAGCTGACGAGCAGCCGCTTCGCGCCGCACGTTTCAAAAAGTTTTTTTCCCTTGCCGTGCAACACCACGAACGGCTCGCCGGATTCTTTTTTGCAGATCTCCATGTCCTGCCAGCCCAGTTGTGCGCCGATGCCCGTGCCGAACGCCTTGGAGATCGCCTCCTTCGCCGCAAACCGCGCGGCTACGAATGGCGCGGAATCCTTGTGCGAAAGGCAATACGCGATTTCGTCCGGCAGCAAAACCCGCTGCCCGAACCGTTCGCCGAACTTTTCCAGCGACGCCCGGACGCGCGCCACTTCGATGATGTCTATGCCGGTGCCGAGAGTCACAATGGAGTTGCGAAGTTCAATTGCCGCCTGATCCGAGCGAATCATTTTGCCCGTGCCGGGATTGCTTCGGGTTGTGTTTCTTCAATCCGACTTCCTGCGCGATGTCGTCGAACTCCTCGCGCGTGACGGTTTCGAGCCGTTTGCCGCGCGCCTTGAGTTTTTCGTTGATCTTGACGGCCTTCTCGGTCATCTGCTCGTGGGTTTCCCGCGAGCCGCCGACGAGCGCGAAATTCGGGCCGGTCGTCAGCCGCTTGCTGCCGTCGGAATCCAGGCCGACGCCGAGCATCACCGCCCGGGCCATTTTCTTTTTGGACGCGTTCAACATCAATTGAGCCTAAAGCCGGCGTCCGACGCGGTCAAGCCGTTGGCGCAAATGTAAAAATATTTTTCCTCGACAAAACAATCAGGAAAGGCATTTTATCGCACCCACGACACCAAATGAAATCAATCCGCCTTTTTACCCTGATTAGTTTTAGCTTTCTCATCACCAACGCCGTCTTTGGAGAAGACGCGCCATTGTATAAAGAAACCACCGCGCCGTTGGAACAGCGCGTGGACGATCTTTTTGGCCGCCTGACTCAAGATGAAAAACTGTCGCTGCTCGGCGGCACGGGTTTTGCCACTCAACCAATCCCGCGGCTTGGCGTGCCGGAGATGGTCATGGCTGATGCCGGCCAAGGCGTGCGCGGCGGACCGGAAGACACGCTGGGACCGGCCACGGCGTTTCCCGCCGGCGTATTGATGGCTTCGACGTGGGATACAAATCTGCTTTGTCAAATCGGACAGGCCATCGGCGAAGAAGCGCGCAACAAAGGTCCGGGCGTGCAAATCCTGCTCGGTCCGGCGGTGAACATCCATCGCACGCCGCTCGGCGGACGCAACGGCGAATACATGACCGAAGACCCTTATCTCGCGGCGCGGCTTGCCGTTTCCTACATCCGGGGCATGCAAAGCAACGGCATCTCCGCGTGCATCAAACATTTCGCCTGCAACAATCAGGAGAACGACCGCATGGAAGTGAATGTCAGCGTCAGCGAACGCGCGCTGCGGGAAATTTATTTGCCCGCGTTTGAAGCGGGCGTCAAGGAAGGGAACGTCCATGCCGTCATGAGTTCTTACAATCAAGTCAACGGCCAGCATTCCAGCGCGAATCCTTATCTGCTCAACGAGATTTTGAAAAAGGAATGGGGCTTCGACGGTTTGGTGATGTCCGACTGGGGCGGCGTCCACGAAGCCGACGTCGTGCAGGACGGAAACGATCTGGAAATGCCCACGGGGAAATACATGACCGTCCCCAAACTTAAAGAGGAACTGGCCGACGGCACCGTTACGCAGGCCGCGGTGGACGAGTCGGTTCATCGCATTTTGCGCACCATCATCCGCGTCGGCCTGCTCGACGGCCCGATGCAGCCGGACGCAAGCAAAGTCAATTCACCCGAACACAGCGCCCTTGCGCTGGAAGTGGCGGAAAAAGGAATCGTTTTGCTAAAAAACCAAAAAAATATTCTGCCGCTGGATTCGACCAAAATCAGATCCATCGCCCTGATTGGAGAACCGGCGGACAATATGCAGATTGATGCCTTGGGCAGTCCTGAAGTTCATCCGACCCATGTCGTTGAATTGCTCGACGGCATCAAGGCCCGCGCCGGCGGCGTGACCATTGATTATGTCCCCGCCGACGCTTATGGAGAATTTGTCTCCGGGTCAGTCATCACAACGCCTGACGGAACCGCCCATGGATTTGAAGCGGAATATTTCACGAACCGCGATCTGGCGGGCCAGCCTGCGCTCGTGCGCACGGATGAAAAAATTGATCTGGAGGGCACGCACCGGCCGGCGCGCGGTTTTCCCAGAACCAATTTCAGCGTGCGCTGGACCGCCAAGCTGACCGTTCCGAAAAGCGGCAAGTATGCCTTTACTTTCACCGGCGACGACGGTTTCCGCATTTTTCTGGATGATAAAATGTTCGTTGACCATTGGGTCGAAGACGCGCCGACACCCGTCACGTTTGAAGCCAAATTGGTTGCCGGAAAAACCTACGACCTGCGCGCCGAATATTTTCAAGCCGAAGGCGGTTTTATGGCGCAACTCAACTGGCAGCCGCCGGGAAAATCGCTGGACAAAAAGGCCGTCGCCGCCGCGAAAAAAGCCGACGTCGCCATCGTTTGCGTTTCCACCCACCGCATGGAAGGTGAAGGCAACGACCGTCCGTCAATGGATTTGCCCGCGCATCAGGCGGAGTTGATCCGCAAAATCGCCGCCGCCAACAAAAACACCATCGTCGTGATCAACAACGGGACACCCGTCACCATGAAGGACTGGCTGAAAAAAGTGCCGGCGGTCGTTGAAGGCTGGCTTCCCGGACAGGAAGGCGGAACCGCGCTGGCGGCGATTTTGTTCGGCGACGTGAATCCGTCCGGCAAACTTCCCGACACTTTGGCTGCTGACCGCAACGATTATCCCGACGCCAATAATTATCCCGGCGCAAATCATCAGGTGGATTATGCCGAAGGCATTTACATCGGCTACCGGCATTTTGACAAAGACAACCTCCAGCCGCTCTTTCCGTTCGGCTACGGCTTGTCCTACACCACGTTCGGCTATAAAAATCTGCAGCTTTCACAGGCGCAACTCGCGCCCGACGGCAGCGTCACCGCCAGCGTGGACATCACCAACACCGGCAAACGCGCCGGCGAGGAAGTGGTGGAACTTTACATCCACGATTTGCATCCGCAGATTGACAAACCGGTGCGCGAGCTGAAGGGCTTTTCCAAAATCGCGCTGCAACCCGGCGAAAGCAAGACCGTCCAATTCACCGTCCGCCCGCGCGACTTGGCCTACTTCGATGCTCCCGGAAAACAATGGAAGGCGGACGCCGGCAGCTACGAAATTGGCATTGGCGCCTCTTCACGCGACATCCGGCAGAAAGCCACGCTTCAATTAGGCGCGGATTTTACCGACAA
>CAVTVI010000010.1:0-110069 GCA_963738175.1 uncultured Verrucomicrobiae bacterium
TGCGGTTTTTGGAATTGTAAGCTGGCGGGAATAAAATGAAAGCTCGACTAAAGTTTTTTACTGTTTTTAATTTCTTTTGCTTTGTCGCGATTAGTGCGAGCTGCCGTAAAATCTGGTTTGAACTCAATCGCTTTGTCGTAATCTTCCAAAGCACCATTCAAGTCACCTTTGACGTGTTTTACCATTCCGCGATTATTGTAAGCGTTAGCATAGTCTGATTTGAGTTCAATTGCTTTGTTGCAATCAGAAAATGCTCCTTCTAAATCGTGTTTGCGTAATTTTGCCAAAGCACGGTTGCCGAAATAAATCGCCGAATCAGGTTTAAGTTCGATTGCTCTATCATAATCAGCTAAAGCTCCTTCTAAATCGCCTTTGCTTCGTTTTAATTCACCTCGACTATTGTAGGCTGTGGCTGAATCAGGTTTCAGTTCTATGGCTTTATTAAAATCTGTTAACGCACCATCGAAATCACCTTTAGCTTTCTTGGCAATACCACGATTACTATATGCGATAGCATAATTTGGATTGAGTTCAATTGCCTTGTCGTAACCGTGCAAGGCACTATCTAATTCACCGGCATCTTTTTTTATTCTGCCAAATTTGTTCCAAGTTTCAGCTAATGTTTTATCGCGGTCTATTTTGGCAAGCTCTACACGGCCACAATTATCACGGGCGGCAACCAAATCAGGATTAAGTTCAATTGCCTTTTTGAAATCAGCCAGCGCGCCATCCAGATTGCCTTTAGCCAGCTTTGCCTCACCACGATTATTATAGTCTTCAGCCGAAGCGGGTTGATTTTCAATTTGAATGAATTGTTTCCAGCCTTCGATTTCATCTTCATCCCAATCTTCTGATTGAAGATAGTCGTAACTGCTCAAGGCGTTCGACAAACCTAAAAGTTTAACAAATTGCGCCATGCGCTCCGACTCAAATGTGAATTTGTCGGCAGTGAGCAAAGTTTTGAGTTTGCCCAGAGATTTTGGATCGCGAAGCAGGTCTTGAAAAAGTTCGGGACGCCCCTGACATTTTTGTTTCTCCGCCTCGGAAACTTCTTCAAAAGAATCAGGCCAAGAATTGTATTCATCAATCAATTGTGTATTGCGATAAAAACAATAAATAAAAATGTCATCGTCATGGACCATCAGATGAAAAACATCATTGGGAATGAGCTTGGCAATTTTTGCGCAGATTTCGTCACCCTTTCCGCTGTCACTCGGGAAAATACTTGTCCATCCGTTGAGTGCCGGGCCAAACAGGAATTTGGAATCGGCTTCTTTGGCGATTTGCTCAAGAGCTTTTTGAACTGAACGAGAATTTTCAGTTCTGACATGGATTGAGTCAAAAAATGCGCCCATGTAAATTTTCTATCGAAATTATTGATGGTTGACCAGCTTTTTAAGCCTCTTCAACTTCCTTGCGAATCGTCTCGCGAAATTTCTCCATGCCCTGATCGAACGCGGCGGAAATCGGCAGCACCTTCACTTTTTTTATTTTCGTTTTGAACTGCTTCAGATTTTTCTCGGCGACGGCTTCGTCCATTTTGTTGGCGACGACGAGGCGCGGTTTTTCCAGCAGCGCGGGATCGTAAAGTTCCAGTTCGCTCAACAATTGTTTGTAATCGTCCCACGGCTTGCGGTTGTCCGTGCCGGCCATGTCGAGCAGCAGCACGAGGATTTTGCAGCGCTGGATGTGGCGCAGGAATTTGTGGCCGAGGCCGACGTTTTTGTGCGCGCCTTCGATCAGGCCCGGCACGTCGCAGACCGTGAGCCGTTTCCAGTCGGCGTATTCGACGATGCCGATCTGCGGATGCAGCGTGGTGAACGGATACGGCGCGACTTTCGGGCGCGCGCGCGAAATGGCCGTGAGCAAGGTGGACTTGCCCGCGTTCGGATAACCGACGAGGCCGACTTCCGCGACGATGCGCAGTTCGAGCAGAAAATCACCTTCGTCGCCCGGCTCGCCCGGCTGCGCGAATCGCGGCGTCTGGCGCGCGGCGGTGGCGAAATTGCGATTGCCCAGTCCGCCGCGTCCGCCTTTGCACAAAATAAATTGCTGCCCGTGCTCCGTGAGGTCGGCGACGAGTTCGCCTTTGGCGGAAATGACGGAAAGTTTTTCCGCGTCCGCGTCATCCTTCGACAAATCAACTTCCAACGCGCGCGCGCTGGCCGCGCGGCGCAGCAACGGACGTTTGCCCGTGCTGGTGCTGAACATCGGATTTTTATTTTCCTGCTCGGCTTCGTCATCGTCGTCATCCTCGTCCTCGATTTTTTCAACCGGTTTTGCCGACGGCAATTTCCACACGAGCGTGCCGCAGGGAACTTTGATGATGAGGTCTTTTCCCGCATGACCGTCCATGCCCTTGCCCATGCCCGCGTCGCCGCCCGGCGCGATGAGGCGCGGGACGTAATACTGCCCGATGAGATTGTTGAGGTCGTGGTCGGCCTGCAAGATGACGCTGCCGCCGCGTCCGCCGTTGCCGCCGCTCGGCCCGCCCTTGGTGATGTAGGCCTCGCGATGGAACGCGACGCAGCCTTTGCCGCCGTGCCCCGCCTGCGCGTAAATTTTTATTTCGTCGATGAACATGTTTTAATTCTAACTCTTTCAGAAAATAAAAAAAGCGAGGCGTGAACCTCGCTTGGAAAATTGTTCGCGCCGGAATTTAATTCTTCGCGGCGGCGGCTTCGGCCACGACGTTCACGCGGCGGCTGTTCTTGTCGAACTTCACCTTGCCGTCCACGAGCGCAAAGAGCGTCCAATCGCGGCCCGTGCCGACGTTCTTGCCCGCGATGAACTTGCTGCCGCGCTGGCGCACGATGATGCTGCCCGCGCTGACGACCGTGCCGCCAAATTCTTTTACGCCGAGCCGTTTGCTGACGCTGTCGCGCCCGTTGCGGACGCTGCCTTGACCTTTTTTATGTGCCATAAAATTTTAAGCGTTGATCGCCGTGATCTTCACCACGGTCAGTTCCTGGCGATGGCCGATGGTCTTGTGATAACCCTTGCGGCGTTTCATTTTGAACGTGAGTTTTTTCTCGCCGCGCTTGTGCTCGACGACATCCGCCACGACGGTCGCGCCGCTGACGGTGGGCGCACCGACGGAAAGTTTTCCCTCGTTGTTGACGAGAAGCACGCGGTCGAACGTGAACGGCTTGCCCGCCTCGGTTTCAAGGCGTTCGATTTCGAGTTTGTCGCCCGCCGCGACGCGATACTGTTTGCTGCCTGTTTCTAAAACTGCATACATAAATTTTCCCGCAAAGGGTCGGACATTGAACCAGATTTTCGGAAACTGTCAACGCCTGATTTTTGGCGATTTGGCTTGCTCCCGTCGGCGCAACTGGCGTTCCTGTTTCTTGATTTCACCGGCCAATAATTCTTCCGCTGACCAGCCGCGTGCTTGCGCGAACGATGCGAGTTCAAAAAGTTCTTTGGCCAAATTGGCTTTTGAAAATTTTTGTTTCGAACTTTTTTCTGCCGCAAACAAATTAGCTTTTTTAGCTTTCTTCAAAAGCTTTTCCGCGCGCAGCAGCGCGGGCAAATGCTTCGGAATCCCATCGAGCGCGGATTTGCGTTCCAGATGCGTGCCGTGTTTTTCCGCGCGCTTGATTTTTTCCCAATTCGTCCAGACCTCGTCCACGTTTTTGACTTTCGTCGTGCCAAAAACGTGTGGATGACGACGAATCAATTTTTCCACGAGCACGCGGCAGACTTTTTCAAAATCAAACGCGCCGCGTTCCTTCGCCATTTGCGCATGAAAAACCACCTGCAAGAGCAGATCGCCCAACTCCTCGGCCATTTCGTGATCGTCGCGCAACTCAATCGCGTCAATCAATTCATAAACTTCCTCAATCGCATGACGGCGCAGCGTCAAATGCGTCTGCTCGCGATCCCATGGACAACCCTTCGGCGAACGCAGCTTCGCCATGACTTTCAAAAGATTGTTGATAGCAGATTTCGGCAAGTTGATTAGGAATTTTCGTTGGAATGTTTTTGCCAATACGCCAATGCAGAATCAATCATATCAAGGTCAGTTTTTGTAATTGCTTTTCATAAAATCACCAAGTCATCGCGATGCACGAGTTCCACGCGCGCGAGTTTTTTGGCGCGGATTTCTTCGGCGGAAAATTTCGCGATGCCGCGTGCGAATTCTGTTCCGTTCAAATCACAAATCCGCACAACTTCTTCCGCGCTAAAATTTCCTTCGCAACGCGCGACGCCGGGCGGCAACAAACTTTTGCCCGATTCGCGCAATGCTTTTTTTGCGCCGTCGTCCACGAACAGCGCGCCCTTGGGATGATGAAAAAACGCAATCCAGCGTTTGCGTCCCTGCAATTTGTTCGGCTGCGCGACGAACAGCGTGCCTTCGTCCTCGCCCGCCAGAACTTTCGCGAGCACATTTTTCTTTTTGCCCGACGCGATGACGAGCGGAATTCCCGAACGTACGACGATTTTCGCGGCCTGCACTTTTGACGCCATGCCGCCGACGGCCGTTTCGCTGGTCGTTCCGCCTGCGAGCTTTTCAATCGTCGCGTCAATCTGCTCAATGACGGAAATGGTTTTAGGATTCGACTTGCTAAAATTTTCAATGACGCCGTCCACGGTTGTGAGAATCACCAGCAAATCTGCGGGCAACAGTGACGCGACGAGCGCGGACAATTTGTCGTTGTCACCGAATTTGATTTCCGTGAACGAAACGGCGTCGTTTTCGTTGATGATGGGCACGACGCCGCGACCGAGCAGCGTGACGAGCGTGTTGCGCGCGTTGAGATGGCGTTCGTGATGCTCCAGATCGTCGTGCGTGAGCAACACCTGCGCGACGTGCAAATCATGCTTCGCAAAAAGTTCCGCGTAAATCGCCATGAGCCGCGTTTGTCCGATGGCGGCGCACGCCTGAAGTTCGGCGAGTTCAGTCGGACGCCTTTCGTAACCGAGCGCGCCCATGCCAGCGCCAACTGCACCAGAAGTCACGAGCACAATTTCCTTGCCGGATTTTTTCAGTGCTGCGATTTGCGCAACGAGTTGTTCCAACTGCGCCGGATCAATTTGCTTCCGGCTGTCGGTCAGCACGCCCGTACCGAGTTTGACGACCAGGCGCGAAATGGATTTGAGCGAGTCACGATGCACGCGGTCAGGTTAGGGAAAATTCTGCGCGCAAAAAAGGCGAAAGTGGCGGCGAATCACAACCCAAGTTGTTTGAGAACGTCCAAGCCGGGTTTTTTCTGGTCAACCAACGAGTCAAAAAAACCATTGCTGCGTAAAACAACCAGCGCCCCGAGACCTGCGAGGTCGGACGGCGATTTCACGTTCGGAATCACGCAATTGTCAATGCCGATGGTCTGCTCGCGGTTGTTTTGCGGATTTTTCAAGTCAATGAACTTTGCCTTGCCGATGGAAACATTTAGCGCGTCAATGCCTTTGAAATCATAGCCGGTTTGCCTTTTGAAATTTATTGTGGCTTGGCCGCCAGATTTTTTTGTCGGCACAGAAAGGCCAAGGGCAAAAATGTTCGTCTGACCGGCCTCGTTTTTCACAATATCGAGTTCGCCGAGATTGAAACGCATGAGTGTGACGTGAATTTTCCCTCGCGCGAGCGCGGCGCGGTCGTATTCGACGTGGATTTCCGGGATGTCGAGGAACGGCGTGCCGCCAAAACTCGGCGGATTGTAGATTTTCAGATTTTGAATCTCAATGGTCGGTTCGAGGAGGCCGAGTTTGAAACGGCCGATCTCCACGTCCATTCCAGTTTGTGCGCGGATGTTGTGTTCAATCACGACGCGCAAGATGGAATTGAACGACAGAAAAAGGACCACCAGCAGCACGACCGCCAGAATGAACAATCGCAGCAGCCATTTGAAAATGAATTTGAACATTCGTTAAATTGTTAAACTGTTGAATTGTTAAATCGTAGCGCGACCATTTCGGTTTAACAATTCAACGCTTCAACCCTTCAACAAATCATACCGGCACGTCTTCCGGCCTGACTTCCAAGCACTCATCCTGATCTTCCCAAATCGCGGCGGCGTAGGAATTCAAAAGTTTTGGGGCCAAATCTTTTCCGGCGCGCGCGAGCAGTTGTTCCGCCTGTTCCGCCGCGTTTTCGTAGGCCGCATCGTAATTTCCCGCGCGCTTGCGCTGGCGGTCGTCCCAATGCGCGACGGCGTGGACGGGTTCGTATTGTTGCGCCCATGCTTCGATTTCGGCGCGGACGTCGGCGGGAATTTCCTCGAACGGCACGAGCGTTTCACTGCAATGCTGGCAGATCAATCCCGACTCGCGCACGTCGCGCGTGAGCAGCGGCAGGAACGGCGCGCGGCAGCATGGCGATTCCGCGTAGGCGGCGGGCGGCGTGACGAGGCGCTTGAACCAGATTTGTTTTTCGTGCGCGATTTGCGCGGCGAGCCGATACGCGCCGACGAGCGGATGCGAAAGCCGCCACGCGCGGCCTTCGAGCTGGCCGAGCGTTTGCGCGAGCCAGCGCGCGAGCGTGAGGTCGTCCCAATCCTGAAACGCGCGGGCGTATTCCTTCCAGAGCGAGTCGAGCGGCGAACTGGATTCCGGTTCAAATGCCATGCGGCAGAATGGCGCGGCGGAAAAGTTTTGTCGAGCGGCGTTGCGAATTCAATCGGCGATTTTCCCCGGCATTTTGCAAGCGTGTGAAATTTGATGTCGGTTGCTTGCAAACTTTCGGTAACTCCAATCGAAAATATTTCTGCCGAGCGGCGCGACGGAAAAAAGATAAACCGGATATGCCCACCAAATTCGTTTCATCGCGTAACGGTAAGTGTCGGCGCCTTGAACTTGTTCTCCGCTTGCGAACAGCAAACGCAAGTCTTGCGACAGATCATTTTCGTCCAACTGCAATTTTTCTCTGACCCAATCGGTTTGCAGTGGAGCAATTTCAAATCCTCTTTTTTGAAGCGTTTTCTCCCAAAATGGAACCCAACGGCGGCAAAATCCGCATGAATCATCGTAAAGAATCCAGCCCGCCGGATTGGGTTTGTCTTTGTTCATAGCTTGACGCCTTTATACACTTTTACATCAGAACCATCGGCAAGAAAAGCTGATGATGGCGATCGGCTCAAAACATCGCGAAATTTTTCACCGTATAATTTGGCCACGTCACAATGAAGCTTCGCCGCCTGTGTTTCCCAAACCCGCCAGCGAGAATGCTCGACGCGATATTCCATCGTCGAGCCGTCGCGTTGCGTCGCATAACCCCAAAAATGTTCGGTGATGAATTCCTGTTCCGAACCTTCAACCAGCAACTGCGCGCCACCGCGAGTTGTCATTTTTATGTGATTTTCTTTTCCACCAAATCGCCAGAAATAGGAGACGGATTTAATTTCTTCGTGAGATTTTTCAATCTGATGTGACATTGGCAACGTAAAGTAATTTTCGTTGTAAAACTTGCGGGCAACAAAGGCGATGGCCCTTCGTGGAACTAATTCTTTAATGAAAACAACTCCGCGCCGCCAGCCATCGTCCGCTTTTCGGCGAACATAAAACCGCAAATTTACTTCTTCAAAATTTTGGTGAAACGGAATTGGAATTCCGCGAACGCGCGTTTTTTGAAACAAAAATCCAACAAGGCTGACAAAAGTTTTCCCGTTCCAAAAATCCAATTCCGTGCCCGCTGGCACAAATGGCGCGAGAACGTACGGCTCAATTTCGTAATTGAGCATCGCCAAGTATCGCCACTTGGCGGTCAAAAATATTTTCGGGTCGTCACTTTTCATTTTCGCCAGCGCAGCAACCGCAACGCATTGCCGATCACAATCAAATCCGACACGCCCATCGCCGCCGCGCAGAAAATCGGGCTGATGAATCCCATCGCCGCCAGCGGCACGCCGAGCGCGTTGTAAAAAAACGCCCAGAACAAATTTTGTTTGATCGTCCGCAACGTCGCGCGCGCCAGGCCGAGCGCCTCCGGCACGGCTTCGATCTCCGATTTCAACAAAATGATGTCCGCCGCCTCGCGCGCCACATCGCTCGCGCGGCTCACGGCGATGCCGAGGTCGGCCTGCGTGAGCGCGGGTGCGTCGTTGATGCCGTCGCCCACAAACGCCACGCGCGCGCCGCGCGCCTGAAGTTTTTTCACGAACCCGGCTTTTTGTTCGGGACGAACTTCGGCAAAAACATTCTGCGGCGCGATGCCAATTTGTTTAGCAATGCCTTGAGCGGTGCGGAAATTATCGCCAGTCAAAAGAAAAATTTTCAATCCCTGACGCTGAAATTCCCCGACGACTTTTTATGCATTGGTTTTCAAAAAATCTCTCACGGCAAAAATGCCAGCCAAAGAATTTCCTTTTGCCAAACCGACAAGCGTTGCTCCGTCGTCTTTCCATTGTTCAATCAATTTTTCATTTTCTGGAATGTCAAATCGCAAACGCGAAACCACGCCAAAGAACCAAGTCGAACGATTTCAGAATTCAATTTGCCTTGAACTCCCGAACCGGAAATTTCCTGCCAATTTTTCGATTCAATTTTCGCGTCAGAAAAATTCGCGAGGACTTTGCTGATCGGATGATTGGACGACCTCGCCATCGCGCCAGCCAATTTCTGCGCCTGTTGAATTGTTTCGTTTAAGCCACTCGGAGTCCACGTTCCGGCAACCGCAAGTTCACCGCTGGTCAACGTTCCGGTTTTGTCAAAAACTACGGCCGTAATTTTCCCCGCTTTTTCCAGCGCCACGCCGTCGCGGATCAAGATGCCGCGGCGCGCGGCGGCGTTCGCGCCGGCCATGATGGCCGCCGGAGTCGCCAGGCCCATCGCGCACGGACAGGCGACAATTAAAATTGCGGCGGCAATCATGAATGCAGTCGCCGCACCCGCCGGCAAATGCGCGGGCCAGAGAAATTGCGCGAGAAAATCGTGAATATGTTTCGCCGATTCCGGCGCAAGTCCCCACCAAAGTCCGGCGAGAACTGCAATCGCAACGACGACCGGCACAAAGACGTTGCTCACGCGGTCGCCGAGGCGCTGGATGTCGGCGCGGCTGGTCTGCGCGCGTTGCACGGCGGCGATGATGTTCGCGAGCGCGGTGTTTTCGCCGGTGGCGGTGACGCGCATGACGAGACGGCCGTTTAAGTTCATCGTGCCGGCAAAAAGTTCGCCGCCGGTTTTTTTATCCAGCGGAACGGACTCGCCCGTGAGCATGGATTCGTCAATCGCCGAGCCGCCTTCCGCAATGATTCCGTCCACCGGCACGCGGTCGCCGGGGCGCAACGCGATGCGGTCGCCGATTTTTAATTCGGAAACGGGGATTTCGACTTCCATCGTTTGAGTTTCCGCAACCGGCTTGAAGCTGCGGAGATCAAAGTTTTCCTGCCGAACTGGAGTCGCATCTTGAATTCGCCGCGCGGTCTGCGGTGCGAGATTCAACAAGGACTTCAACGCGCCGCCGGCCTTGTCGCCCACGCGCGCTTCGAGCCAGTGGCCGAGGCTGATGAGCGTGATGATGGCGGCGGCTTCCATGAAATAGACTTCGCCGCCGGCGCCGGCAAATAAAACCCGGCAACTGAATCCAAACGCCGTCGTAGAGCCGAGCGCGACGAGCGTGTCCATGTTGGAGCCGCCGACTTTGAGCTGGTTCCACGCGCCGCGATAAAATTGCGCGCCGCAGAAAATCTGCACGACGCCCGCGAGCGCGAACGAAAGCCATTGAAACCACGGCGTCAGGGCGAGGCCGAAAAGCCATTCGCCAACCATCAAAAAAATTGTGATGGAAATTCCCAGCCACAAATTGATCTGCCAGCTTTTTGATCCGGCTTCGTCGCCGGCTTGAAATTCCTCCGCTTCGTAACCGGATTTTTTGACGGCGACGATGACGGCGGAAATATTTTGCGGCGCGCCGGAGTTCCAGCGGACCGCGGCGTTTTTATTTTTTAGCGAAACGCTGGCGCTGCGCACGCCGGGCACGTCCTGGATGGCGTCGGTGACGTGGCGCACGCAGTTCTGGCAGGTCATGCCGTCAACCAAAAATTCCGTGACGGCGGAATTTTTTGAAGCGGTGGCAGAATTTGTCCGGGAGGCTTCCATTTTATCTTCGCCATGAAAGATTATCAGGCGGGGCTGCTTTGTCGAATCGCGCTTGTGAAAGCGCGCATCGAAAACAGCGGATGAGCTTGCGTTGCCTAACGGCGTTGGCAAAATGCGCGCATCGAACCGCGTCGCTCATCTTTGTTTCCGCAAACGCAAACTGCATGGGTTTTATTCGCTCTGGCCGTTGCCTGGTTCGCGCTTTTTTTCCGGCTGGGAAGCCTGCCGCTGCTCCAGCCGGACGAAGGCAGAAACGCCGAAGTCGCCCGCGAGATGAAGGAATCGGGCGCGTGGTTGTCGCCGTCCTACGACGGCATCACCTATCTGGACAAGCCGGCTTTTTATTTCAAGGCCGTCGCGCTATCGCTGGCGGCATTCGGCGACAATGAAACGGCGGCGCGAATTCCCTCGGCGGTTTTTGCGCTGGCGTTGCTGGCGATGACATTTCTTTTTTGCCGTCGCGTGCATGGAACGCGCTGCGCAATCATGGCGTCCATCATCATCGCGACGATGCCGCTGTATGTGGTTTTTTCGCGGACGATCATTTTTGACATGACGCTGGCGTTCTTCGTGTCGGCGGCGATTTTCGCCGGTTATCGCGCGGAAGAATGTGAAGGCAAATCAAGGCGCAACTGGTATCTGCTCGGCGCGCTGGCGGCCGGTTTCGCGACGCTGGTGAAAGGACCGGTCGGCTTTTTGATTCCCGGCCTCGTGCTGTTTGTGTTTCATCGCGTTGAAGGGCGGCGCGGTGTCTGGAAACGATTTTTCGCGCCGTTGAACCTGCTGGCATTTTTTGGTGTGACGCTGCCGTGGTTCATCGGGCTTTCGCTGCAACATCCGGATTTTCCTTATTACGGCCTCATCGAGGAATCGTTTCACCGGTTCACGACCACGACATTCCATCGCTCGCAGCCGTTTTATTTTTACGCGCTGATTGTCGCCGGACTTTTTCTGCCGTGGAGTTTTATTTTGCCTGAAGCCGGCGTGGCCGCGTGGAAAAATAAAAAAAATTTGTCGTCCGCTGACCGGTTGTGTCTCGTTTGGGCGTTGGTGGTGGTGATTTTCTTCTCGCTCTCGAAATCAAAGCTGCCGGGCTACATTTTGACGGTGACGGTGGCCTGCGGGATTTTAGTGGCGCGATTTTTCGAGCGAGCGATGACTAATCCTGACGGCAAAGCTGCGCGCATCATCGGTCGCGCGGCGATCACGCTGGCCGTGTTATGTGTCTTGCGGTCGCAATCGCGGCAATTATTCTTTCAACGCGGATGGGTTCGCTGGCCAAACCGCTGGGGCTTTCGGTTGCCGATGCGGAGGAATTGGGTCGTCATTTTATCACGCCAATCATTTTGCTTTCGGTGTTCGCGGTTCTGGGTTTGCTGGCGCGCTTTCGCCGCGATGTCAGGTTTTGTTTTTTTGTTTTCGCCATTTTTCCACTGCTACTGTTCACGTTGAATTTTGGTGCCATCGAAACGGTCTTCGACGCCAAGTCGGCCCGCCAGTTGTCGCAAAAGATTCCCACGTTGCCGCCTTCAACCAAACTCGCGTTTCTGGAATGTTTTCCCAGCGGACTGCCATTTTACCTGAACCGCACGGCCACGTTGATCACCAAGGACGGCAGTGAATTGACGAGCGCGAGCAATTATATTTTATTCCGCTTGAAAAACGATCCCGCATGGCCGACGAATCTGGTGCCTCTCGCAAATTTTGATTCATGGATTTCGCAACGAAATTATCCGACTTATCTTGTCGCGCGCGAAAAAAGCCGAACCAGGCTGGAGGCGATCGCCGGGGTTCGGCCAGCCGACATTCAATCATTGACACCAACTTATATCGGCGTTCTTTTAACGGCGCCTTAAAATTTTCATGTGCGGGATTTGCGGCATCGTAAATATTTCCGGCGAACGGCAGCCGGAATCCGTCCGGTTGCGCGTCAACGCGATGTTGCAGGCGCTGTCGCATCGCGGCCCCGACGACGTCGGCTTGAACGCCTCCGACTGCGCCGTGCTGGGCGCGACGCGCCTCGCCATCCGCGGTGGCGACGATGGCCGGCAGCCGATGATTGACGCGGCCAGCGGCGTGGTCGCGGTCTGCAACGGGGAAATTGACAACCACAAGGAACTGCGCCGCTGGCTCGCCGAACGCGACCGGCCGGTGAAGCAGGCGACAGACGTGGCGGTGATTCCGGGAATGTATCTGGAACTCGGCGAAGCGTTCGCGGAAAAATTGATAGGCGCATTTGCCATCGCCGTCTGGGATCCGCGCGAGCGCAAGCTCACGCTGGTGCGCGACCGCGCGGGGGAGCGTCCGCTGTTCTTCACACAAACCACTGACAACGTCGTTTTCGCCACGGAGATTGCCAGCATTGTTTCCGACCACAGGTTGCCGGTGACGTTTGACAAAGCCGCCTTGCAGCGCTATCTCCAATTTGGATTGTTCGCCTCGCCGTCGTCGCCGTTCACCGAAATCCAAAAAGTTCCGCCCGGCGGCATCGTGCAGATTGACGCGCGCGGCATCCGGCACTCGACCTACTGGCGTTGGAACAATGTCGAGACGGCCAAACAAAAACCCTCGCTTGATGCATTCGACAAAATCTTCCGGGAAACGATCCGGCGGCAAACCGACGTGGACGTTGACTTCGCGGTGTTCTTGAGCGGCGGGGTGGATTCATCACTCGTCTCGGCGGTCACGCGCTCGCTGTATCCCAAACGTTCGCTTAAGGCTTACACGTTGCGCTTCAAGGTCGAGTCGTTCGATGAAGGAATGTTTGCCGAAAACGTGGCTGCTTCGTTGAAGCTTGAACCGGTGCCGGTTTGGGTTCAGCCCGACGATTTGCCAAAAGCATTGTCACTATTGATTAAAACCGGCGGCGAACCGCTCGCCGACCCGGCGTGGCTGCCGACGGCGTTGCTCGCGCGCCGCGCCGCCGAGGATGTGCCGATGGCGCTGGTGGGCGAAGGCGCGGATGAACTTTTTGGCGGCTATCCGACTTACATCGGCGCAGGCATTGCGGAACGATTTGCCAAACTGCCCGCGTGTCTCCGTAACTCAATCCGGCGCGTCGTGGAGTCGTTGCCGGTCAGCGACAAAAAAATGACCGTTTCTTTTCTGCTCAAGCGATTCGTGCAGGGCGCGGAACTGGGCGGCCTGACGCGCCATGAATTATGGATGTCGAACATCACGCCGCCGATTTTGCAACGCCTCGGAATTCCGCCGGCGGCTTCACGTGCCGATGACGCCGGCAACGGGCTTCTGCTGGATCGAATTCAACGCTGGGATCTGGAAAGTTTTCTCGCTGAAGGACTGCTCACGAAAGCCGACCGCGCGAGCATGAGTTCCGCGCTCGAACTGCGCGCGCCGTTTCTCGATGAATCAGTCATGGCCTTTGCCGCCAGCCTGCCGGTTGCCGAGCGTGTGCAAAATTTTTCCACCAAGATCTTCCTAAAAAACTACGCCCTGCGTTATTTGCCCAAATCTATCGTGCATCGCCGCAAGCGTGGCCTGTCCGTGCCGATTGGCCGCTGGCTGCGCGGGCCGTTGCGCGAATGGGCGGCGGCGGCTTTGGGCAACAAACGGCTGGAGCAAATCGGCATTCGCACCCCGGTTGCGTTGGAATTATTGTCCGAACACTGCCGGCATCAGGCGGATCATGCGCGCGCGCTGTGGACGTTGATTGTGTTGAGCGAATGGCTTGATTGGGTCGCGAAAGAAACCGTATGAGGCGATGGTTCGCCCTAAAATTAAAAACTGTCGCGAACGATTTTTCCGCTGACGGTTTTAGGTTTCCGCGTCAAAACGCGGAGCGGATGCTGACCTGCACCTGCATTTGCCGATCCGTCGTTCCCTTGTAATTGCCGGTCAACGGCGGCACATCGGCGTAGTCGCGGCCCACGGCGATCTTCACATAGGTCTCGTCCGTCTGGCGGTTGTTCGTCGGGTCGAGCGCCCGCCAGCCGACGCCGGGAATCAGCACCTCCACCCACGCGTGCGTCGCGCTCGCCGACTCGGTCGCCAGATAACCGCTGACGTAGAGCGCGGGGATTTTCAGCGTGCGGCACAGGCTGATCATCACATGGGCAAAATCCTGGCAGACGCCGCGCCGATCCTTCAAGACATCGCGCGCATGGGTGTGGACGTGAGTGGAGTTCGATACATACTTCAAATGGCTGTGGACGAATTTCATCAACGCCAGCGCTGCCTGCCAGGTGTCCGTGACGCCGTCGGTGGTGTCCAGCGCGAGCCGCCAGAATTCCGGCGACAACTCCACGAACCGGCTTTCTTGCAAAAAATCGAACACCCACGTCTCCTGCGCCGCCTCGCCGATGCGCGCCAGCGGCCACGGTGTTTCCGTCGCGGCCAGCGGCGGGCGCGTTTTCGTCGTCACCCGCAGGCTGCTTTCAACCAGCAACGTCGCATGCGGTTCGGGAATCTCGAAGTGATGGACCACGTTGGAAAAAAAATCGTGGTGATGCCGCAGGCGCGCGGCGGGCAAAACCTTTAACAGAAAGTTCTCCACCGTCTGCCACTCGTCCGAGAACGGTTGCAACCGCGCCTCGTTGAAGCTGTCGCGCACCGGCGACGCGTAGGTGTATTGCGTGCGATGGATGATCTCCCATTTCATTCGCTAAATCTCCTCCACGTCCACCGAGACCTTGACATCATGATCACCGCCGCCGGTGAGGATTCCCGCGACCGGGCTGACATCCCCGTAATCGCGGCCATAGGCGATGATGATGTGTTCCCCGGCGGGCTGGACGTTGTTCGTCGGATCAAAATCAACCCAGCCGGTGCCCGGAGAAAATATGGAAAACCACGCGTGGCTCGCATCCGCGCCGACGAGACGCGGCCTGCCTTCCGGCGGGCGCGTGCGCAGATAACCGCTGACATAGCGCGCCGGCAAGCCCAGCGAGCGCAGGCACGCGATGCCGAGATGCGCAAAATCCTGGCAGACGCCGCGCCGTTTCTCCCAGACTTCTTCGAGCGGCGTTGCGACGGTCGTGGCGCGCGGGTCAAATTTGAAATCCTCAAAAATGCGTCGCGTCAAATCCCGCGCCCCCGCGAGCAGCGGCGTGTCCCCGCCAAAACTTTCGCGCGCGTAATCGGCCAGTTCCTGCGCCGCGCGGATCTGCGGCGAGTCAAAAACAAATTCATACGGCTCGACGACCTCGGGCGAAACCGGGTCGCGGAACATTTCGGCGACGGATTCCCACGGCGCGGTGGACTCGTTTTGCGCCGGCTTTCTTGGCAGCACCGTCACGCGGCTGCTGGTGATGATCTCCAGTTTGGAATGGATTTCCTGGATGGCAAAAAAACAGAGCTGGTTGCCGAAATAATCCGTGCGCGCCTTGCGGAGCGCCGGTTCGGGAAAAATCTGGAGTGAAAAACTGTCGCGCGCCTGCGCGTTCGTGGCGCGCGGTTCCAGCCGCGCGACGTGATGCGAGACCGACACCGGCGCGGCGTATTCGTAAAGCGTGCGATGGGTGATGTGATAATTCATGGCGCCTCTCCCCGTCCCGTGCGCGAGATGGCCGAGTGCGCGAAGTAGCTCGCGGCGATGGCGTCGGACAATTGCGGCAGCGTCTGCAGGGTTTGCCGGATGGTCGCGGCCAGCGCGGAGTCCTTCCAATCTGCGGATGCGCTGGCCAGTTCACGCGCGTCGGCGCGTTCCAGACGCGACAGGCAATTTTCCAGAACGGTTTTGCCGGGGCTCGCCGCGTCGCCGCGTTCCTTCGGCAGCCGTTCAAAATGTTTCGCCAGTTGCTGGATCTGGAACAAAACCGAGCGCGGATTTTTGTCGTCGAGCAAAACTAAATCAAACACCGCCGGAACGGTCGGCAGCAGATTGTAGCGCGAACGGAAGGTGATGGAACTGTCCACGACTTCGAGGACGGCTTCGAGCAGGCTGGGGTTTTCCGCCTCGGGCGAACGCAGCGTTGCGTCGAGCAGCGTGCAAAGATAAACCGCGCGCTCGAGGCGCAAGCCCATGTCGAGAAACCGCCACGCCTGCGCGCGCGTCATGTTCTCGCGCGCGAGGCCGTGAAACGCCGCGAGGCCGAGCAAGGTCTGGTTCAGCACGCCCACCGCGTCGCCCGCGAGCATCACGAGTTTCGGCGGCGGCGTGGCGAGCCGGTCGTCAATCTGGCTCAACACGCGCCACATGTCGTTTGACGTGCGGTCGCGCACGAGCATCGCGAGCCGTTGCAATTGTTCCGCCGTCTGCCGCAAACTTCCGGGACGGGACGCATCAAAAATCGCCGCGAGGAGTTCCGCCTCGAACGCCTCGGCGTTCGCCCACAATTCCGGTTTGGCAGAAATACCTGGCAACTGCCCCTGCGTTTCGAGCGTCTGCAACAGCGGCGCCAGCAGCGGTTTCGCCCCGCCCGTGCGTTCGGGGTTGAACCGCAGCAGCGCGCTCCGCAGCAGGCGCGACGTGGCATCGGCGCGTTCCGAGTAACGACCCAGCCAGAAAAAATTGTCCGCGAGGCGCGACGGCAGATTGTTTCCGGTGCGGCGCAACTCGACGCTTTGGCTCGAAGCATGCAGCAAGGTCAATTCCTCAACCGGCGTGGCGGATGGAATCCAAGTGTCTTTGCTGCTGCCGCCAAGCTGCATGGAAATAAATTTTCCGCCGCTGTCCGGCGAGATGCGCGCCAGTCCGCCGGGCATCACGCGATAGCCGCCCTTGCCGTCCGCCACGAGAAAAACGCGGAGGCTGACGGGTTGCGCCGCGAGCGAATTTTTGTCCCACGACGGCGCGGTGGAAAGTTCCACGCGCTCCTGCGCGACAAACAGGTCGGGATCAAATTGAATGCGCCGCTTCAATTCTTCTTTTTCAGCTTCCGCCAGTTTCAAGTGCGTGCGGAACGCGGGCTTCACGACGAGCTTGTCGAGATTTTTGAGGACGTGTTCGCGCGCGGCTTTTTGTCCGCACCACCACGTCGCAACGGACGGCAATTTTAATTCTTCGCCGAGCAGATGCCGGCACAGCCCCGGCAAAAACGACATGAACGCCGGGCTTTGGACGAGGCCGCTGCCGAGCGCGTTCGCCATGACAACATTTCCGGCGCGCACGGCTTCGACCAGACCGGGAACGCCGAGGATGGAATCATTCCGCAATTCGAGCGGGTCGCAAAAATCATCGTCCACACGGCGCAAAATCACGTCCACGCGCTCCAGGCCGCTCAAGGTTTTCAGAAAAACGTGATTGTCACGCACGGTCAGATCCTGCCCCTCGACGAGCATGTAGCCGAGGTAGCGCGCGAGATACGCTTGCTCAAAATACGTTTCGTTGTGCGGGCCGGGCGTGAGCATCACGACGCGCGCCTTGTCCGCCTGGCGCGGCGCAAGTTGCGCGAGCGAGTTTTGCGCGGCGAGAAAAAATCCGGCGAGGCGATGGACATGATTGTCGCGGAACGGTTCGGGCAGGATGCGCGAGGTGACAAGACGATTTGCCAGCGCGTAACCTGCACCAGTCGGAATCTGCGTGCGGTCGGAAACCACCCACCAGCGTCCGTCAGGCGAACGCGCAAGATCGGCAGCGTAAAAATGCAGGAAAGTGTCGCCGGGCATTTTGATGCCGTGGCACGGGCGCAAAAAATCCGGCTGGCCGAAAACCAGCGCGGGCGAAAGCCACCGCGAACGGATGAGTTCCTGCGCGCCGTAGCAGTCGGCGAGAATTTGATTCAGCAGCGTCGCGCGCTGGATCAAACCGGTTTCGAGCGTGCGCCATTCTTCCGGCGCGATGACGAAAGGAACCGGGTCGAGCTGCCACGGACGTTCCATCCCGCGCGGGTCGCCATAGACGTTGTAAGTGATGCCGTGCTCGTGGACAAATCGCCGGCACGCGTCCGCGCGCCGCGCCAATTCCGCCGCGCCGAATTCCTCCAGTTCGCCGAGCAGCTTCGCGTAGTGCGGAAAAATTTCGCCGTCCTTCGCGAGCAATTCGTCGAACGCGCCCGCGCTGCGCTGGTAACCGGACAACAGTTTTTCCGGCGTCGCTTTTTTTGCGAAGCTGGTGTCACCCGTCACGGATTGTGATTGCGATTGGATCATCGATGATTGCTCGCGTCTGCCTTTATTGTCGTCCGCGTCAGACATTGCGCAAGTCGAGCGTGAAAGGAAAGTCGCCGTTCGGAATTTCCGGCGGCGGCGTGAATTTTCCCTGCTGATGGCCGTGACGGAAAAATCTGGAGAGCCGGCGTGCCTCGGCTTCGTAGCTGTTCACCGGAAACGTGTCGTAGCCGCGTCCGCCCGGATGCGCGACGTGATAAGTGCAGCCGCCGAGCGAACGTTTGTTCCAGGTGTCGTAAAGATCGAAGCGCAGCGGCGCGTGCGATTTGATTGTCGGCTGAAGACAAACCGGCGGCTGCCACGCGCGATAGCGCACGCCCGCGACACCTTCGCCGTTCGTGCCGGTCGGATGCAACGGCACGCGATGGCCGTTGACCGTGATGGCGAAGCGATCGCCGATGAGTCCGTTCGCCTTGACCTGCAATCGTTCGAGCGAGCTGTCAACGTAACGCACCGTGCCGCCGCCGCCGGGTTCTTCGCCGAGGACATGCCACGGTTCGAGCGCGGTGCGCAATTCAATTTGCAGATCGCGTTGTTCCAGATCGCCAATGCGCGGAAAACGAAATTCAAAATGCGGCGCGAACCAGTCGAACTCGAACGGATAACCAGCTTCCTTCAAATCGCTGAATGACATCGCGGAAATCCGTTTCGCAGAAATGCGGCAGCATCCAGCGGTCGTGAATGTCCGTGCCCCAGCGCACGAGATCATTTTTGTAAGGCTCGTTCCAGAATTTCGCGACGAGGCCGCGCAAGACTAGATGTTGCGCGAGGCTCATGCGCGCGTGCGGCGGCATTTCAAACGCACGCATTTCGACGAGACCGAGGCGGCCGCTGGCGCTTTCGGGCGCATAAAGTTTATCAATCGAAAATTCGGAGCGATGCGTGTTGCCGCTCGAATCAATCAGCAAATTTCGGAACAGCCGGTCAACCATCCACGGCGGCGTCTGGCCGAACGCGCCGATTTGTTTGTCCATTTCCTTGAACGCGATTTCGAGTTCGTAAAGCGAATCGTTCCGCGCCTCGTCAATGCGCGGCGCTTGCGATGTCGGGCCGACGAACAAACCGCTGAACAGCCAGCTCAACGACGGATGATTCTGCCAATACGTCAGCAGCGAGCGCAGCAAATCGGGCCGGCGCAACACCGGCGAATCCGGCGGGTGCTTCCGCGCCGATGATGATGTGGTTGCCGCCGCCCGTGCCGGTGTGGCGACCGTCGAGCATGAATTTTTCCGTGCCCAGCCGCGTCTGCCGCGCTTCCTCGTAAAGAATTTCCGTGCGCTCGACGAGTTCGTCCCACGTCTTGCTCGGGTGCATGTTGACCTCGATGACGCCGGGATCGGGCGTCACCGCAAGCTTGTTGAGGCGCGGATCGCGCGGCGGCGTCTCGCCTTCGATGATGACCGGCGTGCCCATTTCGGTGACGACAGTTTCGATGCCCGCGATGAGATCGAGATAATCTTCCGTCGTCTCGACCGGCGGCATAAATAAATGCAAACGTCCGTCGCGCGGTTCGACGCAGAGCGCGGTGCGGATAATCCAAGGCGCGCTTTGGCCGGACGCAGGTTGACGCAGTGGATTTTCGTCCGGCGGCAACGGTTCAAGCGGTTTTGGTTTCTCGCCAAGTTTTTGTGCGCGCTGGCCGCGACCTTCGCCGGGCAACGTTGGCGAATCGGCGCGACCGACGAAACGCTGGCGATACGGAAATTCCTTCGGCAGTTCCGGCAATTTTGGATTCGACGGGTCTTGCTGGCGCAACCACGGAAAATCTTTTTCCGCAACCCACGGCACAGAATCAAGCGGCAAGCGCAAGCCCATCGGCGAATCACCGGGGATGAGCCAGAGCGTGTCATCATCGCGCAAAAACCACGAGCCGGAAATCCAGCCGCCGCTGACGCGCTTGACCGGCAGCGCGTAGCCGACAACCGAACCGAGTCCCTGCTGAAAAATCCGCGCGATGCGTTCGCGTTCCTGCTTGTCCTTGAGATTGGATTTTTCCGGCGTGACATTCGTCGGAAATCGTCGTTCCTTCCACGTGTAATAAAATGCGTCTTCGTAAGCCGGAATCAAATGTTTCGGATCGCCACCAACGAGCGACGCGATGCGCGAGAGAAGTTCCTTCGCGTCCTTCGCGCCGTGGCCGTAATTTTTTGATTCGTCCGCGATGAGCGAATCGTCCTTCCAGATCGGCACGCCGTCCTTGCGCCAATACGCCGCGAGCGCGTAACGCGGCAGCGGTTCGCCCGGATACCATTTGCCCTGACCGTAATGCAGCAACGAGCCGGGCGCGAATTTTTTTCGCAATCGCCGGATTAATTCGCCGGACAAAATTCTTTTCTTATGCGAGACGGCGGTGAAATTCCATTCCGCGCCGTCGGGATCATCTGTGGAAACGAACGTCGGCTCGCCGCCCATCGTCAGGCGCACGTCGCCTTTTTTCAGATCGGCGTCAATCGCGTGGCCGAGCGATTCGATTTTTTTCCACTGCTCGTCGGTGTAAGGCAGTGTAACGCGCGGCGATTCGAAAATGCGCGTGACCGTCATTTCAAAACTGAATTCGGTTTCGCACTCGTCCACGCCGCCGGAAATCGGCGCGGCGCTGGCGGGATCAGGCGTGCAGGCGAGTGGAATGTGGCCTTCGCCTGCGAACAAACCGGAAGTCGGGTCAAGCCCGATCCAGCCGCCGCCGGGCAGATAAACTTCGCACCACGCGTGCAAATCCGTGAAATCTTTTTCCGCGCCGCTCGGACCGTCGAGCGCCTTCACGTCGGCCTTGAGCTGGATCAAATAACCGCTGACGAAACGCGCGGCGAGTCCGCAGTGGCGCAGCAACTGGCACAGCAGCCACGCCGAATCGCGGCACGAACCACTGCCTTTTTCCAAAGTTTCCTCGGGCGTCTGCACGCCGGGTTCGAGGCGGACGAGATATTTGATGTCCTTCCACAAACGCTGGTTGATCGCGACAAGAAAATCATTCGTGCGCGGTTTTTCCTTTTCGGGAATTTCCAGCCGCTCCTTTTTCGTGCGCCGTTTGACTTCGCCGAGCAAATCTTTGCGGACAGCGGTGAGATATTTTGTGAACGCCGGCGTCAGCCAGCATTTGCGCTGAAACGGCGCGAGTTCATGGTCGAGCGCGGGATCGTAGGCAAACGGAAATTTTTCCGCCTGCGGTTCGAGAAAAAAATCGAACGGATTGAACACCGCCATCTCCGCTACCAGATCCACTTCGACGCAAAATTCTTTGGTCGGTTGTTCAAAGACGAGCCGCGCGGCGTAATTCGATTGCGGGTCTTGAATCCAGTTGATGAAATGTTTTTCGGGAATGACCTTGAGCGAGTAGCTCAAAATCCGCGTGCGCGAATGCGGCGCGGGACGCAGCCGCACGGTTTGCGGCCCAAGATTGACCAGGCGGTCATATTTGTAATGCGTCTTGTGATGAAGCGCGACGTGGATGGACATTGAAATTTATAAATTGGGAATTTCGAACGACGAATTCAACGATTGCTGCTGTTGTTCCTCCTGCTGCACCATGATTTCGTCCTCGAGATTATTAAAGCTTTGGAAAATGTAGGCATTGAACAACGCCGCGCCGATGTCGTTGAGCTTGCCCTGCAACACGTCGAGGTAGTCGTGCAGGCCGGCGTCAAAAATCTCGTCAATGGTGCTGAACTGCAACTCCGCGACGAGGCGACCGGCAAGTTTTTCGGCGTCGTTTGAAAATTTCCCCTCGGCCACGCCGGAAATTTTCCGGAGGGAGTTGTTGAGTTCGCCGACGCAAAAATGGACGGAGCGCGGAAAATCCTCGTTGAGCAAAAGAAATTCCGCGACGAGCCGCGGGCTGACTTCCGCGCCGTGGATGGTTTTGTAGGCGTCCCACGCGCTGCACGAGCGCAGGATGGCCGACCATTCGAGCGCGTCGGTTTCACTGACGGTCTGCGGCACGCCTTTTTCCGGCAGGGTCTTGTAACGCAGGTCGAGGATGCGCGAAGTTTTGTCGGCGCGTTCGATGAGCTTGCCGACCTGCGCGAACCACCAGCCTTCGTTGTGGATCAATGTGGAATAGCTCAAGCCGATGAGGTGAAGTGAACTCGCCTTGATCTGCTGGAAAAATTCGCTGGGACTGTCCTTCCAAACCTGCCGCGCGACCGGCGTGCGGACGAACCAGTAGACGCGGTTCAACTCCTCCCAAAATTCGAGCGTGATCTGGTCGCGCACCATGCGGGCGTTTTCGCGGGCCTGGCAAATCGAGGAGACGATGGAATTTGGATTGTCCATCTGGAAAACCAAAAACTCGGTGACATTTTGCGCGGTGGCCTTTTTGTGCAGCTTGAAAAATTGTTCTTCGTCGCCAGTGGTCTGCACGATGGGCAGCCAGTGCTTAGCGAGACGTTCCTCGTCGAGGTTGCGGAGGTCGAGCAGAAGCTGGAGGTTCACGTCCACGATGCGCGCGATGTTCTCGGCGCGTTCAATGTAGCGCGCCATCCAGTAGAGCGAGTTGGCGACGCGGCTTAACATTTATTCGTCTCCATACAAAACCCAGGTGTCTTTGCTGCCGCCGCCTTGCGAGGAATTGACCACGAGCGAACCCTTGGTCAGCGCCACGCGCGTCAGGCCGCCCGGCACGACGGTGGTTTTTTCGCCGGAAATGATGTAAGGCCGCAAATCAACGTGCCGGCCTTCAAAACTGCCGTCGCCCACATGCGTCGGGTGGCGCGAGAGCGAGATCGTCGGCTGCGCGATGTAATTGCGCGGCTCGGCCTCGATTTTTTTGCGAAACGCGGCAATCTCGGTCTTGGTTGCCTTCGGGCCGATCAACATGCCATAGCCGCCGGATTCGTTCGCCGCTTTCACGACGAGTTCAGGCAGATTTTCCAAAATGTATTTGCGGTCGGTTTCTTCATTGGCGAGATAGGTCGGCACGTTCGGCAGAATCGGTTCCTGATCGAGATAATATTTTATCATGCTTGGCACGAAATAATACATGACCTTGTCGTCGGCGATGCCCGTGCCGATGGAGTTCGCGAGCGAAACATTGCCAGCGCGATAAGCGTGAACAATGCCCGGAACGCCGAGCATCGAGTCGCGACGAAAAACCGTCGGGTCGAGAAAATCGTCGTCAATGCGCCGGTAAATGACGTGGACCGGTTGCTGTCCTTTCGTCGTGCGCATGAACACCCGCGCGTCGCGCACCACGAGGTCGCGGCCCTCAACAATCTCAATGCCCATTTGCCGCGCCAGATAGGTGTGTTCGAAGTAGGCCGAGTTGAACGCGCCCGGCGTGAGCAGCACGACGGTCGGATCCGCCACGCCGGCGGGCGCGAGGTATTGGAGCGCCTTGAGCAGTTCTTGCGGGTAATGTTCCACCGGCCGCACGCCGATGCTTTCGAACATCTGCGGAAACGACCGCTTGAGCGCGCGGCGGTTTTCCAAAACATAACTCACGCCGCTCGGACAACGACCATTATCTTCCAGCACCATGTATTGCCCGTCCGCGCCACGGATCAAATCCGTGCCGCAAACGTGGATGTAAATTCCCTTCGGCACTTCGAAGTTCACAAACTCGCGGCGGAAATGTTTCCCCGACAAAACATAGTGCGCCGGGATGACGCCGTCCTTCAAAATTTTCTGCTCGTGATAGATGTCGTGCAGGAAAAGGTTCAACGCCGTGATGCGCTGGACGAGGCCGCGTTCGAGGTGCTCCCATTCCTTCGCCGGGATGATGCGCGGCACGAGGTCGAACGGGAAAATTTTTTCCGTGCCCGCCGAATCGCCATAGACGTTGAACGTGATGCCTTGCCTCAAAAACGCGAGGTCAACCGACTCGCGCTTGAGGTCGAACTCCTTGGCCGTGAGCGACTGGAACATTTCGCGGAAACGGTCGTAATGCGGGCGCATCCGTCCGTCCGCTTCGACCATTTCGTCGAAAAAGTTTTCCGCTTCATAACCCTTGAGCAGGCGCACCGCTGGTTTTGATTTGGTCTTGCTGGTCATTTTGCGACAGGGCTTTCAGGCTTGAAAACCGGCTCATTAGACGGTGCCGAAACGGATAAAACAAGCCTTGCGTTTGGATTCCAGCGGCCTGCGGCGGCTCGTTTTTGGCTGGCAGACATCGTTTTGCATAACCGCTGTTTAGCAGCAAGCTTGCCAAGCTTTTGGACTTGCCGCGTCCAAATTTTACAACTGGCGCGGTGCGCCGTATTTCAGGCCGATATTCTGTTCGTAGACACCGAGCTTTTTGCCCGGCCTTTCCTTTTGCCCCTTGATTTCCAGCTTCAAGCGGTTCAACCGCGATTGCGCGAGATCCGCCGCCGGCAAACCGGGAAAACGTTCCAGGATTTTCTCCAGGGTGTCGCGCACCGTGTCGTAATCCGCGCCGCCGTGAATCTGCAAGTCCGCCAATAAATTCAGCCAGTGCGCCGTGCGCTTGGCCGGCTGGTTCGGTTCGTTGATCAATTGCGCCAGTTCCAGCGTCGCCAGATCCAGCCGCTGGTAATGGCGCGCGTAAATGATCGCCAGCTTTTCCCGCGCCTCGGTGTCGAGCGGATGCTGCTCCAAATGTTTCACATAATCCGCCGCCAGTTTTTCCGGATCCGTTTCCGCCGGGCGCAAAAATTCCGTGGAATCCAGCAGGCCGATGTTTTTCACGCCTTCGGGAACAAAGACCGCCTGCCGGTCATGCGCCGCCAGCAGGATTTTTTCCGCGCCGTCCAGATGCGCGCTGCGCTGCGCCGCCGCCGCCGAAAGTTTGCTGTCGGGAAATTTTGCGATGATTTTTTCCAGCACCGCGCGCGCCGAGTCGGAATCCTGCGCGATTTTCAAATGCCAGTCCGCCAGTTGCGTGAGCGCGGCGGCGACTTGTTTCGGCGGCGCGTCCGGCCGGTCGCAAAAATGGTTGAACGTGATTTCCGCCGACGGCAAATCCTTCATGTCCTCGGCCTGGATGCTGGCGAGCAGTGTCACGCCCTCGAAATCATCCGGGAATTTTGCCAGTTGCTCGCGGATGGCCACGATGGCTTCGAGCGGTTTGTTCAATTTCCGTTTTGAAATGGCGATGGAATAATACGGCTTCGGTTCAACCTCTTCTTTTCCGCCGTCATAAAGTGACGCGATGGGATTGGCCACCAGATCAATCAGGCTGTTCCGCCAGGTAATGGCCATGGCAAGCCCCCAAATGCCGGCCAACCCAAGGGCGGCAATGGCGGCAAATCCGCCCTGTCTGAATTGCGGAACGACCACAAAGAACATGAACCAAAGCATGAACAAAGTGAAAAGCCATTTGAAAACCAGCCGGGCCGGTTCATCGCTGCGCTTCAGCGCGCGCCAGAAAAGCCACGCCAAAAATCCCAGCCCCAAAAGCGACAGGAAAGAATCCAGCACAGTGATCAAGATGCGGCTCATGGCTTCCGTGGCAAAACTCATCCCGTTCGCCTGCGGGCGCAAGGAAATATTTCAACCGTAGCGGAACGGCTTCGCCATCGGAAACGTGTTCGGCAGATGACGGACTTCCCGCACCGCGCCGTCCGCCAGCAAAACCTCCACGATGTCGAAACGGATTTTCACCGCCGGGTTTTTCAACCGCTTCAAATAGTCCAGCGCGCATTGCGAAAGCCGCCGCCGCCGTTCCGCGTTCACGGCCGCCGCCGGCCGCGACCAGTCTTCCGATGATCGCGCTTTGACTTCGACAAACGCCAGGCAATCGTCATCGCGGAAAATCAAATCAATCTCGCCGCGCCCGGAACGGAAATTGGCCGCGAGAAATTTCAATCCTTGTTTCTGCAAAAACTTTTTCGCCGCCCGTTCGCCCAGTTCACCGCGCCGCAGATGCTCCGGCTTTTCCTTGTCGGCAAATCGCGCCTTCAGTTTTTCCAAAAGTTTCATAAACCGCAGATTACGCGGATTACCCGGATTTATTGAAGAAAGTTAATCCGCGTAATCCGTGGTTTCAAAAAAAATCGCGTTCCTTTGTCTTGAGCGGCGCAAAACTTTTTCGGTGGATCGGGCACGCGCCAAACTTTTCTATCGCCGCGAAGTGTTTCGCCGTGCCGTAGCCTTTGTGTTCCGCAAAAGCATATTCGGGAAACTGCGCGTCAAATCCCAGCATCAACCGGTCGCGCGTGACCTTGGCCAATACGCTCGCGGCGGCGATGGAATAACTCCGCGCGTCGCCCTTCACGATGGCCGTCTGCGGCACGCGCAAGGTTTTCACCGGGCGGCCGTCCACGAGCGCGTGCTGCGGCTGCGGATTCAACTGCGCCAGCGCGTCGTTCATCGCGCGATGCGTGGCCTGCAGGATGTTGATCTCGTCAATCTGCGCCGCGTCAACCTGGGCGACGGCAAATTCAATTTCGGCGCAGGTCGTGATGAATTGGAAAAATTTTTCGCGCTGGGTTTGGGTGAGTTGCTTGGAATCGTTCAAGCCGGCGAGTCCGGCGGGCAAACCCGATTCCGCCCAGCGCGCCGGCAAAATCGCCGCCGCCGCGACGACCGGCCCGGCGAGCGGCCCGCGCCCGGCCTCGTCCACGCCCGCGACGCGCGCGACATTTTGCTGCCACAGCACACATTCGAACTCGAACCGGTCAATGAATTTTGCGCCCATTCAATTTTGGCTTACGATGACGTGGCGCGTGAAGTGAGGCAATGAAAAATCTGTGTTTCATCTGTGTCAATCTGTGGCTAAAATTCCGGCATGAAAATCGAAGCATTGCACATCGGCATGAGCGTCCGGCATCCGCAATACGGCCTGGGCACGGTCAAGACCATCTCTGAAATCACGGCAGACGTTTTGTTCACCGACGGCAAGCGCACGGTAGAACCAAGCGCCGCCGGTCTCGAACCCGCCGAGCCGCAGGCGGCGGTCAGCGGCTTGAACGTGCCGCTGAAACAATTCGTCGAGCAGACGCTGGCGGCGGCAGTCGCCAAACTGGGTTTGGAAAAACCGGATTCAGTCGTGGAACAGCTCGGCCTGCGCTGGCACGGCGGCAAGGTGGTTTTGCACCCGGCGGACGCGGCGTTGCAAACGAAGGAAGTGCCGCTGGAAGTTTTTTTCCACAAGGTCGTGATGGTCAGGAATAATCTGCGCGTGCTGGAACAAAAAATCAACGCGCACGAAAAATTATCCGACGGCGAGAAGGTGGAGATGCAGCAATACATCACGCGCAGCTACGGCTCGCTGACGACGTTCAACGTGCTGTTCAAGGAAAAAGAGGATCAGTTTTGAACGGAAGTCTCACTTCACATTCAACTCGCGCTGGATGCCGAATTTGTCAATGCGCTTGCGCAGCGTCGCGCGCGTGATGCCGAGCAGTTTCGCGGCGTGAACCTGGTTGTCGTTCGTTTCCTTCAGCGCCTGAATCACCAGTTCGCGCTCGACGGCGGGAATGATTTTTAATTTCGGATCGCGCCTGGCCCATTGAAAAAGTTGCCGCGCCAGAGCCGCCGCATCGGTTGCCGCCGCTTCGCCCGCGACCCCGGCAGTGGTTGGAATTGCCGCGCCGCCCGCGCCTTGGCCGGAAATTTCCGGCGGCAGGTCGCCCAGCAAAATCGCGTCGCTCTTGGCCATGACGTGCGCGCGGCGGATGGCGTTCTCCAGTTCGCGCACGTTGCCGGGCCAGTGATATTTCACCAAGGTCTTGATGACGCTGGCGGCGACGGATTTCGGCGGGCGCTGCAATTCGCGCGCATTTTTTTCGAGAAAATAATTCACGAGCAGCGGGATGTCGTCGGGACGTTCGCGCAGCGGCGAGATCGGAATGCGCACGACGTTGAGCCGGTAAAATAAATCTTCGCGGAATTGTTTCGCGGCAACGGCGGCTTCGAGCGGCTTGTTTGTCGCGGCGATGACGCGCACGTCCACCTGGATCGGCTGGTTGCCGCCGACGCGCTCAAATGTGCCGGATTGCAGCACGCGCAGGATTTTCGTCTGCGTCGCGGGCGTCATGTCGCCGATTTCATCCAAAAAAATCGTGCCTTTGTTGCATTGCTCGAATTTCCCGATGCGCTGCAAGGTCGCGCCGGTGAACGCGCCACGTTCGTGGCCGAAGAGTTCGCTTTCCAAAAGCGTTTCGGGAATCGCGGCGCAGTTGACGGCGAGAAAAGGCTGTTGCGCGCGTTCGCTGTGATGATAAATCGCGCGCGCGACGAGTTCCTTGCCCGTGCCGCTTTCGCCGGTGATGAGCGCGGTGGCGTTGCTGACGGCGACCTGTCCGATGAGTTTGAAAACCTGCTGCATCGCCTGGCTGCGTCCGACGATGCCTTGTTCGTAATCCTCGGATTCGAGCAACGGCTGATACGACACGACCTGTTTCATGTCGCGCGCGGCCTTGAGCGCGTTGCCGACCAGCTCCTTGATTTTCACCGCGTCGAACGGCTTGAGCAGATAATCATACGCGCCGAGTTTCATCGCCTCGATGGCGGTCTGCGTCGTGCCGTAGGCGGTCATCAAAATGACAAGCAGCTTGGGATTGGCGGCGCGGATTTTGCGCAAAGTTTCCAAACCGTTCATGCCACCCATGCGCACGTCCATCAGCACAAGGTCAGGTTTGAATTTGGGAATTATTTTTATTCCTTCTTCGCCGGACGATGCCGTGGTGAATTCGATTTCCGGCGAATCAAAAATCCGCTGGAACGAATATCGCACGTCCTCTTCGTCATCAATCAACAGGAGCTTGCTCATTTGCGCGCGTAAAATAGCCGATTTTTGCCGGACGCACAGTGAATTTTGCGCGATTCGTCATTTGACCTCGCTCCGGCCATGCCCTAGACTCGCAGTTCTTTCTGTTATGAAAATTGTCGTTTGTGATCCGATTTCGCCGAAGGGCATTGCGCTTTTGCAGCAACGGCCCGAATTCCAAGTCGTCGTGCTACCCAAGCGTCTGCCGGAGGCGGAACTGATTCCGCTCGTGGCCGATGCCGTCGCGCTGGTCGTACGTTCCGAAACCAAGGTGACCGCCAAAATCATCGCCGCCGCGCCGAAATTGCGCGTCGTCGGCCGCGCGGGCGTTGGCGTGGACAACGTGGACATCGAAGCCGCCACGCAGCACGGCACGGTCGTGATGAACACGCCCGGCGGCAACACCGTGACGACGGCGGAATTGAGTTTTGCGATGCTGCTCGCGCTCGCGCGCAAAGTGCCGCAGGCCCACGCGACGATGATTGCCGGAAAATGGGATCGCAAACTGTTTCAAGGCGTGGAACTTGCCGGAAAAACTTTGGGCGTTTTGGGAATGGGCAGAATTGGAACGGAAGTCGCCAAACGCGCCATCGCATTTGGAATGCGCGTCATCGCTTACGATCCTTATCTTACCGAGGAACGCGCAAAAGCCATCGGCGCGGAATTCGCCGCGAGCCTGGACGATGTTTATCTCAACGCGGATTTTATCACCGTCCACATGCCAGTGACAAAAGAGACGAAGGAAATGTTGAACGCCGCCGCGTTCGCGAAAATGAAACCCGGCGTGAAGATTGTGAATTGCGCGCGCGGTGAAATTATTTCCGAAGCGGATTTAATCGCCGCGCTGGAATCTGGAAAAGTCGCCGGAGCCGCGCTGGATGTTTTTGCGGTTGAACCTTTGCCCGCCGATCATCCATATCGCAAGCAGGCGAATTTGATTTTGACGCCGCACCTCGGCGCGAGCACGGAGGAAGCGCAGGAAAAATGTGGCATCGAAGTCGCCGAAGTCATCGCCGGATATTTACTCACCGGCGAAGTCCGCAACGCGGTGAATTTGCCGTATCTCGACGCGAAGACTTACGAGCAGGTGAAACCGTATTTGCCGCTCGGCGAGGCACTCGGAAAATTGCTGGCGCAACTTTCGCCCGCAACAGCCGACCGCATTTATATCACATTCGGCGGCAATGCACGATTGTTGCCGAACATTGACCCGGTGACGCGCGCGGTGTTGCGCGGATTTTTGTCGAACAGCAATTTGAAGGACGTGAACAACGTCAATGTCCGCAGCGTGGCACAAAGCATCGGCATCACGGTCGAGGAAAAAAAATCGGACGAGCCGGTCACGTTCAACGAATGGGTTCATGTCCAGCTTTTCAGCGGCGCGAAGAAATTGATTTCGGCGGGCGGAACGTTTTTTGGTTCGCCGAACAATCCGCGCATCGTGCGTTTGTTCAGCCAGTCGGTGGAGATACCGGTCACGGGGACTTTGTTGTTGTTGAACAACACGGACAAGCCGGGCATCGTCGGCCATCTCGGCACGCTGCTGGCGAAGCACAAGGTGAACATCGCCAGCATGAGTCTGGGCCGCGACACGGCGGGTGGACTGGCGTTGACGGTCTTAAGCCTGGACAGCGCGCCGCCGCAGGCCGTGCTGGATGAATTGCAGAAAGACACTGACATCAGCAATGTGAAAGTGGTAAAGTTGTAAGCATTTTTGAACCGAATCGAACCCAAACCAATCGAACGAAAACATGAAAAACAAAATAAAACTGATTTTCCCCGTCGCGCTCGCCGCAATTATCTTCGGAGCGTTCTCCGCCTTGGCGGCGGCCAACCCCGTGTCAACGAATGCCGCGCCAGCCGTGGCTGACACAAATGCGAATCCTACGGCGACGATGGCCGCGCTGTTCGGCGATCCGGTCATCGCCAAAGGCAAGGGCGTTGAAGTGAGGCAGAGCGCATTGGATGAAGTTGTGATGGGCATCAAATCCGCCGCCGCCGCGCACAACCAGACGGTTCCGCCGCAGCAACTGATGGGCATTGAAAGCCAGATGCTTGGCCGATTGATTCAAATTCAATTGCTGTTGCAAAAGGCGACGGACGCGGACAAGGCCGCCGGCTCGGCAAAAGCCGAGCAGCAAATCACCAACCTGCTGGCCCGCGCCGGTTCGCAGGAGGCGTTTAACCGCCAGCTAAAAGCCGTCGGCATGACGCCGGAAGAGTTGCGCACGAAAATCACGCAGGAGGCGACCGCGACGGTGACTTTGACGCGGCTGTTGGGCGTCACCGTGACCGATGCCGACGCGACCAATTATTACACCGCGCACCCGGCGGATTTTGAGCAGCCGGAAACCGTGCATGTCCGCCACATTTTGCTTTTGACGATGGATCCCGTGACCCGCGCGCCGTTGTCCGCCGACCAGATGGCGGCCAAGCGCAAGCAGATTGATGACATCCTCAAGCGCGCCCGCGCCGGCGAGGATTTTGCGGTGCTCGCCACGCAATACTCGGAAGATCCCGGATCGAAGGACAATGGCGGCGAACTGCCGCCGTTCGGCCACGGCGAAATGGTTCCGCAATTTGAAGCGGCGGCCTTTTCGATGAAAACCAACACGATCAGCGATGTCGTTACCACGGATTACGGCTACCACATCATCAAGCTGCTCGACGTGACGCCGGCCCAGACGGTGCCTTACGCAAAAGTCGCCGACAGGATCAAAGATTTTCTGGTGCAGCAAAAGACTGAAAAGCTCGCGCCCGCCTATCTGGCCGGTTTGAACAAGGCGGCGGACGTTGAAATCCTTGACCCCGATTTGAAGGCGGCGGCGGCGGCACTGGCGGCGGCAGCGGCCACCAACGCGCCCGTCGCGGCACCGTGAAAATGGCAAGGCTTGCCAAATCCATTTGAACATCGCATTGTGGACGTGTTATGAAAATTAAGACGGGTATCATTATCCTTGTTGCCGTGTGCGCCGGGCTGCTTATCGCCTTGATCGCCACGAAAAAGCAGTCCAATGACCAGCACTCGAAGGATGCGTCCACCATCCTTCAATTTTCCAACGATCTCGACACGGCCAACATTGATCTGAACGATTTGCGTCAGGTCAACCTGATGTTGACGAACGACCTTTCGTCCACCCGGCAGGCGCTCGAGGCCGCTTCCAATAATCTGGCGGAAACTTCCAGCCAGCTCGCGGGCGCAAAAACCGAGATCGAAAGCGACCAGAATCAAATCACCAACCTGAACGGACGCATCAGCGACCTGGAAGAACAGAACAAGGTGCTGGACGACCGCGCCACCATGCTCTCGAACAACATTGCCTTGCTGGATGATCAAATCGCCGCCACACAGCAGCAACTGGCCACCGCGCAGACCAACAACACCTTTCTCGCCGCCGAGCTGCAAAAGCAGATGGCGCAAAAAGCCGAGCTGGAACGCAAGTTTAACGACATTGATGATGTACGCGCCCAGGTCAAAAAATTGCGGGATCAATTGTTCGAGGCCCGCCGCCTTGAGTGGATGAACGCAGGCACCAGCCCCGCCACGCCGCCCAAGGGCGGCGAGTTGTTGATGCGGCGTTCGCTGCCGTCCGGTTCACCGCCGGTTGCCGCCAAGCCATCGTCGTCGCGGCCCGCCACGCCCTATGACCTGAATGTTGAAGTTGGCTCCGACGGCTCCGTTCACGTCATCCCGGCAACGCCAACTCCGCAGGACACCGCCGCCCAGGCCGCCGCGCGGGCCGCCCTGTTGAAGCAGATGGGCGGCACGAACGCCCCCTCGGACGCGGGTCACTGACGCGCGGCCCGTGAAAATTTTGCCGACCGCCAGCCATGCCGACCTACGAATACGTTTGCGAGAAATGCGGCCAAGAGTTTGAAGCCTTCCAGTCTATCGCCGCAAAACCGTTGCGAAGCTGCCCGGAAAATCTTTGCGCCAAAAAAAAGTGGGGCCGCGGCAGGGTGACCAGAAAAATCAGCACCGGCGGCGGCCTGCTTTTCAAAGGCAGCGGTTTTTACATCACCGATTATCGCAGCGAAGGCTACAAGCAGTCCGCGAAAAAAGATTCCGCGCCGGCCAAGCCCGCCGCTGGCGACGCCAAGCCGGCGGCTCCGGCGAAACCCGCCGCCAAAGCGGAAAAAAAATGAAACCGGCGTTGCATCGCCGCATCACCGCATCGTTACCTCGGTTTTACGATTCAACGGTTTTACGGTTCAACGGTTTGACGATGCTTGGTTGCGTCCTGCTTTTTCCGCCATCCGTCGGCGCGCAATTTTCGCACACGGACGAAAATTCCACGCGCAGCGTTTCCGGCCAGTTCATCGCTGGCGGCCCGGTGCAATTCTCACGGCTGGCGCGTCTGCCGCGCGTCGCCGCCGACACCAATTTTGTCCGGCTCGAGCCGGCCTTGCTCGCCGTTTCCGCCGAGCGCATCAAGGATTCGCTTTATCGCCGGCTTGAAATCAAGACGGACACGCCCTGGCGCGGGCAGATTTATCTTGCGGCGCATCCGGCGCAATCGCTCGACGAAAGCGTCACCATTGTTTCCCGGCTTTCCGCCGATGGTTGCAGCTACCGGGTTGAACTGCCCGATGTTTTGTCGCGCCGCCGGTTCACGCGGGCGATGACCGGCGTGATTTTGCTGGAATTTGCCAACCGCAGCGCCCAGTCGCATTCTGCGGAAATTCCCGCGTGGCTCACCGATGGATTGTCCGAAGAAATGCTGGCGTCAGGCTCGCCGGAAACCATTTTATCCGCGCCGGACAAAATCTTGAACGGCCTGCCGGTCGCGCGGATCAACGCCACGCAGCGCGGCATGGATTCGCTGGCCAGCGCGCGGCGCGTGCTCCGGCAATTTCCGCCGCTGACGTTTGAAGAATTGTCCTGGCCGACCGCCGCGCAATTGAACGGCGACGACGGCGGGGCGTATCGCGCCAGCGCGCAGGTTTTCGTGGACGCGCTTTTGGATCTGAAAACCGGCCCGCGCCAGTTGCGCGCGGTGTTGCAATCGTTGCCGCGCTTTTACAACTGGCAGACTGCGTTCCAGTCGGCCTTTTACGAAATGTTTCCGACGCCGCTGGATTTGGAAAAATGGTGGGCGTTGCAGCTTGTCGCTTTCGCCGCCCACGACCGGGGGCCGACGTGGACGCCGGCGGTGAGCCGCGACAGACTCGATGAAATTTTGAGCGTGCCGGTCGAAATGCGCGACGCCTCGAACAGCCTGCCCGCCCGCGCGGAAATTTCCCTGCAAACCGTGATCCGCAGTCTGGATTCCGCGAGCCAAAACGAGATTCTTCAGGTCAAGCTGCGCGACCTGGGGCTGGCGCAGTTTCGCATGACCCCGCGGTTGGCGGCGCTGACTGACGCCTATCGCGGGGTGCTGGCCGGTTATCTGGCCGGACTTCCAACCTCCGCGCCGGTTCCGGCCTGGCCGAAACAGACCGTCGTTGCGCCGCAAAAGTCGAATGTCGAAAAAACGCTGAAAAAACTGGACGCGCTGGATGCGCAGCGGCGAACCATCGAATCAACGGTCAAACCTGACACGTCCATTCAACCCAGCCTTGCGCCGCTGAAATTTTGACTTGAACGCCGCCGGTTGCGGACGGTCAACTTGACACGGCGCAAATCAAACTTATAGTCCCAATACTGTAAATGCAGACGGAAAATTTACCCGCCAACGGCGACGAGCCGCCTTTGGGCAGTTTGTCTAAATCGCTCAAGGAATTCAAATCCGCCGGTCGCGGCTTCTGGCACGACGTTTCCGACGCTGATTGGAACGATTGGAAATGGCAGTTGAAGCACCGCATCACGAACGCGGAGCAATTGCAAAAATTCCTGCCGACGTTAACGCCGGAAGAATTCGCCGGCGCGAAACTCGCGAACACAAAGCTCGCGCTCGCCATCACGCCGTATTTTTTTAACCTCATTGACCCGGCGGATGAAAACTGCCCAATCCGGCTGCAAGTCATTCCCAAGCTCGCCGAATCCCACACTGCGCCGTGGGAAATGAGCGATCCCGTCGGCGAAGATTCGCACTCGCCCGTGCCCGGACTCGTGCATCGTTATCCCGACCGCGTTTTGTTTTTGGTCACGGACCGCTGCGCCGCGTATTGCCGCTATTGCACGCGCTCGCGGCTCGTCAGCAACGCCAGCGGCTACGATTTCCATCCCGAGTTTGACAAGCAGATCGCCTACATCGCCGCACATCCCGAAATCCGCGACGTGCTCTTGAGTGGCGGCGACCCTCTTTTATTGAGCGACGACAAGTTGGAAAATCTGTTGAGCCGCCTGCGCGCGATCCCGCACGTCGAATTTTTGCGCATCGGTTCGCGCATCCCGACATTTTTGCCGCAACGCATCACGCCCGAACTTTGCGCGATGCTGAAAAAATTTCATCCGCTGTTCATGAGCGTCCACTCGAACCATCCGCGCGAACTCACGACCGAAGTGCGCGACGCGCTGGGCCGCCTCGCCGACGCCGGCATTCCGCTCGGCAACCAGAGCGTTTTGCTCAAGCACGTCAACGACGACGCGACCGTGATGAAGGCGCTCGTCCAGAAACTGCTCATGTGCCGCGTGAAGCCGTATTATCTTTACCAGTGCGATCTGATTTCCGGCTCCGCGCACCTGCGCGCGAGCGTGCGCCAGGGCATCGAGATCATGCAGCAATTGCGCGGGCACACGACCGGCTACGCCGTGCCGCAATACGTCATTGACGCGCCCGGCGGCGGCGGCAAAGTGCCGGTCAATCCCGAATACGTCTTGAGCCACAACGCCGACCGCGTGGTGCTGCGCAACTACGAAGGAAAAATTTTCGAATATCCCGAAGCCGCCGACGGCAGACCTTGCGGTCAGCCACCAGAAAAAATTGAAGAGCCGGAACTTTGTAAATGTTAAAGCAGTTAGTTTAACACTTGACGTTCTTTCGAGCAAAAGAATTTAATGAAGTATTGGTAGGGCGAGAAAGGCAATGCTCCACGCAAGACAGTGCTAATGATGCACTGCGAACCCTTTCTCGCCCGCCAACTCCTTTATGTGACTAAATTCACGAAATTCAACCTAAATCAACACGACCTAAATTATTTTTATTTTGAGGACGTTTGTCAGGCTGATGTTTCATCAAATAACTTTTGTTGATTTTCAGTTACTTGCAGGCGTGTTGGTGGCGGATGATGCAGGTGTGGTTGGCTCGGTTTTGAATTTGATGACCATAAAACTTTGATAGGTTCTTATGATTGGCACAGAGACGGATGGTGAAGAATAGGTCTGGGAATTGCCGGAGAAATTTCCGTAGCCATAGTTGCCGCTGTTGTAAGTGTTGAAGTTGCCATTAACGGTCGTCGTGCTGGCTCCGGGAAATGTAACGCTACCACCCTGAAATGTCTGTGAGGATTTCAACACCAGAGCTTCGCCGCCTTGATATTTGGCGTTGCGGCTTGCCATTTGCAGACAACGCACGTCGGCAGTAATCATGCCGATGACATCGTAGGGTTTTGACGGATAACCGTAATAAATGGGCAGCACACCGTTGGTTTCCATAAAACTGCCTTTGGCCATAGGCCAATCCTGCTGCTCGCCAATGTAAGGCCGATAATGATAGCCCGCCACACAGCCGGTCAAAAAAAGCAATCCAAACAGGCAGACGATGACATGGAACAATTTCATTTCACAGTCTGCCCCAAGCACGCGGGTGGCGTAAGGAATAGGTAACAATCTGCTTGACCGTGGAAATGAAGTTAAACAAAGACTTTCAATTCGCATCTTTGTGTCTTGGATTTTGAATCGCGGCAAAATATTTTCCCAGCGCCGTAGGCGCGATAGAAAGTAGCCCACAGCGCAAGCTGTGGGAAAAGGCCGCCCAATGACACAAGCCCCGGATGGGGCGAAAGAATTATTTCTTCGCAGATTTCTGTCGCTCCTGCCGGAGCTTAAACGCCCGATTAACGTCAACCCACAGTTTGCACTGTGGGCTATTTTCTTCCGCAACTCCGTTGCTGGACAAAGCCGCAAAGTTTTCTTGGCGTCTTGGTGCCTTTGTGGTTAATTTCCCCGCCGGTTCAGACATTGGCAGAAAGTCAAAACCGTAACCAAACTTTAGGATAAAATTATGGGCATGGTAAAGGAATTCAAAGAGTTCGCGATGCGCGGGAACGTGGTGGATCTCGCCATCGGCGTCATCATCGGCGGCGCGTTCGGCAAGATTGTCACCTCGCTGGTCAACGACATCATCATGCCGCCCATCGGCAAACTGACGGGCGGGGTGGATTTCAAGGAGCTGTTTATCAATTTGGATCCGTCCAAACTGACCAAGGCGGGCGCTCCGGTCAAAACCGTCGCCGACGCTACGGATGCCGGCGCGACCGTGATCACCTACGGGGCGTTTATCAACACAATTTTGGATTTTCTCATCGTGGCTTTCTGCATATTTTTGCTCGTCAAGGGCATCAACGCCTTGAAGCGCAAAGAGGACGCCGTTCCGCCCGAACCGACGACGCAGGAAAAGCTGCTCATGGAGATCCGCGACCTGCTGCGCGCAAAATAATTTACGTTCTAACCAGCCCGGACTTCGCTCCGGGCTTTTTATTTTTCCGCGATGTGGCAAAATCATTTTGATGCCACGCGAAAGCACTGACGCCAAAAAGAGACGCGCGCTGAAAATCTGCGCCGCGCTCCGGCGGACTTATCCGGCCGCGCATTGCGAACTGGATTTTTCCAATCCGCTGCAACTGCTCGTCGCCACGATTCTGTCCGCGCAATGCACCGACAAGCGCGTGAATCTGGTCACGGCGGAATTGTTCAAAAAATACCGCAGCGCCGGGGATTTTGCGCGCGCGGAAATTTCCGGATTGGAAAACGACATCCGCTCCACCGGTTTTTTCCGCAACAAGGCGAAGAACATCAAGGCCTGCTGCGCCGCGCTCGTGGAAAAATTCGGCGGCGAAGTGCCGCGCACGATGGACGGACTGCACGCGCTCGCCGGCGTCGGGCGCAAGACGGCCAATGTCGTCTTGGGAAATGCCTTCGGCATCAATGTCGGCATCGTCGTGGACACGCACGTCACGCGGCTGTGCAATCGTCTCGGTCTCACAAAACAAAAAGACGCGGTGAAAATGGAACAGGAATTGATGCCGCTGGTGCCGCAAAAAGACTGGACGTTGTTCAGCCACTGGCTCATCTGGCACGGACGCCGCCGCTGCGCTGCGCGCAAACCGGATTGCGCGAATTGTGAAGTTAAAAAATTCTGCCCGCAGATTGGGGTGAAGAAATGATTTTGCCACAGAGCCACAGAGACGCAGAGGTGAAGGATGAATTTTCTCTGTGCCTCTGTGCCTTTGTGGCTAATCTTCCCACCGAATGAATTGGTTTTTCCTCGACTCCGGCAAATGCGACGCGGCGTTCAACATGGCGCTGGACGAAGCGTTGCTCGAAAATGTTTCACGGCTTGGCAAACCGGTTTTGCGTTTTTACGGCTGGACGGAACCGGCGGCGACGTTCGGCTATTTCCAGAAATTTTCCGAGGTCGAGCGCGCGACGCATTTGCGTCCGTTCATCCGCCGTCCGACGGGCGGCGGCATCGTGCCGCATGATGCGGACTGGACTTACAGCGCGGTTTTTCCGCCCGGCCACGAATGGCATTCGCTCAAGGCCATTGAAAGCTACCGTCGCATTCACGAATGGATTCAAAATGCATTCGCAAAATTGAAAATCGAAACGGAACTCGCGCCGTGCTGCAAGAGATCCGCGCCCGGCCAATGTTTTGCCGGTTACGAGAAATTTGATTTGCTCTGGCGCGGTAAAAAAATCGCGGGTGCGGCGCAGCGGCGGAACAAATCGGGTTTGCTAATCCAAGGTTCAGTTCAGGTGCCGCCAATTAAAATTGAGCACGACGATTGGGAAAATGCGATGCGCGAAGTTGCCGCGAAAAAATTCAAAATTGAATGGGAATTTTTCCCACTCGACGAACATTTACAAGGACGCACGGAAGAATTGGCTCGACAAAAGTATTCGCAAAGTGCTTATATTAAAAAGCGTTAGTTGAATTTTATCAAGTTGTGAATAAATCCCGGTTGTTTTGGGAAGCATTCCAAAAAGGAGTTTTCCTCGTTTTAATCTTGTCCGCGCCGGCGGCGTTTGCCCAGACGCGCACGTTGCGCATTGTGACTTACAACATCGAGGCGGACATTGGCGTCACCAACAAGCAGGCCACGTTCACCAACAGCGTGTCATCATCCGCCGAAGGCCCGCCGCTGCCGGGTTTGATCGCGCCGCCGACAAATCCGACGAATATCCAGGCCGGCGGCGTGCTCGAAGGCATCGGCGAGGAGATGGTCGGCGATGACCCGGCGCAGGCGATTGATATTTTGGCGTTGGAGGAAACGACGAGCAATCCGCTGACCGTCGCGCCCATCGTGAATGGATTAAATTCTTTTTATGGAATCGCTGGAATGTATTCGAACAGCAGTTACCAAGCGACGGAAGAATTTGGCGATCCAACTTACGGAGACGGCCCGAACGCGATGGTTTTTAACACGCGCACGGTTCAATTGCTCGCTTCCGTGCCGGTTGATCCGCCGGGCGGAACAGGCCAGTTGGGCGGCGTGAGTTCGGGCTATTCGGGAGAATATCGCGAGGTGATGCGCTATCAATTTGCACCCGCCGGCGTCGCGACGAACACCTCCAATATTTTTTACATTTATGTGAGCCACTACAAATCCGGCTCCGGCACCACGGCGAACAACACCAATTCCCGCGCGGGCGAAGCCTTCATCGTCCGCAGCAACATGATCACAACCCTGCCGGCGGGCGCGCAGATTTTGCACGTCGGCGATTTCAACACCGGCGAGGCCGGCGAGAAAATGTATGGCACGCTCACCGCGGCCGGCACGAACCAGTTGGTTGACCCGCTCAATCCGTTGCGCAGTCTGACCACCAACTGGGATGATAATTCGGCCTCGCTGCTGCCGGCCAAAACCGATTCGTCCGTTTATCTGGAATATCGCGACGACTACCAGATGATGACGACCAATGTTTATTTCGGCACGGCTGGCGGCCTTCAATTGAAGCCCGGCACTTATCATGTTTTTGGAAATAACGGAACGGTGTTCTACGGCAACAGCGTTAATAACGGCTACGACACGGCGCTGAACAATAATCTCGTCACGAACGGCCCCGTGTTCATCAGCGCCGCGCAACTTTATGTTGATCTCACCGGAGGCAGCGACCATTTGCCCGTCGTCACCGATTACACCATCCCGCTGCCCGCGCCGGTCATCACCGGCGTCAGCCTCGCCGGGACAAATCTGGTTTTCAATGTGGCGAACAGCATTACCGGCGCAGTCTTCACTGTGTTGGCGAGCGCCGACATCACGTTGCCCGTGACGAACTGGACGGTGCTGGCAACCAATTCATCCGCCGGCGGCAGTTTCACTTTCACCGCCACCAACGTCGTGGATCAAACCGCGACGGGGCAATTTTTCATCCTGCACGAAAATTAGCATGGCGCGAATCACGGAAACCAGACCAGTGCCGGATTGTTCGTGATGCCTTTGTTCGTTTTGAAATCCCAATACTCCGTGTTGCGGAAGCGCGCGACGTGGCCGTCCAGAAAAACAAACTGCGCGCCGCGATTGTGGATGGTAGTGTGAACATTGTTCTCCTGCGCCACCGGCGCAAGCCCGCCATTGTCAAAAAGCCAGACGGTGACTGTCGGTTGCCGGATGGAGGTCAATTTGATTTGGTTGCCAGTACCTAATCCGTTCACATGTTCGTTAAGGCAATAGTGGAACAAATTTTTTCCATTGCTCCGGCGCGGATTGCTCGGACAAATCCAGACTGACTTGCCCGGATCAATGCTGGCGTTGGTGCGCCACGGCATTTCAGCATAAATCGGCAGATTCATTTCCCTGGGCAAATCCACATACCAGCCTTCATTAGTCGAGCTGCCGCTGGCCGAACCGTCCTTCGGCAAAAAATATTCGTGGTCCGTCGCATAAAGCTGCGTCGCCAGTCCCCATTGCTTCAAATTGTTGCGGCAGCAAATCGCCTGCGCCTTGGCCTTGGCGCCGCTTAATGCGGACAACAACATGGCCGCCAGGATTGCGATGATGGCGATCACCACCAGCAGTTCGATCAACGTGAATGCGCGCAAAACTTTCATAAGCAGCTCTGTCTATTGAACCTAGAAATGGATTAGCAAATTGACTGGAATGCTTGGCAAAACAATTTTCTTCGGCCATTGGGCGGGATGAAATCAGCTACGCTTGCTCAAACGCTGGTGCGGCACCGCCGGTCTGCTAACATCCCGCCGTGCTTACGCAAGACGACATCAAAAACGTGCTGGCCGCCGTCAAATATCCCGGCTATTCGCGCGACATCATTTCGTTCGGCCTCGTGAAGGAAATTTCCGTCGCCAACGGCGCGGTGAGCGTCACGATGCAGTTGACCTCGCCGAATCCCGAAGCCGCGCAGCAAATAAAAACCGAAAGCGAACGCGTCCTGAAAAATCTTCCCGGCGTGAATCACGTTCACGTCGAAGTGCGCCAGCCCGCCGCCGGATCAGCCGCGCCGGCAAATCCATTTGCAAATCAAAACAAAGTTTCCGGCGTGAAACACATCATCGCCATCGCCAGCGGCAAGGGCGGCGTCGGCAAATCCACTTGCTCCGTGAACCTCGCGTGCGCGCTCGCGCATCTCGGCGCGAAAGTCGGTTTGCTGGACTGCGACATTTACGGGCCGAGCATTCCGTTGATGATGGGCGTTCACGAAAAACCGACCGTCAACGAAGCCGAGCGCCTCGTGCCGCCGTCCAATCACGGCGTGAAGGTGATGAGCATCGGCCTGCTCGTCACGGACAACCAGCCGGTGATCTGGCGCGGGCCGATGATCACGAAAACCATCCAGCAATTTCTCCTCGCCGTCGAGTGGGGCGAACTCGATTTTCTGCTCGTGGATTTGCCGCCGGGCACGGGCGACGCGCAACTTTCGCTCTGCCAGACCGTGCCGCTCGACGGCGGCGTCATCATCAGCACGCCGCAGGAGGCGTCGCTCGGCGTCGTGCGCAAAGGCATTGCGATGTTCCGCAAAGTGAACGTGCCGATCCTCGGCATCGTGGAAAACATGAGCTACTTCACCGCGCCGAACGGCGAGCGCGTGGAGATTTTCGGGCATGGCGGCGGCCGGGAGGAGGCCGCGCGGCAGGACGTGCCGTTCCTCGGCGAAGTGCCGATCTTCGCGGAAATCCGCGAGGGTGGCGACCGGGGGATGCCCATCGTTGTCTCAACGCCGAACCACGCGGCGGGCAGGGCGTTCATTCAAATCGCGGAAACGCTGCGGAAAAATCTGAAATAATTCTAGCCACGGATGAAACACAGATTGAACACGGATAAAAAAGATTTTGCGTTCACTCTGGTTGAACTGCTGGTAGTCATTGCCATCATCGCAATTCTTGCCGCGCTTTTGCTGGCGGCAGTTGCTCAAGCCAAAGCAAGGGCGCAACGAATTCAATGTGCCAACAATGTGCGGCAACTTGGAATTGCTTTGCAGGAATTTGTGACGGACAAAAATGCTTACCCCTTTTTTGTAAATCCGCACGCAAGTCATGGAAATTACTCGGAACATCTAACCTATTGGACGGATACTTTGCAGCGCGAAATTGATAATAAAAATTATACAAACGCAGAATTTTATTCTCAAAGCATTTGGAAATGTCCCGCTGCATACAAACCCTCTGGCTGGATTCCAAACGGTGGCAATCTTGTATACGACGACTACGGCTACAACTGGCATGGTTTGAGTCGCTCGACGGAGACCAACTGTTTGGGACTTGGCGGAACTTATAATTGCCCCGTTGTTCCTTCACCATCTCCGCCTGTGAATGAATCGCAAGTTGTCAGCCCAAGTGAGATGATTGCAATTGGTGATGGATTTTACGGAGGCAATGGCGTTGTATTGGATGGCAATTGGAATTTATATCGGACTTACGGCTTGCAAGATAATTCAGGTATCACCAAACGAAGTTACGCTCGTCATCAAGGCAAAGCCAACGTGGTCTTTTGCGACGGCCACGTCGAATCGCCGACGCTGCCATTTCTTTTTGCCGACACCAGCGACGCCGCCTTGTCCCGCTGGAACCGCGACCACCAGCCGCACCGTGAAAAACTTTCGCCATAACTTGGTAGGACTGACCTGCCGGTCAGCCAAGTCGCGCAGCGACGACCGACAATAGCCCGCAGTTTCAACTGTGGGTTTGCGGTTAGAAAATGAAAAGCCCCGCAGGGGCGACAGAATTGCACAATTTCGGAATTTTCTGCCGCCCCTGCGGGGCTCGATTGATTTTGACGTTTTACCCGCAGTTAAAACTGCGGGCTATTTTCTTGCGCGCCTCCGGCGCTAAAAACCATTGATTCGCAGTCATTTTTATCAGGCATTTCCGCGTTCATTTTTCTATTGCACGTTTGGCCGCGAAGATTTAACTTGGAATTCACGAATATGTCGAACGCTGCAAAAGAATCACCATCGGCGAACGATTTGCTGAAGAACTCTTCGCTCTACCGCGAGTTTCAGGCGGAGCGCGAGGAAATCCTCCGGCACAAGTGGATCGAGTCGGAAAAGGCCGGTCGCGACATCGGCTTCGAGCAGGCGCTGACGGATTGGATCATCAAGCACCGCTCGAGCTGGCGCAAAAACCGCTAGGCCGCCGCCACGAATTGAACTGAAAATTTTGTTCCTTTAACGCCGCCCTGCGAGGTGGCGAAGGAAACTATGAACGCCAAACGCGCAACGCGAATCGGCTCCGCACACTGGCGGAATTGGTTCGCGATTTTTGTTTTCAGCGATGAACCGGCGGGCGCAATTTCCGATTCAACGATTCAACGATTCAACGATTCAACGAAATTTTTCCATGCCTGAATCTACCGTCATCCTCAACGCCGCCGCCATCTCGCGCGCGCTCACGCGCATCGCGCACGAGATCGCCGAGCGCAACGAAAGCGGCGCGGAGGTGGTGCTGGCGGGCATTCCGCTTGTGGGCGACCAACTGGCGTTCCGGCTGGGGAAAATTTTGTCGGAAATCTGGAAGCTGCCGGTGCCGGTCGGAGTTCTGGACGTGAGCATGCACCGCGACGATCTGGATCAACGCGCCGCGCCGACGATTCATCCGACTGTCATGCCGTTCGATGTGACCGGACGGACGGTTGTGCTGGTGGACGACGTGCTGTTCACCGGCCGCACGACGCGCGCCGCGATGGACGCGCTGAATGATTTTGGCCGGCCAAAATACATTCAACTGGCAGTGCTGGTTGACCGCGGCCACCGCCAATTGCCGGTGCGCGCGGATTTTGTCGGCAAAAACGTGCCGACCACCATCACGGCCAAGGTGCGCGTGCGGCTGGATATTCCCGGCCAGCCGGACGAAGTCGTTTTGGAAAAATAAGATGAGCTGGACAAAAAAACATCTGCTCGACATCGAATCGCTCACGGCGGAAGAAATCACCACCGTGCTCGACACGGCCAAGGCGTTCAAGGCCGTCGGTGAACGCGCAATCAAAAAAGTCCCGGCGTTGCGCGGAAAAACGGTTGTCAATCTATTCATTGAACCTTCAACACGAACAAGAATCAGTTTTGAGCTGGCGGCGCAGCGTTTGACCGCCGACATCGTGAATTTTTCCGCCGACGCCTCGTCGTTCAAAAAGGGCGAGACGCTGAAGGACACGGCCAAAAATCTCGAAGCGCTCAACGCCGATTTCATCATCATCCGCCACAGCGCGAGCGGCGCGCCGCATTTTCTGTCGCGCGTCGTCAACGCCAGCATCATCAACGCCGGCGACGGCGCGCACGAACATCCGACGCAGGCGTTGCTCGACGCGTTCACGATTCGCGAACACAAAGGGAAAATCGCCGGGTTGAACGTGACGATTCTCGGCGACATTCTTTACAGCCGCGTGGCGCGCTCAAACATCTGGGCGTTGACGAAACTCGGCGCGAAAGTGACGTTTGTGCGGGCCGTCAACACTCGTGCCAAAAACATTTGAGCAGATGGGCTCCCGCGTGACACACAATGTTGACGAGGCGCTGCTCGACGCGGACATCATCCATTTGCTGCGCATCCAGCACGAACGCCAGCGCAAGACGATGTTTCCCAGCATCGGCGAATACACGAGTTTGTTTGGCCTGAACAAGGCGCGGCTTGCCAAAACAAAACCAGATGCGCTCATCATGCATCCCGGCCCGATCAATCGCGGCGTGGAGATTGACAGCGAGATCGCCGACTGCAATCGCTCGCTGATTTTGGAACAGGTGACAAACGGACTGGCCGTGAGAATGGCGGTTTTATTTCTGCTGAACGGCGGAAAAGGTCCGCAGGAAATCGCATAAATTTTCGGCTGAAAAATATTATGCCGCCGCCGGATTGATTCCACTTTGAACAGGCGCGTTTTTGTGATGTTCGCGCGCGCGAAAATTGAACTCAATCCGGAGGAGCCGGTCGAATACTCTGTTATGAAACGTTCTAAAGTCGTGGTTTCTTGGCGCGAAGGATTGCATCTCCGCCCGGCAGCAACCTTGGTGCGGTTGGGCAGACAGTTTCGTTCGACAATCTTTCTGAAATGCAGGGGGAAGGTCGCCGACCTGCGGAGCATTTTGAGCATCATCTCGTTGTGCGCCACCATGGGAACCACCCTCGAAATCGAGGCATCAGGCGATGACGAGCAAGACGCGACCCGCGCGGTCGAACAGGTATTTTCCTCGCACGAAACCGGTGATGCTCACGGTTCAGTCATGGAACGTGGAACGGAATCTGTAAAAAAGGAATTTGCTTAATGGCCAAAAGTCTATCCGCGCTGGGAAAAATGGGCGACCGGGAAGCTCTTTTTACTTTCAAATTAGCTTTAGACTTCCCCTGATTCAGACGTTTGCCTATGCTTTAAATTCTATGAATGAGTCGCATGATTCTTCCAGTGATCCGCGAATTTACCTGGCTACCGAACGCACCTTCCTAGCTTGGATTAGAACCGGCATCGCGTTTATGGGATTCGGTTTTGTGGTTGCCCGCTTCGGTCTGTTTTTGCGCGAGATTGCCATGAGCAACAATGTGACTGTTGCCCGGCATGACGACGGCTTTTCACTGCCCATCGGCATTGCCCTGATCGTGGCGGGCATCATGGTCAACCTTATCGCCGCGATTCGGCATCATCGTTACACTAAAGCGATTGACCGGGGCCAATTCAGACAGGCGTATGGGTCGTTTTTCATTTGTTTAATCGCAGGATTTCTCGCAGTCATTGGGCTGGCAGTGGTTATCTATCTGGCCGTCTTGCTCTGACCAATCCCATTTGTTGAATCAAGCCGTTGCCGGATTGATTCCACTTTGAACGGGCGCATTTTTGTGGCGTTTGCGCGCGAGCCATTGCTGGAACGATTCGAGGTAAAGATAAACCACCGGCGTGATGAAGAGCGTCAGGCATTGCGAGACGACCAATCCGCCGACGACGCACAAACCTAGTTCGCGACGGGATTCGCCGCCCGCGCCGATTCCCAATGCGATGGGCAGCGTGGCCATGAGCGCGGACATCGTGGTCATCATGATCGGGCGAAAGCGCAGGAGGCAGCCTTCGTGAATCGCTTCGGCGGGCGATTTGCCGTGCTCGCGCTGCGCGACGATGGCGAAGTCAATCATCAGGATGGCGTTTTTCTTCACTATGCCCACGAGCATGATGAGGCCGACGAATCCGTAGATGTTCAAATCAAGATGAAACAGCATGAGCGTCACCAGCGCGCCAAATCCCGCCGACGGTAGGCCGGATAGAATTGTGATCGGATGAATGAAACTTTCATACAAAATGCCGAGAATGATATAGATGATGACGATGGATACGGCAAGCAGGATGACGAGCCCTTGCGACGAGGCTTGAAACACTTGCGCCGAACCTTGAAAACTGCCGGTGATGGTCGCGGGCAGGTGCAGGCTGGCTTCGACTGATTGCAGGCGATCAACCGCAGTGCCAAGGGAAACGCCGGGCGCGAGGTTGAAGGAAATGGTCACGGAGGGTAACTGCCCAACATGCGCGATGCTGGTCGGTCCCAGGCTACGCGTAAGTTTGGCGACGGCGCTCAAGGGAATGAGTTTGGCCACGCCGTTCGTGTCGGTGTTGGAACTGGCAATGTAAAGCTGCGACAGCGCCGCTGGGTCGAGCTGATATTGCGGTAGAACTTCAAAGACCACCCAGTATTCGGCCACGTCGCCGTAAATCGTCGAAGCCTGACGTTCGCCATAGGCGTCGTAGAGCGCGTTTTCAATCTGTTCCGGCGTGACACCCAGCACAGCGGCCTTGTCGCGGTCAATCTCTACGTTGACCTGCGGACTGGCGATTTGCAGGTCGGTGGTCACATCCTGGAAGCCGGGCTGCTCGGCAATTTTTTTCATTAAGATCGGCGCCCAGTGAAACAACTCCTTGGTGTCCGTGTCCTGCAGGCTGTATTGATACAACGCCTTGGTCAGATTTCCGCCAATGCGGATGAGCGGCGGGTTCTGCATGAACACGTTAATACCGGGCAACTGCAATAATTTCTGGCGCAGTTCCTGAATGATTTCATTCGCGCTCAACTTGCGTTCCGAACGGTCTTTCAGACGCATGAACATCCGACCTTGATTCATCGTGGAGGAAGATCCGCCGGCACCGATGAATGAACCGAATCCGGCCACGTTTGGATCTGCGCCAACAATTTTAGCGGCGGCCTGCTGGTGCGCTTTCATGGCATCAAAGGAGATGTCCTGTGCTGCCTCGGTGATCGCAAAAATCTGGCCCGTATCTTCGTCGGGGAAAAATCCCTTGGGAATTACTTTGAACAGGAACAACGTCACAACCAGAATCACCATCGAAAGCATGAGTGTTGCAAAACGATGCCGCATCACGAATTGCAAGGAGCGGTCATAGCGGGACAGCACGCCGTCGAAGAACCGCTCAAAGACGTTGTAAATCCGCCCGTGTTTTTGCCCGTGCTGCGCCTGGACAAAACGGCTGCATAGCATCGGTGTCAATGTCAGCGATACGAAGCCGGACACCAGCACCGCCACGACGATAGTCACGGCAAATTCATGCAGCAAACGGCCGAGTAGCCCGCTCATGAACAAGACGGGGATGAAAACCGCCGACAGCGATAGCGTCATCGAGACGATGGTGAAACCGATTTCCCTGGAGCCTTTCAGTGCGGCCTGCATTGCCGGCTCGCCGTTTTCCATGTGGCGCACGATGTTTTCAAGCATGACGATGGCGTCGTCCACCACAAAACCCACGCACAAGGTCAGCGACATGAGCGAAAGGTTGTCGAGGCTATAGCCCAACAGCGACATCGCCGCAAACGTGCCGATGATGGACATGGGCAACGCCAGGCTCGGAATGATCGTAGCCGAAATATTGCGCAGGAAAACAAAGATGACCAGCACGACCAGCACGACGGTCAGCAACAACGTGTGCGTGACATCCGCAACCGATTTGCGGATGGATTGCGAACGGTCAAACAGCACATCCAGCTTCACCGACGCCGGAATTCGCTCCTCAAACTGCGGCAGCAGTTTGCGGATGCTGTCCACGACTGCGACGGTGTTCGCGCCCGGCTGGCGTTGCACGGCCAGGATCACGGCGCGGGTGTTGTTGAACCATGCCGCCGCCTTGTCGTTCTGCACACTATCGAGTACCTCTCCCAGCTGCTCCAACCGCACCGGATGACTATTGCGGTAGGCGACGATCATGGGTCGGAAATCGCCCGCCTTCGCCAACTGGCCGTTCGCCTGCACCGTGAACGCCTGGTGTTTGCCGTAAAGTGTGCCGAGCGGCTGGTTCACATTGCCCGCTTCAATCGCCTGCTCGACCTGGTCAATGCCCAAGCTATAAGCCGCGAGCTTATTCGGATCCACCTGCACGCGGACGGCGTATTGCTGCGAACCATAAACGCTCACCTGCGCCACGCCGTTGATCTGGGAAATCTGTTCCGCCAGCAAATTTTCCGCGTAATCATCCACCACCGACAGCGGCAGCGTCGGCGATGACATGGCGATGTAAAGCACCGGGGAATCTGCCGGGTTGACTTTGCTGTAAGTCGGCGGAGCGGGCAGATTGGGCGGCAATTGCTTGGTCGCCTTGGCAATGGACGCCTGCACGTCCGCCGCCGCCGCGTCAATGTTGCGGTCGAGCGAAAACTGGATGGTGATTTGCGCGCTGCCTTGCGCGCTGATGGACGACATCGAATCCACGCCCGCGATGGTGGAGAATTGTTTTTCCAACGGCGTTGCGACTGCCGAAGCCATCACTTCCGGACTGGCACCGGGCAGGTTTGCCGAAACCTGGATGGTCGGATAATCCACGCTGGGCAGGTCGCTCACCGGCAGCTCATGAAGACCTACGAGGCCAAAGAGCAAAATGCCGAACATAACCAGCGTGGTCATCACCGGCCGGCGGATGAACAGTTCGGGTATGTTCATGGCTGGCTGGCGGATGAGGATGTCGTCGCGGACTGGATTGAACTTTTTACGTTCACTTTCACGCCGGGAGTGAGGCGCAATTGTCCGTCCGTCACCACCGTTTCACCTGCCTCCACGCCGCTTTGCACCACGGTTGCACCTTGAAACGTGATGCCGGTTTTGACCGGGCGTTCCTCCACCGTCTGGTCCGCCTCGACGGCATAGACGAACTGGCCGTTTTGTCCCACTTGCACCGCCTGCGAAGGCACGACGACTGCGTTCGTCAATTCCGAAAGCGTCAGCGTGACATTCACAAATTGCCCCGGCCACAAGGAATTGTCTTCATTTGGAAAAGTCGCCTTGAGGTCAATCGTGCCGGTCGTCATGTCCACCGCGTTGTCCACAAAAGTCAGTTCGCCCTGCGGCGGGGACACGGCCATGTTTTCAAAAGTCACCGAGGCTTTCAGCGTTTTTTCACGCATCTGTTTTTTTATTTCCGGCAAGTATTGCTCCGGCACGGCGAACTCGACGTAAATCGGATGGATTTGGTTGATCGTCAAAAGCGTGTCGTCCGGCGCCTTGACAACGTTGCCTTCGTGAAATTGCAAACCGCCCGTCACGCCGTCAAACGGCGCGCGGATTTCCGTGAACTCCACGTTCAATTCGTCAGTTTGCACGGTTGCCGCCAGCGCGTCCTTTGTGGCTTTGCTCGTGTCGAATTGATCCTGCGACTCGATTTTTGCCTCAAAAAGTTTTTGATCGCGGTTGAATTGCGTTTCCGCATTTTCCAACTGCGCCCGGTCGCGCGCCAAGACCGCCTGCGCCGGGCGCGGGTCAATCGTGAAAAGCAAATCGTTCGATTTCACCTCCGAGCCTTCCTTGAAATGCACCGCGCTGATGAGTCCGCCGATTTGCGAGTGGATCGTCACCGTCGAAACCGGCATCACATGGCCGACCGGCGGCGGATCAATCTGCACCGGCACGTTTGTCTCAATCACCTTTGCCACCAGCACCGGCGCGCTGGCGGGCGCATTGTTTTTTTTGCCTGAACAGCCGGCAACCAGAGCCGCTGCGACAAGCGCGAGTGCCGACGAAAGGAAAACAAATTTTTTCATGCCGTTTTTCATTTCGAAAAATTAATTTTTACCGTCCGCGCGTTCATCGGGCGGAACGCCGCCGCGAATTTTTTCAAAAATGCCGCGTGGGCGCGCTGGAATCTCGGATCGTCCACGGTCCGGCCCATGATGAACCGGGTCAGTTGCGGAAACGCCATCGGATACATCGTCAGCGACTGCATCGCCAAAGCCAGATGGCGCGCGTCGAATTCGGACGACAATTCCCCGCGCGCCTGCCGCTGGCGGAGACGTTTCAACCAGTCCGCTGAAACCGCGAGACGCTCTTTTTCGTCAATCACCTTTTGCCCGTCGCTCTGCAGCGCCTCCCACTCGAGCAGGCGGATCCAGTCCGCGTCACCGCACGCGGTCTTGAACCAGAACGGCAGCCGTTCCGCAGGATCGCTGGACAAATTCAACCCCCACGCGCGCCGCTCGGCGACTTTTTGGCGCAAGACCGCGCGGAACAGTTTTTCTTTGTTGCCGAAATAATGGTAAAGCATCCGCTTGTTGATCGCCGCGCGCTGCGCGATGACGTCCACGCGCGCGCCGGCGAAACCCTTGGCGGCAAATTCCTTGAGCGCGGCGGACAGGATGCGTCCGCGCGTGCGCTCCGGGTTCCGCGCGCCGGCGCTTTCAGTTTTGGCGGGTCTGGCCATGTTTTGGGATAAGTAACCATCAGGTTACTTGCAACGCAAGCCTGTTTTTGGCTCAAGCCGCGCCGGAAAGCGGCGGCTTTTCCCTGTGCCAGCCAGTGCTTTGCTCGTAGGCGTGCGCGATTTTCAATATCATTTCTTCGCCGAACGGTTTGCCGAGCAATTGCAAACCCATGGGCAGTTTTGGGGATTTTGTGAATCCGCACGGAATGCTGATGCCGCAGATGCCCGCAAGGTTGCATGAAATCGTGAAGATGTCGGACAAATACATCTGCAACGGATCGTCGGATTTCGCGCCAATTTTGAAGGCAGCCGTCGGCGAAGTTGGCGTCACAATCGCGTCCACTTTTTCAAACGCCTTCAGAAAATCATTTCGGATCAAAGTGCGGACTTTTTGCGCGCGCAAATAATACGCATCATAATAACCGCTGCTCAAAACGTAAGTGCCGAGAATGATCCGGCGCTTCACCTCGTCGCCAAAACCGGCGCCGCGCGTTTTGCTGTAAAGTTCCGCCGGGTCATTTCCATCAACGCGCAAGCCGTAACGGATGCCGTCGAAGCGCGCAAGATTTGCCGAGGCCTCGGCCGTCGCGATGATGTAATAAGTGGCGACGGCGTAATCCGTGTGCGGCAGGGAAATCTCCATGATCTCCGCGCCGAGTTGTTGCAGTTGTTCCACGGCGGCGTCCACGGCGGTTTTCACTTCCGCGTCGAGTCCGCCGATCAGGTATTCCTTCGGCAGGCCAAGTTTCAGCCCCTTGATTTTTCCGTTGAGCGCGGCGGCGTAATTCGGAACCGGCTGCGGCACGCTCGTCGAATCGCGCAAGTCAACACCGCTTAAAACACCGAGCAGCGTCGCCGCGTCGAAAACATTTTTCGTGAACGGGCCGATTTGATCCAGTGAACTTGCAAATGCGACGAGTCCGTAACGTGAGACGCGACCGTAAGTTGGTTTCAAACCGACGCAACCGCAGAGTGCGGCGGGCTGGCGAATCGAACCGCCGGTGTCTGTTCCCAAACTGGCGATGCACTCGTCCGCCGCGACCGCCGCCGCCGAGCCGCCGGACGAGCCGCCGGGAATCCGCGTCACGTCCCACGGATTTTTGGTAACGCCGAACGCGGAATTTTCCGTGGAACTGCCCATCGCAAATTCATCCATATTCAACCGGCCAAAAACAATCGCGCCCGCCGTCTTCAATTTTTCCACCGCCGTTGCGTCGTAGGGTGAAAAGAATTTGCCGAGAATTTTCGAGCCGCAGTTGAGCGGCTGATTTTTGACGGCGAGAACATCTTTGATTGCGATTGGAATTCCAAGCAACGGGCGGCTTGTGCTGCCGCCATTGGCAAGTAATTTGTCCGCCGCATCAGCTTGAGCCAGCGCGTCTCGTTCGTCGTGACTGATGAAGGCATGAATTTTTCCGTCCACGCGGGCGATTTGCTCAAGGCATGACTGCGTGACTTCGCGCGCGGAGACTTCGCGCCTGGCAAGCTTCGCGGCGAGCTCGGAAATCGTAAGCTGGTTAAGCATCCTAAAAATTACTCGACAATTTTGGGGACAATGAAAAGTCCGTTGGCTTGGGCTGGCGCGTTGCGGAGCGCGTCTTCGTGCGGGAGCGAGGGGCGGATTTCGTCGGCGCGGGTGACGTTGACTAGCGGGACGGCGTGGGCGGTCGGCTCGATGCCGGTCACGTCGAGTTCGTTCAATTTTTCGATGTAGCCGAGAATGCCGCCGAGTTGCGCGGTGAGTTTTTTCTCCTCGTCGGGCGTAAGCGCGATGCGCGCAAGGTGCGCGACGTATTTGACATCAATTTCAGCGGCAGCCATGCCGGAAGATTAAAGTCCAGTCCACGGAGTTCAAAGTTCAAAGTTGATATGTTTCAGAGACAATGGCCGGATGTTTTTTTGGGTCATGGATGGTGTGAAGCCGGATGCCTGCGCCGTCGTCTGGCAGAGTAGAATTATCAGAACGGAATCATCCGTTTCACACACCTAAATTAGGAATTGATGCGTCCGGCGTGGTGGCGATTAAAATTAACAACGTTTTTTCTATGAGTTGGAAACAATGACAAGAGGCAGCCTGCCAAGGTGGCCACTGATATAACCGCACCCGCTTGGAACCAGCGGTCTTGATACACAAGCTTCACGGCATGATGTCCTGCCGGAACCTCGACTGCTTGGAAAGCATAGTTGGCCCGCAGTATTTGTGCCGGCTTGCAGTCCACATAAGCGCGCCACGGATGGTAATAGGTTTGTGAAAGCACCAGCAGGGCTGGCGCATCCGCGTCCACATCAAAGTTCAGGCGCTGGGCTGAAAAATTTCCGGCACGAACCGTTCCATGAATTTGATTGGTGATGGTCAGCGAAGCCATGGTTTCGGCTGGCAGATAAACGGTTTGCCTTGGATCGAAATTTGTTTGCAGCAGAAAGGCGGGGGTATTTGAAAGCGCAACCAATGCCGGTTTGGCACCAATCGTGCAGAACGGTAGGTGTGTTGGCCGAAATCGCCAGGCCAGAATTTTTTCCGGATCGGAAATGTAGGAAATGCCAAGAAAATCGGCAAACCCGGCCTGGAAAGCATTGGTTGAAGACAAAAAGAATTGCCTGAAAATATTCCGCTGTTCACGCACATAGAGTGAATAGAATCCATCCGGCACGGGGATCCCGTCCAGAAGGTTGCAATCGCCCAGCAATGCAGAACGGCGCCCGATGTAATCATTATAAGGATCCGCGAGTTCCGAGCGATAGAACAGGTCATGGCTTTGCTTGGTCATAAAAGCACGGGTTTCGCCGAGTTGCGGCATGACGCTGCGTTGGTCCAGCAATCCCGATCGAAATGCCGATGCTTCGGCAGTCGGGTTTTGCGACGGTGCATAAGTGGCAAAATCAAGCCAGATGAATACCAGCAGTAAAATGCCCGCAATTATTTGAAGCCGGAGATTATGAATTTGTCCATAAATCAAAACTGTTCCAACAATGAACACAAGAAAAACGGCGCGAAAAAAACCGTTGCGCCACAAAACGGGCCATTGTTCCGTTGGAAAAGGATGAAAACGAACGTGCCAGAGAATTCCGCCAATGATCAGTCCCGATAGAATCATGAGGCTCAAAGGCCAGCATAATTTTTCCGCCAAAGATTTTGTGTTGTTGTTTCTGAGCCAGGCGACGGCAAATGCCGCCAAAATAGGGACGGCGAAGACAGTCAAAAATGCGAATTTGATCGGGTAACGCATGAAGCCAAGCGCCGGGCAAAATTTTAATGACTCCGTATAAATTATTCCCTGGTCACCCATGGCCATGATAAATCCAAAAATCGCAAAGCCTGTGAACAGCCACACCCGCGGGATTCTGACCAAGGCAATGGCCGACAATCCAAGAGTCAGGATGCCGGTGCCGAGATAATAGGATGAAGTCCAGTCCTGCCAGGGTTGGAAATAAACGCCCAGCGGGGCTTTGTAACAGTGGAACAGTGGGACAAATAAATTAGCCCACCCCCACGAAGGGATCGCCCAAACACTCGTGCCGTAAGCGCTGCTGCGCCCTGAATGCGCCAGCAAATCCAAAAACGGCAACAGTTGCGCGGCGCATAAGAGGCTCGCGATGAGCGCAACCAAAATCACGCGTGCAAAAATATGGAGGAATGCCGGTCTATGCGCGGCCAATTTTCCGATCAATAGCGCAAATAAAATCAGCCATGTAAAAACAATTAGTTCCGGCGCGCCGGCAAGCATCTGCGTGGCGCTCACCAATGCGGCGAGAACAACCCATTTTCCTCCCAGCGACCAGGCTTGTTCGACAACGAGAATTACCCAGGGAATCCATGCAAGCGCCGCGAGATTGCTTGTCCACATCAGGCAGTTTAGCGTCAGGCCGTTGAAAGTAAACGCAACCCCCGCGACCGCCCCCGCCAGGCGGTTTTTTGTCCATTGCGAGGCCAGCAAATACATTCCAAAGCCAGCCAAAAAAAGATGGAGCAAAAGAAACAGGTTAAGTCCCAATGTGAGTGGCAGCAGGATATAAAGCATTGAAGGCGGGTAAAGAACGGCCGTATTCCATTGCGCCAGAAATGGGATGCCGCAATTGTTCAGGGGATTCCAGAGAGGTATTTCTCCATGCCAAAAACTTTCCCGTTGAAAGAAGGCGTTTGGATAGGTAAAGATGCCAAAATCTCTAAAGACCAATGATTTGCCGGCAAACAAAACGTCGGGAAAAAATGCCGCAATCAGCCCCGTTAAAATAATTGCAAACCATTTCGGCTGAAGCCATGCATCTGACAGGCTTGTGCGCGGTTCCCGAGCTTGAGCATCAGTGTTCGAATTGTGACTCATTTAGCCACCGGATTGAATCATATCGTTGGCCTTGCCAGCAAGAGTGCATCCACAAGAATCATCTCTGCCGAATTTCGAGAAGGAGAAAGAACACTGAATTTTCTATTCCTCATCAAACTTCCGCTTCACCAGCGCTTCAATCTCGGCGATGGCGGCGGGCGCGTCGGCGCCGGTGGCGAGGATGGTGAGTTTGCTGCCGGGGCCGGCGGCGAGCATCATCAAACCCATGATGCTTTTGCCGTTGATTTTTTCGCCGTCCTTTTCCACAAAGATGTCGCACGCGAACCGGTTGGCGGTCTTGACGAAAAGCGCGGCGGGCCGGGCGTGGATGCCCAGCTTGTTCGAGACGGTGATTTCCTTGGAGAAGAAATCGGCGTCCGCCAGTTTTTTTGCGCTCATCGGTTTGCTCATATCAGGCTAAATCATGTCCGGGCGTCGCGCCATTGATTTTATTTTTCCTCCGGCGGCGGACTGGCCGGGGTCATGTGTGCAATCAGGCGCTCGTTCAATTCCTGCGCGGCGTTGTAGCCGGAAATTTTCAATTTTGTCTGATACGCGGCGACTTCGATGAGCCGCGCAAGGTCGCGTCCGGGGCGCACGGGAATGATGATATGCGGGATTTCCACGCCGAGGACTTCGACGAATTCCTGTTCGATGCCGAGGCGATCCACGTCGGAGACTTCGTTCCAGGCCTTGAGCGTGACGATGAGGTTGAGCGTCTTGTCGTGGCGGACACTTTTGATGCCGAACATGGCGGCGACGTTGATGATGCCGATGCCGCGAATCTCCATGTGGTTGCGCGTCAGCTCGCCGCTGGTGCCGACGACCTGATGGCCGCCGACGAGCGAAACCTTCGTCACATCGTCGGACACGAGGCTGTAGCCGCGTTCAATCAGCGCGAGCACCGCCTCGCTTTTGCCGATGCCGCTTTCGCCGCGGATCACCACGCCCACGCCGAGGATGTCCACCATGCTGCCGATTTCCGTGCCGCGCGGCGCAAACATGTTTTCCAGTTCCAGTGTCGCGGCATTGATGAAGTTCATCGTGACGAGCGGGCTTTGAAAAACCGGCACGCCGGCCTTTTCGGAGGCGGCGAGCAGCTCCTTGTCCGGCTTCAACCCGCGGCTAAAGATGATGCAGGGGATTTTGTAGGCGAACAAATAGGCGTAACGCGACTCGCGCTGTTCGCGGGACAGCGACCGCAGATAAAAATACTCCGCGTGGCCGAAAACCTGCACGCGTTTGTAGGCGAAATACTGCGTGAACCCGCTCAACGCGAGGCCGGGGCGGTTGACCGTCGGTTCGCGGATGATGCGTTTCAAATCCACCCCGTCCGAGAGCAGCCGCATCTGCAGCGCGTCGCCCTGCTCCTTGAAAAACTGTTCAACCGTGATGGATAAGTGCGCCATGGGTTTCGTAAATTATTGAACCGTCACATCGTCGGAACGGACTATATTTTATTCGGTGCAACAATTCAACGATGCAACGAATCACAAATTGAACTCCGGCCCCAGGTAAATCTCCCGCGCCTTCGGATCGTTCGCCAGAAATTCCGCCGAACCTTCCACCAGCACCTGACCTTTGTGGATGATGTAGCCGCGGTCGATCAACTTCAAGGTTTCGCGCACGTTGTGGTCGGTGATCAAGATGCCCAGCCCGCGTTCCTTCAAACGGCGCACAATTTTCTGGACCTCATAAACCGCAATCGGGTCAATGCCGCTGAACGGCTCGTCCAGCAAAAGCAATTTAGGGCTTGTCACCAGCGCGCGCGTGATTTCCAGTCGCCGCTTTTCGCCGCCGCTCAATTGATACGCCTTGCTCTTCGCAATCGGCGTCAAATCCAGCTCCTCAAGCAGATATTTCAAACGCACCGCGCGCTCTTCACTGGAAAGTTTGCACGTTTCCAAAATCGCCAGAATGTTTTCTTCAACAGAAAGTTTGCGGAAAACCGACGGCTCTTGCGTCAGATAACCGATGCCCAGCCGCGCGCGCTTGTGCATCGGCAGCGTGGTGATTTTGTGGTCCTGAAAAAAAACCGCGCCTTCGTCCGGCTTCACCACACCGACCACCATGTTGAACGTTGTGGTCTTGCCCGCGCCGTTCGGGCCGAGCAGCCCGACGATTTCGCCCGCGCCCACACCCACGGAAACGCCGTTGACCACGCGCCGTCCGCGATACTCCTTCACCAGTTTTTCCGTGGTGAGCAGCAAACCGTTCTTTTGGGCGGGTTCCATGTTATGGCGTTTTGTTCGGAAGAGTCATTCTATCAATGTTCTGAATCGTTCCCGGCGGAAAATTTGTCTTCGACACCGGCAAGTCCATCGTTCCCGGTGGAAAATTCGTCTTGGCCGCCGGCGCATTGGTGTTCACCAGCGTGGTGGTGATGTTCTGGCGAAGCAGCATTTTCTGGTTCTCCGCGTGAATGGAATTGTTCGCGCGGTTCCAGACAATCGGTTCGCCTGTCAGCCAGCCCTGCGCGTTTTCCACCTTCGCGTTGCCGGTCAGCGTCACCGTCTCGTTCGTCACGCCGTTCTCGACTTTGTAATCATAGATCGCCTTGTCGCTGGTCGCGTGGTTGGTCTGGCCTTTTTCATCCACGGAATCCATCACCACGTTCGTCAAGGCGACCAGATGATCAATGTGGCCGCCCGACTGCGGCAGGTCGGCGGTCAACAGCTCGCAGGTCAGTTTCATCTGCGGATCGTCCACGCGCACATTGCCGCGATAAACCGCCCGCCGTCCGGCCAGGTCGAAATCCGCGCGGTCCGAATTGATGAGCGTCGGTGCGCGCGGCGGCTTCGGCGCGGCGGCGGCATTCGTTTGCGCGTGCAACCATCCGCCGCCGGCCGCCATCAGCAAGGCCATGAGATAAATTTTTTTCACAATCCGGTTTTCTTTTTCGGCCCGGTTTCGATCACCGTCTGGACGTTATTGGAAATGGTGAGGAACGAATTCGTTTGCCGCCACAAAAAACCGTCGCCCTCGACGTGGGAACTGGCATCGGCCGTCTCCAGCCGCAGGTGCCCCGCCGAACTCGCCACGCCGTGCAGCGTGTCATAAACGCATTCCGGCGCCTTCACAATCAGTCCCGGCGTGCCGTTCGTGTCGAACGTCTCGAGCTTGAGCTGCCGGATCACCAGCAGCCCGCCCGCCTGCGGCTGCGCCTCCGCGCCCGACAACCGCGACTTCATCAACTGCTGGTGCGGCGGTTCAAAATATTCGACCGACGAAAAATCGTTCGCGTGTCCCGCCGTGGTTTGCTGCGCGCGGACGGCATGAAATCCCAGCGCCACGGATAGAGACAAAATCAATCCAACCTTGTTCAACGGGTTTTTCATTCCGAGTAATGCGCCACGAACGGTTCCCAGATTCCCTGCGCCCGCAAAATCATTTCGATGACCTCGCGCACCGCGCCGTGTCCGCCCGGCGCGCGCGTCACAAAATGCGCCGCCGCCTTCGCCTCGGCCACGCCGTCCGCGACTGCGACAGAAAATCCGGCGTGCTTCAACGGCCCCAGGTCCACAATGTCGTCACCGACGAAGCAAACGTCGTTCCAGTTCAATTTTTCCTTGCGCCAGCAATTCTGCAATCGCGCCCGTTTTGCTCAAACGGTCGCCCTGCTGGACGAGAAAATGGATTTTCAATTCCTCCGCGCGCAATTTTGTCGCCGGCGAAGGCCGCGCCGAGACCCAGCCGATTTTCAGGCCCGCGCGCCGCGCCAAAACCAAACCGAGTCCGTCGCGGATGTTGAAGCGTTTGAATTCCTTTTCGCCGCCGACAAAAATCGAGCCGTCGGTCAGCACGCCGTCCACGTCGCACAAAAACAGTTTGATGCGCGCGGCGCGCTGGCGGATGGCGGCTGAAATTTTTGCGGGCATGGAAAAGTGTTAGTTGGCGCGTGACAAAAATACGGTCATCTCATCTACTTTGTCATTTTTTATAACAAAGTTCATGCCGTGTGTTTTGTAATAAATTAAAATCTCATAACCGTTTCCATGCTCTGCGGTCGGCGGTTCTCCATAAGCACTGACAACCTCTGCTCGATTTGATCCGATTCCGATGCCTTCTTTTGTGTGTCCTGCAAACGGAGTAATAACTGGACCGCCGCGTCCATTGTGATTGAAGCACATGACATTGCCAATGAGTCCTTCCTCGTTCGGCATGATAATTAAACCTAGATTCTGATATTCAAAGATTCCTTTCGTTGTTTGATCAGGTTTTCCAAGCAACCCTTGCACTTGTTGCATTGTCATGCCTGAACGGACTAGCCCGATAGATTTTCCCGGTTCGATTGTTAGGGATACACTTGATGTTACTGATTTTTTAGAACAACCAAAAACTAGAGCTGCCGCTAATAAGGAAATAAAAAATGATGCAAATAATTTCATATCCTGATTTAAACAACCTTTTCAAATAATAGTTGCATTAAAGGCTGTTGAATAACTATACGCTAGGGCATGGAATTTTCATTTCGCCGCTTCGTAAATTTTTAACAGCGAACGCAACACCCTGGCCATTTCGCCGAGCGGAATCATGTTCGGGCCGTCGCTCAAGGCTGCGTCCGGCTTGGGATGCGTCTCGATGAACAAGCCATTCGCGCCGACCGCGAGCGCGGCTTTGCGCAAGCACCGGCGCAAATTCCCGCTGGCCGGATGATTTGTCGCCGCCGCCGCCGGGCAACTGCACCGAATGCGTCGCGTCAAAAATCACGGGAAAGCCAAAACTTTTCATGATCGGAATCGAGCGCATGTCGGCGACGAGATTGTTGTAGCCGAACGTCGTGCCGCGCTCGGTGAGCAGGATTTTTTTTGCGCCCGCGAGCCGCGCCTTTTCTGCGACGCGCCCCATTTCGTTCGGCGACAGGAACTGGCCTTTTTTGAGGTTCACGATTTTGCCGGTGGCGACGGCGGCGGCGATCAAATCCGTCTGGCGGCAAAGGAACGCGGGGATCTGCAAAATGTCCGCGACCTTGCCCGCGAGCACGGCCTGTGACTCGTTGTGAACGTCAGTCAAAACTGGAATTTCAAATTCGGCGCGGATTTTGGCGAGAATTTTCAGTCCGTTTTCAATTCCCGGCCCGCGAAACGCCTTGCCGGATGTGCGGTTGGCCTTGTCGAAGCTGGCCTTGAAGACATAGAAAATTCCAAGCTGCCGGCAGGTCTTGACGAGCGACGCGGCGACGGTGCGGCAGAGTTTTTCATTTTCAATCACGCACGGCCCGGCGATGAGAAACAACCGGCGCGGCGAATTGAGATTTTTCCAGATGGCGGCGGAATTGAGCACGCGGAAGTTTTAGCAGCGAATTGGCGGAAAGTAAATGACTTGTGAAAACGGATTCAGCCAAAATTATCTTTGCAGCCTATCCTGATGTTAGGTGTCACGGTCATGGTGTCTGAGTCTCGTATAGAATCGGGTCTGTAAATCTAAATACTCGTGTATGTGGCCAGTTGTCAAACCAAGTTCCCTGTCTCTGGTCTGAATCCGACGAATTAGGAACATACAATCCTCCATCTATGACTATATCAAAGCCAAGACTATGTGAAGTTAAATGAGTCGGCGCACGATAATAAACACCGTCTTTTGTAGTAAAATCCGGCTGATATATCCCCGCTGGAATATGGATAGTGTTTATACCTTTTGAAACTCTCTGATATGACTGCTTCAAAACAATCGGCTTAATGTTTGAATCCGCCAACTGAACGCTCTTGCAACCACATAAAAAACTCAATCCTACTAAAATAAATAAATATCTCATAAAGTTTAGGCGACTGGTAATGCCGGAAACACATGGTCATAATAAAGAAGCGAGAGTGCAATCGCTAGGATGATAACTCCAAGCGAGAATATAACTAGCTGCGAATAAAATAATCGCCATGTCCATTTGCCGAGGCAATCTGTAAGCGTGCCCAACTGCTCTAGCACGGCGGCGTCTGCACCACGCAATTCGCGCCGCAACTTGCGAGCGGTCAGCTGAATATCACGGAGACGAGTCCATGTGCTGGCAATGCAAATGCCTATCGTGAAGATAAAAATAACTGTCGCCAACACGAACAAGTAGGAACCGGGGCGAGTAAAATGCGAATCTTTGTCTGTGATGCGAGATAAGCAAAATCCAGCAGCAGCGGTCGAAAGGCCAAATATAAGGTTGAGGGCTCCTCCAAGATGCTCGCGACGTGTCTGCTCGTAACTCTTCAACGCATCCATCTTTTCTTCGCGTTCTTTGTCGCTCATAAACTTTGTCACAACGAGGAGAAAAGGTTGAAAGAGCCTAAAGAAGGCTGAAGGAGCATGAAAAACAACGACTTACAAAGACAGCGCGCGTTTTAGCAGCGAGGGCGCGAAACGAGGCATCAGAGAAAAGATTGAAATAGGTAGTCAGCCAGGGAAAACCAGCCGAGCCCGCAAAGCACAATCTCGTGGTCGGCGGCTTCTTAAAGATGGGAGCAGCAGCGCGACGGCAGAGGGAATGCAGCGGAGCTGCGAGATCAATTTTTAGAAGGGTCTTCATTGAAGAAAAAGACGAGATTGCTGCGATGCGACACACACCAGGCGAAGGCCGCCGCAGCCGACCCCGCTTTCTTAATTCAAGAGAACACACCACGTCAATACCCTTCATTGAGCTAAATTCCTTTGATAGAATCTTTAGTTTGTTGGTTTTGCTGATGAAGAAAATTCTGCTGAACAGACGAAAGCAAGGGATCAAACCTGTAAAGCAATTGAACCTCGCCGTTCAAGATGCTCAAACGCGTTTGTTGATCATGTCCAAAATCCCAGAGACGACCCGATATGCCCGGTAAATTAACATCGCTTTTTCCTGCAAGACCATATTTTTGAGTCATGGCCTCAATTAAGGCGTCAACGCCATTTTCCCCAACTGAACTAAAATCCACAAATCCCCTGATCATGCAAACTCGCCGCTGATCATCTATGCTGATTGTGATGCGAGTAAAAAAGCCATTCGTTGCATAGGTATAATAAAACGTCCCGTCATTGTCAGGGAAGGTTTCGCAATCCGCCGGAAGTTTACTGCCAAAGACCCAGCCAAAAGCGCCGGAAGGGTTTGGTTTTTGAATCGGCGGCTTGGTGTGAACATTAAGCGCCAGAACAATAAAAACGATGATGACTAGGCAAACAAAAACTCTCATATAAAGTTATTGGACTTGTCCACATGGACAGCCAATGTCCAACCGGAGCGGCGATGATGGCCACATGAAAACCGGAAGCAATATTTGCCGGGTCACTCTTGAGCCGGAATTGGAAGGCGAAGTTGCACTGATGAATGCCTGGCAACGGCTTGAGCTGGCGCGCAAATTTGAGCGTTGGTCGAGGCAGTTGAGGGTTAGCGCAGTCATTTTGAGGCGGGACGAGGCACCGAAGCCGCGCCCTTCTTTAAGAGTCTTGAGCCGACGGCGTCTGATGCTGAACTAGGGCGGCTGATTTTATATTTGACCGGCTTTGTGCGTTCAAAATCAACACCAGATTCACCGATCTCCTTGAGGACGGCGCGGCGCTCGTCCAAAGGCAGATAGTTCATAAGCGCGCGACGCACAATATCGGACTGATTTGTCAATTCCGACTTGGCCTTGCGTTTAACCGCTGCAAAAAGCTGTCGTGGCAAGGTGAACGAAGTTGCCACCGTATTTTCATCAGGCTGATTTGCCATACCTTCCGGGTATAATAATAAAAAATATAAAAACCGCAACATTTTTGTTGACGCGGGTATATTATTAGATAATATACCCGAAATGAAGCGTCGCAAGAAAACTTTCCGGGACGATGTTCCCACCAGTGTTTTGATTCCAGAACCTTTGCAACGAGCCGTCGAAAAACGCGCCTCACTTGAGGAGCGAAGTTTTAGCGCTGTCGTCCGGCTGGCCTTAAAAAAGGAACTTGGGCTTCCTATCGAAGACGAAGCTGTGGAGGCCGGACGATGAGCGGAAACTTCATCGTCCTTTACGCCGGGATGCCGGTCAAGCTGCCGTCGCTGGGCCTGGTGCCGGCGGATGAGGCGATGCCGTTCGTCTCGGAGGCCGATGCCTGGTATGCGGTCTATCAAACCAACCTCGCGCCGTTGCACTTCAAAGTGATTCCGCTGGCCGACGCGCTCAACCTCGATGCTCACCACCAAGACACCAAGACACCAAGACACCAAGATGAAAATTGAAATCAGAGACCCGCAGGATTTGCGCCTGCACGCGCTGCACAAAAAATACATCCCCGAACCGGACAAAGGTGCGAGCCGCACCGGCCAAGAGGCCGAATGGCACGCATTCGTGGATTCAATCCGCGCCGGCGGGATCATCGAGCCGCTGATCATCACGCCCGACGGCCAGGTGATGTCCGGCGGCCGGCGCTGGCGCGCGGCGAAGCAACTGCAACTCGTGGAAATTCCGTGCATCGTGCGGTCGGAAGAATCGGCGGCGTTGATCATCGTCGAAACGCTTTTGCACCGCCGGCAAATGACGCGCGGCGCGGCGATCTATCTCGCGCTCGGTTTGCTAAAAGAATTCGTGGAAGCCGCCGAGAGCCGCCGCCTGGCCAACCTGCGTCGCGGAACAAAAACAGGCGAAAACCCCTTAAAACTCCCGAAGTCCCAATCCGGCACTTCGGGAACGGTTGACGAGACGGTTGACGAACTTTGCGCGCGTTTTGGAGTGAGCCGGACGGAATTTTATCGCGCCCGCCAAGTCCGCGAGATTTTCGAGAAGCACGCGGACATCAAGGCGGAGTGGGAGCCGAAACTTTTATCCGGCGACAAAAATCTGTGGAACGTGCTGTCGGCGGTCGGCGGCGCGGGCGCGGACCAGTCGAAGCGAGCTGAAGGCGTCGCAAGCAGCCAGTTGATGCTGGCCTTCGATCCGTTGGAGCAACAGGGAAAGCTGTGGGATACGCTGACGACCGATACGCGCGATAAAATCTTGGACAAGTGGCGCGCAACAGCCTCAAAAATTCCCGCCAAACTTCGCACGGCCATCATTGAAATTTTGGAAGAAGCCTGACCCATGCCCCAAGAACTCACAGAGCAGGACGTTCGCGCGATGCGCGACCAGGTGTTTGAGTCCGCCTCGACGGACAACAACTGGGAAGCCTGCAAACAATTCTGGATGCAGCCGAGTGAAACGGCGTGGCTGCTTAAAAAAATACGGACGGCGCAGCGCGCCATCCCTACCAACGCTCACAACGCTCACCGTTGACAAAATGATCAGAGACCTATCGAGCAACGAATTTGGCGCGGATACTCGCGGGGACAACACACAAGGCTTCGCCGTCCATTCGGCAAGCACGCCCACTCCAAGGGCAACCGTTCCTTTTTTGGTTGAGGAACCAAACATTCCCGCCTTGGCGGAAACCACCGACGACCGAACATCGAGCGCGTTAAGACGCACGGGTGCGAGCACGCCGGGGCGGGAATTGTCTTTGATGCCGGGCGACTGGCGGATCAGCGAGGCCAATCGCCGGCAGGGGATTTTGCAGACGCTCGGCTCGCTCGTGAGCCAGGGATTTTCAAAGACGAAGGCGTGCAAGGAAATCGGCGAGAGCTACACGACCCTGTGGCGTTACGAAACGGCGTTCAATGCGGCAGGCTACGAAGGATTGATCCCGAAGACGGACGAGTGCGGCCGCAAACCGATTTTGGAAAAGCTCGGCTTCACGCCGGAGCAGATCAAGCTGCTGATGTCGGAAGTCGCGGGCCTGAACCTCGACACAGAAAGCACGACGACGGCGCTGCGGCTGTTCGCGCATTCGGATCGCTGCCCGGAAAATCTCGCCGCCGTCATCCTCGATCCGAACCGTTGCAGCAAGCACGCGATCCCGCCGAGCATCCGGCGCGCGGCCACGCCATCGAAGAATTCCCGCCTCGCGCATCGCGGCAACCGCTCGCTCGACCTCAAGGGAATGTGGATTCCGCGCCAGCTTGATATTTTGCCGGGCGATATTTTTGTGCCGGATGACACGACGCCGATCTTCGGCTGGTGGGTGCCGTGGATCACGAGCGAAGAATATCCGTTCGGCGTGAAACTTTTGCAGGGGCAGTTGCTGCGGATTATTGACGTGGCGAGCCAGTGCCCGGTCGGGCGCGTGCTGATCGCGCGGGAAAAATCTTCGTATCGCGCGAGCGACATCTGGAGCTGGGTCGGCTTCATGGCGGACGACGTGGGCCTGCCGCGCCTGGGCTTTCAAATGGAGCGCGGCAGTTGGGACGCGACGCTGCTGCAAGGCGTTGAAGTGGACACCTCACCCCAGCCCTCTCCCCAGGGCGGAGAGGGAGAAATCTCGCATTCGCGCCGCGTCGGCGGGTTGCGGCAGTTGCCGGCGAACGTCACCGCCTGGCATCGCGAGAAATTTCCGAACGTGCCTTTCCAAAATACGTTGCAGACGTGGACGAGCTACCTGCCGAAATCGAAATCCATCGAGGCCTATTTCAACCGGGTGCAGGCGCTCGAAGGCACGCTCTACGGATCGCTCGGCCGGGGCCAGATGCGCAAGCCGTTTGAAAAGGCGAAAAAACTTTTCCAGCAATGCTCGCGACCGGGCGCGAAGATTGATCCGCGCAATCATTTTCTTTCCGGCGCGGAAATCATGGCGCGCTTGAACGCGATGGACGACTTCCTCGCGAACGAGCCGATGGAGGGCGAAGTGTTCAAAGGCGTGCCGCGCCAGAATTTCGAGCTGGCGTGCCGCCAGTGGCCATTGTTTCACCTCCCTGAAGAGAGCCGGTGGCTGTATCGGCGCGATTGGAAACGGTTGACGATCACGCAGGGCTGGGCGCGCGTGCGACTGACGGACGCGATGAGCGGGGAGCGCTATTCGCTGTTCTACGGCAAGCTCGCGTCTTACTTCGGTCTGCCGCAGGGCGGCGTGGCCATCGCCAAGACGGTGCAGGCTTCCAACATGCAGGGCCAGATCTTCACGCCCGCCGACATCTGGGGGCACGACTGCGTGCTTGCGCATGTCGAGGAAGGCGCGGACCTGGAGATCCCGAACTTCGCCCGCACGTTCTACTGGACGGCGTTCACGTCGCCGGTGACGGCGGCGACCGGCGGCACCGGGCCCGGCATGGTGGCCGGCGGCGGCGGCGGACCCGATCTGCTCCAGATCATGGACTACCGCGACGAAACCAAAAAATCCGACGTGCATCGCGGCGAGCATTACGTCGGCGCGAAAGCGGCGTTCCTGCTGCAAAGCGTGCTGTCGTTCTAAACACCTGGCGGTGTGGCCACCATCGGCCGCACCGCCGACAACCAATTGAAAAATAAAAATATGAAATTCAACAAATGGAAATACTTCACGCTGGCGCAATTGCTTCTGATTGTAGCCATCATCGGCCTGCTGGCTGCCTTCATGCAGCCGGCGCAGGCGCAAGGTTTGGTGGCTCTCAACTATCCCAAAGGTTCGCCGACATTTTTCACGGCCGACACCAATGCGGCCAGTTTTGCGCTGACGAACAACCAGACGCAGACGCTCACGGCCGGCGGGACTAACACGCTGATCAAAACTCTGCGGCAAGGAAAAGGATTGTCGCTGTTCCTCACCGTCTGGCAGACGAACAGCGTCGCCAGCACGACGACGAACTATACGGTCGGTTTTGACGTGTTTGGGAATGCGTCCACCTGGACCAGGGGCAACGGGGCGACGCCGTTCACATGGACCGTGCCGCTCGCCGGTGCCGGCGCCAGCACGAACACGTTCTGGACCAACCTGCCGCCATCCGTGCTGGACAATATCAGCGCGATCCAGGCGACGAAGACCAGCACGACCGCCAGCAACAACATATTCGGGCAACTGAACTATTCGCAGTCCGCCCAATAAGTCCTTGCGGACGGCCATCAACAAAAACATCAATCGAAAAATAAAACGAACATGAAAATCAAAATCAAAATGCCCGTCACCCTTGGCGGCAAATTGCACCACAAGATCGGCGCGGTCGCGGAAGTCAGCGACAAGCACGGCAAAATCCTGGTTGAAGACGGCTGGGCTGAAAAAGTCGGCGAGAAAACCCCGGTCACGGCCGGCGCGACCGTTGAAGCCTCGCGCGCGCCGGTGAAACCATCGGAAGAAAAAACCGGTGAAGCCCCCCCTGAAGAACCCAAGCCGGAATAAAAATCAAACGGGGCGCGCGGGTGCCAGCGGCACCGGCCACCATCCGCGCGCTCCAAAATTAAATGTCGCTCCAAGTTTCAGACCTGAAGTTGTCCGCCGACAAGCTGGCGCAGTTCGCAAACGCGCTTGGCGACACCGGCGGCCAGAATGCCGGGTTGCAGGACCTCTGCACGCAGGCCGATGCCGACGTGGCGCGGCTCACGGCCGGTTATGTCCTTGACCCGACCTCGGTGACGAACATGGGCCGGGCAATCGTTTTGTTCCGCGCCTACGGACTCGCCGGCCCGGTGCCGCCGGACATCGAGAAGGAATATCAAAACACCTGGAACGAGCTGCAATCCATCGCGCGCGGCGACCGTCCCAACCTGCCGAAGACGCCGAATGTCAATTTGCAATCGCGCGCCGGATCGGCTGGGAGCAATTGCCTCATTCGCGGAAGAATGGGTTGCGGTTCCGGCGGTAGTGGAGGGCAGATATGACTCCGGCCACGCCCCATTTTTCCACGACCGCCGCGATCCTCGCCGCGCTGCAAGAGGCGGTCGGGGCCGTGCAGTTGCCGGACGCGTTCGCACCGCCCGGCCCGGCCTTTGGCAGCGTGCAGATGTTCGACAGCGAAAACCTGGTCGAGGCATTTCAATACCTGCTCATCACCGAGCAGCGCGTGTGCGTGATCGTTCCGCTCGACGCGAACTGGGAGGCGGAATCCAAACAACAACGGCTGGTCACCCGGCGCACGTTGCCGGTCGCGCTGCTGATTTCGGATCGCGTCATCGGCAACCGCCAGACGGCGCTGATCGGCGACGCGAAAACTCCGGGCGCGATGGGCTTGAAAGATTTGGTCGTGCCGGCGGTGACGGGACAGTTGATCGCCAACCCGAATGGCGTCATCAGCCTGCCCGTCCACGAATCGGTGATGGCCATCAAGGACACCGCCAAAAAACTGCCGAACCGGATCACGATCGTGCTGGAACTGAACTGTCGCGGCGGCTGGCTCGAAGCGCCGCTGGATCGCGGCATCACCCTGTAAAAAACCATGCAAACCGGAAAAGTAAAATGGTTCGACGCGCAGAAAGGCTACGGCTTCATCGTGCCCGATGATGGCTCGCCCGAAATCTTCGTCCACTGCTCCGCCGTCCGTTACGGCAAGAAGCTGAACGAAGGCGACGCCGTTGAATTTGAGATTGAAAACGGCCAGCGCGGGCCCAAGGCGGCCCACGTGCGGCTCACCACCAACCCCGCCTTGAACCAACCATAAACCACATAACCAAATAAAATAATATGTTAAACCTCGGATCCTACGCCCTCGGCCGCCACGTTTATTTCTTTCGTGAAGGCGACGCCATCACCACGCCCGCCGCCGGCTCAATCAACGGCGCGGCCACCGTTTCCAACCAGCCCGCCGCCGCCGACGCGGCCTACATCAACCTCGGCCCCATCGTGGACTGGGACGAGGATTTCAAGGCCGGCAAGACCGAGGAGGTCTGGGGCCGTCGCCCGGCCGGCTGCTCCAGCAGGACGAGATCGACATCAAGGTCAAGCAGATGCTCAAGTTCACCACCGAGCAGGTCTCGGCCTTCGCGATGGAATGTTTCTATCGCACCTCGCAGAAGCTCACCAGCGCCGGCGGCCAGTTCAACCCCAACTCCGCGCAGCCGCGCCGGGGCTGGCTGCACACGGAACTCTACGACCAGAACGACGTGTTTTTCGCCGCGCTGGATTTGTGGGGAAAAGTGCGCGTGACCGGCGGCGTGAGCGGCAAGGACGGCGGCCTCGTGAAGCCGCAGTTCGAGTTTGTCGTGTTCTACAGCGCGCTCAACACCGGGCTGCTGAACAACTCCTGATCGTCGGCGACTCCTTAAAAAATAAAATATGAAAACCAAACTTACTGACCGCGCGCCGGAGGCGCACGCGCACAAAAAATTCCCGAAGCCGGCGACGCACGCGCCGGAAATTGTCGTCAACCCGCCGGAGACAAAGACCACGCCGGAACCCAAGCCGAGGCCGGTGGCGGCGACTACTGCGGCGAAGGTGGCGGCGCTGCTGCTCTTCGCGCTGCTGTGGTTGTGCAGCGGCGTGGTGATGGCGCAGACGACGAACCAGCCGGGACGGATCGTGCCCGGAGCAAACACGCAGACGACGAACGCGCCCGGCACGGTCGGGCCGGGCAGCAACACGAACCCGCCCAGCATTTCGGCGGGAGCCTCACAGTTCCCCGTCTATGTGAACGCCGCCGGGCAGGTGGTTTATCCGTCGAATTTCCAGGGCGCGACGAACACGCCCACGTCCCTGAACTATGTGACAACGCCGGTGACAGGGAATTACACCTTTGCAAACGGCGATCTGGCGTTTCTAACGAAGACGAACGAGCTGTTCGATTTTCAAAGCAACCTGTCAAACATGACCGCGACGCTGCCGACGGTCAGCGCCATCTGGGAGCCGGTCTATATCCGCAACGCCGGCACAAATTTCATCATCATCACCGCCGCGTCCGGCAATGTGATTGATGTCGCGCAGGCGGGAAACGTGGCCGCGACGCAAACGTCGGCAACCAATAAATACTTTGGCAAGACCATCGTGCTGCGTCCGGGTGCGCGCGGCACCAACTGGGTTTATTTAGTGGTGGAAAAGCCGTTGCAAAATCTACTGGATGAGGCGGCCACCGTTGTGCCGCCAAATGTGACGACGAATTATCCCAATCTTAATCCGGTTCTGGCTGGGACGGTATTCTATAATGCGCTGGTGGCATCTGCCACGATATCCGGGTATCCGCCGGTGCAATTTGGCCATATCAGCCTTGGCGACTCGATGTCCGACCGCGGCAACAGCACCATCGTGAATTTTGACTTGGAACTTAAAAATGATTTTGGCAATGCTGGCAAAGGATTTTACAGCACCTATACTTCCGACAGCTCTCCCGCGGTGTTTGGCCGCACGAACCTATGGAACAACAATGGCACCGTGGTGTTTGGTTCCAGCACGATGATCTTTGCCGGTTCCAATGTCGGGCATCTGCAATCGCCGGCTAATTTGCGTTCCTATCTGATCCGCGCCTGGATGGTCTGCTCGCCGCAGTCGGGAATCTTGCTCATCGGCCACACGAACGAGATGGGCGTTCGTGAGATGATCACCAACAACCTGTTCAGTGCGACGGTGAAACCAACGAACATCGTCTTGAAGGCGACCGGCGCGCTCTTTGATGATTTTTGGTTTACAAATGTCAGCGGCGTAAATGCCAATCTCGGCGTGTCGTTTGTTAACACAAACATCACCGGCATTGTGGATTTTCCATATTGCCAGGGCTCGACGTTCATCACCCAATACACCAACCTGGGCGGGATTGCTTTCATCTCAAATCTCGTCGCGCAACTCGCCAGTGTTGTGACGACAAACAACCTGGTGACTTGGGATGCCCGCGACCTTTTGGAATCGCCATACGGAACGAACAACTGGGGCATCGACACCAATATCCTGACGCAGTTGCTGGGTTGTTTTCCATTGCCGGATGAAATTGTCCTATGCGGCGCGTTGCCCCAGAAAGGCGCGACCAACGGCGCAAACCCAAATCTGGTGGATGGCGCAGGCGTCTATTATCCCGACCGGCAGAACCAGATAGAGAAAACAATTGTGCTTTCCTTTTCAAACGGAGTGTATGCCGACCTGACGGCATGGTTCCCTGACTTTACCAACGCAGTCATCAACGGCCTGATGGACAGTTCGCCCGACCCGGCGGGATACGCCCTGCATACCTCGGCTGCCGGCGGAATGTTATCCGGGCATATCCTGTTTGACAAACTGCTCGGTTTGAATTTCAAATTTCCTCCGCACGCCAGTCCTCCGTTGCTGGAGCGAGCCTTCGCGCCGCCAATTTTTTATGTGCCGTTCAGTGAAGGGACTGGCGTTTCGGCTTATGACTACGGCAGTGCCGCGAACCTATTTAGCGCACCTGACCCAAGCGATTATGCCATCGCGCAGTCAACCACCACCGTCACCTACTGGACAAACACTTATCGCGGCACCAGCGCCTATCTCGCCGCCGGGACGCAATGGAACACCACGACCAATCTTAACAACTTGGTGGACTTCACAATGCTTTTCTGGCTCAAGACCACGAACAACTCGGCTTCCTCGGTCATTGCCCGTGCCAGCGGAACAAGCACCGGTTGGGAGGTCACGCAGACCCACTCAACTGACCTCAATAGCATCCTATTAACCGATTACAGTGGCGCAAACTACTACGATTTTTACGGCATTTATTTACCATTGGATGGGAACTGGCATCAAATCGGATTTGAATACGACAGCCGGATGGGGCTTTTGAGATATATTCAAGACGGAGCTTTTGCCGCCAATTGGCCGTCGGCAGTGCCCCCGCTGCCATGGCCAAGCGGTCTCAACCTGCAACTGGGCAAAGGTCAGAATCCGGCCCAAGCCGGCATTTATTCTGATTTTACGATTTGGAACCGACCCTTGAGCGCAAGTGAACTGACGAATAACTTCTTGGCGGGCGCGCGCAGTCCTCAAAGCTCCATCAGCCTGACCAACAGTCCGAGCGTAAGCGCATCGTCCTTTTATGCCGGAACATCGTCTGGAGTCAGCGTCACCAACAATGAGATAGACGTAATCACCGGCCTGACCAACACGGAAATCTGGAAAAAAGGATTAAGAATCCAATGACACCCGCCCGCCAACCCGGTTTGACGAGGAAATAATATGGAAAAACCATTAACGCTAACAGTAACCGACGAAGGCATCACGGCCAGTTGGGAGCCGTTGCAGATTGAGCGGAAGCATATCAAGGCGCTCAAGGAGTGGATTGATTTCCAAGAGAAGGTGATGGCAGTTGAGGAAAAGAAACTCAAGAAACAATGACTCTCAAGCCAATCCATTTTGACCAGCAGCCGTTGACGAAGCGCATCCGCTGGGATGATTGGTTGCTGGCATTGCTGGTCGTCGGCACGCTGGTGTTGCTGGCGATGGGAGGTTGCGCGACGAGCCGGACGGCCAACGCCATCCGGCAATTGCAGATCGCGACGATGAACGCCACGTCGCAGGCCAACGCGGAAAACAGCCAGACGGCGCAGCGCGCCATCCCTACCTTGGTGGCGAGCGTGGCAATGGGACGGGCGCAGGCGCAGCCGGCGGCGTCCGGTATTTTTTTGCGGCTCACCAACAGTTTTTCGCCGGGCGCAGTCGTGTATTTGCAGAGCTGCACCAATCTGGCGCGGGCCGTCTGGTCAACGATGGCCACCAACACGACGCTCGGCACCAACCAATGGTTCCAGGTCACCGCGCCCGCCGGCGCGCAGACTTTCTGGCGGTTCAAATCAAACTGAAAAATCAAAATGAAAACCGACACCATGCACGGCGGCCGCGACCTGACGGTCGTGTTCAACGACGAAACCAAACGCGAGATCAAGGTCCGGCAAATCAAGGTCGGGGAATTTAACACGGCCTTCCCGCTGCTCGCGGACGAGGCAAAACTCGTGGCCTTCACGACCGGGCTGACGGAGGCGGAGCTGAACGAGGTCGTGCCGGAATACTACGAGCTGCTGCGCGCGGCGGTGTGGGAGGTGAACGAGAAGGGTTTTTTTCCACGTGCGGCCCGGATGCGCGAGCAAAACGTGGCCGCCTTCAAGGAGCTGCCGCCGGAAATGCAAAAGGAAAAAATCGCGCTGGCCGAATCCACCTGGCTGACGCAGTCGCGGGCCTCGCCGCCGAGGCGGGGCTGACGCTCGCGGCGGCGCTGGAGCATAGCTGGGAGCAACTGGAGCTGATGGCCGCCGCGCACCGGCGCAAAAGCGCGCGGGAGATCCTCCAGCTCGGCCAGTTGATCACCGCCGGGCAGTCGGACAAAAACTCCTGGCGTCGCGCGCAGGAAAAACTGATCGAGCAGACCAAAATCGAAAATGAGTGAGCCGGTTAAAATCGTGGTGACGGCGGAGACGGCGCAGGCCGCCGCCGCGTTGCAGCAATTTCTGAAGCAATACGGCAGCGACTTGAGCGTGGCGGGGTCGGCGGCCAAAAAAGCCGCCGACGATGCGGGGAAGAGCATCGAAGGTCTCGCCGGCAAGGTTTATTATTTCCGGTCCGCGATTGACGCGATCAGATTTGGCTCGATGGACGGCGGCCCGCGCGCCGCTTTTTATGCGGTGGACGAACTGACGCGCGGACTCGTGGCGGGCGGCTTCCAGATGACCTCGCTCATGCCGATCCTGGGCGGCGTCGCGGCGGGCGTCGGTGCCGTCACGGTCGCGTTGGGTGCGGGGGTTTATTGGTGGGATAATTATGGCGAGGCGATGGTTGACCCGGCCCGCCGCGCGCGGGAGATGGCCGCCGCGCTGGAAAAAGTCCCGGCGCTGCTGGAAAAAATCAACACGGCGCAGCGGGCGGGTTCCATCTCGCCGGCACAGGCGCAAAAATATCTCGACCTCTTGAGCGGCAAGACGCCGCTTTACAACGAGCAAACCGTTCCCGACGCGTTCGGCGGCCACGCGCCGCGCTACGGCGTGAATCCCTACGGCACCGGCAGCGACAAACTCGTGCAGTTGAGCATCAATCAGGAACAGACAATCCCTTTTGTGGCGTGGACGCAGGGTCAGACGCGGCAGAAAGCCAACGCGCAGGACATTCAGGATTATGTCCGGCAGTTGATGGAGAAGGACCAGGTCGTGTCGCCGGACGACAATTCCAAGCCGGGTGACCAGGCGCTCGCGCAGATCCACGATGAAGAGCTGAAGATGCAGCGCGACGCCGAGGTGGGATCGCAAAAAGAGATTGACCGCATCAAGGACCGTTACGCGCTGGAGCTGCGCGAGCTTCAGGCGAAAAAAGACATCGCGGTCGCGACCGGCCAATGGTCGGACGCCGAGGAAAAACAATTCCAGGCGTTCAAGGCCAACAGCCAGACGGCCGAGAGCAACAGCATTGCCGAGATCCGGCAGAAGGCCGCCACGGAAGCCGCGCAAAAATCCGCCGCCGCGGAAAATAAAATCCGGGAGCAATACGCGAAGCAATTTGCCGAGGCGAACAGGCAGATTGACGACGAGATCACCGCCACGACCGCCGACGCGGGACAGAAGCGCGGCCAGCTTTATTTTTCCGAGTATGTGCAGCGCGTCGCGCTGGCCGCCAAATTCTTTGCCGAGGGAAAAATCTCCGAGGAGCAATACAATGATGCGATCCGCAACGCGCAGACGCAGGCGCTGGCCGCCGCCAGGCAGGAGAATGACGAACTGACAAAACAGCTTCAACTGAAGCAGGAGATCGCGCGGGCGCAGGTGCAGGCCAGTCTCGACTCGGTGAAATCAAATCCGTTCCTGACGGATCTTCAAAAATCGCAGGAGTCGGTGCCGATCTACCAAAAGCTGATTGATCTGAACGCGCAGCGCATCGCGCAGCTTCAGGCGATTGCCGGCAACCCGAACACCGACGCCAACGGGCAGCTCGAAGCGCAAAAGCAGATGACGGAGCTGATGGTGCAGCAGGCGCAGTTGCAAAACGAAATGGCAGGCGCGCAGGGAGAGGGAAGTTTTCTCGGCCAGTGGTCGAAGGAAATAGTCAAATTACAAAACCAGTTTGGATCGTTCGCGCAGCAGACGGCGGAAGTGTTCGGCTCGGCGTTCGATAACGCAATCCACACCGTCGGCGGCGCGTTCACCGGCTTGATCATGCAGACCGAGACCTGGTCGCAGGCATTGCGCAACATTTACACCTCGATCATGACGAACATCATCGAGGGCATCATCCAGATGGGGCTGCGCTGGATCGCGACGCAACTGATGATGGCGCTGTTCGGCCGCGCGATCCTCGCCTCGGCGGTCGCGGCCACCGCGCCGATGGCGGCGGCGCAGTCGGCCATCTGGGCCGCGCCGGCCACGCTCGCCACTATCGCGAGTTACGGCGGCGCGGCATTCGCTGCCCCCGGTTTCATCAGTCTCGCCGAAGGCATCACGGCCGCGCAATCCGTGTTCGGCGGCGCATTTGCCGAAGGCGGACGACCGCCGCTTGGCGCGCTGTCGCTCGTCGGCGAGCGCGGGCCGGAACTGTTCGTTCCGGACACGGCCGGCACCATCATCCCCGCCGACGCGACGGCGGCGATGTTGTCCGCTGGTGGTGCGTCGTCCAATGGTTCAGCCGGCAGAAACAAACCCGACGTTCATAACGCGATTTATTTTGACCGGGACAAGATGGCCGAGGAATTGAGCCGGTCGGATGCGCACGAAAAAAACGTCGTCGACATCATGGGCCGCCACATCCACAAATTTAGATGATCCCCGTGATGTTCAATGCGGAGGATGCGTTCCTCCTCGATGACGCGCCGAACTGGGCGTCGGGCATCGCGGTGGACGCGAGCCTCCCGGCGAGCTATGAGCGCGGCCTGACCGGGCGCGAGACGCGCCGCGCGACCGGCGACACGCTGCGGATCGAGATGAAGTTCTCGTGCAACCTCGACAATTCCGTCGCGATCACCAACCTCCGCAATTCGCTTCAGGACTTGAACGTGCAGCCGGTGCTCTGCCCGTTCTGGCCGGGCGGCTTCGCCGCCGGCAGCGCGCCGGTGATCACCGCCGCGTTCTATGCGCTGTTCAACGATGATGGAAGTTTTGACGCCATCGAACCGGCGGCCAGCCTGCCGTTCGCCAAGACCGCCTATCCGCTGATGGTCGGAATCCTGGCCGACGATCCCGATCCGAACGCCATTCACGATGACTACGCGGTGGTGGATTTTCATTTCAAGGAGAACGATGTCCATTCGCTCACGCCGCCGGCGTTCATGCCGCCGGCCGGCATCGCCGCTGCATCCGGGCTGCGGCCGCTGTTTCCCTGGCGCGCGAACTGGACGAACCCGGCCAAGACCGCCGGCTCGGAACAGGACGTGCGCCGCGAGCAGATCGGCCAGGTGCGGCAGATGGCTTCGGCCTATTACGCGCAGCTCGGCCGCCGGAAAGTCTCGCAGGATTTTACGCTGCGCAATTCCGATCCGCTCAACTTGCTTTCATTTTTCGTCGCGCTCGCCGGCGAGCAGAATAATTTCTGGCTGCCGGCGGCCTTGAGCGAGGCCGCGCTCACGCAAAATGTCTTGACGGCGGACACCGCGCTCCACGTGGACGACGTGGATGCGCTCGGCTCGAACACGTTCGTCGTGCTCGATGACTTGAACAATCGCGTGCCGCTCAAGGTCACCGGCACGACCGGCAGCGCATGGAATTTGTCGGGCGCGGTCGGCACGGCGTTCGCCGCCGGGTTGACGCGCATCGAGTCGCTCGTGCTGGCGCGGTTCGACGTGCTGAAGCTTTCGCTGGCGTTCCTCGGCCCTGACCTGGCGACCGTCACGCTGAAGTTCAAGGAGACGCCGTGGGAAACGGCGGCCGTCGCCGGCGAGACCATCAACGTCACGCAAGGCGCGCTGCCGGTGACGGCGATGCTGTATGTGTTCACCATCAACCTGCCGTCGGGCGCGGAAGTTTTTTATTACACGAATTTTGAACGCGACCTGACCGACGGCGTGAACACCTATCTTTCATCGCCGCTGGAAAACGAGCCGATCAACGAGACGGCCACGCTCGACCGGCAGAGCGTCAAATTGAAGTCGCGCAATTTCTCCGGCAACCCGCTCGCGCTGCTCGTGCCGATGCAACTGGAGTTTCCGCTGAACGTGGACATCTACGAGGCGGACGTGACGGGATCGGACGTGGACACCCTCGCCGACTTGCAGGCGGCCGAACGCTGTTATTTTTCCGGCGAAGTTTCGAGCGCGGACGTGAACCCGCCGTTCATCGAGGCGACGTGCGAGACGTTGAGCAGCATCTTCGACCGCCAGATTCCGCGCCGGCTTTACCAGCAGACGGACAACTGGTGCCTGTTTGAATCCGCCAACGGCCTCACGCCGGCGGACTGGCAGTGGAACGCCGCGGTCGTCAGCTATGACGCGACCACGAACACGCTGGTCGTCGGCACGCTCACACAGCAGACGCCGGCCAACGCGCTCGCGGCGGCGACGCCGGCGCATTGGTTCGCCGCCGGTTATCTGATCATCACGGCCGCCGGCAGCGGCAAGCCGCAGGCGCGGATGATCAGCGACAGCGCCACGCCGGCCGCCGGGCAGATTTCACTTTTCCTTTCCACTCCGCTCACGATCGCGCCGTCGGTCGGCGACGTGGTGAACCTGTTTCCAGGTTACGACGGGCAGGCGGCGACGTCGATCAACAAGTTCGGCAACTACGAAAATTTCGGCGGCTTTCCGTTCATCCCGGTCGGCAACCCGACCGTGTTAAAAATCAACCAGCAGGCCTTCGGAGGAGGTAAAAAATGAATCCATATTTTTCAGCACAACAACGGCGGCATCAGCTTCAGGTCGAGGCGGAGTCCTGGCGCGGCACGCCCTTCATGCCGAACGCGGCCGTCAAGGGCGCGGGTGTCTCCTGCCAGATGCTCGTCGGCGCGCTTTACATCGCCGCCGGCGTCTGGCCGGCTGATTTCAAAATCCCTGCCGGGCCGATGGACTGGGGGAATGCGCACGAAGATTCCCTGATCACGGCGGCGATGGCCGCGGAAATAAAATGCGGCCGCTTTGAGGAGGTTTTGGATTCATCGGCCGCGCCCGGCGACCTGATCGGCTTCAAACTCGGCGGTTGCATCCACCATCTCGGCGTCGTGCTGACCAGCAGCGGCGCGTTCATCCATTGCATCCGGGGACCCGGCGTGATTTACAGTGAGCTGCGCGACGCGACCTATCTGAAGCGGATCGAAAAAATCTGGCGGCCGGTGGAACCATGAAAGGCACGCAAACAGCACCGCAGCAGAAACCGTTCGGGTTGCAGGACCAGATGACGAGCAGCCCGCAGCAGGCCTTGCCGGTGGCGTATGTCGCCGGCACGCGCAAGGTCGCGGCGGCGTGGTTTACCCCGGTCTATAACCTGCGCACGGCACCGGCACCCCAGCAAAAACCGAGTAAAAAATAATCATGGGCGGCTCCTCAAAATCAGGCAACGCGGGCAAGACGTATAATTACTTCGGCACGATGGCCGGGGCCTTGTGCGTCGGGCCGGTGGACGCCCTGGTGTCCATCATCATGAACGGCCAGGAGATGTGGCCGAAGGGGACGCCCTGGGTGCTGGGCGCGAACATCACGGCCGGGACGCTGTATGTGTTCGATGCGCAGACGTGGACGTGCACCTCGAACCATGTCGCCTCGGCCACGAACGCGCCCGGTTCCGGGCTGGAAGGGTGGGCGGAATATACCTTCGCGCGCGGCCTGGCCGACTACAACGATTTTAGCATCACGGACAGCACGGGAATTTTCTGGGGGACCCTCCGGCTTTACTGGGGCACGCAAACGCAGACCGTGGATCATTATCTTCAATCCGCCAACAACAGCGCCGGCGACCAGCATCCCGACTACAAGGGAATTTGTTACGTCGTGCTGATTGATTTTTGCCTGGGCCAGGAGTTGCCAGTCGGGACCGAACCTTGAAGTCGTCGTCCGGCGCGGCGCGAACAACCAGACGATCGTGGTCGGCGGCCCGGCGGCCGTCACCGACGGCCAGGTCAATCTCGCGGCCGCCGCAGCGGAGATTCTCACGGATCCAAACTGTGTCGGGCAACCGCCGGCGATGGTGGACAGCGTCAGTTTTCAGGCGGCGGCGAATTATCTCGACGGCGGCACGGTGCAGCCGCTGACCGGCGCGAGCATCCTGATTGATTCCGGTGAGACGCTGCGCGCGGTGTTTGACCGCCTGACGGCGATGGCGGACGGTTATTTCCGGTTTAATCCGAACACGAAGAAGATCGAGATGGGTGTTTATCAGCATGGCGTCATCCCCGCGAGCTACACGACGCTGACGGCGGACGATCTGACGGCCGCGCCGAAGTTCACGACGACGAGCTGGCAGGGGACTTATTCGCGCGCGACCGTGCGTTACAGTTCACGCCAGTTGAATTATCAGCAGACGAGCGTGAGCGCCGACGATCCGCGCGCGTTCTCGGTGCTGAAGACCGTGCGCGAAACCAATCTCGACCGGCCCTACATCGCGCGCCCGGTGCAGGGCTTGAGCCACGGCCAGGAGACGCTGCGCGTGGTCGGCCATGCGCAGATGACGGGCGAGCTTTCGGTGCGTCGCGAATTCGGACGCGGCGTGCGCGCCGGCGATTATATTTTCACCGACGTTTTCATCGAGCCGGGCGGCGCGGGCAGCGGGCAGTTTTTCCGCGTCACGTCGCGCAAGATTCCGATGACGGGGCCGATCACGCTTCAGGTGTGGGCTGACAACACCATCGCGCCGGTGCCGTGGATGTCGCCCGGCCAGCCCAAGCTGGTGACGCAGACGCCGGTCCCGGCGATCACGAATTTCCGCGTCGTCGAAGTGCCGACCAACCTGTCGGGCGAGCGGGGTGCGATTGTCGCGCTCGCGCAACGGCCGAGCAACACCATCGTCGGCTGCCAGTTGTTCTTCGACACCGATCCCGCCGGCAGCTTCACCAGCCTGGGAAATTTTACCGGCTTCGCGGCCAAAGCCACGTTGAACGCGAATGTCGCCGCCGGCGACGCGACCATCACGGTGGACGTGGACACGACGCAGGTGGACGCGGACTATTTCACCAACCAGTATTCCGACCTGGAGCAGGCGAACGACACGATGCTCGCCGTGCTGGTGCAGGTCGTCAGCGGCGGCGGTGATGCCGGCGAGATTGACGAGGCGGCCGGCTACCAGATCATGGAGATCATGTCGGTCGGCGCGCAGACGCTCGTGTCCGCCGGCGTCTATACCCTGTCGGTTTTGCGCGGGCGGCAAAACACGGTTGCGCAGGCGTTCGCGACCGGCACGGCCGAGGTGTGGCTGATCCCCCGCGCGAACCTCGCGGCGTTCACCGACGCGACATTTGACACGATCCGCGCGAACAGATTGACCGGACAAACCCCGGCCTATGCGCAGTTCCGGTTTTGTCCCTACACTTTTGTCACGCAATTTCCGTTGAGCGGCGCCACGAGTGAACAATTCCGCTTCCCGCTGAATTCCATCTCCGCGCCGTCATTGAATCTCACGTCGCCGGCGTGGTTCTCACAGACGATCAACGCGGCGAGCTTCCCGAACAAGCTGGCGGTCGCCGGCACCTGGAGCGACCCGGACAACAACCTGGTCGAGATCATCGTGCAGTTGATCAAGTCCACCGACACCAGCCCGCGCGTCGTGTTGGATTCGGTATTCGCGCCGCAAGGCAGCAAGAATTTTAAGGCGACCGTGCAGTTCGATTCGGCTGGTTCGTGGACGGTGAAACTCATCGCGCGCGACTCGACGAACCTGACGACGGAGGTTGACCTGGCCGTGACGGTCAACGCGACCGGCGGCGCGGCCGCCAAGTGTGCGGACGTGGATTTGTTCGACTGCAACGGCGTCCAGATCATCTCCGGCGAGGCGCGGTTGATTCCTTACGGCCCGATCACGCTGTCTTGCACCACGCCGGGCGCGTCAATTCGGTTTTGGACGAGCGGCCTTTATTTTAACCCGGCCACCGGAAAATTCACAGGGCCGAATTCTTTATTCTCAAGGTTGGATTACGATCCGGCCGGCCCTTTTCCAATGAACTTGATGATCAACCCAGGTAGCTCCGGCACGTCGTCAGACCTCGTCATCGAGTCCTACGAAATTCAGGCCCAAGCCGTCGGCGGCGGCTTGGCCAATGGAGCGATAACCAGCTATTCAATTCCACTCTTTTACTGACATGAAAAAAACATTCCTGGTCCTCGCGCTCGCGATCATGCCGTGGGTTGGCCGAAGCCAGACTTTATATTGCACCAACTGCGGCGACGCCTCGGTCGTCAGCGCTTTCGCGCCCTCAACCGCAAGCCAGTGGACCAACAATTCCGGCTGGGCCGCTTTCATCGAACTCGCCGGCGAACTTCGGACTTTATCACGCCGGGTATGGCGGCCTGGCGCTTTATTCAGTCCAGGTGAACAATACGCCGGGCGGGATTGGCGCCTTGGGAGGAACGTATATTGTCAGCACGAATTTATTTTCTGGAAACCCGGAGCTGACCAACTTATCGGGCGCATTTTTCAGCTTCAGCGGCTCGTCTTGGTATTTGAATTATGGCGGGCACCAGTATTACAGCAATCCAACCACCTCAATCGTGGGCACCTGGTTTGTGGCGTTCGGTGGCGTCCCGGTTCCCATCGTTTCATCAGATGTTTATACTGGCGACACCAATTCCTACGTCTCAACGAATTTGTTTTCCGGCTGGGCGGCTGTCACCAATTCGATTTACACAAACCCGCCACCGCAATTTTCTCTTTATCCAGTGCAGGTGCAAATCACCCGCGCCGCGCTGGTGAATTTTTGGCCGGCCACGGGCGGCCGCGTCTCGTTTCACTTGGGTGGCTGGAATAAATCCACCACCAACGGGAACGTGATCAATCTTTTTGTCGGCGGATTGAACGTGTTCAGATCACCGCCAACGGCCGGTGGCGGCCAGAAATTCAACCTGGACGGCACGTTGGATTACGACGGCACCAACCTGGCATCTTCCGTCAGTTATTTGTCGGGCGACCCACTCAACCGATCAACCTCGTCTTCCATGCTCATCACGAACGTGGCCGTGACCAATTTGGACTTCAGTTTCGGGCTTGATTCTGACATGGACACAAACGTCATCTTGACCGAAGGAATCGTGCAGTCGGCAGGGGTGATTTCCGGCTCTTCTCCGCCTGTGGTGAATCTCGTCCCGACGACGCTTTTTACAATTCCGCTGCTCACCGTCACAAATTCAACCGACTCAACCTTCGGCCTCGGTGCTGGCATCTTCGCTGGCGACTCGAATTATCTATATTTAAGCGTGGGGACAAACCTCTGGAAACGGGTGGGATTAACGAATTGGTAGCTCGGCTGCATAGTCCTTGCAACCCTATTGCAGCTCGCTGCTGGCGGCACCAAAACAACCCTTTTCATGCCTATCACCTACCCTTTTCAAACTTTTTTAGCGGTCACATTGTGCGTCGAATCGCCTAACAGATAAAAATAATAGACAGCCAGTTTGCAGCCTATCCTCTTTCAAAGTTCGACTAGCTTTTGTTATGAATGGTTTTACCTGTCAATTTTTTTAGCAAACGCGTCGTCATATATGTCGATTCAAATCACCGTGCCGTGCGGAATCACGGCGTCCTTCGGGATGACGACGATGCCGTCGCGGATGAAGTAGCGCTCGTGGTCGTGCGTTTTCCGGCTTGCCGGCGGGCGAGATGGTCACGTTGTTGCCGATGCGCGCGTTTTTGTCAATGATGGCGTTCTCGATCTTGCAGTGCTCGCCGATGCCGACGCGCGGTTTGCCTTCACTTTCGTTTTTGAGCACGGATTCCTCGGATTCGTAATAGTCGCTGCCGAGGACGATGACGCGGTTGAGTTCCGTGCCCGAGCCGACGATGGTGCGCAGGCCGACGATGGTTTTGCTGATGGTGGCGCGGTTGATGATGCAGCCGTCGGAAATGACGGCGTGGTCAATCTGCGCGCCGTTGATCTTGGAGCCGGGCAGATAGCGCGGGCGCGAAAAAATCGGCGCGCTCATGTCGAAGAAATTGAAGCGCGGCAGTTCGGAGACGAGGTCGAGGTTCGCCTCGAAGAAGGAACGGATGGTGCCGATATCCTCCCAATAACCCTGGAAGACGTAGGCAAAAACGCGGCGCGACTGGATGGCGTGCGGGATGATGTGCTTGCCGAAATCGGAGAGCGGGTTGTCGAGCAGTTCGCAGATGACTTTGCGGCTGAAAACGTAGATGCCCATCGAGGCGAGGAACGTTTCACCTTCTTTTTTGATGCCGAGATTTTTCTGCATTGGCGCTGGCAGTTTCAGCGTGTCCAGCACGGCGTCTTCCTTCGGCTTTTCCACGAAGCGGGTGATGCGGTTCATGTCGTCAATCTGCATGATGCCGAGCGATTTTGCCTCCGACCGGCCGACCGGCAGCGTGGCGATGGTGATTTCCGCGCCCGTCACGATGTGCTGCGTGACGACATCCTGAAAATCCATCCGATACAACTGGTCGCCGCTCAAAATGATGAGCTGGTCGAAATCGTGGTTCAAAAAGTGGACGAGATTTTTCCGCACCGCGTCCGCCGTGCCTTCATACCACGACGAGTTGGTGAAGGTCTGCTGCGCCGCGAGGATTTCCACGAAGCCGCTGGAAAAATGATCGAACTTATAGGTCCGCGAGATGTGGCCGTGCAGCGAGGTGGAATTGAACTGCGTCAAAATATAAATGCGCCGGATGCCGGAGTTGATGCAGTTGGAGATCGGGATGTCCACGAGCCGGTATTTGCCGGCGAGCGGCACGGCGGGCTTCGCGCGGTCCTTCGTCAGCGGAAACAGGCGCGTGCCCTGCCCGCCGCCCATGATGACGCAGAGCACCTTGCTGGTGTTCGCGGTCTGGCGTCCGGTGTGTGATGACATAAAAATTTGTTGAAGCCCGGAAAAGATTTAACGCCGATTGCCGCCGCGATGCAAGCCGCAGATGTTGTTTTTTGGATAAAAATCAAGGGAGTTGACTCGTGCCGAAAAATTTGAAACGTTGCTAATGCAACCCGAAACAAACATCAACCGGATTAACTTATGAAAAAACAACTCATTCGCATCTCGATCCTGCAATCCAGCAAGATAATGACCGCGCTTTATGTCTTGATGGGCTTTATTTACAGCCTTATCGCCATCCCCATGATTCTCTTCGGCAATTCCCAAATAAGAATGATGGGATTTATTTATCTGTTCATGCCAATTTTCATGGGACTTATTGGCTTTGTTTTCTTCGTCATTTTTGCCGCAGTTTACAACTTTCTGGCCGCCAAGCTCGGCGGCGTTGAGGTCGAAGTCAAAAATCTTGATCAAGAATTGTAATTTACGCCGATGACGAACGCCGCGAATTCCGCGTGGTGATGCGGCGGGATGCGCACCCTGAAACGCGCGGTCTTGCCGCTGTAACGGCTTGCCACAACCTGCCCGACGGCATGCAAGCGCGCAATGACGGCGGCCTGTTCCTGCGGCACGCGCAATTCCAGAAAGTCGCGCACCGGACGCAGTTGCGTGCCGAGTTCGGCAAGCAAATGGGAAACGCCTTCGCCGGTCGTCGCGGAAATTCCGACCGCGTGCGGAAATTTTTCCTGAAAACGATTCAACGCGCCGCTGCCGTTCAGCTTGTCAATCTTGTTGAAAACCATCAGGACGGGTTTTCCCTCCGCGCCGATTTCCTTCAAGACGGAATTCACGGCGGCAATCTGTTCATCAACCTGCGGATGGCTGATGTCCACGACGTGCAGCAGCAAATCCGCCTGCACGACTTCTTCGAGCGTCGCCTTGAACGCCTCGACCAAACCGTGCGGCAATTTTTTGATGAAGCCGACGGTGTCCGTGAGCAAAACATTTTGGTTCGTCGGTAATTTCAAACGGCGAGTCGTCGGGTCGAGCGTGGCGAATAAAATATCTTTCGCCAGAACGTCCGCGCCGGTGAGCGCGTTGAGCAAGGTGGATTTTCCGGCGTTCGTGTAGCCGACAATCGAGGCGAGCGGCCAGTTGCTGCGCTGGCGTCCGGCGCGCTGCGTCGCGCGCTGGCGGCGGACTTTGTCGAGGTCACTCTCAATTTTATCAATGCGCTCGCCCACCTTTCCGGCGGTCGGCTTCAAGCTGCGATTCGCCTTCGCCGCCGCGCATCCCGATGCCGCCGGACTGACGTGACAAGTGGCCCCAGAATTTTGTGAGTCGCGGGAGCAGATGCTGCAACTGCGCGAGTTCAATCTGCATCTTGCCTTCGCGCGTGCGGGCGCGCTGCGCGAAGATGTCGAGGATGAGCGCCGTGCGGTCGAGAATTTTGCACTCGAAGATTTTTTCAAGGTTGCGGCTTTGCGCGGGCGAAAGTTCGTCGTCGAAAATCACCGTGTCCACTGTCGTTCGCCTTGCCGAATTTTGCAAATTCCTCCGCCTTGCCCTTGCCGATGAACGTGGCGGCGTTCAACGATTCCATTTTTTGCACGCCGTCGCCAGCGACTTCCGCCCCGGCGGTCTGCGCCAGTTCGGCCAGTTCGTCGAGCGACTCGCGCACGTCCGCCGCGCTGCGCGACTTGAGTTCGACGCCGACGAGAAAAACCCGTTCGGAGCGTTTGCGGGTGAGATTGACGAGTGATTTCAATTGTTGCGGCAATCACTTTAGCATGAAAACGCCGCAGCGCGATTTGAAAATTTATTGAATGCCGCGCTTTACATTTTCCGCCGGTTGCGTTTTGCTTTGGGCCATGAGCAAACGCAAACTTTTTTCCGCGTCGTTTTTTTGTTCGTTGATTTTTGCCGTCAGTTTATCGGCGCAGCCGCTGCCGAAAGTCGAGTTTCAACGGGTTTTTACCAACTTGCAAATTGCCCGCCTGGTTTGGATGGGCGAGGCGCCGGACGGTTCGGGGCGGTTTTTTGCCGTGGGCCAGGCCGGGAAAATCCTCGTTTTCAAAAAGGATTCGGACGGCGGCGACGCGAAGGAATTTTTGAACATCGAGGACCGCCATCCTTATTTTCAAAACGAAGACGGCCTGTTGAGCATGGCGTTTCATCCGGGCTTCAAAACGAACGGCCTGTTCTACATTTATTACAACCAGACAAATCCGGCGGATCAAAATCTGAAGCCGCAGAATTATCCGTTCCGCAGCGTCATCAGCGAATTCAAAGTGTCCGCCGCCGATCCCGACAAGGCGGACATGAGTTCCGAGCGCATTTTGCTCGAAGTGCCGCAGCCGTTCTGGAACCACAAGGGCGGCGAACTGTGTTTCGGCCCCGACGGTTATCTTTATCTCGCCCTCGGCGACGGCGGGCTCGGCGGCGATCCGTTCGGCAGCGGCCAAAACACTTCCACCCTTCTCGCCAAAATCCTCCGCCTTGACGTCAACACACGCGCGACCGTCGGGCGAGGCATGCGCAAACATCAATTGCAATACGGAATTCCTTCCGATAATCCATTCGCGAATGAGCCGGACATCCAAAGCGGCGCGCGCAAGGAAATTTTCGCCTACGGCTTGCGCAATGTGTGGCGGTATAGTTTCGACCGCGAGACCGGCGATTTATGGGCGGGCGATGTCGGCCAGGATTTGTGGGAGGAAGTTGACGTCGTCACCAATGGCGGCAATTACGGCTGGAGCGTGCGCGAAGGCGCGCATCATTTCAAACCCGGTCCGGCTGGCGCGCAATACATTGAACCCGTCATCGAATATCCGCACAAGCCGAGCCTCCTGCCTGAAGCGATGTTTCCCGACCACGGCATCGGCCTGTGCGTGACCGGCGGCTACGTTTATCGCGGGAAAAAATATCCGTCGCTCGAAGGTGTTTATGTTTACGGCGACTTCAGCCTCGGCACAGTCTGGGGGCTGCGCTATGACCGCGATGCGCATAAAGTCACCGCGCACGGCACGCTGCTTGAGCAAAAGAAAAACATCGCCAGCTTTGCCGAGGACGCGGACGGCGAACTTTACGCCCTCATCCTTGACGGACACATTTATTCAATCACCGTGCCTTGAGCCTACGGCTTGAACCGCACGACATACCACGGTTGCGGGCCTTCGCCGACTTTCAGCGTGGCGTTGGTGCCGCCAACAAGTTCCGCCCCGGATTGTTGCAGCCAATCTTCGAGAGTTGTGTTGTGTTCCTTTCAGGTTAAATCCGCCCACGACGACGTATTGAGCGTGCCGCCGGATTTGTTCCGGCGGATCGGTCAGGAAAAAATGCTCCACGCGCCGCCCGCCGAACGGACGCCACAACGAAATGTCCGTGTCGTCGTCCGTGCCAATGAAGCCGACGGTTTTGACTTCCGGCGGCAACAACGCGCGGACACCGGCGAGCGGATCGGAACGTTCGGAATAAACCGTATAAACTTTCAGCGCGCGGGCGATCAGCCGCTGGCCGGGATGTTTTTCATGCAAGTTGGATAAAATGGTCTTGGCCGGCCACAGCGGACGGTCCGCCGACACGATCAAAACGGTGAATGCCAAAACCAAAACTCCGCCAGCCAGCATTTTCCACCAGCAGCGGCGGATGATTTGCGATTGCCCGGCACCGACGAGCAGCAACGGCAGCACCAGCGCATAGTAAGGCGCGATCAGGCGCGCCGGCGCGGTCATTCCCGATTTCAGACAGAAGGCCAGAAGTGAAATCCACCCGGCGACCAGCACGCACCGGCAAAGTCCGGTTGGAATGACGGTTCCGTTGGCTGGTATTTCCGGTTTTGTTTTCCGAATCAAAATCGAACCAATGACTGAAATCGCCAGCAGCAGGCTGACGCCAAAACCGACGCCCGACCAGTCTTCCGTCGGCAGCTCGCCGATGGAAAAAAATCCCGAGTCGAAATAGTTGTCCGCCGCCGCCGTCATGAAGTGCGGCATGAACAGCGGCGCGTGCTGGTTCCACCAGCCGGCCAGCGGAAAGATTGGCGGGACGGAATTGCCCAGCAATAGTTGGAAAGCGTTGCCCCAAAGACCGGCCCACGGATTTTTCATGACCATGAAAGCCGGTTCGAGTTTCGCGCCCGACCAGTCGCCGCAATAATGATTGTTCAAGACGGCCATCGGCAGAAACGAAACCAGCGCCGCCAAAAAAATGACGGGCGCGGTCGCGACGATTTTTTTCCGCAACAACGGCAGCACGGGAAAAATCAAAATCGCCCACGGCAAAAGCAGCGGCAGATTGCTCGCCTTCGCTCCCGTCAGCAACGCGGCGGCGAGGATCGAATGCCACAAGTCCGCCGCCCGCCGCGAACTCCACGCGCGCGCGGCAAAATCAATCGCCGCCAGCGCGAAGACCGCCGGAAACGTGTCGTTGGCGATGCTGCCCGCCTGCAGCAGAAAATTGTAGCCCGTCGGCAGCAGCCACATCCATTGCCACGCCACGCGCGCGCGGACGCCCAGCCGCGTGAAGACGCTGAAGACCAGCCCCGGCAGCAGCAGGAACGGGATGAAGTTGATGAGAAACAGCGCGCGGTCGGATTTCGTGAACAGCAGCAGCGGCGCGGTCAGCCATTCGATGCCGCACGCGCGGTCGTTCATCCGGTAATTGGGCGTGTGGATCCAGCACCACTGGCCGTGCGCGAGCCATTGCAGCACGCGCGGCACGCGGTAGCTGATGCCTGTGTAATTCGTCGGCGGATAAAGCGCGCCGCCCAGAAAAATCAAGACCGCCAGCGCCGCGAAGCATAGCGGCAGCGGACGGCGGAACCGGCGCAGAATTTTTTTCAGGCAAAATAATTTTCCGGCGGGAACCAAACCCAATTCCTTGCGTCCGAGCACAAAGAAAAATGACGAAGACGGCGAAGGCGATTCCGTAGCCGGTGCGGTTCAACTGGCCGCAGGCCGAGAGCGTCCAGCCCGCCGCGCTCGCGAACGCGGAAACCCAGAGCCAGAGCCGGACGAGCGGGACGAATGACATGGTTTGGGTTTGGATTTTTCCGCGCGTCAGCCAAATAAATCAAAAATCAAGTCGCCGAAAATTTGAGTCGTGTCCTAATTTGAAGTTTTTCCCTAACGACTCATTTGGCCACAAAGAAGGAAAAATAAAATCACTGCAATTATTGAAACGAGAATCCCATATTGCGACCAAGTATCACGGGATTTAGTAACTTTATGCAATTCCATCTCTGACTGCTTTTTCAAACGGTCTAATAAATTTTGCCATTCTTCTTCTGTCATATTCGTTTTTTGGTTTTAATATTATTGACATTTTGCATTCAAAAACCTGTTGGATTCTCTGTCTAACTCAAGTGCCGTTTTGGATAAAGCATCTTCCCCGTCCCATTTGAGTTCCGAAAAACTATGCCCCGACTTTTTAATTGATGCGATAAATTTAACCGCATCCTCTCTAGAGTCGCATCCATGAGATTTTGATTTTCCAATACCGTTAAGACGATAACAAACAGTCCACAATTTCATTTTTTTGTTCATTTTTGATTTTGTGTTCAAATCTGAAAATCCACCGCCGTCTTTTTGTCCGCCTTGCTCAACACGCGCATGTCGAGGCCGTCGTAAATGACCAGCGAGTTCGGCGCGACGCTGTCCATGATGAACACGTTGCCGCCAATCGTGCTGCCCGCGCCGATGATTGTCTCGCCGCCGAGAATCGTCGCGCCCGGATAAATCGTCACGCTGTCCTCAATGGTCGGATGCCGCTTTTTGCCGCGCAACGCCTGTCCGCCCGCCGTGGATTTCGCGCCGAGCGTCACGCCGTGATACATCTTCACATGATTGCCGATGACCGCCGTCTCGCCGACGACCGTGCCAGTGCAATGGTCCACAAAAAAATGCGTGCCGATCTTCGCGCCCGGATGGATTTCCATGCCCGAACGCCAGTGCGCCCATTCCGTCATGATGCGCGGAATCAGCGCGATGTCTTTCAAATAAAGTTCATGCGCCAGGCGTTGAACCGCAATCGCCTCGATAAACGGATACGAAACCAGAACCTCTTCCTTGCTCGGCGCCGCCGGATCGCCGTCGAACGCGGCGGTCACGTCGGTTTTCAAAATCTCGCGGATGTCCGGCAGTTTGCCGAGAAAATCCAGCGTCAAATTGTGCGCTGTCTTGGTGATTTCTTTTTTCGGCAAATCTTTCGGCGGATTATATTCAAGGCTCTTGCGGATTTCGTCCTCCAGTTTTCCGAGAACGGAATCCAGGAGCGCCGCCGTCTCCGTTTTGATCTCCGACGAGTGGATCAATTTCTCGTCAAAAAATCCGGGGAACAGCAGCCGCAGCAAATCGCAGGTGATGTCCGTGATGATGCGCTTGGACGGAAGATTTTTCCCGTCCAGATGATTGATGCCGCCGACGCGCGCATACGACGCGACGAGATCGTTCGTGAGTTTGGTGACCGTTTCCACAGGGCAAAAATTACCACGAAGACACAAAGACACAAAGACTTTGTGCCTTGGTGGTTAAACTGCTTTTAGAATCGCTTCGACCACGCGTTCGACGCTGATGCCGTTCATGCAGCGGAAATCAATCGGACATTCACGCAAAAAACATGGCGAGCACGGCGCGTCGGATTTTAAGATTTGGTGGCGCATTTCGCTTGAAGAAATTGGCGCGGTCAGTTCCGGCGACGTGCTGCCGAACGGCACGACGACGGGTGTGCCCAATGCGGCGGCGACGTGCATCGGGCCGGTGTCATTGGTCAAAAGCACGCGGCAGATTTTCAGGAGCGACATCAGTTCGCGCAAAGAAGTTTTTCCTGCCAAATCGTGAATCGTGAATCGTGAACTCGTGAATCGCGGCGGTCGATTTGTCCGGTCAATGCGATGTCGCTTTTGCCGCCGAAAAGAATCCAAGCGCAATTTGTCTTTTGCCGGATTTCTTTTGCGGCGGCGATGAATTTTTCAGCCGGCCAGCGTTTGGCCGGACCGTATTCCGCGCCGGGATTCAAACCGAAAATCGGATTTGAAATTTTGTCCAAACCAAATTTTTTCTTGGCCTCTTCAATTTCTTCCGTCGTGACGGATAATTGCGGCGACAACAACTCTGGATTTGCGCCGAGCGCGGCGGTCAGATTGAGATATTCAAAAACTTGATGCGCGGATTTTGGGATTTCTGGATTCTGGATTCGAGATTCTGGGTTCTGCAAAATGAGCCGCCGGATTTCAGGTTCGGAACGCTTCCGCATTTTCACCACATCGGCACGCGGCGTGACGGCTCGCGTCAGGAAATAATTCCGCCACGGTCGCGCATAACCGATCCGTTGAGGAATTCCTGCTAGAAAAACTTCAACGGCCGAGCGCGGCGAATTCGGCAGCACGAGCGCGAGGTCAAATTTTCCCGCGCGCAATTTTTTTCCGATGGAGAATATGTTTTCGCCGGGCGCGAAGGAAATCGTCTCGTTCACTGCCGGATGATTTGTCCAAAGCTCATGCAATTTTTCCGGCGTGAGCAGCGCGATGTGTGCTTCAGGAAATTTTTTGCGCAACCGCCGCAGCGCGGGCGTGGTCATCACGGCGTCGCCAAGCCAGTTGACGCCGCGAATCAAAATCCGGCGGGGTTCGATTGTGGCGGCGATGCTCATTTTAATTTTTCCAGCGGCGGTGGACCCAGAACCAGTTCGCGGGGTCGCGGCGCACGGCAACTTCAAAGGCGCGATTCACATCGCCCATGATGTCCGCGATGGGCCGGGCGCGGCCATTTTCGCGCGTGGGGATTTCATCGCCAACGTCAATCTGCCAGTTGGCCAGGCCGATGCGGTAACAAATGGCGGTGTGCAGCGGACAATTGTAACGCAGCGCGAAAACCGCCGGCGCGGTGGAGGTGTTGCAGTCGTGGCCGAGGAACGGAATGCGGACGCCTTTCGAGCTTTGGTCGGCGAGCAGGCCGAGCAGCAGGCCGGTGTCGTTCATCGCCGCCTTGAGCGCCGCGCCGTCCTTGCGCCGCTCAAAAAAACGGCAGCCTTCGCTTGCGCGCAGTTCCACCATGATGCGGTTGAGCGCGGGTTGTTTCAGCGCGCGATAAGTCGCGGCGCATTTGAAGATGGGGACGAACTGGCCGAACCGGGCGTAAAGTTCGAAATTTCCAAAATGGCCGAGGGCCACGATCCGGCTTTGCGGGCCGGCGTTGGCCTCGTGCGGCAGAATGCTTCTGGCGAGCGTGAGGTCAAAATGCGGCAGCATTTCCCAGGCAGTCATCGCGGCGGTTTTGACGGCGCCCGCATAATTTTCGCCGATGCGCCGGAAATTTTCCTTCGCAATGGCGCGGATTTCTTCCGCCGATTTTTCCGTTCCAAAACACATGGTGAGGTTTTCCAATGCCACGCGCCGGTGCCGGCCGTCGAGCCAGAACGCCAGCGCGCCGCCCGCGCGACCGAGCCGCGCGACCCAGACCAGCGGCAGCGCCTGCAAAAACGCGACCACGCCGCGCGCGAATAAATAAATCAGCGTGTCCATTTCAGCGGAAACAAATTTTACGGACGCAATCCTGAAAGTCGTTCGCGCCGCTGACGATCTGGATTTCCACGCGCATGAAATAAAACGGCAAATCGCGCCGGTCAATTTTCGGAAAACGCACGGCGTCCTTCTGCGTGGTCACGATGATTTCCGCCTGCCGCTTTTTGGCGCGGTTGATGGCGTTCAAGATTTCCTGCTGCGTGAACCGGTGATGGTCGGCGAAACGTTTGGAATAGACCAGTTCGCTGCCGAGCTTCACCAGGCTTTGCTCGAAACTTTCCGGCTGCGCGATGCCGCTCAACGACGCGACTTTTTTCCCCGCGAGCAAGTCAAGGCCCTTGCGTTCGCCGGTAAAAACGTCCTCAAAGTAAAGCGGGCGGTGGATGCACTCGATGATCGGCGCGCCGGGATTTAATCTGGCGATCCGTCCGCGCAGTTCCGCCGTGTCGCCGTCGCTCTTGGTGATGAAAATCGTGTGGGCGCGCGAAAGGTGCGACGGCGGTTCGCGCAACGTGCCGCGCGGCAGCAGATGCTCGTTGCCGAACGGCTGCTGGCAGTCAATCAAAACCACGTCGTGACGGCGTCCGCGCAAGTCCCAATACTGAAATCCATCGTCGAGCAGCAGCGTGTCGCAGCCAAATTTTTCGATCGCGTAACGCCCGCTTTTCACGCGGTCCTTGTCCACCAGCACGACGACGTCCTTGAGATTGGACGCGAGCATATAGGGTTCGTCGCCGGCGGTGTCGGAATCAAGCAGAAGCGATTTGCCGTCGGACACGACGCGCGGCGGCGTCTGGTCGCCGCGCAAAAGGATTTTATTCAGCAGCCAGATGTGGAACGGCGGCGGCTTGGAACGGTAGCCGCGCGAAAGGATGGCGACGTTGCGCCCGGCGTCGCGGAGTTCGCGCGCAAATTTTTCGACGACCGGAGTTTTGCCGGTTCCGCCGACGGTCAGATTTCCAATGGCGATGACCTGGACGCCGAGCGTTTTGTCGCGGAGAATGCGGATGTTGTAAAGCCAGCGGCGGACTTTGACGGCCACCTGAAAAACCTTCGAGCCGCCGAACAAAACGGTGCGTGTCAGTTTCGCGCGAAAGTCATGGCGTTCCTCGAAGATGACCACTTCAAGGAAAAAGGTTTCGAGCGTTTCAGCCCAGACCCGGAATTTTTCGCGCATCGCGGTTCAATGTGCCAAGCGCGCGAAGTCGCGATGCAAGTTTGGTTTGTAGGTCGGACGCTGTGCGCCGATTTCTTCAAAGTTGCAGACTCAAAATTAACACATTGTTAATAACCCAGTTTGGCGATTTCGTCCTGCAACGCGATTTGGAAATCCTGCACGTCGGCGGCAGATGGTTTGTAGCCGACTTGTTTCGGGACGACGCCAAGTCGTCCGGTTTGGTCGAGAATCCAGTCGGCAGTTTGTCCGTCGCTGAACGTGACTTTGCCGCTGACAATCGCGCCGGGTTTGGCGATTTGATCCACGCTCACGGAAACGCCGGAAGCCGGCAGCGTTCCCTCCGGCGCGGGATTTTTTTCAGCGGTGAGTTTGGATGGATTTGCAGCAGGCGCGGTGGTCGGCGGCGCGACGACTTTTGGCGGTTCGGGATCTTTCGGCGTCAGCTTCAAATCGTCCACGAGAAAACGCACTTCCATGTAGGTGAATTTCAATTTGAATTCTGACAGCAGGCGGTTTTGGATTTCCGAAAGTTTCGCGCCTTCCAGAATCCACGCGCTGACGCGCTGACGTTGTTCTTCGCTCAAATTCATTTTCAAACTGTAGCCGTTTTGCCATTGAGAATCCAATCGTAACCTTTCGCCTCGAGTTCGAGCGCGAGTTCCTTGCCGCCGGTTTTCACGATGTGGCCGTCCACCAGGACGTGGACGAAATCCGGCACGATGAAATTCAGCAGCCGTTGATAATGCGTGATGACGAGCTGCGCGTTGTCGGCGCGTTTCAAGGCGTTGACGCCGTTGCGAGACGACTTTGAGCGCGTCAATGTCCAGGCCGGAATCGGTTTCGTCGAGGATGGCGAGCTTGGGTTCGAGCACGGCCATCTGGAAAATTTCTGCGCGTTTTTTTTCGCCGCCGGAAAAACCCTTCGTTGACCGAGCGCTTGAGCAAATCTTCTTTCAACTCCAGCAGCTTCATCTTGTCCTTCACGAGCGCGAGAAAATCAATCGCGTCGAGTTCCGGTTCGCCGCGATGCTTGCGGATTTCGTTGAACGCGGCCTTGAGAAAATAGGTGCTGTTCACGCCGGGAATCTCGACCGGATATTGGAACGCGAGGAACAGACCTTCGCGCGCGCGTTCCTCGGGATCGAGGTCGAGCAGATCCTTGCCGCAATAAAGCACTTCGCCGCCGGTCACGTCGTAACCGTCGCGGCCGGCCAGCACGGCGGCCAGCGTGCTTTTGCCGGAGCCGTTCGGGCCCATGACGGCGTGGACTTCGCCGGCGTTGATGGTGAGGCTGACGCCCTTGAGGATTTGTTTGCCCTCGACGCCCGCCGAGAGGTTTTTGATTTCGAGAATTGTTTTGCTCATTTTTCTAAAATTCTAAAATTTATTTTTAACCACGGATGGACACGGATTAACACGGATAAAAATCACAATACAACGCGCTCAAATTCCAGCCGGGCGTTTTTGAAATTCAAAATCAATCCGACTCGTAGTTTTGTGATCTTCAGATAATTCAACATTTGCCCGCGCTCGTGGTCGGTGATTCGATCAATCACTTTCGTGTCCACAATCACCGAGCCAAAAGCAATCAAGTCTGGAATAAACTCGCCGACTTCGACACCGCGAAACAAAACGGGAAATCTTCGCTGCTGGTCAAACGCGATGCTATTCAATTTGAATAGAACCGTCAGCGCGTTCTCATAAATTTTCTCGTTCAATCCGTGGCCAATCTCATTCAAAACTTCAAAAGCAAAGCCGATAATCTTTTCCGTTTCAGCTTTAAGAATCAGTTTCGATTCGCCGCCGCGTCTCAAGTCCGGTTTTTCATCCGTGTCCATCTGTGTCCATCCGTGGTTAAAAATTGTTTTAGCCGACGCTGCCTTCCAAACTCACGCCCAGAAGTTTCTGCGCTTCGACGGCGAATTCCATCGGCAGTTCCTTGAACACTTCCTTGCAGAAGCCGTTCACGATCATGTTGACCGCGTCCTGCGTCGCGATGCCGCGTGCGTTGCAATAAAAGATCTGATCCTCGCCGATCTTGGAAGTCGAAGCCTCGTGCTCGACGCTCGACGACGTGTTTTTCACCTCGATATACGGAAACGTGTGCGCGCCGCATTTCGCGCCGATGAGCATCGAGTCGCACTGCGAAAAATTGCGCGCGTTCGTCGCGCTCTTCTGGATTTTCACGAGGCCGCGATAACTGTTCTGGCCGTGCCCGGCGGAAATGCCCTTGGAAATGATCGTGCTGCTCGTGTTCTTGCCGATGTGAATCATCTTCGTGCCGGTGTCGGCCTGCTGATAATTGTTCGTCACGGCGACGGAATAAAACTCGCCCACGGAATTGTCGCCGAGCAGAATGCAGCTCGGATATTTCCAGGTGATTGCCGAGCCGGTCTCGACTTGCGTCCAGCAGATTTTTGAATTTTTGCCTTTGCACAATCCGCGCTTCGTCACGAAATTGTAAATGCCGCCCTTGCCGTTTTCGTCGCCGGGATACCAATTCTGCACGGTCGAATATTTTATTTCACCGTTGTCGAGCGCGACGAGTTCGACGACGGCGGCGTGCAACTGATTTTCATCGCGCATCGGCGCGGTGCAGCCTTCGAGGTAGCTGACGTGCGCGCCTTCGTCGGCGATGATGAGCGTGCGCTCGAACTGGCCGGACTTCGCGGCGTTGATGCGGAAATAAGTCGAAAGTTCCATCGGACAGCGCACGCCTTTCGGGATGTAACAAAATGAGCCGTCGGTGAAAACGGCGGAATTCAGTGCGGCGTAATAATTGTCCGTGTGCGGCACGACCGAGCCGAGATATTTTTTGACGAGATCGGGATGGTCATGCACCGCCTCGGTGAACGAACAGAAAATGACGCCTTTTTCCGCAAGCTGTTTGCGGAACGTCGTGCCGACCGAAACGGAATCAAAAATCGCGTCCACGGCCACGCCCGCGAGCTTGGCGTGTTCGCGCAACGGAATGCCGAGCTTTTCGTAAGTCTCCAAAAGTTTCGGATCAACCTCGTCCAAACTTTTCGGCGCGTTGGCTGGCGGCTTGGGCTGCGAAAAATAAGTGATGTCCTGAAAATTTATTTTCGGATATTTCACGAACTGCCACGTCGGTTCGGGCATCGTGAGCCAGTGACGAAACGCCTTGAGCCGCCATTCGAGCAGCCATTCCGGCTCGTTTTTCTTGCGCGAAATCAGGCGGATGGTGTCCTCGCTCAAACCCGGCGGCGTGGATTCGGTTTCGACGTCGGTGACGAAGCCGTATTTGTATTCCGTCTTGACCAAATCTTCGATTGTCTCGGTGGCGGTGGGCATTTTCTAAAATCGTGAATTGTTAAATCGTTGAATCGTGAATCGTCATTTTTTCTTCGCGCACTCGGCGCAAAGTCCGTGAACGGCGATGTCATAATGATCCACTTTGAAACCTTTCGGTCGCGGCATGACCGTGGAATCCGTCGGCAACGCGACGTCAAAAACTTCGCCGCACGAATCGCAAAAATAATGGCAATGCTCTTCCATGTTCGGGCAAAACCGCGTTGCACCGCGTTCGAGTTGAACCTGACGCACAAGGCCGCATTTCACGAGCGCGTCCAGAGTGTTATAGACCGTGGCATGGGAAATTTCTGGCATCGTCTTTTTCACCCGCATGAAAACTTCCTCCGCTGTCGGATGATCGCGCTTGTGCATGATCACGTCGTAAACATGCTGGCGCTGCGGCGTGAAGCGAAAGCCGCTCGTGTTCAGCCGCGCGCTGAAATTCTCGTTTGATTTTCTCTCGACCACGCTCATTGCGAAAACAAATTAAGGGCGAAACCGAAAGGCGTCAAGATTTAGAATAATTCTAAATTGGTCCTTGCGGACGGCCACCGATGGAAAACCGGCTCAATTCCTCCGCGCCGGTTATTTCTGAAAAACGCTGACGCGAGCGGGCGGGAAATTCAGCCAGACGATTTTCGAGGCGCGCAGTTGGAAGCTGGACGCGCCGCGGACCTGTTTCTTGCCGAGGTGATAGCTGTATTGCACCCAGTTGCCATGCGGTTCCAGCACGGCGCGGATTTTTTGCGTGAGGATTTCAGCTTCCTCGTGGGGAAAATTCAGGAGCGGCAGGCTGGAAATGACCGCGCCGACGCTTTCAATCGGTTCACGCCGGCTTGCCAGCAGGTGATCCAGGTTCCAGGCGTCGCCGATGATGATCTGGGCGCGCGGAAATTTTTCGCGCAGCAGCCGCGCCATTTTCGGATTCCGCTCGATGGCGACGAGCCGGTCTTCGCGCAGTCCGCGTTTGATGAGCGCCTCGGTGACCGCGCCGGTGCCGGGGCCGAGTTCGAGCACGAAACTTTCCGGATCGTGCGGCAGCCATTGCGCCATGGCCGCGCCAAGCTGCGGCGAACTGGGCGCGAGCGAGCCGGTCCGCTGCGGGTTGGCGAACCATTCCTGCAGGAACACGGTCGTGTCGGTCAGTGCCGCTATGATTTTATTGGCCATGAGGCTGAAAACTTTTTCCAACTCCGATTGTCAGGCGAAAGAGTAATTCACCCGCCGGATAACAGCCACAGAAAATTTCAGTTTGTTTCGGCGGCGATTTTTACGATGCCGGCAGCGCAAGGAGTTGTTTCCGCGCGGCGTCGCGTCGCATGAACCAATTGTCCCAGCTTTGCGCCCATTTGTCGCCGGTGAGATTTTTCCGCGCCGCCGGCCAGATGGCGTCGAGCGCGCGCAATTCTTTTTTTGCGTCGTCGGGTTCGTTCCACTTCAAATAGGATTCGATCAGGTGCAGGTAATTTTCTGGAAAATCCGGCGCGAGCTTGACGGACTGTTTCAAAAGGTATTGCGCCTTCGATGGGTTGCCGATGCTGACCGGCCAGCCCGGCGCGTCGCGGTAAAGCAGGCCGAGGTTCCGTTTTGGCCCGGCATGGTCGAGCAGCGGATCCAATTCCCCGGCCGTCTGGAATTCCGGCTCCATCTCCTTGACGAGCGTCAACGCGCCGAGATATTCCGTGCGCGCGAGCTGGCCGAGGTTCATTGCCAGATAATAGTGTCCGGCGGCGAGCTTCGGCTCGCGCGCGACGAGCGGGCGGCACGCGGCGATGCCTTGGTTGGCAAGATCGGCGCGTTGGGTGTCGTTGGTCGCAAACTCGGCGAAGTCAAACGCCGCGCGGGCGAACTGCCACGCGTTGGTCGGATTATTTTTGTCCGATTGGAATTCGGCTTGCGCGCGATAGAATTCTTTTTCGGCGAACGCGCGTGAAATCTTTATTTGTTCCTCGTCGGCCAGCATGATTCCGGCGGCGAGGATGAAAATTCCGGCGGCAACCATCCATTTTGTTGCAAGGCCGGGTTCGGAATTAAAAGTTGCCATCACGTCGGGCTGTTTTATACTGGAAACGAGTGAGATTGAACTCAAATTTATTGCGGCTGGCAATGCTGACGGTCATTGCGCTGTGCGCCGACGGTTGCAGCGGCATCCATCAGAGCGGCAGTGTTTCGCCCGCGACGTTCTTTCTGCCGGGCATCATGAAGGCGGAGCCGTCGAAAACCGGCAGTCCGGTTTCGCTGCCGGAGCCGGCCAAAGAGTTTGCTTCCGTAAAATAAATTATGCGATTCCCATTTGCGCTGACAAAAAAAATTGCCAGTCACATCATCAAGCACAAGCTCCGCAAGACGCCGAAGTTTGCGATGGTGCTCCAACTTGAACCGCTTCATACCTGCAACCTAACCTGCACCGGTTGCGGGCGCATCCGCGAATATTCCACGTCGCTCAAGGACATGGTGCCGCTGGAACAATGTCTGCAAGCCGCAGTCGAATGTGACGCGCCGATGGTTTCGATCTGCGGCGGTGAACCGCTGATTTATCCGAAGATTGAGGAATTGATCAACGGACTGCTCGAACAAGGCCGCGTGCTTTATATTTGCACGAACGGAATGTTCATGCGGAAAAAAATGCGCGATTATCTTGCCGCAATTTATTCGCCGGAACTCGAATCGAAGCTGAAAAAGTTGCTCGATGGAAAATTGATTTCCGAAAAGGAAGCCGAAGTCATCCGCAAATCCGATGACGCCGCGAAGAAAAAAATCGTCATCCGTCCGACAAAATGGATGTATTGGAACGTCCATGTGGACGGTCTGGAATTCACGCACGACCTGATCGTCGAACGCGAAGGTGTTTTCAAAGAATGCGTCGAAGCGATCAAGATGGCGAAAATCATCGGCTACCAAGTTGCGACGAACACGACGGTTTATCGCGAAACCGAAGTGGCAGGAAATCGAGGACATGTTCAAGTACTTTAGTTCGCTCGAAGTGGACGGCCACACGATTTCACCCGGCTACGATTACGACGCCGCCAAGAAAGACATGGTCACGCGTCTCGGCCGAGATCCGAAGCAATTTTTCCTGACGCGCGACATGACGCGCCAGAAATTCGCGAAGATCGAAGCAATGGGGAAAGGCATTCACGATTTTCGGCACGCCGGTTTATCAGGAATTTCTCGCCGGCAAACGCGAACTCACCTGCACCGCCTGGGCGATTCCGACGTTCAACGTCAAGGGCTGGAAAGCGCCGTGCTACTTGATGACCGACGGCCATTATGCCGGCTATCAGGAAATGCTCACGAAAGTGCAATGGGAAAAATATGGCGTCGTCAACGGCGTCGCGCGCGACCCGCGCTGTGAACATTGCATGGTGCACTGCGGCTACGATCCCAGCGGCGCGCTCGGCACAAATTATCAGTCCGGCGACAATTGGAAGAATTTCAAATACAACTTCGGCGCGAAACCGAAACCGTATCCGTCGTCGCCCGAATTGGCGAAGCGCGCTTACAACGGCGTCACGATTGGCAAAGGCCATTTGGCTGAAGCAAAAGCCGCGATCAATTCCCCCGCCGCCGGTGCGCGCGGCGCATTTTCTAACGAAATCCATCACGAGCCGCACGTCGCCAGCCATTGCGGCACGGCGGACACAAGCGAACGCGATGAGTTGCTGGCGAAAATTAAAGACATAAAAAAGGCGGAATAATTTTCACGAAAAAGAATTTTTAGAACCCACATGAGCAAAACATTATTCCTTTCACCTCCCAGTTTTGACGGTTATGACGGTGGTGCCGGTGCGCGTTACCAGACGAAACGCGAAGTCACCAGCTATTGGTATCCGACCTGGCTCGCGCAACCCGCCGCGCTCGTGCCCGGCAGCAAATTGCTCGACTGCCCGCCGCACGGCATCAAGAAGGACGAATGCCTGCGCATCGCCAAGGAATACGATCACGTCATCATCCACACCAGCACGCCGTCGTTGCGCAACGATTGCAAGGTGGCCGAGGCGATCAAGGCGCAGAAGCCCGACACAAAAATCGGCTTTGTCGGCGCGCACGCCGCCGTGCTGCCCACGGAAACGCTGAAGGCTTCGCCCGCGATTGATTGGGTTGGCCGCAAGGAATTTGATTACACCTGCAAGGAAGTTTCCGAAGGCCGCGATTTTTCGGGCATCAACGGACTTTCCTACAAGGACAAGGACGGCAAGATCAGGCACAACGCCGAGCGCGACTTGATCCATGACATGGACGTGCTGCCGTGGGTGGCGGACGTTTATCGGCGCGACCTCGACATCCAGAAATATTTCAACGGTTACCTGCAGCATCCCTACATGAGCATGTATACCGGGCGCGGCTGTCCGGCCCAATGCACGTTCTGTCTTTGGCCGCAGACCATCGGTGGCCACAAGTATCGCGTCCGTTCCGCGCAGAACGTCGCCGACGAAATGGCCTACGCGAAAAAAGTTTTTCCCGAAGTGAAGGAATTCTTTTTCGACGACGACACCTTCACCGCAAACCTGCCGCGCGCGCGTGAGATCGCCAAGAAAATCGCGCCGCTCGGTCTTTGCTGGTCATGCAACAGCCGCGCGAACATTGATTACGACACGATAAAACAATTCAAGGACAACGGGCTGCGACTGTTCCTCGTCGGTTATGAGAGCGGCAACGACGACATTCTCACGCGCATCAAAAAAGGTGTGACGATGGCGGAGATGCGCCAGTTCACGAAAGATTGTCACAAGGCGGACGTTCTCGTCCACGGCACGTTCATTCTCGGATTGCCGGTGGAGACGCAGCAGAGCATCCAGAACACAATGGATTTCGCGAAGGAACTTGACGTGTTCAGCATCCAGGTCTCGCTGGCCGCGCCGTATCCCGGCACGGAACTTTACGAAATGGCCAAGCAGAACGGCTGGTTCACGAACAAGGACAAGACCGACTTGGTGGAAACCGGCGGAATGCAGGCCAGCTCGCTGGAATATCCCGGCTTGAGCAAGGACAAGATCGCCGAGGAAGTGGATCGTTTTTACCACGGTTACTATATGCGTCCGAAACCCATCCTGCGCATCATCAAGACGATGTTGGAAGACAAGGACGTGCTGGTGCGCCGCAGTCGCGAAGGTTTTGAGTTTTTCAAGAATCTTGCCCAGCGCAAGGCCGACCGCGCCGCGCGGGCAGTGCCGGCTTAAATTATTTTGTCTGGTAAAAAATTGAGGCGCGTCATCGCTGACGCGCCTTTTATTTTAACCGCAGATTTATTCCACTGCTACTGAACGCCGTGCGGCCTTCTTTTCACCGTGATGAGATTTGTCGGCGAGCATTCTATTTTTCGCGCGGCGGGAGCGTTTGCGTTTCTGGCGGCGGATTTTTTCGATCTCGGCGCGTTGCGCGGCCACGAAGCCGTTGCGTTTTTCCTCAATCTTGTCGAGCAACAGCCGCCGGGCGATGTAGCGGTTGAGTCCCTGCTGGCGCGTCGCCTGACATTTCACCTGCACGCCAGTCGGACGATGCAACAGCATGACGCAGGTGGAAACTTTGTTCACGTTCTGTCCGCCGTGTCCGCCGGAGCGGACGAAACTTTCCTCGATGTCCGCCTCGCGCACACCCAGCGCGACCATGCGTTGCGCTAGTTGATTTTCCTTTTCGAGGCTGACGGGAAATGCGCTCACGGCATCACGCCACGGTGATTTCGTCGCTCAAATAAACGTCCTGAACGGCGTTGAGCAGGGCGACGCCTTCCTTCATCGGACGTTGAAACGCCTTGCGCCCCGAAATCAGGCCCATGCCGCCGGCGCGTTTGTTGATGACGGCGGTGGTGACGGCCTGTTCGAGATCGCCCGCGCCTTTGGATTCGCCGCCGCTGTTGATGAGTCCGGCGCGGCCCATGTAACAGTTGGCCACCTGATAACGGCAGAGGTCAATCGGATGGTCGCTGGTCAGTTCGGTATAGATGCGTTCGTCCAGCTTGCCGTAGCTGGAACTACCGGTGTTCAGCGCCTTGAAGCCGCCGTTGTTCTCCGGCAATTTTTGCTTGATGATGTCCGCCTGAATCGTCACGCCCAAGTGATTCGCTTGGCCGGTCAAGTCGGCCGAGACATGGTAATCGGTCGTCTTGCCATCCGCGCCTTTGACTTTGAACGCGTTGTTGCGGAGATAACACCAGAGCACCGTGGCCATGCCGAGTTCATGCGCGTGGGCAAACGCCTGCGCGACTTCGACAATCTGCCGTCCGCTGTTTTCTGATCCAAAATAAATCGTCGCGCCGACCGCCGCCGCGCCCATGTCCGCGGCCTCCTTGATGGTGCCAAACATGATTTGATCGGCCTTGTTCGGATAGGTGAGCAGTTCGTTGTGGTTGATTTTGACGAGGAACGGAATTTTGTGCGCGTATTTGCGCGCGACAATTCCCAGCACGCCGTAAGTGGACGCGACGGCGTTGCAACCGCCTTCGACGGCCAGCTTCACGATATTTTCCGCGTCAAAATAATCCGGGTTTTTCGCGAAGCTCGCGCCGGCGGAATGTTCGATGCCCTGATCCACGGGCAAAATTGAAACGTAACCCGTGCCGCCAAGCCGGCCGTGACCAAACAGGCGTTGCAGATTGCCCAGCACGCGGTTGTTGCGGTCGGATCCGGCAAAAATCCGGTCAACGAAATCCGGTCCGGGAACGTGCAGGCGTTTCTTGGAAATTTTCGGGTTTTTGAATTTAAGCAGCGAGTCGGCCTTGTCGCCGAGGAGTTTTTCGATGTTTTTCATAGGTTTGATTTTATGTTGAAAATAAATTGCGCGTAAGCCGGTCAGGGTGTCGATGCAGCCATGACCGTTTTTGCGGCAACCTGGTCCATCAATTTCTGGTAAGGCTTGCTTTGGAAATTGAACAGCGGGGTTGTTTGTTCAAAAACCGGCTGTCCGGGATTGCGCACGGCATAGGCTTTGCATTCCAGCCAATCGGTGCCCGGATTTTTAACACGGATTTGCACCCGCACGCGGATGACGACGGTGTCGCCCTGCTGCGTGCCGGCGAATCCCGCGTAGTCAATCTGTTCGCGCCGCGTGGCCTCCCTTTCAAAAACCAGCGAACTGTCGGACTGGGGAATGATCTGATAACCGTTGTCCTGAAACACCGCGATGGCGGCCTGCCGGATTTTTTCCGGTGTCTGGTTGACGATGACCACGGACGCGAAGCTGGCCGACTCCGGCTTGTCCATCGAACTGCAGCCGGCGGAAAAAATCGCGGCAAGCACGACGAACAGTCCTGCGGCCTTTGCAAATGTCCGCCGAGCGCATGGTTTTTTGCCTGCAAGCCCGGCAAAATATGCAGATGACGGATTCATGAATTTTTGACCAGATTCACGACCGGTTGTTTTTATTAATTTCACTCTGCTAATGGCGACGATACGGAACCATTTTTGCAACCACAAGCGCAATTCAAGCCACCGTCAACGGGCCGTCAAAAATCGTCAGGCTGATGACTTCGGTTTTGGCGATGTGCGGGCCGTGTTTAATTCCTTTGGGCGCGAAAAACAATGAACCGGGCGCGTAGGTCACGCCGGATTCTTCCCAATCTCCAGAAAGGACGTAAGCCCATTCGTTCGCGTCCGGGTGCGTGTGCGCCGGAATCGTATGGCCGGCCTTGAATTTGCGCAGCACCACGACTCCGCCGGTGTTTTCGTGCTTGTGCAAGACCATCAGTTCCACGCCACCGTAAGGGCCGGGCTGCCAACTTTTATCCTTGGCCAGGACAACGTAGGGGAACATAAATTTATTTTACCGTGGCGCCGGCCCTTGAGTGACCTGCACGAGGCCGTCGGGACGAAGCCATTTTATGAAAGCGGTTTTGACATCGCCCGCATCAAGCTTCACATAAATTTTTCCGGCGCGAACCCGCTCGTCGAGCGGCAATCCGAGCGCCGAGTAAGTGAGCCAGCCCTGCGCGATGTAATCCACGCTCGATTCCGCCAGCGGAATGTCGCGGAGCAGCATCAGCTTGGCCTGATGCAATTCCTGCGCCGACACTTTTTTCGTCCGCATATCTGCCAAGTCGCGTACAATCACGGCGCGCGCCTTGGAAACATTCGGCGGATCGCAGGCGTATTCCACCTGATAAACGCCGCGCGTCAGCCCGACGGTGAACGACGAATCCACAAAATAGACCAATCCGTTTTTCTCGCGCAGGTCGCGATACAACCGCGTCGCGTAAAATCCGCCGCCGAGAACGTGGTTGCCGAGTTGCAGCGCATAATAATCTTCGTTCGTGCGCGTCAGTTGCAAGGTTTCGGCCAGAGTGATTTTGTCCTGCACGCGGCTGGCGTCGGGAACGTGCGTGACGGAAACGGAATTGGTCGGCACCGGCGGAAACAGCGTGTTCGGTTTTTCTCCTTCTGCCTTCCAATCGCCAAAATATTTTTCGATGACGGCGACGGCGTTTTCCGGCGTAATATTTCCGATGACCACGATCGTCGTTAAATCCGGTCGGAACGCGCTGGCGTAATAATTTTTCACGTCGTCAATCGCCAGCGATTTGACGCTGGCTGGCGTCGTCTCGCGCCGCGCCGGATCGCCTTTCGGAAACAGCGCGGTCGTCAGCGCGTGTTCGGCGATATGGCTGGGACTTTTCAATTCGCCCGCGACGCTCGCGGCCAATTGCGTTTGAATGATTTTGAAATCGTCTTCGGGCAGCGCAGGCGAAAGCTCGTTGTCCGCGAGCAATTGCACGCCGCGCTCAAAATGTTCCGGCAAAACCTGCAGTGAAAAATCCGCGCCCGCCGATTCGTTCGCGCCGATGTCGTCGAGCGCTTTTTGGAACGCGAGCCGGTCGAGCGATTTTGTGCCGTAGGAAAATAATTTGTCGAGCGCCAAGCTTACGCCGTCTTGACCTTTGGGCATTTGCACTTTGGGATTATTTTTCACGCGGCCATAAATGCTCACCGTGTCGCTGACGGTTTCCGGCTGCACAATCAGCTTGATTCCATTGGGCAGATTCGTGACGAACGGATTCAGCGTCGTCGCGGGCACGGGCAATTTGCCGACAATTTTCTGCGCCCAGGCTGGCAATTTTACGTCAGCGCTGGCCGAGGAAACTAGCGATTCGCCGCCGCCAAAGCTTTTGCCTGAAATCGGCTTGTCCGACGGCGTCGGCGTCAAAATCGCGCTGATGGCGTGATCAAAATCCAGATATTTTTTGGCGACGCGGTTCACGTCGTCAACGGTGACGGCGCGGAACAGATTGATGTCGTCGTCCGGCGAATTGCGATTTTCAATCGCGACGGCGGTTGACCACGCGTTGGCGAGACCGGAGACGGAATTTTTTTGCAATTCCGCGTTGATGATTTCGCTGCGCTTGGCCGCTTCAACCAGGTCGGTGCTGACGCCATTGGTGATTTCGGCGAGCAGAATTTCTTTTACCTCGTTTAAAAGATTCGTCGAATCCGCGCCCGCCGGAAATCCGGCAATCGCGTAACCCAGGCCGGATTTTTGCAACGTCTCATAGGAAAATTCCGCGAAGAGCGCCTTGCCCGCCGGCACGAGGCCGTAAAGTTTCCCGCGCTGGCTGCTCAATACGTCGGACAAAATCTGCGCGGCGGCGAAGTCGGGGTTTTCCGCGCCGGGAAAACGAAACGTGATGGCGGTCATGCCGTAAGGCTGGTCCGTGTCGAGTTTGAGCGTGTCCGGTGTCACGGCGCCAAAATCATAATCCGGACGCGCGGGCAGTTGCTTCGACGGAATTGCGCCGAAAACTTTTTTTACCTGTTCCAAAACCGTTTGCGGTTCCACGTTGCCGACGATCACAAGAACGGCGTTGTTCGGCGCATACCAGGTGTTGTGAAATTTCCGCAAATCGGCGTCGGTCGTTTTATCGAACGACGGACGCGTGCCGAGCGGACTGTGTTCATAAGGCGAACCTTTGAAGACGGCGGCCAAAAGTTGTTCGTAAAAAACATATTCTGGATTCGACAAATCCTGCGCGACTTCCTGTTCAATCGCGCCGCGTTCTTTGGTCCAAAGCGATTCATCGGGCAATAAATCTTTCATTCGCGTCGCCTCGACGCGCAAAGCGACTTCCAAATTTTCCGCCGGAGTTGTAAAAAAATACTGTGTGACGGCCTGCTGCGTGTCGGCATTGTCATCGCCGCCGAATGCGGCGGAAATGGCGGCGAGTTGATCGGCGCTCAAACCGGGACTGCCGCGAAACATCATGTGCTCGGTGGCGTGCGCGGTGCCGGGAAATCCGGCAGGAGCTTCGTCGGAGCCAACGCGATAATTGACCATCGTCGTGACGACTGGCGCGATCGTGTTGCGGACGATGATGACTTGCAGGCCGTTGGTCAACGTGGCGCGCAAGCACGCCGGGCTCGGCGGAAATTTCATTGAGCCGCCGACGCGGGCGGAAAAAATGAAACGGAAGCAAACCGCAGCTCTAGGTTTCTGACACCGATGAAAATTAGGATTAGCAGACAAAAATGGACGGTGAACTGTTCAGGTGGGTTAATTTAGCCATCAGATTGAACCCGGATAAACATGCGCTGTTTAAGTCCGCGAGAAAACGCAGATTTCGCAGATTAATTTTTCTGGATTTTAATCTGTGTGAATCCGTGAGAATCTGCGGATGCAATGTGATGAATTTTGATTGGGAAAAAATGTGCGCCGTTGCGCTCGGCGGAAATTGAGGAAACGTCTCGCGGCGCTGCCGTGACCGTTGCGAGTGCGTGCGGAAAAGCTGCCGGTGATATTTGAGCGGCAGCCGAGCGAGGATTTGCAGGCGGATGGAATCGAAGCAGACACGCTGGGTTTATTCACGGGCGCGGAGTTTGTTGAAGAAAATGATGTGCCGCTGCCGCCGCAGATTATCTTGTTTTTAGAGAACATTTGGGACGTTGCGGAAACGAACGAGAAACTTTTTCGTGAAGAGGTGCGGACGACTTTTTTGCACGAGCTGGGTCATTATTTGGGTTTGGACGAGGATGATTTGACCGAGCGAGGATTGGAATAAGCCTGATTTCATGGGCTTTTGGCCGATTGTTTCGAGCCATCAAAAAATAATTAAAAAAACTCTTGCATGTGATGTTTCGATGCTGATAGATTCGTCTGCCCTGCGCGATGCGGTGAATGCGAAGGGTTGGCTGAAAAGCCTGTTGACAATCGGTGCGATGTTGATACATTTCGCGCCCCCGAAACTCGAATCTGAGACGCCGAGTAGAAAGTGATGTTCGGCACTCGGGTTTTTTTGTCCCCTAAACGGGAAATAAAGCCGGTCGGGTTTTGAGCGAGATTTTTGGGTGTTTAGACACCCCTGCTCTTTGAAAATTGAATTGTGCGATTAGTAAGAGCCCCTTCAAGATCAACTGTTAGTAGTTGGTTTTGGAGAGTTTTAACAATTAAGTAGAAAGCTGCCTGGTCTCACGATCAGGCAGGAATCAACTAACGTTTTATACGGAGAGTTTGATTCTGGCTCAGAACGAACGCTGGCGGCGTGGATAAGACATGCAAGTCGAACGCTGACATTCAGGTAGCAATATTTGGATGTCGGAGTGGCGCAAGGGTGCGTAACACGTGGGTAATTTGCCGTAAAGTTTGGGATAACTTGCTGAAAGGCGAGCTAATACCGGATGTGAATTCTTGAAGGCATCTTCGGGAATTCAAAGTTGGGGACCGCAAGGCCTGACGCTTTACGATAAGCCCGCGGCCTATCAGCTAGTTGGTGAGGTAACGGCTCACCAAGGCTAAGACGGGTAGCTGGTCTGAGAGGACGACCAGCCTCACTGGAACTGAGACACGGTCCAGACACCTACGGGTGGCAGCAGTCGAGAATTTTTCTCAATGGGCGAAAGCCTGAAGGAGCGACGCCGCGTGGGGGATGAATGGCTTCGGCCCGTAAACCCCTGTCATTTGTGAACAAATTAATCTACCCAACACGTGGATTATTGATTGTAACGGAAGAGGAAGGGACGGCTAACTCTGTGCCAGCAGCCGCGGTAATACAGAGGTCCCAAGCGTTGTTCGGATTCACTGGGCGTAAAGGGTGCGTAGGCGGTTTGACAAGTCTGATGTGAAATCCCGCAGCTTAACTGCGGAACTGCATTGGAAACTGTCTGACTAGAGGAATGGAGGGGAGACTGGAATACTTGGTGTAGCAGTGAAATGCGTAGATATCAAGTGGAACACCAGTGGCGAAGGCGAGTCTCTGGACATTTCCTGACGCTGAGGCACGAAAGCCAGGGGAGCAAACGGGATTAGATACCCCGGTAGTCCTGGCCCTAAACGGTGCGCGTTTGCTGTGAGCGGAATCGACCCCGCTCGTGGCGAAGTTAACACATTAAACGCGCCGCCTGGGAAGTACGGCCGCAAGGTTAAAACTCAAAGAAATTGACGGGGGCCTGCACAAGCGGTGGAGTATGTGGCTTAATTCGATGCAACGCGAAGAACCTTACCTGGCCTTGACATGCAAGTAGTAGAAGCCTGAAAGGGTGACGAATCCGCAAGGATAGCTTGCACAGGTGCTGCATGGCTGTCGTCAGCTCGTGTCGTGAGATGTTGGGTTAAGTCCCGCAACGAGCGCAACCCCTGTGTCCTGTTGCCACCCCTTAAATGGGAGCACTCTGGACAGACTGCCTCGCTTCAACGAGGAGGAAGGTGGGGATGACGTCAAGTCAGTATGGCCCTTACGGCCAGGGCTGCACACGTACTACAATGCCCGGTACAAAGGGAAGCAAGACCGTAAGGTGGAGCCAATCCCCCAAAACCGGGCCCAGTTCAGATTGTCGTCTGCAACTCGACGACATGAAGCTGGAATCGCTAGTAATGGCGCATCAGCTACGGCGCCGTGAATACGTTCCCAGGCCTTGTACACACCGCCCGTCACATCATGAAAGCCGGTTGCACCCGAAGTCGCCCCTTAAAAGGTGCCGAAGGTATGACTGGTGATTGGGATGAAGTCGTAACAAGGTAGCCGTAGGGGAACCTGCGGCTGGATCACCTCCTTTCTAAGGAGAAACCACGGGTCCGAGGTAACAATCGGACTTCCGAGGTCGGACGAAGGTTTGAGAGTCAAATTTCAAACTATTCGGATTTGGCTTAAGCTAATCGCACAATTCAATCTTCAAGGGCAGTGCTCTTTGAACAAACAAGTGTAAAGAATCGAACGCTGACCAGCGCCGAAAATGAATTTATTCGTGTGGGGCTGTAGCTCAGTTGGTAGAGCGTCTGCTTTGCAAGCAGAATGTCAGGAGTTCGAGTCTCCTCAGCTCCACCAGCTTGGCTTT
>CAVTVI010000011.1:0-83895 GCA_963738175.1 uncultured Verrucomicrobiae bacterium
TCGTCCGCATGTAATGAAAAAGATATTGCTGGGCGTAACCGGCGTGCGGGCCGAAATGCGTGGCGGCAAAGCGGCGCAGGCGTGGCCCGCTGGCGCGGCGGCGCGGGAAATAAAGCCGTTGCAGCGCGCGTTCAATCCAGACATCCACGGGAAACGCGGAATCAAATCCGTAGGCGAAGAGCAAAACGCAGTCGGCAATCTTCCCGCCCACGCCGCGCAGTTTCATCAGTTCGGCGCGCGCTTCGGCGTAATCCAGCCGGCGGATTTTTTTCAGGTCGAATTTTCCCTCGGCAATCTGTCGCGCGGCGGCGAGCAGGTTCGGGGCGCGGAAGCCCATTTTGCAGGCGCGGAGTTCGGCTTCGGTGCAGGTGGCGATGCGTTCGGCGGATGGAAATGTGTATGTGGGGCTGAAGGTAGGGACATCGCGCTGCGATGTCCGGACGCCGCAGCGCGGCGTCCCTACCATTATTGGTTCGCCGAAGCGTTCGCAGAGCAGGGCGACGATTTGCCGGATTTGGACGATTTGTTTCGTGGAGGATAAAATGAACGACGCGAGACATTCCCACGGGTCTTGCCGCAGCAGCCGCAAGCCGCGACAACTGGCGACGGCGGCGCGCATCGGTTCGTCGTCGGGAAATGTTTTCAGAACGGCGTCCAGATCGGTTCCGGTTTGAAGAAAATCGCGGAGCCAGTCCAAATCATCAATGCCGGCGTCGGTTTCGGCAAGAATCCCGCCGTCAGTTTGCGTCAGCCGCGCGAAATTTTTCCCGACCACACCGGTCCAGGAATTTTCAATTTGTTGCCAGCGGAAAACCTGGCCAGAGTTGAGCGTCGCCGCCAAATCGTAATCGCGGACGCGAAAAATAATTTTCGTCGCCATGTTCAGCGGCCTTTGGAATTACCAAGTTTCAAGTTTGGCACGAGCGACGGCAGTTTTGCGTGCCAGTGCGGAAAATATTTTTTGCCGAAAAATTGCCATGCACTTTCGATGGCGATGGCCGCCGCCGCCGCGCAGCCCGCGCCGATGATCGCGCCCGCCAGCACGTCGCTCGGATAATGCACGCCGTTATAGACGCGCGAAAATGAAACCGCCAGCGCAAGCGGCAGCATGAACCAAATGCTTTTCCGGTAAAAAAGAAAAAGCACCATCGTGGCGGCGAACATATTCGCGGCGTGCGACGACGGCATGCTGTTGTGACTGCCTTTGTCGGCGGCCACATTCATTCCGTTTTGGTCGAACATCGGCGTGACGTAGCCATTGCCGATCTTGCCGAACACGCGCGCCTGCGGCAGTGTCACGAACGGTCGTGGGCGCGCGATGGCGTGCTTGAGCGTGTTGCAAACCAGGCCGTCGTTGATGGCGATGACAACCATCATCATCAAAACGCAAACGCGCGCGCGGGATTTTCCAAAGATGAGCAGCGCGATGCCAATCAAAACCGCCAGCGCGATGAATTCTCTTTTCACCGAATTGCCGCCGCTCAAGATGGGCATGAGCCAGTCGAAAAACGGATTGGCCAGCGACCGGTTGACGAAAAGAAACAGGTTCGTGTCGAGTGTTTGCAGCCAGTGCATCGGCGGCAGTGTAACGGGAATGGCGGAGTTGAAAACTGAATTGCGCGCGGCTCAATAAACCACGATGGAGCGGACCGGATGAGCCTTTCAATTTTTCGCGACCGTTCAGAAATTTCAGTTCGATGAGAAAAGCGATTTCCAAAATCTGCGCGTCCAGTTTTTTCATCAACGACGACCGCCGCCGCCGCCGTGCCGCCGGTCGCGAGCAAATCGTCAATCAGCAGCACGCGCGCGCCGGGCTTGAGCGCGTCAACGTGCATGGCGACGGTCGCCGAACCGTATTCGAGCGCGTAATCTTCCTCGTGCGTTTTGTAGGGCAGCTTGCCTTTTTTGCGGACGGGAATAAAGCCGGCCTGCAATTTCAGCGCGGCGGCGGCGGCAAAAATAAATCCGCGCGCGTCAATGCCCACAACGGCGTCCACTTCGCCGGGCTTGAATTTTTCCGTGAGCAGGTCAATCGCGCCGGCGAAGAGCCGTGCGTCGGCCAGCACGGGCGTGATGTCCTTGAACTGGATGCCGGGCTTGGGGAAATCCGGGACGTTGCGGATGGCGGCGGCGATTTCGGCGGGCGTGACGCTCGGCATAGGTTTATTCTTCCCGGACTTTTTCCTTCTCCAGTTTTTCGATCATTTTGCGGAGCTTGCGTAACGCGAGATTTTGAATCTGCCGGACGCGCTCGCGCGTGACGCCGAATTTCACGCCGACTTCCTCCAAAGTTTTTTCCGAGCCGCCGTCAAGGCCGAAACGGAAACGTAAAATCGTCGCCTCGCGTTCGTCCAAGTGCTTGACCATGTCCTGCAACATATTCACGACGGTCTTGTCCTCCAGATTTTCGTAGGGCGACGTGGCGTTCTCGTCCTGCACGACGTCGGAAAAATTATTCGAGTCGTCGTCGCCGATCGGCGCGTCGAGCGACGCGGGGCGGATCGCGGCCTGCCGCATTTGCGTGACGCGCGCTGCGGTCATGCCCATCTCGTCGGCCAGTTCCTCGTCCGACGGTTCGTGGCCGAGCATCTCCTGCAATTTCATCGCCGTGCGGCGCATCTTGGAAATCTTGTCAACAAGATGAACGGGCAGGCGGATGGTTTTGGACTGGTTGGCGAGCGCGCGTTTGATGGATTGCTTGATCCACCACGAACCGTAGGTTGAAAGTTTTCCGCCTTTGGCGGGATCAAACCGCTCGACGGCCTTCATCAAGCCGATATTGCCTTCGCTGATCAAATCCAGCAGCGGCAGGCCGATGCCCTCGTAGTCGCGCGCGATTTTCACGACGAGGCGGAGGTTCGCCTTGATCATGTGTTCGCGCGCTTTTTTGTCGCCCTTCTTGATGCGCGCGGCGAGCTGGATTTCCTCGTCGGGCGTGAGCAGTTTCACCTGCCCGATTTCGCGAAGATAAAGCCGGATGGAAGTGTCGGCGTCGTGCCGCGAACTTTCCCGCCGGATGAACGCCGTCGTGTCGCCCTCGGCGGGCTTGGGCAGGACGGGATCGGGAATGACATACGCGGCGGGACTGGTTTCCGCCGGGACGGAAATTTTCACGCGCCGTCCGGTTTTGACCGCTTTGGGCTTTTTGATTTTGGCCGCCATAAGACGGGCAAGACGTTAAAGACGAAACGCGCCGTCGCAAGAAAAATCAATCATCTCCGCCCGTCGCGCGCGAGGGTGAGCAGATAAAGCAGTTGCAAAACCGAACTGACGAGCGCGGCAACATAAGTCAATGCCGCCGCATCGAGAACTTTGCTGATTCCTTTGCGTTCGTCTTCGCGCACGAGGCCGAGCCGGAACAATTGCTCCTTCGCGCGGCGGCTCGCATCGTATTCCACCGGCAGCGTGACGAGTTGGAACAGCGTCACGATGGCAAACATCACGATCGCGATGAGAATGAACTGGTGGAAAAACTGGCGGAAAATAAATCCCGCGAAGAAAATTCCCATGTAAGCCATGCTCGCGAACTGTGTCACCGGCACGATCGCCATGCGAAAATTGAACAGCCCGTAAGCCGCCTGATGTTGCAGCGCGTGGCCGGATTCATGCGCCGCCACGCCGACCGCCGCGACCGTGCGCCCGCGAAAATTTTCCGAAGACAAAAACAGCGCGCGCTTGGCCGGGTCGTAATGGTCGCTCAAGTGGCCGGGAATTTCCTCCACCGGCACGTTGTTCAGACCGGCGCGTCGAGGATTTCGCGCGCCGCCTGCGCGCCCGTCATGCCCGACTCGACCGCCACCTTGCTGTATTTGCCGTAGGCGTGCGAGAGCTTGATCTGCGCCCAGATGCCGAGCAGCAATCCGGGAATCGCGAACACCAGCCACAATGGATCAAAATAAAACATAAACTCGTTTCAATTGACAGTGCGTCCGCCGTTTTCATTCAAAGGAACGCGCCGCCTTTGCTGGAATAAAACATAAATCGGGCGAATGTGCAATGCGCGACTAAATTTCCAAAACTTTCTCAAACCGCGTCAGATTTTTTGCGCCGTTGGTCGTGACGAGCGCGACGTCTTCCAGTCGCACGCCGCCGATTCCGGGATAATAAAGTCCCGGTTCCACGGTCACGACCTGACCGGCCTTCAATTTGCCGCGCGAGGTCGCGCCAATGCGCGGCGCTTCGTGGATTTCCAGCCCAAGCCCGTGGCCAGTGCCGTGAAAAAATCCCTCCATGCGTCCGTTGTTCCGGCCGGTCTTGTAGCCGCGCTGCGCGAAAAATTGCTGGACGCACTGGTGGATTTCCTTTGTCGAGGTTCCGGCGCTGATTTTTTGCAGCGCGATTTTCTGCCCGTGAAAAACCGTGTCATAAAGTTTTTTCACGGCCTCGCTCGCGCGCCCGCGCACGACGGTGCGCGTGATGTCGCCGAAGTAGCCGGTCTTTTGCGAGCGCGGAAAGATGTCAATGATGATCGGCTCGTTCGCGCGCAATTTTCCAAAACCGCGTTCGTGCGGATCGCAGGCCTGTTTGCCGCCGGCGACGATGGTGTTCGCGGCAAGTCCGCACGCCTGCAAAATCGCGCAGTCAATCACGGCGCGCAGCCGTTCGGAGGTCAGCGGCAGGCCGCGATAAATCAATTGCCGCCGCTTGTCAATTTTCGAGAGCCGCAACGCCTGCATTCCCTCGGCCATCCCGACCTCGGCCATCACCAGCGCGGCGGAAATTTTCCTCACTTCGTCGGCGGACTTGATTTCGCGTTTCGGAAAAAAACCGGCGCGCGGCTTCAGTTTGATTCCGAGACGTTTCAGATCCTTCGCCAGGCCGAGGGGAAAATTATCCGGCACGATGGCGCGGCGGATTTTGTTTTCGCGCATGATTTCGCGGACGACGTGGGCGAAGCCGGGAATTTTCACGCCGTTGCGCCGGAGTTTTTGCTGATACGCGCTCAACGACGCGACGCGGCAGTGCGGAGCCTGCTTGCGGGCGCGGTCAATCTCCAGATCGCTCAACACGAGCAGGGGGCGTCCGCCCGCGCGCAGATAAATGAACGGGTCGGGCACGAACAGGCCCGTGGCGTAAAGCATATTCGCGTCGCGCTCGCTGTCCGCGACCATGAGCAAGGTTTCTGACATGATTAGTCGCTAAATCCGAATTGTCGCACCGTGAATCGGTTTAACGATGCAACGATTTAACGATTCACGATGAACTATTCAAGTCCCAAACAGCCGGTCGCCCGCGTCGCCGAGGCCGGGCACGATGAAACCTTTCTCGTTCAACCTGCGGTCAACGGCGGCGGTGAAGATCGGCACGCGCGGATGTTTTTTCTGAACCGCTTGAATTCCTTCCGGCGCGGCGACCAGATTTACGAGGCGAATGTGTTTCGCGCCCTGCTCGGTGAGCAAGTCGAGCGCGGCGACGGCGCTGCCGCCGGTTGCGAGCATCGGGTCAATCAGGATGGTTTCAAATTTGCCGAGATTTTCCGGCAGGCTTTTGTGATAGAACATCGCGCGCAAGGTTTTTTCCTCGCGCTTGAGTCCGATGAAGCCGACGCGCGCGTGCGGGATCAATTGCAGGATGGAATCCAGCATTCCCAGTCCGGCGCGCAAAACGGGAACGAGGACGACTTCGCGTTCGAGTTGAAAACCGTTCGTCCGGGCGAGCGGCGTTTGGACGTAAATTTTTTTGACGGCGAACGAGCGCGTGGCTTCGTAAAGCATGAGCGCGGCGATTTCACCAAGCAGGCGGCGGAATTCCTGCGGCTGCGTCCGCCGGTCGCGCAACCGCGCGAGGTTGTGCTGCACGAGCGGATGTGCGATGACCGTGACGCCCTTCATTTAATTTTCAGGCGCTTCGTAAAGAAAATACATGCAGCCCGCGCGCAATTTCGGAATGTCCAGGCCGAGGTCGAGCTTGATGTCATGCGCCGAACCGCTTTGGCCGAACATGGAGAGAAAATCCGAGATGTCGTAGCGCTCGCGGTATTCGATGAGATTGGCGTCGCCGATGTGCGCGATTTTTTCCGTGCGCTCAACCGCGTCGTCGAAATCACCGACTTGATCCACGAAGCCGAGCGAGAGCGCCTGCGAGCCGGACAGCACGCGACCGTCGGCGTAATCTTCCCAATCAAACGCGAGCGGACGGCCTTCGGACTTGTTTTTATCGTGCGCCTCCGCGCGGCCCGCGCGCACGACGCCCTTGAATTTCTGGAACGTCTCATCGATCAACGCCTGCACCATCGCGCGTTCCTCGGGCGGAATGTCGTTCGTGCTGCGGTCGGGGCTCAACATATCCTTGAACTTGCCGCTCTTGAAGGTCATCGGCGCGATGCCGACCTTGTCCATCAGCCCGCGATAATTGATGCCGTGCATGATGACGCCGATGCTGCCGGTGATGGTCAAATCGTCCGCCACAATCCAGCGGCATGGCGCGGAAATATAATAACCGCCGCTCGCCGCGAGGCTGCCCATCGAACAAACCACGGGTTTTCCGGATTCGTCCTGAAATTTTGCAATCGCCTTGTTGATTTCGTCCGAAGCCATCACTTCGCCGCCGGGAGAATCCACTTTCAAAATGACGGCCTTGACGCGCTTGTCTTCCTTCGCGCGGTCAAGCTGCGCCTGGATTACGTCCACCATGCTGTTGCCCGCCTGGTCGGCGCTGTGGCTGGTGATGATGCCGTCCACCGTGACGACGGCGATTTTGTTGTGCGAATCGTTGTCCTCCAAAATCCACTCGTCCAGTTTCGGACCGACTTCGCGCGCCGTGCCGTTTTTGAAGCCGCGATTGAAACCGCCGCCAATCGAGTGCGAAACACCCTGCGCGATGATGACCAGCCAGCTGAACCCCAGCAGCACGATCAAAATGATGGACACAATCATCCAGCCCCAGCTCCGGCGCGGCTTGGCCGGCGGCGGCGGCGTGATGACGGGCGGCGGTGTCGTCAACTGCGGCGGCACGCCGGGCGAAGAGAATAATTTTCCATAAGATGCGCAAACTAACGCAAAGAAGCCGCGAGCAAGCGGTCGGCGCGAAGGTGAAAGTTCACTTTTCAAATTTTCAATTTCCGGCCAAAGCGCGGCGACAACTCTTGGATTGCCGGGCTGACGCCGAACCCATTCCGGAAGAAAGCTTATATTGATGACGGCCACGCCTTTGATTTCGAGGTGTTTTTCGACGTAGGCATTTGAAAACACAATCACCGCATGAACCCATCGCGGTTCAAATCCCAGCCGCGCTTTCAGAAATTCTTTCAGCCATGAAACATTCTGGTGCGTCTGCGCGATGAAGTTTTTTTCCAGCGTTTGTCCGTCGCGGCGCAGTTGTCCGTCTTGGCGGGCAATTTTTCCGTGGTGAGACTTGGTTTCAATAAGAAACACCGCGCCGTCTTTTCGGACCTGATTTACCAATAATGATGCACCAGCGGTTTGATTTCCGCGTCGTAGATCGCGCCAATTTTTTTCATCGTCGTTGCCGACAACGGTGGCAAGTCAGACGCCGAGATGTTTTCCGCGACCTGCGCCGGACGTTTCGCGCCGGGAATCGCGCACGTCACGGCGGGAAATTCCAGAATCCAGCGCAAGGCCAGTTGCGCCAGCGTCGCATTTTTTGGAACCAAAGCTTTCAATTCTTCCACCGCGCGCAATCCGGTCTCGAAATCCACGCCGGAAAAAGTTTCGCCACGGTCAAACGCCTCGCCGTGACGGTTGAAAGCGCGATGGTCGTCCTTCGCGAACTTGCTGTCGCGCGTGATTTTTCCCGACAGCAATCCCGATGCTAGCGGCACGCGCGCAAGAATGCCGACTTTCCGTTTTTGCGCTTCGCTGAAAAACAATTCACCCGGACGCTGCCGGAAAATGTTGAAAATGATTTGCACGGATTGCACGTTTGGAAACTCAATCGCTTTCAGCGCTTCCTCGACCTTTTCCACGCTCACGCCGTAGTGACGGAGTTTTCCGGCCTTCACCAAGTCGTCGAGAATGCCGAAAACTTCCGGCATGTAATAAACTTCCGTGGGCGGACAATGTAGTTGCAGCAGGTCAATCGCATCCGTGTCCAGATTCCGCAAGCTGCGTTCGACGAACGACGTTAAATTGTCGCAGCTGTAACCCTCCGGTGTCTGCTTGGGCAAACGGCGACCGGCTTTCGTGGCGATATAAAATTTTTCCTTCCGCTCCTTTTTTAATTTCGCCATCAGGCGCTCGCTGCGGCCATCGCCGTAAACGTCCGCCGTGTCGAAGAAATTTACGCCGCCATCAAGCGCGGCATGAAGTGCGGCGAGCGAATCCTTGTCGCTCACGTCGCCCCACGAGCCGCCGATGGCCCAAGCGCCAAAACTGATTTCAGAAACTTTCCAGCCCGTCCGTCCAAGCGTGTGATATTTCATGCGCGCATTCTAAACAGAAATTATTTTGACGCAAAGTCACAAAATTTTTTGAAATGAATTTCACGGATTAACACGAATTCATTTTTTTCAAGGCCAGTGTTCTTATAAAATTCGGGGCGGCTTTGCCTTGAGATCAATGTTCCGCTGGAGCATTTTTCATTTGCAGTGCGCGGGCGAGGTTGTCGCGCGCCTCGGCGTAATCGGGTTTGAGGCGGAGGGCTTCCCGGAATTGGTTGATGGCCTCGTCAATCTGGCCTTTCTGGCCGAGGGCGGTGCCGAGGTTGTTGCGGGTCTCGGCGTCATTCGGTTTGAGGCGGAGGGCTTCCCAAAATTGTCTGATGGCCCCGTCAATTTGACCTATCCTGCCGAGGACGGTGCCAAGATTATAGCGAGCCTCAAAATCATCCGGTTTGAGGCGGATGGTTTCTTGGTATTGGCTGATCGCGGCGTCGGTTTGACCTTTTCTGCCGAACGCGATTCCGAGGTTGTAGTGGGCTTCAGCGTAATCCGATTTGAGGCGGATGGCTTCCTGGAATTGTATAATCGCCGCGTCAATTTGGACTATCTTGAGGAGGGCGATGCCGAGGTTGCAGTGGGCCTCGGCGTAATTGGGTTTGAGGCGGATGGCTTCCTGGTATTGGCTGATCGCCGCGCCGGTTTGGCCTTTATGGCCGAGAGCGTTGCCCAAGTTGTAGTGGGCCTCGGCGTAATCGGGTTTGAGGCGGATGGCTTCCTGACATTGGCTGATTGCTACGTCCGTCCGTCCTTTGTCGAGGAGCGCGGCGCCGAGGTTGTTGTGAGAATCGGCGTCATCGGGTTTGAGGCGGATGGCTTCCAGATATTGGCTGATCGCCGCGTCGGTTTGGCCTTTTATGGCGAGCGCGCAACCGAGATTGTTATGAGCGACGTAATTATTCTTCGTGACGTTGACCGCGCGCCGGAAAAGAGCTTCAGTGTCCTTCCAATACCCGATTTGTTGCCGGGTCAATGCAGAGCAGAGAACGATTGCAGCTGAACCTGCTACCGACAACACAATCATCTGATGCCGCAAGCGTCGGGATAAATCATACGTGCCCCAGACTATCAAAATCAGCGCTCCCACCGACGGAATATAAGTGTAACGATCCGCCATTGACTGAAGGCCCACTTGCACCAAACCGATCACAGGCACGAGTATCCCGACAAACCAAAGCCAGCCCACCAGCAAAAAGGGATGCCGCCGCCGCTTAACCCACCAAAGCACGGAAAGCCCGGTTAGCAGGAAACCCGACAGGAGCGCCCATTTCAGCGGCCAATAGTGATCCGGGTATGGATAGAAAACGGCCAGGTCTGTCGGCCACAACATTTTTAGCAGATAGCGGCAATAGGAAATCAGTGCATTCTCGCAGCGCATTCCAAGCGGCAGGTTTTCCAGCGCCGACATGGCGCCTTCCTGCTGCTGCACCACGAAGGTCACAACGCTTGCTGCCGCTGACAGAACGAAGAAAGGGATTTTCTCCGTCACCAATGGCCACACGCGACCGGGCTTGAAACGTTCCAAAGGCCAGTAATCCAACAGCCACAGGACGAACGGCCAGGTGACCAGCATCGGCTTGCTCATCAAACCAAGGGCGAAGCAGAACCAGGCCAGCCAGTAAAAAGGCGAAAGGTAAAAGGCCACGGCCTCGTTGCGCCGTTCTGCTTCTTGCCCCTTGTTTTCTTCTGTCCGCCCTTGCGCATACCGGACGTAAAACAGCAGCGCGAGAAACCCGAAACAGGTGCTCAACACGTCCTTCCGTTCAGCTACCCACGCCACCGACTCGACATGCAACGGATGGCAGGCGAACAAGGCCGCCACCATTGCGCTCCGCCAGGTCGCCCCGGTCAGGCGGCGAAGCAGCAGGAAGATCAGAACGGTGTTGAGGGAATGCAGCAACAGGCTGGTCAGGTGATGACCCCATGGCTTCAAACCGTATAACTGGCAGTCCAGCATATGGGACAGCATCGTCAAGGGAAGCCAGCTGCAATCGAGCGGATTGCTGAACGCCCACTTGATGCCTTCCAAGGTCAGTCCGTTTTGGACATGGACATTCGAGCTGACGTAAATGCCGTCATCGTAGTCGACAAAATCATTCTGCGTGGCTGGCCAATAAAGAGCCATCGTCAACAACCCCAGAATGGCGGCCAGCAACCAAGTTGGAAAACGCGGCCGGATTGCCGCCACACCGGAACCATCCGTCGGTTCAGGTTCGGATTTGATCGCTGGTTTGAACATGGAATTTCCCAAATTATCAAAATGCCGGAAACTTCATAAAACCCATTTAGTAACTGGAAAAAGGGCAAGTTAGCAAGCGTGGTCTCGCCCACTTCCATCCGACGGCGATGGGAATTTTTTGGTGAGGCGATTACTGATTTCCGCAACACCTTCGACCGGCTTTCGTGGCGATATAAAATTTTTCCTTCCGTTCTTTTTTCAGTTTCGCCATCAAGCGCTCGCTGCGGCCATCGCCGTAAACGTCCGCCGTGTCGAAGAAATTTACGCCGCCATCAAGCGCGGCATGAAGTGCGGCGAGCGAATCCTTGTCGCTCACGTCGCCCCACGAGCCGCCGATGGCCCAAGCACCAAAACTGATTTCAGAAACTTTCCAGCCCGTCCGGCCAAGCGTGCGATATTTCATGCGCGCATTCTAAACAGAAATTATTTTGACGCAAAGTCACAAATTTTTTTGAAATGAATTTCACGGATTAACACGAGTTCATTTTTTCAACGCCAGCGTTCCTGCAAAATTCGGGGCGGCTTTGCCTTGAGATCAATGTTCCGCTGGAGCGTTCTTCATTTGCAGTGCGCGGGTGAGGTTGTCCCGCGCCTCGGCGTAGTCCGGTTTGAGGCGGAGGGCTTCCCGGAATTGGTTGATGGCCCCGTCAATCTGGCCTTTCTGGCCGAGGGCGGTGCCGAGATTGTTGCGGGTCTCGGCGTCATTCGGCTTGAGACGTAGGGCTTCTTGGAATTGGCTGATGGCTCCGTCAATTTGGCCTAGCCTGCCGAAGGTGGTGCCAAGATTATAGTGGGCCTCAAAGTCGTCCGGTTTGAGGCGGATGGTTTCTTGGTATTGGCTGATCGCGGCGTCGGTTTGACCTTTTCTGCCGAACGCGATTCCGAGGTTGTAGTGGGCTTCAGCGTAATCCGATTTGAGGCGGATGGCTTCCTGGAATTGAATAATCGCCGCGTCAATTTGGACTATCTTGAGGAGGGTGATGCCGAGGTTGCAGTGGGCCTCGGCGTAATCGGGTTTGAGGCGGATGGCTTCCTGGTATTGGCTGATTGCCGCGCCGGTTTGGCCTCTATGGCCGAGAGCGTTGCCCAAGTTGTAGTGGGCCTCGGCGTAATCGGGTTTGAGGCGGATGGCTTCCTGACATTGGCTGATTGCTACGTCCGTCCGGCCTTTGTCGAGGAGCGCGGCGCCGAGGTTGTTGTGAGAATCGGCGTCATCGGGTTTGAGGCGGATGGCTTCCAGATATTGGCTGATCGCCGCGTCGGTTTGGCCTTTTATGGCGAGCGCGCAACCGAGATTGTTATGAGCGACGTAATTATTCTTCGTGACGTTGACCGCGCGCCGAAAAAGAGCTTCAGTGTCCTTCCAATACCCGATTTGTTGCCGGGTCAATGCAGAGCAGAGAACGATTGCGGCTGAACCTGCTACCGACAACGCAATCATCTGATGCCGCCAGCGTCGGGATAAATTATACGCGCCCCAGACAATCAAAATCAGCACTCCCACCGACGGAATATAAGTGTAACGATCCGCCATTGCCTGAAGGCCCACTTGCACCAAACCGATCACAGGCACGAGTGTCCCGACAAACCAAAGCCAGCCCACCAGCAAAAAGGGATGCCGCTGCCGCTTAACCCACCAAAGCACGGAAAGCCCGGTTAGCAGGAAACCCGACAGCAGCGCCCATTTCAGCGGCCAATAGTGATCCGGGTATGGATAGAAAACGGCCAGGTCTGTCGGCCACAATATTTTTAGCAGATAGCGGCAATAGGAAATCAGTGCATTTTCGAAGCGCATTCCAAGCGGCAGGTTTTCCAGCGCCGACATGGCGCCTTCCTGCTGTTGCACTACAAAGGTCACAACACTTGCCGCCGCTGACAAAACGAAGAAAGGGATTTTCTCCGCCACCAATGACCACACGCGGCCGGGCTTGAAACGTTCCAAAGGCCAGTAATCCAACAGCCACAGGACGAACGGCCAGGTGACCAGCATCGGCTTGCTCATCAAACCAAGGGCGAAGCAGAACCAGGCCAGCCAGTAAAAAGGCGAAAGGTAAAAGGCCACGGCCTCGTTGCGCCGTTCTGCTTCTTGCCCCTTGTTTTCTTCTGTCCGCCCTTGCGCATACCGGACGTAAAACAGCAGCGCGAGAAACCCGAAACAGGCGCTCAACACGTCCTTCCGTTCAGCTACCCACGCCACCGACTCGACATGCAACGGATGGCAGGCGAACAAGGCCGCCACCATTGCGCTCCGCCAGGTCGCCCCGGTCAGGCGGCGAAGCAGCAGAAAGATCAGAACGGTGTTGAGGGAATGCAGCAACAGGCTGGTCAGGTGATGACCCCATGGCTTCAAACCGTATAACTGGCAGTCCAGCATATGGGACAGCATCGTCAAGGGAAGCCAGCTGCAATCGAGCGGATTGCTGAACGCCCACTTGATGCCTTCCAAGGTCAGTCCGTTTTGGACATGGACATTCGAGCTGACGTAAATGCCGTCATCGTAGTTGACAAAATCATTCTGCGTGGCTGGCCAATAAAGAGCCATCGTCAACAACCCCAGAATGGCGGCCAGCAACCAAGTTGGAAAACGCGGCCGGATTGCCGCCACAGCCGGAACCATCCGTCGGTGCGGGTTCGGATTTGATCGTTGGTTTGAACATGGAATTTCCCAAATTATCAAAATGTCGGAAACTTCATAAAACCCATTTAGTAACTGGAAAAAGGGCAAGTTAGCAAGCGTGGTCTCGTCCACCTCCATCCGACGGTAATGGGAATTTTTTTGCGGGGCGATTGCTGATTTCCGCCGCACCTTCAGCGCACTTGAATTTGCGTTCGCGGATTTGCGAAAAAATGATTTTACGAACCGGAAGTTTTTCGCGCGATGCGGCCATACCAGATTCCCGACGCGATGAAGACGACGCTGCAACCCGCCGTGAACCAAATCAGAAACGGCGACGGCAAATAAAAATACGCGCCGACCGCTGCTGCCGCCGAAAGTCCGCCGCAAAGGTAAGAATAAAACGCGCTGGCCCGCGCGCTTTGCAGGCTTTTTTGCAATATCATTTCCAACGCCTTGTCGTTTCGCGTGAGGGCGGCGGCGCAATTGTCGGAGCAGACCATGCGTTGCGTGGCGGACGGTTTGGCGCAGTCGGCGCACAGCGCGCGTCCGCAATAGGCGCAGACGGCGACGGCTTCGGAATTGTGCGCGAGACATTTCATGGCGTTGATGGACGGAGCGAAGCTGCGTCACGGCTGGCTGAAATGCAAATCAGAACTGTGGAGGAAAAATTTTGAAAGTTGCAGAAACTTGTCGGCGATTAGGTCAATCAGTTTACGTTCTTTTAAACAAATCGATAACTGCGCCCAGACACATTGTGCTCAGCATGAAAAACGTGTAACTAGAAATCCGACCATGCCGAACTTTTCGCTATGCAATCAGGATCAACTCCACGGACTCTGACCGACTGGAGGCGTCGCTCGCCATTAGCATCTCGTAGCGTTCCACAGCTTTGGCAGAATCCTCGTCATAAATTAACCCAAAGTTCCGGCGTAAAACAGGTCCGTTGGATAGTTAGCATTAGTGGTGAATCGAATTGCGCAGTTCGAACTCGATGCCCGCGTCCTCGATGATACAGCGCAGCATCCCACACTTCTGTCCGAATTCATCGAGGTGAAGAGCATTTTCATAAGTCAAAAGTGTGCGAATGCCATCTAACTATGTACTCCCTTGTTTCACAACACCATAAGTTTGCTTCGCCTTTGGATTCCTGTCCAGCGTTCTCTTGAGACACGAATTTCACGAATTAACACGAATTCAATTTGTGAAAATTAGTGTAATTCGTGTCACGGTATTTTTATTTTCTCCACATGAATCTTCGTGAGGTCGTTTTCGCCAAGCTGGAGCAGGTTGGCGTTGGCGTAGATTTCGAGCCGGGGATTGACTGGCGGCGCGTTGGCCGCGCGGCGTTCGCGGTCGAGTTCCTTGATGGCCAGCATATCGAGCGCCACGGGATCGCGGCTGAACCAAAGCTGGTTGGGCACGGCGGAGTAATGCAAGAGGCCGCGCGAGCCGCCTTCGTATTGGCCGATGAGCGCGTCGGTGATGTTGAGGACGACGCGGTCGCCGAGAATGGGCAGCGCGTAAATCTCCGGCACGGCGACGGCAAGACGGTCGGGGTCGGCCTCGAAGCGCCGGGTGTTGTCCACGCTGCCGAGCGCGAGGCTGTAAAGTTGTCCGCAAATGCCGATGTCCCCTTCATTGAGCAGCGGCGCGATGCTGATGATTTTGGTGATCTGTCGGCTGACGATTTTGGTGACAAAGGATTTTCGCCCGACGCCTTCATTCGTATTTCCGAATTCCAAATCGCCCCAGACAAGGTTGCCGATGACGACGGTGTCGGGCAGGTAAAAATTTGTCGGGTCGTAGCCGGTCTCGGCGCTGCCGGCCACGCGCACGCCGAGTTGCGCGGCGAGATCAAAAAATCCGGCGTTACGCAAATCGTAGGCGTGCTTGTCCCAGATGATGATGTTGGTCGGCGGCACGCCGGCGTCGAGCAATCCGCGAACCACGGCGGCAACGACGGCGGGGCGCGTGCCGCTCAACATTCCCGCCTCGGAAAAAACCTTGATGCCGACGACATCGTGCGTCGAGACGAGTCCGCGCCACGCGGCGGTGATGTTGGTTTTGCCGGTGATGGCGGTGAGGCCGCAATCCACCATCATTTGGACGGTGGCGGTGTTGGGTTGAAAATCGGATATGGCCCCGGAGTTTTCGACGCTGACGACGCGCGCGTGGGCGTTGCGATCCGGCGATGAATCCGCGGCGTGGCTTTGCCATGCCGCCAGGCAAATCACGCCCGTCGCAGTGAAGCGGCGGAACATTTTGACGAACCAAATCTGTGCGTTTCTTGACACTTTAAGGCGCGGATGCTACCAACTTTGCCGATGCTGGCCAAAAAAAATCACGTTTATCGCGGCGCAATTATTTTTCTGACGCTCGCCCTTTTCATCACCGGCTGCACGCCGCCCGGCCCGCGTGCGCTGCTCAAGGGTAGAAAACTGCTGGAGCGCGGCGATTATGTCGCCGCCGTTGCCCAGCTCAAGACGGCCACGGCGCTTTTGCCGGCAGACGCGCAGGCGTGGAATTATCTCGGCGTCGCGTATCAGCGCGCCGGGCAGCCAACGGACGCGGCGCCGGCGTATCAACGCGCCATCACGCTTGACCGCGATCTGGTGGAGGCGCATTACAACCTCGGTTCGCTCTGGCTGGAGCAGAACAAACCCGAAGCGGCGATAACGGAGTTCACCGCTTACACGCTCCGGCGACCCAACGAGCCGGAAGGCTGGCTCAAACTTGGCTCGGCGCAGTTGCACGGCAGCGATTTTCTGGCGTCGGAAAAAAGTTTCAGCACCGCGCTGGCCTTGAGTCCGGACAACGCCGAGGCGTTGAACGGCCTCGGCCTCGCGCGCATCGAGCGCGGGCGTCCGCGCGAGGCCGCGCAGTTTTTCGCCGCCGCCGTCCAGAATCATCCTGACTACGCGCCCGCGCTGTTGAACCTGGCGACGGTCGCCCACGATGATTTGCATGACAACAAACTCGCGCTGGAAAAATACCGCGCGTATCTGGCGTTAACGCCGCGCCCGGCAAATTGGGACGCCGTGAATGAAATTGCCAACCGCCTAGAACAGCCGGCGAGTGTTGAGGCTGCGACTGCGCCAGCCAGCCAAAGCCAGCAAGTTGCCGCCACGCTGCCCGTCGCGAGCCAGCCGAAATCACAAACAGTCGCCCACGCCGCCATGCCAACAAAAACACAATCGGCCAATTCACGGACAACTTCAAATCTGCCGCCGCGCATGACGCCGCCCGCGTCAACGCAAGTGGTCAGAGTCCAGCCGGAGCCGGAGATCGTCACGACGCCGGGCCAGGCCGTGGCCGTGACTGGATCGCCGTTGTATCCGCAGCCGTCGGAAAGTTACCTTCAAACCGGAGTGACGCCGTTGCCTTCGCCAGCCAGATCGTCGTCGGGATCGGCAGCGGTTGCTCCACCCGCCGCGCCGGTGTTTCCGCGCTATGTTTATCTGTCGCCGCGCAAACCGCAGGCGGGCAATCGCGGGGCGGCTTCGGGCGCGTTCACCCGGGCGCAGGAGTTCGAGCAAAATTCGCGGTGGACGGACGCGCTGGAATGGTATCGGCGGGCGACGGTGGCGGACGCAAGCTGGTTCGAGGCGCAATATAATTACGGCGTGCTGGCCTATCGGCTGCGGAATTGGCCCGCGTCACTGTCGGCCTACGAAACGGCGCTGGCCATCCAGCCGGATTCGGTGGACGCGCGCTACAATTTCGCGCTCGCGCTCAAGGCGGCGGGTTACGCGCCGGACGCGGTGAACGAATTGGAAAAAATCATCACGGTCAACCCCGGCGAAGTCCGCGCGCAACTGGCGCTGGGAAATCTTTATGCGCAGCAGTTGCGCGACCCGGCGCGGGCGCGGCGGCATTATCTGAAAGTGCTGGAACTCGACCCGCACAACCCGCAGGCCACGGACATCCGGTTCTGGCTCTCGGCCAATCCGGTTTGATTATGTGGCGCGGTATTTGCTGGTATTTTCGCGTGAAGGCTATAATTTCGATTTTATGATCGCTGTGGCAACCCAATCTTTTGCGCTCGACAAGCTGCCGTTCGGCTGGTTTGACGTTGCGCTCGTGGCGGTGCTGGGCTTCGGGCTTTTTCGCGGACGAAAAAATGGCATGACCAAGGAGGTTTTGCCGATGTTCCAATGGGTGGCAACGGTTCTGGTGTGCGGGCTGGCTTACGAAATGGTGGGACAGTTGATCATCAATCTTTCCGGCCTGGGCAAACTGCCCGGCTATCTTTTGGGCTACTTCAGCCTGATGCTCCTGGTGTATCTCCTGTTCTACTCCTTGAAAAAGATGCTGATGCCGCGCCTCACGGGCAGCAATTTTTTTGGCAGCGGCGAATATTATCTGGGGATGGCGTCGGGCTTGATCCGTTACGCGTGCATCCTCTTTGTCGCGCTCGCGCTGCTGAACGCGCCTTATTACACGGCGGCGGACATTGCCGGCACCAAGGCCTTCAACGCGCGCTGGTTTGGCGGCGGTGAGCAGGGTTTCAGCGGCGATTTTTTCCCCACGTTGCAAACCGTGCAGGCAGGTGTTTTCAAGGATTCCTTCACCGGAAAATACATCAAGGATTACGCCGGAGTGATGCTGGTGGACTCCACCCCCGGCGCGGCTGACAAACAAACGGCGGCGCCGCAAAAGCAGCCGATGATCCACATCGGCAACTGACCGGCGCACCGCGCCACTGACCGCGCATGGCCGGAATTTCCCCCGCAACCCTCGAACGCATCCGCGCCGCCAGCGACATCGTGGACGTCATCGGCGCATATGTGCCGCTGAAAAAAACCGGCGCGAACTTCACCGCGCTCTGCCCGTTCCACAAGGAAAAATCACCGAGCTTCAACGTCAATCCGCACAAGCAGATTTTTCATTGCTTCGGCTGCCACAAAGGCGGCGACGTTTTCACCTTCGTCAAGGAATACGAAAACATCGGTTTCGTGGACGCGGTGCGCCGACTGGCCGAACGCGCGAAAATTCCGCTGGAGTTCGACAACAATCCCGCCGAACAGCAATCGCGTCATCTCAAAGACCAACTCCTCGAAATCCACGAGCAAATCACAAAACGCTGGCAGAATTGTCTGCTCAACGAAGCCGCCGGACAAATGGCGAGAGATTATCTGGCCAAGCGCGGCGTTTCCGCCGACGCGATAAAATTATTCCGCCTTGGTGCCGCACCGGAACTTTGGGACGACACGGTGAACTGGGCGAAAAGTAAAAATTACGAACTGCCGCTCGTCGAAAAAGCCGGGCTGATCATTCGCAAGGAAGAAACCGGAAATTACTACGACCGTTTTCGCGGACGGCTCATGTTTCCGATTTGCGACGAGCAGGGCACGGGTGATCGGTTTCAGCGGACGCATTCTGTCCGGCGACGAAAAAACGGCGAAGTATGTCAACTCGCCGGAAACCGCGATTTTCACCAAGAGCAAAGTTTTCTTCGGCCTCGACAAATCCAAACGCGCGCTGCTCGACGCGCAATCCGCCATCGTCTGCGAAGGCCAGTTGGATTTGATCGCGTGCTTCATGGCCGGCGTGCAGAACGTCGTCGCGCCGCAAGGCACGGCCTTCACCGACCAGCACGCGCGCATCATCAAGCGCTACGTTGACGAAGTCGTTTTGTGTTTCGATTCCGACGAAGCCGGGCAAAACGCCGCCGTGCGTTCGCTCGATCATCTGCTCGCGTCCGGTCTGGCCGTGCGCGTTGCGGTTGTGCCCGCGCCGCACGACCCGGACAGTTTCATCAAAAATTTCGGCGGTAAAGCGTTCCGAAAACTCGTCGAGAGCGCGGATGGTTTTTTTGATTATTTTTTGAACCGCCTTTGCGCGCAAAACGACGCGGCCAGCGACAAAGGCCGGAACATCATTTTACGCGACATGGCCGAAGCCGTCCGCAAAACCGGCAGCGCGGTGCTGGTTGACAAATACGCGCAGAAAGCCGCGTTGCGACTCGGTGTTTCACCGGAAGCCGTCCGCGCCGAGTTCAAAAAAATTCCGGCGGCAAAAATCGCATCCGCTGAAAATGAAATTGAATCCGTCGCCGAAACCGAAATGCCGCGTCCGTCCGCGCACGAATTTCATCTGCTCAAACTTGTTTTGCTGCACGACGAACTCGTCGCGTGGGCGGCGTTGCATCTGGACGTGAATTGGATTTTGCATCCGCTCGTGCGGCAAATCGTCTCGCAACGGCTCGCCGCGCAGACGAATGAGACGTGGCGGAATCTCGCCGCTTTTTTGGACGGGTGCGAATCGGCGGAAATGAAAAGTTTGATCACAGAAGTCGTCGCCGAAGACCGCAAAATTCCCAACCCTGAAACGCAACTGGCCGACGTGACGCTGAAGTTGAGGAACCAATTTCTTGACCGCCAGATCGCCGCGCTCACGCAAAAGGCCGCGCAACCGGAAATTTCCGAGGCGGAAAAACTTGAGTCGTTGCGCGAACAGCAAAAATTGCGGGAACAAAAACGTTCACCGCTTTTCGGCAAATAAAAATCCGCAGATTTCGCCGATTCCCGCAGATTGTTTTAATCCGCGTAATCCGCGCAATCTGCGGAAAACAAAATCGAAATTACTTCGCGCCCTGGTCAATCCACGCGCGGATCAATCCGATTTGTTCGGGCGTGAGCGGCTTGATGCCGGCCTTGTTTTGCAGCGGCGGCATCCAGGACATCGAGTCGGTGGTCGCGTGCGCAACGGCTTTGATGATGAAACTGTCGGCGCTGTCGCCGGGCTTCACGATTTTGCCCTCCTTGGTGCCTTTGAGCACGCCGGCAAGCGTGTCCATGTGCAGGCGCGCCTTGGGCTTGTCGCCGCTGTGGCATTTGATGCATGAGGTGTCGAAAATCGGTTTGATGTCAGTGGCATAAGTCACGCCGGTCTTGGTCGAGGCGGGCGGCAGTGGTTTGGCGTCTTGGGCGGACGTAGCCACGGCAAAACTGACGGTCGCGGACAGCACGGCGAGCGTGATTTTGGTCGGATTCATTGTCATTTTAAGGTCGGAAATCGGTTTGGTTTTGTTTCAGTTGCCGGGTAAGACGCCATAAAGAGGCAAAAGGTTCAATAAAAATTTGGCTCGGCGGACGCGGCTTGCGGTCGGCTCGCGGCTGCGCCAACCTTTGCGCGTGCAAAATGATTGTTTCTCCGATGCCGCGCTGGTCATTCTCGGCCACGGCACGGTTTTGAACGACCAGTCTGCCGCGCCGGTTTTCCTGCACGCGGCGGAATTGCGCCGCCGGAAAATTTTCGCCGAAGTCCGCGAGGCGTTCTGGAAACAGGAGCCGCAAATTAAAAAAGTTCTGGTGGAAATCACCGCGCCGCGGGTTTTCATCGCGCCATTTTTTATCAGCGAGGGCTATTTCAGCTCGCAAATCATCCCAAAAGAACTTGGTTTCGATTTCCCTGAAAACTTAAAACTAGAAACCCAAAATTCGGAACTGTTTTATTGCCGGCCCGTCGGTTCGCACGACAGCATGACCAAAGTCATTTTAGCGCGCGCGGACGAAGTTGTGAAAAAATTTCCGTTTCCGCGCGCGCCGAAAAAATCCGAAACGACGTTGTTCATCGCCGGCCACGGCACGGAGAAAAATGCTGGTTCGCGCAAGGCGATTGAGCGGCAGGCGGACTTGATCCGCGCGCAAAAAATTTATGCCGAAGTTCACGCGATTTTCCTCGAAGAATCGCCGCGCATTTCGGATTGCTATTCGCTGGCAAAAACCAAAAATTTGGTCATCGTGCCGTTTTTCATCAGCGACGGTTTGCACACGCAGGAAGACATTCCGGTTTTGCTGGGCGAGACAAAACAAATCGTGGAAGAAAGAATTGCGAGCGGCCAGCCGGCGTGGCGCAATCCGACCGAAAAGAACGGCAGGCTCGTCTGGTATTCGCCAGCCGTCGGCAGCGATCCGCTGAATGGCCGACGTGATTTTGGAACGCGTGCGCGAGGCGGCGAAATAATTTATGAAAAAACTGCGAATTGGTTTCTTGAGCACCGCCGGCATCGGCAAGAAAAACTGGAAGGCGATTTTTCATTCCGGCAACTGCGTCGTTTCCGCCGTCGCCAGCCGCGATGTGAAGAAAAGCCGTAAATTCATTGATGAATGCCAGCGCGAATTTGCGTTCCCTGAAACGCCGCTCGCTTTCGGCAGTTACGAAGAATTGCTCGCGTCAAAAAATGTGGACGCGATTTACATTCCATTGCCGACAGCTTTGCGGAAGAAATTTGTGATTCAGGCCGCGCAAAATGGCAAGCATGTTCTCTGCGAAAAACCGTGCGCGAGCAATTCCGCCGAACTTGAAGAAATGATTTCCGCGTGCAAAAAAAATCGTGTGCAATTTCTGGACGGCGTCATGTTCATGCACAGCCCGCGCATGGAAAAAATCCGCGAGGTTTTGGACGACAATAAAAATGTCGGTGAAATCCGGCGCATTTCTTCCGCCTTCAGTTTTTATCCCGGCGAAGATTTTTTTCAAAACAACATCCGCGCGAATGGCGCGCTTGAACCTGCCGGCTGTCTCGGTGATCTCGGCTGGTATTCGATTCGTTTTGCGCTCTGGACTTTGAACTGGCAACTGCCAAAAACCGTCACCGCCAAAATCCTTTCGCAATCGGAGAATCTGCCGGATCGTCCGTCCGCGCCGACGGAATTTTCCGCCGAACTGCTTTTCGGCAACAACGTCTCGGTTGAATTTTACTGTTCCTTTCTCGCCGCGAAACAGCAATGGGTTCACGTCAGCGGCCAAAAAGGCTGGTTGCGCCTGCCGGATTTTGTCCATCCGTTCAACAGCTACGAACCGGCGTTTGAAGTGAATGAAAAATTCGTCACCGTTGCCAGCGACGTGAGATGTCCGCCCGGTGTTGACCCGATGATTCAAGGCCACGCGACGGCGCACGATGCGCGGATGTGGCGCAATTTTGCGGACCAGGTTTTTTCCGGCAAACTGAACGACGACTGGCCGATGTGGTCTGCGAAAACACAAAAAGTTCTGGACGCCTGCCATGAAGCCGCGCGGCGCGGCGCAGCCGTTAAATTGTGAATGGTTTAATCGTTGAATCGGCCCGCAGTTCACGATTTAACATTTAACAATTCAACAAATCTCGCTATTCTCCGCCCGTGCCGTTCCAGAAAATCACCATTATCGGCGTCGGCCTGCTCGGCGGCTCCATCGGGCTGGCCGCAAAAAAACGCCGCCTCGCACGCGAAGTCGCGGGCTTCGTGCGCCGTGCGACGAGCCTGAAAGATTGTGAGAAAGCTGGTGCCGTTGATTTTGCCACGACCGATTTGCTCGCTCGCCGTTTCCAATTCTGATTTAGTCATTCTTTGCACGCCGCTCGCGCAAATGCGTTCGCTCGCAGAACAATTTCTGCCTGCGCTCAAACGCGGCGCGATTGTCACCGATGTCGGCAGCGTGAAAGCTGGTGTCGTCCGCGAACTGGAATCGCTCATCCAAAAATCCGGCGCGCATTTTGTCGGCAGCCATCCGATGGCTGGCGCGGAAAAAACCGGCGTCGCCGCTGCGCGCGAAAACCTGTTTGAAAACGCCGTTTGCGTTCTGACGCCGACCAAAAAGTCCAACGCGAACACCGTCCGCAAACTGGAACAATTCTGGAAATCGCTCGGCGCGCGCGTTTTGAAACTGGACGCCGCGCAACACGATTTGCTCGTCAGCCGCACCAGCCATTTGCCGCACGTCGTCGCGGCGACGCTGGCGAATCTGGTATTGAACCCGGCGCATCCACCCGCGCAGGCCGCGCTTTGCGCCAATGGTTTCCGCGACACGACGCGCATCGCGTCCGGCTCGCCGGAAATGTGGCGCGACATTGCGTTGGCCAATCGGAAAAACATTTCGCGTTCGCTGGATGCTTTTATTTCCGATTTGCAAAAATTCCAGCGCACCTTGAAAAAGTCCGATGCAAAAGCCGTTTCAAAATTTTTCGCGACGGCAAAATCACGCCGCGACAACTGGTGCGCGAGTTCAGCTTCAACTTCGTCGGAATAATGGCGCTTCCCGAACTCATCGAAATCGTTCCGCTCGACAAACCCGTGCGCGCGGAGATCACCGTGCCCGGCTCGAAGAGCATCACGAACCGCGCGCTGATTCTCGCCGCGCTCGCGGACGGCGAAGTCACGCTCACCGGCGCGCTGTGGAGCGAGGACACGCAGATCATGGTCGAGTGTCTGCAGAAACTGGGATTTGAGATTCGCGTCGAAAATGACCCGGAAGAATTCTGCAATCGCACCATCACGGTCAAGGGTCTTGGCGGAAAAATTCCGAACGCGGGAACGATTGAAAAACCGCTGGAACTTTTTGTCGGCAATGCGGGGACGGCGGCGCGATTTTTGTCGGCGTTCGTTTGTCTGGGAAATGGCGTTTATCGTTTGAGCGGCGTGGCGCGGATGCACGAACGTCCGCAGGCGGCGTTGTTTTCGGCGTTGCGCGAATTAGGTTATCGCGTCGAATCGGAAAATGATAAGTTGCCGGTGAAAATTTTTGGCGAGGTAGGGTCGGCGCGCTGCGCCGACAGGACGCCGCAGCGCGGCGTCCCTATCAAGTCATGCAAAGTGAGCATCGAAGAAAGTTCGCAGTTTGCGTCGGCGCTGTTGCTTTGTGCGAAGGTTGGGAATTGGAAAGTTGAAGTCGTTGGCGAGAACGCGGAGGAATCGCCTTATGTGGCGATGACTTTGAAATTGATTGAAGCGTTTCCGAAAAATGGCGGAACTTTTCAAATCGAGCCGGATGCGAGCAGCGGAAGTTATTTTTGGTCGAGCGAATAGTTTGTTGAAACTTGGTTTCCAAAAACAAAGCCGACAGCAAATTTCTATTTGAAACATTGGCCGGAATCTGGATGGCAAGTTGACGAAATGTTCAGAGATTCATTTCAAAAAATTGTCTCAGGCAACTGGCTGGAAGTTTCTCGCAAAGAAGATTTAGGTGACAGTATAATGACAGCAATTGTTCTGTCGCCACTTGTAGTCAGGACTCAAAACAATTTCACTCACCTTGGTCGCTTACGCGTCCAAGAATGTGAGCGAGTCATTGCGTTGCAAACTGAGTTGACAAAATGCGGTGCCAAAGTTGATTGAAGAAGGCGATACACTTGACGGTCTATCCGTCGCAAGCTTCACGGCGCAGAGATCGAAACCTACAACGATCATCGCATGGCGATGTGTTTCGCGATTTTGGATTGAAAGTGTCCCGGCATAAAAATTAAAAATCCCGCTTGCGTGAAGAAGACATTTCCCGAATTTTTTCCAAAAGCTGGCTGCGTCGCCGCCACATGGCTTGGGCGCGGAGATTTTGGATGTGAAGTCGGGTAGAAAATTAACGCACGAGGAATTATTTGCGGAATGAGGCGCGTTGAATCTGAATGGTTGAATCGTTCAATCGGTTCCGATTCAACGATTCACGGTGTAACGATGCAACGATTTAACATTTGAAAGATTCACGACATTTGAAACATCCGATTGTCATTGCGATTGACGGCACGAGCGCGAGCGGCAAGAGCACGAACGCGAAGCTCGTGGCGAAGGCGCTCGGCTACGTTTACGTGGACACGGGCGCGATGTATCGCACGCTGGCGTGGCATTGCCTGCAAAAGCGCGTGGATGATCCACGATGCAAAGACCGTCGCCGCGCTTTGCCGCAGATGGAAAACGAAACTGGAGTGCGTCGAGAAAAATGGTTTGCGCGCCGTGCATCTGCTCGTGGACGGTTATTTTCCTGAAAAAGAAATCCGCACGCCGGAGACCGCCGCCGCCGTCGCGCACGTCGCCGCGATTCCGAAGGTGCGCGATTGGATGAAAAAAACGCAGCGCGACTGCATCCAGTTCGGCGATCTCGTGATGGAAGGGCGCGACATCGGCACGAATGTTTTCCCCGAAACGGATTTCAAATTTTACTTGGATGCAAAATTGGAAGAACGTTCCGCGCGCCGCGCGGCCGACGGTGTTCAGGAAAATCTCGCCGCGCGCGATTTGCGCGACAGCCAGCGCGCCGTCGCGCCGCTGATGATTGCGCTCGGCGCGAAGGTCATCAACAACTCGCACATGACTTCCGAGCAGACGAGCGGTTTGCTTTTGGCGGAAATCCAAAAACAACTTTCAGGGAAAAAATGAACCACCAAGACACCAAGGCACAAAGAAAATTTTTCTTTTCAAAAAGCTGGTGTCTTCGTGTCTTGGTGGTTGAAAAATGAATTTAAGTTACAGACTTGGCTGGACTTGTTTCCGCGCGATGTTCGCGGTTTATTTCCGCTGGAGCGTTTTCAATCCAGAGCGTGTGCCGCAGACGGGCGGCGTGATTCTGGCCTCGAACCACGCGAGTTTTCTCGATCCGCCGCTGGTCGGTTCGGGTCTGAAGCGCGACATCAATTATCTGGCGCGCGAAAGTTTGTTCCGTTTTCCGGGGATTGGCGCGCTGCTGCGTTCGTGGAATTCCGTTCCCGTGGATCGTGAGGGCGGCGGCGCGGCGGGCTTGCGAGAAATCCTGAACCGGCTGCTGGCGGGCGGCGGCATCATTTTATTCCCAGAAGGCACGCGGACGACGGATGGCAAATTGCAACCGGCGCGCTCGGGCATCGGACTCACCGTGATCAAATCCAACGTGCCGGTGGTTCCGGTGCGGACATTTGGAACATTCGAGGCATTCGGGCGAAATCATAAATTTCCGCGCCCGAAAAAAGTTTCCGTGAAATACGGCGAGCCGATGCGTTTTGAAAAATTGCGCGCGGAGGCGAAGGTTTGTTCCAAGCCGAGATTAAAAGAAATTTATCAGGAAGTGGCCGATGAAATCATGGCGGCGATTGCGAAGCTGGAGCCGAAAGCGGATTAAATCCCCAGGTTCGACAGCGTGTTGCTGATGCTGTTGACGATCTGGACGAGTTTGGGATGCGATTGCTCGAAGCCGCCCACCGACGAACGCAAACCTTTCAGCGAAAGTTCGAGCGACTCCGCATTTTGCTTTTCACGGATGGCCTCGTGCGCGGAGGTTTGCGCGAAGTTGGCGATGCTGCTGGCCTGTTCGTCGTGCGTCTTGGCGAGCGTGCCGACTTCGGATTTCAGCGTGCCAAGCAACTGGAGCAGCTCGCGTTTGCGCTCGTCGCTGATGGAACTCGACCCGTGGATTTTCGCCTCAATTTCGCCAATCGTGTTTTCGATCATGTGGTAAAAGTATTCGTTGTGGGAAATTCGGCAAGTGCGTTCACCAACGCCCGGCTTTCGGCAAAACTGGATTAACGAGTTCCCAAATTTTTGCGAAAGTATTTTCAACCGAACTTGAACCGTTCACGATATGAACCCGATCCGGTTCGGCGTCGGCAATCGCCTGATAACCTTCGGCCACACGCGCAAAAAATTTTTGATCCGCTTCTTCAATCCGGTCACGCGCGAAGGGCAGCGTGGACTGGCGCGAACGAAGACGCTCGGCGCTGACTTCCGGCGGCACTTGCAGCAGCAAGGTCAGGTTCGGTCGCGTGTCGCCGACGGCGATGTCAATCACGGCTTGAACCATCTTCAAATTCAATTGCCGACCGTGACCTTGATACGCAACGGTTGAATCGAAAAAACGGTCGCACAAAATGATTTCCCCGACGACAAGGGCGGGGCGGATGATTTCGCGGACGAGTTGCGCGCGGCTGGCGTTCATCAAAAGCAATTCCGCCTCGGCGGTCATCGCGTGATTTTGCTGGCTGTGCTTGAGCGTGTGGCGAATTTCCTCGCCGATGGGCGTGCCGCCCGGCTCGCGCAACACGCGCACGCGATGGCCGAGCGCGCCAAGCTGCCGCGCGAGCAATTCCACCTGCGTGGATTTGCCGCAGCCTTCCGTGCCTTCGAAGGTGATGAAAAGACCTTTGCTCACAATTTTTTCAAGTTTGAACCTTTGGGCGAATCTTCGACGACCCAGCCTTTGGATTTTAATTCGTCGCGGATTTCGTCAGTGCGTTTGAAATCTTTCGCTTTCTTGGCGGCGACGCGCGCTTCGGCCAACGCTAAAATTTCCGCTGGAATTTCCGTTTCAGATTTTGCACCGATGCTGAGAACGGAATCAATCTTATCCCATGATGTCAAGGTAGTGGCTGCATCTTGCGCGGTCATAGAATTTTCCGCGATGCGTTTATTCATCTCGCGAATCCAATCAAAAACAACAGCCCACGCTGCGGAAATATACAGATCAGCATCGAGTGCGATGAAAAATTGTCCGTGCGGGTAAAGTTCAGACTTAAATGTGTCTTGCTGTGAGCTTGATGAATCTTGAACTGCTATTTCTCGCAGTTTGCCGATGCACTCATCAATTCTTGCCAGCGCAGTTTTTGCGCCGGCCAAACCATCGAGCGTGAAATTAAAAGTCTCGCGGTAATGCGCGGTGAGCAAAAGATAACGCACTTCGCGTCCGGTGAAACCTTTCGCCAGCAAATCGCGCAGCGTAAAAAAATTTCCGAGCGACTTGCTCATTTTTTTTCCTTCAACCAAAAGATGCGCGCCGTGCATCCAATATTTCACGAACGGTTTTTCCGTCGCGCCTTCGCTTTGCGCGATTTCGTCTTCGTGATGCGGGAAAATCAAATCTTCGCCGCCGAGATGCAAATCAAAACTCGCGCCAAGAATTTTCATGCTCATCGCGCTGCACTCGATGTGCCAGCCGGGACGGCCTTCGCCGAACGGACTCGGCCAGAAAATCTCGCCGTCGTCCGGCACGCGCGATTTCCAGAGCGCGAAATCGGCGATGGATTCCTTGGCATATTCGTCGCTCTTGACACGCTCGCCGGCACGCATCTCGTCAAAATTTAATTTCAGCAACTGGCCGTAATTGCAGCCGCAGCCGCGATATTTTTCGATGGAAAAATAAACCGAGCCGTCGCCGGCTTTGTAGGCGATGCCGCGCGCGATGAGTTTTTCGATGAGCGCAATGATTTCGCGAATGTGTTCCGTCGCTCGCGGAGTTTGATGCGGCGAAAGGCAATTCAGCGTTTTCAAGTCGTCGAAGAACGCCGCTTCAAATTTTCCGGTGAATTCCGGCAGCGTGGTTTTGGTTTCGCGGACGCGTTTGATGATTTTGTCCTCGATGTCCGTGATGTTCATGACGTGCGTGACTTGGAAATTTTTGAATTCCAGATAACGCCGCACCAGATCGGCGAAAACGAACGTGCGCCAGTTGCCAATGTGCGCGAAGTCATAGACGGTCGGGCCGCAGCAATACATGCCGACTTTGGGCGGAGCGATCGGCGCGAATTCCTGGACGGAGCGGGACAGCGTGTTGAACAGTTTTAGGGCCATTGGCAGCGCGCAAGTTAAGGTGCGGCGCGCGAAAGCAAAAGGGGAAATTTATTTACGGTCGCGCGAAGTGGTGAAGGAACTTTGCAGCTTATCCTTTGGCCGAAAACCTGAAATGGCACCATGCGAGTTCTGCCAACGCCGCAGGCGATGTTTTATTTTGTCGCCGGTTTTTTGGCGACGGTGACCGCCGCCGGGCGCAGCAGTCGTTCGCGAAATTTGTAGCCCTTGCGGAGTTGCTGGGTGATGTGGCCTTCCGGCGTGCCGTCGGTTTCTTGTTGCGAAACCGCTTCGTGAAAAGTCGGGTCAAACGGCTTGCCGGCGGCGTCAATCTCTTCAAGCCCGGCGTCAACGAGGATGCTTTTGAGCTGCTGCTGGATCATGGCGATGCCGGTTTGCAGCGCCGCGAGCTTGTCGCCTTGCGCGGTTTGCGCGGCGGCCTGCGCCATTTCAAAATTATCCAGGACGGGCAGGAGTTTTTGGAGCAGGGCGGCGCTGGCGGCCTGGCCCGACTCGGTGCGTTCGCGGGCGGCGCGTTTCTTGAAATTTTCAAAATCGGCGGCGGTGCGCACCCAGTTGTCCTTATATTCCTCGGCTTTGGCAGCAAGCGACTGAAGTTCGGCCAGTTGCTCCGGGGTGAGTTCGGCGGCGGACGCTTCGGCTTGGGTCGTGTCAAAAGGTTCTTCGTTCATGCAAATAATTTCGGCAAATTTTTTCAGCACCACAGTTTAATGAATTTGGAAAGATTCGCAACCGTGTTGTGTGGTGAGTTCAATTGTAAAATTTTTCATCGCCACTCGTGCCTGGGCTTATTAGTGTGCATTTGAAATGACTCAACGAATCAAGCGACTCGAAAACTGGTCGAAGCCGTCCCTGGCGGCGATGTGCCTGAGTATTGTCGCGGCAGTTGCGCTTGTGGATTATCTGACCGGTTACGAGACCTTCTTTTTTATTTTTTATCTGCTCGCCGTGTTTGTGGCCGTGTGGTTTGTCGGCGTTTCATTTGGAATTTTAATTTCGGCATTGAGCGTGACAGCCTGGGTTTCGACGAACATCGCCGCCGGCGAACGTTATTCCGGTTACTTTATTCCCATTTGGAACGCGACGATCATGTTCCTGTTTTATCTCGTGGTCGTGGTGCTGCTGGCCAAGCTGCGCACTTTGCAAAGGGGATTGGAAGAACGCGTGCGCCAGCGAACCGCCGCCTTGACTAGGGAAATCCGGGAGCGGACGCGGTTGCAGAAGGAATTGCTGGAAACCGCCGAGCAGGAACAGCGGCGCATCGGCGGTGAATTGCATGACAGTTTGTGCCAGCATTTGACGGGCACGGCTTTTGCGGGCCATGTCCTCGGCCAAAAATTGGCGGACAAGTCGCTGCCGGAAACGGCGGAAGCCAGTCGTCTGGTGGAATTGATTGAAGACGCCATTGAACTGACCCGCCAGGTTGCGCGCGGGCTGCATCCCATCGAAATGCAGGTCGGTGGCATTGCGGATAATTTTCAAGAACTGGCGGCCACCGTCAGTGAACGATTCAAAGTCTCCTGCCAGTTTGAATGTCAGCGGGCCGTGCCGTTGCTTGACGCGAATGTCGCCACCCACTTGTTTCGGATCGCGCAGGAGGCGGTCACCAACGCCATCCGGCATGGCAAAGCCAGACATATCAACATCTGTCTTGATTCGGCGGACAATGAGTTGATATTGACAATTACTGATGACGGCAGCGGTTTGCCTGAAAATGCCCGGAACAGCAACGGCATGGGGCTGCGCATCATGGCTTATCGCGCCGATATGATTGGTGCAACTTTCAACCTTGAACGTCTGCCCAAGCATGGAACGCGTGTCACCTGCACACGACCCGCTCATCCTGAACCAACTGAAAATCATGTCGCAAAAAATTAAAATATTATTGGTGGACGACCACCCGCTAGTGCGTGAAGGGCTGGTCAATTTAATCGGCCAGCAGTCCGATTTCGAAGTCTGCGGCGAGGCCGCCAGCGAGCCTCATGCCTTGGAACTTATCAGAACTGTCCAACCCCGTGTCGCAATTGTGGACATATCGCTGGAAAACGGATCAGGCATCGAACTGGTCAAGAGCATCAAGGCGCTTCACCCCGACGTGACGGTGCTGGTTCTTTCCATGCACGACGAATCGCTTTATGCCGAGCGCGCCCTGCGTGCCGGTGCGCGCGGTTACATCATGAAGCGCGAGGCGGCAAAAAAAATCATCCAGGGCATCCGCAGCGTGCTGGCCGGACAACTTTACGTCAGCGACAAAATCGCCGCCGTGATGAATGAGAATTATGTCGAAGGCCGGACAGCGGCAAATGCTTCACCCATCGGACAATTAAGCGACCGCGAACTGGAAGTTTTTCAATTGCTGGGTCTTGGCCACAACACCCGGCAGATCGCCGACCATTTGCACGTCGGTTTCAAAACCGTCCAGGCGTATTGTGCCCGCATCAAGGAAAAACTCAACCTCGCCAACATCAACGAACTGCTGCGCGAAGCCGTGCGCTGGCACGAAAGCCAGCAGTCAAAATAATCAGCCACCGTAGTAGGATTATGTCCTACAAAAAGTATAGGCGGAGCTGCACAGTAATTTGGCAGCGTGTCGGATAACATGGCAGTGAGGCTGCTTAAATTCCGTCAATTCGCGGTTGCGACGGGCAATGAAGTGAACAAAGCTGCAATCATAATAACCCGCCTGTCGCGCTGTTCACGCCGCCTGAAAACGAAAGAAAACAAAAAATGAAGACAATGAAAAACATCCGCAAGGCCGGCTTCACGCTGGTGGAAATCATGATCGTCGTGGCCATCATCGGCCTTTTGGCGGCCATCGCGATTCCGAACTTCGTGAAAGCCCGTGCGACCTCGCAGGCCAACGCCTGCATCAACAACCTCCGCCAGATTGACGCGGCGGCCAACCAGTTCGCGCTGGAGAACAAAATGACCACCGGTCAGGCCATCACCTTCCCGAGCGACTTGACACCCTATATCAAGATGAATTCCGGTTCAAGCATTCCCGCCTGCCCGGCCAGCGGCACCTATAACGATACCTCGGTGGGTGCACAACCGACCTGCTCGTTGAGCACGACGGTGACGCCGGCGCACGCGCTACAATAATATTAATTCTGGTTTGAATCACAAGCCCGGGGCGAAAGCTCCGGGCTTTTTTGCTACCAATCCGTCTCGCGATAATCCTTCAGAAATTTTCCCCAGACGTTGTCCGCCGGTGTTGAAGCCGGCGATGATTGGATCCACGATGAGCTGGTACGAAAGCCAGCAGCCGAAATAATGAAATGACCGCCGTAGGGTATCGTCCTACATAAATGGCACTGATATTGCTATTTTCAACATGAATTGCGGTCTGCAGCAGGCAATTAGTGAACAATTAAACGTATTCATACATCAAACGCGCCTGTTGCCCGGTTCACGCCGCAGAAACTGAAATGAAAATAGGTATGAAAGCTATACAAATCAAAGGCTTCACGCTGGTGGAAATCATGATCGTCGTGGCTATCATCGGCCTCTTGGCGGCCATCGCGATTCCGAACTTCGTGAAAGCCCGTGCGACCTCGCAGGCCAACGCCTGCATCAACAACCTCCGCCAGATTGACGGGGCGGCCAACCAGTTCGCGCTGGAAGCAAAACTGTCCACCGGGGCGAACATCACCTTCCCGAGCGACTTGACACCTTATATCAAGTTGAACGCGAACAGCAGCATTCCCGGCTGTCCGGCCAGCGGCACTTACAGCGAATCCAAAGTGGGTGCGAGCGGATTTCCGAAGTGCTCGCTCAGCGACACGGTTACTCCGAAGCACGTTCTGCCGTAATCAAACCTTTGCTTGAATCACAAGACCGGGGCGAAAGTTCCGGGCTTTTTTATCTCACTACCAGTCTGTCTCGCGGTAATCTTTCAAGAATTTTCCCCAAACGTGTTCGCCGGTGTTGAAGCCGGCGATGATCGGATCCACGATGCGCGCCGCGCCGTCCACGATGTCCAGCGGCGGATGGAAACGATGCTCCTTAACCTTGCGCGCGGCGATCTGCACCGGGTCTTCGTCCGTCACCCAGCCCGTGTCCACGGCGTTCATGTGGATGCCGTCGGCGTGGTAATCGGCGGCGGCGGTGCGCGTCATCATGTTGAGCGCGGCCTTGGCCATGTTCGTGTGCGGATGCCGCGTGGTCTTGAACTTCCGGTAAAACTGCCCCTCCACCGCCGAGACGTTGACGATGTGTTTGTCGCGTTCCGGCGTGCGGAGCATCAACGGCTTCAATCGCGCATTTAAAATGAACGGCGCGATGGCGTTGACGAGCTGAACTTCCAGCAATTCGACCGTCGGCACTTCCGCCATGAGCAACCGCCACGAATTGCGTTCGCGCAAATCCACCTGCTGCAAATCTTGATCCAATTTGCCTTCGGGAAACAAACCCTTCTGCGCTTCGATCTCCTCCAGCAATAGCGGCACTTGCGATAATGCCGCCGCGTGCGTCAGTCCCGGCAATTTTAGAAATCTTTCCATCGAGCAACGCCATCAGTGGAATTTCCTTCCGGTAAAATGTGGTAGCCGCGCAAACCTTCGTAAGCACCGAGCAATTTGCGCGCGGCCACCGGCATTTTTTCCAACGAGCCGGTTTCCGCTTCCATCATGTGCTGATAAAAATCCGGCGGACGACGAACGGTCTGGCACGCATTGTTAATAATGAAATCAAGACGATTTCGCGTCGAGAGTAAATGCCGACAAAACGCTTCGACGCTCGGCGTGTGGCGCAAATCCAATCCAAAAATTTCCAACCGATCTTTCCATTCCGCAAAATCCGGCTCTGCCGCGTAACGTATCGCCGAGTCGCGCGGAAATCTTGTGCTGACAATCAGATGCGCCCCAGCGCGCAAAAGTTTTATGCCCGCCTGATAACCGATCTTTACGCGTCCGCCGGTGAGCAGCGCAACGCGCCCGCGCAAATCCGCCGTTTCGGTGCGCTTGATCCAATTCAGTTCGGCGCATTTCGGGCAAAGCTGGTCGTAAAAATGGTGAATCGTCGAGTAATCCTGTTTGCAGATGTAGCAATTCTGTTCTTCGACCGTCTCACGGAATTCCGGGTCGTTTTCGATTTCTATCTGCTCAAAATCTTTCGGCGGGAAAACATTCGGCGTGGTGAACACCGTCTGCCGCCGCAGTTTCCTAATGCCCGTTTTGTTCAGCGCGCTCTCGGCACGCTTCGATTTTTCGGCCTTGCGCTGGCGCTTCGTCGCCTTCACCAACTGCCGCCGCGCGACGGCATCGGGTCGCGAAATGTGGCCGGCAGCCTGAAGCAGGCGCGTCCGCGCCGCCTCGGAAACACCGGCGAGCAGTTCGCGGTTGTAGGCGATGGACTCCAGCAGTTCGGCGGCGGCCTGCATCTGTTCAGCCAGCCCGGGTTCGGCAAGTTTATTTTTCATTTTGGCGTTTACCGGCCGCAGTTTGATTTCGACGGAACGCCTGCGTCAATGTGTTTCCGGGACAGAATCACCGCCCATCCGGAGATTTCAGGCTTGCCTTCCGGCGTTTTGCGCGAAAGATTACACGCCTTTATGCAATCGCAAGAAACAACAGCAGCGGACTATCTCTTCAGACTGTGGCCGTGGTTTGAAGCCAACTCAAAACGCCTCGCTTACGGCGCGGTTCTGGTCATCATCGCCATCTTTGTCTTTTCATTTTATTCCTATCGGCAAAATCAGAATGAAATCGCCGCCGGACAAACGCTGACGCAGGCGATGGTTTCGACCAGCGGCGGCGGGCTGGCCGACGCCTGCCTGAAAATCGCGGCAGATTATTCCGGCACTCCCGCCGGGCAGCGCGCCCTGCTGGAAGGCGCGACGGCGCTGTTCACGACGGGCCAATACGCCGACGCGCAGACGCAGTTCCAAAAATTTCTCGACACTTATCCCGACGGTTTTTTTGCACCGCAGGCCGCGCTGGGACTGGCGGCGAGCCTTGACGCGCAAGGCAAAACGGATTTGTCCATCAGCGCCTATCAACGGGTCATCAGCCAGAATTCCGGCGGCAGTGTGGCCGCCGATGCGAAATTCGCGCTGGCCCGGATCGCCGAGAACCAGGGCAAATTCGACGACGCGGAGAAACTTTATGTCGAAGTCGCCCGCACATTTCCGAACACTTCGGTCGGTTCTGAAGCCGGACGGCGGGCGATGGCGTTGAAAGCAAAATCGCCGACGCCGGCACCCGCGCAGGCGCCCGCGGTCGTACCGTTCACCTTGAGTCATTGAGTATGAAGTTGACAATCATCGGCACCGGCTACGTCGGTCTGGTCACGGGAACCTGCTTCGCCGAAGTCGGCCATCACGTCATCTGCGTGGACAATGACGCCGCCAAGGTGAAAATGTTGCAGGCGGGCGGCATACCCATTTACGAACCCGGCCTCGAGGAACTGGTGAAAAAAAATGTCGCCGCCGGACGGCTTTCCTTCACGAACAGCACGGCGGAAGGCGTCCAAAAATCCGACGTGGTTTTCATCGCCGTGCCGACGCCGCCGCAGCCGGACGGTTCCGTGGATTTGAGTTACATTGAACGCGTCGCGCGCGACATCGCGGCGGCCATGACCAGTTACAAAATTGTCGTGGACAAAAGTACGGTGCCCGTCAAGACCGGCGAGAAAGTCACCGAGACCATCAAGCGCTATTGCGCGGCCAAAGTGGAGTTTGATGTCGTCAGCAATCCGGAATTTCTGCGCGAAGGTTTCGCCGTCGGCGATCTGATGAAGCCCGACCGCGTCGTCATCGGCGTCGGCTCGCAACGACCCGTCGCGGCGATGAAGGAGATTTACACACCGTTTAAGGCACCCATCATCGTCACCGACATCAACTCCGCCGAACTCATCAAGCACGCGGCGAATTCGTTTCTCGCGCTGAAAATTTCCTACATCAACGCCATCGCGACGATTTGCGAAGCGGCGGGCGCGAACGTGCAGGAAGTCGCGCAAGGCATCGGCCTGGACGAACGCATCGGACGCCGCTTTTTGAACGCGGGCATCGGCTTCGGCGGCAGTTGCTTTCCAAAGGACTTGAGTGCGTTTATCAAAATCTCCGAGCAGGTCGGCTACGACTTCAAACTGCTGAAGGAAGTCCAGCGCATCAATGCCGACCAGATGGATCGTTTCGTCAAAAAAATCACCGACACGCTCTGGGTTTTGAAGGACAAAAAAATCGGCGTGCTCGGTCTTGCTTTCAAACAAAATACCGACGACGTGCGCTCCTCGCCCGCGATTGATTTGTGTCAGCGGTTGTTAAAAGACGGCGCGGCATTGCGTGTTCACGATCCGAAGGCGATGGACAAGGCCAAATCGCTTTTGCCGAACGTGACTTACGTTGACGACATGAACGCCGTGGCCGAAGGTTGCGATGCACTGGTCGTAGCGACCGAGTGGGACGAATTCAAAAAGCTTGATCTCGTTCGCGCCAAAAAATCACTCACGCATCCGATCATGTTCGACGGACGAAATCTTTTTGACCGCGCGGAAATGGAAAAGCTCGGCTGGATTTACAAGAGTGTCGGACGGTAACAAAATCATAGAAGTTTCCGCCGCGCTCATTTTCCGCGACGGCAGGCTGCTCATCACGCAGCGTCAGGCCAAGTCGCACCTCGGCGGGTTATGGGAATTTCCCGGCGGCAAACGCGAAGCGGGCGAAACTTTTGAGCAATGCCTCGTCCGCGAAATCCGCGAGGAAATCGGCGTGGAAATTTTGGTGGGCGAATTGTTTGAGGAAGTCTCCCACGATTATCCCGAAAAATCCGTCCGTCTGAAATTTTTCACCTGCAAACTCGTGTCAGGCGAACCACAGCCGTTGGATTGCGCGGCGGTGAAGTGGATTGATAAGGTTGAACTGGATGCTCATGAATTTCCTGCCGCAGATTCCCAACTCCTGAAGAAATTAAAAAGCCCGCGTCTGGCGTGGGCTTGAAAAAAACGGAGACAGTCGTAAACTTCAGACTTTTCCGAAGGATTCCTCGATGACCTGCTTGAAATTATTCTCGCCGGGTTTGACGATGCCGAATTCTCGCTTGGCGTTTTCCGGGGAATCGCTCGCGTGCGCGGCGTTCACCATGATGGTCGAGCCGAATTCGCGCCGGATGCTGCCCGGCGGCGCCTTGGACGGATCGGTCGGGCCGAGCACGTCGCGGATTTTGTTGACCGCGCCGACGCCCTCGTAGACGAGCGCGATGCATTTTTGCGTGCCGGGCTTGTTCCAGTCGGCTTCGGGAATTTCACCGGGCGCGTGGCCGGACATGAAACGGACGATGTTGTCGAACTGGTTGTCTCCTTGCAACGGGCCGAGGATATCGCCGAGGGCTTTTTGTTCGGCCGCCGGAATTTTGAAGCTGAATTCCTTTTCGAGAATGTCCTTGGCCTTGTCGCTGACGCCGTCCTTGAGCTTGGCGCGGAGAAATTCGCGGACGGGGCCGTAAAATTCCATCGCCTGCGCGGTGCTCATGTGCAGGACTTTCGCGCCGACAACGTAAAGTCCCGTGCGTGAGAAGAAATCAATGACGTTGCCGGGGCGGCCAGTTGAGAATTTGAAATTGTCCGGTTTGATAAGCACCAGCGTGCGCTCGGGCGTTTCGCCGGGCGGATAGACAATGACATTCTCCAGAATGCCGCCGTCGCTGTCGGAAAAGCGCGCCCACAATTTCAATTTCGCTTCGGCCTCCGACTCGTTCGGCGCAGCAAGGACGGCTGGCTCGAAGTAGCGGACATTACCATTGTCGTCCATGATGAGGTCGCTGTAAGTGTCGCGGATCGTTTCGCCGCCGCGCCGGTCGGGACTCAAGTTGCCGACGACCGAACGGACTTTGCGTACCGCCTCGTTGCCGCGGAACAACATCGCCATCACGCGACGGCGGCGGCCCGTTTTGGGATCGGGCGAAAGATTTTCGCTAACGTAATTGCGGAGCAGCTCCTGGATTTTCCGGTCCTGCGAGTCGTGTGCCGACACGATGGTTTCGGCATATTGTTTGACCAGTTCCACGCTCGGCGCGAACATCCGCATCGCGGCCAAGTCCAGCCCCGTGCGCGAAATGAGCCGGCTCATGATGCCGCCGTTGCGCGATTTGTAGAGCGAATACGGAGTGAGGAATACGTAGGCGAGCTGTTGTGGCATAAGTTAGCTCGCGGCGGATGGAGCGGGTGGAGCGGCGGGTGTCGCGGGAGCAGCCGGAGGCGTCGCCTTGCCGCCCAAAATTTTGAACATCACCGTGCCGCAAGTCGGGCATTTGCCCTTGATCGCCTTGCGTCCATTCTTCATGACTTCCTCGACGCCATCGGCGATTTCCCGCTTGGCCTTGCATTTGACGCAATATCCTTCAGCCATAAATTTTCTGCCGCCCAACGCTTCATGCCCCGGACGGCAATGGAAGCCTAGCGAAAGCCGTCCACCAAAGCAACTTGGAAAAGGCTGCTGAAAAACCGGCTGAATTTCAACCAGTTGCCGATTTTTTCCGGACTGGATTGCGCCGAATCATCCGGCAGGTTCAGCGACATAGTAAAACCCGGTTGCGTGCTTAATTCGGCTGTAAAAATCAATTCAAGGTTGCTTTGCAGCGCAACTTTTCCTCATGCTGGCGTTTCTTATCGGCATGAAGAAGAAATTAAAATGGATTTTCGGCGCGGGCGTCGTGGCATTCGGGCTGTTGCAGTTCACAAATCCGCCACGCACCAATCCGCCGGTAGTGAATAATTTGACGGCCACGAACGCGCCACCGCCGGAGATTGCCGCGCTACTGCGCGCCGCTTGTTACGACTGCCATTCGCACGAGACCAAATGGCCGCTGTATTCGCGCATCGCGCCGGCCTCGTGGCTGGTTGTCAGCGATGTGGACGAAGGCCGCAAACACCTGAATTTTTCCAAGTGGCCGACCGACCCCGCCGCCATTGCCAAAAAATTGGATCGCATCAACGAGGTTCTCGATTACCGCGAAATGCCGCCGAAGAAATACACGCTGCTCCATCCCGAAGCGCGGCTCACCGACGCCGAGCGCAAACAGCTCATGGACTGGAGCGACGCGGCGGCAAATAAATTGCGCGCCGCCTCAACCAATGACACTGCTGCATACTGAATTAATTCCAGCCGCCGATAAAGATTCGCGCCGCCTGATGGTCATGCTTCACGGCCTTGGCGACAGCCTCGAAGGCCACCGCTGGTGGCCGGAGGCGATGGGCCTGCCGTGGATGAATTATCTCCTCGTCAACGCGCCGGACGAATACTACGGCGGTTATTCCTGGTTCGACATCAACGACCTGCCGCCCGGTGTCCAGCGCAGCCGCAAAATTCTTTTCAGTCTGCTTGACGATTTGCGCGCGAAAAATTTTCCGGCGGAAGAAATCACGCTCGGCGGCTTTTCGCAGGGCTGCCTGATGACGGTGGATGTCGGCCTGCGCTATCCGCAACGGCTCGCCGGCCTCGTCGGCATCAGCGGCTGGGTCTTTGAACTGGAAAAAACCGTGCGGGAACTCTCGCCCGTCGCGCGGCAGCAGCGTTTGCTGATGACGCACGGCACGCGCGATCCGATGGTGCCCATCGAAAAAGTGCGCCCGCAGATTCCGCAGCTCAAGGCGGCGGGCATCAACGTGGACTGGCGCGAATTTCCCAAGGCGCACACCATCCACGGCGAAACCGAACTGGCCGTGATCCGGAATTTTGTGCGCGCCGGTTATCCGGTTGCGGGCAAATAACCGGCGCGCTGGTGAAACCGCGCTGGCACGCGGGTTTGGGAAGTTCAGATTTTTACTTCGCGGTTCGCACCGGGCATCCAGATTTGTTCCGGGCGCGGCTCGTGAACCGTCTGCCAGTCCATCGCGCCTTCCACCGCCGCGCGCATCTTGGCGAACCACCATCTGGCCCGCGCCACGCGCTGTTCCCGACGCCGCCCGAAGATGCGCGCCGGCGTTCCGTTGAATCCGAGTTCGAGTTGTTCGTTGTTCGTCATAATTTGCCTTTCTTTCGACGACACTTTGGCAGCCGGGGTGGGACAAAGGCTGTCCAACTCTCCAGATTCCCGGGATTATATCTTTCACAAACCCACGAAAAACGATGAAAACCAATAGAAATCAGGGTGAGAGTGGTGTTTTACCGAAAACATTAAGCTCTTTTTCAGGTGTTTGGAGATGCTCTGAAATAGCAAACGGGGCGAACCGATTCCGGTTCGCCCCGCAGAAAAAAAATCTTTTGTCAACAGATCAGGCTTTTCGAGAACGGCGGAAGCCCATCAGCACACCGAGACCGGACAATGCCAACGCGACGCTGCTCGGTTCAGGAACAGCAGTGGCGTCAATTTGGAATGTATCAGCACGCATGGTCGAGCTGACGCCTGTTCCGTCAGAATACAGGCCGAAGGCGGTGATGTTGTCTCCCGGAAGAGCCGATGACAAAACGCTGCCAACCGTGAGCGTGGTGCCAGGAGTGTAGTTCAACGTTTCCCAAGCACTGGCGGCCGTTGTCCAAGTAAAGGTATCCAGTTGCGCTTGGCTGGCGAAATTAGCGGCACTGGTCACGGCAGCAGCATTGCCGTAGGTTTGCACGGTGGCATACCAACTCCCGTCAATCTGGACGACAAAATGTTCCAAAGAGGTGGTGAAATTATTTCCGGAATAGAAGGACATGTCATGAACCGAATAGGTGCCGGTGTTGACAGTATAAGCACTCGTGGTGGCAATCCAGCTCGTGACTCCGGGATGACCGGCACCGCCGCTGACGAACAGAAAGCCAGGGCCAGTAGCCGGCTCGGCGGGAGTGGTATTGATGCCAACAGGTCCTGATGAGTTACCAGTGGACGAAGAGAGGCCGAAAAAACCTGCTACGGCACCGCCGCCAGTTCCTTGTGAGTCAATGGCGGTGGCACTCCAAGATCCAACCCATGAGTCAACGGATGGCGCGACATTAGCACCGCTAGTATTAGCGAAAAGCTCGCGATAAATCGCAGTCTGTGCCTGGGATACTTGTGTCGAGAGCAGGCTTGTTCCTGCCAATACGGTTGCCAATAGGGATTTTTTCATGAGTTTTACAGCTTAACTAATTTTTTTATGTTACAACCAAAATTTAGTTTTGCCAAATATACATTATTTTCGGGAAGGTCAACATCCCTCTTTCGAGGGATAAGCCCGGTGCGGGAGTAGTGACTTCACGGACGCAAATAGTTGAAGAAAGCCAATGTTTAAGCGGCTGGAAACTGGCTTAATTTCGGGCAGGATTTTGACGCTTCTTTTTACGGACGATTTTGGCAGGTTTTGACGGCGCGGGAACGGCAATCATCCGCTCATTTGCTAATCGGAACGTGAGAATCTTCAAATGACGTGCCGACCGTTGCCGTAAATTTTTTTCGGCAAGCACCGCAGCAATAGACGCCAGCGCGGATTTTATGATTTGAGCCGGGCTTTGATGTCAGCTTGTAAATCGCCTTCGCTTCGCCGTTATTCTTGCAATGCGGGCAAATCGGCTTGCCATTATGCCAGCGGAGCGATTCAAACAGCTTCCGCGCCTTGCGCTCGTTTGAGTATTCCTTCGCCAGCGAAACCAGATTCAGGTCGTCCGCGTCAAATTTAGTTTTCATGTTGACAAAGTGTGACACAGTATGTATTGTCTGTCAAACAAATTGTGTCACAAAATGTAAAATTATGATTGAAGAAACCAAAATGGGCAGGCCGACGCTGCCAGCCAAGGAAAGGCGCGGGAAATTCATTTCAACGCGGGTATCGCCGCCGGAATATGCGGAGATTCACGCCGCAATCAAATCATCTGGCGAAACCAAGACGGAATGGGTTAGAAAGAAGCTTATTGCAGCCGCTCGCCGCGCATAACAACCGCTTGCGGTTAGTATCATCTCACAATGGTTGGCGCAGGTTTGCCAGCCATTGCTTCAAGTGTCGTTCCTGTGGACTTTGCCCATTGGCGCGCTCTGCGCGCCGCCACTCCCAATCTGGCGAGCTTTGCGTAATGCTCTGGTGAACGTCGTTTGCTCTCGCCCGTGCCAGCCTTCCCGCCGCGTGCCGAAAACTCAATGTGATTCATAATTGCCAACCGCTTGAGGTTGGCAAAAAGAAGTGGCAGTCAATCGCGTTACGGGTTGCGTCCGTGAAATACCCACTCCCGAGCCCGGTGGCAAAAAACCAACGGCGCTTGGCTTCGTCAAATTGTTAAACCGGGTTTTGTCTTGATCATCGCCGCTGTGCAAAATGTCAGCTAATTTACAAAAGATCGAAGGCCACGCCGAAACGGGAATTTTTGCCATTTACGCCAGAGAGATTTTTTGCGCGCTCGACAAGGCGTGTCACTGGATTGTAACTTTCCCGCCGGATTGTGGAAATCTATCATCCGCGCGTCCGAACCATTTTGAATTTTTTATGAGCGGTTTTAAGCCGGAGCATTTCATCAATCGGGAGTTGAGCTGGCTTGAATTCAACCAGCGCGTGCTCGACGAGGCGCTCGACCCGGCCAATCCGCTGCTCGAACGGCTCAAGTTTTTCACCATCGTCAGTTCCAACCTCGACGAATTTTTTGAGGTGCGCGTGGCCGGGCTGAAACAGGAGATGGAAAGCGGGCAGGGCGAGCGCAGCGTGGACGGCCTGACGGCGCGGGAAACATTTCAGGCGATTGTCAGCCGCATGCGCCGGATGGTGGCCGACCAATACGAATTGCTGGCGGGAAAATCTGTTGCCTGCGCTGGCGAAGCACAATATCCGCACGCTTGACATGGAGGAACTGACCGCCGGCGACCTCGGCTGGCTGGAAGAATATTACCTGACCAAAATCCGTCCGGTGCTGACGCCGCTGGCGATTGATCCGGCGCATCCGTTTCCGCAACTGCTGAACAAATCACTGAACCTGATGGTGCGGCTGGAAATGGCCCCGCGCGACGGCAACGGCCAGCCGCACAAACATCTGGCCGTCGTGCAATGCCCGGCGATTCTGCCGCGCCTCATCCAGTTGCCGCGCGATGACGCACGCCGCGACTATGTCTTTTTGAGCCATTTGATCGGGCGTTTCATCGCCGATTTGTTTCCGGGCACGAAAATACTCGGCTGCTGGGCGTTCCGCGTCACGCGCAACAGCGAGCTTTACATTGACGAGGAGGATTCCAGTAATTTGCTCAAGGCCGTCGAAACCGAATTGCACAACCGCCGCAAAGGCGACGCGGTGCGTTTGGAGGTTGACCATAATTGCCCGGAACAAATCCGCGCCGCGCTGTTGAAAACTTTCCGCCTGACCGAGGATGATTTGTATCTGATCAACGGCCCGCTGAACCCGACGCGGCTGATGATGCTTTATCAAGGCGACCATTCACCGGAATTGCGCGACCCGCCGTTCGTCGCGCCCGTCGCGCGTGCGTTGCGCGGACGCGAGGATATGTTCGCCGTCATCCGCGAGCGCGACGTGCTGCTGCATCATCCCTACGAAAATTTCAACAGCGTCGTGGAATTTCTCGAACACGCGGCGCAGGACGAAAAAGTTTTCACCATCAAGGTCACGCTCTACCGCACCGGCGGCGATCCGCGCATCATCGGCGCATTGATGGACGCGGTGAACAACGGCAAGCAGGTGACGGCGGCGGTGGAATTGCGCGCGCGGTTCGACGAGGCCAACAACATCCAATGGACGCGGCAGCTTGAAGAAAATGGCGTTCATGTCGTCTACGGCCTCGTTGGATTCAAGATTCACGCGAAGGTCGCGCTCGTCGTGCGTTCAGAAGCCGGGCAAATCCGCCGTTACGTCCACCTCGCCACCGGCAACTACAATCCAACCACCGCGCGTTTCTACACAGACATCGGGCTGCTGACGTGCAAGCCGGAATTTGGCGAGGACGCGACGAACCTGTTCAACCTGCTCACCGGCATCTGCCAGTTTCAAGGGATGAAAAAGTTGATCGCCGCGCCGTTTGATTTGCACGCGCGATTGATCCAGTTGATCGAACGCGAAATCGGCCACGCGCAAAAGGGTTTGCCCGCGAAAATCATCGCGCGGATGAATTCGCTCGTGGAGCCGACAATGATCGAGGCGCTTTACCGCGCATCGCAGGCGGGCGTGAAAATCGAATTGATCGTGCGCGGCATTTGCTGCCTGCGGCCCGGCGTCAAAGGCGTGAGCGAAAACATCACCGTCCGCAGCATCGTGGACCGTTTTCTCGAACACAGCCGGATTTATTATTTTGAGAACGCGCGCCAGTCGGAAGTGTTCGCCGGCAGCGCGGACTGGATGCCGCGAAATTTGTTCCGGCGCATCGAGGTGGTTTTTCCCATCGAGGACGGCAACTTGCGCGAGCGCGTCATCGGCGAGATTCTTGCCGTCACGCTCGCCGACAATGTGAAGGCGCGGTTTCTGCGCGCCGACGGAACCTACCGGCGCACCGAACCGCACAACGGTGAAAAAAAGCGGCGCAGCCAGACGGAATTCATCGCGCTGGCGACGGCTGAAGAACCGCGCCCGGCGGTGAAAACCGGCGCAAAATATCCGCGCGTCAAATTGCTGCCACGGCCTGAAACCGCCGCGCGTCCGCAAACAACCGCGATGAAAAAATCATGAACCTTTATTTGTTGCGCCACGGAATCGCCGTTGACCCCAGTGTGCCGGATTTCGCCAAAGACGCGGAACGTCCGCTGACACCGAAGGGCCGGCGGCGTCTGCGGCAGATCGCCGAGGCGATGGGCGCGCTGAAAATCTCCTTTGATTTGATTTTGTCCAGCCCGTATGTACGCGCAAAACAGACGGCGGAAATCGTCGCCAAAATTTTGAAGCGAAAGAAAAAATTAAAATTCACCGACGAGTTGACGCCCGGCGGGAATCCGAAGTCGCTCATCCAGCAGTTGAATGAATTGCGTCCGCGCCCGAAAAACATTTTGCTCGTGGGCCACGAACCGTATTTGAGCAAGCTCATCGCGCTGCTCACGGCGGGCAACACGAACATGGAAATTGATTTGAAGAAAGGCAGCCTGTGCAAACTGGAAATGGATTCATTGCGTTACGCCCGTTGCGCCACATTCGTTTACCTGCTCGCGCCGCGTCATCTGGCGTTGATGACCGGCAAACGTCCGGCGCGTTGATTCAAATCATTGAGTTTCGTTGAATCGCATCGAAGTTTCACTTGCGTTGTTTTGACGGCTCACCAACTATTCAGGCGCAATCTATGGCCAAACGCGCGCTCATCACCGGCATCACCGGACAGGACGGTTCGTATCTGACGGAACTGCTTTTATCCAAAGGCTACGAAGTCCACGGCATCATCCGCCGCGCCAGCACGTTCAACACGTCGCGGCTGGAACATATTTACGCCGATCCGCACCAGAAATCCAAATTGAAACTTCATTACGGTGACTTGAGCGACGCGAGCGCGCTGTCGCGGCTGATCGGCCAGATCGCTCCCGAAGAAGTCTATAATCTCGCGGCGCAAAGCCATGTGCGCGTGAGCTTCGACAGCCCGGAATACACGACGGACATCACGGCCACGGGCGCGGTGCGCCTGCTGGAAGCCATCCGCGAAACCGGCATCAAGCCGCGTTTTTACCAGGCGTCGTCGAGCGAGATGTTCGGCAAGGTGCAGGACATTCCGCAGCGCGAAACCACGCCGTTTTATCCGCGCAGTCCTTATGGTTGTGCAAAAGTCTATGCCCATTGGATCACGGTGAATTACCGCGAATCGTATGATCTGTTTGCGTGCAGCGGCATTTTGTTCAATCACGAATCTCCGCGCCGCGGTGAAACTTTCGTCACGCGCAAAATCACCCGCGCGATCGCGCACATCAAGGCCGGTTTGCAGGAAAAACTTTTTCTTGGCAATCTCGACGCGAAACGCGACTGGGGTTACGCGAAGGAATATGTCGAGGCGATGTGGCTGATGTTGCAGCAGGAAAAACCGGACGATTATGTCATCGCCACGAACGAAACGCACAGCGTGCGGGAATTTCTAGAAGTCGCCTTTGCGCACGCCGGTTTGGACTGGCAGAAATATGTCGAGATTGACCCGAATTATTTTCGCCCGGCGGAAGTTGATCTGTTGATCGGCGATTATTCCAAGGCCAAACAAAAACTTGGCTGGGAGCCGAAAACGACCTTCAAGGCGCTTGCCAAACTGATGGTGGACGCCGACGTGAAACTGGTGCAAGACCATCTGGCCGGCAAAGGCCGCGTCGCGAGCTGAAATTATTTTCCGCGCGATTGCTTGCCGAGAAAATCCGCGTAAGCCAGACGGATGCCGGCTTCCAGATTGATTTTTGGTTTCCAACCGAGTGCGAACAGCCGCGAGCTGTCCATCAATTTTCGTGGCGTGCCGTCCGGTTTCAATTTGTCCCAAACAATCTCGCCGGAAAAACCGACGATTTGTTTTACCAATTCCGCCAATTCGCGGATGGTGATTTCGCTGCCACTGCCGACGTTGATGAACTGCTCCTCGCTGTAGTTTTGCATCAAAAAAACACATGCGCTCGCGAGGTCGTCCGCGTATAAAAATTCCCGCAACGGCGCGCCGGTTCCCCAGCAGGTGACGTTGGCGGCGGAATTGATTTTTGCGTCGTGAAATTTTCGGATGAGCGCCGGCAAAACGTGCGAGGTCTGCAAATCGTAATTGTCGTTCGGTCCATACATATTCGTCGGCATGGCGCTGATGAAATCGCAGCCGTATTGCTTTCGATACGCCTGGCAAAGTTTGATGCCCGCAATTTTGGCGACGGCATACCACTGGTTCGTCGGTTCGAGCGGGCCGGTGAGCAGATATTCCTCCTTCAACGGCTGCGGCGCGAGCTTGGGATAAATGCAGGAACTGCCGAGGAATAAAAGTTTCCGCACGCCGGCCAGCTTCGCCGCGTGGATCAAATTGTCTTGAATCTGCAAATTTTCAAAAAGAAATTCCGCCGGTTGCGTGTTGTTGGCGTGGATGCCGCCGACTTTCGCTGCGGCAACGAAAATAAACTCCGGTTTCGCTTCCGTGAAAAATTTCTGCACGGCGGGAGCGTCCAGCAGATTGACTTCCGACCGCGTGCGGCCGGTGAGATTTTTGAATCCCTGCCGTTGCAGTTCGCGCCAGATGGCGCTGCCGACCAGTCCGCGATGGCCGGCCACATAAATGCGCGAATTTTCGTTCATCAGCATGACGAAGTATAAGTCAGAGAAGCCGGGCAATGACAAATGATTCTTCTCGACAAATGAAGCGTCTCACAATTAGACTATTTTCATGGAAACCAGAATGCGTCACCGCGTTAAAATGCGACGGCACCGCACCTTTTGGGAAAAGTTCTCCAAACGCTTCGTCCTAAATCCAAAATTCAAATGGGTTGTTTTTACAATCGCCTTGATGATTGGAGCAAGTTTTCATAATGAAACCAAAGGCAGTTCCGCCTATGCGGGTGGCATCATCATTAGTAATGGCGTCCCAGAACCGTCTTCCGTTTCACTGATGGTCATTGGTGGTGCGGCGTTTTTGCTGGCTCGCAGGCGTAGAAAAAGCGACTGAACAAGCAATCGCAAACGCGGTTTGCTGCGACTTGATAAAATCTTTTCACAAAACAACCGAATGCCCGTCGCAATCCACACAAGTCCGGCGAGCTGGCGGACAAATAGCAGGGAGTTATGAAAAAGCGACGGCACTTCATCCTGAAAATTTTCTTCGGCCTCTTTGTTCTGCTGCTTTTGTTCGGTCTGGCCGCGTGTCTGTTTCCCCAGGAAATTTTGACGGTGGACAGCGGCGAGGCGAAGGCCGACGTGCTGGTGCTGCTGGGCGGAGGGGATGAACGCCCGGCCCGCGCGGCGGAATTGTTCAAGCAGGGCGCGGCGCCCAAAATCCTTGTCAGCGGCTCGGGCGATTGCCGGTCCCACGAGCGGAGTCTGGAAAAGGGCGGCGTGCCGGCGGCGGCCATCATTCTGGAATGCGATTCAAAAACCACGCGGGAGAACGCCGAATTTTCCATTCCGCTGCTCCGGCAAATGGGCGCGCACCGCGTCATCATCGTCACCTCGTGGTATCATTCGCGGCGGGCCTTGCACTGTTTTGAACACTACGCGCCGGACATCAAATTTTATTCGCGCCCCTCTTATTTTGGCTATGCGCGGAAGGATTGGAAAAGCCACGGCATCGGAAAATATGTGAAATCCGAGTATTGGAAACTGATCGGTTACTGGGTGCGTTACGGCGTGCGCCCGGTGTAGGGAGTGTGGCGGTTTCATTTTGTCTTGCCCCCGGATTTGAAATAAGCCAAGAATTTACCAAGTGCTGGCGGTATGGTGGATGGGGTCTTAGCTCAGTTGGTAGAGCGTCTCGTTCGCAATGAGAAGGTCAGGAGTTCGAGCCTCCTAGGCTCCACCAGCCTTCGCCTGAACGCAGTGAAAGCGAAGGCTGCCGCGCCGTAGCGCAGCGCAGGCGGGCGAATGTCAAACTGCGCCAGGAGCTTCGGCTCGGCAGGCGGGCAAGGAACAATGCAATTCTTCTTCGTCCAATTTCAAAGTGAATTAAAAACTCCAAATGCAATCACGCCATTTTGAAGCAATCATTTTTTCCGCCAAGGCCGCCGTTGCCGCCGTCATTGCCGCGCTGTGTTACAATTTTTTTGATTTGCCCGGCGCGCCGTGGGTGGCGGCGGTTTCCGCCGTGCTGGTGACGCAGCCGGACCTTCATTCCTCGTTCAAGGCATCGTTCATGCGCGTGGTCGCCAATCTCGCGGGCGCGTTCGGCGGCGCGGTTTTGCTGGCCGCAACCGGACAACCGATTTTGGCGATGGCCATCGGCGTTCTGGTCACCGGGCTGGTTTGTTATCTCCTGAAACAGGACGATGCGCTGCGCCCGGCGTTTGTGGCGGTCATCATCGTGACGCTCATCGGCGGAGGCAACGAATGGCACAATTCGCGCGACCGCGTCGCCGCCGTCATCGTCGGCTGCGTGTGCGCGCTGGTCGTGGGTTTTTTATTCGACAAACTTTCCGGCGTGTCCCAGCTTTCAAAAAAGAAGGGCGGCGGCGAACCCGGCACCTCGGAATAATTTTCAACATGAAACTTTCATTAAAAAACAAATGGGTGCTCATCACCGGCGCGTCGAGCGGATTTGGCGCGGCGGCGGCGCGGGTGTTCGGCGCTGAAGGCGCGAAGCTGCTGCTCGGTGCGCGCCGCGTTGACCGCTTGAAAAAAGTCGCGGCGGAATCAAAAAAATCCGGCGCGGCGGCGGCGCATTTTCACGAACTGGACGTTTCAAAAACCGCGAGCGTCGAAAAATTTATTTCGTGGGTGAGGAAGAAAATCGTAAATCGTAAATCCGAAATCGCAAATCTCCACGTCCTCGTCAACAACGCCGGTGGCGCGCACGGACTCGACACGATTGCCGAGGGCAAGGACGCGGATTGGGAGGCGATGATCCAGTCGAACGTGCTCGGTGTCTTGCGCGTGACGCGCGCGGCGCTGCCGTTGATTTCGCGCGACGCCGGCGCGAGCATCATCAACATCGGCTCGGTCGCCGGCCACGCGGTTTATGAAGGCGGCGCGGTGTATTGCGCGGCCAAGGGCGCTGAATTGCAGATCACCCGCGCGCTGCGGCTTGAACTGCTCGGCACGGGCATCCGCGTCGGCACGGTGGATCCGGGTCTGGCGGAAACGGAATTTTCGCTCGTGCGTTTCAAGGGCGACGCCGTCAACGCCAGAAAAGTTTATGAAGGCATGAATCCGCTGACGGCCGCTGACATCGCAGAAATTCTGGTCTGGATTGCAAGCCGCCCGTCGCACGTCAACGTTGACGAACTCATCGTCAAGCCGGTTGATCAGGCGGCGATAGGAAAAGTTTTTCGGCGTAACGCAAAGTAAATTTCAAATTCCCCGGTTCGCGCGCCAGAGCAGCACGACGCCGACGGCTTGAAAAATAAAATTCGGCAGCCAGACAATCAGGTGCGGCGCAAATTCCGGTCGTGCGGCCAGCGCCTTGGCCGTCAAAATAAACGCGTAATAAATCAGCACGAGGCCGAGCGCGATGGCCACGCCGATGTTCGTCTCGCGCCGGTGCACGCGGATGCCCAGCGGAATCCCCACGAGCGTGAACCCGAAGCACGCGAACGAAAAGGCGATCTGCCGGTTCATCTCCACGCGGACTGGCTCGGTCAAATCCTTTCGCTGCTGCCTGACTTCTTTCAATTGCGAAAGCAGTTCAATCGAATTGGTGGCGGCGGGCGGCGGCAGTCCCAGCTTCCGGTCCAGATCGGCAAGTTCTTCGCGCAACTGCCAGAATGTCATGTCGCTGATGCCGGGCGTAAATGTTTTTTTCATGGAGTTGGTCAGGCTCAAATCAAAAACCGAATCCGGCGAGGAACCGATGAGCACGCGTTCGCCGGTCGTCACGCTGCGGGCGTCAAACAGGTGCAGCACGAGCTGCTTGTTCGGCGCATCCAGATCAATCGTGCCGCGCGGCGCGCGGACGGTCGTGGTGACGTTGGTTTCATTTTTGTCGAGCACGAAGACCATCACGTCCTGCAATTTGCCGTCGTGGTTCTTTTCCGCATAAAAAATGTAGCCGGGAAAATCGCGGATGAACCGGCCTTCCGGCAGTTGCGTGTTGCTCATCAATTCCCCGCTCAATTTGAAGAACAGATTCACATAGGCGGCGCGACATTGCGGGCCGAGCTGCATATTGATCCAGGCGCTGACGCCGCAACAGAGCAGGCTTAACAGCAGCACCGGCGTGATGAGCGAGAGCAGGCTGATGCCGCTGGCGCGCGCGGCGGTGAGTTCCTGGTCCGCGCTGAAGCGGCCAAAGACCAGCAGCATCGCGGTGAGCAAAGCCATCGGCAGCGCGAAGACCCAGACCCACGGAATCAGCAGGCCGACGGCCTCGAACATGGTGTCCAACCGCGCGTGGCCGCTGACGAGCGCGGGCAGGATTTGCTGGAGCACGTTGCCGATGAGCAGGACGAACGTGAACACCGCCACCGTCAGGAACAGCGAGGCGAGCACCTGGCGGGTCAGATAATTATGCAGAGTTTTCACGCGGTCGTTTTGGCGGATTTACGGCTCGCACACGTTTAATGGAGTTTGTCCGCAAAGTCCACTGGCTAATAAGGCGGAAGACTAAAATTTGCCGCCGGATGCAGAAAGCACGGCCATCGCCGATGCGCGCCGTGAACTTCCACTGTGATTTTATTCCTGATTCGTCGCGTGCAAGCCGGACAACCACGAGTAACGAACGCGCCAGGGTAATTTTCTAAAGAGATTTTATTTCGCCTTAATTTGTCAGACCGGCCCGTTTTTGATAATACTGCTGCAGGACGAAAAATGCTTTTTTCTTCGTGCCATCGCTGGAGATGAGACCTTTGCGATTGTAACCATCTTCGATGCCCGGCAACACGCGGCGCGGCGAGCGGAAGTCTATCAGAATCCACGGCGAAAAACCGGCGAGGCCGTCAATCTTGTCGAGCATCGCCAAAGTCTGGCGGTAAAGGTCTTCCTGAAATTCCTCGGTCCAGCGCTGGTCTTTGCCGCCGTGCAAACCCTGTTTCGCGTCGCCGCCAAATTCACTGATGAACGCCGGTTTGTCGTAAGGGATTTCCCAGGTGACTTTGGAACATTTTTCCGGCAGCCCGTCATACCAGCCGATGTATTCGTTGAAGGCGACGACATCCACGATGTCCGCCAGCGGATCCTGGACGACGTTCACATTGGTCGCGCCCGGCTTGGCGTGTATTTCCATCGCCGCGCTCAACAACCGCGTTTTGTCCAGAGAACGCGCCTGCGCGGCAAGCTTTGAAATAAATTCCGTGCGCGCCTCGCTGACGGGTGTCTCGTTGGCCAGCGACCAGATGATGATGCTGGCGCGGTTGGCGTCGCGCTCGATTTCATCAGAGAGCTGGCTTTGCGCGTTTTGATACGTCTCGGCGTTTGTCCAATCAATCGTCCAATACACCGGGACTTCCGACCAGACCAGAATACCGAGTTCGTCGGCGAGACGCGTCATCGCTTCGGTGTGCGGATAATGCGCGAGCCGGACGAAGTTACAGCCCAATTCCTTCGCCCAGAGTAAAAGTTGCTTTGCTTGGTCTGCAGTCGTCACGCGTCCGCCGCCGTTGAGCGGAAATTCTCCATGAATGCAAATGCCGCGCAGGAAAATCGGTTTGCCATTCAGCAGAATCTGTTTGCCCTGCGTGCGCACGGTGCGAAAGCCGATACGTTCCGCCACCGTGTCGCCGCCGTGAGAAATGTGAACATCATACAGCTTCGGAGTTTCGGGACTCCAGAGCTGCAACTTGGCCGGAGTAAATCGAAAAGCCGCGCGGCCCGAGGCATCCGTTTTGGCGGACAACTCCTCGCCCAGTTCGGGAATGGAAAGTTGCACCGGCTCGCCTTCGCCGACGCCGTTGATTTGCACCCAGCCGGAAATCACGCCCGTCTGCTCGGATTCCAGCGCGAGCCGATGATCGGCGATAAATTCCTTCGGCACGGTGACGAGTTTCACCTCGCGCGTGATGCCGCCGTAATTCCACCAGTCCGTGATCACCGTGGGCACGCCATCCTTGGAGCGCTTGTTGTCCACTTTGACCACCAGCGAGTTTTCACCTTTTTTGAGAAACCGGGTCACGTCAAAGGTGAACGGCGTGAAACCGCCGACGTGCACGCCGAGTTTTTTGCCATTGAGATAAACGTCCGCGCGATAATTCACCGCGCCGAAACGCAGGAACACGCTTTGTCCTTCGCCTGCCCCGGCGAAGTCAAATTTCCGGCGATACCACACGCTGCCTTCGTAATACAGCAACTCCGGGCGTTGCGTGTTCCAGTCGCCCGGCACGTCGAGCGAGGGTGACGTGTCGAAATCATATTCCACCCGCTCGCCCGGATCGTTTGGTTTGACATCCAGAAAAAATGTCTCGGCGCGGGATGGATTGTCGTTCAAATCGCGCTGGGCGTGGCGGTAGTCGTAAAATCCGCTTTCGTAGGGATCAATGATGATCTTCCATTCGCCGTCCAGCGAAACGCCGTCGTGCAGGAAGAGGTCGGGAATGTTGTCGGCATGAAGCAGCGGGACGGCAAGCGCCGCCGTGCAGACCAGCAAGGAAAGTCGGAACATTTTTTTCATTTCAATTTTTGTATGTTTTTTGTGACAAGTGATTTCAAAAAACTTCGCGGGGAACATGGTTATGCCAAATAGTAGGCGAAGGCTTTCCACACGGCAAAACAATTAGATGCGCTTTGGGCAATTCAATTTGACTTCGGCGAATTGACGGAGCGATAACGCTTCTCTAAACTCCGCTCATGGCAAAAAAATCCGCCGCGAAACCAACCGTTGCTTCTCAACGGTTAAAATCTTCCGCGCTCGTGGATACGCGCCTAATTTATTGCGGCGACAATCTGGAACAGCTTAAAAAGTTTCCGAAAGAATGCGTAGACCTGATTTACATTGACCCGCCATTCAACTCCAACCGCAACTACGAAGTCTTCTGGCCGGAAACGAGCGAGCGTCGGCGTTTTGATGACCGTCACGAATCCACAAAAGCTTACATTGATTACATGAGGCCACGTTGCGTGGAAATGTCCCGCGTCCTCAAAAAGACCGGCAGCTTTTATTATCATTGCGACTGGCACGCGAGCCATTATGTGAAGGTGATGCTTGACCAGATTTTTAATGAAAATAATTTCCAATGTGAAATTATTTGGCATCGGACGCTGGCAAAGGGGCTGGCTTTTAATGGCTTTCCAAACAACCACGACACGCTTTTTTATTATGTTGGCGGTGGTGAGATCACTTTCAACCGGCCTTACAATCCCTACGACTTGGACAACCTTGATGAGAAAACGGCGGGAAAGTATTCTCACCGCGATCCCGACGGACGGCTTTATCAGTTGGACAATTTGCTCAATCCGAATCCGGACCGCCCGAATCTCACCTACGAATTTTTAGGCCACACCAAAGTCTGGCGTTGGACGAAGGAACGGATGCAAGAAGCTTACGAAAATGGAATTGTTGTCCAACCGAGTGCTGGTGCAGTGCCGCGAATGAAGCGTTATCTCGACGAACAAGAAGGCCGTCCAATTGACAGCGTGTGGACAGACATTCCGCCGATAAATTCTCAAGCCAAGGAAAGGCTCGGTTATCCCACGCAAAAACCGCTGGCGCTGCTGGATCGAATTATTCGGGCGAGTAGCAAAGAAAACGACATCGTGCTGGATGCGTTCTGTGGTTGCGGCACGGCACTCGTCGCCGCTCAAAGACTCAAACGACAATGGATTGGAATTGATATTTCTCCAACAGCCTGCCGCGTCATGGCGAAACGGCTGCGTGACGTTTGCGGCCTGCCTGAAAACGAAACGCTTTGGAAAGCGCAACGCGGTTTCATTGTTCGTGACCTGCCGAAAACTGAAAAGGAACTCCGTAAATATCCGCACTTTGAATTTGAGAACTGGGCGGTCGTCGCGCTGGGTGGAATTCCGAACAAAGTGCAGGTTGGCGACATGGGAATTGATGGCCGCATTTATCCGGTTTCATCCAGTGCCACGCCGCGCAAGAAACAGGAAGGCGAACTGCCATTGAAAGAACGCTGGTATCCGATTCAAGTGAAGCAGACCGACAAAGTTGGCCGTCCCGACATTGATTCATTCGAGGCCATGATGATGCGCGAAGATTGTGACAAAGGATTTTTCGTCGGCTTCGATTTCTCCAGTGACGCGCTGACGGAAATCAGCAAATTTTTCAAGCGCACCGGCAAAGTGATTCAAGCCCTGACCGTCCGCGAGATTTTGGAAGAGGAAATTGCGATGAAGCTGGCGTAGGATTTTAATTTTATGGTCGGCTTATAATTTGTTCAAATCCCGCAAAAAGACGTGACGCGTGCGTTATCCTAATTGGCAACCGGCTTCGTCTCCACATTCAATTTGCCCTGCGGCCAGAACGGTTTCCGAAAGGCGTCGGTGAAATCGTAGCCGTTCTGAAAATCGTCGCGGCTGTCCTTGTCGGTCTTGGCGAGCAGGCTGATCTCCACCATGTTGAACACGATGTCGCCGAAGTCGCGGCAGCTTTTCACGCCCCATTCCTCGAACACGGTCACGGCCATCGGGCCGAATTGCTGGAGCGCAAACTGCCGGATGCCGTCGAGCAGTTCCTGCCCGGTGATGTGGCGGATGCTGCCGCTGCTTTGCTTGCCGATGAGTTTCTGCGTGAAGTCGAGCGCCTCGCGCACGAACACATAGGCGTCGCGCGAGAAACGCGCGTCCTTCGCGAGGATTTGCTCCACGGCTTCGTCGAAATTGATTTCGTGCATTTTAAGGTTTGGCTTCTTGAACCGTCGCCGTCGGCGGATGCGCGGTGCGATATGTTTTCACCGCCCATCCTGTCAGCAACAATCCCAGAACGATAATCAGAAACATTTGCTCCTGCTTCGTGAGCCGGTTCACGGGGACAATGTAGCGGAAAATAAATGAACGGCAACAATGCGATTTTATTTATGATTTAAGATTTACGATTTATGATTTGTGCAATTAAACTTCCCGTGCCGGTGAAATCATCAATCATCAATCAAAAATCGTAAATCACCATGGCAGCCATTGGCCGATTTCAGAAAGGCGACGACATTTTCCACGCGAAAGTCGTGGACGGCGAATTGTTCCGTCTGCGCGGCGACGTCTTCGGCTCGCCGTCGTTCGACAGAAAATCCACGCCGCGCAAAGGCGTAAAAACTTTGATTCCCGTCGTGCCGTCGAAAATCATCTGCGTCGGTTTGAACTATGCCGACCATGCGCGTGAAACCGGAAAACAATTGCCGAAAGAACCACTGATTTGGTTCAAAGCGACGACTTCGCTTTTGCCGGACGGCGCGAAGATTGAGATTCCATTTCCGAAACATCGCACGGATTACGAGGCGGAATTGTGCATCGTCATCGGGCGCAAAGATCCGCAACGTCTCGCCCACGCAGGCGTCGCGCTACATTTTCGGCTACACCGCGTCGCAGGACATCAGCGACCGCACGATCCAGAAAGCCGATGGCCAGTGGGCGCGCGCGAAATCGTTTGATACGTTCACGCCGCTCGGCCCGCTGGTGGAAACGAAAATTGATCCGAACGAACTCAACATCCAGCTTTTCCAGAACGGCCAGTTGCGCCAGAACTCGAACACGAAGCAACTCATCTTCAAGCCGCACGAACTCGTCAGCTTCATCTCGACGAACCTCACGCTGCTGCCCGGCGACGTGATTCTCACCGGCACGCCCAGCGGCATCGGCCCGATCCAAAGCGGCGACAAACTGGAAGTGCGGATTCAAGGACTCGCGCCGCTGGTCAATTCAGTGAAATAAAATAATGTCGAATTTCGAGTGCCGAATTCCGAATTTAATTCCTGCTTATGAATGATTTGAAATTGCGAACGAAGAGATTTGCTTTGGACACAATCAAATTTTGTTCTCAACTTCCAAACAAGGCGGAATTTCAAGTCATCAGCCGTCAATTGATTCGTTCGGCCACGTCAGTGGCCGCGAATTATCGCGCAGTTTGTCGCGCAAAATCCAAGCCCGATTTCATCAACAAACTTTCCATTGTCGAAGAAGAAGCGGATGAGTCGGCATTTTGGCTGGAAATGCTTGCCGAATTGCGCAACGGCGACAAAGTCGAGCTTGCCAGACTGAGCGACGAAGCTTCTCAATTAACCGCCATCATGGTCAGTTCCAAAAAGACCGCGCGAGGGAATTGATTCGACATTCGACACTCGAAATTCGAAATTTAACAAACATGAAGTGGTCACAAACATTAATCCCGACGTTACGCGAAGCCCCGGCTGACGCGGAAATTGCGTCGCACAAACTTTTGCTGCGCGCCGGTCTCATCCGCAAGCTCGCTGGCGGAGTTTATACTTTTCTCCCGCTTGGTTTGCGCGCGTTGCGCAAGGTTGAAAAAATCATCCGCGAGGAAATGAATCGCGCTGGCGCGATCGAAGTGCTCATGCCCGCGCTGCAGCCGCCGGAAATCTGGCAGCAGAGCGGCCGTTACGAAACCGCGAGCAATGTGCTGTTCAAATTGAAGGATAGTGGCAATCGCGAATGGGTTTTGAGTCCGACGGCGGAAGAAGTCATCACCACGCTCGCCGCAAACGAGATCAATTCCTACCGGCAGTTGCCGAAGAATTTTTACCAGATCAGCGTAAAGTTCCGCGACGAAATCCGCCCGCGCTTCGGTTTGATGCGCGCGAAGGAATTCATCATGAAGGACGCGTATTCGTTCGACACGACGGACGAAGCCGCGATGGCGAGCTACAAAAAAATGTATGACGCCTACACGCAAATCTTCGCGCGCTGCGGGCTGAAGGCGTTTCCGGTTGAGGCTGACACTGGCGTGATCGGCGGAAATTATTCGCACGAATTCATGGTTCCGGCGGAAACAGGGGAAAATGAAGTGGCGTTCTGCGAGACGTGCGGTTATGCGGCGAATATCGAGAAGGCGACCAGCGGCATTCCCAAAACCGCCGCGCGCGAAATCGGCGCGGCGATTGAAAAATTTGCCACGCCCGGGGTCGTGACGATTGAAGCGTTGAGCAAGGAACCTTACAAAGTTCCCGCCAATCGCCAGATAAAAACTTTGGTTTATATTGCAGACTCAAAACCGATTTTGATTTTGATTCGTGGTGATGACCAATTGAACGAAACGAAACTTTTGGCGAAGACCGGCGTGGTTGCTGCGCGGCCAGCTACGGCAAACGAAATTTTTGAATTGCTCAATGCACACCCGGGAAGTTTGGGGGTTGTGTTCAACGTCCCTAAACAATTCGGCAATATCGCTCTCACGGAGAGACAGCGTGTGGTGGAAAAAACGGAAATGTCTCAAGAAGTTATGAGGCAAGGTAAAAAAGTGAACCTTGAATTCGAAATTAGTAGCGAAGGAATTAATTGTTTATGCCGACGAACGGTTGCGCGGTGCGAACGACATGACGACCGGTGCGAACGAAGACGGTTTTCACTTAAAAAATGTTTCCATCGAACGCGACATAAAAGTTTCCGCGTGGTTTGATTTGCGGACGGTCACGGCAGGCGAGCCGTGCGTGAAATGCGGCAAGCCGTTGAAAATTCGCCGCGCGATTGAAGTCGGCCACGTTTTCAAGCTCGGCACGAAATACAGCGAGGCGCTCAACGCGACTTTTCTCGACGAAGCGGGCGCGCGCAAACATTCCGTCATGGGCTGCTACGGCATCGGCGTCACGCGGACGTTGCAGGCGGTGATAGAGCAGGGGAACGACAAGGATGGAATCATCTGGCCGTTGAGCGTCGCGCCGTATCAGGTTTGCATCACGCCGCTGGCGGTCGCGCCGGAAAGTGAAGTGATGAAACTGGCGGAAAAAATTTACGCGGAACTTTCCGCAAAAAATGTGGACGTGATCCTTGACGACCGCGACGAACGTCCCGGTGTGAAATTCAAGGATTCTGAACTGGTCGGTTTTCCAATCCGCATCGGCATCGGCGAAAAATCTCTGGCGAAAGGCGAAGTGGAAATCAAGCCGCGCAACGGCGCGTTGCAATCAATCAAAATCGAAGACGCACTGGCCGCCGTGCTGAATTTGCTGGAAGAAGGCGCGGCGAAATAAATTCACGCCGTCATTTTTTATCGAGACAGTCGCGGACGGCTTTGGCGAGGTCAACCTGACGGTAAGGTTTCTGGAGAAACCCCGCGCGGGTTTTGGCCAGCACCTCGGCGGTGATTTCGCCGGTGGCATAACCGCTGGTGAAAATGATTTTCAGGCCGGGTTTCTGGGGCAACAGCCGTTCGGCGAGTTCCACGCCGGAAACGCCTCCGGGCATGACCATGTCGGTGAGCAGCAGATCAATTTCACCGGCGTGCCGGCTCCAGACATCAATCGCGTCCTTGCCGGACGCCGCCTCGAGAATCCGATAGCCGCAGCCTTGCAGAATGGTGCGCGCCATTTCGCGCAACAGCGGTTCGTCTTCGACGATGAAAATGGTTTCCGTGCCGCCGCTGACGGGTTTTGCCGGGACGGCCTGTTCGTTGACGGTCGCGGCCATTGCCCCGCCCGCCGGAAAAAACAGGTCGAAGGTCGTGCCTCGGTCCGGCTCGCTGACGACTTCCAGCCAGCCGTCGTGCTGCTTCACAATCCCGTAGACCGTGGCGAGGCCGAGGCCGGTGCCCTTGCCGATTTGCTTGGTGGTGAAAAAAGGTTCAAAAATATGCGCCAGCGTCTCGGTGCTCATGCCGTGGCCGGTGTCGCTGACGCGCAGACGGACAAAATTCCCGGGGTGCGCTTCGGGATGCGTTTCAATGTAAGCCTCGTCAATCCGCGCAGATTCGATGGCGATGACAAGCCGGCCGCCGCGCGGCATGGCGTCGCGCGCGTTGACGGAAAGATTCATCACGACCTGTTCAATCATGCCGTTGTCGCCAATGACCAAGGGCAATTCACCGGGCGGCTGAAATTCCAGCGTGATGCTTTCGCCGATGAGCAGCCGGAGCATTTTTGTCAGATGGCCGACGGTTTCACGCAGGTCGAGCGGTTTGACTTGCATGACGTTTTTGCGGCTGAACATCAGCAGTTGCCGCGTCAGTCCGGCGGCGCGCTCGGCGGCGAAATAAACGGCCTGGACCGGCTCGCTGATGTCATCCGGCAAAGTCTGCCGGGCGAGCAATGAACTGGAATGCCCCTGGATGATCGTGAGCATGTTGTTGAAGTCATGCGCGACGCCGGCGGCGAGCTGCCCGACCGATTCCATCTTTTGCGACTGTCGCAGTTGCGCTTCGAGGTTGAGCCGGCTGGTCGTGTCCTCGACGTAGCAATGCACGACGTTGCTCGGCAGCACCGGGTGGAACGACCAGGAAAACGTCCGCCCGCCCGGCTTTGTCTCCAGCCGCAATTTGCTCCGGCCCGTCTCTAGGCACTCACGCACAATCCCGCCGATGTCCGGCGGCAAAACGTCGCGCGGATGATCTTTGCCGACAGAATGTGCGAGTTGCGATGCCGTTTCGTTGAAATAGGTGAGGTTGCCGTCCGGGGTAAATTCCATTGCCGGATTGGGATTCAACTGGGCGAACGCCGCGAGTTTTTGCACTTCAGCATTGGCCCGTTCCCGCTCCTTGATGCGCTGTTGCAGCGACGCGGCCATGTCATCGAAAACTTCCGCCAACTGGCCAAGCTCGCCCGGACTGTTGTGCAAGCCGGTGCGACTGCTCATGTCGCCCGTTCCGAGCCGTTTTGCGGCGTCGGACAACGCCCGCACCTGCCGCAAAATGAAAAGTTCTCCGCCGAACCACGCCGCCATCAGTGCCAGCAAGCCGACCGTCAGGCTGACCCACGGCACATCCACAAAGTAATTTCGCAACCAGTCCGGCGCAAATTGCCAGAACCACGTCTGGTTGACGATATACGTCAGCACCAAAACCGGCGCGGTGGCGACAAACACGCTGGCGACCAGCTGCATTCGCACACCGGAAAATATTTTGGTGGTTTTTTTACTCATCGTTTCCGCCGCTGAACCCGTGTCGAAACCATAGCTCACGCTGACGAGGGCGAAAAGGCATTTCTCCCGGGCCGTTCAGGTTTCACCGGCCAGCGCAACTGCACGACCTTTTGGCAATCGTCCCAGATGAAAAATCAAAAAGCCGTGCAGGAACTGCCGCAGTTCAATCGTCTGCGCGTCCGTCAATTTCAAACGCAACCCCGCCGCCCAATCTTTTTGCGCCAGAATTCCGGCGATTTTTTTGGTTCCGGCGGCGAGGTTCGTTTCCGCCAGATTCGGTTCCAGTCCCAGCTCGCGGAGCAATTTCAGTTCAAAGGCAAAGACAAGTTGCGGCGCGACTTTTCCCTTGCAAAGACAGCCGAGAAGCTCGCGGAACAATTCATAAACCGCCGGCAGCGGCGTTTCTGTTTCCGTGGCTTGTTCGATGAACGCCGTCGCGTAAGCCGCGTGGCGCAACTTGAAAATGTCCTGGCGAATCGCGCCGTGCGTCTCGCGCAGGCTCACTTCGCGGAGCGCGTGCAAATCCGAACGGCGGCTGCGGCTGAACGAGAATTCCGCGAGGTAAAACAAATCCAGCTTGCCGAGAAACGGGGATTTTGCGCGGCGCGCACCCTTGGCCACGGTCGCGATGCGCCCGAGATCCGGCGTGAGCCAGTGGACGATGAGGCTCGTTTCGGTGAGCGGTCGCACCCGCAAAATCAGGCCGGTGGCAGATTCGGTCATTTGATTTTCGGCGGCGGCAACTCCGGCGCGATGGAGCCGAGGCTGACGATGTATTTGATGCCGTCGGCCACGTTCATGTCGAGCTTCACCACTTTTTCCTCCGGCACGAGGATCAGAAACCCGGAGGTCGGATTCGGCGTCGTCGGCACAAAAACGCAGACCACTTTTTCCTTCGTCTTTTGCTGCACCTCGCCGTTTTGCTCGTTCGTGATGAAGCCGATGGAGTAAATTCCCGCGCTCGGAAACTCGACCATGACGACGGTCTTGAACGAATCCTTGTTGCCTGAAAACGCCTCGTTGACCTGCTTGATCGCGCCGTAAAATTTGTTGAGCAGCGGCACCTGCATCATGGCCGTGTCCAGCCATTCGATCATCCGCTTGCCGATGTAATAGCGCGCCAGCAAACCCACGACCGAAATCATGGCCACCGCCAGCAGCAGCGCCACCAGGCTCCAATACCAGTAAATCGGGCCGGCGCCTTTGTCCTGGTGGGTGATGTCGTGCGGCAGGAAAAACAGCAACAAATCCGTGATGTTCGAGACCGTGCGGAACAGCCACAGCACCGCCGCGATGGAAATGATCGCAGGCAGGCTGATGGCCAGGCCGGTCAAAAAACTGGAACGCCAGCGGGCAAGAAAAGATTTCTTCACGCGGATATTTTAGAACGCATGCCGATTTGCGCGAGTGAAATCTTTTTGGAAAGGCGGCGCAGCAAGCGGTTTTCCTCGCGCTTCATCCTGCGGCGCAAATCCGGTTTCAAATCGCCATGGCCGAGCAGGTGCAAAATGCCGTGGACGACGTAGCGCACGATTTCCGACTGCCACCTTGTGCCGAATTTTTTTGCCTGCAAAACCGCCTCGTCCACGCACACGAAAAGTTCGCCATGGATTTCTAATTTGGAATTTGAAGTTTGCGATTCAGAATTTCGGTGGTCAAACGTGATCACATCCGTCGAGCCTTCGTGCTGGAGAAAAGTTTCGTTGATCAGCGTCATCTCCGGCGCCGCGACCAGATTGATTCCCAGTTCCGCTTTCTTGACATTTAATTCCGCCAACGACTCGACTGCGATTAGTTTGAGCAAACGCGTGTTGATTTTCTTCGTTCGCTGACGGCTGGCGATGACGATAATCATTTGATTTTCGCCCTGCCGCGATGTTCCTCATAGGCCGCGATGATGCGTTGCACGAGCGGGTGCCGCACGACGTCACGCTTGGAAAATTCCACGATCGCGATGCCTTCCGTGCCGTGCAACGCGCGGTGCGCCTCCGCCAGGCCGGAATGTTTGTGCGGCGGCAAATCAATCTGCGTCTCGTCGCCGGTGATGACCGCCTTCGAGCCGTGGCCGAGCCGCGTGAGAAACATCAGCATCTGCTCCGTCGTGGAATTCTGCGCCTCGTCCAGAATGATGAATGCGCCGTTCAGCGTGCGGCCGCGCATATAGGCCAGCGGTGCTATTTCAATCGTGCCACGCTCGGTGTGTTTCACGATTTCCTCGGCGGGCAGCATGTCCTGCAGCGCGTCGTGCAGCGGACGCAGATACGGCGTGATTTTTTCCAGCAGGTCGCCCGGCAAAAACCCCAGCGCCTCGCCGGCCTCGACCGCCGGGCGCGTCAAAATGATCCGCGAAACTTTTCCTTCGCGCAAAGCCGACAACGCCATCGCGACCGCCAGATACGTTTTGCCCGTGCCCGCCGGCCCGATGCCGAACGTGATGTCATGTTTGCGGATGGCGTCGAGATATTTTTTCTGCCCGACGGTCTTGGCCGTGACGCCGGGTTTTTTTTCATGCGTCCGCACGCGGTCGCCGACCAAATTCTTTAGGGTTTCCGCGCCCTCGTGCTTCACGACGGTCAACGCGTGCGTGAACTCGCGGTTCTTCACCGGCGACCCGGCCTGCAACATATTTTGCAGTGACACAAAAAGCTGTTTCGCGCGCTCCACGCCGTCCGCCGCGCCTTCGAGCTTGATCCAGCCGTCGCGCGAAGTCGCCTTGACGCCGAGTTCTGTTTCCAGCGCCTGCAAATTACGCGGCTCGTGGTTGAACAGTTGCTGCGCAAACCGCGCGTTTTCGTAATGAAGGGTTTCAGTGGCCACGATTAAAAATTATTTGACCGCGAATTTTGACAAATAAATAAAACGCGGAATTCAACAATTCAAAAAATCGCCAACTGCCGTTGGGTTGCTTTTGATGAAGCCGCCCACGGTTCAATCTTTCGGGCGGATTTTTTTCCAAAGCCAGCCGAGCGGGTCGTAAAATTCATCCACCACACGTTCCTTCAACGGAATGATGGCGTTGTCGGTGATGGTGATGTGTTCGGGGCAAACTTTGGTGCAGCATTTGGTGATGTTGCAGAAGCCGATGCCCTGCGACTGCTTCAATTCCGGCAAACGGTCTTCCGTGTCGAGCGGGTGCATTTCCAGCGCGGCGGTGTAAACGAGGAAGCGCGGGCCGATGAATTCCTCATGCTTGTGATGGTCGCGCAAAACGTGGCAGACGTCCTGGCACAGAAAACATTCGATGCACTTGCGGAATTCCTGCACGCGGTCCACATCTTCCTGCTGCATCCGCCACGTGCCGTCTGCGCAATCGGGTTTGCGCGGATTGAATTTTTTAATTTTCGTTTTGACGCGGAAGTTCCATGAAACATCGGTCGCCAAATCGCGGATGCTCGGAAACGCGCGCATCGGCTCGATGGTGATGGGCTTATCGGTGTTCAGCGTGTCCATGCGCGTCATGCACATGAGCTTCGGGATGCCGTTAACTTCGGCCGAACAGGAACCGCATTTGCCGGCCTTGCAATTCCAGCGGCACGCCAAATCATTCGCCTGCGTCGCCTGGATTTTGTGGACGACGTCGAGCACGACCAGACCCTCGGTGATTTCGGTTTTATATTCGACGAAATTTCCACCGTTCGCATCGCCGCGCCAGATTTTGAAAGTGACTTGCTTGTTCATTTCATCTCCTCGATGACTTGTTTCAAGGCTTCGGGCATGGCCGGAATCGGCTCGCGGCGCAATTGCATCAAACCATCCGCGCCCTTGGAAATGACGCTGTTGTATTTGGCCGCCGCCGGGTCTTTGTCCGGGAAATCTTCGCGGAAATGGCCGCCGCGGCTTTCCTTGCGGTCAATCGCCGCGCGCGTGATGGCCTCGGAAACCGTGAGCAGATGTTTCAAATCAATCGCCGTGTGCCAGCCGGGATTATATTCGCGGTGGCCGTAGACCGCGACGGTCTTTTCGCGTTCGTAAAGTTTTCCAAGTCCGTCGAGCGCCTGAACCATCTCATCCTCGCGCCGCACAATGCCGACGAGTTTTTGCATCATCTCCTGTAATTCACGCTGCACTTGATACGGGCCGTCGGCCGTCGCGCCGGTTTTTTCGCCGCGTTCAAATGGCGCGAGCGCCTCGCGCGCGGCGGCTTCGACTTGTGCGTCGTTGATTTGTCCGCCGGAATTTTCCTTCGCAAATTTCGCGGCGAATTCGCCGGCGCGTTTGCCGAACACGATCAAATCGGAAAGTGAATTTCCACCGAGCCGGTTCGCGCCGTGCAATCCGGCGGCACATTCGCCTGCGGCAAAAAGTCCGGACACGTTGGTCGCCTGCGTGTCACCGTTCACGCGGATGCCGCCCATCGCGTAATGCGTCGTCGGCCCGACTTCCATCGGCTCCTTGGTGATGTCGAGATTCGCCAGTTGCATGAACTGGTGATACATCGAAGGCAGCTTCTTTTTGATGTGCTCCGCCGCGTTCGGAATTTTTTCCTTAATCCAGGAGATGTCGAGAAACACGCCGCCGTGCGGACTGCCGCGTCCGGCCTTTACTTCGCGATTGATGCAGCGCGCGACGTGATCGCGCGTCAAAAGTTCCGGCGGACGCTTTGCATTTTTGTCGTTCTGCGTGTAACGCCAGCCTTCTTCGGGATCGGTCGAAGTTTGCGATTTGTAATTATCGGGAATGTCGTCATACATGAAGCGCTTGCCGTCCTTGTTGCGCAACACACCGCCTTCGCCGCGCACGCTTTCGGTGACAAGAATTCCCATGACACTCGGCGGCCAAATCATTCCGGTTGGATGAAACTGGATGAATTCCATGTCCAGCAATTCCGCGCCCGCATGATACGCGAGCGACACGCCGTCGCCGGTGCCTTCCCAGGAATTGCTCGTGACCTTGTAGGCGCGGCCCAGACCGCCGGTGCAAACGACAACCGCCTTCGCCTTGAAAATCCGAAAACGCCCGCGTTCGCGGTCATAACCAAACGCGCCGACGACGCGTTCGCCGTCTTTCAACAGCGAGACAATCGTGTATTCCATGTGAACCGTGATGCCCTGATGAATGCCGTGATCCTGCAACGTGCGGATCATTTCCAGACCCGTGCGGTCGCCGACGTGCGCGAGGCGCGGATAGCGGTGACCGCCAAAATTGCGCTGCGAAATTTTTCCTTCCTTCGTGCGGTCAAACACCGCGCCCCACGCTTCGAGTTCGTGGACGCGCGCCGGCGCCTCCTTTGCGTGCAACTCGGCCATGCGCCAGTTGTTGACGTATTGCCCGCCGCGCATCGTGTCGGCGAAATGCACTTTCCAACTGTCGCGGTCGTCCACATTGCCCATCGCCGCCGCCATGCCGCCTTCGGCCATGACCGTGTGCGCCTTGCCCAAAAGCGATTTGCAAATCAAACCGACTTTGACGCCCGCCGCCGACGCTTCAATCGCCGCCCGCAAGCCCGCGCCGCCCGCGCCGATGGCCAGCACGTCGTATTCGTGAGTTTCGTAATTGGTAGCCACGGGAAATTTGTTTCAGTTCGAAATTTAGAACTTGAAGAAAATGAAATCGTGAATGGTGCCGCTCGTGCAAAGGCGGATATAAATATCCGTGAACCCGACCCAGAACAAACTAATCCACGCCCACATCATGTGGCGCGTGTTAAGGCAGCTCACGCAGTTGTAGGCTTTCGCGCACGTCGGCGCTTTGGATTTTGAATCCAAAAATCCGCCAATCAAATGCCGCAGCGAATGGCAGCCGAAAGTATACATTGCGAGAAAAACGGCGTTCAAGATCAGCACAATCGTTCCGACGCCAATGCCGAAATGTTCTTTGCCGGTCAGTGCATCGGTGAACCACATGCCCAACCAAGCGTCGTAGGAAAGGATCACAATGAACAGGGCAGCCAGATAAAACATATAGCGGTGAACATTTTGGATGATGAGCGGGAAGGAATGTTCGCCGAGAAAAGTTTTGCGCGGTTCGCCGACGGCGCAGTTGATCGGGTCGGCCCAGAACGCCTTATAATACGCGCCGCGATAATAATAGCAGGTGAACCGGAAGCCGGCCGGAATCCACAAAATCAAAAACGCCGGCGAGAACGGCGCCCAACCCGGCCACCACGTCGGCAATTTACCAATGGCGTGCGGCGAGGTTCCCCAGAATTCCGGCGAGTAAAACGGGGATAGATAATTTGCGCCATTGCCGCCAAACCAATAGCTGCAAGTATGGTTATGCATATCAGCAACTCCCTGAAACGCCGCCCACGTCGAATAGATTATGAAGGCGGAGAAACCGAGAAAAACGAACAGCGGCTGCACCCACCACGCATCAGGCCGGGAAGTTGCGCCGAACGGACGTTGTTTGGGGAGCGTGTCTGCATAGGCCATAGCGTCGCCCAAGCTAGTTATCCATAAGCCCAGCGTCAACGCGGGAAAACAGATATTAGCCGCGCTTGGACACAACTTGCCTCTGGCTTATCGTTTCGCCGACCATTCGTTCAGGCCGCGCTCGTCTGTTTTCGCCGGCGAATGGCCGAGCAACTCCAGCGCCTCGCCGACCAGATAAAGCGAGCCGGTGACGACAATGAAATTTTGGTGGGGCGAACATCCGCGCGAGCCAGTCTTTTCAAAAGCGTCTTTTAACGAATCGCAAACAAAAATTTCCGCCCCCGGATTTACGGTTCGACAAATTTCCGCCAGCTCTTTCGGATTTGCCGAACGCCCGCTCGCAACCGGAACGGCGAAAATTTTTCCGGCCAGCGGCGCAAGCAATTCACAAATTTGCCGCCAATCCTTGTCCTGAAGAACTCCAAGAACCAGCGTTCGTTCCTTTATTGGAAAAATTGTTTCCAAAGCATCACGCAAAACTTTTACGCTGGCGATATTATGCGCGCCGTCGAGCAGAAATTTTTGGCCGTTTGGTTCTTCGATCAATTGCAAACGTCCCGGCCAATTCACATTTTGCAAACCACTATCGATTTGTTTTTGCGAAACTGGGATTTGCTTTTGCAAAACTTCAACCGTCGCCAGCGCGAGCGCGGCATTTATTTTTTGATGTTCACCGGGCAACGACAATTTTGAATTTTGAATTCTGAATTTTGAATTCATTTTTACGAGCGGCGCATTTTTCTCCTTCGCAATTTTTTCAATAACGCCCAGCGCCGACGGTTCATCCGTCGCCGTCACGACGGGAATTCCTGATTTAATAATGCCCGCTTTTTCCGCCGCGATTTTTTCCAACGTATCGCCGAGCCATTGCTGATGGTCGAACGCGATGTTCGTGATGACGCTGGCGAGCGGGGTGACGATGTTTGTGGCATCGAGCCGTCCGCCGAGGCCGGTTTCCCAGATCACGAGATCGCATTTCTGTTCGGCAAAAAATTTCAATGCCATGACCGTCACGACTTCAAACAGCGTCAGATGATTGTCGGCGGGAAATTGTTTGAGCAGCGGCTGAAATTCTTCGACCAGCCGGACGAGTTTGCTTTCCGGAATCAACTGACGGTTCACCTGAATCCGTTCGCGGAACGAAACCAGATGCGGCGAAGTGAAAAGCCCGACGCGCAATCCCGCCGCGCGATAAATGCTTTCGAGCATCGCGCAGGTCGAGCCTTTGCCGTTCGTGCCGGCGACGTGGATGAAACGGAGTTTTTCCTGCGGATTGCCGGCGAGCGCAGCGAGTTTGCGCGTGTTTTCCAGCCCGAAATTCGCGCCGAACATTTGCAGGCCGTAAAGAAATTGGATGGCTTCGGCGTAACTCATGGTTTGGCAGGGACGCGTTGCTGCGCGTCCCAAATTTCAAGGCGACGCGGCAGCGCCGCCCTACCAGATAAAAATTCAAATCGGTTTGTGATGGATGTTCTGGTGCGCGGCGGCGATGAAGGCCTTGAACAACGGATGCGGCTGGTGCGGCTTGCTTTGAAATTCTGGATGAAACTGGCTCGCGACAAAAAATGGATGGTCTTTCAGCTCGATGACCTCGACGAGTTTGCCGTCGGGCGAAAGGCCGCTGAACACAAAGCCGGCTTTCTCGAATTTCTCGCGATAGGCGTTGTTGAATTCGTAGCGATGACGATGTCGTTCGTGAATCACAAACGAACCGTAAAGTTCGGCGGCTCTCGAACCCATCGTGAGCTGACACGCCTGTGCGCCAAGCCGCATCGTGCCACCCTTTTTAGTGACTTTGCGCTGTTCGTCGAGCATCGCGATGACGGGATTCGGGGTGTTCAAATCAAATTCGGTCGAATGTGCTTTCGGCAATTTCAAAACATTCCGCGCAAATTCAATCGTCGCGATTTGCATTCCGAGGCAAAGTCCGAGGTAAGGAATTTTATTTTCGCGCGCATATTTTGCGGTAAGGATTTTCCCTTCGATGCCGCGTTCGCCGAATCCGCCGGGAACCAGAATTCCGCCGAGGCCGCGCAACATTTTTTCCGCGCCGTCCTTTTCGATTTCCTCGGCGTCCACCTGCACGATTTCCACGCCGCAATCGTTGCCGATGCCGCCGTGGATGATCGCCTCGTAAACCGATTTATACGCGTCCTGCAAGCCGATGTATTTTCCGACGACGCCGACGCGCACGCGATGTTGCGGCGCGATGAGTTTGCGGATGATTTCCTGCCAGTGCGCCATGTTCGCGACGGGCGTGTCGAGATGCAACAGGCGGCAGACCAGGTCGTCCACGCGCTCGCGTTGCAGCATGAGCGGCACTTCGTAAATGGAATGGTCAACGTCCTTTTCCTCGATGACGGCTTCGAGCGGCACGTTGCAGAACATGGAAATTTTCTGGCGCAATTCCTTGTCGAGCGGACGTTCGCAGCGACAAACCAGAACGTGCGGCATGATGCCGATTTCGCGCAGCTTGGCGACGGATTGCTGCGTCGGTTTCGTTTTCAATTCGCCGGCGGCCCTGATGAACGGCACATACGTGACGTGCATGAAAATCGCGTTGTTGTAGCCGACTTCGAGCGCGAACTCGCGGATGGCTTCGAGAAACGGCAGACCTTCGATGTCGCCGGTCGTGCCGCCGATTTCCGTGATGATGACGTCGGCCTTGGATTTTTCCGCGAGCGCGTGGATGCGATTTTTGATTTCGTCCGTGACGTGCGGAATGACCTGCACCGTCTTGCCGAGATATTTTCCCTCGCGCTCGTTGTTGAGCACGGTCTGATAAACCTGGCCGCTCGTGAGATTGTTCATGCGCGTCAGCTTGACGTTCGTGAACCGCTCGTAATGGCCGAGGTCGAGGTCGGTCTCCGCGCCGTCGTCGAGCACATAAACTTCGCCGTGCTGATACGGCGACATCGTGCCGGGATCAACGTTGAGATACGGATCGAACTTTTGCAGCGCGACTTTGAGGCCGCGATTTTCGAGCAGCGTGCCGAGCGCGGCGGCCGTCAGGCCTTTGCCCAACGAACTCACCACGCCGCCGGTTACGAATATGAATTTCATCTTAAATTTATTTTAGCCACAGATTAAACACGGATGAAACACAGATAAAAGATTAACCGCTTTTTGAAATTCCAAAAATTTTATTATGCGCTTCTTGTTTTAGCCATTCCGTCAAAATAGAAAAAGTCCAAGATATGCCTGGTTTTAGGAATGCATCTTGTGCTTTTTTCCAAATTGTATCATCGCGAGCCGCATCAAGAAAATCATGTCCAGCCCAAGTGAGTCCTGTAATGACTGCATCACTGGGCAATCCGTGTTCGTTTTTACGAACAATTGCGTTCATTAAGCCCGCCTCGTTCAAAAGCGCAATATGATAAACTGCATCCGGTTGATCTGTTGCTAAAAATGGCGGCTTGTTATCATGAGCTTCTGCATCAAGAAGCAACTGCCTAACCATGTCCATGTCGCGTTTCACTTTGAAAATCTGTGTTCAATCCGTGTTTCATCTGTGGCTAAAATTTGTTCCACTTTCGCCACATCTTCCGGCGCGTCCACGCCGATGCTGTCGTAATCCACTTTCACGACCGCGATCTGGATGCCGTTTTCCAGCGCGCGCAACTGTTCCAGCTTCTCCGCGTTTTCGAGCGGCGACACCGGGAATTTCACCAGCCGCAGCAGCGTTTCGCGCCGGTAACCGTAAATGCCCAGATGCTTCAAAAAAGCAAACGCCGCCAACTGTTCGCTCGTCGAACCACTGGCGGCCTCGCGCAGATACGGAATCGTGCGCCGCGAAAAATATAACGCGCGACCGGCGGCGTTGACAACAACTTTCACGACGTTCGGATTGTCCAGCTCGGCGGGATTTTTGATGCGCGTCGCGGCGGTGGACATTTCGCAATTGCGCCAAAGCGTTTGCCACGGAATCAATCACGCTCGGCTCAATCAAAGGTTCGTCGCCTTGAATGTTCACAATTGCGTCACAAGAAATTCTTTCGGCAATCTTCCGCAATTCTGATCCGAACCACTCGGATGTTCCGGTCGCGTCATTTCCACGCGGCAGAAATTCTGCACCACCTCCCAGATGCGTGTGTCGTCCGTCGCGACAATAATTTCAGAAAGCGATTTTGCCTTCTGGCATTGCTCGACGACATGCTTGATGAGCGGCTTGCCCGCGATGAGCGCGAGCGGCTTGCCGGGAAACCGCGTCGAAGCAAACCGCGCGGGGATGATGCCAACGATTTTCACACGGCACATTTAGCCACAGATGAAACACGGATGAAACACAGAATTGCACGAATTAAAAATCAGCCGTGTGTGGACGGGATAAGACGGGATAATTTGAAGGATTTAGCTGTTGATGACGGGCCGAAGACACAAATCAAATTGCCCGTAATTTGAGCGTAAAGACGGAAAATTGCCGGAAAATCCGGTTCTATGAAGACCAAACAAGAGCGCGCGCCCAAGTTCAGTGCATTTCTTTGCGAAGCATCAGAAACGCAAAGATTAACGCTATCACAAACGGCATGGCGAATAGTATTGTGCCCATGTCTTGATAATTAGCATGAAATCTGCCAATTGCAACATTTATGTTACGATTATGTCACAATTGAGTTACCAAAAATAGGCTAGCCTGCCGGAAAGCAAGTAATACCAAGCGGAAATGATGCCAACGATTTGCACGAGATAATTTTATTCGACGGTAGCTATTGTTTTTTATTCCACCGTCACGCTCTTGGCCAGATTTCTCGGCTTGTCCACGTCGCAGCCGCGCGCGACGGCGATGTGATACGCGAACAGTTGCAACGGCACGGTCGCCAGGATCGGATAAATCGGTTCGAGCGCGCGCGGCAGATAAATCACATCGTTCGCGACTTTTTTAATTTGTTTGTCGCCTTCGGTTGCGAGCGCGATGATCGGGCCACGGCGCGCGCGGATCATCGCGAGGTTCGCCATCGTCTTGTCATACATCGAATCCTGCGGCACGAGAAAAACCGTCGGCGTCTTTTTATCTATCAACGCAATCGGCCCGTGCTTCATCTCCGCCGCAGAATAACCCTCGGCGTGGATGTAGGAAATTTCCTTCAACTTCAACGCGCCTTCGAGCGCGATCGGAAACGTGTAACCGCGTCCAAGAAAAAAGAAGTCGTCCGCCTTCGCATATTTCTTCGCGATTTTTTTCAGCGAATCATTTTGGACGAGCAATTTTTCGATCTGTTTCGGCACGGCTTCGAGCGCGCGCAAAATTTCCAACGCGCGCTTGGCCGGCAGATTTCGCATCCGTCCCAAATGCACGGCCAGCAATGACAAAACCGTGAGCGTCGAGACAAACGCCTTCGTCGAGGCGACACCGATTTCCGGCCCGGCGTGCATATAAATGCCGCCGTCGGATTCGCGCGCGATGGTGCTGCCGACGACGTTGACGATGGCGAGCGCACGATGGCCGCGCCGCTTCGCCTCGCGCAACGCGGCGAGCGTATCGGCGGTTTCGCCGGATTGCGAGAGCACGAGCAGCACGGTGTCGCGTTCAATCGGCGCGTTGCGATAACAAAATTCGTGCGCAAATTCCACTTCGACCGGAATCTGCGCGAGTTCCTCGATCAGATATTCGCCGACGAGCGCCGCGTGCCAGCTCGTGCCGCTGGCGGCGATGACGATACGTTCAATCGAACGCAATTGCGACACGCTCATGTTCAACCCGCCGAATTTCGCGGTCGCGCCTTCCGCGTCCACGCGCCCGCGCAACGCATTTTCAATCGTGCGCGGCTGCTCGAAAATTTCCTTGAGCATGAAGTGCGCGTGCTTGCCGCGCGCGGCGTCTTCCTGTGAAAATTCCAGATTGCTGATCTGAACGGTCGCGGTGTCCGTGCCGAGATTCAAAACGTCGAAGCGATCGCTCGTGACGGTCGCGACGTCGTAGTCGCTCAAGTAGACGACTTTTTTCGTGTGCGCGACAATGGCGTTGGCATCGCTCGCCAGAAAATTTTCGCCCGTGCCGATGCCGATGATGAGCGGCGAACCGCGTCGCGCGCCGACAATCGTGTCCGGTTGGTCGGCGCAAATCACGGCGAGTCCGTAAGTGCCGATGACTTCGCGCAACGCATCGCAGACGGCTTTTGTTAAAGTGTCAGCGCCATTTTTGTCGCGTCGTTTCTGATAATAATCGCCGATCAAATGCGCGAGCACTTCGGTGTCGGTGTCGGATTTGAAAGTGTGTCCGGCTTTGAGCAAGCGCTGTTTGAGGGCGTCGAAATTTTCAATGACGCCATTGTGGACGACGGCGATTTTGCCGGATTGGTCGAGATGCGGATGGGAATTTTTGTCGGAAGGAATTCCGTGCGTGGCCCAGCGCGTGTGGCCGATGCCGAGATTTCCCGCGACCGGCTCGGATTTCAAAAGTCGCGCGAGACCTTCTTCAATTTTCCCTTTTTTCTTGCGGACAAGCACGCTGCCATCGTGCAACAACGCCACGCCCGCGCTGTCGTAACCGCGATATTCCAGCCGCCGCAATCCTTCAAGCAGGATGGGCGAGGCCGATTTTTTTCCGACAAATCCAATGATGCCGCACATATTTTATGAATCGTTAAATTGTTAAATCGTTGCATCGTGAAAATGTTCTTGCCGCAGCGTTGAAGACGATTCAACGATTCAACGATTCACGATGTAACGCACCCAAAATCCACTCCGCCGCGCCGCTCAAATTGTCCACGATTACAGCGCTGGCGAATTTGTCCGCCGCCGCGCGTTCGGTTTCCGCGCCGTAGCCGGTGCGCACGAGAATACTTTTTTTCACGCCCGCGTTCCAGCCGCATTCCAGATCAATCAGCTTGTCGCCGACCATGAAGCTTTCCGCGAGGTTCAAATCAAATTCATCCCGCGCATCAAATAAAAACTGCGGCGACGGCTTGCGTCCGCGGCTCGGCTGGCCGGGCGCTTCGGGCGCGATGTAAATTTTCTCAAAGCGGATTCCTTCGCGCATCAGTTCGCGGCCAAGATGCTCGTTGACGCGGTCAACATCGGCAAGCGTGAAGTAGCCGCGCCCGACGCCGGACTGGTTCGAGACGATGAACAGCTTGAAGCCCGCGTCCGACAATTTATTCAGCGCGCGGCACGCGCCGGGAAAAATTTCCACATGCTCCGGACGGCGCAAATAATTTTTCTCCACGATGAGCGTGCCATCGCGGTCAAGGAAAACAGCCCGATTCATTCCGGCAAATTGTGGTTGGATTATGGCAAGAATGGAATTGAATTCTTTTCCCGGCTCGCGCATCCTGCGGCGTTCTCGTATTCAACCAGCAACCAAAAGCATTTTACATGAGCAAAGGCAGATTGGGAATTTTGGTCGGCGGCGGCCCGGCACCCGGACTCAACGGCGTCATTGCGGCGGCCACGATTGAAGGCATCAACCAGGGCTACGAAGTCATCGGCTTCCGCGACGGCTTCAAACATATCTCGACGGGCGACACGACGCAGATCAAGCCGCTGGCCATCCGCGACGTGCGCGACATTCATCTAAAGGGCGGCTCGATTCTCGGCACCGCGCGCACGAATCCGACGAAATCCGAGGAACACATGAAAAATCTTTTCATGGTGTTCCACAAACTAGGCATTACCGCGCTCGTGACCATTGGCGGCGACGACACGGCGTTTTCCGCCAGCGTCGTCCGCAAGCGCAGCAATGGCGACATCAAGGTCGCGCACGTTCCGAAGACGATTGACAACGATTTACCGCTGCCGGGAACTGCGCCGACATTCGGCTACGAAACCGCGCGGCATTACGGCGTGCAGATTGTCCGTAATTTGATCGAAGACGCGCGCACCACCTCGCGCTGGTACCTCATCATCAGCATGGGCCGCGCGGCGGGACATCTCGCGCTGGGCATCGGCAAGGCCGCCGCCGCCACCCTTTCCATCATCTCGGAGGAGTTTCGCGGCCGGCCCGTCACGGTGGACGAAGTCTGCGACATCATTATCGGCTCCATCATCAAGCGCAAAGCCGAAGGCTCCCAATACGGTCTCGTCGTCCTCGCGGAAGGCTTGATTGAATCGCTGGGTGAGCAGGGTCTCATCAAGGCGCTGCCCGGCGGACAGCTCGAACGTTTTGGCAAGGTCATCCGCGACGACCACGGCCATCTGCGTCTGGGCGAAATTGAATTTGGCCGCCTGATGAAGGAGCTGTTGACACAGCGCCTCGAAAAGCTCGGCATCAAAATGACTTTCATTGACAAAGATCTTGGTTACGAACTGCGTTGCGCCGACCCGATTCCGTTCGACGCCGAATACACGCGCGACCTCGGCTACGCCGCGGTGAAATTTTTGCTCTCGCCCGAATCCGACAAATACGGCGCGATCATCAGCTTCGTGGACGGCAAGATGAACCCGCTGCCGTTCGACGATATGCTCGACCCGAAAACCGGTCGCATGCAAAACCGCAAGGTCAATGTGGACGGCGAAGCCTTTGAATGCGCCCAAGCCTATATGATCCGCCTCGAACGCGAGGATTTTGATGACGCCCGGCAGCTTGGCAAACTCGCCGCCGTAATCAACATGACGCCGGAACTGTTCCGCGCCCGTTTCGGCTATTTGGTCGGGGTCAAATAAAATTCGTTTAATCAACGGTGGCCGGAAATAATTTCCGCCGCCGCTTTTTTATTTGATCCGTTCAACGGGAACAAACGGCTTCGTCCCGCTTCCCATTCATTGAAGTGGCGTGCGGACAAACCGCGCGCTAGAATCATTCATGTTTATCGTCGGACTTGGAACCGCCGCCCCGCCGCAACGTTTCGCCCAGTGCGACAGTTGGGACGCGGTCCAAAACTCCGCGCAATTTCCAAAGCTCAAGCCGCGTTCCCGCGCCATCCTGAAAAAAGTCCTCTGCGGCGACAACGGCATCGAAGCGCGACATCTGGCGCTCGAACCGCTCATGGAAGTTTTCGATTTGACGCCCGATGTTTTGCAAGCCCGCTTTGCCCGACACGCGCCCGCGTTGGCGACGCAAGCTGCAAAGCGCGCGCTGAAAAATGCGAGTTGTCAGCCGCAAGAAATTGACGCCATCCTCATCAGCACTTGCACCGGCTATCTGTGCCCCGGACTTACGAGCTACGTCAGCGAACAACTTGGCTTGCGCGAAAATGTTTTCACGCTTGACCTTGTCGGTCAGGGCTGCGGCGCGGCGTTGCCGAATCTGCGCGCCGCTGAAGCCATCCTTACCGCCAATCGCGCAAAAAAAGTTTTGTCCATCTGCGTCGAAGTTTGCAGCGCGGCCTTTTTTCTCGATGATGATCCCGGCGTTTTGATCAGCGCGTGTCTGTTTGGCGACGGCGCAGGGGCGGCGGTTTTGTCGAATGAACCGTCCAAAAAAAATCGCCGCGTCGAATGGAAATTCGGCTCGTCCTGTCTCGCGCCGGAAAAACGCGAATCGCTGCGCTTCGGTCACAAGAACGGAATGTTGAGGAATATTCTTTTGCCGCAAGTTCCGCAAATCGCCGGCGAGGCAGCCGCCAAATTATTTTCCGAATCGCTCGCCGCCGCAAAAATCAAGCGCGAAAAAATCACCGGCTGGATTTTGCATACCGGCGGGCGCGACGTGATTTTGTCATTGCGCGACAAGCTCAAATTGACCGAGGCCGACGTTCGCCACAGCGCCGCCATCCTGCGCGAATTCGGCAACATCAGCAGCCCGACCGTTTACTTCGTGCTCGAACGCGCGCTGCACGACACCGTGCCCGACGGCCTCTGGTGGATGTGTTCGTTCGGCGCGGGCTTCAGTTGCCATGGCGCATTATTGGAAGTCGGATAAATTTTTATTGGTGGGGCGAACGTCCCCGCAAGCCGCAATTAAATGAAACGCATTGTCCAACCTGAAATTCTCGACACGCTGCCGCCGGACGATCCGCGTGCACTGCGTTCCCGCCGCGATTTGAGCCGCGTCAATTCGTGGATGCGCAACCATTCAATGATGGCGGACGCGCTGAAAAATAATCTGAACGGCCAGACGCCAAAAAAAATCATCGAACTCGGCGCGGGCGACGGGAATTTTTTGTTGCGCGTCGCGGAGAAACTGGATTGGCAAGACACCGGTGCCGTTTTGCTCGATCTTCAAAAAAATGTTTCCGCCGACACGCTGGCCGAATTTTCAAAAATCAATTGGCGCGCGGAAGCCGTCGTCGCCGACGTTTTTGACTGGAACGGCGAGGCTGAAATTGTCCTCGCGAACCTGTTTCTGCACCATTTTGAAAACCCGCAGCTCGCGCGACTGCTCCAAAAAATTTCCGAACGCGCAAAATTATTCATCGCCGTCGAGCCGAACCGCTTTCCTCATCCAGCCGCATGCGGCCGGTTGCTTTGGCTCATTGGCTGCAATTCCGTGACGCGCCACGACGCCGTCGTCAGTGTTCGCGCCGGGTTTTCCGACAGCGAACTTTCCGCGCTCTGGCCGGACAAAAAAAACTGGCGGTTGACCGAGCGCCGCGCCGGGCTGTTCAGTCATTTGTTCATCGCGCAAAAAATTTCCTGAAATGTCTGGGGCAAAACCCATCATAATTGTCGGCGGCGGACTCGCCGGATTGACACTGGGAATCGCGTTGCGAAAAAAAGAAATTCCCGTGACGGTTTTCGAAGCCGGAAATTATCCGCGCCATCGCGTTTGCGGCGAATTTGTCAGCGGACGCGGATTGGAAATTCTCGACGAACTTGGATTAAAGGAAAAATTTCTGAACGCGGGTGCAACCGAGGCGCGTTCCTCGGTTTTCTTTTCTGGAAATTCCAAATCGCCGAGGCGTCAATTGCCGTCGCCTGCGCTTTGCCTTTCGCGTTTTGTCATGGACAAGTTGCTCGCGGATGAATTTCAAAAGCTCGGCGGCGAATTGCGAACCGGTATGCGCTGGCAAAATGATTTTTCCGACGGCGTTGTCCGCGCGAGCGGACGGAAATTGCATCCAGTTGAAAATGGCTGGCGCTGGTTTGGTTTGAAAGCTCACGCGCGGAATGTTTCTCCTGCCGCCGATCTGGAGATGCACGTTTTCAAAAGCGGCTACGTCGGCATTTGCAAACTCGCCGGTGGCGAAGTGAATGTCTGCGGTTTGTTCCGGCGAAATGGCTCTGACTCACCGCAACAAAACGGTTTCGATTTGCTGCGTGGAAATCCGGGGACAATTTTGCACGAGCGACTCGCACGGGCGGAGTTCGATGAAAATTCTTTTTGTTCCGTCGCCGGTCTGTCGTTGCAGCCGCAGCGCGCGGCGGAAAAATCCGAAGTGTGCATCGGCGACGCGCTCACAATGATTCCGCCGGTCACGGGCAACGGGATGTCGCTCGCGTTTGAATCGGCGCAACTCGCCGTAGAGCCGCTGGCGGCTTTCAGTCGCGGCGAAATGTCGTGGACGCAGGCGCGAGAAAAAATCGCGCGCGCGTGCGACGAAAGTTTTTCCCGCCGTTTGTGCTGGGCGAACTGGTTGCAACAATTTTTGCTCTCGTCGTCCCTACCAAATCCAATGAAGAATTTCACCGCGCGCAGCGATTGGTTTTGGCGATTAGCATTTGAACGCACGCGTTAATTTTTGTTTCGTGTATTTCGCGTGTTTCGCGGTTAAATTATTTCCGTGAAACCGCTCGCGGACTGCAAACTTTACACCTTCGTGGACACGGCCTATCTGCATGGCCGCGCGCCCGAACTCGTCGCGCAGCAACTCTGCGACGGCGGCAGCGATTTGATCCAGTTGCGCGCGAAAAATTCTTCGCCTGAAGAAATCCGGGCGATGGCGGAAAAAATTCTGCCGATCACCAGACGCGCGAACGTCGGCCTTGTCATCAACGATCATCTGGAAATTGCGCGCGAACTCGGCGCGGAATTCTGCCACTTGGGACAGGAAGATTTTTTTGACGCGGGCTACAAACAAGTTTCGGAGTTACGAATTGCGAATTGCGAATTAAAAATTGGTCTTTCAACGCATTCGCCCGCGCAGGCGCAACGCGCATTGGCCGCCGGGCCGGATTACATCGCCATCGGGCCGGTGTTTGCGACGGGCACGAAGCCGGGCGCGAAACCCGTGACGCTCGACTACGTCCGCTGGGCGGCGGCGAACGTGACCGTCCCGTGGTTCGCCATCGGCGGCATCCGGCTGGAAAATCTCGGCGACGTTCTGGCGGCGGGCGCAAAACGCGTGTGCGTCGTCTCGGCCATTCTCAACGCGCCGGACGTGACGAAGGCGTGCGCGGAATTTCGGGAAAAACTGGGTGACTGCTGCTGATTAAGTTTAAGAAAGTGGCTGTTCAAAATTTGCTCTGGATAATTTCACCTTCATAAATAAAGGGTTTATTTGAGGTTGAACTGTGCATGGCTACGCAATCAAGAAAAAACTTGATGCCGAAGTCGTAGCTAAGAAGGATCACGATTTTGTAATTTTTCGGCATTTAGGAAAAATAGCTATTACATTTGGAATCCGCAGAGGGTCAAAAGAACTTCCTCATCCTCATATTAATAAGCAAATGTTTCTCTCGCCAAAAGATTGCAGACTTTTCAGAGAGTGCCATATCAGTGTTGCTCAATATATTGATATTTTGAAGTCAAAGGGCAAAATCGAATAAATTCGATTTCAAACTAACCACTACCTCAAGCCGAATTTTATTTTCTCCGCGCCCGAATTGAGTTTCTCAAACGCATTGGACAAATCGCCAAAGTCGTAGCATTATGATTTCAGTATGAGCGATGAATCCATGAGCAATTTCACGCCGCGCGCGCAGCAGGTGCTCGCGCTCGCGCGCAAGGAAGCCGACCGCTTCAACCACAACTTCCTCGGCACGGAGCATCTGCTGCTCGGCCTGATCAAGCTGGGGCAGGGCGTGGCGGTCAACGTGATCCAGAAAATGGGTCTCGACCTCGAAACCGTCCGCATGGAAGTCGAGAAACAGGTTGGCACCGGCCCCGACCAGAAAATGATCGGCAATATTCCCTACACGCCGCGCGTGAAAAAAGTCCTCGCGCTCGCATCCAAGGAAGCCAAGGCGCTCAATCACACTTACGTCGGCACGGAACACATTTTGCTCGGCCTGTTGCGCGAAGGCGACGGCGTGGCGGCGAAGGTGTTGAAAAATCTCGACGTGGACATCGAGCAATGCCGCCAGGAAATCTTGAAGGAGCTGGACCCGAACTTCACCGGCGAGGAATCGTCCATTCCGACCGAAGCGTCGTCGGGCGAAAAAGCCGCCGCCGGTGCGGAGAAAAAAGGCGAAGTCAAAACGCCCGCGCTCAAGGCGTTTGGCCGCGACCTCACGGAAATTGCGCGCAAGGGCGACATGGATCCGGTCATCGGTCGCAAAAACGAAATCGAGCGCGTCATCCAGATTCTCTGCCGCCGCACAAAAAATAATCCGGTTCTGCTCGGCGAAGCAGGCGTCGGCAAAACCGCCATCGTCGAAGGTCTCGCGCAGGAAATCGCGGCGGGCAACGTGCCGGAAATTTTGCGGAACAAACGCGTCATCACGCTCGACCTCGCGTTGATGGTTGCCGGGACAAAATATCGCGGGCAATTTGAAGAGCGCATCAAGGCGGTGATGGACGAAATCCGCCGCGCGAAAAACATCATTCTCTTCATTGACGAATTACACACGATTGTTGGCGCGGGTTCGGCGGAAGGCACGATGGACGCGAGCAATATCATCAAGCCCGCGTTGTCCCGCGGCGAGATGCAGTGCGTCGGCGCGACCACGCTCAATGAATATCGCAAATACATCGAGAAGGATGCCGCGCTCGAACGCCGTTTTCAATCGGTGAAAGTGGACGCGCCTTCGGTTGAGGACGCGATCACGATTCTCAAGGGCGTGCGCCACAAATACGAGGAGCATCACAAGGCCGAGTTCACGGACAAGGCCGTCGAGGCTTCCGTGAAACTTTCCGACCGTTACATCACCGACCGGTTTTTGCCGGACAAGGCGATTGACGTTTTGGACGAAGCCGGTTCGCGCGCGCGCATCAGCACGATGACGCGTCCTCCGGAAAGTAAAACGATCGAGGCCGAGATTGACGAGATCAAAGGTAAAAAAGAACGCGCGATCAAGAATCAGGATTTCGAGGGCGCGGCGCAGATGCGCGACCAGGAAAAGCACGCGAAGGAAAAATTGGAGACGTTGTTGCTCAACTGGCGCAAGGCCGGTGAGGAGAAACGCATCGTCGTGGACGAGGATGATATTTTGCACATCGTCGCGAAATGGACGGGCATCCCGCTCAAGCGCATGGGCCAGGACGAAACCACGCGGCTGCTCACGGTTGAGACCGAGATGGAAAAAGTCGTCGTCGGCCAGCGCGAGGGCGTTTCCGCGCTCTGCAAGGCGTTGCGCCGTTCGCGCGCGGACTTGAAGGATCCGAAACGTCCGATTGGCGCATTTTTATTGCTCGGCCCGACCGGCGTTGGGAAAACTTTGCTCGCAAAAACTCTCGCAGAACAGATGTTCGGCGACACAAAATCGCTCATCCATCTCGACATGAGCGAATACATGGAAAAATTCAACGTCTCGCGGCTCATCGGTTCGCCGCCCGGCTATGTTGGTTACGAAGAAGGCGGGCAGCTCACGGAAAAAGTCCGGCGCAATCCGTATTCCGTCGTGCTGTTCGACGAAATCGAAAAGGCGCACCCGGACGTGTGGAACCTGCTGCTGCAAATTTTGGAGGACGGCAAGCTGACCGACAACACCGGCCACGTCGTGAATTTCCGCAACACGATCATCCTGATGACCTCGAACGTCGGCTCGGACACGATCAAGCGGCAGTCCACGCTCGGCTTCTCGCCCATCACGGACGAAAGCAGTTACGAGAGGATGCGCGAACGGATTTTGGACGAGGCCAAGCGGACGTTCCGCCCGGAATTTTTGAACCGGCTCGACGACGTCATCGTGTTCCGCTCGTTCACCAAGCCCGACCTCATCCAGATTCTCACGCTGGAGGCGGACAAGGTGGTCGAGCGCCTGCGCCACAAAAACATCAGGCTCGAACTCGACGACAAGGCGAAGGACTTTCTGGTGGAGAAGGGCTACGACCCGCAATACGGCGCGCGACCGATGCGCCGGGCGGTGGAACGTTTCCTGGAAGATCCGCTCGCCGAGGAAATTTTGCGCGGCAGCTTGCAGCCGGGCGAACCCATCCGCGTCACGAGCGACAAGGAAAAACTGGTGTTCAACCAGAAGGCGGCGGCGGAAGGCGCGGTGGCGAGTTGAATTACTCCTTCTTACTGACAACAATTCCATAATCTTCAAGCCATTTGGTTAGTTGATTTGGAATTGTTCCTTCAGGATCATGTGGGTCAAATTGCTTGTAAAGTTTGCCAGCAAGGTCAGCTTGGAGCGTTTCAACAGTTTTGTCTTTCAAAAGCAAAACTGGTTTATTCATCGCTAAAAAATATCCAACTTCAAGGCCGACATTCGCGTTGGGTTCGTCCGTTTCAATCCTCTCATAAATGGCAATACCAAATCCGCAACCATGCAAATGTGTGCGAACATTTCCCCACAAATCAGCATGGAATTCATTTTCATCAGCACGAATTATTTGGAGACCGTGCTTTTCGCCCGTTTGCTTGATGATTTCCACAATCTTTGCGAATGGTTTTGCGGCTGTAAATCGCATGACAAGAAAACCGAGTTTTTTTGGATCAGGATATTTTGCGCGAAGACGATCCAATGACATAGAGATTTCGGGAGGATGCGGATGCGCGAGAGTCGAAACAGGTGTGGATGTTGTTTCGTCAACAAAATTTGTATCAACAGCACGATAAGCGTCGCGCTTGCCGACAATGAAAGACGGTATGAGTTTCGTGTCCGCGTCCAGCGCAATGAAAGTCCAAACGTCGCCATAAACGCCCGCGCGCTCCGCGTTTTTCCGTTTCGCGCCGATGAATCCCCAAATTTCGTCAATCTCGACATTCTTGCACGTCAGTCCGCGCATTTTTTCATCCATGATTTTCGCGCAAGCATCGCCGATGCGACGGTTAAGACTCATAATCGTATTCTGATTGACGCCTGTTATGCGTTCAACGGCGCGGATGCTGTTGCCCTCTGCGAGCATTGAAATCACAGAGACTTTCTTTTCGGTTGCGAGTTTGTTTGCCATAACGATTTATTTTTAACTTGCAATTATCGTATAACGGAAATATGCTTTGGTCAACAACTATTTTCGTATAACGTAAATTATTTATGTCTAAAAAAGCGGGCAGGCCATCAGTTCCAAAGCACAAACAACGAGTGCCAGCATATTCAATAAGACTTACACCAGACGAAAAGATACCAATTGAAAAAGCCATAAAAGCCTCTGGTTTAGGCTCTAGTATTTGGTGTAAAAAATCCTTGCAATATATTGTTGTAAATGGTATTTGTATAACGTAAATTGAATGGAGCTAGAGGGAATTGAACCCTCGGCGGTTTGGATGTAGAGCCGACCACCGCACCGAGCTAGCCCCAAACGGTTTGCCTACCGGCCAACAGGTTGCCTAGACAGCATTATCACCTGTTGGCCGGTGTCTTTTTGTTTAACGTGAATCGCAATCGGCTCCGGCTTGCGCTCCACTTTTCCTTCTTCTCTTCATAAATCCTATGTTTTCCCGCTGGGAACAAAAATTGCCCCAGCTAAATCATTGGGCGGAATTTTGGAAAAAATTGGCTCAACTCCGCCATGCCCCTTGCGAATCGTGAAAACTTCATCGTTGTCTTTCAAACGAGAAAGATTGTGACGGATGACGCCACGCGAAACTTTGAGATTTTTTGATAGCAACGCTTTGTAAATATCATTTGGCGTAAATTTTTCGCCGACTTCTTTCAAGGCTTCTCGAATCATCGGCCTGACCGCAACTCCTCCAGCCTGTCGGCTAGGCGATATAACCGTCTGACTGACTGGGTGGGTCTTGGAAATGCGCGATCCATTTGGAATTGGATTCTTTTGTATCACGGACAGTGCTTGCCGCAAGCCAGACAATTTACCTTCAAGATTTCCAATCTGGATTTCCAGATTGCGAATCATTTTTTCAAGCTGAATTTCTTGTTCGGTTTGACCCGCCACGCCTTCACAGTGACATATTCCCCCCGCAAGTCAAATTTATTTTAAGGGAAATGGCGGGGGCGGGATTTATGAGATTGAGATGGTTTTCGGAAAGCGATGAATTTGATAAAAAGCAGATTTCAATTTAAGGCACTACCTTTTCCTTAAAATCGCAGATGAACTTCGTCTTTCCATTTGCTTAAAAAAATTTTACGCTTTCCGCAAATGAAAGGCATCATCCTCGCCGGCGGTGCCGGTTCGCGGCTGTATCCGCTCACGCTCGTCGCGAGCAAGCAGCTCCAGCCGGTTTATGACAAGCCGATGGTTTATTATCCGCTCACGACGCTCATCGAGGGCGGCATCCGCGAGTTGTGCCTGATCTCCACGCCGCACGATCTGCCGCGCTTCGCGCAACTTCTCGGCGACGGCTCGCGCTTCGGCGTCTCCATCGAATATCGCGAGCAGGCCAAACCCGCCGGAATCGCGCAGGCATTTCTCATCGCCGAAAGTTTCATCGGCAAGGACAACGTGACGCTGATTTTG
>CAVTVI010000012.1:0-58985 GCA_963738175.1 uncultured Verrucomicrobiae bacterium
GACACGAAATCAAACTGCGTGCCGACGGCTCGTTCAGTTTCCGCTTTTCGCTGCCGGACGGAAAATATGACCTGCCCGCCGTGGCCGTTTCCGCCGACGGCGACGATGCGCGCGCGGCCAACTTGAAATTCAGCCGCGAGACGGAATATCTCGGCGATGTCGGCGCGCATCCGCAAGACCCCTCGCTCAAGCCGCCGCTGCCGGAAAACCTGTGATATTATGGACGCGCCCGAACGCGGAGCTTTGATGCTGGTTCGCTTCATCGCGGCGGCGCTGATTGGCTGGACGGTGGTGGAACTCGCCCTGTATTGGGTCATCGCGCAGCACAACCACACCGCGCTGGAAATTTTTCCGTGCATTTTGAAATCAATTCCCGCCGTGCTGGGCATCGTCATGCTGATCAAGGCCAAGGCCATCGCCGAATGGATTTCGGACAAACTGGACGAATGAGGGTCAAACCCCGCTGAACATGCAAGGTTACCTCTCACATCGTCCTGCACGCGCACCTGCCGTTCGTGCGCCATCCCGAACACGAAAAATTTCTGGAAGAAAGCTGGCTGTTCGAGGCCGTCACCGAAACTTACATCCCGCTCATCCAGATTTTGGAAAACTGGCGGCGCGACGGCATTGACGCGCGGCTGACGCTTTCGCTTTCGCCGACGCTTTGCACGATGCTGCTCGATCCGCTGCTGCGCGCGACGTTACGAGCGGCATCTTGAACAGCCTGATCGACCTGGCGGAAAAGGAAATTCACCGCACGCACTGGGACCGCGCGTTCCGCGAACTCGCGTGGATGTATCACCACAAATTTTCCCTCGCGCGCGAAACGTGGCGCTATTACGAAGGCAATCTCGTCAGTGCGTTCAAGCGGTTTCAGGACGAAGGCCGCTGGAAATCATCACGACCGGCGCGACGCACGGGTTGCTGCCGCTGCTCGCCAATCATCCGCCGTCCATCCGCGCGCAAATTTTGACGGCGCGCGACCATTACCGCAGTTGCTTCGGGCGCGACCCGCGCGGCATCTGGCTGCCGGAATGCGCCTACGTTGCCGGCGTCGAAGAATTTTTGCAGGAGGCGAACATCCGCTGGTTCATCCTCGACACGCACGGCGTGTTGCACGCGCGTCCGCGCCCGCGCTACGGAACGTTCGCGCCGATTTTCACGCCGAACGGCATCGCCGCGTTCGGGCGCGACTTCGATTCGTCGCGGCAGGTCTGGAGCAAACACGAAGGCTATCCCGGCGACGCGCGTTACCGCGATTTTTACCGCGACATCGGCTTCGACCTTGATCTGGATTACGTCAAACCGCATCTGCCATCGCCGCAAAATCGCGGGTTCACCGGCATGAAATATTTCCGCATCACCGGCGGCGCGGGGCCGAAAGAGATTTACCAGCGCGACCACGCGCTCAAGGCCGCGAGCGAGCACGCGCAGCATTTTCTCAGCGAACGCGTCACGCAGATCGAACGGCTCGCGGGCATTTTGGACCGTCCGCCGATCATCATCGCGCCGTATGACGCGGAATTGTTTGGCCACTGGTGGTATGAAGGCCCGGAGTTCCTCGACTATTTCGCGCGCAAGGCGTTTCACGACCAGAAGACCATCGAACTGATCACGCCCGGCGAATATCTGCACCGGCATCCGAGCAACCAGATCGCCACACCAAGCGCGTCCACTTGGGGCGAAGAAGGTCATCTGCGCGCCTGGCTGAACGAATCGAACGAATGGATTTATCCGCACTTGCAGGTGGCGCAGGAGCGCATGAGCGGGCTGGTGAAGAAATATTCCAAACGGAAAACCACCACCGTCCTGCAAAAGCGCGCGTTGAAACAGGCCGCGCGCGAACTGTTGCTGGCGCAGGCGAGCGACTGGCCGTTCATTTTGCGTGCCGGCACGAGTCCCGACTATGCGCGCCGCCGCGTGAAGGACCATCTGCTCCGCTTCATCGCGTTGCACGACCAGTTGACCGCGACGAGCGTGGACGAAAACTGGCTGGCTGACATCGAGGCGCGCGACAACCTGTTCCCCGACGTGGATTGGAATTATTGGAAGTGAACTATGCTAAAGGTGATTGGCTCCGGCGACTTGTTAGGCCACGGTCTCATTTCTTACTCAACCTCTCTGTCTCTTTGTTCCGACGAATTGCAACGCCTCGTAAAAACCAAAAAAGTCCGCCAGCCACTAGCAAAATAACCAGATGCCATATCGTAACGGACGCGCTGTGCGCCAAGATAAGCTGCACCAACGAAGCGCCAAGGAACAAAAGAAAGACGATGGAGGTGTGCAGCAACAATGTAATGAATGTCCGCAACGCTGGCTCTTTTGAGCGCAAACACGCCCAAAGCAACAGCGGAGATGAAATCGCCAATAAAACGCTGCAACCCTTGACTGAGAATGCAGCATGAAATACGAAAATACAAAATAAGCCGAAAGTGGCCGCGCCAGCCAGCACGACAGCTAAATGTAGTGCTATGTCCTTTTTAATGTAAGTAAACGTCGCTTTTTGCTCGGGTGTCATAAAATCAAGTGGCCTAACGAAAAAAGCTGAGCCACCGCCGACTCGCGACGTGAACCGCGATAGCGGAACTGCCAGCGCCAACGGCGGTTGGCTCCGGCGACTTGTTAGGCGACTCGTCCATCCTCTGACTTCTCGTAATACTCATAATCTGGCTGACGAAACTCGCTCTTGATTCTAGCAATAATCTGGTCACGGCGACCAGCAGCCCAATCTGGAAAACGAGTGGACACAAAATAAATAACATGATGAGCGCGTCCCATCAACATCTCGCCATCAATCTCAAGTCGCCGCCACGAGCCATCAGCGAACTCCTCGTAATACATGGCATCGCGCCCTTTGTGACCAACGCGCCAATCTCCCTCGCTCGGAGGAGTGCGGCTAGAAAAGATGCGCGTAAAAACACTCATGCGTGGAGTCGCCTAACGAAAAAAGCTGAGCCTCATCGCGCCCGGTTGCAAGTGAAAACCTGCGGCCTGTCGCGGGTTTGTGGTGTTCATGCGATGTGGCTCCAGCGATTTGTTAGGGTGCAACTGCACTAGGCCTCCACTCACCTGCGCCAGCAACCGTGACCCACCCGATCGCTTGCCATCTCCGTTCGTAGCGCAGGCTCCAACGCCCGTTGAGCCGCGCGCAGAACGGAGCTTGAGCTTACTCACTTTTGTCCCACTTTTACAGCTCATAATAAATACCCCCGCGCAGTCTGTCAGCCTAACAGGTATTGTATTGAATTATTGCGGCCTATCTCGATACGAGAATTCAACCACATTTTGAAATTTCCAATTTACTGGCAATGAGTTAGCCGTTAAAAGCGTGGAAAATTCACTCCGACAAATGTCGAAATACGCCGAAAGCATGGCGAGCCGTAATTTCACAAGCTTTTGAAGCTTAAAATGGTTCACCCGGTTTTTCAAACATTTCTTTCTGAAAATCGTCCAGGCCGACCGGCCCGACATCAATGTTATCGGCTTCCGGCGACATAGCTTCCTGCCAGCGCGCCCCCCGCCGAAACATCAAAAGAGATTTCCTCAAATTTTTGTGCGGAGGGTTCGAATCCCTTCGCTCGCTCCACCATCCGACTCGACGGATTTTCGAGAAGCAGAGATCACGGTTTCATGCAAGAACCACGGCCTTTTTTGCAGACGAGGACAAAGTTCGAGCCAATCGGCCCGGCCTCCTAAAAGTGTGGCATTTTGTTCCTCCAAAGATTTCTTCTGGCTCATTCCTTTGGACTTTTCCGTGACATAAGCTTCGCGGTCAATCATTCGGTCCAAAAATGGATACAGAAGTTTTTGGAGGCGGAGATTACTATTTTCAAAAGCGGGGCAAAATCATTTCGCCCACTCCGGATTTTCCATGAAGGCGTAACAGAGCAGATGGCAGATGTTCATCTGCACGTCTTCGACGCGGCCGTAGTGCGTGTCGCCGATGACGATGACGTGTTCGGCGATCTCGGCCATGCGCCCGCGCTTCGCGCCGACAAGCGCAATGGTTTTCAATCCATTCTGCTTCGACCAGTCGAGCGCCTTCACGCAGTTGGGCGAGTTGCCGCTGACGCTGATGGAAAGCGCGACATCGCCGGGCTTGCCGTAATTTTTCAACTGGCCGACGAACACGTCTTCGTAGGAATAATCGTTGGCGAGCGCGGTCATCCAGCCCACGTTGTCGTTGAGCGAGAGGACGCGGAAGCGTTTGCCGACCTTGTCGGACGCGCCCTTGCCAAGGTCGGTGGCGAAGTGCGAGGAATTCATCGCGCTGCCGCCGTTGCCGAAAACAAAAATCTGGCGGTCGGCCTTGAGCGCGTCGCGCAAAATCTCGACGAGCCGCGCGACGGCGTCGGCGGGCACGGAATCAAACGCGGCTTTCTGGGCTTTGACGTAATCGTTAATCCACTGGTTCATGGCAACAGCATGAAGATTTTCCGCGCGTTTGTCAGTGAAAATCAAAAATAATCCGGCTCGTTGCCGGCTTTCCATTTGATGTTGCAGCCGATGCTGGGCGCTTGAAATTCGGAAGTCGTCTTCCCGGCGAGAACGGCGTCGAGTGCGGCGCGCAAATCTTTTCCGGTCACGGGAATTCCGTTGCCGGGCCGGCTGGCGTCAAACTGGCCGCGATAAACGAGCCGGCGTCCGCGGTCGAACAGGAAAAAATCGGGCGTGCAGGCGGCGTGATAATTTTTTGCTGCGGCCTGCGTTTCGTCATAAAGATACGGGAAAATATAACCGGCATTTTTAACTTCTTCCTTCATTTTCGCCGGGCTATCTTCGGGATAATTTTTCGCGTCGTTGGAATTGATGCCGACGATAGTGACGTTTTTCGGCGCGTAGTCGCGCGCGAGTTGCGCGAGTCCGGCGCGGATATGAATCACATACGGACAATGGTTGCACATGAAAACGACGAGCAGCGCGGACGCCGTTTTGAACTCGGCAAGCGAGACGAGTTTTCCGCTCGTGTCCGGCAAATTGAAATCCGGTGCGGCCGTGCCGAGCGGCAGCATGGTGGAAGGTGTGAGTGCCATGCGTGGAGTGTAGCAGCAGGCGTGAGCCTGCTCAAATTTTTTAGATGGAGCGGACTCGCGTCCGCTGCTACAAATTATTGTTCGTGGCCAAAAACATTATCTATTTCGATCTCGAAACGCAGAAATCCGCCGATGAAGTCGGCGGCTGGGGCAACATTTCAAAAATGGGCATGAGCATCGGCGTCACTTGCAATAGCGCGAACGGCGAATATAAAATTTACGGCGAAAAACAAGTGGACGAACTCATCAAGGATTTGCAGCGCGCGGATTTGGTCGTCGGTTTCAACAATTTGCGTTTCGATTACGAAGTGTTGCACGGTTACACGTCGTTTGATTTGAGCCAGCTTCCGACGCTCGACATGATGGTGGAATTGCAGAACACGCTGAACCACCGGCTCTCGCTCGATTCGATCGCGACGGCGACGTTCGGCGTGGAAAAAACGGCGGAAGGCCTGCAGGCGATCCGCTGGTTCAAGGACGGCAAGCTGGCGGAAATCGCGGAGTATTGCTGCTACGACGTGAAAATCACGAAGCTCGTCCACGAATACGGCCGCCAGCATCGGCAATTGCATTACTCAAACCGCTTCGGCAAAAAAATGACCGTGCCGGTTAGCTGGTAGGAAGAACTTGTCACTGGCAAAATAGTTTTTGTGCTCCGAATCGCTCACTTCATCGCCGCATAGACGTGATGCACGTCGTCGTGGTCGTCGAGCGCGTGGAGAAAATCTTCGACTTCCTTGCGGTGCGCGTCGGAAACTTCCGTGAAATTTTTCGCGACGTAGCGCATCTCCGATGCAATGACGTTCCAGCCCGCCGCCTTCAACGCTTTTGAAACGTGATCCAAATCTTTTATTTCCGTCAAAAATCGCGCGCCTTTTTGTCCGGCGGGAATTTCAGCGGCTTCGAGCGGCTCGATCTCCTGCGCGCCGGCTTCAATCGCGTCGGCCTCCGCGTCGCGGTTCGCGTCCGCGTGCGTGGCCTCGACGACGCCGAGGTGATTGAAGAAAAACGCGACGCTGCCGGGCTGGCCCATCGAACCGGCCTTGAACAGATTTCTGATCTCCGGCGCGGTGCGGTTGCGATTGTCCGTCAGGCATTCCACGACGACGGGGACTTTGTGCGGCGCGAAGCCTTCATAGACGACCGTTTCATAAACCACTTTTTCGTCCGTGAGGCCCGCGCCCTTTTTGATGGCGCGCTCGATGGTGTCCTTGGTGACGGAAGATTTCTTGGCCTTCTCGACGGCGACAAACAGGCGCGCGTTGAGGTCGGGGTCGGCGCCGCCGAGCTTGGCCGCGACCATGATTTCGCGGACGAGCTTGACGACCATCTGGCCTTTTTTGTGCGCGTTGATTTCGCGCCCGGCTTGTTTCCATTGTGCGCCCATAAATTTTGTTGGACGGGGAGAAGCTAATGAATTTCCGAACCCATCGCAACGAATTGTAGATTCAACTCAACACAGTCAAACCGTATTTCTCAAAGTTTTCATCCGTCGTCACCACGGCTAATCCATGTAACTTTGCAGTGGCGATGATAAAACGGTCGCACGGGTCATTGTGAATCGGCGGCAGTTCGGCGGCGGCGATGCAGATGTTCAATTCCAACGGCAGAACCGTCAGGCCATGATGTTCAATGATTTTTTCAAACCATTCCTGCGGCGCGTGGGGCAGTTTAAGTTTTCCGCGACTCGCCTTGATTGAAATCTCAAATCCGCTGATGGCGGAAATATAAATTGCAGACGCTTCATTAATTTGTTTGAGCGTCGCGCGGCTGATTTTTTTCTTACCGCTCGCCAGCCAGAGCAGGGCGCAAGTGTCCAGAATCATCGGCTCGCCTCCGGCCATTCGTTTTCGGATGTCGGCTCGGTCGGGTCATATTTGATTTTAATTTTGCTTAAAATCGGATGCGGCTGAATCCGGTTCTGAAATTTGTGCGGCACAAGGTCGGCGACGGGTTCGCCGTTGCGGCAGATGACGATGGACGCGCTGTCTTTTTCCACCCGCGCCAGCAGGCTGGAAAAATTGGTCTTCGCTTCGTGGACGTTGATTGTCTTCATGCGGACAAGATTAGTCCAGTTAGTCCAACGTGTCAATGGCCATACGCCTGCTTGTGTTCACTTGTGAATTTAGGTTAAGCTGCCGTTTCGATGTTGACGCTTTCAGAAATCAGCAAGGCTTACGGCGGACGGGTTCTGTTCGACGACGTGACCTTGCAGTTGAACCGCGAGGACCGCATCGGGCTGGTCGGCCCGAACGGCGCGGGGAAGTCCACGCTCTTTTCCATCATCCTCGGCGACGAGGAGGCGGACTCCGGCAAGGTGATGAAGGAACGCAACGTCGTGTTCGGCTACCTGCCGCAGGAAAGCGCGCCGGTCGGCGAAGAAACTATTCTTGGAACTGGCGACGGCGATTTCGCCGGAATTTGCGAAGCTGCGAAAAATAATTCTCGCGTGGGATTCCGACCATCACGTCGCGGCGGATCACGTCGAGGAAATTCACGACGACGCGCACAACCGTTTTCACGAACTCGGCGGTTATCAGCTCGACGCGAAGGCGAAACAGATTTTGTCCGGCCTCGGCTTTCGCGAAAAGGATTTCGACCGTCCGGCGCACGAATTGAGCGGCGGCTGGGTCATGCGCGCGCATCTCGCACGGCTACTCGTGCAGGAACCGGATTTGCTTTTGCTCGACGAACCGACGAACCATCTCGACCTCGAAGCGTTGCTGTGGTTTCAGGAATACCTGATGACTTATCCCGGCGCGATCGTGGTCATCTCGCACGACCGCGAATTTCTGAATCACATCGTCAGCGGCATCGTGGAAATCCGTTCGAGCAAGCTCAACCGTTATCGCGGCAACTACGATGATTTTCTCGTGCAGCGCGCCGCCGCCGAGGAACAATTGCTCGCCGCCTACAAAAACCAGCAGCGCGACATCGCGCGGTTGCAGGAATTCGCCGACCGTTTCCGCGCCAAGGCGAGCAAGGCGTCGCAGGCGCAGAGCAAGCTCAAGCAGATTGACCGGATGGAAAAAATCGAGGCGCCGGTGAACGACACGAGCAAGATCGGCTTCAGTTTTCCGCAGCCGCTGCGCAGCGGGCAGAAAGTCATCACGCTCGAAAACATCCATTTTGCTTACGGCGAAAATGTTGTTTATCGCGGCATGGATTTTCTGGCGGAACGCGACCAACGAATTGTTTTGGTCGGCCCGAACGGTGCGGGCAAATCCACGCTGCTGAAAATTCTCGCCGGAGTTGTGGTGCCGCAATCCGGCACGCGCACGCTCGGCCACAACGCGAAGGCCGGTTACTATTCGCAGTATCGCATCGAAATGTTGCAGGAGTCGCGCACGGTGTTCGAGGAAGCGATGGATACCACGCAACGCGTGACGGAGCAATCCATCCGCACCCTGCTCGGCAGTTTTCTGTTTCGCGGCGACGACGTTTTCAAAAAGGTCGGCGTCTTGAGCGGCGGCGAAAAAAGCCGCCTCGCGCTCGTCAAGCTGCTGCTCGACCCGCCGAATCTTTTGCTCATGGACGAACCGACGACGCATCTCGACATGGCGAGCATTGACGCGCTGGTCGGCGCGCTGAAGCAGTTCCAAGGCACCCTGGTTTTCATCAGCCACGATGTTTATTTCATCCGCGCGCTTTCCGGCCACGTCGTCCACGTCAACGCCGGGAAGCTCACGCATTATCCCGGCGGCTATCAATATTATTTGGACAAGACCAAGGCGACTTCCGCGCGCGCGGCGCTGACCTCGACTGGTAGGGACGCGCTGCCGCGCGTCCTTGACACCACTGGACGTGAGAAGGTTCCGGCTGACCGGCAGGTAAGCCCTACCATTTCACGAAAAGATCAAAAACGTCTCGAAGCGCAACAGCGCCAGTCGCGTTCCGGCGAGAAAAAAGCGCAGCAACAATTGGTTCACAAACTGGAAAAAGAAATCCAGGAACTCGAAGCGAAGCAGGTTGAACTCACCGCCGAATTGGAAAACCCGGAGACTTACAACAAGCCCGGCCGCGCACAGGAAATAAACCGCGAACTCGCGCACGTCCAGGAACGGCTCGCGCAGGCCACTCCCGAATGGGAAGCCGCCGAGAGCAAACTGGCTGTAATCGGAATAACGCCGGTCATTTGTGTCCTTTTCGCCGACGTTCCGTTTTGATAAAAAACCAATGTGCACGGCACAATCAGAATCAAACGAACGCAAATGGATTTGGCTATTGTGCCTGCTCGCCGCCATTCACGTTTTTATTTTTTCAGCGGCGTTTCCGTTTTTCAACAATGTGGACGAGCAGATCCATTTCGATCTTACGATAAAATATTCGCAGGCGCATCTTCCGCGCGCGATGGAGGCGGTGTCCGCTGATACGGTGCGCTACATCGTGCTTTACGGTTCGTCGGAGTTTGTGCAAGACCCGACCAATTTTCCGAACGGGCAATTTGCCCCGCCGCCATGGACTCAACCGCTTGAAAAAATCAGCGAGCGGCTCATCGCCAAGACTGTGACGTGGCGATCGGTGACGAATTATGAAACCGCCCAACCGCCGCTTTACTACACCCTCACCGGTCTGGGATGGCATTTGGGCAAAGCGGGCGGTTTCGAAGGCGGACATCTTCTCTACTGGTTGCGATTTCTGAATATCTTTTTTGTCGCCGCGCTCGTGTGGCTTGGCTATGGGACAGCGCGGATGGTTTTTCCGGAAAACTTATTTTTGCGGATGGGTGTTCCCGCGTTGATTGCATTCATTCCACAGACCGCCTTCTACGCCATCCAAAACGACGTGCTATCGCCGTTGTGTTTTGGTGCGGCATTCATTTTGCTCGTGCAATTTTTCCGCGCCGAAAATCCAAGTGTGCGTCTCGGAGCGGTCACCGGCCTCGCATTCGCCGCGACTTTCCTGGCCAAGATCAGCAATCTGCCATTGCTCGCTGTTTCGGCGGCAATCGTGCTGTTTAAAATCTCCCGCCTGATCAAAACTGGAAAAATAAGCACCGCGACGGCGTCAATTTTCACACTCGCGGTTTGCGCCGGATTGCCGATGGTGCTTTGGCTGGCGTGGTGCAAATACAATTTCGGCGATTTCACCGGCACGGCGGCCAAAATCCAGTTCCTTGGCTGGACGCACAAGCCGTTCGCCGAATGGTGGCATCATCCGATTTTCACGCCGCACGGTTTCTGGATCTTCATCCACGATTTGCTTTCGACTTTCTGGCAGGGCGAAATTTTGTGGCACCGCCGGCCGCTTGCCTTGCCGTCGGTGGACATGGTTTACGTCATTTTGACTTTTGTTTTGACCGGCGTTGCGCTGACGAATCTTCTACTGAAATCCAAATCCGCCCCTGCGTCACAACGCGACGCGCTTTGGTTCGGCTTTTCGTGCTTTGTTGCAGCCATCGCGTTTTCAGGCTTTCTTTCAATCATCTACGATTTTCACGACTGTTTTTATCCGTCGAGCGCACATCCGTATTTCACTTCCGGGCGGCTGATGCTCGGCGCGCTGATCCCGTTTTTGCTGCTCTTCGTTTTCGGCCTCGACCGGGCGCTAAAAAAATTCGGCAACCCAACGAAATTCCTCGTGCTCGCCCTGATGATTTTGTTCATGCTCATTTCTGAAATCGCGACCGACTGGCCGGTTTTCTCCAGCCAATACAACTGGTTCCATATGTGACGACTTTTTCGTGCGCACACGGAAATTTTCTGCTTAACTTCCGCAATCTAAATGGACGACACGAATTCATTGATCGAACAGCGTCGGGCAAAACTGAAAGCGCTCGAGGCCAAAAACATTTTCCCGTTCCAAAATAAATTCACGCCCGCCATCGGCTGCGGCAAGGCGCGCGCGAAATTTGAGAAGGGCGAACTCGCCGAGCCGCGCAAGTTTCCATCGCTGGACGAATCACCGCGCACCGCGAAATGGGCAAGTCCATGTTCATTGATTTGCGCGACCAAAGCGGACGCATCCAGATTTACGCGCAGAAAAATGCGCTCGAAGAAAAAATGTCGGGAAGCTGGGACATTTTCACGCACCTCGACCTCGGCGATTTCATCGGCGCGACCGGCACGCTTTTTCGGCACGAAGACAAACGAGCCGAGCGTCAAAATCGAATCGTTCATCGATTCTCGCCAAAGCCCTGCGACCGCCGCCGGCGAAATGGCACGGCCTCGAAGACACCGAAATCCGCTATCGCCAGCGTTATTTCGATTTGATGGCGAACCCGGAAGTGAAGGACGTTTTTCTCAAGCGCAGCGAAATCATCCGCGAGATCCGGAATTTTCTGCACGCGCGCGGCTTTGTGGAAGTCGAGACGCCGATGATGCAGGCGATTCCCGGCGGCGCGGCGGCGCAACCCTTCAAGACCCATCACAACGCGCTCGGCTGCGATTTTTATCTGCGCATCGCGCTGGAACTCTATCTCAAGCGCCTGCTCGTCGGCGGCGTGGACAAAGTGTTCGAGATCGGCCGCAACTTCCGCAACGAAGGCCTCTCGCGCAAACACAATCCCGAATTCACGATGCTCGAAGCGTATCAGGCGTTCGGCGATTACGAGAGCATGATGGAACTCGTCGAAGAAATGATGTGAACACGTCGCGCAAAAAGTTTTGGGAACGTTGAAAATTCGAACTGCTGAACAACTTTCAGCATCTCAATCATTTTTGGGAAATCTTGACGATCTTTGAAGAACCCGGCGAATATCAATCGTTAAAAAATTGTATCCAAATTGACCGCTCTACGCCGAATTGCAAGACGCTTTGAAAAATTCGCGCGACGGCAAATACAAAGCGAATTGTTGTCAAAGAATTTCGGACTTAATTGGTTTGTTAAACGATTTGAAATTCTCTACAAAATGCCAGAAATCAATTCTCGCAAACCTTTGCAGCAAGTTCAAGAATTTTGATTTCCGAAATGAAATCGAAAGACAATTCAGAAGATAAAAGCGAAGTTCTTGATTTGAGCAATTGGCGTACGCGAAATACAAAGATTTAGTCCGTGAACAAGCCGGACAGATTGGTTTGAAATTCTTCTGAAGCCGTCGTCAACGCGCGCATTGATCTCGGCGCGAAATACAAAGATTACCCGATTTTGAAGTGACAGGCGCGGTGTTTGAAAAATTGATCGAGCCGACGCTGATTCAGCCGACGTTCGTCACGCATCTGCCGAAGGAACTCGTGCCGCTCGCCAAACTTTCGCCCGACGACCCGACGACCGTCGAAGTCTTCGAGTGCTGCATCAACGGCCAGGAAATCGCGCCCGCCTACACCGAGCAGAACGATCCCATCGAGCAGCGCGAACGCCTCGAACATCAGGCCGGCGGCGAACAGCAAAAGCTGGACGAGGATTTTCTCGTCGCGCTCGAACACGGCATGCCGCCCGCCGGCGGCATGGGCATGGGCATTGACCGCCTGTGCATGATGCTGCTTGGCCAGGAAAGCATCCGCGACGTGATTTTGTTCCCGCAATTGAAGCCGAAATAAATTGTTCAACTCGTAGGAGTCGAGGTGACGAGACTCAATTTTTAGAATGAGACTCCTTACGTCGTCTCCTACGAAGATTTAATAAAAATCATTCCGCGCCGCCGTCTTTTTTCAACCCGAACTGTCTTTCAAACTCCGCGACGCGCTTGAGCAAATCGGGCAGCCGCTGGATGGCGATGACCTGGCGCTTGAATTCCCGGTCCGGTTGCGCGGGCGCGCCAAGCCATTTTCCGCCGTCGGGAATATCCGTCATCACGCCAGCCTGCGCGCCGACGGTGACCTGGTTGCCCAGTTTCAAATGCCCGCCGACGCCGACTTGTCCCGCAAGCACGACGTAATTTCCCAGTTTCGTGCTGCCGGCGATGCCGACCTGCGCGATGACGAGGCAATGTTCGCCAATCTGCACGTTGTGCGCGATCTGCACGAGGTTGTCAATTTTTGTGCCCTTGCCGATGACCGTCGCGCCGAGCGCGCCGCGGTCCACCGTCACGTTCGCGCCGATCTCCACGTCGTCGCCGATGACGACGCCGCCGATCTGCGGCACCTTGCGGTGAAAGCCGCCGTCCAGCACATAGCCGTAGCCGTCCGAACCGATGACGGTGCCGGCGTGGATGCGGACGCGGTTGCCGATTTCCGTGCGCGGATAAATGGTGACGTTCGGAAAAATGTTCACGTCCTCGGCGAGCTTGGAATCGTCGCCGATGGAATTTCCGCTCTGCAAAACCGAGCGCGCGCCGATCTGCACGCGTTCGCCGACGACGCAATGCGGCCCGATGTGCGCGGTCGGATCAATTTTTGCCGATGAAGCGATCACGGCGGTCGGATGGATTCCGGCAGGAAATTTCGGTTCGGGAAAAAACAGCGCGAGCGCCTTGGCGAACGCGATGCGGGCGTTTGGCACTCGGATCAGGATTTTTTTTGACGATGAAAATCTTTTGTCCGCGATGATGGCGGTCGCGGCGCTTTGCTCGGCGCGCGCAAAATAATCTTCATTTTCCGCGAAGGTCAGGTCGCCGGGTTGCGCGCGGTCGGCGGGCGCGAAGCTGTTCAGGACGGCGTGACCGTCGCCGATGACTTCACCTTCGAGATATTTTGCGATTTCAGAGGCTGTGGGCATTTTGTCTGCGGCTCACTATAAACGGCGGCAAATCCAGTTCAACCTCTACTTTCCAATCAACTCGCCTTGACCGCCGCGACGAGCGCATTGAGCGAGGCTTTCGCATCTCCGAACAACATGCGCGTGTTGTCCTTGTAGAAGAGAAGATTTTCGATGCCGGCGAAACCGGCGGCCATTGAGCGCTTCATCACGATGCACGTCTTGCAATGGTCGGCGTCAATGATGGGCATGCCATAAATCGGGCTGGACTTGTCCTCGCGCGCGGCAGGATTCACCACGTCGTTCGCGCCGATGACGAGGCAGACATCCACGCGGTCCATCGAGGGATTGATCGCTTCCATTTCGACGAGCTGGTCGTAAGGCACGTTCGCCTCGGCGAGCAAAACATTCATGTGGCCGGGCATCCGTCCCGCGACCGGATGGATCGCAAACTGCACTTCGACGCCGCGCTTGCCGAGTTCGTCGGAAAGTTCGCGCACGGAATGTTGCGCCTGCGCGACCGCCATGCCGTAGCCGGGAACAATCACGACGCGCTGCGCGTAGGCCAGCAGCAGCGCCACCTCGTCGGCTTGAATCGGTTTGACAGTGCCGACCATTCCAGCCGCGCCTGCTTGCGCACTTCCACTGGAACCAAACGCGCCGAACAAAACATTCGTGACCGGACGGTTCATCGCCTTGCACATGAGCAGCGTGAGCAATGTGCCGGAGGAACCAACCAACGTTCCCGCGACGACCATCGCGAGATTGTTAATGGCAAAACCATCCGCCGCGACCGCGAGGCCAGTAAAGGAATTCAAAAGTGAAATGACGACTGGCATGTCCGCGCCGCCGATGGGCATGACCATCGCGATGCCAAAAAACAACGCGAGCGAAAACATCACAATGAACTCAGTGGTCGCGTTGCCGCCGGAAGCATTGAATGTCAGGAATCCGCACAAACAGAGAATGACGAGCAAGATGAGGCCGTTCAAAATGTTCTGGCCGGGGAACGTATGCGGCTTTTCAAATTTTCCCTCCAGTTTCAGATACGCGATGATGCTGCCGGAAAAAGAGAGCGAACCGATGAGCGTCGCAAACAGCATTGAACCCGCGATGAACGCCGTGATGCCTTCGAGACTGTGCGCGCCGCGGTGAAATTCCAGACTCGCGACCAGCGCCGCCGCGCCGCCGCCAAGGCCATTAAAGAGCGCGACCATCTGCGGCATCGCGGTCATCTTCACCGAATACGCGCCGATGGCACCGATGACGAGACCGATGACCGTGCCGATGGCGATGAGCGTGTAATTAAAACTCCAGCCCTGCGACCAGACGTATTCGCCGGTGGGTTTGTGAAGCGAAAGGAGCGCGATTACCATGCCCGCAGCCGCGACCAGATTGCCGATGCGCGCGGTTTTCGGCGACGCCAGCAGCTTGATGCCGATGATGAATAAAACCGAAACCGCGATGATGACGTAGGCGATGGTCGAGCTCATTTTTTCTTTTTCTTAAACATTTGCAGCATCCGGTCAGTGACCATGAAGCCGCCAAAGACGTTGGCCGATCCGAAGACCACGGCGACAAATCCCAGCGCCTGCGCCAGCGGCGTGGCGGCGTCCGCGAGCACCAAGATGCCGCCGAATAAAATGATGCCGTGGATGGCGTTGGTGCCGGACATCAGCGGCGTGTGCAGCATTGACGGCACTTTAGAAATCACCTCGATGCCGACAAAGATGGCGAGGACAAAAATGAAAATGATGTCGGGAATGTTTGGTTCCATAAAATTTTAGTTTGGTTTCGGAAGAAGTTTTTCATTCACGACCTTGCCCCCGTGCGTGACGAGGCAGCCCTTGATGATTTCGTCGTCGAGCTTGAGAACAAAAGTTTTTTCTTTCTTGTCCCAGAATTCCTCGACCAGCGCGACGAGGTTCGCCGCATAGACCTGGCTGGCGTGCAGCGGCACGCGGCCGGGCAGATTGGCGATACCGATGATTTTCACGCCGTTGCGGTCAGTCACCTGGTCGTAAACGACGCCTTCGACATTGCCACCGGTTTCCACGGCCAAATCCACGACCACGCTGCCGGGCTTCATGGCATTGAGCATTTCGGTCGTAACGAGAATCGGTGCTTTGCGTCCAAAAACTTGTGCAGCGGAAATCACCACGTCGGAATCGCCGCAGGTTTTTTTCATCGCGTCGCGCTGCTTTTGGATTTGTTCTTCGGTCAGTGCTTTCGCGTAGCCATCTTTTGTCTGACCGGTTTCGCCAATATCAATTTTTAGAAACTGTGCGCCGAGCGATTTGACCTGCTCTTCGACAACGGGCCGCGTGTCGTAAGCGGTGACTTTCGCGCCCAGCCGTTTCGCGGTGGCGATGGCTTGCAATCCTGCGACACCGACGCCGATGATGAAAACTTTCGACGGCAGGATCGTTCCTGCGGCCGTGGTCATCATCGGAAAAATTTTATTGGAATAACGCGCGGCGAGAATCACCGCTTCGTAACCGCCGAGATTGGCTTGCGACGACAGCACGTCCATTTTTTGCGCGCGGGTCGTGCGCGGGATGAATTCCATGCTGATGGCGCTGACGCCGCGCTCGGCAAATTTGTTGACCAGCTCCTTTTCGTTGAACGGGTCGAGCAAACTCGCGTGAATCGCGCCCTGCTTGAGCCATGAAATTTCTTCAATCGGTGGTTTGCGCAGCCGCAGCACGATGTCGCCGGAGCTGACGAGCGCCTTGCGGTCGTTGGAAATCGTCGCTCCGGCTTTGGTGTAGGTTTCGTCGGCAAATCCGGCGGCGAGGCCGAGGCCGGCTTCGATTTCGACCTGCGCGCCGAGTTTGACGAGTTTGGCGGCGCTGTCGGGCGTCAAAGGCGCGCGGGTCTCTCCCGGATGCGTTTCTTTTGGAACTGAAATTTTCATTGCCATTATTTACTGGGGCGCAGTGTATCACCATCTGCAAAAGAAGTAGCGCGTTTATTGTCTTTTATTAGACTTTTATTGCCGCGTTTGGACAACAAGAAAATGGGGCGGCGTCCACATTTTCCAATCCGTCAGGCGATGGCCGCCGCCTTTTGCCCCCACCCAAAAAGTTTTTTGGCCTTGATGACTTCAAAAATTTGCGGCGGGATGATCTGGGCGAGCGATTCATCGCCGGACTGGATTTTGGCAAGAACTTCGCCGGAATAGATTTTCAGCGCGCCGGCATTGTAATTCTGGATGTCCACGATGAACCGGTTTTCGACGAGGTGCGCGTAGAGATGGCGCAGGTGCGGGGCGACATCGAGGTTTTCCACGGTGAAAAGCTTGCCGGTTTTTTTGTCGAGCGAGGGATAGACGTAAAGTTTCGCGCCGTTTTTGAAAAGCTGGCCGAGCGATTCCATGAGGCCGCCGGGCAGGTCGGTGTAAAATTTTTCGTCCATCACGTCGCGCAGGCGCACGAGGCCGATGGGCAGGCCGATGGGTTTCTGCGTGTGGCGCGAGAGATAGGTGACGAGGCGGTGATAGCGGAGAAAATTGGAAATGAGCACCGGCTTGCCGAGCGCGCCGAGCGTGTCCACGCGGTCGAGAAAATCGCGATGGTCAATGGCATCGCCGACCTGCAACTGGCGCAGGGTCATTTCAAAGATGGCGACGGGCGTTTCGCCCTGCAGGGAAGACTCATGGATGAATTGATCCTGCGCGCGTTCGAGCATGTCGAGCATCGGGTTGGTGAGCGGGCGAAAGCTGCCGCGTTCGAGCAGGACGGGTTTTTTGTAAAGCAGTTCGCCGGGAATAATCGTTTCGCCATCGGCGGTGAACATGGCGGCCTCGGTAAGCCATTGCTCGACGAGCTGCAATGCCATGAGCCGGTTGTCCACGCCAGTGAAGGCGGGGCCGGAAAATTTGATCATGTCCACCTCGACGCGCTGGCTGGTCAGGCCGTCGAGCAGCGAGCCGATGAGCCGGGCGGGTTCGGTGTGCTGGTAGAACGCGCCGTGAATCAAATTCACGCCGATGACGCCGACGGTTTCCTGCTGGCGCGGAGTTTCCCAATCCAGCAGCCGCACATGGATGATGATGGTGGAGGGATCACCGTGCGGGTGCGCCTGAAATTTGATGCCGAGCCAGCCCTGGCCTTCCTCCAGTCCGGGCCGCGCGCCCTGCTTGGTGGCGACGGTGTTGGCGAAGGCGAAAAAAGTGGATTTGTCGCCGCGCGTTTTGTCGAGGCGCTTGAGTAGCAGGTCGAATTCATGATCCAGCATCGCCTGGAGCCGCGCGCGGCTGACATAGCGTTCCGCCGTTCCGTAAATCGCATCGCTGATGGCCATGTCGTAGGCGGAAATGGTTTTGGCCACGGTGCCCGACGCCTTGCCGACGTGGAAAAACCAGCGCGCGACTTCCTGCCCCGCGCCAATCTCGGCGAAGGTGCCGTATCTCTTCGCGTCGAGATTGATTTGGAGCGCCTTCTGGCCGGTGTTTGATTTGTCCCTGTTCATATTTCCCCGCGCGGAATATAAACAAAACCGCCGCCGTGTCCAACACCGGATGCTTTGGACTTTCCGCGCGCCGGTTTTGTGTTACAATCGTTCCCATGTTTCGCACGCAGGATTTGCATGTCAAAGAAATCGTCCGGTTGCTGTCGCCGCGCGAGTTGAAGGCGACCGCACCGACGACCGAGACGGCCAACGCCGTCGTCGCGCGCAGCCGCGAACGCATCATCCGCATTTTGCGGCAGGAAGACCCGCGCCTGCTCGTCGTCATCGGGCCGTGTTCCATCCACGAACAAAAAAGCGCGCTGGAATACGCGACGCGGTTGAATGCGCTGCGAAAAGAATTTGCCGACCGCATGGAAATCGTCATGCGCGTCTATTTTGAAAAACCACGCACAACGATTGGCTGGAAAGGTCTCATCAACGACCCGCATCTGGACGGCTCGCAGGACATCGAAAACGGCTTGAAAATCGCACGAAAGCTGCTGCTCGAAATCACCGGCATGGGTCTGCCGGCGGCCACGGAATTTCTCGACCCGATTGTGCCGCAATACATCGCGGACTTGATTTCGTGGGCGGCCATCGGCGCGCGCACGACCGAATCGCAGACGCACCGCGAAATGGCCAGCGGCCTTTCGATGCCCGTCGGCTTGAAAAATTCCACCGACGGCAGTTTGCAAATCGCGATTGACGCGATGGGCGCAACGCGGCAGCCGCACAGTTTTCTGGGCATCAACGAGGACGGCGTCACGAGCATTGTGCGCACTTCCGGCAACCCGCACGCGCATGTCGTGCTGCGCGGCGGACGGGCAAAGACCAATTACGACGCCGAAAGCATCCGCGCGGCGGAAGAGCAATTGATTTCCGAAAAACTGCCGCCGGTGCTGATGGTGGATTGCAGCCACGCGAATTCGGAAAAGAAATTCGCGAAACAGGAAGATGTCTGGCACAGCATCATCCAGCAGCGCGTCGAAGGCACAAAACCGCTGATCGGGGCGATGGTGGAAAGTTACCTGCACGAAGGCAACCAGCCGATACCGAAAAACCTGGCGGACTTGCGTTACGGCGTTTCCATCACCGACTCGTGCATCGGCTGGGAAACCACGGAACGGATGCTGCGCTGGGGTCACGAAGCACTGGCGAAAGCGACGCCCGCCGCCGTTTCAGCGGCGTGATTTTTTCGCCGGTCACGGCCACGACCAGGCGTAGGGAAAATGCAACCGGTAATACTGCCCCGGATTGAAGCCAGGAAAATATGTTCCGTTGTTGGTTGGATTGTTCGGATCAGTTGAACCGCCTGACCCTGAAGGAGGCACAGAAGGCGGAAGCGGCAACGCATTGACAAAGATTGATTGATTTATGCTGGTGCTGCTGAAGTTTGTCACGGACGTCCAGCCTGCTTGTGACAGATTCGTGCTGCCCTCCACAAAACCATCCAAGCCGAGCGGCATATTCACAACATCCAGCCGGTTGCTGCCTTTGAACAATGCGAGCCCGTTGATTTGCACTGGCGAGATGAGCTGCTGGACGACATCGGCGATAACTTCATGGAACTGCGCGGTCGGATCCATATTGTCCCAAAAAATATAATTGGTGCCCGAACCATTTAGGATGGCCGGTGACTGGCTATAAAGTCCCTTCAATGCGTCAATGCTAAATCCTTTGGCTGACAGCGCATTGGTCAAACCATAATAGGGAGCGTTCGTCAACACGTTGTTTAATAGGGTAAAAAAGTCCGGGGTATAGATTGTAAGCTCGGGACACAAGACCATTGCCTGATTGATGGTATTGGAAAAGGTGGCGTTATAGGCAATGCACCCGATGTGCATGATATTCGTAGAAGCAGCCTGATTAAATGCTGGAATCTCGGAAATATCCACGACATTTGGCAGGATCAGCGTGCGGACACCCATGGCGTAAAGATTGGTGATGATTTGCAGATGATTGGCTTGCGACTGGTTGTTGGCGTCGTTCCATTGGTTTGAAGAAAAAGGAGCACTTGCGGCATCAAATGTATCGGCATTGCAAACCCAGACTATGAACAGGTCATTTGCCACATCCGGTGGGGCTTGAAGTTGTTGATCTCCGTCAACAAAACAGCACTATTATGGTCATAGTAGGAATCATTTTTGCTGGCGTCGTATGTCAGTCCCTGCCGCTGCGCCAGCACCTCAACCCAGACCCGGCCGTTGGAATCGCGTTGACCATAATAATCTGAAGATGGCGGGTTGTTTCCGGTCGTGGTGGAAAGGGCGTCGCCAAAGACGTAGAGCGACGAAAAAGCGGCCGAAGCCGACAAAATAGTTGAAGCAAGCAAACAGACCCCAAGCGTGAACCAAGACAAATTTTTCATGCAGCCATTTTACCCCAGAAAGCCAAAAGTAAAGCTGATAGTTCAACTCGAAGGTTGTGTTACTACGGATGCGACAGGCGGTAAAACCGTTTGGATTCGGCGGTGTTCAACACGTTCGTCAGATCAAACACTCCGAACTGGTCAAATTGATTGGTCTGGATGGGCGTCCAGAATGCGGGTATTGCAAGATTTGTGGTGGTTAATAGAACAACATTGGTTCCAAGTGTTCCCCCGACCGCGCCAACATTCAGATTGGTTCCAGAAATAATCAATATGCCTGCCTTGAATCCGTCGGAAAGCCCGTTCACAGTCAGTTGGTAGGTGCCGGTGCCGATGAAATTACCGCCATCGGCGTCACCCGCCACCACCATGTAATTTCCACTGGCTGGAGCACTACGACTGATCTGTGCAGTTGTTACGCTCGAAATGGAATTCAGCAGAGAACCATCACGACCATAAAGCCGCAAATACGGATATAACGTGCTGCCAACGTCCAATTTGGCCATTTGCAACGTAATGTTATCTCCGACACGCGCCGTGAATATCCATACGTCCAAATCGCCTACATCAATCGTGCCATTATATGAATCGGAACCATTCATCGGCCCGCCTTCGTCGCCCGGCGAAGTCACCACCGGACTGCCCGTCTTAGCCAGCGTCAAACGATAGGTGCCGCTGCCGATGAAATTACCGCCATCGAAGTCACCCGCCACCACGGTGAATGTGCCGCTATTGGTGGCACGGGCTGAAACTTCCGCTGCCGCAGTGCTGTTGTAGGTGCCCAGCAATGTTCCGTCCGGACTATAAAGCCGCAAATACGGATACAACGTGTCGCTGCTAACCATCTTGCCCATCCTGATGACCAAGTTGTCCCCGCTGTTGGCCGTGAACGTCCATACGTCCAAATCCCCCACGTCAATCGTGCCGGTGTGCATCACCCCGTTGGTCATCGGCCCGCCTTCGTCGCCCGGCGAAGTCACCACCGGACTGCCCGTCTTAGCCAGCGTCAAACGATAGGTGCCGCTGCCGATGAAATTACCGCCATCGAAGTCACCCGCCACCACGGTGAATGTGCCGCTATTGGTGGCACGGGCTGAAACTTCCGCTGCCGCAGTGCTGTTGTAGGTGCCCAGCAATGTTCCGTCCGGACTATAAAGCCGCAAATACGGATACAACGTGTCGCTGCTAACCATCTTGCCCATCCTGATGACCAAGTTGTCCCCGCTGTTGGCCGTGAACGTCCATACGTCCAAATCCCCCACGTCAATCGTGCCGGTGTGCATCACCCCGTTGGTCATCGGCCCGCCTTCGTCGCCCGGCGAAGTCACCACCGGACTGCCCGTCTTAGCCAGCGTCAAACGATAGGTGCCGCTGCCGATGAAATTACCGCCATCGAAGTCACCCGCCACCACGGTGAATGTGCCGCTATTGGTGGCACGGGCTGAAACTTCCGCTGCCGCAGTGCTGTTGTAGGTGCCCAGCAATGTTCCGTCCGGACTATAAAGCCGCAAATACGGATACAACGTGTCGCTGCTAACCATCTTGCCCATCCTGATGACCAAGTTGTCCCCGCTGTTGGCCGTGAACGTCCATACGTCCAAATCCCCCACGTCAATCGTGCCGGTGTGCATCACCCCGTTGGTCATCGGCCCGCCTTCGTCGCCCGGCGAAGTCACCACCGGACTGCCCGTCTTAGCCAGCGTCAAACGATAGGTGCCGGTGGCACTTGTGCCAAAGTAATCGTCAACAATTACGGTAAAGGTTCCGGTGTTTGTGGCTCTGATGGAAATCTCCGCTGCCACGGTCGAAGACGCCAAACCTTGTTGCACCGCACTTGGATTGAACAGGCGGATGCGCGGAGTAAAACCATTGGTGGATGTGATTTCCCCAACCCGGATGACTATGCTGTCTCCATTGGTAGCCGAGAACGTCCAAGAGTCAGAATCTCCAACAGGCGCGATGGTGCCCTTGTAAGTCCAGCCGTTGGTGAGCACGCCTTGGGCGGTGGCGGTATTGATGCCAGCGAGCAAGGTCAGGATGGTTAAAAGGTAATGGAGCTTTTCTTTCATAAGAAGATAAGAGTTCAGGATTCAGCTTGCCTCGTTTGAACCGCGTTTGGGTTCTTCCCGTCGCCGTTTCTACGCCCCGCCCGCTCAAATTGCAATCAAATAGTTTTAACAGTTTCCGGTGGGGCGAGCGTCACCGCGAGCCGACTCGTCAGTAGCCTCGCCCCACCAAATTTTCATCCCGCCACCGGGATGCTCACAACATCACTCCACTGGCCGACGCGGTCGTCGCCTTGACGGTAAATGGCTTTATATTTCCACAACGCACTTTGTCCCGCGGCGGGCATCGGTTGCGTGTCGGTGTAGTCAGGCACGGTGTCAACGGCCAGAAACACAAAACCTGTTCCGCGATCCACTTGAAGTTCCACGCCATCCATGCCTTGTTTCGTCCAGCCGATTGTGACCTGTCCGGCATCAAGTTCTGCCGTGATGACGGGTTTCATGGAGTTCACGTCCACCGTCTGGTCAGCCCCGACGATTTGCAATGCCTGTCCGATGGAATCGGTGTAGCCGGGCGCGGTCTTGATGCGGGCGACCAGCGCCGTGGCGCGGCCAAAAATGTTCGGGGCAACGGCGGCAGGGGCAACGCCGAGACTTGGCGCAGCGGGCGCAGAACCGAGGCTCGCACCGTTGCCGTTGCGGGCGGCGTTTTTGTAAGCCGTCCATTGCTGCGAATACGCGGCGACCTGCCCGACGGAATTCAGGCAGTAAGTGAAAAACGCTGCGTCGGCGGTCACGGATGCCGTGTCGGCGGCGGTGAGTCCAAGCGCGGCAGAATAGGCTGGCAGTTTGGCGTTGAGGTTGTTCAGCCACGCGCCTTTGCCAGCGTCGTCGGAGGGGAGGTAATATGATTTAGCCATGTTATTTTTATTTTTGGGTTAATTGTCAGGATTTTACCTGACTATTAAGGAATACGTTTGTAAAGGGATGATTCTTTCAAAAAATCTTCAAAAAATGTGTTTTTTTGCAAAAAGGACATGAATTGGGGCTGATTGGCGTCTGGCAATGATTGAATGAGGCCAGAGAATCGTTGAATGAAGCCCCGCAACGACTGATGGAGTTCCGGCGATGTCTGGCGGAGACTGCGCGATGATTCAGGGAGTCCACGCAACCGCCGATGGGTTCTGGCAATGGCTGATGGAACTCCCGCAGTCATTGTCTGGCCTCCGGGAGCGGTTGAAGGAAGTTGCGGAATCGTTGCGCGAGTTCCGGCGAAGGCTGAAACATTCTGGCAAAGATTGAAAGAATTCGCGGAACTACTACGAGAGACTTGGGGACGACTAAAAGATTCCGCTGCTTGTTGCGCGGTTGCGCGGTTGCGCGGTTGCGCGGTTGCGCGGTTGCGCTTTGGGTGAGACTCCTTAATGTCACCAATACCATCATAGCTTGCGGATGGCACTTTTCTAAAGTAACCGGCGGAAGTCAAGTCTTATTTTAATTTTCGCGATGTAATTTGATACGAAACGGGCAGCCCAAATCAGTCGGTGACGGTGCGCGATATCCCTGCAAGCCCGATTTCTGGCGGCACGCCGCAAAGACGGCAGGAGATTTGCTTGCTCTGGCGCGTCACCCGTGTGTAACTACGGTGCAAATTTAGTGATTGAAACGGATGAACCAAATTTTGAACCAACGAGCCAAATTGCTGGCCGTCGTCCTTTTGAGCCTATCAGTGCGGAACGCGGTGGCGAATGGCTTCGGGCTGCCGGATCAGGACGCCTTTGCGACGGCGCGCGGCGAGGCGTTTGTCGCCACGGCGGACAATCCGTCCGCCATCTACTATAACCCGGCGGGCATCACGCAGCTCACGGGCAGCAATTTGCGCGGCGGCTTGAATAGTGTCTATTATGAGCCGACCTACCAACCGCCCGACAGCGGCCGGACCTACTACAGTTCCGCCAACTTCGCCTACCTGCCGCAGTTGTTCTACACCTACACCGCCAAGGGCGCGCCGTTGAGCTTTGGCCTGGGCATGTATGCGCCTTACGGCGGCAACATGAGCTGGCCGCAGGACACGGGTTTCAACACGGTAGCCATCAGCGGCTCGCTGAAATACATCACTATCAATCCGGTGGTGGCGGTGAAGTTGTCGCCAACTCTTTCAATTGGCGCTGGCGCGATGGTGAACTATGCAAAAATCAGCATGTATCAAGGCCTGCTAGAATTTCCTACGCCGCAGGCTAATTTTTTCAACTTCAAAGGCGACGGCTGGAGCGTGGGTTATAACGTGGGCATCCTCTGGCATCCGCTTCCAAAACTTTCCTTCGGAGCCACCTTTCGCAGTTCGGCTAGTCTGAATTTCCAGGGCAACACGGATTTCCAACTGCAACCACATCCTTACGGCTACACCCGCGCAACGGAATGCGTCAGCCAACTTTACTTTTCCCCTGACCACAGTCTTTGGCGTTTCCTACCGGCCCACGCCCAAATGGAACCTTGAATTTGATGCGAACTACACGGGCTGGCAAAGTTTTGGCACCGTCACCATCCAGCAGTCGCCACCGCCGGTCATCCCGCCTTTTCATTCAAACATCCCGGTGAACCTCGACTGGCAGGCGAGCTGGATGTATGAGATTGGCGCGACGCGGTATTTCGACAACGGCTGGCATGTGAGCGGCGGCTATGTCTTCAACGAAAACTCGGTGCCGAACACCTATTACACGCCGCTGGCCGCCGACATGAACCGGAATTTTTTCAGCCTCGGAACCGGGTTCAGCGGCAAGCGCTTCGATTTTGATATCGCCTATCAACTGGGCTTCGCTTTCAAGCATGATGTGAGCGGCAGCACTCCGTCAACCACGCCTGGATCGGATGCCGGACAAACCGCCGATGGACGCTATGGTTTCAGCAGTCAAGCCATCATCGCGACCGTGGGAATTCATTTTTAGTCCGCTCGCAAACTTTTGAATCATGCCGCACCAAATCATCCAACTAACTGTTTGCGGACGCGGCCACGACGGCGTAACATCAACGACTTTATCAAAAGAGAAGGAATCCCTGGCATGACCAACAATGCTCCCTTCGCAAGCGCGGCTGACGCCCAATCGCATTTTATTTCCGTCGGCACGAACCGCATTCATTACGTCACCGCCGGCAAGGGGAACCTCGTCATCGTTTTCGTCCATGGCTGGGCGTGCAATCTCGGCTTCTGGCGTGAACAAATTCCCGCGCTGGCGGACAAGGCGCGGCTCATCCTGGTTGATCTTCCCGGCCACGGCCGGAGCGACAAACCGCAGACGGCCTACACGATGGATTTTTTTGCCGGGGCGGTGCTTGCGGTGCTGCGCGATGCCAAAGTGGACAAGGCCATTTTCATCGGCCACAGCATGGGAGCGGCGGTGCTCTGTCGCGTTCATCATCATGCGCCGGAAAAAATCACCGCGCTGGTTTCCGTGGACGGCCTGCTGTGCCGGCTTTCCGGCACGCCGGAAGAAGGGCAGGCATTGGTCGTTCCGTTCGGTTCGCCGCAATATCGCGAACACGCGCAAGGATTCATCAGCACTTTTTTTCCCGTCCCCGGCACCGAGGCGTTGCGCGACCGCGTGATGTCCGAAATGCTCGCCACGCCGCAACACGTCATGCTCGGCGGAATGCTCGCCATGCTGTCGCCGGACCAGCCCGACTGGATTTTGCAGAAAGTGGACGCGCCCGTCATCGCCATCAATGCCCGGACTCCGTGGTGGAACAACGGTTACGAAAATTACGTCCGCTCGCTCTCGCCGCAGTCAGATTATCTGGCCATGGACGGCGTCGGACATTTTCTCATGCTGGAGAAACCCGCCGAATTCAACGCCATACTCGTGGAAAAACTGCGGAAATTTGATTTGGTCGCGAAATAATCGCCGTTGTTTTGGCGCGGAAAATGTTTCATTCTGGCCGTGAGATGAGCCTCATTGTCAAAACCAACGAGCACGGCACGAGCAGCCCGATTCGTCAACCCGCAAGGAAGGCGATCCGGATGCAAGTTGCCTTGCCACCTCAAGCCTCCACGGAAAATGAAGTCACTTTCCAAACGGCGGACGGAACCGAATTGCGCGCCAGCCTCGCCCGCCTGACGCGCCATGAGGCGGCTTTCGAGGCCGTAAATTTCGCGGCGACCTTGCGAACTTCGGAAGTGCTGGGCAATTTCAAAATCATCGCCGACAATCGCGTCGTCTATTTCGGACGCGCCGTGGTGAGCAATGTGATTTACACCGGCGAGTCGCTTATTTGCGAGGCCAAGCTGGACGACCTCGGTTCGGACACGGCTTATTTTCTGCCCGCGCCCGGATTTGATTCCAATCCGCAGGAGGCCTACCAAAGTTTTTTTCAGGCGTGGCAAAAAAATTATCGCATTTCAAACGAGTTCAAGGTGCTGGTCGCCGACGTCCAATCCTACCTCACCGGCGTGCGGCACTGGCTGGAAGAATTGGAATTTGGTTCGCAGACGCAGGCTGACAAAATTAAATTGGAAAGCGGCATCCTGGACGCCGTCGCGCCGAAAATTATCGCCGCGTTCAACGGCCGGCACGAGCGGTTTGAAGAAATCATCCACGCGCTGCCGCCGGAAGCGCGCGGCGCGCATCAGGATTTTGTCCGCCGGCACTGGCACAAGTTATTTTTGGGTTCGCCCTTCGCCCATCGCACTTATCACAAGCCCATCGGCTATGCGGGCGACTACGAGATGATGAACATGATCCACCGGAACCAGCCGGAAGGCCGTTCACTTTACGAGAAATTGATCCACCTTTTGCTGGTCAGCCAGTGGCCGGCGAAATCCGTCCGCAACCGCATCGCCCATCTGGGTGAAAATATTCTCAACGAAACCGCGCGCGTCGCCCGCGCCGGAAAAACCGCGCGCATCCTGAACGTCGGCTGCGGCCCGGCGCAGGAGGTTCAAAACTTTTTGCAGGAAACGCAATTGAGCAACCAAGCGGATTTCACCTTGATAGATTTCAACGAGGAAACTTTGCTTCATGCCGGGCGGAAACTGGTCGAGGCCAAGCGCCAGTTTTCCCGGCAGACCCAAATCCGCACGCAGCAGATTTCGGTTTATGAACTTTTGAAACGCACGCAGCGCCGCAGCGCCGCCGCCGAAAAGTTCGACCTGATTTATTGCGCGGGACTTTTTGATTATCTCGCGCCGGACACCTGCCGCGCTTTGATTGAGCTCTGGCATGATTCGCTGTCACCGGGCGGTCTGATGCTGATCGCGAACATGACCGACACAAAGCCGTTCCGCTATTTCATCGAGTTCATTCTGGACTGGCAGTTGATTTATCGGAACAGCGCGGAAATTTTATCGCTCGTTCCCGAACGCTGGCGGAAAACGACCCGCGTCATCGCGGAGCCGACCTCGGTGAATTTATTCCTGCACGTCCGCAAACCAGATTGACATGTCATTTGCCCCCAACATCCCCAAGGAATTTCTCGCCTCCTATCAGGCGTATGACCGGGAAATCACCATCCGCAAAACGAAGTGGGGCTGCTGGCTGGGCATCGTACTGGTGCCGCTTTTTGGCGGTCTGGATCACTACGTTTATCCGCGGCAAGCGTTTTCATTTTTCCTTTTGCGATTGCTCTGCTCGGCCTTAATGGTGGGGCTTTATTTCATTCTCGGAACAAATTTCGGGAAAAAATATTATCATTTCCAGGGCCTCGTGCTGTTGTTCCTGCCCTCGGCGACGATCGCGTGGATGGTTTACGCGACCGAAGGAACCGCGTCACCCTATTACGCCGGGTTGACGCTGGTGCTGATGGTGCTTGCCGTGGTGCTGGACTGGCCGTTCTGGCAAAGCGTCGTCTCGGTCCTGTTGGTGCTGGTGCTTTATATTGCCGCCTGTTGGTTTTCTCCGAAAACATTCGACACGCGTCTGTTCGCGGACAGCCTGTTTTTTCTGGTATCCTCCGGGATCGCCATCATCGCGGGCACTTATCTCCACAGCCGCGTGCGGGTTCGCGAATTTATTTCCCGCAGCGAACTGGACAAGAGCCGCAAGGCGCTCGAAGCGAGCCTTCAGCAGCTCAAGGAAAACGAGATGCAACTCGTGCAATCCGAAAAACTCGCGTCGCTGGGCCGCATGAGCGCGGGCATCATCCACGAGATCAACAACCCGCTCAACTTCGCCACGACCGGCCTCTTCACTTTGCGCAAAAAGGGCAAACACCTCGCGCCGGAGCAGCAGGCGGACTACGCCGAGGTGATCGCCGACGTCGAGGACGGCCTGAAGCGCGTGCAAAACATCGTTTCCGACCTGCGGATGTTCACGCACCCCAACACCGAGCAGCTTGACCCGGTGCCAGTGGCCGAGATTGTGACGCCCGCGTTGCGGTTCACGAGCAATGAATGGCGGGACAGGGTGCGGATCGAACAGAAGTTCGCGGAAAACCAGACGATCCTGGCCAATAAAAACCGGCTGATCCAAGTCGTCGTGAACCTGCTGCAAAATTCACTTGGCGCGCTGAAGACAAAAACCTTCCCCGCCGGCGAAAGCCCGACCGTCTGGATTGAAGGCCGCGTCGAAAACGGTCACAGCATTTTGTCCATCCGCGACAATGGCAGTGGCATTGACGCGAAGCACCTGGACAAGATTTTCGACCCGTTCTTCACCACCAAAGAGGTGGGCGAAGGCATGGGGCTGGGCTTGAGCATTTGTTACAGCATCGTGCAGGAATACGGGGGCAAAATTTCGGTAAAAACGGAAGCGGGAAAATTCTGCGAGTTTTCGCTCGAATTTCCCGTCAAAACCCCTCACGCTGTGAACTGAAAGTTGAACATGGAAAATCTCTACGACTACAAAAAATTCGCCATCCTCTACGTGGATGACGAGGAAAAATCGCTGAAGTATTTCGAGCGCGCCTACGGCGACGATTTCCGCGTGCTCACCGCCGCGAACGCGATCGAGGGTTTCCAACTGCTCGAAAAACACGCCGACGAGATCGGCCTGCTGCTGACCGACCAGCGGATGCCCGGCGAAAAAGGCATCTGGCTCCTGGAACGCGCCCGGCAGTTGCGTCCGCGCATCCTGCGGATTCTCGTCACGGCCTACGCGGACTTCGACTCCGCGATCGCCGCCGTCAACAGCGGCGCGATTTACAAATACGTCGGCAAACCGTGGGATCCGCCCCAGCTCGAACTCACGCTCCGGCACGGACTGGAATTTTTCACGGTGCAGGCCGAGCGCGACCAGTTGCTGCTCGAAAAAATGTCCGTGCTGCGGAACATGATGATCGCCGACCGCGTCGTGAGCCTCGGCCTGCTCGCCGCCGGCTTGAGTCATCACATCAAAAACTCGCTCGTCGCGGTGAAAACGTTTCTCGACCTTGCGCCCGCCAAAATGGCCGAGGAAAAGGCGGACATGAACGGCCTGCGCAACCCGGATTTCTGGAAGGACTACCACCAGAACGTCCAGTCGCAGATTGAAAAAATCAACAGCCTGCTCGCTGACCTGCGGACCTCGTCGGACAGCAATCCGGCGACGCAATTCGCCGACGAAGTCTCACTGGCCACCGCCGTCGGCGCGGCGCTGGAAATGTTCAAGGAGCAATTCGCCGCGCGGAAAATCGAGGTCGAGAATAAAATCCCCGGTTCGCTCCCGGCCCTGCACGCGGACAAACCCAAATTTTACCGGCTGTTTGAATTGTTGTTCAAAGACGAGCTGGCGATGCTGCCCGCCGGCAGCAAAATTTCACTCTCGGCGGAATTGCAAAAGGCCGGCACCAAACCGGAAGTCGTTTTGCAGATCACCGACAACGGTCCCGGCCTGCCGCCGGAGGCGTTGAACGTGATTTTTGACCCGTTCGTGGCCAGCGGCGGCGCGCCATCGGAATACGGCATCAATTTGATGGCCTGTTTTTTCATCGTCCATCATCACGGCGGAAAAATCGAAGCCCAAAGCCAGCCCGGTCGCGGCACAACCTTCACGATTCACCTGCCGCTCAATCCCGAACCCGCCGTGTCGTCACCCGACGAAACAGCGTTTCTTCAAAAGGCCATGCTGAACAACGGCGTGTGGGAAAACCTGCTGGCCGGCGGCTGATTCATTTCGGGCGTCAAGATTCGTTTGCCAGAAGGCCTCGGTTGTGGGATAATATATCTTCAGTGAAGGCAGCCAAGAGAACGATTTTTCCTTTAGACCCGCGATGAAAACCATCCTGGTTTTGTCCAACCATCCCGATTTCGCCGAAGCAATCCGCGCAGGCCTGGACACCGCGCGGTATCGCGTCGTCCACCGCCTGACCGTGGACGAATCCGAACCGCTGCTGGCGCATGGCCTGGTCACGGCGAGCATTCTGGACGCGGATTTGATGGACGTGGAAATCGTTTGGGCCGTTGACCGCCTCCGCCGTTACGATCCCAAATCGCCCGTCATCGTCTATACTTCCGTCAGCGAATCGGCGTGGGAAGAAGAAGCCTTTTTGCACGGCGCCACCCATGTGCTGACCAAGCCCGTCAGCGCCCGGCTTTTGAACACGTTGCTGGAACGGCTGGGCCATGCGCCAACTCAACGCAATGTTCCCGTCGCAACCGCGCCGTCGCAAAGTTCATTTTCCCGCGCGCCGGAATCTTCGCAAAACCGCCCGGTCAATCCCGCGCCAACGCTCGACGTGCTGCGCGATTTTTCGTCCATCCTCACCTATTCGCTCAACGGCGAGGCGATGCTGAAACAATTCCTGTCGTTTCTCCGCGAAATTCTGGGCGTCAACCGCGCCGCCATTTTTTTGAACCGCCCCTGCGCGCCGCTCGCCGAAACGATTTCGCCGGAAGACGGACGCCGTCTTCGCTCCGCTTCCGCCATCGGCCTTTCGTCGGGACTGCTGGAACATTTTGAACTCTCGCTGGATTCCGGCATTGGCGGACAGATTGTCCGGCTCGGACGGATTTTGCGCCGCGACAGTGACGAGGCGCGCGCCGATGCCGACGCGCAAAAGGAATTTGAAGTGCTCGGCGCGCAGGTGGCCGTGCCGGTGGCCGACCGCAATGGCATCGTCGGCGTCGCCGTTTTTGACGGGCGCGTCACCGGCGAACCGCTGGCCAACGCCGAACTCGAATTGATTTTCCATCTGCTCGAACAGGTCGGTCTCGCGCTCCGCAACATCTGGCTGCACAACCAGATTGCGGGCAACAACGAGATGATGACCGACGTGCTGCGCGAATTGAGCAGCGCGTGCATCGTCGTCGGGAGCGATCTGAAAGTGCTGCACGCGAACAAGTCCGCCCGGCGGCATTTCGGCCGGAAAAACCTGCGCACCGGCGAACTGGAATTCAGCGACCTGCCGCAAATCCTCGGCGCGAAAATTTACCAGGTCTTGAAAACCGGCGCGGGGATGGGGCCGTTCCGTTACGAACCGGAAAATTCCCCCGGCACCGTCTACAACATCAACGTCGTGCCGTTTCAACGCGGCGATTCCGCCGTGCCGGTTTCCGCGCTGTTCACCGCCGAGGATCTCACGCAGACCGAACAGTTGCGGAAACTGGAGGTCGAGACCGAGAACCTGCGACTCATCAAGTCCATGGCCGACCGCATGGCGCACGAGATCGGCAACACCATGGTGCCGCTCTCGACGCACCAGCAGTTGCTCGCGGAAAAATATAACGACAAGGAATTCCGCGAATCGCTCGACCACGCGCTCGCCGACGGCGTCAAGCGCGTCACGCGGCTCGTCAGCCAGATGCGGTTCCTCGCGCGCGAAGGCCACATCGAGCAACAGACGTTCCCGGTCGGAAAATTGATCGAAGAAGCCTATCAGGAGGCGCGCAAACACCAGCCGGGCGACGCGGCGAAGTTGCAATACGAAAAATCCGGCAAATCCATCAACATCACCGGCGACCGCGCCGCGCTCAAGCACGCGCTGTCCGAAATCATGCTCAACGCGTTGCAGGCGAATCCGAAGTCGCCGACCGTGGATGTGCGCCTGCTCACGGAAGACCACAATGGCCATCAGGATTTACGGATTGAAGTGCAGGACAACGGCTCCGGTTTCACCGCCGAGGCTGCGAAAAAAGTTCCGTCGGCATTTTTCACCACGCGCAACGTCGGCCTCGGCCTTGGCCTGACCGTCAGCCGGAAAATCATCGAGACGCATCACGGCAAACTGGAAATCGTCCCGCCGCAATCCGGCCAGTCCGGCGTCGTCCGCGTTTCATTGCCGCTGGAGCCGACGCTTTCCACGGCAGCTTGAGTAAATTAAAAGTCCGACAAATCAAGTTTTTGAATAATTCTTGATACAAATTCGTATGATGTCGTTCGCGATCATAAATTTTGGTTTTGATAAAGATCATACTCCATTTACCGCATTGCTAGGTGCGGCCATCGGAATTATTGCCATTATATTGATGATCGTAAATCGAAAGCAATTGGACGAGATTGATAAGTCAAAGAAGGCAAAACATGAATCACCAAAGATAGTCGGTGGACCGTGGAAGTGTCCAAAGTGTGGCGAGATACTGGAACCGCAATTTGAATCATGTTGGAAATGCGGAATAGCTAAAAAAAAATGACTTGGCCTAACAAGGTGCTGATGATTCAGTTTTTTTGGCTACGCTAATTTTTGTGGCTTTATCCTAAACAAAAACCCCGCCGGAAAATTCTAGCGGGGTTGGCTTTGAATATTGTCTGGCGAACGGTCAGCCGTTGTCGCCGATGGCTTCGACCGGGCAGCCTTCCTTGGCTTCCTTGCAGCGCGCCTCTTCCTCGGGCGTCGTCGGCTGCTTGTAGACGAGCGAGTAGCCGCCGTCGTCGTTGCGCTTGAAATTGTCCGGCGCGGTCTCGCGGCACAGGTCGCAGTCAATGCACTGGTTGTCCACGTAGTATTTGCCCGCCACGTTTTCGGGATATTTGTTTGCTGCGTCGGCCATAAAATTTAATTCAAATTCAGGCGGGGAATATGGATTCAATTTGGCGCGCTGGCAAGCCTGGAATTCGAGTCCAAAGCCGAAAGCCCAAAGTCAGACGCCGGTGATATTTTACTTTGGACTTTGGACTTTGGACTTTAGACTTCCGGCCATGCAACGAGGAACTGTTCGCAGGACAAAAATCGTTTCCACGCTCGGCCCGGCCACCGACTCCGCCGAAATGATCGGCAAGCTCATGGACGCGGGCGTCAACGTCTTCCGCCTGAACATGTCGCACGCGCCGCACGACTGGGTGCGCCGGGTGTTCAAGGACATCCGCGCCGAGTCCGCCAAGCGCGCGCATTTCACCGGCATCATGATGGACACGCAAGGCCCGGCCATCCGCACCGGCGACCTCGGCGTGCCGCTGGATTTGCAGCCGGGGCAAAAATTTACGCTTACCGTGCGCGGCGAGCGCGATTTGGAACAACATTCCGTGGACGTGAATTACGAAAATTTCATCAACGACATCAGCGTCGGCGACGTCGTGCTCATTGACAACGGCACGATCCAGATGAAAGTCCTTGCCAAGAATGGCAACAAAGTGGAATGCGAGGTTTTGACCGAGGGAAAACTCGGCAGCCGCCGCCACATCAATCTGCCCGGCGTCAAAGTCAGTCTGCCCGCGCTTACGTCCAAGGACATCAAGGACGTGAAACTCGGCCTCGAACTCGAAGTGGATTTCATCGCGCTCTCATTTGTGCGCGAAGCCCGCGATTTGCTGCAACTGCGGGAAATGTTTGAGGAAGGCAAACTGCATCCGTTTGTCATCGCCAAGATTGAGGATCAGGAAGCGATAAAAAATCTTGATGCCATCGTCCACGAAGCCGACGGCATTATGGTCGCGCGCGGCGATCTGGGAATTGAAATTCCTTACGAAGAACTGCCGATCGTGCAGCGGCGAATTGTCAAAACGTGTTTGCGCGTCGGTCGTCCCGTCATCGTCGCGACGCACATGCTTGAAAGCATGATCGAGTCGCCCATGCCCACGCGCGCCGAGGTCACGGACGTTTCCAACGCCATTTTTGAAGAGACGGACGCGATCATGTTGAGCGGCGAGACGACGGTGGGCAAATATCCGCTAAAGTGCATCGAGGTTTTCGACAAGATCGCGGTGCGCATCGAGCGCAGCGGCAGCGCGCTGTTCCACGAAGCGGCGGAACTCACCAACCCGCGCCAGAAACTCGTCAAAAGCGCCGTCGTCATGGCCAACGAATTGAAGGCGGCGGCGATCCTCGTGTTCACGCGCCACGGCAGCATGGCGCAATACGCGAGCTGGATGCGCCCGCATTACTCGCCGATTTACGCAATGTGCGAGAACGAGAAGACCGCGAACGAAATGGCGTTGTGCTGGGGCGTCACGCCGTTCGTCATGCCGTTCGATTTCATTGACCCGCAGAACACGATTGAGACCGCGCTGAAAAATCTGGTCGCGCAAGGCCGTTTGAAATCAGGCGAGACCGCCGTCATCATCGGCGCCATTTCCGTCGGCACGGAAATAGTGGACGCGGTGCAGATGCGGACGGCGTGAGCCCGCCGGCCGGTCGCCGAAAATCACGGCACGGGTTTGCGCCGGTAAAGCAGCAGGTCTGCCTCCGCCACACCGTTGGTGGGCAAGGGTTCCACCCAGCGGCCATTTTGCTGTTCCGGCAGATAGCCGCCGACGAGATCATAGTTGCGCCCCAAAAATTGGTGCATGAAGTCGAAAAAATCCGGCGGGGTCTGTGCTTGCCGCAACCAACTGTTGCCTGACGTGGCAAAGACAATCAGCTTCGGCGGGTGTTCTAATAAATCATCCATGGCCTCGCGCTGGTATTTTTCCGCCACCGCAGTGGGAATCATCAGCGCATAAGCCGTGATGAACCGCGTGGGACTGAAGCGGCGGGCATAGACGAGGATTTGCGGTTCCGAACCGGCGACGTAAACGAAGTCGCCCGGCCCGCTTAATCGGGCCACCTGCCGCGCCACCGCCTGTGATCCGACAAACGGGTAACAGTTGATTCGCTCTTCCAAAAACCGCTCATGGGAACAGGTCAGCCAGGTCAAATCTGGGCGGATGAGCAAAATTAAAACGAGGACAGCAGCCAAGCCAGCGATCCACCGCCTTAAAAAATCGGAGCCGACGGCGAAACGCAATGCCAGGGCGTGGATGCCGACGGCGGTCATCAATGCCCAGAATGGCATCAGCACGATGTAGTATTGTCCGTAGGCGCTCGCGCTGGTGGCAACGACAGCGCTAGCAAAGGCTCCCAGCCAAAACCCGGTGCGGCGCGGTGGACGGAGAAAAATCGCCCAAGGAATCAAGAACAACACCCACCAGTCGTTCCAAAAGATGCCGCACCACATCCAGTGATGGCGAAATGTGCTGGAGTTGAGATAGTGACGGTTAAAAAGCACCGTGCATTCCCAAAGCCGCGCGCCGCCGTCGTGAACCAAAAAAAATCCCAGTTCCAGACCCGCCGCCCAGCGCCCCGCAAAGAATGGCCGGCCAGGAAAAACTTGAGCAGCGTTCGTACGTCGCGCGTCTGACGCCACGAGCTCCACCGCCCAGACGATGAAGACAAACGCAGACCGGCGGCAGTGCCGTGTATTTGTAGCACAGCGTGGTGACTCCGAGAAATCCCGCCGCAAGCCAGTATTTTAGTTTTCTGGCCGGAGTGCCGGGCGTGGACGTAGACGGCAAAAGTTGCGAGCAACGGCAGCAGCAGGAACATTTCCGTGTTGGCGGGAAATTGATCCATTCCGGGCAGCAAAACCATCGGCGTCACCAGCCACATCACCGGCCACGCGAAACCTTTTCCAAACTCAAGCCGCGCGATGTATCCCAGCAAAACCGTCGCCAAAGCCACAAATAAATACGCCAGCAAGCGCGGCGCCCAAAAAACCTGCGGCAAGAGAAGATTGGATAGCGCATAACTGTAAATGACCATCGGCGGCTTTTGGATGAAAGCGTGTTCATACGGAGCGATGCCTTGCACCAGCAATTGAGCGGCGTAGGCGTATTCCCCCTCGTCACGGATCAGTGGCGCGTCGTAGCTGTTCCAACGCAACACCGCGAAAAAAAGAACCAGACCAAAAATTCCAAGTCCGTGGTTTCTGGTTTTGGAATGAATGAGTCGCGATTGTCATTGCCACACTAATGTTTGGACGGACGCCAAGAAACAAGTTCAAAAGCGGACTTTTTGAAAAATCCGAATGCCGCCGTTTTGGGCTAATGCAGCGACTGTGCCGCCACAGCGGCAAAATTCACCAGCGCATTGGGGAACATGCCGAGCCAGAACATTCCGGCGATGCAAATGCCGATTGACAGCTTGATTGGCGATGACAATTCAATCGGTGACATATCCGGCGCGTCCTTGCTCCAGTAAATCGCGCGCACAACTCCGAAATAGTAGTAAAGCGAAATCACCACACCGACCAGCGCCGTGAACGCGAGGCAGTAATAACCGTGATTGTGCGTGGCCTGCGCGGCTTCAATCACCGATTTGAACAGCAGAAACTTTCCAAAAAATCCGGCCAGCGGCGGAATGCCCGCGAGTGAAACCATCGCGAGCGTCATCGTCGCGGCGAGCAGCGGTGAACGCTGGCTCAATCCGGCCAGCGCGGAAATGTCTTCGTCGTTCAGATGCCGCATCACGAGCGCGATGACCGTGAACGCGGCGATGACCGTGAACAAATATCCCGCGAGATAATACAGCAGCGCCGATTGTCCGCTCGCGCTCAACGCCGCCACGCCGAGCAGCAGATAGCCCGCGTGCGAAATGCTCGAATAGCCCATCAGCCGTTTCAAATTGCGCTGCGGCAGCGCGCACAGATTTCCGTAAAGAATCGTGATGCCGGAAATCACGATCAGCAAATTATGCCCAATGTTTCGTCACGTCCGGCACGGCGACAAACAAAACGCGCAGCAGCAAAACAAATCCGGCGGCTTTCGAACCGACGGCGAGAAACGCAGTCGTCGGCGTCGGCGCGCCTTGGTAAACGTCCGGCGCCCAGATTTGAAATGGAAACGCGGCGATTTTGAAACCCAAGCCAACCAGCACGAACAAAACGCCGAGCAGAAAAATTTTATTGTCCAGAAATTGCCCGGAAACCTGCGCGAGGTCGTTGAAATTAAATTTGCCGGTCGTTCCCCAAATCAGCGCGATGCCGAACACCAGAAACGCCGACGACAGCGCGCCGAGGATCAGATATTTCACGCCCGCTTCGAGCGACACGAGCCGTCCGCGCTGAAAACTGACGAGAACGTAAAACGTGATCGTGATGAGTTCGATGGAAACGAACAGCATCGCAAAATCGTTTGACGACGCGGCGAACAGCATTCCCGCCAGCGCGAACAAAATGAGCGAATAGTATTCTGAAACGCCCGCGAGCCGGTCGGAAAATTCCGCCGACAAAAACAGAACCAGAATCGCCGCGACCAGAAAGAATCGTTTGAAAAATAATGCCAATCCATCTTCAACAAATGAGCCGTTGAAAGCCGTGCCAAACTGGCTGTAAATTCCGTTGCCACTGAAACTGACGAGCAGCAATCCGCCCAGCGCCGCGATCGCGGCGTAAGCCAGAAACTTTTTGCGTTCGGGCGGCATCCAAAAATCCGCGAGCATCAGCACGATGCCGATGGCGATGACGCAAAGCTCGAGGGTGATCAGGGAGGAGTTCATCAGTTGCGGTTCACAAATTCTTGATTGGGGAGCGCACGCGTCGCGCGTGCATTGGCTTGCGTCGCGCCGGCCAAAGGAGTCGTTGGCGCGACGCCAACGACGACAGCCGGGACGGCTGTGCCACCAGTTGCCAGAGAGACAATTTTCTGCGCGTCAGGATTTATTTTCTCCGTCAGCAATTTCGGCAGAAAACCGAACAGAAGCAGGCTCGCGAGCAAAAGCGCATAAGGTAATTTGCGCCAGACGTTCGAGGCGTCGGCGAGATTGGAAAATTTTTCCGGCACCGGCCCGTGCAAAATGTTTCGGATGGCGCGCGTCATATAAACCGCGCCGATGATGAGCGCGCCCCAAACGGCCAGCGTCGTCACGAGCGGAAAAACTTTCCACGCGCCAAAAAATACCGTGACTTCACCGACAAAATTGGCGAAGCCGGGCAAACCGCAGCTGGCCATCGCCGCCATGAGCAACGCCGTTCCGATGAATCGCAGCGGACGGCAGAGTCCGCCGAGTTCGCTGATTTGGAGCGTGCCGGTTTTTTGATAAATGTAACCGCTCAACCCAAATGTCAGCGCCGCCAGAAATCCGTGCGCGATCATGATCAAAACCGCGCCGGTCACGCCGATGAGGTTCAGGCTCGCGATGCCGAGGAAAATAAAACCCATGTGCGCGACGCTGGAATTGCCGATGAGCAGGTTCAGATCTTTTTGTTTCATCGCGACCCAGCCGACATACAAAATGTTGCCGAGGCAGAGCCATGCGAGAATGTGCATCCAGCTTTGCGCAGCCTGCGGCATGAGCGGCAGCGCGATGCGGATCAGACCGTAGAGGCCGAATTTTTTCAGCACACCGGCGTGGAGCATCGCGGTTGGAGCAGGCGCGACGCCGTAACCGAGCGGCGCCCACGAATGGAACGGCCAGAGCGAAACCAGAATTCCAAATCCGAACAGCAGCAGCGGGAAAATAAAATTTTGCGCGTTCGACGCCAGCGGATGCGCCGCGATGTATTCCGTGAGTTTCGGAATATCAAACGTGTTCGCGCCGGATTTCAGATAAAGCGCGATGAGGCCGATGAGCGCGATGAGCGCGCCGAGGCTCAAATACAGCGTGATCTGGAACGTCGCGTAATTTTTCCGTTCGCCGCGTCCCCAAACGCCGATCATGATGAACGTCGGGATGAGCGCGAATTCGTGGAACGCGTAGAAGAAAAACAGATCGAGCGACGCGAACGCGCCGAGGATGCCGCCGGTCATCACGAGCAGCAGGATGTAAAATTCCTTTTCGCGCGTCTGGATTTCCCACGAGCAGAGCGCGGCGGCGAACGCGACGATCGCGCCCATCAAAATCAGGCCGACGTTCAAGCCGTCCACGCCGACGTGATAGCTGATGCCGAGCGATTCGACCCACGGGATTTGCTGCACGAAGCGGTAGCCGTCCGCGTCCACCGGCGCGCCGGCGTATTGGCAGAACATTTTCACGGCGAGCGCCGCCGAAATGAGCGTCGCCAAAACCGCGATGGCGCGGATGATGACGCGATAATTGCGCGGCACGAACACCAGCAACAGCGCCGCCAGCAGCGGCCAGCCTAAAATGTAAGTCAGTATGGACATTTTATTTTCCCAAAACGAAATAGAGCAACACGGCAACGCCGAGCACGAACAGGAAGGCGTAGGTCTGTAAATTGCCGGTTTGCATGAGGCGCAGCGCGCGTCCGCTTAAATCCGTGCCGCCGCGGATCGCGCCGATGCAAAATCCTTCGACGAGCCAGCGGTCAATCCAGTCGGCGACCGTCGCGATGAAATCATGCGCGCGGATGAAAGTGGCTTCGTAAATCTCGTCGAAGTAAAAACGGTTTTTCATTGCGCGCGAAAGCCAGCCAAGTTTGGCAGGCAACGGATCGGTTTCGGCATTCAAATAAAATTTCCGCGCCATAAAAAAACCGATTGCAACGACTGATAAACCCAATATTGCGACGCCTGGTGCATCCGTAAATGGCTCAAAGATTTTTTGCAACAGTGTCTTTGCCGGAAATACCATAGAGTAGGCTTTATCCGAAGTTATATTACCAGCGGCCAAAGCAATTTGCGCGAGATTCCATTCTGCTGCTTCAGCAGAAGAGTTGTTTGCTGGCGAAATAAATTGAAAGTGGCCAGCGTCAAAAAAATGATGCCTGTAAATTTCTTTCGCGCCGATGACGCCGCCAATCACCGCAAATATTGCGAGCACAATCAGCGGCAGTGTTATGACGGCGACCGATTCGTGCGCGTGCTTCGCGTGTTCGGATTTTTCCTTGCCGAAGAAAACGACGAAGAACAATCGGAACGTGTAAAACGCCGTCAACGCGGCGACGAAAACGGCCACGCCAAAGAGCAAATAATTTTTCTGTTCCAGGCATTGCGCAAAAATCGAATCTTTCGAGTAGAAACCGCTGAACGGCGGAATGCCGCTCAAGGCCAGCGCGCCGATGAGAAATGTCCAGAAGGTGACCGGCATTTTTTTGCGCAAGTTGCCCATTTGCCAGATGTCTTGCTCATGGTGCATGCCAAGGATGACGGAACCAGCGCTCAAGAACAGCAGCGCTTTGAAAAACGCGTGCGTGGTCAGATGGAACATCGCGGGCGTCGGGCCGTTCAAGCCGACGGCCATGACCATGTAGCCGAGTTGCGACAGCGTCGAGTAGGCGATGATGCGCTTGATGTCGTTTTGCTGGACGGCGATGAGCGCGGCGAGCAATGAGGTGAATCCGCCGATGTAGGCGATGACGTGCAGCGCGTCCGGGCATCAAAAAGAACAAATCTCGGCACAACATATAAACGCCGGCAGCCACCATTGTCGCCGCATGAATTAAAGCGGAAACGGGCGTCGGGCCTTCCATCGCGTCCGCAACCAGACGTGCAGCGGAAATTGCGCGGACTTGCCGACTGCGCCGCAGAAAATTAAAAGTCCGGCAATTGTCGCCAGAGAAATAGTTCCGAGCGAAACTCGCGTAATTACGTGACAGCTGAATTTTTTCCAGCGCAGAAAAATTCAACGAGCCAACAATTCCCCAAACCATCAAAATTCCGAGCAGGAATCCGAAGTCGCCGAGACGATTGACGATGAAGGCTTTTTTCGCGGCGTCGCCAGCACTTGGTTTTTCAAACCAGAAGCCGATGAGCAGATAGCTGGACACGCCGACGAGTTCCCAGAAGATGAACATCTCCAGAAAATTGTTCGCCAGCACGATGCCGAGCATCGAGAACGTGAACAGGCTCATGAACGCAAAGAAACGCGCCTTGCCAGCATCTTCGTCCATGTAGCTGTAAGAATAGATATGAATCGCGCCGCCGACGCCCGTGACGATGAGCATCATCATCAGGCTCAACGCGTCGAGCTTGAGGCCGAAGTCAACGTGCAAGTCGCCGATGGTGAGCCAGTTTCTGGAAGTTTCTGAAACCGCCGGATGCCAGCCGTTGTTTGCGATAAAAATGATGGTGAGGACAAACCCGGTGACGACCGCGCTGATGGAAATCAAGCTGCTCTTCGTTTTGCAACGCAACGTGAACAGCGTGATGACTGCCGTTGCGAGCAGCGGCAGAAACAAAATGATCCAAGGCAATGCTTCGAGTTTCATCCGTCAGAGTTTCATTGAGGTCAAATCTTCAACATGCGCGGACTGGCGCCGGCGATAAAGCGCGACGATGAGCGCGAGGCCGACCGACACTTCCGCCGCCGCCACGGTGATGATGAAGAACACCAGAATCTGGCCGTTCAAATTGTCGTTGAAGCGCGAAAATGAGACGAGCGCGAGGTTGGCCGCGTTGAGCATCAGCTCCAGCGACATATAAATCACCAGCAGGTTGCGCCGCATGATGACGCCGAGAAAGCCCAAGCGCAAACAGCAAAAAGCTGACGGTCAAATATTGTTCGAGTCCGACGTGCATTTTTATTTTGTGTTGAACCGTTGAATCGTTGAATCGTTGAATCGGAATTGCACCGGCGATTGTTTACCGATGTAACGATTTAACTTTTTAACGATGCAACGCCTTTTCATTTCAGATCCTTTTTGCTCAACAAAATCACGCCGACCATCGCCACGAGCAGCAGGATGGAGACGACTTCAAACGGCAAAACGTATTGGCTGAACAGCAGTTTGCCGAGCAGCGCGGTGTCGCCTTCGGTGGTGGGCGACGGATGCGCGTTGAGGTTCGTCGCCTGCAGGCTTTTCAAAAAGATGGCGACGATGGTTCCAACCGAAATCAACCCGGCGATGACGCCGAACATTTTGATTTTGCGGCGCTGCTCCTGTTTCAAATCCAGCAGCATGATGACGAACAGGAACAGCACCATCACTGCGCCGGCGTATACGATGATCTGCACCGCCGCGAGGAAGAATGCGTGCAGCAGCACGAACAATCCGGCCATCGAGATGATGGTGAGCACGAGAAACATCGCGCTCGTCACCGGGTTGCGGCTGAACGGATTCGCGACGACGAGGACGCCGAAGAGCAGCGTCAGCGCCGCGAAGACATAAAACATGATGTCCGGCAGCAGCGTCGGGCTGATTAAATTGTTGAGCGCTTCCATTTTCAGGGTTTGAAACTTTCCTGCGCCTCGGCTTCCTCCAGTTTCAATTTCCACTTCTGAATGCCGGGGCTGACGCCGCCGAGCGCGAGCAGTTTTTCCTTGTTGTAAATCATCTCTTCGCGGCTCGTGCCGGTGAGCGAATAATCCTTTTGCAAAAAGATCGCCTCTTCGGGACAAACTTCCTGGCAGAAGCCGCAGTAGATGCAGCGGAGCATGTTGATCTCGAATTCCGCCGGCATTTTTTCCGCGTTGGTGCGGTCGGCCTTTTCACCGGTCGGGCCGGGTGGAGTGATGCGGATGGCTTTCGGCGGGCAGACAAATTCGCAGAGCTGGCAGGAAACACATTTCGTGTTGCCGTCCTGATCCTTCACGAGATATGGCGCGCCGCGATAATCCGCCGGCACGGCCCATTTCTGTTCGGGATATTCCATCGTCACGACTTTGCCCTGAAAAAGAGTGGCGTAGGCGTGCTTCAGCGTGACCTTGAATCCGCCGACGATCGCCGGCAGATAAAGCTTTTCCCAAAACGTCAATGGTTTGCGATTAACAATCATTTATGACCTCATCCACAAAATTATTGCCGTGACCAGAATGTTCACCAGCGCCAGCGGCAAAAACCGCCGCCAGCCCAAGTCCATCAACTGGTCGTAGCGGAAACGCGGGAACATCCAGCGCACCCAGATGAACAGCACCATGAAAAAAATCATTTTGGCCAGGAAAATCAGGATGTGCGCGATGCCGCTCGCCAATGTCCCGGCCGCGTGATCCAGCCCCCAGAACGGAAGCGTCCAGCCGCCGAAAAACAGCGTCACCATCATGCCCGACGACGCGACCATGTTGGAGTATTCGCCGAGGAAAAACAGCGCGAATTTCATCGAGCCGTATTCCGTGTGATAGCCGCCGACGAGTTCCGTTTCCGCCTCCGGCAAATCGAAGGGCAAACGGTTCGTTTCCGCAAATGATGCAACGAGAAAAATAATAAATGCGACCGGCGCATAAATGACCAGCCAGCCATGGGTGGCCTGCCAACTGATGATTTCGCCGAGGTTCAGATTGCCGACAATGAGCAGCACCGGAATGACGCTCAAGCCCATGGAAATTTCATACGAAATCATCTGCGCGCTCGAACGGATGCCGCCGAGGAAGGGAAATTTTGAATTCGCCGCGTAGCCCGCCAGCACGATGCCGTAAACGCCGAGCGAAACGATTCCGAACGTGTAGAGAATGCCGACGTTCAAATCCGCAATAACCATTTTCTGCGCGCCGATGTTCGAGCCGAACGGAATCACCGCCACCGTCAGCATCGCCGGAATCACCGCGATGGCCGGAGCGAGGAAGAAATAAATTTTCCGCACGCCCGCCGGCGTGAAATCTTCCTTGAACATGAACTTCAAGCCATCCGCCAACGGCTGAAAAATTCCCAGCCGCGTCAAAAACGGCCCGATCACCGGAACATATTTCATGAACGGCGGCGCCGTGCGATTCGGCCCGACGCGGTCTTGAATCCACGCCGAAATTTTACGCTCGGCCAGCACGGTGTAAGCGACCAAGCCCTGCACAACACCGATGACCACGGCGATTTTTACGATGCTGAAGATGATGAAATTCCAGTCCATTTTAGATTTGCACCGTCACGCCGGTGTCGCCGAGATTTGCCCAATTTAAACCATTGAACGCGGCAACGTCCGCCGCCATCGCGTTGAACAAACCTTCAATCGTCACAAAACCGTCCTGGCCGGTCACGTTGAAAACCAGGTCGTGCAAAAATTCCCATTCCGCACGCGCGTCGCCCGGCGCTTCGACCGCTTTCATGAATTTCTGGACGCGGCCTTTTGTGTTGGTGAACGAGCCGCGTTTTTCCGCGTGCGCGCAGCCGGGCAACAAATAATGCGCGAGCTTCGTCGTCGCGTTCGGCAAAATGTCGCTGACGATGAGCGTCTCCAATTTGCCGAGCAAATCCGCGCCAATGCCGTGTTTCGTGACATCTTCGCCGAAAACAATGAGCGTTTTGATTTCACCGCTCGAAATTCCACTGACGATTTGCGACAAATTCGTTCCGATTTCCGTAAAACAAATTCCAGTCAGCCGCGCGCCGTTCGTGTTCGGATTTTTATCCGCGCTGACGAGTAATTTGTCGCCTTCGCCAAAACGCGCGACGGAATCGCTGACCGCGCCGAGCTTCGATTTCAATTTTGAAATCAGCCAGAGTTCTTCGTTCGTCTGCCGCGCCGAGGCGACAATGGCGACGGAACCCGCCGGCGCTTTTTTCAGCTTGTCGGAAATTTCGTTGAGCGCCGCCGTCCAAGTGGATTTTTGTCCGCGCACCAAAACGTCTTTCAAACGGTCTTCGCGGCCGATCCATTTGTAATTCAAACGACCGGCGTCGCACATCCACGGGCCGTTGACGGCGTCATTGTCGCGCGGCGTGTAGCGCTGGATCTTTTCCTCGCGCGAACCGATGATGGCGTTGCAGCCCGTGCCGCAACTCGTGCAGATACTTTTCGTTTCCTTGAGAAACCACACGCGCATCTTGAAACGGAAATCTTTCGACGTGAGCGCGCCGACGGGGCAGATGTCCACCGTGTTCAGCGTGTAATTATTGTCGAACGGCATGCCGGGGAAAGTCGCGATCGTGTTGTAGCTGCCGCGATTGATGATGCCGAGCGCGTCGTCGCCCGCGATGTCCTTCGTGAAACGGATGCAGCGCGTGCAAAGGATGCAGCGTTCCGCGTCGAGCATGATGCGCGGTCCGAGGTCAACAGCTTTCGGTTTGTGAACTTTCGCCTCGACGAAGCGGCTCGCGCTCTGGCCGTAGTCCACCGAGTATTCCTGCAACTTGCATTCGCCAGCCTGGTCGCAAATCGGGCAGTCGAGCGGATGATTGATGAGCAGCGATTCCAGAACGCCTTCGCGCATCTGTTTCACGCCGGGCGTGTTCGTGTAAATTTCCATGCCCGGCGAAATCGGCGTCGCGCAGGAAATCGCCGGACGCGGCGATCTTGGAAATTTTCGGCGAACCGTCGGCGTTCAAAACCGGCTTGCGATCCGGGCCGAGCGCGGGCATGCCGTATTCCACGAGGCACATGCGGCAGTTGCCGACGACCGGCAATTTCGGATGATAGCAATAATGCGGCACTTCCTGCTTCGCCAGCTCGCACGCCTGAATCATCGTGGTCGGAATCGGCTTGCCGGAAATCGGGTCGGGCATCGTCTTCGGCACTTCGATTTCGCGACCGTCCACCTTGACCTTGATTTTTTCAATCGCAGTCGGCGCGGGCTTGATTTCAGTTGTGGCGGCAGTTGACATTGAAATCAGTGGTGCGCTTCGGCCAATTCTTTCTGTTCAACCGGCACAACAATTTCTTTCGCGCGACGCTCTTCATCGGCTTTGCCTTTCGCGACAAATTCATCTTTGAACTTCGCGACGAAACTTTGCACCGGCCAGGAGCAGGCTTCGCCGAACGCGCAGATCGTGCGGCCGCCGGGAATGTTGTCGGCGATCTTCACGAGATAATCGGCGTCGCTCGCGCGGCCTTCACCGTGCGTGAGGCGATGCAGCGCCTTGCTCATCCAGAGCGAACCTTCGCGGCAGGGCGTGCATTGGCCGCAGCTTTCGTGCGCGTAAAATTCGGAGATATTCGCGAGCGCCTCGACGATGTCGGTCGAATCGTCCATCACGATGATCGCGCTCGAACCGCTCATCGAACCGGCGGCGGCGAGCGAATCGAAATCGTAAGGCAGGTCAAGCATGTCGGTCTCGACCAGAATTTCTTTGCCCTCGGCATCTTTTTTCTTGAGCTTGAATTTTTCGCCGGCCTTGAAAACTTTCGCGGAAGAGCCGCCGGGAATCACGGCTTTCAATTTTCTTGTCCGCTTCGCAGCAGACCGCCGCCGAATTTCGGGTCGTTGATGAGTTCGCCAATCGTCGCCTTGCCGGTTTCGATTTCGTAATAGCCGGGCTTTTTGACGTGGCCGCTCAAGCTGACGATGCGCGTGCCGGTGTTGTTCGGTGTGCCGAGCTTCGCAAATTCCGCGCCGCCCATCGCAACGATATGCTTCACGTTGCAAAGCGTCTCGACGTTGTTGACGATGGTCGGGCACATCCACAAACCGAGGATCGCCGGAAAATACGGCGGCTTGATGCGCGGGTAAGGTCGTTTGCCTTCGAGCGATTCGATGAGGCCGGTTTCTTCGCCGCAGATGTAAGCGCCCGCGCCACGATGGACGTGCATCTCCAAATCGTAACTACTGCCGCAAATATTTTTGCCGAGAAAATTTTTCGCGCGGGCTTCCTTGAGCGCCTGATTCAAAATTTTCGCGCCGTCCACCATTTCGCCGCGGATGTAGATGTAGGCCAGATGCACGTCGTTCGCGAAGCACGAAATCGCCATGCCCTCGAGCAACTGGTGCGGGTCTTTATACATGATCTGACGATCCTTGAACGTGCCCGGCTCGGATTCGTCGGCGTTGCAGATGAGATAAATCGGCTTGCCGCTCTTGCGGTCAACGAAACTCCATTTGAGGCCGCAGGAAAATCCTGCGCCGCCGCGCCCGCGCAGGCCGGAAATTTTTACGTCCTCACGGATTTGTTCCTGCGGCGAAAGTTTTTTGCCGTCCGGCAGATCTTTTGGCTGAATCGCGAGCGCTTTTTTCAGCACGACGTAGCCGCAATGGCGCAAATAACATTCGATGTCCGGCGTGTAGCCGGGTTCATCGGCGTGCTTCAAAATTAATTTGTATTCTTGCGCCATATCAGCAACTTGACTATCAACCAAAATTCTCTAGCTTAATCCGCCCATCCTGCCCGATGGTGTAACGGTAGCACAACAGACTCTGAATCTGTTTGTCATGGTTCAAATCCATGTCGGGCAACCATTTCATTTGCATTTTCCGACAATCTCATCCGCTTTCGCGTGCGAAACGCCTTCGTAAAAATCATCATTGCACATCATCACCGGCGCGGTGCCGCAACTGGCGAGGCACTCGACAAATTCCACCGTGAACTTTCCGTCCGGCGTCGTCTGCGCGCCGTGCGCGTGCGCGTCCAGGCCGAATTTTTTGCAAAGATGCTCGCGCAATTCATACGCGCCGCCGAGCGCGCAGCTCAACGTGCGGCAGACCTTGATCTGATATTTGCCCATCGGCTCCTGCCGCAGCATCGGATAAAACGTCAAAATTTCCTGGACGTTGATCGGCTGCAATTCCAGTTTTTTTGCCGTCCACAAAACCGCCTCGCGCGAAATCCAGCCGAACTGTTCCTGGATCGCGTGCAGCACCATCAGCGACGCGGCGCGTTTCACGGGATAATGCGTGATCAGCTCGTCCACTTCGGACTCTAAATTTGCTGTAACTTGAAAACTCATTTTATTTTCACCACCAAGGCACAAAGGCACAAAGAAAAATTCTTCAAGCTTGGTGTCTTGGTGTCTTGGTGGTTCATAAATTTCATCGGTCACATTCCCCCATCACGAAGTCGAGCGAGCCCAAAATCGCCACGGTGTCGCTCATCATGCAGCCGGGGAAAATTTTCGGGATGATGCTTAAATTAAGGAACGAAGGAGCGCGGATTTTCATGCGATACGGCGTGCCGCCGCCCTTGCTGTGGATGTAAAAACCAAGTTCGCCCTTTGGATTTTCATGGCCGAAGTAAATTTCGCCGGGCGGGCAGTTCACGCCTTCCGTGACGAGCATGAATTGATGGATCAATTCCTCCATCTTCGTCATCACTTTTTCCTTCGGCGGCAAAACAATTTTCCCGTCGTCAACATTGATCGGCTCCTTCGACTTGTTGTCCGCGCCGCCGGGAATTTTTTCGAGGCACTGATGGATGATGCGGACGCTCTGGCGCATTTCTTCCATGCGGACGAGATAACGGTCGTAGCAATCGCCGGTCGAGCCGGTGGGAATGTCAAAGTCCAAATCCTTGTAGCAAAGATACGGCTGGTTTTTCCGCAAATCGTATTCGATGCCGCTGCCACGCAAATTCGGACCGCTCAAACCGTAGCTGATCGCGTCCGCTTTTGAAATCACCGCGAGGTCGCGCACGCGATCCACCCAGATGCGATTGCGCGTGAGCAGCGTTTCACATTCGTTGATGTTGACGACGACTTCTTCCAGAAACTTGCGACATTGATCCGCCCAACCCGGCGGCAAATCGCGCGCCACGCCGCCGATGCGCGTGTAACTGGTCGTGAACCGCGCGCCGGTGAGCGATTCGCAAAGGTTGTAAATTTTTTCACGTTCGGTGAACGTCAGCAGAAACACCGTGACCGCGCCCATGTCCATCGCGAACGCGCCGAGGCCGAGCAAATGCGCGGAAATGCGCGCCAGTTCCGCGCACATGACGCGGATGTATTGGCAGCGCGGCGGCAATTTGTCGTGGATGCCGAGCAATTTTTCCACCGCCAGCGCGTAGGCGACGTTGTTCGCCAGCGGCGCGAGATAATCCAGCCGGTCCGTGTAAGGGATGAACTGCGTGTAAGTCATGTTCTCGGCGATTTTTTCGTCGCCGCGATGCAGGAAACCCACGTCCGGCTCGGCCTTCGTGATCAATTCGCCGTCCAATTCCAAAACAATCCGCAAAACGCCGTGCGTGGCTGGATGCGACGGTCCCATATTGAGAACCATCTTCTCGCCTTGCATGTCTTGAAGCTCATCCAGCGCCTGCGCGTTGCGCGCGGCGGAATCAGGAATTGCAATGTCTTGAACCGTGGCCATGAATTATCGGAGTGTTCTTCAACGCGCAAATCGCAGGCAAGTTGAATTACTGATTTGAGTCTGTCGGGTTTAAAATTTTCATTCGCAGGAATCCAAATCTGTTTCCATCGTTCGTCGTATTCTGATGGATAAGGACAAAGTTTTTTTGCTTTTGAGAATTTGCTTTTGGGAATTTTCGCAAACACTGCAAATGATTTTGTTCCGCCCCATCCGACGCCAAAAACATTGAAGAATCCATGTTTGAAGCCTGCATAATTTGCGTTGATCTTGAGTTCGAGAGGCCATCCTTCGCGTTTCACAAGAGCTTCCAATTTGGAAACCAAACCAAAAAACTCATCAACACTTCGAGGATTTCGCCGCTCTTTGTAGAATTCTTTGTCGTAGGTTTGCAACCCTTTTGCGACAGGGCGTCCTTCCTCAACAGCGGGTTCTAACTGATTTACGAGAATAATTTCATCAGCTCCAACAACAAATTTCTTAATCTCAAACAAATCAACGATGTATCCCCATTTTTTAATAAGCCGTGGAACTGTTGGCTTAATTGAAGGAGCAATAACAATAAGACGTATTTTCAATTGTTCCCAATCAATCTCAGGAAGATCTTCTTCGGCTTCCTGACACCAAACTCGAATCGTATCTTGATGCGTTTCAGCCCATACCGCGTAGCGCATGATTTGCGGAAGAACTTCTTCATCAACCGCAACGTTTTTATTTTCGATGATAACCGCGTAGTTTTCTCGGTCGACGCCAACCATATCGGGAATATCTTTTCCTGTTCTTATTTGGCGCTTCAAAATAAAGACATCCGACAAAATTTCTTTAGTGTCAAGAATGAATCGCTCCAATTCGTCTTCGGTCTTGAAGCGAACTTCGTTGCCAGAAATTATTTTCCCTTTTTTAGTTTTCCAAAAAATCTTTTGCATATTTTCTGGTTATATCTTTTCAATCGGTCCCGGCCCAAAAGCCTTGCCGCGTAATTCTTTGTTGTCTGCGCGCGCTTCGATTCGCGCATTCAATTCCACTTCGTCCGTTTCGGGAATTCGCACGCGCGGTTCGCGCGCGATGGAATCGTTGCCGCCGGCGACCGTCACAAACGGCCCGCCTTCCATTGGTGAAATTTCAGTGAACGCCACTTCCGGCACGTTGGTCGGCTTGCCCGCGAGTGGAAAATCCTTGCGCAACGGAAAATACGGATAGCCTTCCCACATCAAAATTCGGCGCAAATCGGGATGACCGCGAAAACGGATTCCCATCATGTCGTAAACTTCGCGCTCGTGCCAGTTGGCCGTGGCCCAGACGCCGATGACGCTGGGCAATTCAGATTTTTCCTCGCTCACATCGGTTTTGATGCGCATTTCCGCGTTGTTTTTGAGATTGCGCAAATCATAAACCACCGTCCAGCGCGGGTCTTCGCCGTAATTATCAATGCTGGAAATGTCCACGAGATAATTAAACCCCAGTTTCGATTTGGCAAATTCGCAGACCTCGGCAATTTTTTCCGCGTCGGAAAGCTTGAGCGTGATTTCGCCGCGAAACTCCGCTGGTTCGGAGATTAAATCGCCGAACTTCGCTTTGAGTTGATTGGCTAAATCGAGGTTTGACACGGAAAATCAGGATTTCGCAGCCCCGGTGAGTTGGGCGACCACGTTCAATTTGCTCAAAATCGGTTCCTTGCCGATTTGGTTCTGAATTTTTATCAGCGCGTCGAGCACGGCTTCGGGGCGCGGCGGACAACCGGAAATGTAAACGTCCACCGGAATGATGTGATCCACGCCCTGCAACACGGCGTAACTGCGATACATCCCGCCGGTCGAGGCGCACGCGCCCATCGCAATGACCCATTTCGGCGACGGCATCTGGTCGTAAATGCGCTTCACGAAGCCGGCCATCTTGTAAGTGACGGTGCCGGCGACAATCATGCAATCCGACTGGCGCGGCGAAAAACGCATGACTTCCGAACCAAACCGCGAAATATCAAACCGGCTCGCGCCGACGGCCATCAATTCGATGCCGCAGCACGCGAGACCCATGGGCATCGGCCAGACGGAATTTTTTTGGAACCAGGCGAGCGCGGCGTCAATGCGCGTGACGACCACGTCGCCTTCGATCTTTGAGTTGTAGCCGATTTCGCTTTGAGTTTGCATTTTTTGCCGTTCCTAAACCGAAACAGGGTTAGCGTAATGCCGGCCAAAAATCTGGGCAAGTTTAATTGTGATTTTTTTCACAAGGAATGTTAATATCGCCAAAATTAACGATGCTGCTGCTGGCAAACGTGCCTTCAACTTGCGCTTGTGACTGGCGGCCACTTGCGTGACAATCAGCAAATGCCGACGGCAAATTGCCGCGCGCATTATGAAAACTTTTGCGGAACTGAATTTTCCCGGACGCCTGATCGCCGTCGAAGGTCTCGACGGTTCCGGCAAGTCCACGCAGATCTATCTGCTCAAGCGCTGGCTTGAGGCCGAGGGCATCAAGGTCTATTTCAGCGAATGGAATTCTTCCGAACTCGTCAAATCCGCCACGAGCAAGGGCAAAAAACGCGAGCTGCTCACGCCGACCACTTTCAGTTTGATCCACGCGACGGATTTTGCCGACCGGTACGAACGTCATCTGCTCCCGCTGTTGCGCGCAGGCTATGTCGTGCTGTGCGACCGCTATATTTTTACCGCGTTCGCGCGCGACGTGACGCGCGGCTGTCCGCCAGACTGGGTGCGCGGCCTTTACAATTTCGCCGCGCTGCCTGACCTCACGTTTTTCTTCAAGGCCGATTTGGAAGTGTCGTTGCAACGGATTTTGGACGGTCGCCCGAAATTAAAATTTTTCGAGGCGGGCATGGATTTGCGGCTGTCGAGCGATCCGTATGAAAGTTTCCGCATCTTTCAGGGCCGTATCCTGGAGCAATACATGGCGATGAGCGGCGAGTTCAAATTTCTAGTCATGGATGCGAACCAGCACGTCGAAAAACAGCAGGCGCTCGTGCGCAAGCTCATCGCCGAAAAAATCGACCTGAAAAAATTCAAGCGCCGCAGCCCGCTGCCGTTGCCGCCGGCGGTACACCCGGATGAAAAGGTGGTGGAAATGGCGGAGGAGACAGACGCCGCATGAAAAATTCCGCCGACAAAAAAATCTGCCGCCGCTTTTACGGCCACGGCATTCCCGGCGTGAAGCCCGAAGAACTCGCGGGCAAATTGATCGTCGTCGAGGGCGCGGACGGTTCGGGCCGTTCGACGCAAATTGCGCGATTGGTGGAGTGGCTGGAAACCTGCGGCCACGCCACGGTGCAAGTCGGCCTTGAAACGCTCCACGCTCGTCAGCGAAGAACTCGAAAAGGCGCAGGCCGGAAACATTTTGAGCCGCTCGACATTGAGTTTGTTTTACGCGACGGATTTTGCCGACCAGTTGGAAAACATCATTTTACCCGCGTTGCGCGCCGGCTTCATCGTGCTGGCCGACCGTTACATTTACACGTTGATGGCGCGCGACATGGTGCGCGGCATGAACAACGCATGGCTGAAAAATCTTTACGGCATCGCGCTCGAACCCGACGCGGTTTTTTATCTGTCCGTCGAGGCCGAGGAACTCGTGCAGCGCAATCTCGCGAAAAGCGCGACGCTGGATTATTGGGAAAGCGGCATGGACCTCGGCTTGTCGCGCGACGTCTTCGACAGCTTCCTGAAATACCAGACCGCGATGCAGATGGCGTTCCGGCAATTGCAGAAGACCTACGGCTTCACGATCATGGACGGCAACCGTTCCGTGGATTTTGTGACGAAGGAATTGCGGAAAAAAATCGGCGCGCTGCTCGCCGGGGAATGAATCAAATTCCGGGCGCGTTCGTGGGCGGGGACAAAACGGGCGGCGCGCTGGTGCCGGGCGGCGGACGGCGCGGCGGATGTTTCAACAATTCTTCAAACTGCGCCAACTGTTCCGGCGTGAGTTCCGCGCGGATTTGCTGGTTCACTTCCTGCATCACCGCGCGCATTTTCGGGGCGACGTTCGTCCAGATTTGATGGTTGCGTTCCTGTCCGTCAGCGATGATTTTTCCGATTTTTTCGCGCTGCTCCGGCGTCAGATTGAGTTTGTCGTTGAGTTGCTGGACAAACTGTTTCCCCATTCTTTCTGCGATGGGCGGCATATGGATTTCCGGCGGACGAAACTGGTCATGGTCGTGATTTTCCGGCGGATGTGCATCGGCGTCGGCCTGCGGGCGGTGCGGATATTTTGAATGCGCATGGTCAACGTAATTCACCAGCAGGCCGCCGGTAAAAACCCCCGCGCCAAAAATCACCACGGTCGCCAGAATGACTTTCCAGTAATTCACTGTGCCTGATCGCTTTGATCCACCGACGCGAGCAGCGTGCTCTCAAAATTCTGCGACAAGTCGTCGGAAGTCGCGGTCGTCGTGGTCGTCGGATTGAGAACCGCCCACGCACCGAACAATAAAGTGATTGCGACGCACGAAACCGCCGCGCGCCAAAGCCCGCGCATCCACAGCGTCAGGTTGTCCGGCGCGACGCGCGACGCGAGCAGCGCCGTGATGCGTTTCTCAAAGGCATACGGCACGCGGTCGTCCAGCACTTCCGTGCGGGCGGCGGCGATCAATTTCCTTTGCAGTTCAGCCAGATTCATATGCGCTCCAATTTTTCAGACGCCGCCTTGCGGCACCGGGTTACAGATACTTCTCCTTGGTCATTTTCGCCAGAATTTTCCGCATTTCGCCGCGCGCGCGGAACGCGCGGACTTTCACCAGCGGCACCGACCAGCCGGTGAGTTCGGCGATTTCCTTCACGGAACGGTCTTCGATTTCCAGCAACGTAATCACCAATCGCGCCGGCGGAGAAAGTTTTTCCATCACGCGCGCGATGAGCAATTTCGCCGCGTCGGCGTTGTCCGTCAAAGTTTCCGGCTGCGTCACAAAACGCTCCAGCCAGTCGTTCTCGGGTTCGCTCAATTCGGAAAATGACGATTCGCGGTTGCGCTGGTGGCCGCGCAAAAAATCGTAGCACGTCCGCACCGTCATCCGCATTAGCCAGTGTTCAAACGGCGCCTCGCCGCGAAAACTGGCGAGCTTGGAAAACGCCTTGAGCCAGACTTCCTGCACGATGTCCTCGATCTCGCTTTCGCGGCGGGCGTAGCGGCGCGCGGTGACAAAGACGCGCGGGGAATATTTCTGGACGAGCGGCTCGAAGCTCGCGGCGTCGCCTTTCAGCACCGCCGCGATCAATTCCGCTTCCGTCTGTTCCATTTTGCGAGTGTGCCGCAGAAACCACCAAAGTCAAAAGCGGTTTTGCGGGCGCGTCAAGGCTGCTTGATGTTCAGCGCGGATTCCAGCTCGCGCGAGAATTGCGCGACGGATTCGGAGATTTTGTGCGGTTGTTCGGCCAGCATTTTCAGTATCCGCTCGGCGCCTTCGGGACGGCAGCGGATTAATTCCACCGACGCCATGACCAGCGAAATCTGGTTGTTCACGTCATGCCGCAGCGTGGAAAGTTTGCGATTTAATTCGTTGATTTGCTCAACGCTCAAAGTGACCGGTTCGTTCGGTAAAGCCATTCACGAAATCATCGCGGCAAATTTGCGAAAAGCAAGTTGGTTTCAAGGCGGAAGCCGTCCGGGCAAAATTGGAGCGAGCGAAGGGATTCGAACCCTCGACACAAAAATCGGAACCAATTAAACCGCAAAATAATCCGCAAAGCAGCCAATCGGACTATACACAAATACGCGCACAGATTCTAGGCGAGTTGGGGCCTGAATTGGCGCGCGTGGTCGCAACGTGGTCAAAACTTCCTCTAGCACTTAAAACGGCAATTCTCGCCATCGTCACTTCCTCGGAGGATGTGTCATGAGCGAGATTGAAAAGTCATTCTCGATCGACCAGCTCAAGGTTGTCACCGACACGGATAGCGCCGTGGCGGAGCGCGGCGCAGCCGCGCCCGCCTCGGCGCTTCCTTGTCTATCTAGTAACACCTGCACCAAGGATGAAAAATTAAATGTCCTCTCTGGCTCCCACAAGCGAACCGCCTTCATGGTTGCGTTTGAGATTCAATCTCTCGTCAATGAATTCGGAATTGAACGCATCGGTTTTTTTACCCTGACGTTCAAGGATCACATCACGGATTTACGGGAAGCACAGAAACGGTTCCGCTCTCTCCGCGCCCATGTCATTGTGAAGCGTTATCAACGCGCCATTGGCGTTTGGGAACGGCACGCTTCGGGACGCATTCATTTTCATCTGGTCGTGGTGTTGGACAAAGACATCCTGACGGGTGCGGATTTTGCCGCTTTTAAGCGCAAGGATTACCGTTCGGCCAATTCCGCCTTGCGAGCGGAGTGGGCATTTTGGCTTAAAACGTGTCCAAAATATCGCTTTGGCCGTCACGAATTGATGCCTGTGAAATCCAACGCGGAAGGAATTGCGCGTTATGTCGGTAAATATATTTCCAAGCACGTTACGCAACGGCTGCCGGAAGACAAGGGTGCGCGGGTGGTGCGATTCATCGGTTACAAGCCGGGGACGCGGCGGGCATGCTGCCGGTTTTCTTGGAACACGGATAATGGCTGGCTGTGGCGGCACAAGACAGCGGTGTTTGCCGGACGGCATGGTTTGACCGGCATTGAGCAGATGAAAAAGTTTTTCGGCCCGCGCTGGGCGTATCGTTTGCAGAAGCGAATCATCGGCGAATATTTAGAAGGCGTGGTATTCCCCTCACGCAAGGCGGCGGATTTGAATTTGAACCAGGGTATGCCCACATTCCTGGCGCGTGTTCGGAACAAAGAAATTCAAGAAGCCATCGCTGTTTTAGAAGCGCTGGTGGTGCATCCGCCAAACACAAACAATTGAGCGACCAAGCGATTTTATCGCGCGGGCTGGTCGGGAAATTCCTTGGCGAGAATTGCCAGCACAGATGTTTTCAATTTACCCGCCTCAACATCAAGCACGCCCCAAATCACTTCATAGTCCACGCTGTCATAGCCGTGCGCGATATAATCCCGCGTGCCGGCAATCTTTTTCCAAGGCAGGTTCCGATGCCGGTCGCGGAAATCATCGGGCAGGCGTTTCACGGCTTCACCCAGGACTTCCACCAAACGCTCACCCAACATCTGCTTGCGCCAGTCCCCGCGAAATTCCTCCCACGTCGTCGCGTTTCGCAACTCAACGGCCTTGTCGCAAACCTCGACAATTTGCCGCAGGGTCAAATCTGCGTCATGCGCGCTCATAAACGGGAAACAGCTCGTCCTTGACGCGGCTAAAAATCAGCGGGTGCAGCCGTGAACAAAAATCCACCTTGCGCCCGATGATGGCCGCGAGTTCCTCACCATAACCGAAGTATTGGAAGCCGACCTTTTTCAGCACGCCCGGTTCAAATTCCGCCAGCACGTCCACGTCGCTGCGCTGCGGATCGAAATCCTGATGCAATACCGAACCGAACAGGCTCAACTTGCGAATGCCGCGTTCACGGCAGAAGCGCGCAACCTGCTTGCGATCAATCTGGATGGGCAATTCGGCAACACTCATGCGAAAATCATCGCCGAAATCGGAGAACTCGGCAACTTTTCGTTTTAGATCGGCTCCCAAAGGCTGGTGAAATCACTGTCATCCATCCAGCGGACTCCTGACCCCCAGCCCCGGCTTTTGCATGACGTGCGTGTAAATCTGCGTGGTGGCCACATTCCGATGGCCGAGCAAATCCTGCACGGTGCGGATGTCATAGCCATTTTCCAGCAGATGCGTCGCGAAAGAATGCCTCAACGTGTGGCACGTTGCCGGTTTGGTCAGCCCCGCAAGTTTCACCGCTGTCTGCATCACGCGCTGGATGCTCGTCTCGTGCAAATGATAGCGCTTGCGCTGGCCGTCCGCCGGATCAACTGAAATCGTTGCCCCCGGCCAAAACCACTGCCATATCCATTCCCGTTCCGCTTTTGGATATTTCACCTGCAACGCCCCCGGCAGCGACACCGCACCCAAACCCTCGGCTAAATCCTTTTTGTGCAACAATCGCACCCGCTCCAAATGCTGCTGCAGGGCGCTCCGCAAAGACTCCGGCAACATCGTCACCCGGTCTTTGTCCCCCTTGCCGCCCCGCACGATGATTTGTCCGCGTTCAAAATCCACATCCTTGACCCGCAGCCGCAACGCTTCCATCAACCGCAGACCCGTTCCATACACGAATTGAAAGAACAGCCGATATTTGTCCGGCAACGCTTTCAGCAGCCGCGACACTTCCACCTTGCTTAAAACCACTGGCACCCGGTGCATCCGCCTCGCCCGCTCCACGCCTGCCAGCAATTCAAAATCCCGCCCGATCACATGCCGGTAAAGAAACACCAGCGCATTCAAGGCGTGATTCTGGGTTCCCGCCGACACCCGGCGCTGCACCGCCAGATGCGTCAAAAACGCCCGCACCTCCGGCTCGCCCATGTCTTTGGGATGGCGTTTGTCATGGAAGAAAATGAACCGCTTGATCCAATCCAGATACGCTTCTTCCGAACGCAACGCCAGCCGCCGGAACCGCATAACTTCCCGACATTGCTCCATGAATTTGAGCTTTGGATTGGGGCTAAACCGTTCCAAGGGCGCCTTCGGCGTTTGAACGGGATATGCAGCGGCATTCATTCCATCTTAATAAGCTGGACATAGGGCGATTGCAATGATAATCTCTTCCCAACCTGCGGTCAGAATAGGCCGCAAAATTTCAATACAATACCTGTTAGGCGCACTAGCATATGCTTTCACGAATAGCCCAGATGATTTTAAGATTGCATATCCTCAAGAAGACCGCACGCCTGCCTGTGCCCGCGAGACTTCGGTATTTGCAGCTCTGTCGGCGTGTTCACGGATTTATGATTCCGTTTTGCGCTATTTTCGCCGTCGCATCCGTATTCATAGCGATTTGTGCATTTGTTCCGAGCTTTGCCGTCTTGGTTCATTTGGACACTCCAGATACTGTGGGCAGCAGCGATGTATTCGCGTTTGCGATGTTTCTTTTGGCCGCTGCCTTTTTTGGTATTTTGTTTTCAGCGTTGTTTGTGACGCGAGAGTTGCTGGCGATGTATTGGCTGCTGATTTTCACCACACATTATGTTCGACATGAGACGTGCGCCTAACAAGTCGCCGGAGCCAACCGCCGTTGGCGCTGTCAGTTCCGCTGTCGCGGTTCACGCCGCGAGTCGGCGGTGGCTCAGCTTTTTTCGTTAGGCAGCATCACATACCACAACAAACACACACCATGAAAAAACAAATCAGCAGTCTATTATTGGCTTGCGCCGTTGCGCTTGTCTTCACCGGTTGCGCGACTAAGCACCATGCAGCTACCGCCACTGTTGACCGCGACCAGTGCATCGCCAACTTGCGGATGCTTTTTGCGGCAGAGCAAGAGTGGGGGCTACAGCATCACAAGACCTCGCAAGACACGCCGACTTGGGATGAGGTTCGGCGGTATTTGCCATCGGGCAGCATCCCGGTTTGTCCAGACGGCGGAACTTACACACTTGGGCGGCTTGACGGTTATCCTAAATGTTCAGTTTCAGGGCATGAGCTTCCAGCAAACTATGGCAGATGACATTTATATTTATGCTGCCTAACAAGTCGCCGGAGCCAACCGCCGTTGGCGCTGTCAGTTCCGCTGTCGCGGTTCACGCCGCAGGTCGGCGGTGGCTCAGCTTTTTTCGTTAGGCCAC